>CAWHCK010000001.1:0-85046 GCA_963827585.1 uncultured Alphaproteobacteria bacterium
GCAAAGCTCGCTGAGAATGTTGCTGGATGCGCCGTCTAGCTCGAACAGAACGCGTGCTCTATAACATCGGGAGTTTATCCCGGCTACTGGGCTGCATACCCTGCCGTTGCAACGTCCTCCCATGGAGCGCGTAATCGTGGCGCGTACCTCGAAATTGCCCAAACGTCTGCAGCCGATGCTCGCCACGCTCACCGATGGCCCGTTTGATGATAATGACTGGATATTCGAGGATAAGTATGACGGCTTTCGCATGGTGGCAACAATTGAAGGCGGTGAGGTCACCCTTTACAGCCGCAACGGCAAGATCGTCAGCCATAACTACAGCGAAGTCGCGAAAGCGTTAGAGGGCATGAAGCACGATGCAGTGATCGATGGCGAATTGGTCGCGATCGGCAGCGATGGCCTCTCGCATTTCCAACTCCTCCAGAATGCGCGCCGCCACGGGGCCAAGCTGCAATACTGCGCCTTCGATCTTATGTTTCAGGACGGAGACGATCTACGCGGCCTTTCGCTGCTGGAGCGTAAGAAGCGGCTCAAGGCTATTCTGCCGAAGCACAAACTGATCGCGTTTAGCCATCACCGCGCTACCTTCGGCACAAAATTCTTCCACGAGGCCGACCGTAACGGCCTCGAAGGTATCATGGCCAAGCGCGCCGATAGCCAATACCTGTCGGGAGCCCGTACATATAATTGGCTGAAGATCAAGACGTCGAAACGCCAGGAGGTCGTCATTGCCGGCTTTACAGCCCCCAGAAGGACGCGACCGCGTTTCGGAGCACTGGTGCTCGCCCTGCGCGAGGGCAAGGAATGGCGCTTCATCGGTCACGTAGGCACGGGTTTCAATCATGAGACTCTAAAAGAACTTCACCGCAAGCTGATCAAATTGAAGATGGCAAAGTCTCCTTTTCCAAAAAAGGTGAGAGGCGAAGCTGTTACCACCTGGGTGAAGCCCACCCTTGTGGCAGAAGTGAAATTCACCGAGTGGACGAACTCCGGCGAAATGCGCCATCCCGTTTATTTGGGGCTTAGAGCCGACAAGCGCGCGGAAGAGGTCCTGCGCGAACGCGAAACGGCGCGTAAGTAAAATCAAACCGGCCGGTCGCTGGCATCTGGCGATCTGTAAGCCATCCAATCCTGCTTCGTCAACGAAGCCGTTCCAGACATCGATGTAGATGATGCCAGCCTTCTCGGCCCGGCTGCGGTCCGGTGAGACCGCGCCGGTGTTCAACACCCACGCTGCCGCTGCGCCGTGTTTCCCTGGGAAGACCTGCGCTTCAAAGGCGATGCCGCATTCGGAGACTTCGATCTTCGCGCGCCTCCTAATGGCGCACTCTCGCGGTCTCACTGGACACGACTAGACACACCTGCCGTGTGTCAGAGTAGAAGAGGCGTGGTCATGCCGTTTTTTGGGAAATGACGACGCAAGGATATCTATCAGAACAGCGAAGATCGCACCCCGACGACGTTAACCAATTAGCTCCTTAACGTGACTCTCCGACACCGACTCTGCTCAAAATCGTTCGTGGCAATCCCGGAGAAAGACGGATCGACTTGCGCGAGCCGACACCGCCAATCCCGCCCGCGCCGCCCGCGCCGCCGGGCTTTTTGATGTCAGCCGCCAAAGATGAGTGGTGGAGAGTTTGCTGCTGAACTCATCGCAAGCTGCTACAGTCGAAGGCGATCGCCATCGAGAATGACCTACGCGGTACTTTGCGCAACTTCGGCCTCAAGGTCGGAATGGTCGGGAAGGTGAAGTTTGAGGCCCGCATCAACGAGCTTGTCGAGAACCTCCCGGACTTAGCTGAGTTGGTCGAACCACTGCTCATTGTCCGGCGGGTGCTACGCGAACAGATCGTCATCCTGCATCGCCGATTGCTGGCCATTGTCCGGGATGATGAGGTGTGCCGGCGCTTGATGACGACCCCTGGTGTCGGCCCCGTGGTGGCGCTGACCTATCGCGCCACGGTCGACGTGCCCGCTTGCTTCCGCAAATCCAAAGCAGTCGGGGCCGTGTTTGGGCTGACGTGCTCCAAGTATCAATCGGGCGAGGTCGATCGGAACGGCAGAATATCACGCTGCGGAGACGAGATGATGCGGGTGATGCTCTACGAGGCAGCTCAGAGTATGCTGCATTCGAAGAAATGGTCCTGGCTCAAGGCCTGGGCGATGCAGATCGCCAGGCGCCGTGGGATGAAAAAGGCGATCGTGGCGCTGGCGCGCCGGTTGGCTGTGATCATGCACCGCATATGGGTTGACGGCACCGAGTTCCGCTGGACCCGAGAACGGGCCACAGCAGCAGCATGAAAACCGTGCAGCATCTAATCCAATAGAAGGACACTCGAGCTCCACCGAGCGGTGGAATGATGTCCTTCGCGGGACGATGGATGAGGTGAGTTCGCATGTCCGCTTGGACCTGCCGTCACACTGACGGCAAAGGCCGTCCCAAAGATTGTTCCGCCTCGTCTTCGATCCCATGATGGAAGGGCCTTGGCGCCGATTCCGAAGAGAAGCACGAGCCCGTGAGCGACATCGACACTGTGCTGGTGGATAGTCTGAAAGCGCTTGACCCCAAACGGCCGATTAGAGAAGCGGACATCGGGCAACCCACTCTTCCGCGACCTAGGTAGAATTATACGATTGCCGCTCCTGAGCCCGGGTGGGGGTGACATGAGGCGGCGGGAATTCATCAGTATTATCGGCAGTGTGATGGCGCAGCCGTTCGCAGCCGGCGCGCAGCAACAGGTGCTGCCCGTCATCGGATTTTTATCATTGCGGGGAGCTGGCGGCTCGGACGACCTGCTAGCCGCGTTTCGCAATGGCTTGCGTGAAGCCGGATTTGTCGAGGGTCAAAACGTCGCGATCGAATACCGCTGGGCGGAAGGCCAGCACGACCGTCTGCCGGCGCTGGCGGGCGATCTGGTCCGCCGCCAGGTCAACGTAATCTTCGCCAACACCAGTCTCGTACCAGCCCAGGTGGCGAAGGCCGCGACGGCGACGATCCCGATCGTGTTTGAGGCCGGAGCCGATCCGGTGCGGCTCGGCCTTGTCGAGAGCCTCAATCGTCCGGGCGGCAACGTGACCGGCGTGACGATGTTCTCCGGCGTGGTGCTCTCGAAGCGGCTGGGACTGCTGCGGGAAATCACGCCGGACAATAGGGCCATCGCCATGTTGTTCAATCCGACCAGCGCGAATGCGCAGATCGATACGCAGGACATCGAGGCCGCGGCGCGCGAGCTGGGATTGGCGGTTCATCTGCTACCGGTGGCCAAAGCGGCCGACGTCGATCCGGCGTTCGCAAAACTGCTTGAACGTCGCGCCGGTGCGCTTTTGGTCGGCAGTGATCCATTCATCGATACTCAACGCCATCGCATCGTGGCGCTTGCCGCGCTCCACATGGTGCCGGCGATCTATGCGTGGCGTTTTTTCGTCGAAGCAGGCGGGCTGATGAGTTACGGCTCGCGCATCATCGATGCTTATCACCAAGGTGGCATCTACACCGGACGGGTGCTGCGAGGCGAGAAACCGGCCGATCTGCCAATCCTGCAACCGACTCACTTCTATCTCGTTCTCAATCTGAAGGCTGCCAAGTCGCTCGGCCTCACCATCCCGCCGACGCTGCTCGCCATCGCAGACGAGGTGATCGAATAGCGAAGCGAATTGCTGCGGTGCATATGGCAGCTATTGGCACTGAACCGACGTGCCAATCGCGCTGACGAATGCCCGTTGCTGGGGGCACACCGGAAAACTTGTGCTCGACCTGAGCTTTTCCGGGTTTGACCGATGCTGTTGAAAAAGGATTATGAGGGGGGTCTGTTAGCAACATTGATTCAGGATCAAGAGCAAATGCGCAATCATGATTTAAGAAAACACTTGCCCGGATTCGTTCGTTTCAATTTTTAATTCCACAGTTCCTTTGCGGAGACTTTTTCAACAGCATCGACCCAACTGAGACATCGGCCGCCAATTTTGCTGTGATGCACAACGCGGCATTTTCTACAACGATGTGGTAGGGTCCAATCCTCGGACTAAGGGGAGCACATGAGGCGGCGCGATTTCATCACGCTTGCTGGGGGCGCGGCCGCGGCTTGGCCGCTTGCGGCGCGGGGACAGGACGGCAGGATCGCGCGCGTCGGCCTTCTCACGCCTGGGCTCCAATTTCCGGACCGGGTTCTCAGATCCTGCTGGCCGAGCTGCGCAAGCTGGGCTTTGCCGAGGGCAGAAATCTTGTCATCGATTCCCGCGAGATCGGCGACAACGTCCACCAGGCCTATACCAGCGCCAACGAGCTAGTCGCGGCGAAAGCGGACGTGATCGTCGTGACCGGCGCAGAGCTCGGCTTGCAGGCAGCGGCGGCGGCGAGACCCTCGGTTCCGATCGTCGTGATGGCCAATAACTACGATCCGATCGAGCGCGGCTACATCAAGAGCTTGTCGCATCCCGGCGGCAATATCACCGGCCTGTTCTACCGCCAGCCGGAGCTGGCCGTGAAGCAGCTCGAGCTGATGGTGGAGGCGTTCCCCGACAGAAAACGGGTCGGCGCGCTCTACGATCATTTTTCGGCCGATCAGTTCAGTGCAGCCCAGCGCGCTGCGCAGTCGCTGGGGCTCACGTTGCACTCCATCAGGCTCGAAAATCCGCCATATGATTTCGAGGCGGCTTTCCGCACGCTGGCGCAGGACCAGGTGCAGATGCTGCACATCTTGTCGACTCCCAATTTCACTCGCCAGACGAAGCTGCTCGCGGACCTGGCAATCGCGCATCGCCTGCCGTCCATGAACATCTTCCGCCACTACGTCACGGCCGGCGGCCTGATGTCCTACGGCGTGGAGACCGGACCGATGTGGCGCCGCGCAGCCTCCTACGTGGCGAAAATCCTTCGTGGCGCAAAGCCCGCCGAGCTGCCGGTCGAGCAGGCTTCGAATTTCGAACTGGTGTTGAATCTTCAGACAGCCAAGGCGCTGGGCATTACGCTGCCGACATCGATCCTGCTGCGCGCCGACGAGGTGATCGAGTAGATTTATTGAAGCCGTGTACGTCCTTTGTTGCGGTGCATGAGTCGGGTTATGGCCCATAGTTGCCCAGAGCCACTGCGGCGGCATGTCCGCAGCTGGCAGAACCGGACGTGCGGCCTCCAAGGAGGAAGTCCGGGTTTGACCCACAAGAGACTTCTCGCGACCTTGCGCATAAATCGCGTTGTGCAGCGCGGTCGCGTTGTCAAAGGCCGCCGCCTCGTTTTGATGAGGGCGGGCTGCTTTTTGTCCAAATTAAACCGCGCACTGTCTCTAGGCCGTGGCGCTGATTTAGGATTAGTAAGCATAGAGAGCAGTAGAGGGGTTTAAGCAAATGCATGTCAGGCATCTGTCGGTGATGATAGTCACCTTGAGCTTGGTGTACATTAGGCGTTTGCGGCCATTCGTTGACGTTTGCGCGAGGAACCATCCACCAGAAGTGTCTGTGACTTGGCTATCTCTCGCGCACAGTCGATGAACAGCCGTGCCAACGGGCTGGCCGCTCGGTTCTTTAAGGTCACGATGCCGACGGGCGTTGAACGGATCGGCAGTTCGACCGGCAGGACCTTAATAGCCAGTCGCTTGGCGCCCAACCGAACAAGTGAGCCGGGATAAATTCCGATAAACCGTCCGGTCGCGAGCAAGGCGTTGCTCATCTGAAACGAATTGCAAACCACGCTGGCGGACGGAATCTTAAAACCACCATCCTCGAAGATTTTCGCCACGAGCGCGCCGACGAAACTCTCAGGTCGGGGCAGAATCCACGGCTCGTCGGCCAGCTCCGACAGCTGGATTCGCCGCCGCTTGCTCCATCGGTTGTGGACTGCAGCCGCCACCAGGAATGGCTCATCGAGCAGGATTTCGACCTCCAAATCCTCTTCTGGGAAGGATTTAGGAAGGCGGCAAATGAGCAGCTCGACATCGCGATCCCGCAACTCACGGAATTGGCCGGCGGCGCTCAGCGCCTGCGTGACATGGAAGACAATGCGCGGATACTGACGCGAGAGACGGTCGACAACGGCCGGAATCAGTCCCGCAACCATGTTCTCGGTTGCGGCGATCCGCAGTTCTCCAGCTGTCGGATCAGTTAGGAACTCGACCTCCTTAACGCCCTGTCTCAATTCGTCGAATGCCGCACGCCCACGATTGAAAAGAGCGCGTCCGGCTGGCGTCGGCTCCACGCCTCTCCGGCTGCGATCGAACAGGCGTACGCCGAGCGCATGCTCAAGATCGGCTATGACCTTCGATACGACAGGCTGCGAAATTGCGAGGTGCTCCGCCGCCTTCAGCATGCTGCCAGTCTGCGTTACCACCAGCGCAATATGGAGGTCGCGCAATTTGATGCGTCGACCGATGCGGTCCGTCCACTCCATCGAAGTTGCCCGTTCTTGTATAGGTGAATTGCGATACTAATATCGAAAAATAGAACTTTCCAGCTATACGGAAACGAGGCAGGGTTCTTCCCGACGGCGCATAGGACGTTGTTCCGGCTGCCTCAGATCGGGAGGATGTTATGCTCACGAGAAGAGCTGCGCTGTTCGCCATGGCGGCGACGACCTTCAATACGGCTGTGGCCAAGCAGGTCATGGGGCAACCCTACCCGAGCCGCCCCGTCAGGATTGTCGTCGCCCAAGCTCCGGGCGGCCCCGCCGAGTTCGTCATGCGGCTGGTCGCGGAACGGTTGTCCTCGGCGCTGGGCCAGTCTGTGATCATCGAGAATCGGCCGGGCGGCGCCGGTGGCATTATCGGCTCTAAAATGGTCGCCAGCTCGGAGCCCGACGGCCACACCCTCCTCTGGAGTTATCCGGGTCCATTGACCACAGCTCCCTTGATCTACAAGAACCTCGATTACGACCCCACCAAGAGCCTCGCGCCGGTTGCGACGATTTTCAGCAGCCCCTTTCTTCTTGGGGTCAATGCCGCAGTTCCCGCGAAATCGGTGCAAGAATTCGTCACCTATCTGAAAGCAAATCCGGGAAGGACCAGCTACGCATCGGCCGGCCCCGGGACGCTTCCTCATTTGCTTGGCGAGTTGCTTAAATCGACGACCGGCGTTGACATTCTCCACGTTCCGTTCCGCGGCGGCGGTCAGGCCGTGCAAGCTGTGGTAGCCGGTCAGGCGCAGATGCTTTTCAATTCAACAACCAGCCTCCTTCCTCAGATCGAAGCTGGAACACTGCGAGCTCTCGCGGTCACGGATGACACCCGCATCTCCCAATTGCCCGAAGTGCCGACAACCGCCGAAGCGGGATTTCCCGCAATTCAGGGCGCGTTTTGGACCGGCATTGTCGCGCCGGTCCGCACGCCTGCGGCAATCGTCGTCAGAACTCAATTCCGCGATCAACGACATTTTGAAGACCAAAGAGTTGGGGACCAGCCTCGCCAAGCTCAGCGCCAGACCGAAGGTCGGCTCGCCTGAGGATTTCGCTGCCTTCATGGCCGCCGAAACGCAGAAATGGGCCCCCGTGATCAAAGCCGCCAATATTTCAGTCGATTGAGCAACTCACTCCCGCCGCAAGCGGCTTGCCCCTGTCGGCGGAAGTCCGCCGCATTCAAGGTATAGCGGACATCGGCGAAACCTTGCTGCCTGTCGGAACGACGCGAACCATAGCTGCCAATCGGCAGCGAATTTTGCTGGGGTGCACAACGAACCTCATGATGTGGTAGCCTATGGTCACCGGCGCCCATGGGAGGGCTCGGTGAGCGTTTCCGATGAGCCGTAAACCAGCGAAAGCACAGCATAGCAGCTCGCAGAAGACCAAGCGCAATAACGCGCCAACGGCTGTGCACCCAGCCAGTTCAACTCTTGCCGATCTGCAAGGGCAAGTCAGCGCACTAACCCATGAACTAGCGGAGGCGAGGGCGCGGCAGACCGCGACCTCCGAGGTGCTCCAGGTGATCAGCTCGTCATCGGGTGAGTTGAAGCCGGTATTCGATGCCATTCTGGCGAACGCCACCCGCATATGCGACGCCAACTTTGGCAATCTGCTGCTGTTGGAAGGCGATCAATTTCGACATGTCGCTTTGCATGGCGCCCCAACGGCATACTTGAAGGAGCGACGGCATGTGCCGACTATCCGGCCGCGTCCGGGAGCGATCCTCGATCGGCTGCTAAAGACTAAGCAAGTCGTTCACGTCGTGGACGTGTTCGCGGAAGGAGGTTCCGACACCGGCGCCATCGTTAGTCTCGCGGGGGCCCGCACCTTTCTTAACGTGCCGATGCTCAAGGGTGACGAGCTGATCGGAGTGCTCGCTATCTACCGCCAGGAAGTGCGTGCGTTCACCGACAGGCAGATCGAGCTGGTGCAGAACTTTGCCGCGCAGGCGGTTATCGCGATCGAGAACACGCGGTTGCTCAACGAGCTGCGCGAGCGCACCGACGACCTCAGTGAAACGCTCGCGCAGCAAACCGCTACCGCCGACGTGCTCAAGGTGATCAGTCGCTCGACCTTCGACCTGCAAGCTGTGCTCGACACGCTTGTTGAGTCGGCGGCGCGGCTTTGTCGCGCCGATCGAACCGCAATTCGGATTGCAGGTGATGACGGATTTTATCATCACGTGTCCAACTACGGCTTTTCGCCCGAAGTCACCCAACGCATGATGCGCGATCCCGTTGAGCCCTCCGGTTGGACGATGGTTGGTCGCGTGCTGGCTGAGGGCAGGGCCGTTCATGTGCTCGATGCTCGGGCTGATCCCGACGAGCGCATGGCCCGGATGGCAATAATATCGCGCACACGCTCTTTCTCGGAGTGCCGCTTTTGCGGGAGGGGTTCACAATCGGCGTCCTGCTCCTGCAACGATCGGCCGTCCAGCCTTTCACAGATAAGCAGATCGACCTTGCGACCACCTTCGCAGACCAAGCCAGCATAGCCATCAAGAACGTCCGGCTATTCGACGAGATCCAGGACAAGAATCGTCAGCTCGAATTGGCCAGCCAGAACAAGTCGCAATTCGTTTCGAGCATGAGCCACGAGCTGCGCACGCCGCTCAACGCCATCATCGGCCTGACTGAAATGATGGTCACCAATGCCGCGCGTTTTGGCACCGATAAGGCCCTGGAGCCGCTCAAACGCGTGAATGCCGCCGGCACCCATCTCCTTGGGCTCATTAATCAGGTGCTCGACCTCTCCAAGATCGAGGCCGGGAAGCTGGAACTCAACCCTGAAAGCGTGAACCTTGCGCCGCTGATCGGCGAGGTCATCGGCACCGCTGGCCAGCTTGCCGAACACAACAAGAACCGCCTTGTTGTCGAGGCGGAGAAGAACTTGGGCGCGGTCACCGTCGATCCCATGCGGCTGCGTCAAATCCTGCTCAATCTCCTGAGCAACGCCTGCAAATTCACAAAGCAGGGCGAGGTCAAGCTCAAGGCTCGAAGGGTCGCAAACGGCGGCGACTGGATCGAGCTTGCGGTGTGCGATACCGGCATCGGCATGACGCCGGAGCAGCAGGCGAAGCTGTTCGCCGAATTCACTCAGGCCGACTCGTTGACCGCGCGGAAATTCGGCGGCACCGGGCTCGGGCTCGCCATCAGCCGCAAGCTCGCGCGGATGATGGGCGGCGACGTGACGGTCGAGAGCGAGCCGGGCAAGGGCTCGGTGTTTACGGTGCGCATACCGGGCAGCGCCGAAAGCTAGTCAGGATTCGAAATGGCTGCGGAGAGTCGGTGCTAATTTGCTGCACCGCGCTATGTCGCCTCTTGGCAACTCTTGCGACATCGCAAAGTCATCTCGTTAGGTCCGGTTACGGGGGCAAACCGGAAGAGAAATGCTCAGGCTGAGTTCTTCTCAGTTGACCCGAATGTATGGTCCGGCCGTGCGTAGCAAGAAGATTTCGACGAGTTAGCGGTGAGCGGTCTTGCATCAATGTATCCGGCCTTTGATTGGAGCGCGGGCTCCGGGCCATCATGGATATCAGCGCGCGTGCGATCTCATTAGCGGACAGGCCTCAACTGGGCCATTTGGGTCACCAGTGTTCGCATGCGCCGGGAAGACCGAACCTCCATCTCGTCTCATCCTCTCGCAGACCTCGGCGGCAGGTAATTCAATTACTCGCGAACGATCACGCAGCAGCCTGACGCTTGTTCGTCTCGAAGGCTCGACCATGGACAAGAACGCTCCACGCGATGCGCGCGAGTTTGTTGGCAAGGGCGATGGCGAGCACGTTGTGGTGCAGCCGCTTCTTGGCGGCCTCGATCCAAGGCCTGAGCCCGTGGCCTTGCCATCTGGTCGGTTTCACTTTTACAAGAACGACCCATGCCGCCTGCACGAACAGGACGCGCAGGTAGCGATTGCCCCGCTTCGATATTTTGCCGAGGATGGTGCGGTCCCCGGTCGAGATTTGCCTCGGAACCAACCCTAGCCATGCGGCAAAGTCGCGACCCTTGGAGAAGCTGTCGCCAGTCCCGATCGCGGCGACCATGGCGCTGGAGATGATCGGTCCGATGCCGGGGATGCTCATCAAGCGTTCGCATCCGGCGTCCCGTTTGGCCAACTCCTCGATCTCGCTTGAGAAAACTTCGATGCGCTCATCCAGCCGATGCCAGTCAGAAGCCAGCCCCTCAATGACACGCACCATGCGGGGGGAAAGCACATCGGGCGGTGTGGCAAGGATGCGCGGTAGCTCCACCCGCAGGAAGCGCTGTCCCTGTCGCACCGCGATGCCCCGTTCCAGCAGGAAGGCGCGGATTTGATTGATGATGCCGGTGCGCTGGCTGACCAGCCGCTCACGGACGCGATGCAGAGCCTGTAGGTCGAGTTGATCGGCGGTCTTGGTGACCACGAACTTCATCGTCGGTCGCTGTACTGCCTCGGCAATCGCCTCAGCGTCACGGAAGTCGTTCTTCTGTAAAATGACGAAGTTACGCCAATTTCATCGATGTTTGCGCAGCCAAAGCCGTTTCCTACCCACACAACTACCAGCGCGACCTATAGCAGGGTGGCAGTCACTCATTATAGCTGTCACCGGCCCGCCTCCCGCGCCGCGCAATCCGCGCAGATCCCTTCGTTGGGGATAGCTTTTCAGGGTTCGCTCGTGCACCAATCCGATTCGCGGCGGGCACTTCCTTGCGCCGCAGACATAGGCACGGGCATGCCCGACGCGGATCATGAAAAACTCGCACCGCGCATTCATCCAAAACCGGCCGAGCGATAGGGTGCTCGGGAGCTTGAACGCGCCGTACGCGCGATTTCCACTAGACCCTACCGCAACATTAACAGGGAGGATTGCCGTGAAATCGAGAAATAAGACGGCGTTGGCACTGCTGGCAGGCATTGGGCTTGGCGCTTTGGCCATCCAGGCGCTTCATGCACAAGCAAAGCCACCGGCATTTTTGATTTTTGATGCCGAGGTCAAAGATCGCGCTGCGTATCAGCCCTTCCTGCAGACAGCTGCTAAAGAAGTACAGGCTCAAGGGGGAAAGTTCATCGTAACAGGCGCTAGACCGGAGGTGCTGGCCGGCGAGCCATCGCCCAACATAATTTCGATAAGCCGGTGGGAGAACAAGGAAGACATAATCCGCTGGTTCAATTCGGATGCGATGAAGCCAGTGCGAGAAGCGCAAGCGAAATATACGGTTACTCGCCTGTCCATCGTCGAGGGCACATCACCCTAGCCGCTGCCGCGCGGACGGCGCTATTGGGGGCTTGAGAACCTGCACACGGTCGAGCGTCGCGGCGGGCACTTCCTCGCGCTGCAGACCGCGCATCTGCTCGTTCACGTTTGCGCGCGGCGCTGCCGGCGGGTCTACGGTTCCGCCGTT
The DNA here is from genome assembly GCA_963827585.1 of uncultured Alphaproteobacteria bacterium. Taxonomy (GTDB): domain Bacteria; phylum Pseudomonadota; class Alphaproteobacteria; order Rhizobiales; family Xanthobacteraceae; genus VAZQ01. Next base: position 11,767 of record CAWHCK010000001.1, read on the forward strand.
TCATATTTGCTTCCGTTCTCAGGTCCGCTGAAGGTGTGCCCCTCGCGCGTCACCTCGGAGAGGGCTGCGCCTCCTGCAATTTCGCCAGTCGCGCCTCGATCCAGGCGATTGAAGATTTTCGTCGCGGTTCGAGGCGGCCTGCTTCATCCAACTGCTTCAGGATCGCTAAAGCCTTCTGCAAATAGGCACGCCCTTCGGTCAGGTTGTCCTGCTTCACCAGCACGTCCCCAACTCGCTGGTGGGAGATGGAGAGATCGTACTGCCAGCCCGCGTTGTTGGGATCGGCCTTCGCCAGCCGCTCTGAGATGGCGAGGCCGTCGCGGAAGGATTTCAGCGCCTCCGTCAGGTTGCCCTGCGCCACCAGCACGTCGCCGACCTTGCTGTAGGAGACGGTGAGATCGCGCTGCCAGCCCGCGTTGTTGGGATCGGCCTTCGCCAGCCGCTCTCTGATGGCGAGGCCGTCGCGGAAGGGTTTCAGCGCCTCCGTCAGGTTGCCCTGCGCCACCAGCACGTCGCCGACTTTTTCGTAGGAGACGGTGAGATCGCGCTGCCAGCCCGCGTTGTTGGGATCGGCCTTCGCCAGCCGCTCTGAGATGGCGAGGCCGTCGCGGAAGGATTTCAGCGCCTCGGTCAGGTTGCCCTGCGCCACCAGCACGTCGCCGACTCTGTCGTAGAAGACGGTGAGGTCGCGCTGCCAGCCCGCGTTGTTGGGATCGGCCTTCGCCAGCGGCTCCATGATGGCGAGGCCGTCGCGGAAGGATTTCAGTGCCTCGGTCAGGGTGCCCTGCGCCACCAGCACGTCGCCGACCTCGCTGTAGGAAACGCGAGAGATCGCGCTGCCAGCCCGCGTTGTTGGGATCGGCCTTCGCCAGCCGCTCTGAGATGGCGAGGCCGTCGCGGAAGGATTTCAGCGCCTCCGTCAGGTTGCCCTGCGCCACCAGCACGTTGCCGACCTTGCTGTAGGAGACGCTGAGATCGCGCTGCCAGCCCGCGTTGTTGGGATCGGCCTTCGCCAGCCGCTCTCTGATGGCGAGGCCGTCGCGGAAGGATTTCAGCGCCTCCGTCAGGTTGCCCTGCGCCACCAGCACGTCGCCGACTTTTTCGTAGAAGACGGCGAGATCGCGCTGCCAGCCCGCGTTGTTGGGATCGGCCTTCGCCAGCGGCTCCATGATGGCGAGGCCGTCGCGGAAGGATTTCAGTGCCTCGGTCAGGTTGCCCTGCGCCACCAGCACGTCGCCGACCCCATCGAACGCAACCGACAGGTCTCCTTGATATGTGACATGGTCGGGCTTTTCGGCAGCAAGCCCGACCAGCAGGCGACGCGCTTCATTGGCGCGGGCCAATTGTTTGCTTGTATCCCCGAGGATTGCGTAATTGCGTGCGAACTGGATCAGCATCCAGGCCTTGCGATAACGCAATTCTGGCGTCGCCCGGCCGTACTTCGCCATGTCATCGAACAGGCCTTCGGCCTTGCCGAGAAGCGCGAGCGTCGCGGTGCGCGGTACATTGTATTTCTCGGCTTGGTTCACCGCCTCATCGACGATCTCTGTGGCGCGCTTGAGCGTAGCGTTGAGAAATGCCTCGTTTGTTTTAAGCTGCTGCCAGGCATAGACCGCGCTGGCGCTTGCTGCGAGCGTGAGCACCAGGAACACGCCCGCGAGCGCGCCCCAGAGTCGGTTGCGTCGCTTGCGCGCGCTCGGCGCGACGGAACACGTCGTCGGTGCCGATGCCAATGAGCCCGGCGATGACCTTGGCAAGACCAAGGCTCTTGCCGTCGCCGCTGTCACGCAGATCGGGGCCGAGTACGGTGACAGAGGGGTCAGTGATCGTGCCGTCGGCGGCGAGTTCGTAGCGCAAGCCCGGAGGATAATTGTCCGGTGGCGTGCCCTCGATGATGATGGGGATCACCGGCCGATCCGGATGGCGCGACCGGAACAACCGCACCTCCTCATTGACGGCAGGCCGTGTCGCCGATGCCGTCGAGCACAGCACCAGCAGCGCAGCCGAGGCGTCGAGCGCGGCCACGGTGGCGGCGGTCAGGGTGTGGCCGCCGGAGAAATCCTCCCGATCGCGGAAGATCGGCCGCAGTGTTTTCGGCACCGGCCCGACAAGCGTCTCGCGCCCGACCAAATCCTTATCGATGCGGTAGCTTTCCAGCGCCTTGTGCAGCCACTTCGCCCACGCTGCGTCGCGGTGGCTGTAGCTCAGGAACGCGCGGTATCGAATCGCAGCGGGTTCTGCCACGACCTCGTCTCCCAAGGGGCACAACCTATGCGTTGGGGGTTAAGACTGGCAGAACTCCTAACGAGGGCCAAGAGCAGGTTTTTGATAACGGGTCCCCGCAAATGGCCGATGCGCCAGCACGCTGGCGGACCCAACGCCGAGCCGCGCCGATGCCCGTATTTCCGCAGCCTTCTCTCGCGCCGCCTTGATGCGCGCCCAGCGCACAGTCGCGGCATGCTTGGCCATCGCACGCCGCTGTCGCTTGGGCAGTTTCAGCATCGCTTGTCGGCGCGATTCCGTGGTTCGCAATTGCACGATCCGAACCATGTGGGCGCGCAGCATTCGGCGCACATTGCTACCGCCCGGGCCTCTATGTTTCGGCGGTGGCACCGGCACCCCGTCGCGCGTCGCCAACCGCACGTCAAACCCGCCCGGAAACACCGCGTCGACGATTGCCTGCATCAAAGGCCAACGGGCACGGCGTGCGCTGATCGCGGCGTGCGGACACAAAAACTTCGAATACATACCCTCGCCCAAGCCGACCACGGCTTCGACGTCAGCGATGGTCAGGCCCAGTCGGTCGCGCTGCCGTTCAATTTCGCGAACGATTCCGACGTATAGCGGTGGCGCCTGCTCGCTCGCCACATGGACCCCCTTTGCTTAGGGCAACAGCAGCCCGTTTTTCGGCGCCGTCACCCGCTTCGCCTTGACTGTGAAAATCTTGCCGGTTTTCGCATTACATGTTGCTGGTCGACACGTGGCGCGGACCACGTCAACCGCGGGCGTAGGATTGGCATCTTTGCTCGGCATGTTGGGATAGCCGCTGCGCGATCGATCTTGGTTCATTGCATCAACCTCCCGGCCAGTCCGACACGCCAGGCCAGCGCTCCACGCTCCCGCGCGGAAGGTCAATCAGCCGCCGCCGCTTCTTTGCCATGGAAGGCCTCGCCGCATCGCTTGCGCCGCCGAGGCCGGAAATGCCGCAAACCCCGGCAGGCCGACGGTCGCAGGGCTAACCGCGAGCGCGCCAACATCAGCATACGCCGACGCCGCGCCATGTCACGCAGTTTCGTTTGTACACAAACAAATCATCACCGTCGCCTACCCTAGCCGTCGCCGCGCGCCGCTTCTTGAACCGTTCCACAATCATCTCTTCAGGTCCGCTGCTGCCGTCGCAAACGCGAACCGATGCCTATAGTCACGATTCGCTTTGGGTAACCACCGGCTTTACGAGAACGCGATCAGCGTAGAATGACCACCGCGATTAACCACGAAGTGAAAACCGTCGTTCAGAAACGCATTCATAAAGAGGTCTTAACTGACGTGACGCACCGTACCTATCAGCACCGGATGGCAATTGCAGGATTGGATGCTCAACGCGGAAAAGATCGAACGAGGTTTCGCGATGAGCATGATCGATAAAGAGCCGGATTGTCATGAGATCGAGGCTCTGCAGCCATGGCATGCGGCTGGGCCGCCGCGGTAGCGCTGGTGAGAACCGAACCTGAGTGAGCGACCAGCGGCGAAGACCTTCGGCTGTCGCAATTCGTGCCTGTATCCTGCACGCTATCATCTGGGTTCAACTTCGCCGGCGAGCGCCGTTTGGTAAATCCAGCCCATGCGGTTGCGTATTGCCCCCCATATGACGTGTGATTCCAGCAGCGCAGGCGCGTCGTCGAGCTCCGATCGGTGCACTCGGGGCGGTCATTCCTGCCTCCCAGCTTGGCCCTCTCCCGGTTTTTTAGGCCCCGATTTCGAGATGCTGGACGTCCCATGGAGGAGCCGCCGCGGCGGCGTGGGCGGCCCAAGGTACGAAATCACCGCAACCCCATCGCGCCGAACAATTCTTGCCGCAATCGCCGTGCTTGCTCCCGCTCGCGTCGGGGGACGCACGTTGACGCTGGCCGTTACGCCGGGCGATGTGGGTAGGGAGTGGGGGACCTCTTGGTTCGATGGGGGGGTCGCGTGATTCCGGTTGGAATCGCCGCGATATGTGTAGGGTTCGTGCTCAAATCGGCAGGGACGCAAGCGGGTCCGGCGGACACCGCATTGCCCGGTCCGTCGATCTCCGTCTTCGGGACCATTCATCCTGACATTTTCCGGCTGCGCACGCCGCTCGGATCCGGGCATCTCAGCGAGCGCGTCCGGGTGGCGAGCCTGGAGCCGCAGATCCGCTTCGACGCCCCGCCCGACGCCATGGGCATGCTGACCGACCGCTCCGCCTCGGCGTGCCCGAGCCCATCGTCCGTGGCGTCGCTCGAGGAGCGTTTCGCCGCGCTGGCTGACGGTCGCGTCGCCTTCGCGCAGCGTTTCGCCGCGCTGACTGATGGTCCCGTCGCCTTCGAGACACGTTTCGCCTCGACCGACGATTGCCCGCCGTCGTTCGACGCGAATCTGGAGTCGGCGATGGAAGCGCTGGCGAGCAGCCTGCGCCCGGCGCCCGATCAAACCGTCGCCAGCGCCAATGCGGTGGCAAAGCCGGTCATCCCCAGGGCGCGCCCGCGCCCCGCGCCGGTTCGCAGGGAACTCCCGGCGATCGATGACGACGGCCGCACCGCGATCTACGACATCACCGCGCGTACCGTCTACCTGCCGAGCGGCCGGCGGCTCGAGGCCCATTCCGGCTTCGGCGCCATGATGGACAATCCCCGCCACGTGCACGTGCGGATGAAGGGCGCGACGCCGCCGAACGTCTATACGCTCACCTTGCGCGAGCGGCTGTTTCACGGCGTTCGCGCCATCCGCCTCAACCCGATCAACGACAGCCGGATGTACGGCCGCGCCGGCATTCTCGCCCATACCTACATGCTGGGCGCCAACGGCCAGTCGAACGGCTGCGTGTCCTTCAACGACTACGACGAGTTCCTCAACGCTTACCTCCGGGGTGAAATCACCCGGCTCGCCGTGGTCGAGCGGCTGGACAGCCCGCCCGGCCGGCTCTACGCCGGACAGCTCCCGGGCGCAGTCAAGGACCTCTTGAAGTCGACCGACCGTAGCCGCCAATACGCCGCCGCTGGCGATCACTGATGCGGCTTCGAGCCGCGTTTCGCCTCGACCGGCAATCGGCAGAGGCGTTCGAGTTGCGCGCTTCGGTCGTGGCGAGGCGGCTCCGCCGCCGACCGATGCGCTACGTACACTCGCTCCAAACGTCTTACTCCCGGCACGCTTAGGTCATATTTTCGCCGGCCGCCAAAGGTTAATGAGAGTGGTGCGCCTGGGGGGATCGTCGGTGCGCGACTTGGGGGAACCCTTCGCTTTTTTGGCCCGTCGCCAGACCCGCTTGAGCCGTGGCGTCAAAGGCATCCTCATGACCGGCATCACGGTCACGACGCTTCTCACCTCCGTGGCTACGGCCTCTGCCCAAAACATTTTCGAGGCGCTGTTCGGCCAGCCTGCTCCTGTCACGGTGCCGGACGCCAATTTCACGGCACGCGACCGACAGCAACTGGCGAACCCACCCTACCAGCAGGCGTGGATTCCGCCCGCCTATCGGCGCCAGATCGTTCAATACCAAAGGAAGGAAGCGCCAGGCTCTATCCTGGTCGATACCGACCGACGCTACCTTTACTACGTGCTGCCCAAAGGCAAGGCGGTTCGCTACGGCGCGATCGTGGGTGAGGATGCCCAGGCTTGGTCCGGCGTGGCCACGGTTGGCCGCAAGGCAGAATGGCCGGGATGGACGCCGACCGAGAGTGAGAAGCGGCGGCTTGGCCCGCTTCCGAACTATGTCGAAGGCGGTGCCCGCAATCCAATGGGTGCGCGCGCGCTGTACCTTTACTCCGGCGGCCAGGACACACTGTACCGCATCCACGGAACGAACCAGCCCGGATGGATCGGGCATGCGATTTCGTCGGGCTGCATCCGGTTGACCAATGAAGACGTGATAGATCTCTACAGCCGAGTGGAGATGGGGGCGGTTGTGGTGGTACTGGGACCGAAGCAGAGAGCCTCTCGTATCCCAACGGCCAGCGCCCTATAGAACAATTCGTCGATGTAATCTGGACGCTGTTGTCCCTGGGCCCAACCAGAAGCGGACAATGGCTTTCGCGCTCCGGTCTACGGCACACTCGGGCTGGAAAGTTCAACCGCGCCTATGTCGGTTTGGGGTCAAACCCGGCCGTCGAGGCATGTCTGCGTCACGTCTGGTCTACCCCCGAATGTGGTGCAAGAAATATTTTCACGACCAGAATGAGCAATATTGATTTAAGGACGAGCACAAGCGCGCAACGTCGATTTAAAAACCCCGTTCATTTGGATTCGATAATTGCGCGTTCGCGGCGCAGCAAGGAGTTTTGCAACACAATCGCCCCAAAAGCGGAAGTCCATCCGCGCTCTTGCCATGTCGCAGAAGTGCCAATACCGGCCATTGGGCGGCGTCATTCGATCACTTCGTCGGCGCGGGCGAGCAGCGACGGTGGCACATCGAGATCGAGCGCCTTAGCGGTCTTGAGGTTGATGACCAGCTCGTACTTAGTCGGTGCCTGCACGGGCAGGTCGGCAGGCTTCTCACCCTTGAAAATGCGATCGACATAGCTTGCTGACTGCCGATACATCTCGACTAGATCGACCCCATATGACAGTAAACCGCCGCTCTTCACAAAAAGGGTGTGAGGATAGACGGCTGGCAGATGGAGCTTGGCCGCCAAGGCGATGGTCAATGCGCGATGAAGAATTGCCACTGGATTTGGCAATACAATCAGCGCGCCGTTTGGTTCCTGGGCGATTGCACTGATGGCGCGTTCTATTTCAACCGCATCTCGCACGCCCGCCGTTTCTAGTCTTAGCCCGAAAGAAGGCGCAAGCTGCTCAATCGCACGTAAATAGATCGGAAAAGTAGGGTTATCTGGATCGAGCAAAACCGCCGCGCGGGTGATGCCCGGAGCAACCTCCTTAAGAGTTTCAAGCCACTTCCCGCCAATCGCTGCTTCGAAGTGAGTAAATCCCGTGAGGTTCTCACCCGGACGTGCCATGCTCCGCACGATGCCGAGTGCCACTGGATCGATCACCTGCACGAACACAACCGGGATTGATCGTGTCACCTGTGAAATTGCGACGGCGGCTGGGCCGGCGCATGCAACAATCAGGTCGGGACGAGTTTTCACCAATTCTTGGGCCAGGACTTGTGCTTTACTGCGCTCCGCGGCAGCCCACCGATAGTCGATTTGGATATTGCGACCGTCTCTCCAACCTAATTCTCCAAGCCGCTGCACCAGTGCTTGGACTAATGACCTGCTCCCCAACTTGCCCTCGTTTATAAGGAGAGTCTTGTTCCGGTTATGCCCTGGTGTGGGGCGTGCTGCGAACTCAATCGGTGTAAGCCCGTTAAGGCTCGAGTGCGGTCGGTTGGTGTTGTAGTCGATCCTCCATTCTTCGATGATCTCGCGTGCCTCCTTGATGTTGGTGAACAGGTGCTCGTTGAGGCACTCGTCACGCAGTCGGCCGTTGAAGCTCTCCACGAAGCCATTCTGCATCGGTTTGCCGGGCGCAATGTAGTGCCATTCGACATCACGCTCCTGCTGCCAGGCCAGGATGGCGTTCGAGGTCAGCTCGGTGCCGTTGTCGCTGACGACCATTCCGGGGTAGCCCCGCAGTTCGGCGATACGATCCAGCTCACGTGCGACCCGCAGACCGGTGAGCGAGGTGTCGACCACCAGGGTCAGGCATTCTCGGGTGAAGTCATCGACCAGCGTGAGGATGCGGAAGCGCCGTCCGCTCACCAGCGTGTCCGCCACGAAGTCGAGCGACCAACGCAAATTGCGGTCCTGGGGAACCGCCATCGGCGCCCGTGTACCGAGAGCCCGTTTGCGGCCACCGCGCTTGCGCACCATCAGCCTCTCTTCCTTGTAGAGCCGGTAGAGCTTCTTGCGATTGAGCTTGATGCCTTGGCGTTCCAACATCAGACCAAGACGACGATAGCCGAACCGCCGCCGTTGGGACGCCAGCTCTCGCAGTTGCCTGCGAAGCCCTTCATCGAGAGGCCGCTTTGACGCATATCGATACGTCTTCAGATGCAGACCGACGAGCCCACAGGCTCGCCGCTGCGAGTAGCCCTTCTCCCGGACCGCCCAGGTCACAGCTCGTTTCCGCAAGCTGGGCGTCAGAAGTTTTTTCCGAGCATCTCCTTCAACGTCGATGCGTCAAGCATCGACTCCGCCAGCAGCTTCTTCAGCCTGCGGTTCTCGTCCTCAAGGGCCTTTAGCTTACGGGCGTCGGAGATCTCCATCCCGCCATATCGGGATCGCCACTTGTAGAACGTCGCGTCGCTAACACCGTACTTCCGGCACAGCTCGTTAGCTGACAGTCCGGCTGCATGCTCCTTCAGCGCCTTGATAATCTGCTCGTCGGTAAATCTGCTCTTGCGCATGTCCGTCTCCCGTAGGAACGGACTTTACCCAAAATCGAGGGCGCTTAAGGGGAGCAGGTCATCAACGATCGAGCATCCGGGTCGTTTTCGGTGAAGGTAACCAATACGCCGATGCGCATGGGTTGCTGCGCACGCGCCGCGAGCGGCCAAGCCGCCGCCGCGCCGCCGAGAAGCGTGATGAACTCACGGCGTTGTAGCGGTAGGGACGTGCGTTTCATCGCACGCCCCCCGCACAGAACCGTACGTGCGGCTTTCCCGCATACGGCTCCCACCTCGGGTGTGTGACGGCGAAAGTGGCCGTATACGCTCCAGCGCGTTTGTCACGCGAGCCTGGCTCTGGGTCCAGTACGTGTTGTGCTGGTGCGTATTCCCCTTGGCCCCCGCCCTTCGCTCCACCGACTCCGCTGCGTTCGCCCCCGCAGACGCCTCCGCAGTGGGCTTCCTTCGCTTTGTTCGCCGGCTTCATTGCTACTATGACGAGGTCCGACTTCTCGTGTCCGTGCATCATTGGCTTCGGCTCCTCGCCTTCCCAATGCGGACCGCCGTACACACACAGCACGCGACGACGGCGGCCAGATACGAGATCTCCCAGGTTCCGGTGCGATCCCTTTGCACGTGATGTGGCCTTAGACCGCGGCAGGGCGTCAGCACCTCGCCTAGCGGTGCCGCACATGTTGCCTTCGAGCGAATGAAAACCCTCGGCCCCTGCGATGTCTGATCTTTCGTGGCTCAATCCCACACCCCATGCAATCGCTGTGTACGCTTCGCGACCACTGTCGCCAGTGGCCACGCAACACTCGCTACCAAGCGGACGCTACTCCTTACTTGGGCCGGACTTCCACCGGCAGGATCGCACCAGCTTTGCCTGGCGCACTCATTCGATCACCTCGTCGGCGCGGGCGAGCAGCGTCGGCGGCACGTCGAGGCCGAGCGTCCTCGCCGCCGGAAGGTTGATCACCAACTCAAACTTGGTCGCCTGCATGACCGGCAAGTCGGACGGCTTGGCGCCCTTGAGGATGCGACCGGCATAGAGGCCGGCCTGGCGATGCGCATCCGTCAGGCTCGCGCCGTAGCTCATCAGCCCGCCCATCTCGACATATTCGCGCGATCCATAGGTGGCAGGCAGCGCGTGGCGCGCCGCCAACAGGGCCAGCTGCATGCGCCGGCTGAGCAGGAACGGGCCACCGGCGACGAACAGCGCATCGGGCCGCTCGCGTCCGAACGCTGCGAAGGCGGTGTCGATGTCGCGGCTGGTACCGGCATGGCTGACTTGAACTTTCAGTCCCATGCTGGCGGCGGCACTCTCCACCTCCCGCAGCGAGGTGCCGGTATTTGCGGGATTCAGAAGCACGGCGACCCGTGTCGCGGCGGGCACAAGCTCACGCAGGAGCTCCAGCCGCTTCGCCATCAGCTCCTCGCTGAAGAAATTGATGCCGGTCGCGTTGCCGCCCGGCCGGGCGAGGCTGGCGACCAGACCGAGCCTCACGGGGTCTTCGGGCACGGTGAACACGATCGGAATTGTGGCGCTTGCCGCCTTGGCCGCGAGCGCCGGAACGGTGCCGCCACTGGTAACGATCACAGTCACCGGCCGACGCGCCAGTTCGCTTGCCAGCTCCGCCAGCCGATCGGATCGATTCTCGGCCCAGCGAATTCGATCACGACATTCTCGCCCTCGACGAAGCCCGCCTCCCGCAGGCCCTGGCGAAATGCGCGCAGGCGATCCGCGTAGGTATCGGACGATCCGGGATGGAGGAAGCCGATCACCGGCATCGCCGGCTGCTGCGCTCGCGCCGCCAGCGGCCACGCCGCCGCCGCGCCGCCAAGAACGGCCATGAACTCGCGCCGCCTCATGCCGATGCCCTCCCTGGCTGAGGCCGACAAGTTTAACAATCAGAACGCTAACACGAGCGGGACCTGTTGTATTGGGAAATCCACGTAAAACCGGAAGAAATGCCTGCTTGGCGGGCTCCGGCCCATGTCACGGCACCGCCCTAAGTTCTTAGCTCGCCTGTCGCCAGACGTCTTTGAAACGGTACGGTACGCCGTCAAAAAGCAGGACGCAGAGGAGCGTCAGCCCGGCAACGGTAAACAAGGTCATTGCGGGGATAGTCCACAGAGCAAGGCCGACTTCTCTGTGGGCCGCCATGAACAACACTCCGCACACTGAGACGATCGCCAGTATCTCGAATGGGTTTAGCAGGTTTCTGGGCTCAGATGTCATGGGAGGGTCTCCTCGCTGATAGGTTCGATTTTGCATCAGCGGGAAACCTACGTCCTTGGGGCGAACCTGAATTGTTCTGAATCGGGTGAGGCGCTGCCTGGCCCGACCCAAAATGATAAGCACACCATAAGGTCCGGCAGGAGCCTGCTGCGCCGCGGTATTGCGATTTGGCCGATGACCGCTGTAAAACAGGGTCATTCGCGTCGGTTGAGCGATATCCTTGGCATGTCTGCTTCACCCTCGACTCCGGCCGTATTGCGCACTGCCGCGAACCGACGTGATTGCCAGGAAGAGACATCGCGCCCCTTTTGCGTGCACCCGCAACCCCGTGTAGTCTTATTCGAGAGCTGCCAACGGGACGTGCCGAAGTCCTTTTTAGCGGCAGCGACGATGCCGTCGGCAAGCATCGCACTTAGGCCTTCAAATTCGCGGTCTACCAGTATTCACATCGCGCCTTCGCGTCCGATCTCGCGCGCGTGAAATTATTCTGGACCGGGGGATTGGAACGCCATGAAACTACTTCGCCGCAAATTTCTACACCTGGCCGCGGGCGCTGCCGTGCTTCCGGTCGTGTCGCGCGGAGCATGGGGGCAAGCCTATCCGACGCGGCCGGTGCGATGGATTGTTGGGTTTCCGCCCGGCGGCGGTGCTGACACTGTAGCCCGGATTGTGGGGCAATGGTTGTCGGAGCGGCTCGGTCAGCAGGTCATTATCGAAAACCGGCCGGGGGCAAGTACGAACATCTCCGCGCAAGCAGTAATTAATTCGCCGCCCGACGGGTATACGCTGCTGTTCTATGGGGCGTCGACCCTGATCAACACGATCATGTTTCCCAACCTACCATTCGACGTGCGTCGGGATATCGCACCAGTTTCAGGTCTCGTCGTTTACCCCATGGTTTTGGTTGCGCATCCATCGGTCCCTGCCAAAACCGTCGCCGAGCTGATAGCCCACGCCAAGGCAAATCCGGGTAAAGTCACCATGGCCTCGTTTGGAACCGGCTCAGCCTCGCACCTGGCAGGCGAGCTCTTTAAGATGATGGCCGGGATCAACTTAGTCCATGTCCCCTATCGCGGCAGCGCACCCATGGTGACTGATCTGATCGCCGGACAGGTACGGGTCGGATTTGATGTGATGGTGACATCGCTGCCGCACGTACGCACCGGCGGCCTACGGGCGCTCGGCGTAGCTGGCAACAATCGATTTGAAATGCTGCCGGACGTGCCGACCATTGCCGAGACGGTTCCGGGATACGAGGCCGGGACATGGGCGGGACTGGGCGTGCCGAAAGGTACGCCCACGGAGATCATCGCACGCCTCAACCGCGAGATTAATGCAGGGCTAGCAAACCCTACCATCAAATCACGGCTTGGCGAGGTCGGCACCATCCCCATGATTTTCACCGCCACGGAGTTTGGCACTTATATCGCAGCTGAATCGGAGAAGTGGGCCAAGGTGGTGGAGGTTGCTGGCATCAAGCCAGAGTGATCCGACAATTCAATAAATCCCGTTCCGCGAATGCTGACCGTTCGATAAGCGGTTAGGGCCGGTTCTGCCAGGCGCAGACTTGGTCCGCGAGAGCGTCCGTTGGTCAAGCTATCTCATGCTGCTTTAGGTGTCCGCGTGGGCCGGCAGGCGCAGCGTGAAGACCGAGCCCTTGCCCGGTTCGCTCGTTACCGTCACATCACCGCCCATCATGCGCGCGAGCTTGCGAGTGATGGCGAGCCCGAGCCCGGTGCCGCCGAAGCGCTGCGCGGTCGTCTTATCGGCTTGGGCGAACTCCTCGAACAGCTTCGCCTGCTGCTCAGCCGTCATGCCAATCCCGGTATCGGAGACCGACAGCTCAACCCAGTCGCGGCCGTTGACCCTGCTGGCCCGCAGCTTGACCTCGCCGTCCTTCGTGAACTTGCAGGCATTGCTCAACAGATTGAGCAAGATTTGGCGCAGCCGCATGGGGTCGACCGTCAACGCGCCGAGATCGTCGGGGGCCTCGACCGAAAGGCGGTTCTTGTTCTGCTCGGCAAGCTGACGCGCGGGCAGGCTCGGCGCGTCCTGGCTGGGGTTTCGCTAACGGCGCCGCCGCCTCTCGAAGTTGCACTCAAAACAGTTGCGGCTTTTTCAGACGCGAACCATGGCTAGACGGTGCTACGCCTCCCACAAACGCAATGGCCGCCGAGTGTCCTCGGCGGCCTCCAAGCCTTCCTCCCATGCTTGATTTGCATTGCTACGCGTCCGCAGCAGCAGGGCCGATGCTCGCTTCGCCGTAAGTCGCTCGCCTAACCTTGGCACTGGTCCCGAAGGACGCTGGCTTCTGGGTGCTTTAGGCTTTGGACAGTCGGGACTGTGCGAGAATCTGCACTACAAACCTAGGACTATCCCAGCGCACTTGAAGCAGCAGTGCTGACGTTAAAAGAGCATTCGCAATGGCACGAAAACGCAAGGCAACCGGCCTCGCGGCCTTTCAGTAGAGTGAGGTGCCCAGAGATTGTTTTCAGACATTGCGACCAGTCGCGCCGCCGTGGGACGTGAAAGTGGATAAACTTCGACACCTCACCTCATCGTCGGAACCGTCGACCGGTCCGCTTGCTTGGTCATGTTCCAGCCATTCGGATACACCGCCGATTAGTCCTTCTGAAACTTTACACCCAGCAAGGGATGGCAATCCCTTGCCTAGCCGCACGGTTTCCCCTGATCTATTTAGCGGCGATCTCGATGACCTCAGTTCTAGCCTTGCGAGCGCGGAATACCACCTCGGCGGTTCCGCGACCGCCGCCGACGGTTTCCGCTCTTGATCGTTCAGTCCGGCCGGTAGCCCGTGTCGATGACCACGCCCCCGCCGAACGCGCGCGACACGCAGGTGCAGAGCTTGGCGTTCTCCTGTTTCTGGTGGTCGCTCAGGAACACGTCGCGGTGATCAATCCCGCCGTCCACCTCGACGATGTCCACCGCGCACAGGCCACACTCGCCTCTGAGGCAATCCCACATGACCTCAACGCCGGCCTCGTTTAGCGCATCGAGCATGGTCTTGTTCTCCGGCACCACGATTTCGACGCCGTGGCTCGGCACCCGCACCCAGAACGGCTCGGGCGCGTGGCGGCCGCTATTGGCGAAGGTCTCGTAGCGCAACGACGTCGCCGGCCGTCCCGCCGCGGCCCACGCCTGGCGCGCCGCGTCGAGGAGTCGCATCGGCCCGCAGAGATAGAGCTCGGTGTCGCGCGCCAGTCCGGCGATGGCTTCGGCGATGTTCAGCCGATGCCCCTCGTCGGTGGCGAAAATCTCGAGGCGATCGCCGAGCCGTTCGAAGAGCTCCAGCAAAAACGCCATTTCGCGCCGCGAGCGGCCGCAATAATAGAGGCGGAATTTCTCGCCCCGGCGCGCGAGCACCTGCGCCATGCCGACGATGGGCGTGATTCCGATTCCGCCGGCCACAAGAAGATATTCGGGACGGCCAACCTGCAACTCGAACAGATTTTTCGGGGCGGAGACCGAAAGCCGCGAGCCCGGCTTGAGCGACCACATGAAGCGCGAGCCGCCGCGGCTCTGCTCCTCGCGCTTGACCGCAACGCGGTAGCAGCCCGCGTCGGGCTCGCCCACGAGCGAGTAGGAGCGCGTGTCGGCGCGTGCGTCGATCACCACGCCGATGTCGATGTGGCTGCCGGCCGTCCAGGCTACGTGATCGCCCACGGGCGCGAATTCGATCTGCCGGATAGTGGGCGTGGCATCCCGGGCGGCACGGACAACAGCGTCGGTCCAAGTGGATTCGGCGCGCATACGATGCCCCGGCCGATCACGACCCCGCTATTACGGCCGCGCGCAGGCCGGCGGGCGTCGCGCCCTCGGCCGCCACCATGCGGTCGATCAGGCGCCGCGCCCACATGGCGCCGGCGTCGATGTTGAGATTGTAGAAGACGTGGTCGGGATGCTCCTCGATCGCCTTCTGCTGCGCCTCCAGGATCAATTCGTCCTCGCGGAAAATACGGCTGACGCCGTCGCGCAGCTCGGTGGTGAGCCGTTGGTCTCCGAGGCGGTAGCTGCGCACGAAAGCCCAGAAATAATGGCAGGTGCTGTCGGTCTCCGGCGTGATCGAGTTGAGCACGTAGCCGTTGACGCCCTGCGAGCGATCGCCCTCGGGTGCGCCGGTGCCGGCGGGCGCGACCCCCACGTCGATCGCGATCGTGCACGGCGCCTCGAAGCGGATGATCTGCCAGCGGTCGACCTTGCCGGGCTTGCCAAGCTGACCCGCCCAGAACGGCGGCGGGTCGATGTTCCTCATCCAGCGCGTGACGGTCGCGGTGCGGTCGCCGTGAGTCACATCGAACGGCGCCTCCGCCACCGCGTCCTGCCCGATGCTCGAGCCGTGCACGAAGGTCTCGTGGGTGAGGTCCATGAGATTGTCGACCACGAGCCGGTAGTCGCACTTGACATGGATGGTTCGCCCGTCGCCCGCCCATTTCAGGGTCCTGGTTCCAGTGCAGGTCCGGGATCAGCGCCGGATCGGCGAGCGCGGGATCCCCCGGCCAGATCCAGACGAAGCGGTGCCGTTCCTCGATCGGAAAGGCCCGCACGCAGGCGGCCGGATTGATGGTCTCCTGCGAAGGCATGAACGTGCAGCGGCCATATGCGTCGTAGATCAGGCCGTGATAGCCGCACACCACCTCGTCGCCCTTGAGCCGTCCCTTGGAAAGCGGCAACAGCCGGTGCCAGCAGGCGTCCTCGAGCGCGACCGGCCGGCCGTCGCTCTTCGGTAGAGCACGATCTTTTTGCTCGCGACCGTGCGCGGGAACAGCTCGCGCCTGAGCTCCGCGTCCCAGGCGACGGCGTACCAGGCATTCAGCGGGAATGCGCGTTGAGTGGACATGGCGACGGCTCCGAGGCGGATGTGTTGGAGCGGCAAGTATCCACCCGTGCCGCGCGGGCGGCAATCGAAAACGGCCTCAGCGCATCAGCACTTCCTTCATGTAGACGCGATCGATCGGCTGGTCGATGTCCTTGCCGGCGCGCTCGAAACCTCGGCGCCAATCCTTGGCGTGGCGGAGCATCCACAGCCGGCTCGCTTCCTTGTCGCGCCGACTGACCGCATCGAGGATCTTCCGATGCGCATGAATGAGGCGCGGGACGCCCTCCTTCAGCTTCCGCAATATGATCTCGGTGGTCGGAAAGATGAGCAGGCTCGACGGTTCGCGGGCGAGCTGCAGCACGCGGTTCTGCGAGGCCTTGGCGATCAGCGAGTGGAATTGCGTGTCCAATTCGGCGACCGCGGCCGGATCCGCGAATGCCTGCTCGGTGTTGGCGACATTCGCCTCGAGTTCGGCAATGTCGTCTGCAGTCGCGTGCTCCGCAGCCTGCTCGACGGTCGCGATCTCAAGCGCGGTCGTCGCCTCCCAAAGTTCCTTGAACGTGACTTCGTGCAGCAGCATCGCACGGCTCATGCGGGTCGCGAGCCGGCTGTAGTGCGGCAGGCTGGCCGTCAGCCGGCGGCCTGAATCGCGGTGGATCAGGCCGCTCTGCTCCAGCAGGCGGATTCCTTCGCGTACCGTCGATCGGTTCACGCCGAACTGTTGAACGAGCTGCGCCTCGGTACCGATCGGCTCGCCCGGTCGGATCCGCCGCGCCAAAATTTCACGCTCGATCGCCTCGGCGACCAGCTGGTACGCCGGTACCGCATTGATTCGATCGAACTTTTCGCTTGCCTGGGCCATTTCCGCGATTCCCGCACTTCCATTCCCCTCACTAAACGGATCCGCGTCAAAAAAACAGTCTTGACTGGACGATCCGATTGTCGGACAATCCTACTATCGGTTTGACCGCTGTCAATCACCAGGGCGCGCTCGGAATGGTCATCATCGACGCGCCCGAGATTGCGGCGGGGACCTAGGGAGGGATCCAGGATGAAACTCTTTCGCCATGCGTCATTTCTCGCCGCGTTGCTGACCAGCGGCGCCGCCGGTGCTCAGCAGATCAGCGACGGCGTCATCAGGATCGGCGTCATGAACGATATGTCGAGCCTCTACGCCGACATCTCCGGGCCGGGAGCAATCGTGGCGGCCCGCATGGCGGTCGAGGACTTCGGCGCCGCCCAAAAGGGATTGAAGGTCGAGGTCGTCGGAGCCGATCATCAGAACAAGGCGGATGTCGGCTCGAACATTGCCCGCAAGTGGCTTGATGTCGACCAGGTCGACGTCATCGTCGATGTGCCGACGTCGTCGATCGCGCTGGCGGTCAACGAGATCGTGCGCGAGAAGAACAAGGTATTCCTGATCTCGGGCGGAGCGAGCTCCGACCTCACGGGGGCGAAATGCTCCCCCAATTCCGTGCACTGGACCTACGACACCTGGGCGCTTGCCAATGGGACCGGCAAGGCGACCGTCAAGATCGGTGGCGATAGCTGGTTCTTCGTCACGGCGGACTACGCATTCGGACACGCGCTCGAGCGTGACACCGCCGCGGTGGTCGAGGCCAACGGCGGCAAGATCGCGGGAAAGGTTCGTCACCCGCTGAACACCAGCGACTTCTCGTCGTTTCTGCTGAAAGCGCAGTCATCCAAGGCCAAGATCATCGGGCTCGCCAACGCCGGCGGCGATACCATCAACGCACTCAAGCAGGCGGCCGAGTTCGGCGTCGTCCGGGGCGGACAGAACATCGCCGGCCTCTTGGTTTTCATCAACGACGTGCATGCGCTCGGTCTGCGCACGGCCCAGGGCCTAATGCTGACCGAAGCATTCTACTGGGACCGCGATGACGCAACGCGAAGCTTCGCCAAGCGATTCGCGCCGCAATACAAGGGCAACATGCCCAGCATGGTGCAGGCCGGGATCTACGCCGCCGTGCTGCACTATCTCAAGGCCGTCGATGCGCTCAAGAGCGACGCCGACGGCAAGGCCGTCGTCGCCAAGATGAAGGAGACGCCGACGGACGATCCGCTCTTTCGCAAGGGCATGATCCGCGCCGACGGCCGCAAGATCCACGACATGTTCCTGCTCGAGGTGAAGAAGCCCGAGGAATTGAAATATCCTTGGGACTATTACAATCTGCGCGCCACCATTCCGGCGGCCGAGGCCTTCCGTCCGCTCAAGGAAGGCGGGTGCCCGCTCGCGAGCGGCTGACGACGTTCGCTCCCGTCGCCAACAGGGAGAGCGCGCTCGTAGGCGTATCTGCAGCGACGCCGCTCTCCTCTCGCCTTGAACCAAGAGAACCGGAAACTGTCACCTGAAGACCTGGGAGGACTCCATGGCTCCAAACCTGATCGAGCGCAGCGCTGCAGCATATTCCTGTCCGCTGCTGATCAAGCACCTGCTGAACACGGGGCTCAACCGCGCCCCCGAGCAGGAAATCGTCTATCGTTCCCAAGCGCGCTACACGTATCGTGTCTTCGGCGACCGGGTCGCGAAATTGGCCAGCGGGCTGGCCAAGCTCGGAGTTCACTCCGGCCAGACCGTGGCGGTCATGGACTTGGATAGCCACCGATACCTCGAATGCTTCTTCGCCATTCCGATGATGGGCGCCACCCTTCACACGATCAACGTGCGACTTTCGCCCGAACAGATCCTCTACACGATCAACCACGCCCGGGATGATGTCATCCTTGTGAACAGCGAATTCCTGCCCATACTCGAACAAATCTGGGATCGAGTTGAGGGCGTGAAGGCGCTCGTCTGGATCGACGATTCCGGCAATAGTCCGAAAACGGCGCTTCCATTCGTGGCCGAATATGAGTTGTTGCTCGACGGGGCCGACCCGCACTACGTGTTCCCCGACCTCGACGAGAATACGCGGGCAACGACGTTCTACACCACCGGCACCACCGGTCTTCCCAAGGGCGTCTACTTCAGCCATCGCCAGCTGGTCCTGCATACGATGGCTTTGCGCAACGCCATAACCGGCACCGGACATGGCCGTCTCAACGACAGCGACGTGTACATGCCGGTTACGCCGATGTTTCATGTTCATGCGTGGGGCTTTCCGTATGTCGCGACGACACTCGGCCTCAAGCAGGTCTATCTGGGGAGATATTCGCCCGATCTCGTGCTCGACCTGATCGCTCGCGAGAAGGTCACATTCTCCCATTGCGTCCCGACTATCCTGCAAATGATCCTGGCCCATCCGAAATCGACGGACGGAGTGCTCGATGGCTGGAAGGTCATCGTCGGCGGGGCTGCACTGCCCAGGACCTTGGCCAAGGACGCCATGCAGCGCGGTATCGATATCACGACCGGCTATGGAATGTCGGAGACCTGTCCCGTGCTCACCTTGTCCCATCTCAGGCTCGAGGATGAAGGATGGGACGTGGATCGCCAGGTCGAGGTGCGCATCAAGGCCGGACGCCCAATTCCATTCGTCGACATCCGGATCGTCGATGCGGAGATGCGGGACGTTCCCCAGGACGGCGCAACGCCGGGCGAGATCGTGGCGCGGGCGCCGTGGCTGACGCAGGGCTACCTGCGCGATCCCGCGAACTCGGACAAGCTGTGGCTCGGCGGATGGTTGCACACCGGCGACATTGGAGTCATCGGCGCCGACGGATACCTCAAGATCACGGATCGTCTCAAGGACGTCATCAAGACCGGCGGCGAATGGGTCTCGTCGATCGACATCGAGGATCTCATTCTCAAGCATCCGGGGGTTTGCGAAGCCGCCGTCATCGGCATTCCGGATCCGAAGTGGACCGAGCGTCCGCTGGCAGTCGTGGTCGCGAAGGAAGGCTGTGCGGTCAGCGACTGCGACATCAAGGCCGGCCTGCAGGACTACGCGTGCAAGGGCGTGATATCGCGCTATGCGGTCCCGGACCAGATCGTGTTCGTGTCGGCACTGCCCAGGACCAGCGTCGGCAAGCTCGACAAGAAGCTGCTGCGCGAGCAGTTCCGACAATAGCCGCCGCGCGGCCGCGAGCGCTGGCGCGTTCGAGGCCGCGACACTCCGTTGTCGACCGCAAAGGGCAACCGCTGTGCGTGACATGGCCGCCGTGGAACACCGAACGTTCAGTCTCGAAGACAGCAAGTCGTTCGTGGGCCGAGAACTCGGCGTTTCCGAGTGGATCACGGTCGACCAGGGACGAATCGACCAGTTCGCGGCGTGCACGGGCGACGACCAGTGGCTTCATGTCGACGTCGAACGGGCGCGCCGTGAAAGTCCCTATGGCGGTCCGGTCGCTCACGGCTATCTCACCTTGTCGCTGGTTGCTCCCACCGCGCTCGATGTCTTCATCCGGCCGGCGGGTATCAAGCAGGTCTTCAACTACGGCC
The DNA here is from genome assembly GCA_963827585.1 of uncultured Alphaproteobacteria bacterium. Taxonomy (GTDB): domain Bacteria; phylum Pseudomonadota; class Alphaproteobacteria; order Rhizobiales; family Xanthobacteraceae; genus VAZQ01. Next base: position 31,814 of record CAWHCK010000001.1, read on the forward strand.
TCGAGCACGTGCGCTTCATCACGCCGGTCAAGGCCGGCGCTCGGGTCCGGAATCGAATCGGGCTGCTGTCGGTGGAAGAACGCGGCGCCGAATACCTGCTGTTGCGGACGGACAACAAGATCGAGATCGAGGGCAAGGAAAAGCCGGCCCTGGTCGCCGTGGCGCTGGTGCTGGTCGATCGGGGAAAGGCGAACGGGAGGTAAGAGGCCGATGGAGCCCCGGGAGCATCCTGCTGGCGATGCATCGCAACCGCTCGTCGACAGCGCCACCGAGGGCATGCTCGGCCCCAATCCCTTCATCGGATTCCGGCCGCAGGATATCGCGGCTGCGTTTGAGGAGCTCGCGCAGCAGGCGCTCCGGCATCCGGGCGCCGTCCTGGAGCAGGAAGTCGCCCTGTTGCGCGAGGTCATGGCGATAGCGTCGGGACGCTCGAAACTTTCGGCAGCCCCGGGCGACAAGCAATTCACCGACCCGGCCTGGCAGGAGAATCCGCTCTACCGAATGTGTCTTCAGAGCTATCTCGCCTGGACGAAGTCGGTAGCGCAATTCGTGGAGGAGTCGGGACTCGACCGGCGCACCAAGGAGCGCGTTCAATTCGCAGCGTCGCTGGTGACGGATGCGATGGCGCCGACGAATACGCTGCTCGGCAATCCCGCAGCCCTGCGAAGGATACTGGATAGTCGGGGCGCGAGCCTGCTGACGGGCTTGCAAAACATGGCTGCGGACATGGCGACGAACGGATGGATGCCATCCCAGGTCGACAAGAGCGCGTTCAAGGTGGGAGCAAATCTGGCGCTTTCCAAAGGCGCCGTCGTGCTCACCACCCCGGTACTCGAGCTTGTCCAATATTCCCCGGCGAACGACGCGGTTCATGCGCGGCCGCATTTGATCGTGCCCCCGCAAATCAACAAGTTCTATTTTTTCGACCTTGCTCCCGGCCGGAGCATCGTCGAGCACCTCACGCGCAGCCAGTTCCAGGTCTTCGCAATCAGCTGGCGCAATCCGACCGCCGCCCAGCGCGATTGGGACATGGAGACCTACGTCGCGGCCATTCGCGAGGCGATCGAAGCAATTCGGGACATCACGGGCTCGCCCGACGTCATCGTGCACGCCGCCTGCTCGGGGGCAATGACTGCAACGATCCTGGCGGGCGTGCTTGCGGCCCGGCGCGAGCCGCTGATCCGCGCGATGACCCTGATGGTGGCGGTTCTGGGAGGCAGTCCCGATACCCAACTTGGATTGTTTTCCACTCCGGAGGTGATCGCGGCGGCCAAATTGGAGACGACGCGCAGAGGGGTTCTGGAGGGCGGCGAGATGGGCCGTGTCTTTGCGTGGATGCGGCCGAATGATTTGATCTGGAGCTATTGGACCAACAACTATCTCATGGGCAATCCGCCGCCCGCGTTCGACATCCTTTATTGGAACAATGACACGACCCGTCTGCCCGCGAAGTTTCACGGCACCCTGGTCGATATCTTTGCGAACGATTGGCTGCTGCATCCCGGTCAATTCAAGGTCGACGGCATTCCGATCGACGTGTCGCAGATCGATTGCGACAAGTTCATCGTCGCCGGCCTTACGGATCACATAACCCCCTGGCGGGACGGCTACCGGATGGCGCGGGCTCTCGGCGGCAGAAACGAGTTCGTGCTCAGCTCGAGCGGCCATATCCAAACGCTGATCAATCCGACCGGCAACGCAAAGGGGAAGTTCTTCGTGAACCCCACGCTTGCTCCGACACCCGATGACTGGCTGTCGGAGGCAAGACCCGTTCCGGGATCGTGGTGGGAGCATTGGCGGTCTTGGCTGGCCGAGCGGTCGGGCGAGATCCGGGCGGCTCCGGAGCGGCTGGGGAATGACCGCTACGCGCCTGGCGCCGATGCGCCCGGGACGTATGTGAGCGTCAATTAAGTCCCGGAGCGCCTGCAGCGGTCCAGCGGGGAGAGCTCCGGCGAGGTGTGCGTGGAATTGATCGGGCAGGGCCAGGTCTTGCGATGAATATTCGGAATCTGACGATCGATGGCCAGCGCCTGCGCGTAGGCATTCGCCCGGGAGCGTCGCCGGCGCTGCTCGTTTTCAATGGGATCGGCGCCAGCCTCGAATTGATCGAACCATTCGTGTCGGCGTTGCCGGACCGCGAAGTCGTTGCGTTCGATGTACCGGGCTCGGGCGGCTCCCCGGCCTCGTTGGTGCCGTATCGTTTTGCCGGCCTTGCCCGGCTCGCGTACGGCCTTCTCGTCGAGCTCGGATACAATGACCCGATCGATGTCCTCGGCGTGTCCTGGGGTGGCGCGCTCGCCCAGACGTTTGCATTCCAGTTTCCGAATCACTGTCGCAAGCTCGTATTGGCATCGACCTCTCCCGGCGTCCTGATGGTCCCCGGCAGGCTGAGCGTCCTCACGAAGTTGCTGAGCCCTCGGCGATACGTCGATCCGGATTTTCTTCATGCCTTCGGCGGACAGATCTATGGCGGAGCCTATCGGCGCGACCCGGACCTGCTCCGCCGCCACGGCCACGCGCTGCGGGCGCCGAGCAACCGCGGCTACTGGAATCAATTGGCTGCGGCCGCCGGATGGACCAGCCTTCCCTGGCTCCCGCTGCTGACGCAGCCGACGCTCGTCATGCACGGATCGGACGATCCGATCGTGCCGCTCATCAACGCCAAGATCATGTCCATGCTCATTCGGCGCGCCGAGCTGCATGTCGTCGACGACGGTCACCTCTTCCTGGTGTCGAAAGCCGAAGACGTGGCTCCGGTCATTCACCGGTTTCTGGAACGATAGGTCGAGCTCCATCAGCGCAGGCGAGGAACAGGCAATGAGCACCTATAGCGCTCCCGTCAAGGACATGCTGTTTGCAATCCAGGAGCTCGCCGATCTCGAGAATGTCGCGAGCCTTTCGGGCTGCGAGGAAGCAACGCCGGATCTCGTCAATTCCGTGCTCGAGGAGGCGGCGAAATTCGCCAACGGCATCTGGGCGCCGCTCAATCGCGTGGGCGACATTGAGGGGGCGAAATGGAACGACGGGCAGGTGGTGATGCCCGACGGCTTCCGGGCAGCCTATCGGCAATTCGTCGAAGCCGGGTGGAATGGATTGCGGTTCGGTGCGGAATATGGCGGGCAGGGCCTGCCCAAGCTGGTCGACGCCGCCGTCATGGAGATGTGGAACGGAGCCAACTTGGGTTTCGCTTTGGTGTCGCTCCTGACCCAAGGGGCAATGGAAGCGATCCTTCTGCGCGGGACCGAGGCGCAGAAGCAAAAATATCTGCCGCGGATGGTCGCCGGCGAATGGACCGGGACCATGAACCTGACTGAGGCGCAGGCGGGCTCGGACTTGGCGCTGCTGCGCGCCAGTGCGGTCCGCGAAGGCGATCACTATCGCATTCGCGGGCAGAAGATTTTCATCAGCTTCGGCGAGCACGATCTCGCCGACAACATCATCCACCTCGTGCTCGCGCGCACGCCGAACGCGCCGGCAGGCGTCAAGGGCATCTCATTGTTCGTGGTGCCGAAATTTCTCGTCAATGATGACGGCAGCCTGGGCGAGCGCAACGACGTGTGCTGCGTTTCCATCGAGCACAAGCTCGGCATCCACGCGAGCCCCACGGCCACGCTCGCATTCGGCGACAACGGCGGAGCCATCGGCTATCTGCTGGGGGAGGAAAACCGCGGCCTCGAATCCATGTTCATCATGATGAACGATGCGCGCTTCGCCGTGGGGATGCAGGGTGTGGCGATTGCAGAGCGCGCCTATCAGCAGGCGCTCGCCTGGGCCAAGGATCGGGTTCAGGGCAAGGAAGCAGCCAACGGCGGCCATGCCGTCCCAATCATCCGTCATCCCGATGTCCGGCGCATGCTGATGTCGATGAAGTCGCGCATCGAAGCGATGCGCGCACTGGCCTACGTCGTCGCCGGCATGCTCGACACCGCACGCCGGCATCCCGACGAAGGCACACGAGCGCGCGCGCAGGCAGCGGCGGATCTGCTGATCCCTGTCGTCAAGGGCTGGAGCACGAAATCGGCAATCGACATTGCGTCGATCGGCCTGCAGATCCACGGTGGAATGGGATACATCGAAGAAACCGGCGCCGCGCAGCACCTGCGCGATGCCCGCATCACGACCATCTACGAAGGGACCACCGGCATCCAGGCCATGGACCTCATCGGCCGAAAAATTCTGCGGGATGACGGGCGGGCCATGCGAACGCTGATCGCCGACATCGAGCGGGTCGCCGACAGCTTGGACGGCGCGCCCGGGGACGATCTCGCGGTCATAAGAACCCGGCTGCAGGCCGGTGTCGCCGCCTTATCCGCGGCGGTCGACTGGATGCGGGCAGCCGGCCGGGACGATATCAACAGCGCGCTCTGCGGGGCGACGCCCTTTCTTCAACTCTTGGGAATCGTATCCGGCGGATGGCAAATGGCGCGCGCCGCGCTGATCGCGCACAACAAGGTTGCCGCCGGCGAAAACGACCCCGCGTTCTATCAGGCCAAGATAGCGACCGCGCGCTTCTTTGCCGACCATTTCCTGTCCCAGGCCGCCGGATTGTCCGAAACAACGATGCACGGCGGCGCGGGCGTCATGGCGCTGGCGGAAGAGCAATTCTAGCCCGCGTGCTGGCCACTTGATTCGGCCCATCAGCTCGAACGAGCGTCCGCGAAGAAACCGCTGAGCGCTTCTGCAGTTTGTTCGGGAGCCTCTTCCGGGAAGAAGTGGCCGGCATTTACCGGGTGTCCCCGAACATCGTCGCTCCATGCCCGCCATAGCGCGATTGGTCCACCGTCCTCGGCATACCAGGTGCCAAGGGCCCCCTGGCCACTCCAGAGCGCCAACAGAGGGCAGGCAATGCGCCGACCGCCCGCACGATCCGTCTCGTCATGCGCGCGATCGAGAGTTGCAGCGGCTCGATACTCCTCACAGATGGCATGTGCGCGAGCCGGATCGCGCAAAGCCTCGACATATGCCGCTCGCACGTCCGCGGGAAACACGCCCGCGGGCGAACCCCATCCGCCGAGCGCGTCGTCGACGATGGCGTCCGCTGCCGCCGCCAGGACGCGTTCCGGAAGCGGTTCAGGCTGAGCAAGCAGCGACCAGGGCCAGAAGCCAAGCGCGAACCTCGCATCGGCGCGGTCCCATACCGTCGCCGTCGGCAGGATGTCGAGAACGGCAAGTCGGTCGACGCGGTCAGGATGGTCGAGAGCCATGCGATATGCGACGCGACCGCCGCGATCGTGCCCGGCGACGCAGAAGTGCGGAAACCCGAGCCGCTCCATGGCGATCACCATGTCTCGTGCCATGGCCCGTTTTGCATATGGCGCATGGTCCGAGGTGGAGACGGGACAACCGCTGCGCCCGTAGCCGCGAAGGTCGGCGCAGATGACCGTGAAATTGCGCGCAAGCAGCGGCGCGACGCCGCGCCACATCAGGTGGGTCTGCGGAAAACCGTGCAACAGCAGGATCGGCGATCCGGTCCCGGACCGGCGCAAGAAAATGCTGGTCTCGCCGGTTTCGACTTCGGCAGTTTCGAACTCGGCCATCATTCGGGAACTGCTCGCTCGAGCGCCGCTTGGGTGAGAGCCGCTGGCGGTCGAGAAGGGCGGCTCACCCTTTGATGAAGGCGAGCAGGTCGGCGTTGACCTGGTCCTTCAGCGTCGTGCTCATGCCGTGGGGCGCGCCCGGATAGACCTTCAACTTTGCGTCCTTGACGATCTTGGACGACAGCATGGCCGACGCGCCGATCGGTACGATCTGATCGTCATCGCCGTGAAGGATACTGAAGACGACGGGCTGTCCCGTGCCCCAATCATTTTAATAGATGCTCGTTCCGTCTTTGGTCGTGATGATCGCCATGGTGCTTCTCCAATACTGTCTCTCGCGTGCGGGCGGGTCTGTTCCCGATTTCGATCATCCGTCCAGAATGTGGTGCATGTAACAGGAACAGGTGGGGAACTGAAATTGCGATGCGTGGCCGGGGTCCGGGTAGGCGATGAACTACGCATCTGGGATGCTCGCCGAAAGCGTAGACGAATTGATGGTCGGAATCATGACGTCGCTCGGAGCGAATCGGCGCCCAGCGTGATGGATACGCGCCGTCGTCAATCTTAACGTCGCACTCACCCTCACCAGCGGGAGTTTCGGGCATCAAGTCGGAGTGGCCGGCACGGCAACGGCAGGCAGTCCGATGCCTGGAGGTACGTCGTCGGAGTTCAGGACGTCGGCAAACCCGCCGACGTGACCGGCGATCGCAAGCACCTGCAACGCACGCCGCAACGATGTTGGAGGCAGCGAGCAACGCTGCCTCCCATTCGGAACGCGACGGAAGCCGGGGTTTAGGGCTTCAGTCCACCAGCGCCTGGTAAACGAGCGACTTGAACATCCTGCGGTAATAGGCGCGTATCGGGCTTGGCGCCTGTGTCATGTAGACACCGACGATCTCTTCCTTGGGATCGACCCAGAAATAGGTGCCGGCGTAGCCAGCCCACATGAATTCCCCCGCGGACCCGGGCACGCCTGCGACACCGTCGCCCTGGCGCACGGCGAAGCCGAGCCCGAACGTATAGCCGGGCGTCCCCAGCAGAAGCTCGCCCGGCTGGAGCGGCGCAGCGATGCGCGTGCCGAGGTGGTCGGACGTCATCAGCTTGATCGTGGGGCGACTCATCACACGCGCGCCATCGAGCTCGCCACCATTGAGCAGCATCTGTCCGAACCGCAGATAATCGGTCGCTGTCGAAAGTGCGCCGGCGCCGCCGGAATCGTTCAGCGGTTCGCTAGACACGTCGAGGACGCTGATCTTCTGGCCCGAGGCCGGGTCGACGGGCAGCGGCTGCGCGAGGCGCGGCGTCTTCGATGCCGGGAGCCAGAAGCTCGAGTCCATCATCTTGAGCGGCTGGAACAAGCGCTCGTCCAGGAAGGCGCCGAGCCGCTTGCCCGACGCTGCCTCGACCACACGGCCGAGGATGTCGACGGCCATGCTGTATTCCCACACCGTGCCGGGCTGTTGGACCAGGGGCGACTTGGCGATGCGCTCGACTTGCTCTGCCGGTGTCATGCCGCGGGAATCGTACTCGTGGACCCCTGGCTGCGAGAATTTTGCCTCGACATAGGCCGCCTTCACCGGCTCGTTCTTGGTGAGCTCCGCATAGGCAAGGCCCGCGCTGTGCCGCAGGAGGTCCTGGACGATGATCGGCTTGGCCGCCGGTACATTCGTATAGATGGTCTTGCCATCGGCGCCGGTGGTCGGCACGCTCACCTGCATGTCTTTGAAAGCCGGCCGGAATTTGGAGATCGGATCGGTGAGCTGGATGACGCCATCCTCGACCAGCATCATCGCCGCCACCGATGCAAGCGGCTTGGTCATCGAGTAGATGCGGAAGATCGAATTGAGCTTCATCGGCGTGTTGGTGCCTTTGTCTTGCAAGCCGATGGCGTCCGAATAGATGATCTTGCCCTTGCGTGCGACCATGACCACCGCGCCCGGCAACTTGCCGTCGGCGATCTCCTTCTTGAGCATCGTGGTGATGCGCCCAAGGCGCTCCGACGACATGCCAACCTGTTCGGGCGCTGCCGTGGCAAGAGGTTGGAGTTCGCGCGCGCAGGCAGGCTGCGACGCGGTCGTGGCGATCACGAAAGCGGCCAGCGCTGTCGTCGCTGCCGGTATTTTCCACCTGGACATGACGTTCCTCCCGTGACGAGTTCTTGCGAGGATCGAGTTCGCTCGATCCGCGGCGATCTTATCCGACACCGTCGCGTTGCGACATGCTTACGGATCTATGGTCGTCTTGCGATCGCCCGCGCAGCGAAACTCACTGTCGCGCTCCCCGGTCGGGGACATGAATGGGTTTCGGCATAGCCCACCTTCAGGGCGTAAACGCCCTTAAGGCTCAACCCTATCCTACGCGGATTATCTGACGGCCTTGAGATCGCTCGCATGCTCCGGCGCACGCGCTCCATGCAAGCATTCCTCGCCGTCCGCAAGCGCGAGGAGGTCTTTCTCCAGGCGCAGGCGCTGCTCGCGGGATTAGGTGACCGGCACATACCGGCCAGGCGATGCTGCTCCGCTGCCATCGCCCGATATTCGGTTGCATTGACCATCGTATCCTCCCACGCGAGTTCCATCCCCCGGCCGGCCGCCGGAGCGAATGGCGTGGGACGCTCAAACGGGTCCCATAAACAAGTTTTGGAATGAAAGCCCGAACGCTTTGCGTCGGCGTTTCGATCGAGCCAAGTCTGCGCCTTTGCCGGGATAAAGTCGAGAGCGCCGCCGGCCAACGGAGAAGGACCTGGGCCAAGGCTGCCCGACTGAGGGCTGGCGCTTACAGTCCCCGGAGCGCCGGTTGCGACAACGGCCCGTTGATGGTGGGTGCCTGCGCGGGTGGCGGGAGCGGCGCCGGAATCCGGTTTTCGAAGGCCGGTATCTGCGGGGACGGTGCGCCCAAGATAATGGGATTGCGCACAAAGCCGCCATGACCGGCTCCGTGCCCAAAGCCAGCACGTGCAAAACTGGGAGTTGATCCGACGACACAGGCCGCCGCTAATGCCGCTGCAAAGAGATGTCGCATGGTCGTAATCCTTACTCTGTTCTGCCTCCCTCACACCCGCAATCTAATCCTCCAACAGGAAACGACTTCATCTGTATTGCCTTGTTTTGAGCGCTCTTGCGGCCGTCGGGACGCTCGCCTGGGTGATTGGATGGCGCAATCCGTAGATGCAAGGGATCAAATCTCTCCTGGCGCGTCTGAGGCGCTCCGCGACGACGCACGCAAGTGTGTGGAGGCCAGGCGCGGGCGAAGCTATTGCTCCGGCTTGATGTTGCCGGCCGCGATGATGCGGATCCATTTCTCGATCTCGCGGTCGACATGGGCGCGGAATTCCTCGGTGGTGCTGCCGATCGGCTGGAATCCGCGCTCGCGCAGGCTCTGGCCGAAGGCGGGGCTCTTGACCGCATTGGCCGACATCCGCTGCAGCTTCTCGACGATCGGCGCCGGTGTCGACGCCGGCACGATCAGGCCCATCTCGCTCGCGGAATCGACGCTGGCATAGCCGAGCTCCTCCATGCTCGGAATATCGGGCAATTGCGGCGCGCGTCCGCGGGTCACGCCCAGGCCGCGCGCCCGTCCGCCCAGGATATGCTCGCGGATCGTCGGCACGGCGCCGAAGGTGAAATCGACCTTGCCGGAGAGAAAGTCGGCGAGCGCCGGCGCGCCGCCGCGGTAGGGCACGACGACGACCTCGATTCCCGTCACCTGGCGGAACTGCTCGCCGGCGAGGTGGATGCCGGTGCCGATCCCGGCCGATGCAAAGGTCAGCTTGCCCGGATTGGCCTTGGCGAACGCGACCAGTTCCGGCGCGGTCTTGAACGGCGACGACGGGTGCACGCACAGCACCAGTTGCGTCCGCGACAGCAGCGAGACCGGGACGAAATCCTTGCGCGTGTCGTAGGGGAGCTTGTCCTTGAGCAGGCCGGGATTGGTCACGAACGCGCTGTCGACCATGCCGATGGTGTAGCCGTCGGGCTGCGCGTTCGCCACCACCTGGGTGCCGATGACGCTGGCGCCGCCGGCGCGGTTGTCGATGACGAAGGTCTGGCCGAACTCGGGCTCGATCTGCGCCGCCAGCAGCCGCGAGAACACGTCGGTGCCGCCGCCCGGCGCATACGGCACGATCAGCCGCACCGCGCGCTGCGGATAGGCCTGCGCCGCCGCCTCCTGCGCGCGCACCAGCGCGGCGCCCGCCACGGCGGCAGCCCCGGTGATCCACGTGCGCCTGCTGATCTCGGTCATTGTTGTTTTCCTCCCTAGGCAAGTATTCCGCGTCACGCTCGGAAGCGCGCGATCAGCTCCTCCTCCGGGTCGGCGCCCAGACCCGGGCGCTCGGGCACCTCGATCGCGCCGTCGACCACCGGCACGGTCTTGGCATAGGCGGTGAAGGCGACGTCGGCGAACAGCCGTTCGAGCGGGGCTGCGCGCGCCTTGGCGGCGATCGCGTGCAGGGTCGCGAGGTAGCCCGGCCCGAAGAAGAATGCATGCGGCACGCAGGTGACGCCGGCCGCCTCGGCCTCGGTCGCGATGCGCCACAGGTTGGTCAGGCCGCCGATCTTGACCACGCTCGGCTGCACGAAATCGGTGGCGCCGGCGGCCACCATCTTGTGGAAGTCGAGCACGCCGGAGGCGTTCTCGCCCATCGCCAGCGGCACGCCGGTCGCGCGCCTGAGCGCGGCGAGCGACTGGAAATCCTCCGGCGGCCAGATCGGCTCCTCGACCCAGAACGGCTTCGACGGCGCCATGGCGGCGACCGCCGCCGTCGCCTGCTCCGGCGTCCAGGCGCAGTTGGTGTCGACCATGATCGGGATGTCCGGCCCGGCCACGTCGCGCGCCGCGGCGACGCTGTCGGCGGTGCGCTCGTGCAGCTTGATGTGGCGGAAGCCGCGCTCGAGCGCGCGCGCGACGTTGCGGCGCACGTGCTCGACCGCGCCGCCGTATTGCAGCAGCGAGGCATAGGCCTCGACCCGCTTGCGGCGCGCGCCGCCGAGCAGCGCGGCGACCGGCACACCTTCGAGCTTGCCGCGGATGTCCCACAGCGCGATGTCGAGCCCGCTGATGGCGTGGACGATCGGGCCGGCGCGCCCGAGTCCGTGCAGCAGGCGTTCGAGCCGCGCGCTCAGCTCCGGGTCGCTCGCATCCTGTCCGATGGCGAGATGCTTGATCCAGGCGTCGAACACCGCGGGAACCATCGGCGAGCTGCTGCCGTAGGCCTCGCCCCAGCCGACCACGCCGTTGCCGGTGGCGACGCGCACCAGCAGCATCTCGACGTGGGTGCGCGGCTTGCCGGCGAATTGCGGCGGCGGCGCCCAGGTGTCGAGCGGAATGCGCAGCGCGATGGTGTCGATGCTTGCGATGGTGGCGGCGGGCATGTCCGGTCCTTGGCCTGCGTCGGGCTTGCGATGGTCGAACTCAGGTCTTGAGCTGTGCGAGCACCTCTTCCAGGATTGCGATCGCCTCCGACCTATCCTGCTTCGTCAGGTCGACGACAACTCTCAAGCCCTTTCCTTCCTGCAGCATTATCTTCCCGGTCTCGACGAGCTCATCGTAAGTGCCGATGACCTTGTATGTATTGATTGGCCTCAGAAATCCTTTCACCGTGATCGGCGGTTGTTCCTCGGTCAGAACAACGTCCCGCACCAACGCATTCGTTTCCTGAGCCAGAAGTATGCTGCCCGCTTCGGCAACGGACTCCAGACGCGATGCCAAATTCACTTCGTTGCCGATGATCGTGTAGTCCATGCGATCCTGGCTGCCAAAATTCCCGACTGTGCAGAAGCCGGTGCTGATCCCCATCCGAATACGGAACGGCCGCTCCAGTCCGCGATTGCGCCATTCCTGCTCGAGTTGTCGCATGCGACGCTGCATCGCGATTGCCATCATGACACAGGCTTTGGCATCCTCCTGAACACCCCTGGTTTCGGGATCTCCAAAGAACAGGAGGATGGCGTCGCCAATATACTTGTCGATGGTGGCACCGTACTCGAGAGCGATCGCGGACATCTCGGTCAAGTAATGATTGAGAACGTTGGTCAGCTCCTCCGATTCCAGATTGTCTGTGGTCTCGGTGAAGGCCGCAATGTCGGAGAAGAAGACCGTAAGCTTCTTCCGCTTGGATGCAATCTCGACGTTCTGTTGGCCGATGAAGATGGAGTGATACAACTGCGGTGAGAGATATTTCGACAGCTTGGAGGAAAGGGCTTCCAGCATCCGATTCTGTTCTGTGACCCGCCCCTTCGCTTCCTCCGTCCGCCGTTGTGCCTCCAGAAGCTCGAGCTCGGCCTTCTTCTGCTCGGTGATATCCGTCATGACCGTCACGACGCCACCGGCTTCCACCCGCCGGCGGCGGATCGCATATACGCGGTCATCGGGCGTGCGATCTTCGAACGTGTTGTTGGAGGGGTTTCGAAGGCTCGCCACCCGTCTTGCGACGAGCGTGTCGATATCGCCCTTCCCGTAGTAGCCATTTTCGGCCAGAAAGCGCAGGAAGTCGGGATAGGGGCGACCAGGTTGAAGCAGCTCGCTCGGAGCCTGATACATTTCTTTGAAGCGATCATTGCAGATGACGATGTTCAGGTCGTCATCGGTGTAAACAAGCGCGCCCGGCATGTTGTCCAGAGCGACATGGAACTGGGCTTCCTTCTCCGCTAGTTCTCGCTCGGCGTTCTTTTGTTCGGTGATATCCGTCATCACCGTCACGACGCCACCCGCTTTCGCCCGGCGACGGTGAATCCGATACACGCGACCATCCGGCGTGTGGTCTTCGAACGTCTTGTTCGAGGGGTTGCGAAGGCTCGCCACCCGTCGAGCGACGAGTGTGTCGATGTCGCCCTTCCCGTAGTAGCCGCTTTCCGCCAGAAAACGCAGGAAGTCGGGATACGGGCGACCGCGCTGAACCAGCTCGCTCGGAGCTTGGTACATTTCTTTGAAGCGATCATTGCAGATGATGATGTTCAGGTCGTCATCCGTGTAGACAACCGCGCCCGGCATGTTGTCCAAAGCGACATGGAACTGGGCTTCCTTCTCCTCCAATTCCTGCTCAGCCTTCTTCTGCTCGGTGACATCCGTCATGACCGTCACGACGCCGCCCGCCTTCACGCGGCGGCGGTGAATCCGGTACACGCGGCCATCAGGCGTGCGGTCTTCGAACGTCTCGTTCGAGGGGTTGCGAAGGCTTGCCACCCGCCTGGCGACGAGCGCTTCGGTATCCCCTCTTCCGTAGTAGCCGTGCGCTGCCAGAAAGCGCAGGAAGTCAGAGTATGGGCGACCGGGCGCAAGCAGCTCACTTGGGGCTGGATACATTTCTCTGAAGCGATCATTGCAGAAGACGATGTTCAAATCGTCATCCGTGTAGACGAGCGCGCCGGGCATGTTGTCGAGGGCGACCTGAAGCTGGGTCTCGGCTGCGCCAAGCCGCCGACCGGCCTTCTCGCGCTTGATGTCTGTGCTCGCCACGAGGAGCCCCTGCTGTCTTCTCACATCGGACGATGGACCTGGGATCGCTGCCGGACAGGCTGCGCACGTCGAACCCTGCTATGATAACACCACGCAAGGTGTTGAGTCCGACACCGTCAGACGTGCGCCATCGCGATCGGCGGCCGCGCGTCGATCGCCGGTTACTCCGGCAGGCCGGCCTGGCGCAGCGCGTCGGCATACTTGGCGAAGTCTTCGGATCGGCGAAACCAGCCGATGCGGCCCTCGAGATTGGATACGCGCATCTCGGGGTCGAGCTCGAGCGCGCGGGCGATGGCCTTCTGCGCCTCCTCGAGCCGGCCGGCAAGCGCATTGCTGGCCGCGGCGATGCGCAGGGTGGCGAGGATATTGGGCCGTTGCCAGAACGCCTTTTCGGCCCACGCCGAGGCCTCGTCGTAACGGCCGGCGAAGAAATGGGCGAATGCGGTGACCCCCTGCATCGTGAACATGAAGGGATCGAACGGGCTCAGGCGCATCGCCCGCTCGAGGTGCACGATCGCCACGTCCGGCTCGCCGCCGCGAAATGCTCTTACCGTTCCGCTGGCGTACCACCCCACCGCCAGATTCGGATTGAGAACGAGCGCGCGATCGATGAGGGCGACGGCGCCCTCGAGGTCGCCGGCGACATAACCGAGCGCAAGGCCGCCGAAAGCGAGCGCAACTGCGTCGTCCTTGCCCAGCTCGGCCGCCCGCCAGGCCAGCCGCGCGGCCTCGGCAATCTCCAGCCGGCGATCGATCGTCCAGCCGTTGATCTTGCGAACGACGTAGCAGAATGCCGCCACGCCGTGGGGCGACGCAAAATCGGGATCCAGCTCGATGGCCTTGGCGAACAATTCCAACGCTTCGCTGGTGGCGTCCCGGGTCATCCGGTGAATGCTCGCCATCCCGCGCAGGAAGTAGTCGTAGGCGTCGAGGCTCTCGGTCGGCTTGCGCTTGGCCCGTTCGATCTCGGCCTGCTCCAGCTTCGGCGCGATCGCGCCGACGACGCTCGCGGTCACCTGATCCTGCAGATCGAAGATGTCCTCGAGCCCGCCGTCGAAATGATCCGCCCACAGATGCGCGCCGGTCGAGGCGTCGATGAGCTGCGCCGTGATGCGCACGCGCTGCGCGGCCTTGCGGATGCCGCCTTCCACCACGTAGCGGACGCCGAGCTCGCGGCCCACCTGCTTCACGTCCGCGCTCCGCCCCTTGTACGCGAAACTCGAATCGCGCGCGATCACGAACAGCCAGCGCATGTGGCAGAGCGCGGTGATGATGTCCTCGACGATCCCGTCGGCGAAGTATTCCTGCCGCGGGTCATCGCTCATGTTCTGGAAGGGCAGGACGGCGATCGACGGCTTGTCCGGAAGGGCGGGACCGCGCGAGCTGCCGACCAGGCCGATCAGGCGGTAGCCGCGGCCCGGCACGGTAACCAAATAGCTTTGCCCGCTCTTGTCCTCGTCGAACGCCTTTCGCAGCGCCGAGACCTGCACCTGAAGATTGTTCTCCTCGACGATCTGCCCTGGCCACACCCGCGTGAGAAGCTCGTCCTTGGTGACGATGTCTCCCTTGGCGGCCGCCAGCACGGACAGCACGTCGAGTGCCCGGCTTCCGAGCCGCACCGCAACCCCGTCACGCGACAGCTCCCGCCGTCCGAGGTCGAAACGGAACCGGCCGAATGTTACCTCTTCGCCGCTCATCCAGGGGGAACCGTCGTGGCCGCGGTTTCAGAATTTTTAAGTTCCTGAACCAAAGACCTTAAGCGGGTCTCCCACTAGCGTCCAGCATCGTACCGCCGCATCGCGGCGTCGCGCGCGCCAAAAAGTTCCCGCCGAGTTTTCGACGAGCGCGAGTGGTCGCCTTCGACCGATTGAGGAGGCCGACGTGAGATTGATCGCGAAATACGGCCGCACCGCTGGCAGCGCGTCGCGAAATTCCAATCTGCTCGGGGCGTACGGCTCCGCTGCCTCTCGTCTGATGCTGTCCCGTTGGGGCTATACCGCCGCGCTGGTGGTTGGGCTTCTTGCGCTTTTCGTCAGTCCTTCCGGCCGAGACATCGAGGACCTTGTTCAGCTCGAGCGTCTCGTCCCCAAGATCGAGCGTGCGCAAACGCTTTCCCCGGAAGCGAGAGAGTCCATCGAGCGGCTGATTGCCCGGCAGAGCCTTGCTGCCTCCTCGAATGAGCAAACGCATCAGCTGCGGCGGAAGGTGGCAATCGAACGCGTAACGAGCGCGATGAAAGCAAAGGAAGACGGCTTTACCGGCGGCGCCCTCGCAGCCCGATGATTGCGCAAGGACATCGGCCGACTGCCGTGCGTGTCATTCAACGCCGCAACAGCGGGAAGCGCAGCCGCGCGGTTCGATCACAAGGAACCATCAGATGCGGAAGATCATGGCGGTTGGATTTGCTGCTTTGCTGACGCTCGTAGCAATCGCAGCCTGGTCGAATGCGACGACTCACTCTGGCAATCGCGTCAAAGCATCCGTTGCATCCAGCGGTCCAATCAACCCGTTCGAGTTGATGAAGACCTCAAAGAACCTGGAGCATCAGCAATACGATGCGCATTGACCGGCATCACCGAGACTTCAACCCTCCCAGGAGGAAGCCTCGGTCGCCCGGGTTTGTGATCGGGGCTTGCTTCGGTTGTGGCCGCCTCGATTGGCGGCCCCGTCGTCGTCGATTTGCGTCATCCGACAGATTTATGCGCCAAGCGACGTATGATCTCGCTCAGCATGGGCTCCTGCACCGCTTCGGCTGCTTTCTTGGCAGGAAGCCACTTGACCTCGCGGTGCTCCTTCTCTGGCCATTGCCTGCTTTGACGCGTCACTTTCAGAGGAAAGACGCGCACTTCACAGGCTATGACGACGCCGTTCTTGAGGCGCTTTTCGTGCGGAAACGACCCAACGGAGTGCCTGCCGACCGCGCCAAGCACCCCGGCCTCCTCGAAAGCTTCGCGCGCGGCCGCTTGGTAGGGCGCTTTGCCCTTCTGTGGCCAGCCCTTCGGGATGATCCAGCGGTGCGTCTTTCGAGACGTGACAAGCATGACCTCAGTGCGGGACCCGCCTGTCAATCTGTAAGGCAAAGCCGCGTATTGGATGCGCTTCGCACCGGCAGCTTTGCTCGAATAACTCATGGACTCTTACTGAACGCCAATCCTTACCGTTTCCTTAACGATACGCAGAACGAGGATCTACGACGAAGTTACTCCGTTGAGCGGAGCTGGGGAAGACTTTCCACATGGCCCATAGGCCCTCGCTATGACACGACATCCATGGTGGCCTTGGGACCGGATCTCATTCCTCGCATTCAAAGTAACGTCCACCACGTCCAAGCCAACTTGCCTGCGGCGAAGACCACAACGCATCCAATGAGGAACAGAAAGATCGAGAATGCCAAGTCGGCCTGCTTCTTGAATTCCTTGAGGCCTTCGTTGATCCGCGTCGTTCGTCGGAAAAAGATCGCGCGTACGAAAAGGAAAAGCGGGATCGCGGCAGCGAGGAAGGCTATGATCTTGAAAATCATTGTCCCACCGTCAGTCCCGTGATGAGCTCGCCCGACGCATGCCCCCTTCCAAGAAAAACCGGTCTTGACGGGGATTTCACTCGCTCATCGTGTTCATTCAGCGTAGCTTGGATCGCCTTGCTGCCAATGAGCGCCGCGCGCCGCGCGGCGTTTCCGGTGCCCTCCTCGGAGGGGCCGATCGAAGCAAAGGACCTGTTATGGCACTCATCGTTTGGTACCTGGGTCTCGTGATCGCGGGCGACTTTCTGGCCTATTTCGTCGGGCTCCTTGTCGAGTATCAATTCGGTGGATGGGCGAGCATGATGGTGTTTCTCGTGCTCTACTTTGTCTTGCTCTGGGCAGCGTGGATCTTTTCCGTGTGGATCACCGAACCAAGAAAAGCAGCTCCGGTGAATTGTTAGAGCATGATACGGAAAAGTGTTCCTCAGACCGCGATGCGCTGGAACTCCATCGGGAACGAATGCATCCGCCGCGCGCCGGTCTCGGTGATCTCCACCGTCTCGGCGAACACGCAGCCGGTCTTGCCGTCGCGCCATTTCGGGTCGAACAGGTCGATGTTGAACGCGAACACCATGCCGGGCTCGAACCGGTCGCCCACGACCTTGATGGCCTCGCGGTCGGCCGCGATGGCATGGTGGCGGTAGCGCGGATATTCCAGCGAGGCGAGGCCGTGGCCGTGGATGCCGGCCTCGCAGATGCCCAGGCCGCGCGCGTCGATCTCGTCCTTGACCGCCTCCATCGCGGTCGAGATGGTCCGGCCCGGCCCGAAGCCTTCGAGCCCGCGCCTATAGGCCGCGACGCAGCCCTCGTAGATTTCGATCTGCTTTTGCTCCGGCTCGCCCAGGCAGAACGTGCGCTCGACGTGGGTGAAATAGCCGCCGAATTTCGGATGCATCTCGCAGATGATGAGGTCGCCGCGCGCCATCGGCCGCATCGTCGGAAGGCGGAACGGGTGCGGGTAGGGATAGCGGTCGCAGGCCCACAGGAACAGCGTCGGCTCCTCGCCGCCGTTGCCGACCATCGCCTCCATCATGCCGGCGTAGACCTCGCACTCCTTGACGCCGGGCCGCGCGATGTCGCGGCAGGTGGACAGCATCAGGTCGCCGAGCTTCGCGGCCGCGCGCAGCACGTCGAGCTCTTCGGCACTTTTCACCGAGCGCACCTTCTCCAGCATGTCATCGAGGCTCACGATGCTGGCGTTGGGGAGGAGCGCCGTTGAGCCGCGTGAAGACGTCGTGCGGCAGCCAGCCGTCGGGGTCGAGCGGCCCGGCAAGCCCGTCCATGCCGATCCTGCCGCCGTCGAGCTTGAGCTCCTTGAGGCGCGCGGCCACCGAGTTGGCCCAGGTTTTGGTGCGCGGCCGGATATCGCCGACCCAGTCCTGCGCGCTGCGCCAGCCTTCCAGGAACGTCGGCATCTGCACGATCGAGGTCGGCTCGCCGCTTGCCGGGAAGACCAGCACGTTGAACTCGGCATTGCCGCCGATCGGGCAGAGGTAGCGCGAATTGGCGGTGTAGAAGTCCCACATCAGCGGCCAGCCCCACAGCACGATGGCGTCGAGCCCACGCGCGGCCATCTCCTTGCGCACGGCGGCCCAGCGCCGGTCGCGTTCGGCGAGCGAGAGGCGGGGCAGTTCGAGTGTCTGGCGCATTGTCCGGTCCGGCTGTTCAGGCTGCGGCCTCGAGCCGCTTCAGGCTTGCGAGATAGTCGGCGATGCCCGCTTCCAGGTCGTATTGCGGCTCGTAGCCCAGCTCCGCGCGCGCCCGCGAAATGTCGTAGACGCCGGTGGCCGGATAGGCGAAGCCGTAGAAATTCAGGCCGCCGCCGATGTCCATTTGCGCATTCGGAATGTGCTTCCTGATGACGCGCTCGAAGTCGCGCAACGTCACGCCAACGCCGGTGCCGATGTTGTACACGCGGCTCGCGAGCTTGTCCGCGACGGTCGCGAGATAGATGCCGAGCGCCGAGTCCTTGTTGTAGATGAAGTCGTCCTTGTCGTCGCCGCCCTTTTCGAGCTTGAACGGCAGGCCGTTGGCCGGGTTCTCGACGATGCGGCTCATCACCGCCATCGGGCCGTGGCGCGCGCTCTTGCCCGGACCGTAGGTCGAGGCGAAACGCAGCGACACCGTCTCGACGCCCATATTGTCGTTGTAATAGGCGCAGACGTTCTCGCCCATGAACTTCGCCAAATCGTAGATGCGCTTGGGTCTCGCCGGCAGCTCCTCCGACATCGGCTTCCAGGTCGGTGCGCCGTAGTCGCCCACGATCGGGCCATAGACGCCTTTTGCGCTGGTAAAGACCACGCGCTGGACGCCCAGCGCGCGCGCCGCCTCGAGCACGTTGACGAGGCCCATCACGTTGACCTGGATGCTGAGCGCCGGATTTTGCGCCGACACCGCGCCGACGAAGGCGGCGGCGTGCACCACGTGTGTCACCCGGTGCTTCTTGATCGCCTGCAGGAGGCGCGGCATGTCGAGCACGTCGCCCTGCTCGAAATCGATCGCGTCGAGGATGTCGCCGATCAGCCCGTCGTCGCGGTGGCGCGCGTAGATGACCGGCCGGTGCCCTTCCTTGACGAACTTGCGGCTGGTTTCGGCGCCGATGACGCCCATGCCGCCGGTGATCAGGACTTTCATGGCGACTACTCGATCTTGGCGCCGACCGCCTTGATCAGCGCGTCCCAATGCCTGGAGTCGCGTTCGATCAGCTCGCCGAACTGCGCCGGCGAGAGGTTGACCCGCTCGAAGCTGTTCTTCTCGAAGAACTCGCGCGTCTGCGGCAGATCGAGCACGTTGCTGACGTCGGCATGAATCCGCGCCGCCAGCGCCGGCGCCATGTTCGCCGGGCCCAGCAGCGCGAACCAGACGGTGGTCGAGAAGCCCGGCACGCCGGCCTCGGCGATGGTCGGCAGGTCGGGCCGCGCCGCCGCGCGGCTGGCGCCGGCGGCGGCGAGAATCCTCACCTTGCCGGTCTTCTCGTGCGCTTCGATGCTGCTCAGATTGAGCAGCAGCATGTTGACGTCGCCCGCCAGCAGCGCTTGCGCGGCCGGCGTCGCGCCGCGGTAGGGGATGTGCACGATGTCGGTGCCGGTATGCTGCTTGAAGTCCTCCATGCTCAGGTGCGCGTAGGTGCCCACCCCGTAGGAGCCGTAGTTGAGCTTTCCGGGCTGTGCCTTCGCGAGCGCGATCAGCTCCCTGACATTGCCCGCCGGCACGGAGGCGTTCACCACCAGCACCGGCGTGCCGCGGCAGAGCACGATGATCGGCGTGAAATCCTTCGCCTTGTAGGGCCAATTGCCGATGAGCGACGGGTTGGCGGTGACCGTGGCATCGGAGGTGACGAGCAATGTCAGCCCGTCGGCCGGCGCCCGCGCCACCGCCTGCGCGCCGACCAGGGAGTTGCCGCCCGGCCGGTTGTCGACGATCACGGTCTGGTTCAGGACCTCGGTCAGGCGCTGGGCGACGATGCGCGCCATGGTGTCGGTGACGCCGCCGGGCGTGGTCGGCACGATCAGCCGGATGCTGCCGTTCGGATAGGTCTGGGCCGCCGCCGCGCCGGCCGCGAGCGCAAGGCCCGCGATCGCCGCCGCGACGATGGCCGCCCGGAATTTCGATGTGGAACCGATCATCGCGTCCCTCCCGCTTGCCGATCTAGAGCATGATCCGGAAAAGTGGATAC
Organism: uncultured Alphaproteobacteria bacterium; assembly: GCA_963827585.1. Lineage (GTDB taxonomy): Bacteria > Pseudomonadota > Alphaproteobacteria > Rhizobiales > Xanthobacteraceae > VAZQ01. The sequence continues at coordinate 52,002 of CAWHCK010000001.1, forward strand.
CGGTTTTCCGAAAAGATCATGCTCAAAACAAAAAGCTAGAGCGTGATTGCGACTCAACCTAAAGCAATCGCGCTCTAGCGCGCGTGCGCCGCGCCCACGACCGGATGGCCGATGCCGAGCGGCTCGGCGTCGATCAGCACGAAGGCCACGCGGGCGCGCTTGCCGCTGCGGTTGGCCCAGGCGTGGTTGGTGCCGCGCTGGATCATGATGTCGCCCTGCTTGAGCTTCACCGTCAAGTCGTCCATGTCCATCTCGATTTCGCCCTCGATCACGATGACGTAGTCGATGGTTTCGGTGCGGTGCATGCCGGGAGGGTTGCCGGGCGGGAAATCGATCACCGCGAAGCGCGTTCCCTTGGACGGCGGCGCCGTGCCGAGGATACGCGCGCCCATGTCCTCGACCTGTTCGCCGATCGGCATCGTCGCAGGCGCTCCGTCGGTGCACCACATCATGGTGGAGACTAATCCGGACGCGGGGAATTTGGCGTTGGTCGCGGGCGCGTCGAGGATCACCTTGGCGACGTTCCTGTCGTCGTGGCCGGTCACGACGCGGCGGATCGGCGGATAGTTCGGCTTGTCGTCGGCCATCAGTGTCTTCTCCCTAGAGCATGATCCGGAAAAGTGGGTACCGGTTTTCCGAAAAGATCATGCTCAAACAAAGAGCTAGAGCGTGATTGCAACTCAACCTAGAGCAATCACGCTCTTGCCCCTCGACCTCGGCTTGCGACCTTGTCCGGCTGGTTTTGTGAGCCTCGGTTCGACCATAGCCGGCGTGGCGGATACTGCAACGCGTATGCTCGGTCTGCGCCGCGAGTGGTGGGCGTGACGGTACTGACAGCGGAGGCGCGCCATGAAACCCGAGCGACAGGTCGACTGGGATCGCCTAAAGGCGCTGGCGCTGGGTCTTGGTCTGCCGAACGTGGAGGAAACCAGCTCCTGGGGCCAACCGACGCTGAAAGCGCACGGCAAGCTTTGGGTCTGGTGGAGCCCGCACGAGGACGCGCCGGTGTTCAAGGTCCCGTTCGAGGAGCGCGAAATTCTGGTCGACGCCGAGCCGGATACGTTCTTCGTTACTCCGCACTACAAGAACCACCCGCTCATGCTCGTGCGTCCCGAGAAGCTCGATCTCGATTGGGCAAGGGCCAACCTGATCAGGGTCTGGCGCGCCCAAGCGCCCAAACGCGTGCTCAAAGCCTATGATGCGGCGCAGGCGCGCAAGTCGTAAGCGCCTGCATGAGCTTCAGTCGCTCAGCGCCTTGGTGACACAGAACACTCCCTTTGCGACTCAAGTCAGACGTCGCGCCAACTCTCACGCGCCAAAGTCTTCACGCGCCAAGTCTTCACGCGCCAAGTCTTCACGCGCCAAGTCTCAGATGTGCCGCCTTCCAACTCATGCGCCGCAACTGGAGCCCTTTACTCGATCACCTCGTTGGCGCGCGCGAGCAATATGCCGGGCACGTTGAGGCCGAGCGCCTTGGCGGTTTTGAGGTTGATGACCAGTTCAAACGTCGTCGGCTGCTCGACCGGGATATCGGCCGGGTTTGCTCCGCGCAGGATTTTGTCGACGAAGTCGGCAGCGCGCCGCCAGATGCTCGGCCAGTTTGGCCCATAGGACATCAAACCTCCCGATTCGACATACAGCCGGTCAAGGAAAATCGTCGGTAGTCGTGCACTCAGTGCCAAGGTATTGATCTGAATTCGATTGGTGTTAAAGAGCGGATCGCTCGTAGCAAATAAAGCCTCGGTGCGACCCTTGAGGCCCTCGATAGCGGGCGCGATATCTTCCGCCCGGCGGATTTCAGCTATAGCGACATCGATGCCGAACCTGCCGGCAGCTGCCCGAAACGCGTCCGTTTGCAGCATGGTGACGGGATTGTCGATATGCGACAAGACCGCCAAGCGGCCGAGATTCGGGAGGAGGTCGCGTAACATGTCGACTGTCTTGCCAGCCATATCGGTTCCCTGGACCGACAGGCCTGTGACGTTACCGCCCGGTCGCGCAAGGCTGGCGACGAGCGCGTTGCCAACCGGGTCCCCCGCCGAGGCGAACACGATAGGGATCACCGATGTCACCTGCTTCGCGGCCAGGACGTTTGCAGTGGCATGTGTGACGATGACATCGACCTTGAGCCGGACGAACTCGGCGATGATCGCGGGCGAGCGCTCGAAGCGTCCCTCCACCCAGCGATACTCGATCGCGACGGTCTGACCCTCGACCCAACCGAGTTCGCCCAGTCGCTGACCAAAAGCGGCGGTCCATTGCGCCTGGGCCGAAGGAGTGGCCCCGCCAAGCAATCCAATGGTCGGCCGCTTCACCTGCTGCGCGCGGGCGGTAAACGGCCAGGCCGCCGCCACGCTGCCCAGTGCGGCGATGAATTCTCGTCGTCGAGTATCGATTGCCATCGTCCTTCCAGCGCTAGGTGCTACGCGAACAAATATAGCACGAGGCGAGCGCGCAGTCTCAAGGGGGCAGAATGACGGTGTCTTCCGCCTCGATCGCGATGTCGGGTGTGGTTCAACCGTAGTTTACCCGGCAACCCGGCTCGTCGGTGTGTTTCCTGACCGCCCCGAAAGCTGATATGCTCTTGCGATCAGAATTGGGTCGACGATCAAAGCCCCGTGTGCCACCCGCCGCTCCAAGGCCGACTGGCGATAAGGGGAGGCAAACAAATGCTCGAAGAATTTTATCAAACTTCGAGGACGAAGGTCATGCGCGACTCTGCAGCGAGTTGCTCGCCATCTGATTCACGAATAGCATATCATCGAGAAGGCTGGGCTACGTCGTTACGGAATCTCCACTGGGTCGCGCTGCTGGAGGCCGAAACGCTGTCGGTCGTATACCCCCAGAGCGGATGCGTTTCACCTCTCACGGGGTGAGCTGACTCTCGCGGCGCACATGATTCCAGCGCGCCAAAGAAAGACGAGCAGCGCAGGGATCGCTTCGCAAACAAGGAGCTGACTTATGCGAACGCTTTACGATCCAGGTCTTAAAGCCACTGTCACATTCGACGACGCCGGCCGGGTTCGAGGAATCAATCATTTCGATGAATACCGCGAGATGGAGAACCTGCGCGGGCGCGGGGCCGCTGCAGCGTACGTCCGCGACATCGCCGGAAATCTCAACGTCACGCCCGAAGCGCTGCGCAGCCTCGAGCAGCCCGTGTCATACCTCGACCCGCGCCAGCAGGACGTCGAGTACCGCTTCAGCGAGGAGAAGGTCTCGTTCGATTCGGCCACCTACGTGTACTACCAGACCTATCTCAACACGCCTGTCTGGGCGGCAGGCATCACAGCCGCGCTCAAGCAGGCGCCGGCGCGTGTTGTCGGAGCGACCGACACCAGCGAGCATGGCATTGACGCAAAGCTACCATCGCCGGAAGCCATGGATCGTTACCGTCGGTTGTTTGCAACTGGCGAGAAGACTGATGGTCCCCCGTCGCGGCGCAAAGCCAGGCGGCCCCAGGAATTTGACATCGCCGGTTCCAACCTGTTGACCGATATTCTCGGCGACGCTGCCAAAGCCTCGAGGGGGCTCGATGATGCGCAGACCACCCCGCGGCTGATCCGCGGACGGTTCTTTGTCTACCGCTACGACGCGAAGGAGCGCACGCAGGAGGAATCGCACCACGTTGGTCAGCCCATCTGCGGCACGCCGCCGACGCTACCGTTGCCGGCCGTGCCCAAATCGATCCAAGACGGGAGCTGGTATCTCGTCGCTGAACTCGTGTTCCGTCTGCCATATGAAGGAGCCCGAATGAACTGGCGCATGTTGGTCGAAGTGGAGACCAACACGATCGTCTATCTTCGTGCATTGAGTTCGGGCGTCGTGATGGGGAAGGTTTTCACCTACGACCCGATCACCATCACTGGCACGAAGACCAACACGCCCGACAAGTGCAACGCGGTACTGAACCCTCATCGAAAAGATAAGGAGCTCCGCAACCTGAATCCGCCCGCCGGAATGCCGCTCACCCAGTCCCTGGAGGGTACCTGGGCAGCAGTGACTAACATAACCCCCCCGGACTTCCTGCCGCCGACGCGTCCTGCGGGTAGCAACTTTGACATTTGGGATGTCCGCACCAACGAGTTTGCCGCGGTCAATGCGTACTACCACACCGACCGCTTTTTTCGGCTCGTGGCGGATCTCGGCTTCCTCCCGCTGACCGGGGCTGGTGGCTACTTCGGCGCCACCGAGTTTCCGATCGAGGTGGACCATCGCGGATGCAGAAGCTTCGAGGACCAGCTTTGCCTCGACAGGCAGGGCAACATCGTCAACGCGGGGCTTATTGGCCACGGCGATAGCATTGACTACGTTTACTACGCGCTCGCGCACACAAGGGACGTCGTGAACCCGATCGGCATCGCGACCGACTGGCGTGTGACCCTCCACGAATTGGGCGGACATGGCATCCTCTGGCCCCATGTTGGCGAAGGCCAATTCAAATTCGCGCACAGCGCGGGTGATAGTTTCGCCATGATCCTTACCGACTATCTCTCGGAGTGGCACAATGGTGCCGCGCTTGACCGCTTCCTTCTGCTCCCATTTGTGCCAACAGTCGTGCGACGCTCAAATCGCGGAGTGGCGGAGTGGTCGGTGGCCAAAGTGACCGTAACCAACGGCGGAAGCGGCTATCTGACGGTCAGTCTCACGGGCGGTGGAGGCGGTGGAGCGAAGGCGGTCGTAAGGCCTGAGCATATCGTTGACGGCGCTGTGACCAAAGTAACTGTAACAGAACCAGGGACGGGCTACACCAGTGCGCCTTTGGTGACCATTAGCGGTGGCGGTGGTACCGGTGCCGCCGCGACTGCGGAGATCGGGACGTCGGGTTCGGTGGCCAAAGTGACCGTAACCAACGGCGGAAGCGGCTACCCAAGTCCACTGACGGTGAGTCTCATGGGCGGTGGTGGCAGTGGAGCGAAGGCGGTCATAAGGCCCGAGCATATCGTTGGCGGCGCTGTGACCAAAGTGACTGTAACAGAACCAGGGACGGGCTACACCAGTGCGCCTTTGGTGACCATTAGGGGTGGCGGTACCGGTGCCGCTGCGACTGCAGAGATCGGGACGTCGGGTTCGGTGGCCAAAGTGACCGTAACCAACGGCGGAAGCGGCTACACAAGTCCTCTGACGGTGAGTCTCATGGGTGGTGGTGGAGCGACGGCCCTCGTAAAGCCTGAGCATATCGTTGACGGCGCTGTGACCAAAGTGACTGTATCAGAACCAGGGACGGGCTTCACGATTGCGCCTTCGGTGGCCTTTAGCGGCGGCGGTGGGACCGGTGCCGCCGCGACTGCCGAGATCGGGACGTGGGGTTGGGGCGCCGGCATGGACCAGGGCACCGACGGAAAGCTCGGTAGCGGGTACTTGAGCGAACAAATCCTCTCGACCACGATGTTTCGCGCCTACCAATCCATCGGCGGGGACGCGACCAGCGTCAACCGGCGCGAATTCGCCGCACGCTGCATGGCCTACTTGATGCTGCAGGCAGTCCACAAGCTCAGCCCCTGTAGCAATCCGAAAACGCCTGCAGATTTCCTGACTGCGCTGCTCAAAGCGGACGCTGATAACTGGACGTCGGAGGGTGTGTTCGGCGGCGCTTATGGCAAGGTGCTCACCTGGGCCTTCGAGAAGCAGAACCTCAACAACGGCGCGCCGCCGAACGTCGATGTCTACATCGACGATGACCGGGCCGGCGAATACCAGTACCTCCCGGTTCATTGGGCGACCACGACGATTTGGAACCGTCGCCATCCCGACGGTTTGGGCGCGCACGAAGAACCGGCGCTGGGAGCAACCAACTATGCCTACGTGAAGATCAAGAACCGGGGCACGTCGGTCGCCAACGATGTCATCGTTAAGGGCTACCACTGTAAACCCTCTGCCGGGCTGCTCTGGCCAAACGATCTGCAGCCGTTCACCACGCCCGAGCTCTCGGCCGGAACGCTCCAGCCCGGCCATGCCGAAGAGAAGACCGTTGGGCCATTCGAGTGGACGCCCGTCGCGAACGCCTGGGGTCACGACTGCATGCTGATGATCGTTTCGGCGCCCGGCGATCCGAGCAACGTCGGCAAGTTCACTACAGGCGAGGTGATCGAAGATTGGCGCCTCGTACCGAATGACAACAATGTCGCTCAGAGAAACGTGGTCCTCTTGCCGGGCGGGGACGGGCTGCAGGCCTCATGGCCGCGCTGCATGGCAAAGGTTTGTGGGTAGGTAATCCCGGTCGCATCTCCGCGACGATCGCGGTTTCGGTGGCCCTGCCGTCCCTGTTGGCACAGCGCGGCTGGCGGATCGGCTTGCGCGACCTGCCCGCGGACGGCGCGCGCATGAAACCCCGCGAGCAACGGCTCGTCACCTTCGATGTCCACACGGGCGCGCCATTCACCAAGGCTGATGCCGAGGCCGCGACCGAGCGCGACATCGTCGTAACCGTCACCGCGAACGACGCCATTATCGGGGGTATGGTCTACAAATCGATCCCGAGCTCGATATGCCGTTTAACGAACGCACGTCCGCGTCTTGAGGTTCTGCACGATGGCGGCGAGATGGAACTCGTCGCGTGGAAAGATCCCTGACCCGCATCCGTTCGAAGCGGCGATGACCTGATCTAGATGGCGATCACTTTTAAGGGCATCTGCTGAGACGAGTGTCATCGAATTTAGCGGGCGGCGCCCACAGGGCGCCGCCCAAGAAAAAAGCCGCTCGGATATCCAGGTCGATGTCTACCCAGAGGTCCTGGTTACCTCGGGCAGCTCACTTGCGGCTCAAGTTTGCGTTAACCCTTTTGAGCGCTCGGTCGATATCTTTTATCTTCCTCTCCATAAATTTCTTGCGCTCTAGCATTTTTTTCTTCAGTTCGCTGAGGGCTGCCCTTTGCGCCGTATCCTTCGGGTCGTAGTCGATGAGAGCTGTTGCATCGGTTAAACACATTTGCTTGCCCCTTGAGCTCAGTGGTTATTCCGAAGTTGATCGATCGCAGGTCGAGTGGCCCACTAATGTCAATCATATGGAGAGGATAATCAAGCCGAATAATGGTTGGTTGGCAGGAAGCCCTTGCAGCTTCTCGGACTTTGCGGTGGCCGGGTACTGGCAAGAAGTCATGCAGCGCATTTCTTCTTTGCTGGCTTGCCGATCGACGTTCGCCTTGCATCGTTCAAAGATCGGCCAACCTGCCAAGCGACGTCTCGGGGCTCTGCGGCCGCTTTGGCCAAGATCGTCTTGTAGTCCGCAACCCAGTGCTGGAGTGTGTTCGGCTCGAACAAATCGTCCTTGTAGCGCGCATGCGCCAGTAATGCCCGACGGTCTCTCCTTGAGCGTCACCCCGAGCCAAGTGCGAGTCGATCGGCATGGCCTGACTGCCCTTCCCGATAACCCGAACGGTCGGACCGCCACATCGGGCAGCTTGAGCGACCGGCGAAACGCGTTTGGAGGACGAAAAACACCTGAATGAGCGATGCTGGATCCAGACCGTCTTCTTCCGCTAGTCGGGCCGCAAGGATATCGAAGGGAAGTTCCTGCCTGGCGTAGGCCTCCAAGACGGAGTTGCGCACGCGACCGAGCGCTTCCTGAAACGATCAGATCGGCATCAATTCGGGTGCGGATGAGCGTGGTGTTCGCGAACGGGCCGATCACGCGCTCCGTCCTCAGTTGAGAGCGGTTGGCCATCACGGTCGCGACGCAAATGTCGTTGCGTCCGGTCCGGGGCAGCAGCAGCGTCTTGAAGCCAGCCAGCAACGTCATGAACAAGGTTGCGCCTTGGCTGTGGCTCAAGTGCGCTCAGGCGCGCGACAAGATCATTCGGTACGTGAAATGGTTCCTGGGCGATGCGCGCGGTCCAGCATCGCCTTCAACGTCGCTATTCCGTCGCGGGAAATACAGGCGAGGCCTCTCTGCAGGCGCTCTTTCCAGTCGGCGAGCTGCCGGTTTGCTGCACCGCTGGTGCGACCACCGACGCTGCCAGCGAGCGAAGTCGGAAAACTGAAGCGCTGGTTCGGGCAACTGCGCCTGCCTGCCGGCCGCAAAAGCGGCATAGAGTTCCGAGAGCTCCTCCATGAAGACTCCCATCGACCAGCCGTCGATGATGATATCGTGCAGGATCAGAAGCAAGACGTAGTCGTCGGCGCCGAGCCGCAAGAGGCGCGCCCGGAACAAAGGCGCATGCTTCATGTCGAAGGGTGTCAAGGCTTCTTGCTCGGCTTCCAGCTCCGCCTTTCTGAGCAGGAGCGCCTTGGCCCGATCGATTTCCGGTAGACGCCCGAGCTGCAAGATCTTCCACGATGAGGGATGAATTGATATCGACGGTCGGGGCGATGAGAGCAACAGGACGTTCGTCCCGCCAGGTAAATCCCCGTACGCAGCGACGTCGTGCCGGCGCACGACTTCCGCCAAGGCTCCGCTCGAGCGCGGGGACGTTCAGCGGTCCCTGTAGCCGATAGGCGAAGGGCAAATTGAACTGGGGTAGTCCAGGGAGTTCCCGCTCGATCCTTAGCATGCGCTCCTGCACAATGGACACCTGCTGGGGGCCATCTCCTTCCACGCGCGCGATATTCGCCGGCGGTTCGCACAAGCTCAGTGAACGTGGAACGCTCTTCCCGATGAACTCAAGGCGAGCCGCGAGAGCCGCAACGGTCGGCGCATCGAAGATATCCTTGAACGAGAAATCGACGCCAAAGCGGGCCCGCAGACGCGACAGCATCTGCGTCACCGTAATTGAATCCGCGCCGAGCGCGAAGACATCTTCGTCGATGCCGATCTCGATTCAACTCCAGGAGCTCCGCCCAAGTCTCGGCCAGTTGCCACTCCAAATCCGAGCGGGGTGCAACCAACTTGCCGCCGCGTTCCACTCGCGCCCTTGGCAGCGTTATTGAAAGCGCGGCGACGAGCTCGTCGCGCTTGATCTTTCCGGCGGGGCCTTTCGGGATCTCCGGCACAAAGCGGATCAGACTAGGGACCTTGAACCTGGCCAGGCGTTCGCGGCGAAGTCTCGGAGGCTGTGTGCGCTGACCTTGGCGTCCTGACGCAATACGACGGCGGCGGCGACGTCCTCGCCAAGTCTCCGATGGAAGATCGAGAAAGCGACGGCTTCAACCACGTCTGGGTGGCTCAGCAGCGCCTGTTCGACCTCGGCGGGCGCGACCTTCTGCCCTCCGCGATTGATGACGTCCTTGATTCGGCCAACAATGAAGAGGTATCCGTCCCGGTCCAAGTATCCGAGGTCACCGGTTCGGAACCAGCCGTCCCGAAACGCGGACTTGGTCGCGGCGGCATCATTGTCGTACCCCCGCGTGATGGTGGGACCCCGCAGCGCGATCTCTCCACGTTTGCCGGCTGGTAGCCGTCGGCCCTCGCGGTCCATGATCGCGATCTCGGCCCCGGCGGGCTGGCCGACCGAACCAGGCTTGCGTCGCCCCATAGGGTTCGCGGCAATCTGGGAGGCGGCTTCCGTCATGCCGTAGGTATCGATGACCGGGACGCCGAACAGGGCTTCCAGCTCGCCCGTCACGTCGGGCGGCAAAGTCGAAGAGGCCGAACGGATGACCCGCAACGAGCATTGCTGGGCGCTGCGCTTGGCGCCGCCCGCCGCCGATAACACCGCCCGATGGATTGCCGGAACCGCCGTGTACCAGGTTGGTCGAAACTCCTTCAGCCAGTCGAAGAAGGCCGCGGCATCGAACCCAGGCGTGCAGACCACACTCGACCCGGCCGCCAACGCGGCGAGCAGCCCGGAGACCAGGCCATGCACATGGAACAGCGGCAGCACGTTCAGCAATCGGTCCCGAGGTCCAAGTGCCAAAGTCGCGCCCACGTTATAGGCCGACCGACAGACGGCTCGCGTGGGTCAGTGGGACCATCTTCGGCCGCGACGAGGTGCCCGAGGTCAACAGGATAAACGCGTCGTCGGCGCTGGACGCCAACTCGCCGTCGACGGTGTGCCGCGTTGCCGAGCCGACAACGCTGAACGCGCCCGGCCCCTCGCTCGGCCGCGGCGACAGATCGATGACGGGTATGCCGAGGGTATGGGCGACGCCTCGGCTCGCCGAATCCATGTCCGCGCGCGTCAACAGCGCCGATACCCGCAAATCGCCGAAATAACGCTGCCATTCGTCAGCGGTGAAGCCCGGGTTGAGCGGCACACAGACCGCACCGGCTGCGACCGCGATCATCGCCACCGCAGCCTCTGGTCCGTTCGGCAATACCACCGCCACCCGGTCGCTTCGGCCCACACCGAGGCTCCGCAACCCGCGAACCACATCGTTCACCCGGGCGCAGAGCGCGCCATATGTCACCGGCGGCCGCCCGGGCGCTAGGATGGCATTGCGGCCGGGCGCCGTTCGCCCATAGCAGGCAAGAAGATCTTGGAGGCACGAAAAGGCGCGGCTTCCAGCCTTCTGGCCTGCCGGCTCGTGTTGCAATTGCTTGATAGTCTTCGACAAGCCCGCCCCCTTTTCGTCAATGTTACGTCATTATTCTAGGCCGTGTGGACGGATATTCTAGGCCGTGTGGACGGATTCGCGGAACGGGAGATTATGGAAAGTGGGCCCGCGAGGGTGCGGTCTACTCGGCCTTGATGTTGGCCGCGCGGATCACCTTCGCCCATTTCGAAATATCATTCTCAATTCTGGCGGCAAACTCGTCCGGTGTGCTGACGATCGCCTCGAAGCCGAGAGAGGCCAGCTTTTCCTCGATTCCCGGTTGGGTCAAGACGTTGCTGATCTCCTTGTGAAGCAACGTAATGACCGGCTCCGGCGTATGGGCGGGGACAAGAATTCCGAATATCGTATCCGACTCCTGGTTGGGCAAGCCGGCTTCCGCCAATGTCGGCACGTCGGGCAGCGCTGGTGAGCGCTTCGGCGTCGTGACCGCTAGTGCACGCAGCTTTCCGTCCTTGACGTGCGGGACAGCCGGCGTCAGCGCGGTAAAAGCGATCAGCGTATGGCCGGCGAGTGTCGCCTGGATGGCGGGGGCTGAGCCGTTGAACGGTACGGCGACGATGTCGAGATTTTGCGATTGCTTGAACAACTCCCCGGAGAGTTGCGACGTGGTCCCCGTTCCGGCATGCGCGAAGCTGTACTTACCAGGATTTGCCCCGAGAAACGCGATCAATTCTTTGACGTTGCCCGCTGGAATTGATGGATGGATCACCAGTACGTTGGGCGATACGGCAGCCAAAGTGACTGGGGCGAAATCCTTATATGGGTCGTAGGGGATTTGTGGGTAAAGGCTGGGATTGACGGCGTAGCTCCCGCTCACGGCGGTAATGGTGTAGCCATCAGGGATTGCTCGGGCTCCGGCGCCCATGCCAAGGTTTCCGCCGACACCCGCTTGGTTCTCGATATAGAACTGCTGGCCGAAGCTCTGTGAAAGCTTCTGCGCGACCAGTCGCGCGAGCACGTCGGTCGGTCCGCCCGGCGCGAATGGCACGATCACGCGCACCGGCCGCGTCGGATAGGCTTGCGCCCAAGCAAAGGGCGTCACGGCAGGAAGGGCGGCAGCGACCGCGGCCAGATGCAGAAAAGCACGACGGGGAATTTTCATGACGGTCCCCTAGCGTTGCCGCGCAAGGCGCGCTTGGAAACTCAATATGTGAGCGATGAAGCTGGGAGCCCGCCGACAGCACCAATCGCTGCCCATTGCAATGATCGGGATTTCCCCACGTCCCATTTTTGAGAGCAGCTTTGGACAACATACAGTGCTCCCAGCGCTAGAGGAAGAGCGAACAAGCAGACGCGCAACGGGATTCCCGAATTGGCAATTGCGTGATTCATGGGTGTGGCCGGTTCAGGGAGGCCGGCCAGCCCAGCCATCCCGTATCGAACGAACTCAACGCAACCACCAACTTTCTTTCCGAAAATTCTCTACAAGGGCCCGCGCACGTACCGAGCAAGCAGTCGGTAAACTCAAACGCTTCAAGCGCATCGCACTACGCTGCGAGAAGACGGCGCAGAACTAAGGCTCCTTCGGCGCGCTCGCCTGTGCATTCATCTTGATCAAATCCGTCCACACCGCCTAGAGCATGATCCGGAAAAGTGGGTACCGGTTTTCCGAAAAGGTCATGCACAAACAAAAAGCTAGAGCGTGACTGCAACTCAACCTAAAGCAATTCGGGCGTCAAGGTGCCTGACCGGTCCTCGCTGCGCGGTGCCGGCGTCGATCATGATGTCGGCAGGCGAACGCGCCGCGGGCAGGCGGGTTGCGGCACCTTCAATTGGCGGGCAGACCCCGATTGGCTGCATAAGGCGATCAATCGCCGCGCTCCTCGCGTTCCAATTGCTCCGCAATCAGCCGATGGTGTGGTGCAGTCCTGTAGCGATCAAACGTGTATTCGGTGAACGCTATCAGGTCCTTGACCGCTTCCGCCCGCCGCTGCAGCTCCCCAGGTTCGAGCTTTTGCGTCATTGCGGACAGCGACCAGCTCGGCTCCTGTCCAGTCCGTTGCACCGCGGCTGTGCTCATCTGCCGGGTGTCTTCAGAAGTGACCATGTCCGCCTCCTTTTGAGAAGGGAGCCCCTCCACCCGGGCCGGCGGGAATGACAACAGCCGGCCGTGCGGTGTTTCGCGGTATGCTCAGCCTGCCAGCGGGAGGGGTCACAGGTCCTTGGGGTAAACCTGAATTGTTCTGAATCGAGGAGGGGTCTGCCGCAGTCGGTAAATCGTTACCCAGGATCAACAGCCGGCGGGGGTCTTGTTCGGGGCGCGTCCGGCTTGTTGAGTGCGGCTTGAGGAGCCACGATAAGGATGTTCATCGTGCCGGACCAATCCCAGATGAGACCAGGCCGGACCACCCGCCGTTCGTTCGTGAAGCTGGCGGCCGCCGGCGTGATGCTGGCCGGCAGCGGCCCGTCACAAGAGGTCTGGGCGCAGTCGCCGCCGGTGCGCATTTCTCCGCTCGACGATCTGCCGGCGCTTGATGGCAACCTGCTCTTCGATGACGCCGCCCGGCAGGCGGGAGCAGGGGACAATGGCGGCCATGTCCGCCGATCGCCCATTGCGGTGCTCAAGCCACGGTCGGTGGCCGATATCGTCCGCATGGTGGCCTATGCGAACAAGCACCGTCTCAAGATCGCGATGCGCGGTCAGGGCCACTCGCAGTACGGCCAGTCGCAGGTGGAGGGCGGGGTTGTCGTCGACTCGAGCACGTTGAACGCCGTGCGCTGGCACGGCAACGACGCCGTCGATGCCCAGCCCGGCGCGCTCTGGGGCGACGTGGCAAAGGTCACGCTCGAAAAGAGCCTCACGCCTCCGGTCATGCCCGACGCCATGATGCTGACCGTGGGCGGCACGCTCAGTGTCGGCGGGATCGGGGAGACGACCTATCGCTACGGCGCGCAGGTCGACAACGTCCTCGAGCTCGATGTGGTGACCGGGGCGGGCGAGCTCACGACGTGCTCGCCCGACCGCAACGATGAGCTTTTCCGCATGACGCTTGCCGGAATGGGACAGTGCGGAATGATCGTCCGTGCGCGGCTTCGCCTCCTTCCGGCGCCCACGTTCGTCTCGATACATCCGTTGGTGTATGACGACCTGGACGCATTTCTCTCCGATCAGGGCCAGCTCGCGACCGTCGATGCGCTCGGGCCGCTCAACGGCCGGATCACCAAGGGCCAGGACGGGCGCTGGCAGTTTACGCTGCTCGCCGGAACCCACGTCGCGGACAGGAACGAAGGAGATCACCGGCCCGCCTGGACGGCGGGCTTGCGTTTCAAGTCGGCGGCGGCCGCCGCCACGACGAGCTATTGGGACTACCTCGATCGCCGGACCGCGAGTGTCGTTGCCGGGCGTGCAAGACCCGTCGCAAACGCTACGCTCGTGGCGACGCTCCCGGACGACGCCGTGCGGCCGTTCCTGACCCACGTGTTGTCGACGCCCGACGCCTTCGTCGGCATCTGGTTTTTCGAAGTCTCGGCCAAGGTTCCCGCGCGCCACACCCAGCCGCTGCAGAAAACTGCGGGCGGACCGCTGGCGTACGAGTTGCGGATGCAGCGCCGCGCCGCTGCCGCCGAGGCTCACGCTCTCGACGCCATGCTGGCGGCCAATCACGCGCTGGTGGTGCGCGTGCAGGCGGCGGGCGGCAAGATTTATCCACCCTATTGCCCGATCCTGTCGAAGGAGCAGTGGCAAGTGCATTACGGCGCGGAGACCTGGCAGCGCTTTGCCGCCGCCAAGCGAAGATTCGATCCGAACAATGTGTTGACCCCGGGGGCGGGAATCTTCTGAACGGTAACCCTTGCTCGCCGGCGCCCGCTCCCGGAGATGTCCTCGACGCATCGAAGGGGCGGCTACCTCAGCAATTCGCCTGGGTAGTATAGACGCCCGCGCTGTGAAAGGCTCGGCTGATGCCCGTAGATGTTTCCGACCGCATCTGAGCTGCCCTCAAAGCCCCAATTTCCGTTGGGCTGAAGCCAGTAGTAACCGAAGGGCAAGCCCCTGGCGGCCAATACCTGCGCCACACTGGGAGAGGCCGGCTGGCGGTTGATATAGTACCAGTTTTGTGCACTCGCGACAGGAACAGTCGCTACGAATCCTAGAGCTGCAGCCAACCAGACTATGAGTTTTGCGCGTTGGCTTGTCATTGATTTCATGACGCCTCCACTGTTCCAGAAGCAATCACCGGTGGAAGCATGGCACGAGCAGGATTGCGCGTTTGTGAGCCGCGTCACATAGGCGGCAATTCCCCTATGCTGAACGGTAACCCTTGCTCGCACACCGAGCGGCTGCCTAGAGCGTGATTGCTTTAGGTTGAGTCGCAATCACGCTCTAGCTTATTGTTTGAGCATGATCTTTTCGGAAAACCGGTACCCACTTTTCCGGATCATGCTCTAATCGATCGAGATGTTCGCCTCCTTGGCGAGCTTGGTCCAGGTCGCGAGCTGGCTCGCGACCAGCGCGCGCATCTCGGCAGGCGTGGTCGCGCGCGGGTCGCCGCCCATCCCTTCGAGCTTGCCCTTCACGTCGGGCACGGCGATGGCGCGCCGCAGCTCGCCGTTGAGCTTGCTCACGATCGGCTCGGGCAGCTTCGCGGGGCCGGCGAGCCCGCTCCAGGAGATGACTTCGAATCCCGGGATGCCCTGCTCCTCGACCGTCGGCACGTCGGGGAAATCGCGCCAGCGCGTCTTGCCCGTCACCGCCAGCGCGCGGAACTCGCCCGAGCGGATGCGCACGCTGATCGGTCCCGACGTCGCCGCGATGAAATCGATGTCGCCCTGCAGGAGCCCGGTGATGGCCGGCGCTTCGCCGCGATAGGGAACATGCAGGAACCTGGTCTTGGTGTCGTTGGCGATGAGCTCGACGGTGGTGTGCAGGATCGAGCCCACGCCGGCCGAGCCGTATTTGAGGTCGCCCGGATTCTTGCGCGCCTCCTCGAGCAACTGCTTGAGCGTCTGGAAGCGCGAATCCTTGCGCACGCAGATGAGGAACGGATAGAAGCTCGCGACCGAAATCCAGTCGAAATCCTCGACCACCTTGTAGGGGACTTTCCTCGACAGCGCGCCGTGTGCCGGATGCGCGCTCGGAACGACCAGGAGCGTGTAGCCGTCGGGATCGCTGCGCGCCACCGCCTCGGCGGCGAGGCTGCCGGCGACCCCCGGCTTGGCGTCGATGATGATCGACTGGCCGAGCCCTTTCGACATCTCGTTGCCGAGCAGCCTTGCGATGATGTCGACGTTCCCGCCCGGCGGGAAGCCGTGCATGAACCTGATCGGGCGGTTGGGATAGTCCTGCGCCACCGCCGCGCTGGAAAGCGCGGCCACTAAGGCGAACGCGCTGGAAAGCGCGCCCAGTAAGGCAAACGCGCCGGTGAGCACGGCCGGCACGATGAGGGTTGCTCTGTTCATTCGACACTCTCCGGGATGTCGCCCCTGACCGGTGCCTTTCGCGCTGTTGATCCTAGCGCACGTTCCGATGTGCGTCCGCGCGAATTGGGCCGCAAGGCAGGCGCACCGTGAACACCGAGCCCTTGCCCGGCTCGCTCGCGACGGTCACGTCGCCGCCCATCAGGCGGGCGAGCTTGCGCGAGATGGCAAGGCCGAGGCCGGTGCCGCCGAAGCGTTGCGCGGTCGAGGCATCGGCCTGGGTGAACTCCTCGAACAGCCTCGCCTGCTGCTCTGCCGTCATGCCGATGCCGCTATCGGCCACGGCGAGCTCGATCCAGCCGCCCCCGTCGATGAACTTTCGCGCCTCCATCCTGACCTCGCCCTGCTTGGTGAACTTGCAGGCATTGCTCAACAGGTTGAGCAGGATCTGCTTGAGCCGCATCGGGTCGACGGTGAGCGCGCCGAGATCGGCCGCCGCCTCGACCACGAGCCGGTTCTTGTTCTGCTCGGCGAGCTGGCGCGCGGTGCCGGCGACCTCGTCGATCAGCGGCGCCAGATTGACGCTCGTGGGATTGAGCTCGAGCTTGCCGGCCTCGATCTTCGAGAGGTCGAGCACCTGGTTGATCAGCCCGAGCAGGTGGGTGCCGGCGGCATGCACGCGGCGCAGCGGCTCCTGGGCTTTTTCGGTGCCGAAGCGCCCCGCGTGGGTATACATCATCTCGGTGAGCCCGATGATGGCGTTGAGCGGGGTGCGCAGCTCGTGGCTCATGCTGGATACGAACTGCGACTTGTGCTCGCTCGCCATTTGCAGCTGGCGGTTCTTGTCCTGGATCTCGTCGAACAGCCGCACGTTCTCGATCGCGATCACCGCCTGGTCGGCAAAGGTTTCGACCAGCTCGATCTGCTTATCTGTGAAGGGGCGCACTCTTGCGCGTCAACATGATTACACCGATCGGCGTTCCTTCACGCAGGAGCGGGACGCCGAGCACGGTGCGAGATCCCCCAATCTTTCTGTCTCGACCAAAGTGTATCCGGATCGACCTGCACGTCGGGGACATGAATGATTCTGCCGTCATGAACCGTTCGCCCGAGAAGGATCCTCGCCCGGGTTTGACCGGATGATCTCGCATGTAAGCTGTCGTATTCGTCCCAGTAGCCGTAACTCGCGGTGTAACGATAGACATCACCCCTTGGGCGATGGATGGTCGCACTATCGGCCTCGCACAGCTTGACCGCCGATTCGACCAGAGTATCGAAGACCGTTTGCAGGTCGAACGTCGAGCGGCTGATGACTTTGAGCACGTCGGCGGTGGCGGTCTGTTGCTGCAACGGTTCGCGCGAGCTCGTTGAGCAGCCGCGTGTTTTCGATGGCGATGACGGCTTGGTTGGCGAAGTTGGTCACCAGCTCGACCTGCTTGCCGGTGAAGGAGTGCACGTCCTGCCGATGAGATTGCGATGGCTCCGACCAGCTTGTCGTCTTTGAGCATCGGCACCGAGACTAGGTGCGGGATCCGCCGAGGCTCGGCGGAGGCGACGGCAAATGGAACGCCCTCAATGTATGCCGCGTCGCGTGAGTCGTCGACTTGAACCGCCTGTCGCGTCGCGACGAGACGCTCCAGCGGCTGCCCGCCAGCGGCTTGGAATGGTTCGCGTTGCCGCAGTCGGCGAGAGGTTGCGGCATGCCGAGGAACGCTGCATCGAGCAAGCCGTTGTCATCGTACTTGAACAGGGCTCCGAACTTGGCCCGGCAGATGTCGGGTTGCGTTCTCCAGTATGGACTGGAACACGGGCATGAGCTCGCCGCGCGAGCTCGAGATGATCTTGAGCACGTCCGAGGTCGCGGTCTGCTGCTCCAGCGCCTCGCTCAGATCGTCGGTGCGCCGCACCTCTTTGAACAGCCGCGTATTTCGATGGCGATGACGGCCTGTTTGGCGAAGCTCTCGACCAGCTCGATCTGCTTGTCGGTGAAGGCGCGCACCGCTGGCGCTGCATGTTGATAGAACCGATCGGCATTCCTTCCCGCAGCAGCGGAACGCCGAGCGCGCTCCGCTAGCCGCCGAACTTCGGCGAGACGAAAATGTATTCCGGGACGGCCAGCACATCGAGGATCTGAACGCTCTGCCTTCCAGCAACACGCGGCCCAGGAGCGAGCCGCGGGGCAATGGGACCTGATGCTCGTGCATGAATGCCTCGAACGCAGGCGAGTAGCGTAGCACGCGACAAGCGGAAAGGCCGTATCCTTGGCTTGATAGAGGTAGGCTCGATCCGCGTCGCAAATCCGCGGTGGCGATTTGACCAATATGTGGAACACGGGTTGCAGATCGAAGGTCGAGCGGGAGATGACCTTGAAGACGTCCGAGGTGCGGTCTGCTGCTCCAGCGTTGGCGCAGCTCCTTGAGCAGCCGTGCGTTTTCGATGGCGATGACGGCCTGCCTGGCGAAATCCCTGACCAGCTCGATCTGTTTCTCGGAGAACGGCCGGACCTCCTGGCGGCAAAAGGTAATCACGCCGACGAGCTCGTCGTCCTTGAGCATCGGCACGTCGAGCACGGTCCGATAGCCGGCGAGCTCGACGCCGGCGACCAGGAATGGATCGCCCTCGAGGTAGGACGGAATCGTCTGGATGTCGGCGATCTGGACCACCTGCTTGGTGGCGGCGACACGTCCAAGCGGCGCGTCGGGCGGTGGCCGCAGCAGCCCTTCGCGCGTTCGCGCCTCGACATAGGCGGGCGGGGCGTTGTGCGAGGCGACCAGGCGGAAGCCGTCTCGCTCGCGCAAATACAGATCGCCGAATTTTGCCTGGCAGATGCGCGTGGCGTTTTCCATCATGGCGCGGAACACCGGCGCGAGCTCGCCGGGCGAGCTCGAGATGACGCGCAGCACATCCGAGGTCGCCGTCTGCTGCTCCAGTGCCTCGCTGAGATCGTCGGTGCGCTGACGGAGCTCCTTGAGCAGCCGCGTATTCTCGATGGCGATGACCGCCTGGGCGGCGAAGTTCTTGACCAGCTCGATCTGCTTGTCGGTGAACGGCCGGACCTCCTGACGTTGGATGTTGATGGAGCCGATCAGCTCACCTTCCTTGAGGATCGGAACGGCGAGGACGGTCCGATAGCCGCCGAGTTCGACGGCGGAGACGACAAATGGATCGTGCGCGACGTAGGACGGCACCGTCCTCATATCGGCGATATGGCTCACCTGCTTCGTGGTCGCGACCCGCCCCAGGGGCGTATCTGCCGGGGGGCGGACGATTGGATTGCGCGTGCGCGCCTCCACAAACGCAGGCGGTGCATTGTGCATTGCGGCGAAACGGAAAGCGTCTCCTTCGTAGAGATACAACGATCCGAATTTGGCCTCGCAGATGCGCGTCGCGTTTTCCAGCATGGCCTGGAAGACAGGTTCCAGCGCGCCTGGCGAGCTCGCGATGATCCGCAGCACCTCCGACGTCGCGGTCTGCTGCTCCACCGCCTCGGCGAGCGTCTTTTCCAGTTCGGCGCGGGGTTCGCGTGTGCGGCCGGCGGGCGCTCCGGTCGGACGACGACCGCGAACGCGGGTTCGGCTCTTCGCCCCTTTGCGAGCCAAGGTCACCTCATCGGCGTAGCGACCGGCCCCATGCCGGTCGTCACCGCCGGGGATCAGGTCTTTTGACGTTGGGAGGATAGCACGCAGGCCCGAGGCCATGTCAGCCCGTCCACCGCCGGCCGCGGACGCCGACCTCGATCGGGAATTGGAGAAACGTGCCTTGCGTACATTCTTCTTGGCGTCGGGGCTTATCTGGGCGAAGATAGACGCTTGATCGCGCACTTATCGGCGCTCGTAGCCGGCGGTCCAACGACCGGACAGGATTCATCACCTAGGTCGACTCAGCGCCTGGCCTCCCGGAGGTTTCCCTTGCGCCTGACCCGTCGCTCCATCCTTCGCACCGGCACGCTTGCCGCCGTCTCCCCCTTGTTTGGCCAGGTGCCATTGCCCGCAACACCGGCGCGCGCGCAAAGCGCCGAGCCGCAATGGCGGCACGGTCTGTCGCTGCTCGGCGACGTCAAATATCCGCCCGGCTTCAGGCATTTCGACTACGTAAATCCGCAGGCGCCGAAAGGTGGGGCGGTACGCCTGGTGGCGCTCGGCACGTTCGACAACTTCAACCAGGTAATGGCCGGGCTCAAGGGCTTGTTCGCTGCGGCCGCCGGTACGATTTGCGACACGTTGATGGTGCCGTCGCTCGACGAAGCGTCGACCCATTACGGGCTGATCGCGGAAGCGGTCAGTCACCCCCGGACTTTGCGTCCACCTCCTTCCGCTTGCGCGCCGCCGCTCGCCACCACGACGGCAAGCCGATTACGGTCGAGGACGTGATCTATTCCTTCGAGGCCTACAAGAAATACAACCCCTTCATCGGCGCCTTTTACCGCGACGTCGTCAGGGTCGAGCAGAGCGGCGAGCGCGAGGTCACTTTCACTTTCGATTCCCCCGGCAATCATGAAATGCCGGTGATCCTCGGGCAGCTCAGAGTACTGCCCAAGCACTGGTGGGAAGGCAGCGACGCCTCGGGCAAGAAGCGCGACATCGGCGCCACCACGCTCGAGCCGCCGCTCGGCAATGGCGCCTACCGCATCAAGGAATTCGTCGCCGGCCGCACGGTGGTTTACGGGCGGGTGAAGGACTATTGGGCCAAGGACCTGAACATCAATATCGGGCGCGACAATTTCGACGACATTCGCTACGAGTTTCTTCGTGACCCGACGGTCGCGCTGGAAGCCTTCAAGGCCGACCATGCGGACTGGCGCACCGAGAACAGTGCGAAGAACTGGGCCACGGCTTACGATTTTCCCGCGGCCAAGGAGAAGCGAGTCATCCTAGAGGAATTCCCCCAGCGCGACCGGGGGATGATGCGGGCCTTCGCCTTCAACACGCGGCGCGACAAGTTCGAGGATGCGAGGGTGCGACGTGCGTTCAATTTCGCCTTCGATTTCGAGGAGATGAACAAACAGTTCTTCCACGGTCAATACAGGCGGATCAACAGCTACTTCGAGGGCACCGAGCTGGCCTGTTCCGGGCTGCCGGAGGGGGAGGAGCTCAAGATCCTGGAACCGCTGCGCGACAAGGTGCCGCCCGAGGTCTTCACCACCCCGTATGCCAATCCGGTTGCCGGCACAGCGGAGAACGTGCGCGCCAATCTGCGCGAGGGGATGCGGCTCATGCGGGAGGCAGGCTACGAGCTGCGCGATCACAAGCAAGTCAACGTCCGGACCGGCGAGGTGCTGAGAGTCGAGATTCTCAGCGTAACGAGCGATCCGTTGGGATCGGAACGCTTCATCCTCTTCTACAGGCCTTCCCTCGTTCGTCTCGGTATCGACGTCACCGTTCGAAGTGTCGACGATGTCCAATATGAAAATCGATTACGCAACTTCGACTTCGATATCATCATAGCTTCATGGCCGCAGTCCCTGTCGCCCGGCAACGAGCAACGCGACTTGTGGAGCTCTCAGGCGGCCGCTACGCACGGCTCGCGCAACTACGTCGGCATCAAGAATACCGCGGTCGATGCCCTGATCGAGCGCGTGATCTTCGCCAAAAGCCGGGACGAACTGGTGGCGGCCACCAGGGCGCTCGACCGTGTCCTGCTGTGGAACCACTACGTCGTGCCGCAATTTACCCATGACAAGGTGTGGGCGGCACGCTGGAACCGGTTCGGCCGGCCCGATCCGTTGCCCATGTATGGTGGCGCGGCATTTCCAACGGTCTGGTGGTGGGATGCCGAAAGGGCCGCCAAGGCAGGGGCTCACGTCGCGGATCGATGATCATGTGCGAAAAGTGCGTCTCGGTCAGGCGCTTGGGATCACGCTATCGACGTCGATCCTCTTGCTGCCACCAAGGCGATGGATCGGAGCTGACGTTCCGCGTCGGTATCAGCCCATTCGCGTCTTCGGCCGCGGCAGTGGCGGGGCGCGCCGCGTGAGTTCGCGGCCGGGATAGCTGTGCCGGCAATAGGCCACCATTTCCTCGACGAACTGCTCGGCATAGGGAGCCAGGAATTGTTGCGGATGCCATGCGACCACCATCCATCTGCCGATCGGCACACGCCGGTGTAGCAGAGGCACGGCGCGAAGCTTTCCGCGCGGGATTCGCACCATGGACGGAACCACTGCGATCCCATAGCCGGCTCCGGCGAGCGCAATCAGCGTCTGCGGGGCGGTGCTTTCCAAGAGCACCCGCGGCCTGATTCTGAGCGACCTGGCAGGCGGCGTAGAACCACTCCCGCGATGCATAGCCGCGGCCCAGCAGCAACAGGGGATCGTCCGTCAGCTCCGTGATGTCGAGCGTGACACGGCGAGCCATGCCGTGGGTTTCCGGCATCACCGCAAGCAGGTACAGCGGACAGAGCGGCCGGCCATGAATGTGGTCGTCACCTGCCGCCATGATCGACACCTGAACCTCGCCACGCTCCAGGCGTCCCGGCAGGCGCGCGCCGCCGTCCTCGACCAGATGCACCTCGACGCCGGGATGCCGAGCTTGGTACTGCCCCAGGAAATTGACAAGCAGGCTCTCGATCGCCTGCGGCGTGGTGCCGACCCGGAGCACTCCTGTCTGCCCGGTCCTGAGCGCGCGCGCCCGCTCGCCCAGCGACTCGACTTCGGTCAGCAGGCGCCGGCTGCGCCGAAGCAAGTCTTCGCCCTCCGACGTGAGCTGAACGCGGCGACCGATCCGATCGAACAGCGGCACTCCCAGCTCGGCTTCCAGCGCGTGGATCTGTCGAGAGAGCGCCGGCTGACTCAAGTTCAGGCGGGCGGCCGCACGCGCAAAGCCGCCGGCGTCGGCGATGGTGGCGAAGGCGCGCAGATGCCGGAAGTTCATGCCGTTATGATAACAATTTTGCATCAATAATGGAGTGATAAATGCATTGGACTGATCGATGACGCGGGCCTTATCGTCCCGGCCGGAAAGCGCTCTGGCTTCGGAGGATGGTCATGGCACGAACCCGCGTTGCACGTGTGCTGTTCGGA
This sequence comes from uncultured Alphaproteobacteria bacterium, assembly GCA_963827585.1. GTDB lineage: Bacteria > Pseudomonadota > Alphaproteobacteria > Rhizobiales > Xanthobacteraceae > VAZQ01. The sequence goes on from CAWHCK010000001.1 coordinate 74,805, forward strand.
TCGGCGCTTGTGGCGCTGTTGGCGCAACCCGCCTGGCGGTCGCACGCGGATGCGGTCACGGACTGGAACGTCGTCGCGCTCAGCGCCACGGCGGTGCCGCCGAACGCGATCCTGCAGTCGCGCGTCCTCGCCATTGTCCACGGCGCGGTCTACGATGCGGTGAGAGCGGTGGACCGGAAGGGCTCGCCCTACGCTGTCGATCTCGAGGCGCCGGCTGCAACCTCCGTTGATGCGGCGGTTGCAGCGGCGGCACATGGTGCGCTCATTCGCCTCGCACCGGCGCAGCGCGCCATGGTGGATGCTGCCCTGGATGCGGCCCTGGCCAAGATCGCCGACGGTCACGGCAAGACCGAGGGTATCCGCATCGGCGCGCAAATCGCGGAAAGAATCGTGGCGCTGCGCAGCGCCGACAAGTCCGACGTCCGGATCGTCTTCACGCCGAAGCCCGGCGCCGGTCTCTACCAGCTCACGCCGCCTCATTCGATGGCCGCGATTCTCCCGCACTGGGGCGGCGTGACGCCCTTCGTCCTGCGCGGCAGGAGCGGCCTTGAGTTCAGGGGCCCGCCCGGCATCACGAGCGCGGAGTTCGCGCGCGACTTCGATGAGGTCAAGAGCGTCGGCGCGCGCAACAGCAGGACACGAACGGCGGACCAGACGGCCGCTGCGATCTTCTGGACGGTGCAGACTGGGGTCCCGTGGTTTGCGGCCGCGCGCGCGGCATCCGCGGAGAAAAGCTTGTCGGTGTCCGAGAATGCCCGGCTGTTTGCAGCTCTCTCGATGGCGACCGCCGATTCACAGATCGTCGGGATTCGAGGAGAAATACAAGCGCCCGCATTGGCGACCGATCACGGCCATCCGCGCAGCCGCAGATCTCGACATTCCGACGCTCAAGGGCGATCCGAGCTGGGAGCCGCTTTTGGTGACGCCGCCGCAACCCGACTATCCGTCCGCGCATGCGATCTTCTCCGGCGCCGCGGAAGCCGTCTTGCGCGTCTTTTTCGGAAGCGACGACGTCAACGTCGGCGTGACCTTCCCGGCTCCTTTCGGCGTCACCCGCACCCATCGCAAATTCTCCGAAATGGCGGAGGAGGTGGACAACGCGCGCGTCTGGGGCGGCATCCATTTCCGCAGCGCCGACAAGGACGGCAGCGACATCGGCCGCAAGATCGGAACGATCGTGATGCGGGATTTCCCCAAGCCGACGACCAACTAGTGCTGAAACGTGGTAGCGTGCTCGAGACATGGGCAACAAGGCTGTGTTCGACCTCGACCAATTCATCGCCGATTGTCGCGCGGCGCTTGCCGCAGACCGATCGCACAAGTTCGTGTGCGAGGTTGTCGGCCGCGCCGTCTCCGATCCATCGGCGGTCCTCGAGGGCTTGGGAGAGCCCAGGCGTGCCGGGCTTCACGAGCTTTATCAGTCGGCTGACCTGACGATCCTCAACGTCGTGTGGGCGCCGATGATGACGGTTGTGCCCCACAACCATCAAATGTGGGCGGTCATCGGTATCTATACGGGCCGCGAAGACAACATTTTCTGGCGCCGCCTCCCGAGCGGCCGGGGCAAGGTGGAAGCGGCCGGCGCCAAAGCGCTTTGCGAGAAGGATGTCGAGCCGCTCGGGCACGACATCATCCATTCCGTGACCAACCCGATTCCTCGCCTGACTGGCGCGATTCATGTTTACGGCGGAGATTTCTTCAATCCCGCGCGCAGGAGCGAGTGGGATCCGGAGACGCTCCTCGAAGAGCCCTGGGACGCGCAGCGGGCTGTGCGTCGGTTCGAGGAGGCGAACGAGGTGTTCAAAGACCTGAGAAGATGAAAGCAATTGTCCGCTATTGGCACGAGTTCGGACGACCCGATCACGGCTGGATATGTCCGTTCTTTGGGGTGAAGCGCCGTGACACTCTTCAGCGCGTATGATTTGCTTCGGTATTGATCGAGGCGGCGACGGCGATCCCAATGCCGATGAGTTCCGATTTTCTGCGCGCTGCCATCGTCGCTGCGGCCATGGCGGTCGGGGGAGTGGCACTTGCGGCCGAGTATGAATTGGTATCGACGGTGGCGCTCAGCCGGCACGGGGTTCGCTCGCCGATCGCTGGGCATCCCGCGCTCGCGACATTTGCGGCCGACACGTGGCCCACATGGCCGGTACCGTCCGGGCATCTCACGCCCCGCGGCGCCGAGCTCGCCAGGCTGCTCGGAGCCTATTACCGGGAGTATTACGCGGCGCAGGGGTTGTTTCCGGCGCGTGGCTGCCCGCCAACCGGCCGAGTGGTTGCATGGGCGGACGCAGAGCAACGTACCCTGGTCACGGCGCAGTCGTTGCTGGACGGCATGTTCCCCGGCTGCAATCTCGCACCGGGCTCGCTCATCGATGCGAAGATCGATCCTCTGTTTCACCCGACGCGCGCCGGCGTGTGCAAGGTCGATCCTGCCCGCGCTCGCGCGAGCGTGATCAGCAGCGCCGGCGGCAGCCTTGCATCGCTGCGAAGGACCTTGCGCCCCGAGATCGCGGCGATGCAATCGGTTCTCAAATGCTGCCAGCCGGCGCTGTGTCGTGCGGCCGGCGTCGATGCACCGTGCTCCCTGCGCAATCTGCCGACTGCAATTGTTTCGGAGGATAGCGGCCGCGTCCGATTGTCCGGACCGATCTCGATCGGATCGACCGCTTCCGAGATTTTCTTGCTGGAATATGCGGAAGGCTTGCCCGAACGGCAGGTTGCCTGGGGGCGGGCATCCACTCCTCGGGCCATCCGGCCGTTGTTGCGGCTCCATGCAGCCCGGTTCGATTTGATGGAGCGTACGCCCTATCTTGCGGCCCGACAGGGCTCGGCCCTCATGAAGAGGATATTATCGACGCTGCAACGCGCCGTGGATGCGAGCGGGACGAAGGGTCCCGTGTTCACGCTCTTGGTGGGACACGATACCAACCTCGCCAATATCGGGGGGATGCTTGGGCTGCATTGGTCGCTGCCCTCTTATCTCGCAAATGAGACACCGCCTGCCGGCGCGATGCATATTGATCTGCTGCGCGACCGAGAGACCAAGGTCCATGCAGTCCGCATCAGATATGTCGCTCAGACGCTCGACCAGATGCGGCGCATGGTGCCGCTCGATCTCGCGCGGCCCCCGGAGACGGCCGTGGTGAAGATCGACGGGTGCAAGGCGAGCGAAGACGGCGCATGTCCGTGGACCGAATTCGCAACGCTTGCAAACCGAGCCATCGATCGCGCCTGCGTCGACGCGATGAGCTCGCATTGAGCCGATATTGTCCGCTTGTCGCGTCCGCGGATGTCGCAATAATCCGCAAGTCGGCGCAATCGGCAACAAGACATCGACCGGGTCCCCACACAGCTATGCCACGATGCCGCCTGTCTCGCTCGAACAGGCCTCGTTCCCGTTGGACGCGCGATGATGCAACGATACCGAACGATCTTGACGCTGCTGATCGGGCTGGGCGCGGTCGCGCTCCTCGAGGTGCGGCTCGCCTATCCCCACGACCACCAGCGGCCCGACCTCAATGCCTGGTTCCAAAGTCTCAAGAGCAAGTCGGGTACGCCGTGCTGCGACAACGGCGATGCTGAGCACGCCGAGGCCGAGTGGGACATGACCAAGGGCGGGTACAAGGTCTTCCTGAAGGATCCGCAGCGGCCGGGCGAAGCGGGGCAATGGTTCGACGTGCCGGACTCCGCCGTGGTCGAGCAGCCGAACCTCAACGGGATCGCGATGGTCTGGTGGTCCCCGTACTACGGCATGGGTGGACAAATGACTCCCAAGTGGCGCTGCTTCATTCCGGGGGCAGGGGGCTGATCAGTCGGGCCGGCGCTCGCCGGCAAAGGCAGCGATGCCTTCGTCGACAAGCGACTCTGACGTTAGCAATTGGCTATTCGGCCGGGGGCATGCAGGCTTGGTACATGTGGTACATTTGCTCCGTGCCGCCGAAGCGGCCGAACATCTTCTCCGTGCACTCCTCGATCGTGCGTAACTGCTCTGGGTCATTGGGCAGGGGCCGCCGGACCTGCTGAGCGTCTGCTGCCTGCATGAAAGCTGAGGCGGCGATGAGGGCGGCGCAAACGGTTACGGTTCTGCGGCCGGCTGGGCCGATCGGCCGCTCGTCTTGTGCGGCGGCTGGCGTGTCCTGGCTGGATTGTTCGAGCTGGCCCCACATCAACGGGACGACGAAGGGTGTGGCGAGGGCCACTGCGAGGAACGCGAAAGCGAGTAGTTCGACCATGATCCACCTTCCCTGGTTGCCGGGAATGTAGGCGCGGCCGGCGACGGCCTGTGTGATGCCGTTCACAGAGACGGGCTGATTTTGGCGGGTGACCGGCGGACAGCCCTTTGGCTGGTGCGAATTCGGTACGGGTTTCACGGGTGGCCGCCGGTCGTGGGTATTACACGGCAGACGCGTTAACGGACCATTGGGCCGCCGGCAGCACCTGGGTCGCCGACGCGCGTTTTGCCATGGCCGCCCCTGTATCTGGGGCGTGTTGCCGCCTGCGCATCTTTCCCAAAAAGCTCACCCGGCCCATCCCGACCGAGGATGGACCGAGGATGGCAGGATCCTCCGCTGGGCGCCGGATCGGCTGAAGGACTTCTGGCGATGACCGCATTTGCCGACGAGAGCGATGCGGGTCTTTGCGCCAATGCCAAAGACCGAATTATTCCCACACTAGTGCCCCGAACCCGAAGTTCGCACACCCATGCCGCGATGCCGCAAGTCCTGCGAACTTCGGGTTCAAAAGGGGCACTAAGAGTTATAGAGTTGCTAGTGTCCCTTGATTCCGAAGTTCGCATGAGAGTGTGCCGCGCGCGTTTGCGAACTTCGGAATCGGGACACTAGTGCCCCGAACCCGAAGTTCGCACACCCATGCCGCGATGCCGCGAGTCCTGCGAACTTCGGGTTCAAAAGGGGCACTAAGAGTTATAGAGTTGCTAGTGTCCCTTGATTCCGAAGTTCGCATGAGAGTGTGCCGCGCGCGTTTGCGAACTTCGGAATCGGGACACTTGAAAGGTTGAAGAGAGAGCAGGCCAATCCTCACCGGTATCTGGTTCATGGTCTGACGGATGCGATCAACATGATTGAAGAGCTGTGCTACCGCTTGGAGGGTCGCACCGCCAAATAGCGGATTGCGGCCCACCCCAGGGAGGACCGCTCGTGCGGCAAATCATAACTCGTCTCGGCCGCTATGCGGCGAGCCCGTTCGCGTTCGTCATCCTCTTCGGCTACGGCGCGCTTTGGTACGTGTACAAGCCGGAAACCTTCGAGTGGCACGCCGGGGCCACCATGGCGACTTGGTTCATGACCTTGGTCATTCAACGCGCGGAGCACCGCGACACGCAGGCAATCCATGCCAAGCTTGACGAGATGCTGCATGTAATGGGCGAGGCGCGCAACGAGCTCACCCGCGTGGATGAGGAGGAGCCCGAGGAGATCGAGGAACGTCGCGAGGAAATGCGCAAGGATGACTGACTTTATCTAGAGCATGATCCGGAAAAAGCCGGCCCCGGACTTGATCCGGGGTGGGTACCGGTTTTCCGAAGAGATCATGCTCAAACAAAAAGCTAGAGCGTGATTGCGACTCAACCTAAAGCAATCACGCTCTAGGGAGGGCGCACAATGAAGGTTACTTGGCAAGACCTCGGTTGCCCTGACGGCCCGGGCAGCTATCCGTTCAAAGACGGCACGATAAATGTAAGTCAGCAAGAGATTGATATTTGGATAGAGCACCCCGGCGCACGCTTTACTGTGAGCAGTTTCCGGCCGTGGACTGGTAGGACTCAGTACGCGCTCGGCAAGTACGAGCTGCCGGACTGATGCCACCTCGGCTACGAGGGGCATCGTGTCGAAGCAGTCTGCGCTCGGCGCCGACGTCGAAGCGCAGGGCCAAATCAAACGACGAGATCGTAAAGGGCGTGGACGCTCTCCATGCGCTCGTAGGTCACATCGGCGATCCATCCGCTCGTCTGGACGGCGGGCACTTCGACGGCATCCTCCTCGCCGGAAACCAGAACCTCACCCTCCGGCGCGTTGGACGCATCCGAGTGCATCGTTAAGTTGCCGACGAACAATCGGCTTCCGGCTTCGTCCGTGCCCTCTGAGATGATTTGAAAAGACGCGGGGTTCACGAATCTGGATGCATCCATTGTGCTCTGGAAGAAAGGTGACCCAGGCAACCTGGCGTCGGTTGCGGTGTGCTCTATGGAGGTGAGCACGTACTCGCTCCTGCCGTCGGAAGTCCGTAAAATCGGTGCCCGATATCGATCCATATCGAGTCATTGGTGGACCCCTCATGTGAGAACACCAGTACCTCGTCGTCGACGTCGGGCGCGAAGGTTGGGCTGGTCGCATCGACCAACTTCTTGATTGTGAACTCGTGTCTATTCACGTCCGGCCCGTTCGGTGTTACGCCGGCGACCTCGAGAAGGAAATGCTGCTCGCCCAAGAGGGGATCGTAGTCGCCTGCGGCATCGACGGAGCCGAGCTTTCCATAGACAAAGGTTATGCTCTCTTGAGGCCCTTCATCACCTGGTCCGCTTTGGCTGGAGCCGTTTGGAAGGTTTTCGGCGCTGAACTCGAGAATGCTGCTGCCTCCACGGGTGCCGCCGTCTCCGGAGACCCACGCAATTCCGCGGTCTTCGCTCGAGGACGGGCTGTCGGCGCCAAACAGCAAGTCGGCGTGCCCAATGTCGCCACTCGGAGCGTTTTCGCGGGCATGGAATTGCCCTCCTGCAGCGGCCCTGCTTGGCTCAACCGCAGCGTCAATTCCGTCCATTTTCATGAAGACTGGCACGGGGATCTCCGTTCGTGATCGGCCCATCCAGTGATGTGTCGCACCCTGCGGCAGACAGGTTCATGGGCCCGCCGGGCCTCGCGGGATGCGGACGCGGATTCCGCCGGCGCCGTTTGCGAAACCCGAAAAATGCGCCGCGAAGCCCGCCGCGGCGGATGGCCCGCGATGCCCTGCAAGTGCCTGACATCATTCAATGTTGCCACTTTTCGTAAATAGCTGTTGACTACGTTACGTGAGTCACCTATGAAAGGCGCATTCTCCAAAACTGCGCTTGAAGGCCGCTCCGCCCGGATGCGGATTCCATGCCCGCCGCGAAAGGCGCCCGCTTCTTAGCTTCGTAGGGTGGGTTGAGCCTTAAGGGCGTTCACGCCCGTCCATAGCCCGCGAAGACGGGCGTCGACGCCCTTGAGGCGGGCTATGGACGTTGGGCCCTGAGCCTCAAGTCTTCGGATTGAGCTGATGCAGGATGATCGAGTTGCCCTCGCTGTCCAGGCAGGTGATCATCCGGCAATTGGGGCCATGGACGACGTCGCCGCGGAACGTCGCGCCCTTCGACTTGAGGTCGGCGATGAGCGCGTCGAGATTCTCGACCTCGAAAGCGATCGTGCCGCCGGCGGCGGCGCTCGGCTCGTCCGGGATGAAATTGGTGAGCGCGACACAGCCGCCGCCCGGCAGGTCGTACTCGATCCACCATTTGTCGCCGTGGTTGCCGTTCAGGCCCACCGTGAGCCCGAGCGTCTCTTCGTAGAAGGCGCGCGCGCGCGCCACGTCGCGGACCGGGTACATCGTGAACGCGACCTTCTTGAGCATGAGCAGGCTCCTCTCTCCTTCGGTCGGCGGGAAAAGATGGGTTTCGCCATAGCGCGTCCTTAAGGGCGTATTACGCCCGTCCATAGCCCGCGAAGACGGGCGTAAACACCCTTTAGGACGGGCTATGGACGCGCGTAAAACGCGCTTAAGGCTCAACCCATTCTACGCCCAGCTTCGGCTTCGTAAGGTGGGTTGAGCGAAAGCGAAATCACGGGTCATTCCTGGGCTGGCGTTCGTGGCGCGGTTCTTTGATCGGGGTCCATTGCGCGCCCAGCTCCTGCTTGGCAAAGGCACTGTTTGGGTAGTGCTTGAGGGCCTGCACGCGAAGCCATCCCTCGACCTCGGCCCAGGTGCGCACCCGGTCCTGCTCATGGAAGCCGTTGACGGCGTCGCCGAGGCGCACGAAGAAATAGTCGTCCCAGAAGCACGAAACCTCGAAGTTGATTTCGCTGTCGCAGAGGCGCTGGAAGAGACTTGCAGTCATCATGAGGGATCAGCTCGGCGGCGATCCGCCATTGCTCCCGCAGCGTGCGATGGTCCGGCACCGTTCAGCATACCGCGGAACATCCGGCCGGACCCCTCCCATTTGGGGGGTAAGTCCCTGGCCGGCAACGCGTTTCTTATCGCTGTGTGAGCTAGTTCACACCGACCCACGTGTGCGCATGCGATAGCGGCGGTTGCCGAGCCTTCATCCGGACGACGCGGCATTCACCAGGGAATAGGCAATGCGCAACGGGGCGAGAGAGGGCGATCCTTGTCCAATGTGTAACAGGTTACTGCGTTCCTTACGATGCGGAACATGTCATGGCACAGGTGCGATCGGGTTTTTCTTCACGCATGTCTGTAAGAACTGCGGCGGAACGGGCAACACGATAGGGTGTCCGAATTTCTTCGCTCACCCGGGCCTGGGGACGCCGACTGAGGGTGCCCGCCAAGCGGATATGCGCTAGCGACGATAGGATCCAAAAAAGCAAAACCCCGCTTGATGGGGCGGGGCCTGCGAAGTTGATCTCGCTGTCGCAGAGGCGTTGGAAGAGACTTGCGGTCATGATTGAGGATCAGCTCGGCGCCGATCCGCCATTGCTCCCGCAGTGTGCGGTGGGTGCGGTGGTCCGGCACCGTTCAGCATACAGCGCAACGTCCGGCCGGACCCCTCCCATTTGGGGGGTGCCCAATCGGCGCGCATGCGTCTTATTGAGAATATGGCAAGCGACCGCCCAGCCGATTTCGTGTGTCCCGAGTGTCAGGCGCGCTACAAGCTGGTGCATGTGCGTTCGCCCTCGCCCCCAGCCGCTGCGTCGGTGCAATGCAGGGTCTGTGGACATTCGTTCGCCTCCACGGATGGCGAAGATATCCTGAAATATTTTCTCGTCGACCGCCCGAGGTCCGTGCCGATCCGCCGGCAAAAGTGAAGCGCCGCCAGGGTCGGGGCGGGGCCACTCGGTTGCTGCATCCGGCCGGTGACTTTTCGCGTATCTCAGCCAGCGTAGCTCGGGAACAGCTTTATTGTGACGGCGATCACAGCCGCCGCACCGTGCGGCTGGCATAACGCCAACATACGCTCGGCCATGCGGCCTGCGCCCGCAACAAGACCCGAACCATAGGAGGCCCTCATGACGAAGATCGTTCTCGCCCTCGCCTTGGCCTTTGCCACGCTCGCAACCGTTCCGGCTGCCGCCGGGCCGTCCTGCAAGGAAGACCTCGGATATGGCCGGACCGGCTTGTTCGGCTGCGGCGGCTGAACCGCTCCGCTGACATCTCCCGGCCGCTCGCCGCGGCCGGGGGGTGCTGGCCTCGGATTTTGGCAACAACCGATCAGCCCGATATCCGGGCCGACGGCGGCGGGTCCTCTCTCCACCTCCTGAGCGGTCTGTCCCGCCAACCCGGCGGATACAGTTCGAGCAACCTTGCCTTGTCCGCCGGCGTGAGCGAAAAATCCCTCGTTCGGGAAAGTGGAATGACACCATTTTCCGCCGCACATCAGCGCGTTCGCCTCGTCATTGTGGCTCAACCCGATCGCGTGCCCGAACTCGTGCGCGACGACGTTGCGTGCGACGTTGGGTAGCGTGAGCAGATACGTCCGCTGGATTACGACCAGGACTTTCTGGAGATGCGGCCAGCCGAACGCGAATGAGCTGAAGCTGGCGTCGGACAAAGCCACGATCACGTCGTCACGAGCCGGATGCTGTCCGGTGGAGACCGAAGAACCCCAACTTCTTTGCCAGTAATGGATTCAGGTCCGCCCTCAATGCGGAGAGGTCGTCGACCGGAATCGTGCCAGCGATATGCCTGATGGCGTCAAATCGAAGCGGGGTGCCCAGCGTCGAGAGCTCGGAATTCCGGAACTCGACGGCTTCGCGAACGGCGGGCAATCGGAAATCGTCCTCGGCAGATACGACGGCGATCGAGGGAATGCCCCGAAGCGGCGCCCACCAAGGACCGCGACGCGGAGATTGCGCATCGGCAAATGATGGCAAACCGGCGAGCAGGCTTCCCAGGCAGCAGATGAGCGTTCTTCTGTTCATCGCGGGCTCGTGGGCGACTCCGTAGCTCGAGCAAGCTTAACTCGGATGGAGTGTTGGCGAAATCCTTTGCGTCAAGTGCCGGCGCGGGCCGCTCCAGTTGAGCTTCGTATGG
>CAWHCK010000002.1:0-133499 GCA_963827585.1 uncultured Alphaproteobacteria bacterium
GCGGTAGCTTGTGCGCCAGCTCCGGCCACTCCTTCTCGACCACCTCGCGGAGATCGTCCGAGATGTCCGCGATAGTGTCCGATTTAAGCAGGAACTCATGCAGCCGCACGAAATCGTCCTGCATCATGATGCGGTCCGCAACAACTCGGGGTACATAGATGCGTATGCGCGGCTCCCTGCTCTAGCGACAGGGGTTCCGCAGCCCCGCAAATTCAACGCGCCCAGCCCGACGGGTGTTCCGGGCAAGAAAGCCGCGCTCGGGGTGCCCCGTACCGCTCGGTTGCGTGCCGAGCGGCGCGATAGCCCAAGGCGAACCCCGCCGAGCTGGGGGCGGGGCGGGTTCAGAACCTCGGGTACGCGGAGGGTTGGGGGTATCGGGGTGTATCGATCAATACTAATAAAACTTAAGAAGGGGGCGGCCTCCTCTGCAAAAAGCAAAACCCGTGAGAACGGGAACGATGCAATGCAAGACTGCATTGGGCGCTAAAAGAGGAAACCGTTGGAGGAACGCGCAATGGTCCAGGCACAAGAGTGCCGCGCTAAGGCGCGAGAATGCGAGGAGATGACGGCTCGCGTTCCTGAGTGGGAATTGCAGGAGCTATGGAAGGCCATGGCGAGCAAGTGGCGCCAGCTTGCGCAAAAGGTCGAGGCCGCCCTGTCAAAGTGAGGCCGCCCGGTTGCTCGCCGAGCGGCCCCCCTTGCGGTTGCGTTGGCGACGGCTGCAATTGACGTGCCGTCCCCCCGCCTCTGCCCGCAAGCTGCTATTCCGTCGTCGCCTCCGGCGGCATTTGCTCTTCACGCAGCTTCGTCCACGCAAGCCAGCGTCGCCATGCCGCCTCGAATTGCGCCTTGGCCTCATCGAGCGTCGCCGCCTCCGGTCGTGCGAATGCGCCTTCGGGTCCACTAGTCCGTCACCGACCAGAACCAGCGCATGTGCTCCGGGCCGCCGCGCTGTTCGTAGATGCCCCATCGCCCACTCGCCGCTGTAGATGGTGTAGTCCGCACGGTCCTGGTCGGCCGGCGACCGAGCCCGGTCGGGCGCATGGTTAGAGGCATCGAGGGCTAGCACTACTTTGGCAGATTTTTCGCGAGCACGGGATTCCCAAATCACTTTTTCTGTGACTCATGGGTGGTCGGCTTGTTGGAGGGGCCGACCATGGTTAGCAGGACGTCGGATTGGAGAGACGAGCTTGGCCGTTGGCTCAAGCCGTTTCTGGATCGGTTGGGTCACAAGGCACGGCGACAAATGTGCCCGCTCTACGTGTCGGGGCTGATCGGTCCTGGCGATCGCAAGAGCATTCAGCCGATGGCGAAGCGGCTTGCGCTCGGCGAATGCGACCAATTGCACCACTTCATTGCCGCCGGGGTCTGGGATGCAACACCAGTGGAAACAGAACTGCTTATCCAAGCGGATAGGCTCGTCGGCGGCGACGATGCCGCGCTGGTGATTGACGACACTGCGATACCCAAGAAGGGCACGCATTCGGTGGGTGTTGCTCCGCAATATGCTTCGGCGCTGGGCAAGACCGCCAATTGCCAGACCCTGGTATCGCTGACGCTTGCGCGCGGCGAAGTACCGGTCATGCTGGGGTTGCGATTGTTTCTTCCCGAGAGTTGGACGAGCAATCGAGCTCGGCTGAAGCGAGCGGGGGTTCCAACCGAATATCGAACGGCGCGGACGAAGCCAGAGCTGGCTCTGGCAGAGATCGATCGTGTCATCACGACCGGTGTGCGCTTCGGCTGCGTGCTGGCGGATGCCGGTTATGGGCTAAGTGCGCCGTTCCGCCAGGGGCTCACAGCTCGCAAACTGACCTGGGCGGTCGGTATTCCGCGGCATCTTAAGGTTTACCCTGCCGATGTGCGGATGATCTGGCCGGTTGCTAGGCGCGGTCGTCCCCGCCAGCGGCACGTCCCGGACATTCTATCGATACCGGGCGAAGACATGCTGGCCAACGCCAGATGGCGCACCATCAGTTGGCGCACCGGCACGAAAGGAAAGCTCAAGGCTCGTTTTGCTGCGGTCCGCGTTCGGGTTGCCGACGGACCGCCGCAGCGGATCAGGGACAAGGGTCAGCAACATCTGCCCGGCGACGAGGCTTGGTTGATCGGGGAACACAGGATGTCGGGAGAGAAGAAATACTATCTTGCCAACCTGCCGGCGAAGGCTGACCTGCGCACCCTAGCGGCCACCATCAAGGCGCGATGGATTTGCGAGCAGGCTCACCAGCAGCTGAAAGAAGAACTTGGTCTCGATCACTTCGAGGGCCGATCCTGGCAGGGCCTTCACCGTCATGCGCTCATGACGATGATCGCCTACGCTTTCCTCCAATATCGCCGGCTCAAAACAGCAAGGCGGGAAAAAAAGAATCAACGGGCTGCCGCCGCGGCCAACATTGCCCGCCGTCCGCGAGGCCATCCTCGAACTCATCGCTCGACCACCGCCGCCGCAGCGATGCCCGCACTGCAGAAAATGGATTTGCAGCGAAAAGCAGCGTGAATAAATCTGCCAAAGTAGTGCTAGGCCGTGTACTCATAAATCGCAATTGTTCGGCAATCGCTGGCTGCCGCAAACTACCTGTGGGTTGCGCCGAAAGCTCAGGCGATCTTCTGCCGTCGTCGCCACCAGCCGAGAAGACCGCCGCTCGCCAAGATCAGAAGACCGGGCAGTCCAGCACCGGCGATGGGACCCGGGACAGGAGAGAATTCGAATGAACCGAGGTAAGTTGTCCTATCATCCCCATGCACGCCGGTTATCTCAAGATAATAGGTGCCCGGGTCGAGAACAGCATTTAGAGTGCCCGTGGATTGAAGCAATAATCCTATTTCTTGCGGCCCGGCTGTTGCCACCAGCGTATCATTCAGATTTAAGGGGTCAGGGAGGACACCCTCCCAAAGCCGTAACGTAAAGCCCAAAATTTGCTGGCCCAATTCTTCCGAAGCGTTAGTGGCCGACGCGGAGAGAATTAAGTCTGAGCTACCAGCAATCACTTGGAAAGAGAAAGTATCTTGTATCGGTCTTGCACAGTGCGCTGGTAAAGAACCCTGAGCCCAATAAAAAGGCGTCTGCCCGAGAGGGGCTTGTGAACACGCCCCATCGTGCTTGCCGCGAGCGCAGCGCCTACGGCCGCGGAAAGCAGTCGCCTGCTCATATTCCTCTCCCAGCTCTCGCCGGAGAAAAAGCCTCTTTGGCGAGCGCTGATGTCAAGGCCGTGGCCGCATTCATTTTTTGGACAAACCGGGCTGCCGCTGGGACGGCCGTGCGCTTAACGAGTACACGGCCTTAGTCCCCTGGGGGCAGGACACGCGCTTCGTGGGCTTCCTCAGCCGGATATCTTTTTCAGTGGATGAGTGCGCGGCCCGTCGCGAGTACAAGGTTCAACCCGCCATAGGTGGACAGTACGCTGACGGCGGCGAAGATCAGATTTACGCCGTAAGTCCCAGCCAGTTCGCCCCAATAGCTCATGATACCCCCCTGGTTTCTCCGCACCAACATTCGAGGGCATTGCGGCGGTATACGGGCCGCGCGCTAATTCCGCCGCAGTGTGGCACGGCCGCCACACCGGCCGCATCGTGAGCGGCATCGGTTTCTTGTTCCAATACTCAAGACCGCCTAGACTGCGAGTGTGCTGATAATCTACCTGATTCAAAGGAGTGGGCCTGTGCCTCCCAAGAGCGTCGTTTTAGGATCTATACTTGTTCTTTCCACTGTGCTGTCTGCCCAGGCGCAAGTAACGGTGGACGTTACGAAGATTAACTGTGATCAGTTCGTGCATCACAAAATCAGTGAGCCTAGACTCATCGCAGCGTGGCTCAGCGGTTACTATAATGCCAAACGCAACAATCGGGTTCTTGATCGAGAGACGTTTGATGAAAATATGAGCAAGGTGAAGAATTTTTGCAGCGACGAAAAGAATTTCAAAGTGCCAGTTATGAAGGCTGTTGAACAGGTATTAGGCAAGGGCAAATAGGAGAGGAGCGGCGCTTTAGTGGCGCGACTGGTCGCAGGGCTTTTACGCCCATCTTGCCCTGCCCCAATCCTCTTCTGCCTCGCGCTTCACGGCCGGCGCGTCCGGGTTCTTGACCTTGAGCCAATCTTTCGAGCGGCCGGAAGTGTAGCGAGAGCCCAGCCGCTTTGACACGATGCCTTCGAGGCTCATGGCAATAGCCGTCGTGCTTTATCTCGTGAATCCAGTCGGGGCCGACAGGGGGCTGGTCGGCGGGAACGGGCTGGCAGGGCTGGATGAAGCCGGGGGTACGAACACGGGGGCGTAGTAGCGAGCGGCGGGCCGCGGGGCAAGCACCGACGGTGCCCCGAAAACGGGGCCGCCTCACCGCGGCCAAACCGTCGAACTTCTCTTCCCCCTATAGAGACCCAAGTTCGACGGTAAGTTCGACGCCTTGATGCGTTGAATTATTTTGCCGCTAAGCCGCTGATATTGCTCGATTTTACTGATGGGCTAGATCAAGATCCGAAACCGTCGAACTTGGGCGTCGAACTTCCTCCTATATAGGGGCGGCCAAGTTCGACGGGGAAGTTCGACGGCTTATGCGTCTTCGTTCTCCCGCTCTTCAAGGCGAGCCAGCCAGAGGTAGCCGACGTCGCCGATTTCCCCGACGCCGATCAACTGCTTCTGCTCGGCCCAATCGAGTGCCGCAAGGAACCGCTGGCGCCGGAGCCGTCCTTTCTGCTCCGGGGAGCCCTCCGCCGGCGTGCAGGCATAAAAGGCCTTCCGGACCAGCTTCTGATCGACCATCCGGACAACCGGCCCGTCCGGTGCGATCGGCAGATCAACCCCCTGCTCGGCCAGGATCGTCATCAGCACTCGTTTCAACCGCAGTGCGGCCGTGCGCTGATCCTGGCGCTTGGGTTTAGCCCACGGATCATCCGGCCCGGACTGTGTTTCTGGAACCGGTCCGGTCCAGTCCACCACCATCGTGGTGATCGGCTCGCCATCCTCGTCCGGCTCCGGCGCCGCCACCTCCCGCAGCACGAACGGGTATTCCTGGCCCTGCCGGCCGCCGCGGTGCTTGCGGACCGCCAGCCGGGTATTGGTGACGCTGCCGGACAGCTCCTTGTTGCCGAGGCAGGCCAGCACCAGATCGCCGCGAGCTCTCCTTGGAATAGGCACCGCGGGTGCCGGCCTGCAGATCCTTGCCGAAGTGATCGACGCCCAGCACGAAGCAGCCGATCGCCTGTGCAACCGCTTTCAGCACGTTCATGATCGCCTGGCCGACGGCATTGTCGTTCTCGTCCCCGGGCTGGCTGTAGCCGGCACAGGCGGCGATCGTGTCGACGGCGATCAGCCCCAGCGGCAGCCCGAATTCCTGGAGCAGGGATGCCTCGGCCTGGCGGGCCATGGCGATCAGCTTCTCAGTCGCACCCTTCTGCAGCAGCATCGGCGCGGTCTCGTACCAGCGGAACGGAGCTCGAGCGAGACCGCCACACTTGGCTCGCGACCACCGCGTCGAGGCGAAGCCGTACTTCGTCGCCGCCCTCGGCTGCGATCAGCAACACACCACACTGGCGCTTGACGGCGTGGCCCAGGAACGGCTGGCCGGTCCCCAGCGCGGCCGCCAGGTCGAACACCACAAACGTCTTGCCGGCGCCCCACTGGCCGGAGAGTAGCCCGTGCCCGCATTCCGGGATCAGGTGCTTCACCAGCCAGCTCTTGAGCGGGCGCGGGTCCGGGTCGCCGTGTGCATACATCGGCGGCAAGTCCGGCTGCTGTTCCGGCGGCTCCTCGTCGTCGAGCTCGTCCTGGAGCTCCGGCTCTAACGGCTCCTCAAGCTCGGGATCGTCATCCGGCTGCACTTCGGGCTCCGGCTGCAGCGGTGCCTTGGCCTCCCAGCCGTCGACCCAGCCCGGCAGACAGCGGCAGCTCGGCAGCCGCATATTTGCTAGCGCTCCGGGCGATCTCTCTGTGCAGCCGGTCCTCGCGCAGGTAGCGCTCGCTGATGCCCTGCGGGAATTGCTGCAGGTGCGCCAAGATTTGCTCGGCAGTCCAGCCGCAGCCGAGATAGTGGCCGACGACGGTGTGAAATACGTCGCTGCGGTTGGCACCCTCCGGGGCTCCCGTGCGCACGATCTGCTCGATCTGATCGACGCTATAGCCGCTGCCATTGCCGTTGAAGGTATGGCCGTTGACCGGTGCCGCGGCCGCAGCAGCTGCCTTGCGGCGCTCGCCCCAGATCACGCCCCAGTCGAGCACCTTGTCGATGCCGGTGAGCTCACGGATTGTATCAAGCCGATAGCCGGTGATCGTGAGAGCTTTGCGGGTGCGGCGAAACAGCTCGACCGCGATTTCCTTGCCGTCGATCTCGAGCGTGAACTTGCGATGCAGGGCGGCACCATTGGCCAGCCCCCAGATCCGGCAGCCGGCACCGCTTGGCGTCACCTCCGAATAGGTATGACGGCCAAATTCGAGGAACATTCTGCGCCCACGGATCGATGGAATGCGTGTCGACGTGGCGGCAGTGATCAAGATCGATCGCCGCAAATGGATCGTCCTCGGTGAGGATGTATGAGATGCCGTCGGCCTCTCCCGTCTCCACGGCATCCAGCGCGGTAGCGTAATCCGCCCAGGTGCTGGGATCCTTCGTGCTGGCGTGGCGTTGCGGTTGCGTCGCCATGAACGGCGGCTTCTGCCAGCCGTCACCTTGCTGTGTCCATCTCCACACCGCCCACTGCGGCCGCTCGATCAGCGGCGCCAGCGCGCGCGGCAGCTTTGCCAGGTCGGCCTGGTGCGTGGTAGGTTTCGCCTCGGTGTCACTGCTCACGGCACTCTCTCCTCACGAAAGCGGCGGCGGACTGCGCAGCTCGAACTGCCAGTCCGCCGCCGCCGCTTTCACTCAAAACGGGATCTCATCATCCATATCGTCGGCAAGCAGTCTGTCGCTTGCCGGCGGCTGCGTCGGCGGCTTGGCTGCAGCCGGAGCTGTTCGGCTGCTGCTTACCTTGGCCGTTTCCAGTGGCTTGCTTCGGCGGCGGGATGCGCACCCGCAAGGCCGGGCCCATCTTGCCGCGGAATTCAGCCATCGTTGGAAACACGACGATGATCTTGCCGGTCCAGCCTTCGAGGCGTCGCCGAAGGCACCGCGGATGGTGCGGTTGTTGACGCGATTGAGCACCAGGCCGCGCTCGTCGTTGGTGAACCAGACGACGAGCTTCTTCTCCTTGTCGGCGCCGATCCCGATCGACTCCTCGGTGACCGTCTTTGATGCGGAGTTTCTTCTCCTGCGTGAGATCAGCCGCCTTGAAGTAGCGCGACTGGTCGTAGGCTGAAGCTAACAGAACCATGACGGCTCTCCTTGTTTTGCGGTTGCGTTTGGAGCTCGGGCGTCAGCCGGTGCAGGACAGCGCATCTCCTCCGTTCATTTGCAGTAGCGCGCAGCCGGTCCAGGCCTGTAGCTGCGATCGGCAGCTCCAGCGCCCAGGCCGGCTTGCGCGTCATCAGGCGGGTGAATTCGTCAGTGCTGCCGAAGCCGTCCGGTACCTCGGCGACGAGCTCATCGTGCACGTGCAGCACGATCGGATAGCCGGCAGCCTCGATCCGCAGCATCGCATCGGCGAGCAGATCGCGGGCTATGCCGGAGACGATGTTCTCGGTCCACAAGCCGCCATAGGCGCCATTGCCGTGACGGCAGTCCCGGAACTGGCCAGCAGCATTGTCTGCGAACACGACGACCTGGTTGCGCTCGTCCTCGATCTCGATGTGGGGCAGGGGATAGGTGAGCTTGCGGCCACTCGGCAGCTTCAGCTGCAAGAACGCGCCGACGCACTTGAACGCGACGCGACCGCAGGAGATCACACGGCCGCGCTCGTGCACCGCAGTCCATGCTGCACGATCAACGTCGTACCAGAACCGCTTGATCTTCGGGTGCGCGGCTCGCCACTCGCTCTTGAACGTCTCGACTTCCTGATCGGAGAATTTCTCCGGCTCGAATTTCCGCCAGGCCCCGAGGCCGCCCATGTATCCGAATGCAAGATCGCAAGTCTTGCCGACGCTGCGCTCCGGCGAGTTCTTCGTGTAGGTACCCGGCGGCTTGCCGAATATCTTGCAGGCAGTCGCGCAGTAGGGTTCGTCACGGGGATCGCGTGTGGCGTCGAAGCGGCGGTAGGCATCGAGCTTCCACTCTTCGCCGGCAATCCAGGCCAGCACCCGGCTTTCGATGCTGCCGAAGTCTGCACCGATCAGCATGTGGCCAGGCGCTGCACAGATCATTGAGCGGGAACAGTCGCCAACCACACTAAGCGGCCGCGGGTAGAGGCTGCGCACGTGCGCATAGTCGCCGGTGGCAACGGCAGCGACTGCCGCCTCGAGATCGTCGACGGCCGGGCGCTTCAGGTTCTGCGGCTGGAAACCTTCACCCGCCCAGCGGCCGGTGGCTGCGCCGTGGTAGCGAAACGCACCGCGAACGCGGCCGTCATCACCGGCCCGCGCGAGCAGCGCATCGATCTTCTTGACTGCTGCCTGAGCACCGCCGAGGCGCAGCTCCAATGCCCGCTGCACCTGTGGCGGTAATCCGGGATCGAGCAGCAGCTTCTCGATCGCCTTCTTGTCGAGCTTCTCAACCGCGCAGCCCTGCTGCTGCAGCCAGGCTGTCAGGCGAGCAACCTGGTTGATACCGGTGACGACGCCGCCAGTGATCTCGGCGAGCTCCTGGTCGATCTCAGGTGCTGCGGCTTGGGCAATGCGACGTGCAGCTTCGGCAAATTTCCGATCGACACAGAAGCCGCGCTCGTTGATCCTGGAGCTCAACTCCCACAGCTGCTGCTCCGAGGACGACAACGGCGGCAGCCGCTGGTAGAGCTCGCGCTCGACCTCCACGTCCTGCTGGCAATAGCTGTAAAGCCGCTTGAGCCGTTCCGCGATCATCAAACCAGTATGTTCCTGCGGGGTCCTCGTCCTTATGTGGCCGACGCGGCTTCGATGTCTGGTGCATCAGCCGCTCGCCGGCGGCGATCTTTGCGGTTGGCCAGCTCCAGTGCATCAGCCGCCGGCATCAAGTCGTGCAGGCAATCCGCAGCGCCAAGCGACAATGCCATGGTGCAGCGGTGGCGCTCGAGCGGGATCGACGGCCAGCCGAAGCGGGGCGCCAGGAGGAGCTGCTCGATCGCCGTTTCGAATTGATCGTTGTGGGCGACTACAATCCAGGTCGGGTTGTGCGCGGCTTCGATGAATTCCGGCGGCACCGGATCGCCTGGGGTCCACAGCTGCACTGGGCTGTCATCGACCGCATAGCCGCAGCACAGAGAACCTCGGTGCGCGGATCGGCGGCGTAACGATATGCACCCGCCGATTTCAGCACACATTGGCTGCGCGTTTCGTAGTCGCGGTGCAGTACATGCGCAGTGCTGTCGCGCAGGGCGGCATCAACGTCTGCTTCGCTCAGCCGATTAAGCATTGCGGTCGGACTTCAATCTGACTTGTTGCTGGAGAGGCCGTAGCTTTGCGCGCAGCCGGAAAACAGTCCGGCGTCTCGGGGCTTTGCGTCGGATCGCGTGACTATCCTCTGTGCGGTGTCTGAGAGCTGACCATCAGCTAGAAACCATTTAGCTCCGGTGCGCGTATGCATTCGCGCGAGAACCTGGCCGCGACGCATCAACACGAGGACGGTACCCTCATTAAAGGTTTTCATCGCTGCACCTGATTGTTGCGACGAGTTTGGGTTGCTCACCGAAACGTTTGTGCGCGCGTAATTCCGTGATCTGGGCATCATCGCAAACGACGATGGTGTTGAT
This sequence comes from uncultured Alphaproteobacteria bacterium, assembly GCA_963827585.1. Lineage (GTDB taxonomy): Bacteria > Pseudomonadota > Alphaproteobacteria > Rhizobiales > Xanthobacteraceae > VAZQ01. The sequence continues at coordinate 9,743 of CAWHCK010000002.1, forward strand.
CGCGTCGAGCGCCGCTATCGACTTCCGACGTCGACCGCTGTGGCGGCCCGATGCGCGCCGCCGCCCACTGGTCCAGCTCGTTCGGCTCGTAGACCGGATACCGGCCCGCCTTGCGAAACACCGGGCCGCCACCGATTACCGCCAGCTTGGCGAGCCATTGCCGCGAGCAGGGGAAGCCGTACCGCTCGGTGATGTAGATCGCCGCGTCAGAGCGGCGGAGAAAGTGTCGGCTGTGAGTTGCCGACTTCACGTCGATTTGCATCGATAGACCTCTTCATCCACTTCCGGACATGCCGGGAAATCTTTGAAGAGATGCGCGTCTTGCGATGCCCGATAAAGATGCCCGATATTTTATTTTTGGGCGTTTGCGACCCGCCTGTGATGTTCATAACGTAGCCGGTTCGCTATCGCTTTGGCAGTCAACTGCGGCGCGTCCGGGTGCTCTTTCTGAAGCCACTCGGATAGCATTCGCGCTTCGGCGCCAATGCTCGTCTCAGCTTCACCGCGATCCCATCGAGCGCCGAACTCAATCTCAACCAGGTGCATCGAAGTGGGACGCCCAGGCGCACCGCTCTGATATGTCGTCACCGGTGTTTTGCCTGACGCTTGGGCTAGCGAAAAAGGCCAATGGTGCGCCACTTCCGACTTTAGGACCATCAGCCGCTCCCAACGGTTTCCAGCTCGATTTTTTAGGGAATTATCAAAACCGCGCCTCCAATGCTCGTCATCGATGTAGGGGTACGAGCAGAGGTAAAGTTCCTCACCGAGAATGAGATCGAAATCAGCATCGGAATAGGGATAGTTGACGCGGCACGATGCAAAGTGGATTGCGCTGATCGTCTCGGGGGCGCCATTCCGGACCCCAATAACTTTGATCTCGTCAGAGGCAATGCGAGGCAGCAATTGCGCAAAGGCATCTTGCCAGATGGACAACTCCATAGGGTCGATCTCGACGGTGCCGCCGCGGGTCGCGATCCACTGCGCAGCTAAATAGAGCGGCATGTAGCCCGGACCTTCGGGCTTGACGAGGGCCGGCAGCTCGTGTCGCCGTTCTTCAAGGCGATGAGGTTGCCAGATCGCCATAATGTTTTGCCGCCTCAGAGCCACATCATTGTATCCGCGATCGGTCCACACGCCGCTAGCGTCGCGTACTCGCAACGCATCGCGTCCGCGCTCCTCGATGTCCCGCAGATTTCGCCAACCGCAGGCCGGGATTGAAGTCCTTTCGCCGGTGTCGGTGCTGATGCCTATAGCCTCCAACGCGTGCTCGCTGAGTGCCTCCCAAAGCTTGGCCTTGGCATCATTGATGCTGATCGTGTCGCGCGACAATCTGGATGAGAACGGCGGCGGCAATCAGAGCTTGAAAGCGGCGGCCGGTAGCGAAGTCATGATTGCCTTGGGTCCGGCGGTTCGCAAGCATTTTTTCTCGGTGCCGCTTTTGATTGTCGCTGCGGGTCAATCAGCCTTTTTCCTTGATTGTCGCGTGTGTCGGCGGCCGCCCTGGACCACGCTTGCGGTCGAGTGCGGAGCGGCGTCGATAGCTCTCGACATTCATCTCGAAGATGGTCGAGTGATGGACCAGGCGATCGATGGCTGCCAGCGTCATGGCTTGGTCCGGGAACACCTTGCCCCATTCGCCGAACGGCTGATTGGCGGTGATCAGCATCGAGCGCCGCTCGTAGCGAGCTTCCGATCAGCTCGAACAGCACACTCGTTTCGGCTTGATCCTTGCTGACGTAAACGATGTCATCGAGGATCAGCAGATGATACTTGTCGAGCTTGGCTAGCGCACTTTCGAGGGCGAGTTCGCGGCGCGCGATCTGCAGGCGTTGGACGAGATCGCTGGTGCGCATGAACAGCAGCGCGCCATCCGTTCTCGACGAGCGCGAGGCCGATGGCTGCCGCGAGATGGCTCTTGCCTCCGCCGGGCGGGCCGAACAACAAGAGATTGGCGCCCTTGTCGAGCCAGCTATCGCCTGAGGCGAGCGCCATCACCTGCGCCTTGCTGACCATCGGCACCACCTCGAAGTCGAAGCTGTCGAACGTTTTGCCCACGGGCAGTCGTGCTTCGGCAAGGTGACGCTCGATGCGGCGGCGACCGCGATCGGCGATCTCGTGCTCAGCGAGCGCGGCAAGGAAGCGAGCTGCGGGCCAGCCTTCCTTGTCGGATTGCTCGGCGAGCTTGGTCCACATCAGCTTGATGGCAGGCAGGCGCAGATCGGCGAGGAGGAGTTCGACGCGCGCGGCATCGACAGGATTGATCGTCTTCATGCCACGCCTCCTTCGAGCGCGAGCTCGGTCTTCGGCGCACGAACGGAAACCAGCTCGTCGTAGGCGGAGAGTGGCACAAGCTCGACGGCAACGATCGGGATCGCGGCCTGATCGGGCTTGAAGCGGTCGCGCAGTCGATCGAGGTCAGGCGGACAGCCGGCATCAAGATCGGCGTCGATCGCATGCGCAAGCTCGGCCTCGCAGGCGCGGTCATGCGCGAGCGCAAGCAGGCCGACCATGGTGCGACAGGCTTGCTTGTCGCTCTCCCTGGCCAGCAGCGCCTCGAATGCGCGGGCATAAGCGCGGCGCGGGAACAGCTGATCGCGATAGACCAGATTGAGCAGCGCCATCGGTTTTTTGCGCAGCGCATGGATCACGTGATGATAGTCGACGACGTGGCCGTGCTTACCGCTCCCTTGCGGCGGCCGACCACGCCGCAAGGTCAGGAGCAGCGTGGAGCCGAGGAAGCACTCGAGCCGGTCGTCGTAGAGGTGAACATTGAGACGGTGACCGATCAGACGCGAAGGAACGCTGTAGAAGACGCGCCGCAGGATGAAGCCGCCGCTCGACGTCACCAGGACGCGGGCCTCCTCATAGTCGGTGGTTCGTCGGTCGGGGAGTTGCTTGAGGGCTGCTCGCTCGATCTCGATGCGTTTGCGGTTCCTGGCGTTGCGCCGCCCGACCACCTCGTCGATGAAGCGGCGGTAGGCAGCGAGATCCTCGAAATCGCGCGAGCCGCGCAGCAAGAGCTCATCGCGAAGCACATTCTTGAGGTGCCCATGGGCGCTTTCGATCGAGCCGTTCTCGTGGGCGACGCCGCGATTGTTGCGCGACGGCGTCATGCCGTAATGGGCGCACAGCTCCTCGTAGCGTCGGGTGAGGTCCTCCTGTGCCTCACGATCGAGGTTGCAGAACGCCGCCGACAGGCTGTCGCTGCGGTGTTGTTCCGGCACCCCGCCCAGCGCCCACAGCGCGTTCTGCAGGCCTTCCGCCAGCGCCACGAAGCTCTCGCCGCCGAGCACGACATGGGCATGCTCGAAGCCCGAGAACGCCAGCCGGAAGTGATAGAGCCGATGACCGAACCGCTCACCCGCGATCGTGATGCCGAGCGCGCCCATGTCGGTGAAGTCGGACAGGCCCATGCGGCCAGGCGGGTGCTCCTGGCGGAAGATCACATCTCGGTGGGGGCCGTTGAGAGCCCGCCATCTGGCAATGCGGCGCTCCAAGGTCCGGCGCACTCCCGGGGCGATCCCGGGATCGCGACGGCAAATCTCCTCGAAGATGGCCACTGCGCGCAGGCCGGGTGCGGCCTCCAGCATCGGCACGATCTCGCTGTCCCACACCCCGGCAAGAGGGTCGGGACGGCGGCGCCCACGCGGCTTCTTCTTCTGCGACGGCAGCCGCGGATCGGCTTCGATCCGATAGGCGGTGGCGGTGCTGAACCCGGCCTTCGCGGCGGCGATGGCGGGGACGGTGCTCTGACGGGACTTCATGTACAACCTCGTCTGGCAGTCGGTGATGTGTCGGCCAGGCAAGCGCTGATCCTTCTCGTGATGAAGAATCAGATGCTGCGCCCAACCGCTCCGACCGCCAGACGACGTCTGTCCACCTGGGGAAAACGCGCCGCCGGGGGTAGCCTGACTACGGTCGGGCTACGCCCTCCCTCCGTCAGCCTACCCCCGGCGCCATTCTCATCCTGATTGTCGCTCGCCTCTCACCTTGATTGTCGCGCGGCATGATCGCTCCCGCTGGCAGCAGACCCTGTGACAAATCGTGACGCTCTACGAATGACAACAATGACAGTGTGGCCGGCCGCCGCTCTTCTAGAAAGTGTCCAACGTAAACAGGACCGTCGGACCCGTTGCGCCATTCTCGAAGTTGCCAGTCCCAGCATTCTGACCGGTATGGGTCCCAGAACTCACGAACTCTGTCTGTCGACCGCCACGCAATCCACGCGACTGCCATCGGCAGTGTCCACCAAGGCTCGCGGAACGGATCAAATCGGGCAGGGTCAGGCTCGATGGCGAACGGCTCGACGCCGAGACGCACCGCCTCGGCCTCGGCTTGCGCGGGCGTCATCTCGCCCCTCCGCACCTTATCGATGATGTTGTCTCGGACCGAGAGCTCCATGCCTAAGCCCCTCCGGCAAATCGGGCTTGTCTGCCGATTAATGGTAGTGAAGTCGGCTGGCCGCTAGCAGGTCCTCGCCCGTAAAGCCGGTTTCATCCACATAGAACGTCGGCACCGGAGCCTTCTTGCTCGGCGTCTTCAGCCCTTAACGTTGTCAGCCAGCGGTCAAGGTTGTACCGTCATGGGCGGCCGCCGTGCTTCCCCGGTGCTTCCCTGAAGGCCGCTGCTCTGGCCTCAGCTAAATCGCTATCATAAATTTTTCAATAAATGCAGTAGGTTAATTGGTGGAGCCAAGGGGAGTCGAACCCCTGACCTCTTGAATGCCATTCAAGCGCTCTCCCAACTGAGCTATGGCCCCATGCGGGACGCGGTGTCGGGACGACCGCGTCCGAACCTTGTAACGAATTCTAACGAGCCTCCGTCGCTGTGACCAGCATCCCGGCTCGCCGCTGCGCGGCCGCGCCGGGTTGGTCGCCGACCTCAACTCTCCTCCTCGTCGTCAACGTCCCCGATGATGTCGGTGACGTCCTCGTCGCCCTCCTCCTGCTCCTCGATGAAGGTGGCGTCGTCCATGCCCTCGTCCTCGAGCTCGACGTCCTCCTCCGCGCCCTCGACCGCCTCGGCATCAGGCTTCTTGCCCTGCGCCTCCGCATCCGCTTCCTCGAGCGAAACGAATTCGGCCTCGGCGGTCTCCGGCGCCAACACCTCGTCTTCTTGTGCGGCCGGGGCGCGGCTGGCGGCTGACGGGTCCGGTCGGCCCCGCGTGACCGCCGCGAGCTCCATGACGGTGTGGCATTTTGGGCAGACGATCGGATCCTTGTTGAGATCGTAGAATTTCGCGCCGCAATTGCCACAGAGGCGCTTGGTGCCGAGCTCGGGTTTGGCCACGGTCCAGGTTCCTTGAGCGGGTCTAAAAATGAGGTGCTTCACTTGGCGAGTCAGCATGCCAGTGTCAATAGCGGCGAGCGCCTTCCGAAGAGCCCTCCCCGGCGGCGAGCCCTGGGCCGGATGACGCCTCTGCGACCCCATGCTAGAGGGTTCTTCGCCAAGCCGAGGCCGCCCGTGGACCACGCCCGCCCGTCACCGCTCACCGCCCGCCGCGCGGGTGCCCTCCGGGGCCGCGTGCGCGTACCCGGCGACAAGTCGATCTCGCACCGCGCCCTGATCTTCGGCGCCCTTGCGGTCGGGGAGACGACCATTTCCGGGCTGCTCGAAGGGGAAGACGTAATCAACACCGGCAAAGCCATGCAGGCGCTCGGCGCCGGGGTGGAGCAGACGGGCGAGGGCGCATGGCGCGTTCACGGCGTCGGCGTCGGCGGGTTCCGCGAGCCCAGGTCCGTGCTCGACTTCGGCAATTCCGGCACCGGCTGCCGGCTGGTCATGGGAGCGGTCGCGGGCTGTCCGGTCACCGCGACCTTCGACGGCGATGCGAGCCTGCGCAAGCGTCCGATGAAACGGATTCTGGAGCCCGTCGCGCTGATGGGCGCGCGTGCGGTCAGCGTCGCTGACGGTGGCCGCCTGCCGGTCACGCTCGCCGGCGCGCGCGATCCCCTGCCGCTCGTCTACCGGACCCCCGTGCCGTCGGCCCAGATCAAGTCGGCGGTGCTGCTGGCCGGGCTGGCGGCGCCGGGTGAAACCATTGTCATCGAAAGCGAAGCGAGCCGCGACCACACCGAGCGCCTGCTCGAGCATTTCGGCGCCGATGTCCGGGTCGAAGCCGCGGGCGCGGAAGGCCGCAAGATCACCTTGCAGGGCGAGCCCGAGCTTGCGCCGGCTCCGGTGGTCGTGCCGGCCGACCCGTCCTCGGCCGCGTTCCCCATGGTGGCGGCATTGATCGTGCCCGGCTCGGAGGTGATCCTCACCGACGTCATGACCAATCCGCTGCGCACCGGACTCATGATCACGTTGCGCGAGATGGGCGCCGACATCGAAGCGCTCGATGTGCGCGGCGACGCCGGCGAGGAGATGGCGGATTTCCGCGTGCGGGCGTCGGCGCTGCGCGGGGTCGAGGTGCCGGCCTCGCGGGCGCCATCCATGATCGACGAATATCCGGTATTGGCGGTGGCGGCGAGCTTCGCCCAGGGCACGACGGTGATGCGCGGGCTCGAGGAATTGCGCGTGAAGGAATCCGATCGGCTGGCCGCGGTCGCCGCCGGCCTGCGCGCGAACGGTGTCGACGTCGAGATCGAGGGCGACGACCTGATCGTGCATGGCAAGGGGCGGGCGCCGGGCGGTGGCACGGTCTCGACCCAGATGGATCACCGCATTGCCATGGCGTTTCTGGTCATGGGATTGGCCAGCGACAAGTCCGTGAGGGTCGACGACGCCGCCATCATCGCGACGAGCTTTCCCGGCTTCGCGCCCATGATGCGTGCCCTCGGGGCTGATCTTTCGTGATCATCGCCATCGACGGGCCGGCGGCCTCCGGCAAGGGGACGCTCGGCAAGCGGCTCGCTCTCCATTACGGTTTTCGGCACCTTGATACCGGGCTGATCTATCGGGCGGTGGCCAAGACCCTGCTCGACGCCGGCCATTCGCCCGGCAATCGCGCGCGCGCGGTCGCGGCGGCGGAGGCGCTCGACCTCTCTCGTTTCGACGAGCCGGCGCTCAAGGACCCGGCGCTCGGCGACGCGGCCTCGCTCGTTTCCGCCATCCCCGAGGTCCGCGGGGCGCTGCTGAGCTTCCAGCGCAGCTTCGCCCGCACACCGCCCGGCGCCGTGCTCGACGGCCGCGACATCGGGACCGTCGTCTGTCCCGACGCGGACGTAAAGATATTCGTCACCGCAACCGCCGAAATGCGCGCGCGCCGCCGCGCCGCCGAGTTGCAGGCCGCCGGGAGCAACGTGAATCCATCCGACGTGCTCGCCGACATCCTGCGCCGGGATGAGCGCGACACCAAGCGGGCGACCGCTCCGCTGAAAGCCGCCGCCGACGCGCACGTGCTGGATACGACCGATCTGGATATCGATGCCGCGGTCCGCGCTGCGGTCGCGATCGTCGAGCGTGCCCGACATTGACCCTCGCCAAGCATGGCGGCGATCCGGCCGCGGGGGAGCGCAGCGGGACGGTGCGCGGCGACCGCGATTTCCTCGGCCGTGCCCTTGCCGGTTCCAGCGCAGTTGGCTATATCCGCCGGGTTCCGGGCTGTCATCGACATTGTCGAAGCCGTCCGAGCAGGCCGGAAGCGCGGCTGACCGAGCTTCCGTCATTGGAGGATGAGCCTGCTCCGCCCCGCTTCTTTGGTGGCGCACCGGACTTGAACCATCGTTTCGATCGCTGGGTCATCGGGCCGGGCCGCCATCTGTGTCGGCGAAAGTCCGCGCGACTTCGGCCCTGCGCGCGAAACGCCAGCACCCACAATCCGGTATCAATCGCTATCGAGGAGAGTTCATGGCCACCGCCACCAGTTCCGTTGCCCCGTCGCGCGAAGATTTCGCGAAAATGCTCGAAGAGTCCTTCACCCACGGCAGTCCGCAGGAAGGCGCCGTCGTCAAGGGGATCGTGGTCGGGATCGAAAAGGACCTCGCCGTCATCGACGTCGGGGCCAAGACCGAAGGACGCGTCGCGCTGCGCGAATTCGCGGGGCCGGGCCGGCAGGCGGAGATCAAGGTCGGCGACACGGTCGAGGTTTACCTGGAGCGGGTGGAGAACGCGCTGGGTGAGGCCGTCCTCTCCCGCGACAAGGCGCGCCGCGAGGAGAGCTGGGGCAAGCTGGAAAAGGCCTTCAGCAGCAACGAAAAGGTCCAAGGCGTCATCTTCAATCAGGTCAAGGGCGGGTTCACCGTCGATCTCGACGGCGCGGTGGCGTTTCTGCCGCGCAGCCAGGTCGATATCCGACCCATCCGCGACGTATCCCCGCTGATAAATCAGCCCCAGCCCTTCCAGATCCTGAAAATGGACCGGCGCCGCGGCAACATCGTGGTGTCGCGCCGCACCGTGCTGGAAGAGACGCGCGCCGAGCAGCGCCAGGAACTGGTGCAGAATCTCGAAGAGGGTCAGGTCATCGACGGCGTGGTCAAGAACATCACCGATTACGGCGCCTTCGTGGACCTCGGCGGTATCGACGGTCTCCTGCACGTGACCGATATCGCCTGGCGGCGCGTCAATCATCCCACCGAGGTGCTCAATATCGGCCAGCAGGTGAAGGTCAAGATCATCAAGATCAACCACGAAACCCACCGCATCTCGCTCGGCATGAAGCAGCTGCAGGATGACCCGTGGCAGGGCATCGAGGCGAAATATCCGGTCGGAGCGCGCTACAAGGGCCGCGTCACCAACATTACGGACTACGGTGCGTTCGTGGAGCTCGAGCCCGGCATCGAGGGGCTCATTCACGTCTCCGAAATGTCGTGGACCAAGAAGAACGTGCACCCCGGCAAGATCGTGTCCACCTCCCAGGAGGTGGAGGTCCAGATCCTCGAGGTCGATCCGGTCAAACGTCGGATTTCGCTTGGCCTCAAGCAGACCATGCGCAATCCGTGGGAAGTCTTCGTCGAGAAATATCCGCCCGGCAGCCTGATCGAGGGCGAGGTCAAGAACAAGACCGAGTTCGGGCTCTTCCTCGGCCTCGACGGCGACGTCGATGGCATGGTCCATCTCTCCGATCTCGACTGGAAACGACCGGGCGAGCAGGTGATCGAGGAGTACAAGAAGGGCGACAAGGTCAGGGCGAAGGTCCTCGACGTCGACGTCGAGAAGGAACGGATTTCTCTCGGGATCAAGCAGCTCGAGGGTGATCCCATGGATACCGCCGGCGACCTCAAGAAGGGTTCGGTCGTCACCTGCGAGGTGACCGAGGTGAAGGAAGCCGGCATCGACGTGAAGCTCATCGGCAGCGACCTCACCACCTTCATCAAGCGCTCGGAGCTGGCGCGCGACCGCGGCGAGCAGCGGCCGGAGCGTTTCGCCGTCGGACAGAAGGTCGACGCCCGGATCATCCAGTTCGATCGTCGCGCCCACAAGGTGCAGGTTTCGATCAAGGCGCTCGAAGTGGCGGAGGAAAAGGAGGCGATCGCCCAATACGGCTCCTCCGATTCGGGCGCGACCCTCGGCGACATCCTCGGCACCGCGCTCAAGCGCGCAACCGAAAAGCCAGCGGAGAAGAAGGAGTAGCGGGCACTCACGCAAATCGATGGGTCGCCCCGGGGGGTCGACTCCGGGGGTCATCGAGCTTCGGAAAAGCAGGTGGATTGCGCGGAAACGCTGGCCCTCCGTTGGGGTTGGAGCGCCGACGCCCGCGCCCACCGCGCCTGCCGTGATGAACCCGGAAGACGAGGGCAAGTGTTCGCCACATTGCCGTCGCTTGGTTGCGGGCATTGACCGTGGCGGCCGGCGGCGGCACTGTCCCGCCCGATTCCTCGAGGGAGCTGAGCCATGTCGCTCGATGCCGATACCATCGTCGATCGTCGCCGGATGCGGCGCAAGCTCACCTTCTGGCGTGTGTTCGCCATCCTCGTTGCCATCTGCGCCGTAATCGCGATCGGCGTCGCGCTGCGCGCACCGGGCACAGGCATGTTGTTGACGGGGCAGCCCACCGGATCGATCGCGCGCGTTACCATCACCGGCCTCATCCGCGGCGATCAGCAGCGCGTGGAGGCGCTGGAGCGGCTCGGCAAGTCGCGCGCCCACGCGGTGATCGTCCACATCAACAGTCCCGGCGGTACCACGGCCGGCTCGGAACAGCTGTACGACGCGCTGGTGAGGCTCAAAGAGCAGAAGCCGCTGGTCGTCGTGGTCGACGGGCTGGCGGCCTCGGGCGGCTACATCGCTGCGCTGGCGGCCGATCACATCGTCGCGCTCGAAACCTCGCTGGTCGGCTCGGTCGGCGTGCTGTTCCAATATCCGAACGTCGTCGATCTTCTGAAGACGCTCGGGATCAAGGTCGAGGAAATCAAATCATCGCCGCTCAAGGCGGCACCCAACGGATTTGAACCGACTTCGCCGGAGGCGCGCGCGGCGATCGAGGCAATCGTCATGGATACCTATGCCTGGTTCCGCGGCCTGGTGAAGGAACGCCGCAAGCTCGACGATGCGGCCCTGGAGCGCGTGGCCGACGGTCGCGTCTTCACCGGGCGCCAGGGCGTCGCGCTCAAGCTCATCGACGAGTTGGGCGACGAGCAGACCGCGGTCGCCTGGCTGGCAAAGGAAAAGAACATCGATCCGAAGACGCCGGTCCGAGAGTATCGGCTGCGCGACCGGCTGGGCGACTTGCCGTTCCTGCATACGGCCGCGGTCACGACGCTCGAAGCGGTGGGGTTGAGCTCGTTCGCACGGCGGCTGGAGGAATGGGGCGCGATACAGGCGATGGAGCGCCTCAATCTTGACGGTCTCCTGGCCCTTTGGCACCCTCCCACCGCGAATTAGAGGTGGAGCGGTTGTTCCGCCAAGCCAGAACGGCAGCGCCAATGATCAAGTCCGAGCTCGTGCAACGCATCTCTTCGCAGAACCCGCATCTCTACCAGCGCGACGTCGAGAACATCGTCAACGCCATTCTCAACGAGATCGTCGCGGCGATGGCGCGCGGTGACCGCGTCGAACTGCGCGGCTTCGGTGCCTTCTCCGTCAAAAATCGCCCGGCCAGGACCGGCCGCAACCCGCGCACCGGTGCCCATGTCTCGGTGGACAAGAAATCCGTGCCGTTCTTCAAGACCGGCAAGGAAATGCGCGAGCGGCTCAACCGCCCGACGACGTGAGGCCATGATTCGCAAGATCATCACGGCGCTGATCCTCGTTCCGCTCGCGATAGTTTTCATCGCGCTCGCGGTGGCAAACCGGCAGACCGTCGTCGTCTCCTTCGACCCCCTCGATCCGGCTCAGCCCGCCTTCGCCCGCGCGCTGCCGCTCTACGCGCTGATGCTGATGCTGGTGATCGGCGGCGTGGTGATTGGCGGCGTTGCCGCCTGGCTCAGGCAAAGCAAATGGCGCCGCGCCGCGCGCCGTGCGGATGGGCAAGTGCGCGAGCTGCGCGCGGAGCTCGACCGCCTCGAGCGGCGCATGGGAGCGGCCGAGCTTCCCGCCCGCCCGGCGCCGGCCGACTATACGGCGCGGCTCACCATTCCGCCGCCGGCGGCGTGAGGTGAAAACTCCCGACATATCAAATGTCTGAAGCGGGTAGGATGGGTTTCGCGGTGCTCAACCCTACGGCCCCTAAGTCCCCGAGATCGACGTTCGCGGCCCGCGTGTTTCGACCAAGCCCCGCGCTTTCCGGCTCCTAGATCATTCATGCTATAGTCGGGGCCGAGGTCACGGCCATGAACGTCCAACAGACTGATCGCAAACGGTTTCTCAGCCATCTCCATGCGGTCGAAGACAAGTTTCCCCTTCGCTTCCTTGGCGTGTTGCCGCGCGGAACGGCGGCGCATGTTTCCGAGGAAAACGCCGTCGACCTGCTGGCGGAACGGCGCGAAGGGCTCTCGCTCCTGAGTTTGGTCGGAGCCGAGATCGACCTCGCGGAGCGGCTCGGCCGTCCGGTCGGGATTGTTCTTGTCGGCGGACTCCGCGGCGACGAAGGTGAGCGCGTGAAGGCTTCGGCCCATCCGCTCTGATGCGCACCATCGTGGCCCGTCTCGCCGACGCGAGGGATCATGCGCGCCGGGCAGCGGACCACGTCGCGACACGCCCCCTACATGCGTTCTGGCAAATCGATGACGCAATCGTTTACAACGTCGCTTGCAACGAGGCGTCCCCCTTGGCCGATCGCCTCGATCGCTTGATTCAAAGCCTGTCATAGAGCGGCCATGTCTGTTTTGATCAAAATCTGCGGCCTGAAGACGCCCGAGGCGCTGGACGTGGCGCTCGCTGCCGGTGCCGACCTGGTCGGTTTCGTCTTCTTTCCAGCCTCGCCCCGCCATGTCGGCCTCGAGACGGCGCGTGCGCTGGGCGAGCGCGTGCGGGGGCGGGCGCGGAAAGTCGCGCTCTCGGTCGACGCCGGCGACGACGAGCTTGCGGCGAGCATCGCCGCGCTCGAGCCCGATCTTCTGCAACTCCACGGCACCGAGACGCCGGCCCGCGTGGCCGTGGTGCGCAGCCGCTTCCGGCTGCCGGTGATGAAGGCGCTTCCGATCGCGCACCGCGCGGACCTCGCGTCGATCCGGCGCTACGACAAGATAGCGGATCGTTTGATCTTCGACGCGCGCGCCGCGCGCGAAGCGACGCGGCCGGGCGGGCTCGGCAAGCGCTTCGACTGGCGGCTGCTCGAAAACCTCGTGACCGGGGTGCCGTTCATGCTCTCGGGCGGCCTCGATGCCGGCAATGTCGCGGAGGCACTTCGGATCACCGCCGCGCCCGGCGTCGACGTCTCTTCCGGCGTCGAGGGCGCGCTCGGCGAGAAGGACCCGGACAAGATCCGCGCGTTCATCGCAGCCGCCCGCGCGGCGGCAAGCAGGCTTCCCGCGCCCAATACGGTAGTGAGCAGCGCATGACCATCCAGCAGCCCAATTCGTTCCGCACCGGGCCCGACGAGCGCGGGCACTTCGGCCTCTACGGCGGCCGCTTCGTCGCCGAAACGCTGATGCCGCTCGTTCTGCAGCTGGAACAGGCCTACGCGGAGGCCAAGCACGATCCCGCCTTTCGCGGCGAAATGGACGGTTATCTCAAGGACTATGTCGGCCGGCCGACGCCGCTCTATTTCGCCGAGCGTATGACCGAGCATCTGGGCGGCGCAAGAATCTATCTCAAACGCGAGGATCTCAATCACACCGGCGCCCACAAGGTGAACAACGTGCTGGGCCAGATCCTGCTCGCGCGGCGCATGGGCAAGCCGCGCGTGATCGCGGAAACCGGCGCCGGCATGCACGGGGTCGCGACCGCGACCATGTGCGCGAAATTCGGTCTCGATTGTGTGGTCTATATGGGCGTGGTCGACGTCGAGCGGCAAAAGCCGAACGTGCTGCGCATGAGGGCGTTGGGCGCCGAGGTGCGTCCGGTCGAGTCCGGATCGAAGACGCTCAAGGACGCGATGAACGAAGCGCTGCGCGACTGGGTCACGAATGTCGCGGACACCTTCTACTGCATCGGCACCGTCGCCGGGCCGCATCCCTATCCGATGATGGTGCGCGACTTCCAATCCATCATCGGGAACGAAACGCGCGAGCAGATGCTTGCGGCAGAGGGGCGCTTGCCCAATTCGCTCATTGCCTGCATCGGTGGCGGCTCGAATGCGATGGGACTGTTTCACCCGTTCCTCGACGACGTGCACATCGAGATCTACGGCGTGGAGGCGGCGGGCCATGGGCTTGCGACCGGCTTGCATGCGGCCTCGATCGCCGGGGGCCGGCCTGGGGTCCTGCATGGCAACCGCACCTATCTGCTCATGAACGAGGATGGGCAGATCAACGAGGCGCATTCGATTTCCGCCGGCCTCGACTACCCCGGCATCGGCCCGGAGCACGCCTGGCTCAACGACATCAAGCGGGTGAAGTATCTTTCCGCCACCGATGAGGAGGCATTGGCTGCGTTCGAGCTGTGCTCGCGCCTCGAAGGCATCATTCCCGCGCTCGAGCCTGCGCACGCGCTGGCGCGAGTGATGGACCTCGCGCCGCAAAAACCGAAGGATCACCTGATGGTGGTCAACCTGTCCGGGCGCGGCGACAAGGATTTGGCGAGCGTGGCGGATTACCTGGAGCGGCGAAGCGGATGACCAGCCGCATCGGCGGGCGCGGGAGCGACCTGTGGTGATCAGCCGACAAAAGCTCGTTGGTTGGATTTTGATCGTCGTATCCGTCGCCTATATCGCGTATTTCCTGCGGGTCCGGCTGTTCACGCCGGGCCCCATGCTGGAGAAGAAGGAATGGGTGCAGTTCATCGGCTCGATCGTGATCTTGATGGTGGGCACGATCAATGTCCGCATGGCCGCGATGCGGGAACGTAAACGCAGAGGATTGCCCAATTGAAACATCGACCGAAGTAGTCCGCAGCGCATGGCCACGCGTATCGATCACCGTTTTGCCGCGCTCAAGACCGAAGGCCGTGCGGCGCTGGTGACGTTTGTCACCGCCGGCGACCCCGATCCCGAGACGTCGCTCGCGATCCTGCACGCGCTGCCGGCGGCCGGAGCCGATGTGATCGAGCTCGGCATGCCGTTCACCGATCCGATGGCCGACGGCCCGGCGATCCAGATGTCGTCGCAGCGGGCACTCAGGGCCGGGCAAACGCTGAAGAAGACGCTCGACATGGTGGGCGCCTTTCGCAAGTCCGACCCTGCGACGCCGATCGTGCTCATGGGCTATTACAACCCGATCTACGTCTACGGCGTCGACCGTTTTCTCGCGCATGCGAACTCGGTCGGGGTCGACGGCCTGATCGTGGTCGACCTGCCGCCGGAAGAGGACGAGGAGCTGTGCCTGCCCGCGCTCGCGGCCGGGCTCAATTTCGTCCGCCTCGCCACGCCGACGACCGACGACAAGCGCCTGCCGGCCGTGCTCGCGAATACGTCAGGCTTCGTCTACTACGTCTCGATCACCGGCATCACCGGTGCGGCCACGCCCGATCCGGCGAAAGTCGCCGCCGCGGTCGGCCGCATCAAACGCCATACCACGCTGCCGGTGGCGGTCGGCTTCGGCGTGCGCAGCGCCGAGCAGGCGGCGGTGATTGCGGCGGTCGCCGATGGCGTGGTCGTCGGCTCCGCGCTCGTGGGCGCGCTCAGGAACAGTCTCGACCAGCACAACAAGGCGACGGCGAAAACGGTGACGGCGGTCACCGACCTCGTCGTCGAGCTCGCCCGCGGCGTACGTGGGGCCCGCGCAGACAAGTCTACGCAGTCTGCGCAAGCGTGACTACGGGCAAGTCTACGCAGTCTGCGCAAGCTTGACCGCAGACAAGTCTACGCAGTCTGCGCAAGCTCGACTGCGTGGGGCGCAACAGAGAGCAAGATCCGGGAGGCTCCGCGGCGCGGCGCGTGCTAGGATCGCCGTATCATGACCACACACGGGTTTACGCTCTTCGATACGCCAATTGGCCGCTGCGGCATCGCGTGGGACGGTTCCCGCGTGGTGGGCGTGCAGCTGCCGGAGCGGGACGAACACAAGAGCCGGGCCCGCTTGCTCAAGCGATGCCCGGGCGCGCAGGAGGCTTTGCCGCCGCCCGACGTGCGGCGCGCGATCGACGCTATCGTCGCGCTGCTGGGCGGGGAGGCCAGCGATCTCTCGACGGTGGCGCTTGACATGGAGAGGGTGGGTGAGTTCGACCGCCGCGTCTACGAAATCGCGCGCACGATCCCGGCGGGCGCGACGCTGTCCTATGGCGAGATCGCCACACGCCTCGGCGATCGCGCCCTGGCGCGCGAGGTGGGGCAGGCGCTGGGCCGCAACCCGTTCCCGATCATCGTGCCGTGCCATCGCGTGCTCGCGGCCGGCGGCAAAGCCGGCGGCTTTTCCGCCAATGGCGGCATCACCACCAAACTTCGCCTGCTCACGATCGAAAATGCGCGTACGAGCGACGCACCCACGCTGTTCGAGGGCGACGCTGCGTTCGGCTTCGCGGTCAGGCCGAGGCGGCGGAGTTCGAACTGAGCGCCGGCCAGGTTGCCAGCTGCCAGCCCGCGATCCATATATGGAAATGTGCATGTCTATATATGGACGGGGGAAGAGGCGCCGCGCATGAACTGGATCTCCAACGTCGTCCGGCCGAAAATCCGCAACTATTTTGCCCGCCGCGAGACGCCGGAAAATCTCTGGATCAAGTGCCCGGAAACGGGCCAGCTCGTGTTCTACAAGGACGTCGAGGCCAACCAGTTCGTGATCCCCGGCTCCAACTACCATATGCGCATGGGGGCGATGGCTCGGCTCAAGTCCATTTTCGACAACGAGACCTGGTTCGATATCGCAATCCCCGCGGTTCCGCTCGATCCGCTCAAGTTTCGCGACGAGCGGCGCTACACCGACCGCCTCAAGGATGCCCGCGGCAAGACCGGCACCAACGATGCCATCAAGCTCGGCTTCGGCAAGCTCGAGGGGCTGCCGGTGGTGATCGGCGTGCAGGATTTCGAATTCATGGGCGGCTCGCTCGGCATGGCCGCGGGCGAGGCGATGATCAAGGGCCTCGAGACCGCGGTCGAAAAGGGGACGCCCTTCATCATGTTCGCGGCCTCGGGCGGCGCGCGCATGCAGGAGGGAATTCTCTCCCTGATGCAGCTCCCCCGCACCACCATCGCGGTGCAGATGCTGCGCGAGGCGAGGAGGCCTTACATCGTCGTTCTCACCAATCCGACCACCGGTGGCGTCACCGCGTCCTACGCCATGCTGGGCGACGTGCATATCGCGGAACCGGGCGCGCTCATCGGCTTTGCCGGTCCGCGCGTCATCGAGCAGACCATTCGCGAAAAGCTGCCCGACGGTTTCCAACGGGCCGAATATCTGAGGGATCACGGCATGATCGACATGGTGGTCAACCGCCGGCAACTGCGGCCCACGCTTGCCAATCTGTGCCGGCTCTTGAGCAAGACCAGCGCAAAGGCGCCGGTCGACGATTTGCGGGTTCCCGCCGCCGAGTAGCCTCCATCCCGGGCGAGGGGTGAAACCCCGAGCCCGCAATCCCTATACTTGCTGCAGCGGACCGGCCGTGCCTCATTCATCGGCTAATGGCTGTGGTTCCGGCTCCGGCGGAGGGGCCGGCGCCACGACGCTCCGGTGCAAGCCGTTTGGGTGCAAGGACGACGAAAAAATTCATGACCCCCGTCGATGCCATTGTCGCCCGGCTTACCGCGCTGCATCCGAAGCGGATCGATCTTTCGCTCGATCGGATGTGGCGCATTCTCGCGGACCTCGGCCATCCCGAGCGCCAGCTGCCGCCGGCGATCCATGTCGCTGGCACCAATGGCAAGGGCTCGACCATCGCCTTCATGCGCGCCATCCTGGAGGCGGCAGGGCTGCGGGTGCACGTCTATACCTCGCCGCATCTGGTACGCTTCAACGAGCGCTTTCGCCTCGGTGCCGAGGGCGAAGGACGGCTCGCTTCGGACGAAGAGCTCAGCCAGGCGCTCGCCGAATGTGAACGCGTCAATGCGGGCGCACCCATCACCGTATTCGAAATCACCACGGCGGCCGGGCTCCTGCTGTTCGCACGCAGCAGCGCGGATGTGTTCCTGCTCGAAGTGGGGATGGGTGGACGGCTCGATGCCACCAATGTCGTCGATCGGCCGCTGGCCACGGTGATTACGCCGGTATCGTTCGATCACACCGAACATCTCGGCGATACCGTCGGGAAGATCGCCACGGAAAAAGCCGGCATTCTCAAACCGGGCGTGCCGGCGATCGTTGCGGCGCAGCCGCGCGAGGCGCTCATGGCGATCGAGCGCCAGGCCGCCCGCGTCAAGGCGCCGATCAGGATTGCCGGCGAGGACTGGATGGCAACCGAGGAACGCGGCCGCCTCGTCTACCAGGACGACGCCGGCTTGCTCGACCTCCCGGCGCCGAAACTTTATGGGCGCCACCAGTTCGAGAATGCCGGCGTTGCCATCGCTGCGTTGCGCGCCCTTGGCGAGCTCGAGATTCCGGCCGCGGCGTTCGAGACCGGCATTGCAAAGGCTGATTGGCCGGCGCGCATGCAGCGCCTCACGCAGGGGCGGCTCGCGGCGCTCGCCCCGCCGGGCAGCGAGCTGTGGCTCGACGGCGGTCACAATGCGGACGGCGGGCGCGCCATTGCCAACGCGCTCGCCGATCTCGAGGAGCGGGTGTCGCGCCCGCTCGTGCTCGTGGTCGGCATGCTGTCGACCAAGGATTGCGAGAGTTTCCTGAAGAATTTCGCCGGGCTTGCGCGCCGCATCGTGGCGGTGCCGATCCCGCACCAGGAGAAAAGCTTCCCCGCCGCCGTGATCGCCGATGTCGCGCGCGCCGTCGGCATTCCCGCCCAGAGCAGCGAGGACCTCGCGGCTGCGCTCGCCGTCATCGGCCGTTTCGAGCTCGAGGCGCCACCGCGTATCCTGATCACCGGCTCGCTCTATCTTGCGGGCGCGGTGCTCAACGCCAACGGCCCGCCGCCGGGGTAGCGGCACGCAAGCCCGGGGCGATAACGCAAACGGCCGGCATTTCGGCCGGCCGTTGCTAGGAATTTTTGTCGCCGTCCTGGCCGGACCTGCCCCGGCTGCAAACCCTGGGCGTCACACCGCCGTGGTGATCCACTGTTCCAGCTTCTGCTTTGGGGCGGCGCCGATCTGGCGCGAGGCCAACTGGCCGTCCTTGAAGATCATCAGCGTCGGGATCGACTGGATGCCGTACTTGGCCGCGGTCTGCGGGTTCTCGTCGACGTTGAGCTTGACGATCTTCACCTTGCCGTTCAGCGTGCCCGCGATCTCCTCGAGCGCGGGCGCGATCATTCGGCAGGGGCCGCACCATTCGGCCCAGAAATCCACCACGACCGGGCCGGTCGCCTTCAACACCTCGGATTCGAAAGTGGTGTCCGAAACCTTGCCAACGGCCATGGGAAATACCTCGTCGCTCTTGGTGGAGGCGAAGCGCCTCGTATTGGGAAGGTCGAACCTATGAACGCGTTGTCACAGCGTCAAGGCGGCTTCACGGGCAGGTGACGCTAGCCAGTTCGCGATCCAGAGCTGCGGCCGGAATCTCCATCAAATCAGGGACATGCGTCCATAGCAGAGCGGCACGAATGACCTTGCCCGGATAGAGCTCGGCCAAGACTGCGCGATACAGCGCAAGCTGGCGAATGTATGCGGGGGGCACGTCTTCGAATCGCCGGGGTGCCGGGCGATCGGTCTTGTAGTCGGCAATCAGTACTGCATCGTTGAGAACGGCGAGGCGGTCTACCTGGCCGGAAACGGCAAGGGTACCGCCCTTAAGGCGTCCGACGATCGGCACCTCGGCACGGCTTCCCGGCCGGAACAGCGGTGCGAACCGCGCATCGTCGAGCAACACGCAGACCTGCTCGATCATGGTCGCGTGCTCCTCGGGGTGAAACTCGCCGGCGGTGCGGGCGAGATGGCGCCGGGCGGTTTCGGCCCGCGCTGCCCGCGCGACATCGGGCAGCGACTGCAGCAGCCGGTGCATCAGCACACCGCGCGCCATCGCCTTCTTGCGCTCGGCCCGGTTGCCGGCGCCAGCCCGGCGCACCAGTGTCGCTTCGTCGTAGGCGCCTGACGGCGAGAGCGGTCGAACCGGGGGCGGCTCGAAAGGCGCGTCGCGATCGAGCCAGGCGGGCCGTCGATCTTCCGCAGCGGGTTCAGCTTGGCTGATTGCCGCGCCGATGATGGGCGGTGCCGTGCGAAATCGCCAGACCTTGCCATCGCCATCTTCAGCGGGTTCCTCGACCGAGACCGGTTGCAAGGCCGCGAACGCCAGCTTCCACCACGAGCCCTCGGGAAGCCCGCGTTCGCCTTCGGCGCCGCATATGACCAACCGATCGATGGCGCGCGTCATCGCGACGTAAAGGAGCCGCCGATACTCATCCTCGGCTTCGCGGCGTACGCGCTCGCGCGCCGCGCTGACCGGCGCGACGTCGGTCGCCTTGGCGGCGGCCCAGACGAAACCACAATAGCAAAGCGGATGCGCCTTCGCCCGTGAGCGTCAGCAGCCGCGGCTGGCGCTGCGGGGGACCTGCCGGCGGCACCGCGGTGTCCGCGAGGATGACGATGGGCGCCTCAAGACCCTTGGCGCCGTGCACCGTCATGACCCGCACCTCATTGCGGGTGATTTCCATATCGCGTTTGACGTCGGTCTGCGCCGTGCGCAGCCAGGCGACGAAGCCCCGCAGGGAGGGAGTCTGGCGGCGCTCATAGTCGAGCGCGAGATTGAGGAGCTCGTCGAGCGCGTCGTCGGCTTCGTGGCCGAGCCGCGCGAGAAACCGTTTGCGTCCGCCTTCGGCCCCCAGCACGCGCGCATAGAAGGTGAACGGGGCATCGGCCGCCCACTCTGAATAGCGGTCGAGCGTGGCAGCAGCGTCGGCAAAGCGCGGATCGTCCTTCGCCTTCGCCCGCAGGGCTGCGCGCAACGAGCCTTTGCGCTGCCATGCGACCTTGAACAGGTCCTCATCATCGAGCCCGAACAGCGGGCTCTTGAGTACGGTCGCGAGCGCAAGGTCGTCCCCGGGCAGCAGCAACGCATCGGCGAGCACCATGAGATCCATCACCGCGATATGCTCGGTCAGGACCAGCCGATCGGCGCCCGCGACGGGGACGTGCGCGTCCTTCAGGGCCCGGATGACCGCCTCGAACAAGGGGCCGCGCTGGCGCACCAGCACCAGCACGTCCCCTGCGCGCGCGCCTTGCCGGATCCAGCGCCTGACATTGCGGGCGATTTTGGTTGCGAGCCGCGCCTGGGGGCTCGTCTCCGTCAATTCGTCGAACGGCGCATCCCACGCCTCGATCTCGCGTTTGTCCTCGGGCTTGGTGGTCTCCCAAATCTCGACCATACCGGGCGCTGCGTCCGGCAGAGACTCGTGCACGGTCTTCAGATTGTCGGCCGACAGTCCGCTGAAAGCTTCCGGCCGCTCGAATACCTTGTCGATGGCTGCAAGCACGTTGGGCCCCGACCGGAACGAGTGGCGGAAGGGTACATAGCGCAGTTCCTGGTCGATCGCTCGGCAGAGCCGCGCGAACTGGCGGCGCATGGCGTCGAACTCGCGCGGCGCCGCGCCCTGGAACGAAAAGATCGATTGCTTCTCGTCGCCCACGGCGAAGACTGTTCGCTCGATAGCGCGCGCGCCGGCCCCGGCGAAGAATTCGGCCGTAAGCCGCCGAATGATCTCCCATTGCTTCGGGCTCGTATCCTGGGCTTCGTCGATGAGTACATGGTCGATGCCTTGATCGAGCTTGTAGTGGACCCAGGCCGCTCGTTCTTCGCTGAGCAAGGCCAGGGTCTTGTCGATCAGGTCGTCATAGTCGAGAAGGCCCCGGCGGTTCTTGGCTGCCTGGTAGCGCGAGATCACGGCATCGGCGATCGTCACGAGCGCCCTCGTGCGATCGCGGCAGGCAATCGCCTTGCGCCGCTCCGCCAGGGCAAGAATGCGCATTCGTTCACGGGAGAGGCATTCGGCAAGGGCTGGCTCGTCGGTCTCGATCGCCTTGCTGATCAGGCGCGCGCGCGGCTCGAGCTTGCCCGTGAGGAAGACCTGCAGATAGATGTCCGTGCGCTGCGCACCGGCGGCTCCGAGCGCGGAGATGAACCGTCGCGCCTGCTCCTGATCGTTCTTCGAGCCCTGCGCGAGTGTCTGCGCGATCATCGCCCATCGCGACACTGGCAGGTGCGGACCGTCGGTGATCTCGTTCTCGATGCCTTCGATGGTATCCCCGGCGGCGATACCGAGCGTTCCACAGAGCCCCGCAATGGCCGACTCGATGCTGCCGCTGCGATCGATCCAAGCACTCACCAGGTCGCGCTTGCGGATGGCTTCGCTCACCACGTCCTTGAAGGTCTGGTCGGCGACCGTCGCAATCGCGGTCGCGAGCGCCCGGCCAAGCGGCTGCTGCGGCGACAGCGCCGCATCGAGCAGGACGCCGAGGCTGGACTCGCTGAGGAGTTGCGATTCCGATGTCTCGTCGAGCACCTCAAACCGTGCGGCGACGTTAGCTTCGAACGGAAACTGGTGCAGGAGCCGGGTGCAGAAGGCGTGGATGGTCTGCACCTTCAGGCCACCGGGCGTTTCCAACGCCATGGCGAACAGCCGGCGCGCCAATGCGCGCCGCACCGGACCCGGCTTGACGTCTGAAATACGCCCGATTGCTGCGTCGAGTTCTGCGTCGTCGAACGCGGTCCAGCGCCGCAACTCGTCGAAGACCCGGTTCGCCATATTGGCGGCGGCAGCCTTGGTGAAGGTGATGCACAGGATTCGCGCCGGGTCGACGCCGTCGAGCAGCAGCCGGATCACCCGCTGCGCCAGCACGTGGGTCTTGCCAGAACCGGCATTGGCGGCAACCCAGGCGGACACCGCGGGGTCCGAGGCCTGGATCTGCAGCTGCAGGATCGCTTCCGGAATCATGCGCGGGCGGCTCACGGCGCTCATTCCGTCGCCTCCGCCTCGTCGTCTCCGCCTACCGACCACTCCTTGACGCGGGCCAAGTGGTCATAGGTCCCGTAGCGGCTTTTCCACATCGACAGCACCAGCGGGAGATACGGCTGCTGCTCGTCCTCAAATCGCTTGGCGACCTCGGTGAGCTTTTCGAGCGCGCGCATCGCGTGGGAGTCCGCGTCGCCGTCCTTGAAATCGATGACTCTCTCCTCGCCCGCGGGCTCACCGCCCTTGAGCGAGACATACACGAGTTCGGCAACTGAGGAGTCGGACGGAATATCGGGGAAGCCACCCTTGCGCAGGATTGCCGCTTCAAGCGTGAGCTGCGGCGAGACGCCAATGCGGACCTGCTTCTCGCTCGGCACCGAGCCGGTCTTGTAGTCGAGGATGGCGTAGCCACCGGCGCGAAGGCGCTCGATACGGTCGGCGCGGGCGCGCAACGTGAACAGGCCCTTTTGCAGCTGGATTTCGGTCTTCCCGTAAGTCTCGACGGCAATGGTGGCGACCTTGCCGCGCCTCGCCGCCTCCCACCCACCGAACCATCGGGCAATGCGTTGGAACCGGGGCCACCAGAACGCGCGCGCCTCGGGATAGTCTTCGAGCGCGGCGAAATGCATGCGGCCTATGGCAATGAGGGCGCCGGCAGGATCGGCCGGCAGTCCTTCCGCGAACGTCTTGGTGAATTCGCTCAGCGCGCCATGGGTGACGATCCCGCGATCCGCGGCCCCCGGCGCCAGGTCGACGGGATCGAGCTCACGCAGCTTGAGAATGTGCCGGGCGTAGATGGTGTAGGGGTCGCGCAGCCAGCTCTCGATCTCGGTAACCGAGAGCGAAGTCGGCCTCGCCGCGAGCGGCGGCCGCGGTGCAGGCCTATCCGCGCGCTTGATCCCGGTGGAACGATCGAGCGCGCGCGCCCAGGCGAGATAGGTCGCGCCGCGGTCGCGCGCACGCTTCCAGCGCTCTTCGCCGGCCACCGCCGCGAGCCGTTGAACGAAGCGCGACACCACGGTGGGTGCTCCCGCCAGCTTGGCCGGATAGGCGAGGACCACTTCGTCGGCACCGAGCGCCTGCGCGAAATCATGGGCCGAAAGCGAGATCCGCCGCTCGGGCAGATCGAGCCCGAGCGCGTGGCGCATGGGCCGACTGAGCCAGGGATCGGAACGCGCCTCCGGCGGCCAGACCCCCTCGACCAGTCCGCCGAGCACGACGCGATCGATGCTTTGCAGCCTAGCCTCGAGCGGGCCGTAGATGTGTACGCGCACGCCCGGCAGTTCCGGTCGTCGCACCACGTGATCCCTTGTAGAAATCGTCGTCTGGAACAACTCCGCATAGTCGCTCGGCGCCACGGCAAAATCGGCGTCCGTCTCCAGCATTGCCTGGAAGACGGTATCGAGCGCGGCGCCATCGGGGCCGAGCAATGCGACCGGTAAGCCTGTTTCGTTGGCGCTTAGCGCGGCGACGACATCCCGGTGCAGCCCCGCGATGCGCGCGGGCGGCATGAAGCGCAGGCTTTCAAGCGGCGCGAGCGCCTTGGTCAATCGCACGACGAGGTCGTGCGCGGCATCGAGTTCCGCTTCGGTGAGGTCGGCGCGCGGATCGGATGGATGCAGATCGGAAGGCTCCTTGCGCCGCAGTTTTGCGAGCTCTGCGCGGAAGATCGTGAGCGCGTGTGCAAGCCCGGCGGTGCCCGGTCGAGGGCGCGTGCCGCGCAGCACGGCCTTCTCGAGCGCTGCGGTCGCGCGGGCATGCGCGCCTTGCGCGCCGCCGAGTCGCAAGAGTGGATGCTTGAGCAACGCGAGCAGGCCGACCGGAGGAAGTCCGTCGAGCGCAATTTCTGCGGCGAGGCGGGCAAATAGCCCCGCGGGCATGTCGGCGAGCTCGTCGCCGCCGGAATCATCGACCGCCACTTTCCATCGTTCCAACGCGGCGACGACTCGGCGCGCCAAGGCGCGGTCGGGAGTGATGAGGGCTGCAGTCTTGCCGGGTATTTCCAACACTTCGCGCAGTGCGATGGCGATGGCGAGCGCTTCTTCGCCCGCGTTCGCAGCTTCGACGACCGACAATTTTTCAAGCGCGCCCTCGACCTGGATCGGAAAATCGGAAGCAGCGAGTTGCTGCCAGAGGTCGGTGGCAGCTGCAGGCCGCAGCGCTTCCGAGACGTAGCGTTCGCGCCCGTGTGCCGCGGGTGTGCCGAGAGCAACGACCTCCTCGCGCGCAATGCCAATGCGGCGGAGCAGCGCCTGCATGGCGAATTGCGGATGCCCGACCGCAGGCATGGTGAGTTCGCGGCTTTGGGCCTCGCGACGGCCGCCCATCAGCTCCCAGGACTCCGGATCGAGATGCGTGTCGAGCCCGGGCAGCACGACGGCGCCGTGGGGAAGCCTTGCGATGGTCGCGATCAACTCGGCCGTTGCCGGCATCGAGCCGGTCGAGCCCGCTGCGATCACCGGTCCGTCGGAATGGGCCGCGAGCCGCGCCGCTTCCGCCTTGATCAGGGCGTCGCGCCGGGCGGCGGGCTCAATGGCACGACGCTCCGCGAGGATTGCCGGCCAGACCTCGCGCGCAATTTTCAGGAAGTCGAGCGTGAGCTGCCAGTAGCGGTCGAGCGTTTCGGGCACGAGCTCGTCGAGCCGGCTCCATGACACGCCGCGCGTGGTCATGTCGTCCATCAGGCGCGCGAGGTCGTCGGCGAGCGCGAGCGCCGAGGCCGGATTGTTGGCCACGAGCGGCGCCTCGCCCTTGTCCGTCGGGGGCGATGCTCGGCCGCCCACTTGAGGACGAGTTGCGCGAGCAGCAGGCGCCGTTCGAGCCCGCCGAGCGCCGGCGCAAGGTCGAGCGCGTCGGCGGCGAGCGCGCCGGTTGCCGCCTGCGCGAAGACGATTTCGTCCTCGTCCAGGTCGCCGACCGCGACGATGCGCGGCAGGATGGCGGCGCTGCCCTTGGTCACGTCGAGGAAGGCATCGCGCGCGTACCGGCAGGCACGCCGCGTCGGCAGGTAGAGCGTCGCGGCCGCGAGTGCGAGCGGATCGTGCGCGCCCGGAAAGCCCGGCACCAGCGTTCCGTCGATGAGCGCGCGGATCAGCGTCGGTACGAATGGCGTCGAAGCTGGGATGGTGAAGACCCGGGGGGCAGCCATGCCGGAGTATACATCGCCCCGTCGATTCGCCGGGCGCCTGATCTTGAGACCGGCGCGGTGGTGGATCCCGGGTGCGGCATGCGAAGTCGTTTCGTGCTGCGTTCGCGTCGGCCCGCGTCCGCTGCACGCGGTCGATGGTGTGGAACTAGAGCATGATCCGGAAAAGTGGGTACCGGTTTTTCGAAAAGATCATGCTCCAGCAATAAGCTCTAGGCCGCGCTGGCGAGAATGGCGGCCTCGGCGGCCTTGATCGCGTCGGGCGTGCCGACGTGCATCCACACCCCTTCGAGGCGCAGGCCGCTGAGGCGCTCGGTTTCGGCCGCCCGGTCGAACAAGGGCGACATCGAGAACGGGCCCGCGGGCGCGCCGGCAAAGAAAGCCGGCGTGAGGATGGCAGCGCCGGCATAGACGAAGGGCACCACCTCGCGCTCGCCGCGGCGGGTGAGCCGTCCGTCGGGAGCCATCGAAAAATCGCCGCGTCCGCTATAGCCGGTGCTCGACGCCGTGGGCGCAACCAGCAGCAGCGCATCCATGCGAGCGGGATCGAAGGCCGCGGCGAGCCGGCCGAGATTGGGCTTCACACCGTCGATCCAGATGGTGTCGGAATTGACGTGGAAGAACGGGCCGTCGCCCAGCGCAGGC
The DNA here is from genome assembly GCA_963827585.1 of uncultured Alphaproteobacteria bacterium. Taxonomy (GTDB): domain Bacteria; phylum Pseudomonadota; class Alphaproteobacteria; order Rhizobiales; family Xanthobacteraceae; genus VAZQ01. Next base: position 35,874 of record CAWHCK010000002.1, read on the forward strand.
AGCGCCTTGACCACTCCACCGCCGGTACCGAGCAGCTCGCGGCGTTCATCGGAGATCACGATCTTGGGCCGCTGCCGATCGGCCAGGTGACGCTCGATCTGGTCGGCGAGATGATGAACATTGACGACCACAAGCTCCACCCCCTGCTCGGCGAGGCGATCGAGCACGTAGTCGATCAGCGGCTTGCCGCCGACCGCCACCAGCGGCTTCGGAATCCGGCCGTTGAACGGCCGCATGCGCGTGCCGAGCCCGGCGGCGAGCACCATGGCGCGCTTCGGTGCGGTCATGATTTGGCGGGTTTCGGCCATCGGCGCGTTCTTGCCCTGGGGCGCTTAAATTGTGCTTAATGACGGCACGTGAGCAATATACCACGCATTGAGCGACTCGAGCGCCGGATGGCCGAGCGAGCGCTGCAGATACCCCCATACCCGCGGCAAGTGACGGAGATATTGCGGCTTGCGGTCGCGCATGTCGAGCCGCGCGAAAATGCCGAGAATCTTGCTCGCGCGCTGGGCGGCGAGCGTGACGTAGAGCCTGATGAACCGAGCGGGGTCGAAGTCCGGGTCGGTCTGACTGCGCCCGCGCACGTAGCGGCCGAGAAGCGCGAGCTCGGCCTGTTCCGACACGTCCACGCGCGCGTCCTGCAACAGTGACGCGAGATCATAGGCTGCCGGTCCCATCACCGCGTCCTGGAAGTCGAGAAGGCCGAGCCGGGCGATCTCGCCGCGTTGCGGCAACCACAGCAGATTGGGCGAATGGAAGTCGCGCAGCACCCAGGTCGGCGGGGTATCGATTGCGGGCTGCAACATCTCGCGCCAGAGCGCGCGGAACGAGTCGCGCTCGGAATCGGGGATCGCCGCGTCGAGGCGCGGCAGGAACCAGTCCACCAGAAGCTCGGCTTCGATCAGAAAAGCATTCAGGTCGTAATACGGGATGCGGTGCTCGAGGTGCGGAGCGACCGGCAGCGTATCGGGCAGTTGCTGTGCATGCAGGGCGAGCAGCAGGTCGACCGCGGTCTCGTAACGCTCCGCGATCGGCGCCGGCGGATCGCCGCCCACCACGCCCGCTTCGCCGAGATCCTCGATGATCAGGAGTCCGTGATCAAGATCGGCGTGATGGATGGCGGGCGCCGAGAAGCCGCGTTGCCGCAGCCCGTTCGCCATCGCCACGAATGGCGCGACATTGTCGGCGAGATGCGCGATCGCGCTGTAGGGCTTGCCGTCTCGCACCGGCGGCCCATCGGGGCGGCGCGGCATGTTCATGAGGATTGCGTGCTTGTCGCCGAGCGCCAGACGCTCGTATGACCGGATCGAGGCATCGCCTCGCATCCGCAGCGCGCAACGCCTCGCTATAGCCGCTCTCGGCGATGAATTGGCGCGCCGCCGCCATGCGGTCGATGCGGGGCGCCGACGCGCCCTGGCCGGTGACGCGGGCGTGGCGGAACTCGAGCTTGAGCTTGGGCGCGAGCGAAAGCGCGATGTCGATGCGGTCGGGCGGCAGGAAACCGGCGGCGCGGTCGGGCCACTCGACCAGCACCACGGCGCCTTCCGGCAGGTCGTCGAAGCCGAGCTCGAGGAGCTCCGCCGATCCCGACAGGCGGTAGAAATCGGCATGGACCAATGGGAATTGCGGCAGGTCGTAGATCTGCATCAGCGTGAAGGTCGGGCTCGGCACCTCCAGGGCCGGGTCGCCCGCAAGATAGCGGATGAGCGCGCGCGCGAACGTGGTCTTGCCGGTACCGAGATCGCCCGAGAGCGTAACCAGGTCGCCGCGCTCGAGCGCATTCGCAATGTCGACCGCGAGCCGACGGGTGGCGAGTTCATCGAGCAGCGCCACCGAGAAGCTCGACGTGTTCGATGTGGTCAGCGGCATCGCCATGAGAAGATTCGCAATCGTGGATCGTTCGGTTCGCCCCGCTCTGCTGCCGGCAGCATGCGCGTACGACGCCTCGGTACGCCGCCGGACACCAGGGCGGCACGGCGGCGCTTCATCGAGAGCATGGCGACGAGCGGATGCCCTGCCGCCTCGAGGCGTGCCGGCGCTGATCGCATCACGCCGCCGTTCGCTCGGCGGTTTGGTCGAGCGGGAAGACGCAGGTGACAGTGGTGCCGCGGCCGACCGCCGACTCGAGCGTCACCGAGCCGCCGTGCAGTTCGACGAAGGAACGCACGAGGGAGAGGCCGAGGCCCGTGCCGCGGTGGCGCGAGCCGAGTGAATGGGTCTCGAACCAATCGAACACCCTATCTTGCACATCGGCGGGAATGCCGGGCCCGCGATCGGTGACCGAGAACACGACGGCATCCTTGCACCGCTGGGCGGTAAAGGTAACGATCTCTCCGCCGGGCGAAAAGCCCACGGCATTGGCAAGCAGATTGAACAGCGACTGCCGTACGCGCCGTTCGTCGGCAACGAAGGCTCCGATGTCGGGCGCGGCGCGGATTTCGAGCGTGATGCCGTTCTTCACCAGGCGGTCCTGCACGCCTTCGGCGGCGGCGTCCATGGTGCTGCGGATATCCACGGAGCCGAGATTGAGGGTCATGGCGCCGGCATCGATGCTGGCCAGGTCGAGGATATTGTTGATGATGGCAAGGAGCGCGTTGGTCGAGACCGTGATGTAGCTGAGATATTCACGCTGCTTGTCCGTGAGCGGACCGGTGACCGGGTCGCCGAGGAAATGGGCAAAGCCGATGATGTTGGTGAGCGGGGAGCGCAGCTCGTAGGACACGTGATGCACGAAATCGGTCTTGATCTTGTCGGCAGTCTTCAACGCTTCGTTGCGCTCGCGTAGCGCACGCTCGACATTGACGGTGTCGGTCACGTCCTGGAAGGTCACCAGCGTGGCGCCGTCGGGGAGCGGCATGGTGGCGCAATGGACCAACTTGCCGTCGGGGCGTTCGAGCCGGCCGATGACCGGCTCGCGGTTGTCGATCGCCGTGATCGTTGCCCGCAGCCGCTGCCAGAGCGGGTGGTCGCCGTGGAGCGGCTCCGTCCAATTGCTGACCGATTCGATATGCGGCCGCTCGGACAGCATCTCGCCTGAAAGTCTCCACATGAGCGCGAAAACCGGGTTGTAGAGGTGCAGCCGTCCGTCGCTGCCGAACACCGCGACCGCCTCGGTGAGGTTGTCCAACGTCTCGCCCTGAACCCGGATCAAGGCGTCGTAGCGGCGTTCGAGGTCGAGCCGCTCGGTGACGTCGTCGAAGAGATAGATCACGCCACCTTCGGGATTGGGCGTGGTGACCACCCGCAGCGTGCGGCCGTCCGGCAGGTGCCACATGTGCTCCTTGGCCTCGACCGCGCGGTAGGCTTCGTAGAGCGCCGTCTTCCACTGGCGGAAATCCTGCTCGTCCGGGAGCTTGCGGGCGGCGCGCAACTGATCGAGCACGGCTGAATCCGTCGGCCCCTGGTCGAGGAAGCCGGAATCGAGGTCCCACAGCAAGCGATAGGCGGCATTGTAGAAGCCGAGCCGCTGGTTCGACCCGAAGATGGCGACGCCGGTCGCGAGCTGGTCGAGAGTGCGCCGGTGGGCATCCACCATGCGCTTGAGCTCGGCGCGCATCGACTCGGCCTCGGTCGCATCGATCCCGATCCCGGCGCTGCCGCGTGCCGCCGGCACGCTCATCACGTCGAAGCTGCGGCGCTCCCCGGCGACAACTGCGGGAAGACGCGCCGAATAGCACTGGGTCGCCTCATGCGCGCGCAGGAGCTCGCTGCGCCCGCCGCGATCGAACAGCTCGACCCCACGTTCGACCGCGTCCGCCCCGTCCGTAGCCTCGACCGCGCTCGCATAGGCCCGATTCACGAACACGAGCTTGCCGGCCTCGTCGCGCGCCCAAACCGGGGCGGATACCGCCTCGATCAGCGCGCGGATGGCCGCCGCGTCGTCGGTCTGCTTCTGGTGGCGGCGTGCGAGTTCGGCCAGCTCGTACTTGATGCCGCTCACCTCCCGCAGCCGCAGGATCGCGCGTCCGCCGGTGACCTGGCCCTTGGCTTCGATGACGCGGCCGGCGAGCGTGGTCACGGTCAGCGCGAAGCTCACGCCCCGCGCGCGCAGAGCATCGACCGAACGCTCCATCTCGCGCGCAGCGTCGGGCTCGAGCCAGGTGCCGAAGGCGAGCACGCGGTGGGGCGCCTCGGCGCTGGTCACCAGCGTGGGATCGCCGATGATTTCGGGCTCGTCGGCGGCCGCGGCCCAGGCCACCAGGATTTGCCGCTCGGAGAGGAGGAGCGCATAGGCGCGATCGACCGCTGCCCGCGATGCCACGGTCTCATCGCGCGCCCATGCTTCGGCCGCCGCGAGCCGCCCGCGGGTGCGCACGAGCAGGGCGGCGGTGACCACGGCAAAGCAGAGAATGCCGAGCGTGAGCGTGAGCGCGGCGATCTCATGACGATCGAGCAAGAGCAGGGACGAGACATATGTCTCGAAGATCGTGGAGGCGTGCCGCTCACCCGTCTCGCCGGCGCAAGCAGCCGCATGCGGCAGCAGCACCGACAGAGCGACCGCGGCGGCGCGCGGAATCCGCCATAGCGCGTCCTCAAGGGTGAATGCGCGTTGCGCTGCGGATGAGCCCCAAAGCTCTCCACGGTGGTCCGGATCGCGTCCGGCATACCGGTTTGCCCCATCGCCGCATCTCCCGGCGGGCGTGCGACCGCCGGCTCGCAGGCCGCAGGGCGCAGTGCCTCCTCCGCCGAACGGCTCGCGAATCAAGCCACTTTACCCCCAAGCGGAAAGCGGCCGTAAGAGTCCAGACCGTGAACGAGCGGACGACAGAAGACAGACCGACCAACCCATGTGATGTCGGTAGTTCGGAAAAGATGTGCTCGCCGCGAGCTTCTCAGTTTACCCGAACCGGACACTTGCAACGACACGTCACTCCGGCTCGATGCCAGCAGCCTTCACGACGTCGGCCCACTTCTTGGTCTCGGAGACGACGTAAGCTCGCAATTCCTCTGGCGTGCTAGTCAGCGGTTCGATCCCCGCTTTGAGCAAACTCTCCTGGACCGCCTTGTCCTCGACCGCGGTCTTGATCGCGCTGTTGAGCTTTTCGACGATCGGCTTCGGCGTCTTGGCCGGGACGAATGCCGCGAACCAGCCGATCATCTCGTAGTTTGGGATGCCTTCTTCCGATCATGGTCGGCAGGTCGGGTGCGAGCGGCGAGCGCTGAACGCTGGACACGCCGAGTCCCTTGACCTTACCTGCAAGGATCTGCGGCAGGGTCGTCGAGACATCGGCAAACACCAGCGAGATTTGCCCGCCTAGGAGATCGGCGACCGCGAGCGGATTGGCGCGGTAGGGCACATGCAGCATGTCGAAGCCGCCCCGCGCCTTGAGCATTTCGCTGGCCATGCGCGCCGAAGTCGAGCCCGCCCCGAACGACAGCTTGCCTGGATTGGCCTTTCCGTATGCGACAAGCTCCCGCACATTGTTGGCTGGCACCGAAGGATGAACGGCGAGCGCCAACGTGATATTGCCCAGTCTGGTGATCGGCTCGAAATCGGCGATGGGGTCGTATGAGAGCTTCTTGAAGAGGTTCTGGTTGGCGGCGTGCGTCGTGTTACTGGTAATGAACACGGTATGCCCGTCGGGTGCGGCACGGGCCACGTTCGACGCCGCCGTCTGGCCGCTTGCGCCGGCAATGTTCTCGATGATCACCGTCCAGCCGAGCGTCGCATTGAGCTTCTGGCCCAGTACGCGCGCGAGCGTGTCGGTGGCGCTGCCGGCCGTGAACGGCACGACGAACTTGATCGCGCGTGAAGGAAAATCCTGAGCCACCGCGGCCGTTGAAGCCGCCGTAAGCCCCGCAAGCGCGCACGCAGCGGCAATGTGCCGGAGCTTCATGTGTCCCTCCTGTGGTTCAGTTGGTTAGACAGCGGCCGGAACCCAAGGATAGGATGATCCGCACACCGGTCAATCGCCGCCGCCGTACCCGTGGTCGAGTCCAGCGATGAGAACGATCAAAATCGGCGCAGGGGCCGGCTACTCGGGCGATCGCATCGAGCCGGCGGTCGATCTCGCCGAGCGCGGCAAGCTCCACTATCTCGTCTTCGAGTGCTTGGCGGAGCGGACGATCGCGATGGCGCAGCAAGCACGGCGCGGCGATCCCAACGGCGGCTTTGATCCGCTACTGACCGAGCGGTTCACCGCGGTGCTGCGCCCTTGCGCCGCGAACAAGTTGAAGATCATCACCAACATGGGCGCCGCAAATCCGGTTGGCGCTGCGCGTGCGGCCGCCAGCGTCGCCCGCGAGTTGGGGGTGTCGGGACTGAAGATCGCGGCTGTCGCCGGCGACGATGTCACGGAGGCGGTACGACATCGCGACTTGCCGTTGATTGAAACGCGAGGTCGCGCGGCCGACGTCGCGGATAGAATGATTTCGGCCAATGCCTATCTTGGCGCGGGGCCGATTGTCGAAGCGTTGGCGAGCGGCGCTGACGTTGTCATTACCGGACGAGTGAGCGATCCGGCGCTTTTTCTTGCACCCCTCATGCACGAATTCGGGTGGGCATCGGACGACTGGGACCGGCTCGGCAAAGGCACCGTGGTCGGGCATCTCCTGGAATGCGCCGGGCAGATCACAGGCGGTTATTTCGTCGATCCGGGCTACAAGGATGCGCCTAACTTGGCGCGGCTCGGATTTCCGCTGGCCGAGGTCAGCGAGGACGGGTCGGCGGTGATCGGCAAGCTGTCTGACACCGGCGGTACGGTAAACCTGAAAACCTGTAAGGAACAGTTGCTGTATGAGGTGCATGACCCGGCGCGCTACTACCAACCGGATGTGGTGGCGGATTTTTCAAACGTGCGCTTGGAGCAGGCTGGGCCGGATCGTGTGGCCGTTTCCGGTGGCACAGGGCACGCGCGGACCGACACACTAAAGGTTTCGATCGGCTATTTTGACAGCTACGTCGGCGAGGGACAGTTCTCCTATGCCGGCCCCGGCGCCCTGGCGCGGGCTAGGCTCGCACTGCAGATCGTGGCCGAACGGCTGAAGCTGACCGCGATTGCGACTACGGAGCTTCGGTTAGAGATCATTGGTATAGACAGCCTGCACCGCGGCCCTCTTGTCGGCAGCGGTCCCGAACCCGAAGAAGCGCGCATCCGAGTCATTGGCCGCACCGACAGTCTGAAGGATGCGATCCGCATCGGGAATGAAGTCGAGACGTTATGGCTCAACGGTCCCGCCGGCGGCGGAGGGGCATGGAAGTCGGCGCGTCAGGTGATCGCGGTCGTGTCCACGCTGTTCCCGCGCTCGGACGTCAAGACCAGCGTGACATACGAGGTGACTTGACGATGAAGCTCCGCGAACTTGCTCACGCGCGCGCCGGCGACAAAGGCAACGTCTCCAACATCTCAGTTATTGCGCACGAGCCCGGGGACTACGCGTTCATCGCCGAGCATGTTACTGCCGATCGGGTGAAGGCACACTTTAGCGACATCGTGCGAGGTCGCGTCGAGCGCTACGAGTTACCCGGTATCGGTGCGCTCAACTTCGTTCTGTACGAGGCGCTCGGCGGCGGCGTAACGCGGTCGCTATCCCTCGATCCCCACGGTAAGTCGCTCAGCTCGTCGCTCCTCGAAATGGAGCTGCCCGATAGGCAGAGAGGACTGCGTTAGCAGCTGAAACGGATGCCGAAGAAGGACATGAAGTTCGTCGGGATGTCCGGTTGTGGCCCCGGAGCGGTCATTTGGCACGACGTGTCGGCGCCCTCGGCTCTTGGCCAGCGCACGATAGCACGCCGTGGTCGAGGCTGGCGGCCAGCCCGCGCTGATAACCTGCGTGTTGCACCGGGCAAACCACTGGTGCGACCCTCCGCTAAAGCATCAGCCGGGCGGCCTCTTTGGCGGACATGCCGACCTTCACGCCGCGCGCGGCGGCGACCGGATTGACGACGGACATGACGCCGTCGTTCCACGTGCTCAGACCCTCGCCGAGACGCGCCGACATGGTCGCGGCCGCGGCCGCAGGAATGCCTCGCTCGCCCAGGAGTTTGACCCCTTCGACGGCGGTGTTGTTCTTGGCGATGCCGGCGTCGTTGGCGATTGCGCCCTTGGCCGCGATGCGCAGCACGCCGTCGGAGAACACGCGGCTGGAATTGGCGCCGCTACAGATCACATCGTTCGGGACCTGGTCCTTGATTGCGGTGGTGCCGGGCGTGGCCCAGATGCGCCCCCTCGGGGTCTCCTCGACCACAACCGGCGCCTCCTCCGCGCCGAGCGGCGTTGGGATGGGCTTGCCGGACGACGCCCTGGCGAGACGCGCCGCCGCCTCGTAGGCGACCATGCCCAGTGCGACGCCGAGCGCGCGCGCTTGTGCATTCGCGTGGCTGATCTCGCCCAGGAGCGTGGAACGGCCGTTTGAAGTCTCCGCCGACATCGCCGCGATGGTGGCGACCGGCACGCCGATCTGCTCGCCGTGCTTGAGCCCGCTGATGCCGGCGTCGTCTTTGCCGATGCCGGCATCGGTTGCCATCACGGCCTTGACGCCGCGGGTGAACATCGGCGCCAGAATCCGCGTGCCGCAATAGGAGCCAACCACGATCACGTCGGTCGGGCCGGTCGGGTACGTGCCGAGATAGCTCGAGGAATCGAACGCGACGATGCGGCCCGAGGCATCCTCGTGCACGACAAGCAGCTTGCCGCGGCCGATGGGAGTGCCGTCCGCGATCACCGCGGGCGGTGTTGCCGACGCGTGACGGACAACGGCGATCGAAGCCAAGCTGCCGGCCACGAAAGTCCGGCGTCGTATCAGGTCCGACATGGTTGCTTGCCCTCCCTGTTGGGGCCGCAATCAGCCTGAGGAATGCCCACACATCCGCGGCTGCTCAGCGCGGTCGAATTGATCAATGCGCATCCACCGCATGTTCATGACCGCCTCCGATCGAAGAGAATATCTGCGTCCGAATACCGACCAGTCAGCTCGACCGAAATCCCCGGGTCCGGACGATTGCGCCCGTTGTTCCTGGGAAGTCGGCTACTGAAACGTGATCTTGTTCTGGGTGATGACGTCCGACCACTTGCGCATCTCGGCCTGGATGTAGTCGCCGAACTGTTTCGATCCGAGCGGCGTCACCACCGCTCCCATTTCCGTCAGCCGCTTGCGCACATCGGGCATGGCGAGGACATCGGACAGCGCCTTTTCCAGCTTCGCGAGGATCGCGGGCGGCGTGCCCGCGGGTGCGGCCAGGCCGAACCAATAGGCCGCCTCCAGCGGATATCCGGCCTCGGCCATGGTCGGCACCTCCGGCAGCATCTCGAAGCGCGCCGGTGCCGCGATTGCGAGCGGCGTCAGGGCGCCGGCCTTCATCTGCTGCATGCCGACGACGGCGGTGAGGAACATGGTGTTGACATGGCCGGCCACGAGGTCGGTCAGCGCCGGCGCACCGCCGCGGAAGGGAACGTGCAGCATGCTGATGCCGGCCTTGGCGACGAACAGCTCGCCGGCGAGATGGCTCGCGCTGCCGGGACCGACCGAGCCATACGAGATCGTGCCGGGCTTTTGCCGCGCGAGGTCCACCAGGTCCTTGACCGTGCGAACGGGGAGTTGTGCGTTCGCGGTGAGCACCATGGGTGCGCTGCCGACGAAGCCGACCGGGGCGAAATCCTTCACGCTGTCATAGGGAATGCTCTTGAACACGCTCGGGTTCACGGCGTGGTTGTCGTTGATCATCATCAAGGTATAGCCGTCGGGCTCCGCCCGCGCGACCGCGGCGGTCGCCAGCGTTCCGCCGGCGCCGGGGCGGCTCTCGATGATGATTTGCTGTCCCAGCAGCGAGGAGAGCTTCTCGCCGACGACGCGCGAGACGGTGTCGAGCAACCCGCCCACCGGAAACGCCACCAGGATCTTGACCGGGCGGGTCGGGTAGGCGGCGTCTTGCGCCGTCACCGAAACAGGAGCCGCGACAAGCACGGCCAGCATCGCGAGCAAGGCGGCGAGCACCGACTTCATCGTTTCCTCCCGACGTGGGGCGCGCCCGCTTCTGCGACAGGTCGGCGCCGTTGGTCCCTGGCCGTTACGCCCTTCCGGCCAACTTCAAGCCCTTGTCGAGGGCTGCGTAGCTGCGTACCGGCGCGGCCATCAGGAAACGGTAGCCCTCGCCCAGGATGCGCTCCACATTGCTGGAATCGACGTGCGGATGGCCGACGACCGCGTTGTGCCGCTTGCAGGTATCGACCACGCGCGCCATCCATTTGAGCACCTCCGGGTGCTCGTATTGCCGGGGATAGCCGAGCTCCTGGGAGAGATCGCCCTCGCCAATGAGTATCGCGCCGATGCCGGGCACCTTCTGCAGAATATCGGGCAACGCTTCGATGCCGCGCGTGTCCTCCATCATCAGGATCACGAAGATCTCGCCCTTGGGGTTGACCGGCCACACGTCGGCGCGGTCGTAATAATCCTGCTGGGACAGGCCCCAATAGCGCACGGCGGCGGTCGGCCCGTCGCCGCGAATGCCGGCGGGCTCATACATTGGTGCGGTCTTCAGGCGCGGATAGCGGCAGGCCGCGACCGCGTTATAGGCCTCGTCGACGGACGAAATGTGCGGCCACACGATGCCATAGGCGCCGAGGTCGAGCGCCTGCTTGGCGTGAAACTGCGCCTTCTCTGCGCCGTTCGGCGGGATGCGCACCATCGGCGTGACAGTGGGCGCGACCGACCCGGATTTCGCGATCTGGCCGCGGTTGAGCATGTATTGCAGGCTATCCCGCAGCGCCCTGATGTCCCATGGATTGTGCTCCATCTCGTACACGATGCCATCGTACTTGGCGGTGGCCATCGCAATCGCGGTCTCGGGATCGGCCTGGCAAAACGACGTGAACGCCGGTTTGCCGGCTTCCAAGGCGCGGATCACGCCGTTCAAACGCGGAATATCAGCCATGCTTTCTCCCCTGCACTGTGTTTGGCCCGCATCCTAACAGACCCCAATCCTGGTTTGACAATGGTGAAGCCCGGTTCGTAGCATTCGGTCGCGGGCCGGACATCCGGCTCATGTTCCAGGGCTGGTGCCCACAATCCTCAGCGACGGTGTCATGATCATCGATTGCCACGGCCACTACACGACCGAGCCGAAGGACCTGCTGCGATGGCGCAAGGAGCAGGTCGACAACGTCAAGGAGCCCGCCAAGCAGCCCGCGAAGACGTCGCTGAAGGTCACCGACGACGAGATCCGCGAGAGCCTGGAGGGGGCGCAGCTCAAGCTCCAGCGCGAGCGCGGGACCGACCTCACGATCTTCTCCCCGCGCGCCATGGGCATGAGTCACCATATCGGCGATTACAGCGTGAGCCTGGCCTGGTCGCAGCTGTGCAACGAGATGATCCATCGCGTCTGCACGCTCTATCCCGACAATTTCATCGGCGTGTGCCAGTTGCCGCAATCGCCGGGCGTGTCGCCGGAGAGCTGCATCGCGGAGCTCGAGCGCTGCGTGAAGGAATTCGGATTCGTCGGCTGCAACCTCAACCCCGATCCGTCGGGCGGCTATTGGACCACGCCGCCGCTCACCGACCGCTGGTGGTACAAGCTCTACGAGAAGATGGTGGAGCTCGACGTCCCCGCGATGGTGCATGTCAGCGCCTCCTGCAATCCCAACTTCCACGGCACCGGAGCGCATTACATCAATGCCGACACGACGGCGTTCATGCAGCTCATCATGGGCGACCTGTTCAAGGATTTTCCGACCTTGAAGCTGATCATCCCCCATGGCGGGGGCGCGGTGCCGTTCCACTGGGGCCGCTACCGCGGCCTGGCGCTCAACAACAAGCGGCCGCCGCTCGACGAGATGATGAAGGACAATGTGTGGTTCGACACCTGCGTCTACCACCAGCCCGGCGTCGACCTTCTCACCAAAGTGGTGCCGATCGACAACATCCTGTTTGCGTCGGAGATGGTGGGCGCCGTGCGCGGCAAGGATCCGCAGACCGGGCAGGATTTCGACGACACCAAGCGCTACGTCGACCACGCGCCGGGGCTCTCGGCCGCGGACAGGAAGAAGATTTTCGAGGGCAACGCGCTGCGCGCCTATCCCCGGCTCAAGGGCAAGCTGGCCAAGCGAGCGGCGGCCGCGAGCGCGTAGCGTCCGGCAAGCGTCAAGGACCCGAGGCGGGCTGGCGGTTCCATCCGCAACGGTCTAGTTTTTTGGCACCGACCCGCGGCGAGAAGCGGCGAGAAAAGCGAACGATCGAGGACCATCATGGGCATCCAGGCTTTGGGCTATATCGGGGTTCGCGCCAAGGACCTGGGCGATTGGGCAACGTACGGCAGCAACTTTCTCGGCCTGCAGCGGATCGACAGGAGCCGCTCGAGCCTCGCGTTCCGCATGGACGACCGCAAGCAGCGGCTCGTTGTGGATGCCGACGGCGGAGAGGGCATCGGCTTCTTCGGCTGGGAGGTCGCGGATGCTTCGGCGCTCGATGCAGTCGCCGCGAAAATAGAGGCGGCCGGCACCAAGGTGGCGCGCGGCTCGCGCGCGCTCGCCGACGAGCGGCGCGTGGCCGACCTGATCGTGCTCAATGATCCCGCCGGCAACCGCCTCGAAATCTTCCACGGCGCGGAAACGACTGCCGATCCGTTCAAGCCGGGCCGCAACATTTCCGGCTTCCGCACCGGCCCGCTCGGCATGGGCCATGTGGTGATGCATTTCGAGCGCATCGCCGAGGTGATGACGTTTTATCAGGATGTGCTCGAGTTCAAGGTCAGCGACTATTGGCTGCGTCCGTTCCCCGCCTATTTCTTCCACGTCAATCCGCGTCATCACAGCATCGCCTTCGTCGAGAGCGGCATCAACATGGTCCATCACATGATGGTGGAGCTCTACAGCTTCGACGACGTGGGCCAAGGCTATGATCTCGCGCTCGGCGATCCCGAGCGCATCGGGGTCACGCTCGGCCGCCATTCCGGCGACTACGTCACCTCGTTCTACACCTGGAATCCCTCGGGCTTCCTGGTCGAGTACGGTTGGGGCGGCCAGCTGATCGACGACAACATCTGGAAGCCGTTCGAGCGCAAATTCGGCCCGAGCCTGTGGGGGCACGAGCGCCGCTGGATGTCGGCGGAGAAGAAGGAAGAATCGCGTCTGCTTTGCATCGAGGCCGCGCAGAACGGCCAGCGCCAGCCGGTCCAGGTGATCGAGGGCAATTACAATCCCATGCCCGGCGTCTGTCCCTGGTGGGACAGCATGAAGCAGGGCCGCAAGGCGGGCTGAAATAACTAGTGCGGTGGATTTGAAGTTCCTGCAGTCTTCGCGGCAATCTCGTACAGGAACTTCAAATCCAAAACCGCACTAGAACCATAGGTTTGCTAGTGTCCTTTCGATTCCGAAGTTCGTATTGAGCGTGCTGCAAGATGTGACGAACTTCGGAATCGGGACACTAGCGCTTGCTTGCCACTGCCCGGAGGCCTTCGGCGGTAAGCGCCAAGTCCTCGACACTGATGCGCGCCAGCGCGATGGAAAAGGCATGCTCGGCTTGGCCGAGTGCGGGGATCACCACTTTGCTCAGCAGGATGGAATCAGCGAGCGCCGGCCCGTCGATCTCATCGGCAGTGCTGGCGGCGCGCAGGATATCGTCGGCGGTGATGCGGCGCTGATCGCGGGCGAGCTCGTAGCCGCCGCGCGGTCCGCGGATGCCCCTGAGGATGCCGTGGCGCACGAGCGCCTGCAGGATCGGCTCCAGGTGCCGCGGCGGCAAGCTGTGGCGCGTTGCGAGCGCTCGGGCTGCAACCGGACGGCCGCGCGCGTTGAGTGCGATGTCGATGACCGCGGTGATCGCCAGTATGCCTTTGCGAGGCAGGAGAGCCATGGGAAAATCTGCAGTCGAGAACGGAACAGGGTGGTAATATATTGCTGTCGAATGACGGTCTAGTCGGACTGCGTCGGCCGTCCAGTACCAGTAGAACCAAAACCCCCTATCCCGCGTGTGGTTTCACCGAGGCTTGCGACTTCGCAAACCGTTGCTTGCAGTGTAGCCGCGAGAATTAATTGCGCAATGCGCGCGCCACGCTCGATGGTAAATGGCTGGTCACCGAAATTCGCAAGGATTACATGGACCTCGCCGCGATAGTCGGCGTCCACGGTGCCGGGGGCGTTGAGGACCGTTATGCCGTGGCGTAGGGCCAGCCCAGACCGAGGCCTGATCTGCCCTTCCGTCCCCGGAGGTAGTCCGATGACGATCCCGGTTGGAATCGCCGCGCGCTGACCCGGCGCGATGGTCACGGGCGCGTCCGCCGGCACGGCGGCGGTCAGGTCGAGCCCAGCCGCGAGCTCACTCTGGTAGGCGGGGAGCGGCAGGTCGGCGGCATGCGCCAGTCGCATGATCCGCACTTGGACGGTGTTCACCGCTTGGCTCCCGCGAGCGCTTCCGCAATGCGCACGACAAGCGCGTGTGCCACCGCTTCTTTCGATTGCGGCGGCCAGGATTCCACTCCGCGGGCGGTCACGAGATGCACCGTATTGCGGTCGCCGCCCATGATGCCGGTTGACGGCCGAGACATCGTTGGCGACGATCCAGTCGCAGCCCTTGCTGGCAAGCTTCGCCTTCGCGTGCTCGATGATGTGATCGGTCTCGGCTGCGAACCCGATGACGAGACGCGGCCGGCGGCGCGCATCATGCGCCACGGTCGCGAGCACGTCGGGATTTTCAATGAGGCCGAGCCGCGGCGGTCCGCCCGCCTGCTTCTTGATCTTGTTCGCATTCGGCTCCTCGACGCGCCAATCGGCGACCGCGGCGGCAAACACCGCGACATCGGCGGGCAGCGCCTTGGTCACCGCGCCCAGCATGTCCTGCGCGGTTTCGACCTTGATGGTCTTCACGCCGACCGGATCGGGCACATTGACCGGTCCGGATACGAGCGTCACCTCGGCGCCGGCGGCGGCGGCGGCGGCGGCGATGGCATGGCCTTGCTTGCCCGACGAGCGATTGGCGATGTAGCGGACCGGATCGATCGGCTCATGGGTCGGGCCGGACGTGACGATCACGCGCATGCCTGCGAGCGCCTTGTCGCCGCCGGCATGGCTCAGCAGCGACACCGCGGCCGCCGCGATTTCGAGCGGCTCCGCCATGCGCCCGACACCGGCTTCGCCCGCCTCCGCCATCTCGCCCGTATTCGGCCCGAGCACCGCGACGCCGTCTTCGGCGAGCCGCGCAAGATTGCGCCGGGTCGCCGGATGCTCCCACATGTGCGGATTCATCGCCGGCACCACCAGCACCGTGCGATCGGTGGCGAGCAGTACGGCCGAGGCGAGATCGTCGGCATGGCCGCCTGCCATCTTGGCCATGAGATCCGCGGTGGCTGGTGCGACCACGATCAGATCGGCTTCGCGCGCCAACCTGATGTGGCCGATGTCGAACTCGCTCGCCGGATCGAACAATTCCGTGAACGCGCGCTCGCCCGAGAGCGCACCGGCCGACAGCGCGGTGACGAATTCCTGCGCCGCGGCGGTGAGAATGCAGCGCACGGCGAGCCCGCGCTCCTTCAGCCGGCGGATGAGATCGAGCGACTTGTAGGCGGCGATGCCGCCCCCGATGATCAGGAGCACGCGCTGGGTGCCGGCCACTGGACCGTTGCCGAGCCGGCGCGCCGGTTCGTCCGCCGTGAGGTTGGCGCCGGGGGCTGCGGGGCGGCGGACCTCGGCTGCGGGCCAGCTCTCCTCGACCGCCGCCGCCTGGCGCAGGATGGTCCGCGCCTCGTCCTCCATGGAGCGGCCATGTCTCGCCGCGCGCAGCCGCAGGCGCTGCTTCAAGTCATCGTCGAGCTGGCGAATGGTGATGCTGCCCATGCCTGAAACGCCCTTTGGATGGTCAGAATACCTGGCGATTGCAATGCAATCAATGCAATCAATCGGCGATCCCGAAATCGAAATGCAGTTGGCACGTTTCCGCATTAGTATTGACTTCAGGCATATGCACTCATAAGTTGAATTAGAGGCGAGATACGCCCTTTGGAAGAGTCACAGCATGGCCTATGCCTGGCGTTATATCGGCCTTTTCCTGTCCCTCGGCCTGTTCGGCGCCGGCGCGGTTGAGGCCGCCAACGCGGAGAACAGCCGCTATCTCGAGGGCCAGCCGCCGAAGCGCCTCGCGCTCGTGATCGGCAATGCCGACTACGCCAACACGACCAAGCTTCCGGGGGCGCGCGCGGACGCGGACAAGATGGAGGAGATCCTCCGCAAGCTCGGGTTCACCGTCACCAAGGTCAAGGACGTCCAGACGCGCGCCGAATTCCTGACGGTCCACTTTCTGCCGTTCGTGAGCGCGCTCGGCGAAGGCGACATCGCGGTGTTCTATTTCTCCGGCCATGGTTTCACCTATGCCGGCGAGAACTACCTTGCGCCCCTGCAGTTTCCGCGCAGCGTCGACAGCGGCGACGTGTTCACCACCTTCGTTTCAGCGAGCTCGCTGTACATGCTCATGAACGAACGCCATCCGAGCTTCGTTCTGATGCTGCTCGATGCGTGCCGCAACATCGGCGACTTCCTCGACGAGAGCGACCCGACCGCCAAAAATCTCGTCGCGAAGGGATTGGCAGAGGCGAGGATTGCCGCCGAGAACATCGTCATCGGCTTTTCTTCCGATGCCGGCGCCATCTCGCTCGGCAGCGCCGGCGCCGATCTCAGCGTCTACACCGAGGCGCTCGCCGAGCATCTGCCGGCGCCGGGAAAGGACCTCGACGACGTCAGGAAGGAGGTCCGCTTCGCCGTCAGGTTCAAGACCGAGAACAAGCAGGTGCCGTGGTTCTCGGATTCCTCCTCGGCGGAGGTGTATTTCGCGCCATCGGCGGAAGTCCTGGAGGAGGAGAGGCAGGCCTGGATCGCGACGCTCGACGAAGGCACGGTCCGCGCCGTGAGCCGCTTCCTGAGCCGGCACGGCACAGGACCCTATGGCGCGGCGGCACGGCGGTGGCTCGCGGAAAACCCCGATGCCCCCCTGGTGCGGACCAGCGTCGTGTCGCCGGCCGCTCCGGAAGCGGCATGGGCCTCGCGTCCAGGCGCCGGCATCGCGTTGCCGCGCATCGAGGGCGTCCTCGCACCGCGCGCCTCGGTCGCGATCGCACGAGGACCCACGCCGGCGGGCGTTCCACCCGCAATGGACGCCCCGGCCGCGTCACCGCCGGCCCCGGCTGCAGCGCGAGGGCCGCAGCGCGGCCGCGCGGCTTCGCTCAATCGCCGAGGAGGCGCGCGCCATCGCCGAGGCTCGCGTTGCCGACCCCGCGCGCGCGAGCGCCGAAGCGCTGGTCCGGCTCGGCGAGGGGGTCGTGACGGCTCCGGCCGAGGCGCGCACGCGACCGCAGGCGGATGCTCCGGTAGCGCAGCAGCTGGGGGCGGGAACGCGGGTGGTGGTCGAGGGCATCGAGGAGGATGCGCAGAAGAATACCTGGCTGCGCGGGCGGGCCCTCGACGGCCGGGAGTTCTACCTCGAACAGCTACGGCCCGACCGCCCGTCCGGCCCAGTGGAGATCGGGGAGCCGTTGGCGGAGGTCAACGTGTCCGGCCGATCGAGCGGATTGAGGTCGCTCGTCGACGAAACCCCATTGGTGAAAGTGATCGAGGAGCTCAAGCGGGGCGGCAAGGACATCAGCTGGGTCTCGATCGCCACGCCGAAAGCGGAGGGCAAGGGCCAGGACGAAATTTACGGTCTCAGAGCCATCCATGTGCGCGCGGTTCTCGCCGCCAACGGGGTTTCGCGCGACCGCGTCACCACGGTCGAAGGCGTGCCGCTGGCGAGCGGCGATCTGCGCATACGGATTTTCGGTCGATAGGAGGGATGCGATGAGCGACTTCAAGATCATGAGCGCGGCGCTGCTCGCCGGGACTCTGGCGCTCGGCATCGGGCAGGCGGGTGCGGACGAAAGCGTCCTGTCCGAGAGCACCTATGAGAAGCGGAACGCCGATTTTGACGACACCGTGTTGCGCTTTCTGCGCAACCAGAACTCCGAAGATCGTCGGCGGCAAGCCCGCCGCTCCCGGCGAATATCCCTGGCAGGTTTCGCTGGTGGTGTCGTGGATCGCGAACCCGAACCAGGGTCATTTCTGTGGCGGCACGATCTACAACAACAAGTGGATCGTCACCGCCGCGCATTGTCTCGTCCGTGTGCGGGCAGCGGATGTCCACGTGGTGGCAGGGACCAATGTCCTGATGTCGGGCGTGCATCGCGTGAACGCGGCGAGAATCATCGTGCACAAGAACTACAACGGAGGCACGAGCGATGAAGACATCGCCCTGATCGAGCTCAAGAGCCCGTTGGCGCTCGGAACGACCATGCAACAGATCGCCTTGCTCGAGCCGGCCGAGGAGGCGTCGGTGCTGGTCAAGGACAAAGTCCTGACGGTCACGGGATGGGGCGCAACGGCTCAAGGCGCGGCCGTCGTCAGGGATCTTCAGGAAGTCGATGTTCCCTTCGTGACGCGCGAGGTCTGCAATGACCCGCTCAGCTATAACGGAAAGATCACCGAGAACATGATCTGTGCCGGCAAGGCCGCCGGCGGTGTGGATTCATGCCAGGGCGACAGCGGCGGCCCGATCGTCTACCGGCCCGGCGGTTCCGCGCCGAAGCTCGTCGGCGTCGTGAGCTGGGGCGAGGGTTGCGCCAGGCCCGGCAAGTACGGCGTCTACACCCGGGTTGCACGCTACAACAGCTGGGTCAGGAATTGCATCGCCAATGCGGCCGGCTGCCCCTGACGCGCGGCCGCGGCATGCTGCGAACTAGAGCGCATCTCTTTGGGTTTGATGCAGAACGGTGCCGCGCGCTCGGCCGACCGAGTTTGTCGCTCGCGTCGCTTCCACTTCAATGGGGATGCGCCTCTAACGGACCAGCAGATAGACCAGCCACGCCAGCAGCACCGCGATCGCCCATAGCGCCGCCGTGGTCCAGCGGTTGCGCCGCGCCTCCGCACGGCCGATGTCCGCGACCGTCTGCGGCGCCAGCACCAGGCCGTCGCGGGTGATGGTGTCGAGCTGCTCCACCAGGACCGCGCCGCGCGACAGCAGCTCCGGTACCCCGCCCAGGAAACGGCCGACCTCGATCGCCCCTTCCGCGGCGCCTTCGAGCCGTCCGGCCGGGCCGAAATGGCGTGCGATCCATTCCCGCACCACCGGCTCGGCGACCGTCCACATGTCGAGCTTGGGATCGAGCGCGCGGGCCACGCCCTCGACCACCACCATGGTCTTCTGCAGCAGCAGGAGTTCCGGGCGGGTGCGCATGTCGAACAGGCCGGTGACCTCGAACAGCAGCATGAACAGCTTTGCCATCGAGATCTCTTCCGCCGTGCGGTTGTGGATCGGCTCACCGATGGCGCGGATCGCCTGCGCGAAGCTCGCGACCGAATGATGCGGCGGCACGTAACCGGCCTCGAAATGCACCTCGGCGGTGCGGTAATAGTTGCGGGTGATGAAGCCGAGCAGAATCTCGGCCAGGAAGCGCCGTTCCTTGGGCCCCAGCCGCCCCATGATTCCGAAATCGACCGCAACCAGCTCGCCGGCGTCGTCGACAAAGAGGTTGCCGGGATGCATGTCGGCGTGGAAGAAGCCGTCGCGCAATGCGTGCCGCAAGAAGCTCTGGATCACGGCGCGGGCGAGCCGCGTGAGATCGAAGCCCTTGGCTTCGATCCGGGCGCGGTCGGACAGCGGCGTCGCCTCGATCCATTCGAGCGTGAGCACGTCGCGCGCGGTGCGATCCCAATCCACCGCGGGCACGCGGAAGTCGGGATCGTCCCGGGTGTTCTCCGCCATTTCCGACAGCGCAGCAGCCTCGAAGCGCAGGTCCATCTCGATCGCGACCGAGCGCTTGAGCGTGTCGACCACCTCGATGAGCCGCAGGCGCCGCGCCTCCGGCGACATGGTCTCGGCGAGGCGCGCCACGAACGTGAAGGCGTCGAGGTCGACCTTGAAGCGGCGCTCGACGCCGGGCCGCAGCACCTTCACCGCCACCGTCCGGCGCACGCCGCCGGCAGCGACCTCGGCGCGGTGCACCTGCGCGATCGAGGCGGCGGCCACCGGGCCCCCGAACGACGCGAACAGGTCGCGCAGCGGCTTGCCCAAGGCCGCTGCCACGGCACGCTCCGCGTCCGCCTGCGGGAACGGCGCCATCTTGTCCTGCAGGCTCTCGAGGTCGCGCGCCAATAGCACGCCGACCACGTCCGGCCGCGTCGCCAGGAACTGGCCGAGCTTCACATAGCTGGGGCCGAGCCGCGTGAGCGCGGCGGCGAGGCGGTTCGCCGCCACGCTGCTCGCCGGCCGCTCGACCAGCCGCACCATCCGCACGGCGGCGCGCGCCGGCAGCGGCAGCCGCGTCGTATCGATCAGGCCGAACACGCCCTCGCGCGCGAACACAAAACCGGCGTGGCCGAGACGGGCGAGGTGCGCCAGACCTGCAATCACAGCCGCCAGCCCGAATGCAGCGCCACGATGCCTCCGGTCATGCGCTGGAACGACACCCGGGCGAAGCCGGCGGCCCGCATCATCTCGGCAAACGTGGCAGGTCGCGGAAAGCGGCGAATCGATTCGACCAGATATCGGTACGCCTCCGCGTCCTGGGCGACGACGCGACCGAGCGCGGGAATGACGTTGAACGAGTAGAAGTCATAGAGCGCATCGAGGCCCGGCATATCGACGGCGGAGAACTCGAGACACAGGAAGCGTCCGCCGATCCGCAGCACGCGGTAGGCCTCGTCGAGCGCCGCCTCGATGCGCGGCACGTTGCGGATGCCAAAGGCGACCGCGACCGCGTCGAAGCGGCGATCGGGAAACGGCAGCGCCTCGGCATTGCCTTCGACGAACGTGATCGCATCGCCGAGTCCGCGCTCCGCAGCCCGCGCGCGCCCGATGGCGAGCATGTCCGCGTTGATGTCGACGACGGTCGTGTGCGTGCCTACGCCGCCGGCCGCGGCCACCCGAAACGCGATGTCGCCGGTGCCGCCGGCCAGGTCGAGCAAGGCGAACGGCCGTTCGCCTTTGGGCGGATTGACGGTGGTGACGAGCACCTCCTTCCAGGCCCGGTGCAGCCCGCCCGACATGAGATCGTTCATCAGGTCGTAGCGGCTCGCTACGCTGTGAAACACGTCGTCGACGCGCGCCTGCTTGTCCTCGAGCGGTACCCGCTGGAAGCCGAAATGGGCATTTTCATCGGTTCGCGGCATGGCGAATAATCCTTTTGCGGCAGGACCATAGCGCGGCGGGCCCCAGCGCGCTATGTGTCACTCGGGAGTTCCTTGACCATGCCCGAAATGCCCGAAGTCGAGACCGTCCGCCGGGGCCTGCAGCCGGTCATGGAGGGCGCACGCTTTACCAAGGTCGAGGCGCACCGTGGCGACTTGCGCTGGCCGCTGCCGCAGGATTTCGCCGCTCGGCTGGAAGGCAAGACCGTCGAGGGGCTCGGCCGGCGCGCCAAATATCTGCTCGCCGACCTGTCTTCCGGCGACGTGCTGCTGATGCATCTCGGCATGTCGGGGTCGTTTCGCGTCGCGCGCACGCACAAAGAAAGCACGCCCGGCGGCTATTACCACGACCGCTCGCAACGCGCCGCTCACGACCACGTGGTGTTCCACATGTCCTCGGGCGCGCGGATTTCCTTCAACGATCCGCGCCGCTTCGGCATGATGAAGCTCGTCCCCCGGGCCGAGCTCGACAAGGAGCCGTTGCTGCGCGCGCTCGGCCCGGAGCCGCTCGGCAATGAATTCGATGCGGCGATGCTGGCGCACGCATGCAAAGGAAAGAAGACGTCGCTGAAGGCCGCGCTGTCGGACCAGAGGGTCGTGGCCGGGCTCGGCAACATCTACGTGTGCGAGGCGCTCAACCGCGCCCGCCTTTCGCCCAAGCGGCGGGCATCCACGATCGCGACCAAGGCCGGCGCGCCGAACGAACGCGCGGACCGGCTCGTCGACGGCATCAAGGCCGTGCTCAAGGATGCGATCGCGGCCGGCGGCTCGTCGCTGCGCAACCACCGCCGCACCGATGGCGAGCTCGGTGACTTCCAGCATAATTTTCGCGTCTACGACCGCGAGGGCAAGGCCTGCCCGACCCGAGGCTGCCCCGGCACCATCAAGCGCATCGTGCAGACCGGCCGCTCGACGTTCTTTTGCCCGGTGTGCCAGCGCTAGACTGGGCACGCCATGACAGACTGACGAGCACCAAGGAGAGCCATGAGCACGCAAGCCATCGTTGTCGAAACCCGCGGCCGCGTCGGCGTCATCCGCCTCAACCGGCCGCAGGCCTTGAATGCGCTCAACGCCGTCTTGAGGAACGAGCTGCTCGCCGCGGCCGAGGCTTTCGATGCCGACGCCGAGATCGGCTGCATCCTGATCACCGGCTCGGACAAGGCCTTCGCGGCCGGCGCCGACATCAAGGAGATGGCGGACAAGTCCTATATCGATATTTCCAGCGCCGACTACCCCGCCGATTACGAGCGGCTCACGCGCGTGCGCAAGCCGATCATCGCCGCGGTCGCAGGATACGCGCTCGGCGGCGGCTGCGAGCTCGCCATGATGTGCGATTTCATCATCGCCGCCGACACGGCCAGGTTCGGCCAGCCCGAGATCAAGCTCGGTGTCATTCCCGGCATCGGCGGGACGCAGCGGCTTACGCGGGCGGTCGGCAAGGCGAAGGCCATGGACCTGATCCTGACCGGGCGCATGATGGATGCCGCCGAGGCCGAGCGCTCGGGCCTGGTCGCGCGCGTGGTGCCCGCCGCGAGCCTGATGGACGAGGCGATGAAGGCCGCCGAAACGATTGCCGCAATGTCGCTGCCGTCGGTGCTGGCGGCGAAGGAAGCGGTCAACCGCAGTTTCGAGACCTCGCTGGCCGAGGGCGTGCGCTTCGAGCGGCGCGTCTTCCACGCGCTGTTCGCCACCAAAGATCAGAAGGAGGGCATGGCTGCGTTCGTCGAGAAGCGGCCGCCGAAGTTCAGGAACGAATAGCGCAGCCCCGGCTCCGGCAAAGCGCGCGGGCACTTATTTCCTTACACAGATCACCCGCACCAGCGAAGCCCTCGCGCCCTCGACGCCGCCGCGTGCCGCGGCCGCCGGCGCAAGCTTTTGGGCTTCGAGAAACGCGCGGATCCCTGACGCGGGCACCACGGTCGCCTGCGGCTGCGCATCGGTCGCGCCCACATTGGCCACGACCGGCATCTTGAGCGCCACCATGCCGACGATGCGGCCCTGACCGTCGAGCGCGGCGCCGCCGGAGAAGCCTGATTGTGGCACCGGTTCCACCGCATCGCCCTTGAGCTTCGCGGCCACGGTCGACACCGCGCCGCCGCCGCTCTGGCCCTGCGGGTCGGCGATGCCGAGGAGCGTGAGCTCAGAACCTTTCGGACCTTCGGCGGCGAACGCCGCAGGCAGGAGATCGGGTGCGCCATGCAGGCGCAGGAGCGCGAGGTCGGCCGTCTTGTCCTCCGCCTGCCGGTCGGCATCGCCATATCCGCTCACCACGATCACGTTGCAGCCCTCGGTCACCTGACGGTCGGTGAGGATGTGTCCGGCCGCGCTGACGACGATGCCGGTGCCGTACTCCACCTTGCGCTTGGGCGCCGCACCGATTTGCGCAACGCCGGAGACGCCGGGAAAGGCCGTGAACGCGCTCGACATCACCACCGCTACCGGATCCATGATGGGCTCGTTCGCCTGGTCGTAGAGGACGGTCATGCCGCGCACTTCGCCGTCCTTGATTTCGGCGCGGACGTAGAACCTCTTGAGGTTCTGCATGCCCGACAGGATGAAGAAATCCGGGCGCAGGAAATTGACCTCGAGCTTGCGCGTCGGCGGCTCCTTTTTCTGCTGCTCGTACACCGCCGCCAGCGTCGTGCCGGGCTCCCTGATCCTGAAGGTCTCGACCTGGACCTGTCCCTGCGCGGAGGACCAGCGGGTCCCGGTCCTGCCTTGGCTCCTGTTCGGCACCTGTCTGGTCGGAAGCCCGATGCGCGCCCCGGTGGCGGTATCGTCGACCATGGTCCAGCCGACCTGGGCCTGCTTCGCCTTCGCGGAAGCGGCGAGCAGGGCGCGCTCCTGGGCATTGAGCACACCGGTTTCCTTGAACTTGCGATTGCGTTGAAACGTCTTGATGGCGGCGGTGGTCTTGTCGTTGACCTCGCCGTTGATCAGCCCGTTGTAGTCGCCGGTCCAGGCGAGGTCGAACTGGATCCCGATACGCTCGGCGAGCGGCGTGGAGGTGTCTTGGGTCGCACCCGGCGACTTCGGCGCGCCTTTGCGCGCGGCTGCCGCGGCCAGGCTGAACGCAGCGTCCCCGTGTGCCGCCGGAGCGGGATCGGATGATTGGGCAGCCGCGGGCAGCGTGGCGGCCAGAAGCGCGAGAACGGCACCCACGATGGGCATGGGAACTCCTGCACGGCTCGACGTCTCCCGCCGCGAATCTAGCCGATCGTCCCTATATCCGCCAATGCGCCCTTGCAGTGCTTTCAGCAGAGGGGAAGCCGGCTGCGGAAGGCAATGAAGCTTGCACGGACGAGCGGCCGTGACGTTGCAAAGCCGTTGCTTTCGCAGATGATGGAAGGCGAGGAACAGGACCGTCATGCTCAGTCCGGAGGAGATCGAACGCTACGCCCGCCACATCGTCCTGCGCGAGGTCGGCGGGCCGGGGCAGGCCGCGCTCAAGCGCGCGCGGGTGCTGGTCATCGGCGCGGGCGGGCTGGGCGCGCCGGCCCTGCTCTATCTGGCTGCGGCCGGGGTCGGCGCGCTCGGCGTCATCGACGACGATGCGGTCGCGCTGTCGAACCTGCAGCGCCAGGTGATCCACGGCACGCCCGAGATCGGCGAGCCCAAAGTGGCGAGCGCGGCGGCCGCGATCCGCCGTCTCAACCCGCATGTGAGCGTCGAAACCCACACCGCACGGCTCGTGGCAGCCAACGCGCTCGACCTCGTCGGCGGCTACGATGTCGTCGCCGACGGCTCCGACAATTTCGCCACGCGCTATCTCGTGTCCGACGCCTGTTTCTTTGCCAAGAAGCCGCTCGTCACCGCCGCCGTCGGCGTGTTCGACGGCACGCTCACGACGTTGCGTGCCCACGAGCGCGGCGCGGACGGAACGCCCAACCCGACCTACCGCTGTCTTTTCCCCGAGCCGCCCGCGCCCGGCACCGTTCCCGCCTGTGCCGAGGCCGGCATCCTCGGCGCGCTAACCGGCGTGCTCGGCTCGCTGATGGCGCTCGAAGTGATCCGAGAGATCGTCGGCTTCGGCGAGGGCCTGGTCGGACGCCTCGTCATGTTCGACGCCCGCTCCATGCGCTTCGAGACCCTCCACTACGGGTGGGACCCATCGAACCCGCTCTCGGGCAAGAATCCGACCATAACAGGGGTCAGTAATCAGTAATCAGCAATCAGCAATCAGTAATCAGTAAGACGCGGTGTGTTCTGATTACTGACTACTGATTACTGTCCCCTGGCCCCTCACTTCGTCCAGGTCGCGATCACGGTCGTACCCTTCATCACCGACCACTTGTTGTTGCCAGCGGTGAGGACGCGGAAGCAGTTGGCCGTGGAGCCCTTCCAGGTGGTGCAGAAGCCCTCCTGGGTTAGCTTCCAGGTTCCTTCGCCCTTGGCGCCGGCCTGGGCGAGCGGCTCGCGGGTCATCTTGCCGTCGGTCGTGAACACCATCTTGAACTTGACGTTCGATGGCGTGGACGAGGTGAAGGCCTGACCGGTGAAGAAGGTTGACTGGATGTCGCTGGGTGCCAGCACCGCTCCGGCGGCGGGCGCGGCAACGGCAGGCGGGATCGCGGCAACGAAGGCCACGCCCGCCACCAACAAAGCAAGCATCGGGCTCTCCCTAAGATTGTGTTGGGGCCAGGATACCGAAAATCGGGGCGCGCCGCAGGTCCATCACAGCATCGACGGCAGGACGCGATCCGGAGGCCTGTGTCCATCCAGGAAGGTCTTGATATTGACGATGACCTTCTCGCCCATGTCGATGCGGCCTTCGAGCGTGGCCGAGCCCATATGCGGCAGCAGCACCACCTTGCCCAGGCGTGCGAGCTTGACGAGCTTCGGATTCACCGCCGGCTCGTGCTCGAACACGTCCAGCCCGGCGCCGGCGATGTCGCCCGATGCGATCAGGCGCACGAGCGCGTTCTCGTCGATCACCTCGCCGCGCGCGGTGTTGACGACATAGGCCTGCGGGCGGATGAGCTTGAGCCGGCGTGCCGACAGCAGGTGATAGGTCGCCGGCGTGTGCGGGCAGTTGACCGAGATGATGTCCATGCGGGCCAGCATCTGATCGAGGCTTTCCCAATAGGTCGCTGTGAGCTCCTGCTCGATCTTTGCCGGCACGCGGCGGCGGTTGTGATAGTGGATTTGCAGCCCGAAGGCGCGGGCGCGCCGCGCCACCGCCTGGCCGATGCGCCCCATGCCGATGATACCGAGACGCTTGCCCCAGATGCGGTGACCGAGCATCCAGGTCGGCGACCAGCCGTGCCACGGCTTGTCCTCGCTCAGCACGGCGGCGCCTTCGGCAAGGCGGCGCGGCACTGCGAGAATGAGCGCCATGGTCATGTCGGCGGTGTCCTCGGTGAGCACTCCCGGCGTGTTGGTCACCGTGATGCCGCGGCTGAGCGCGGTTGCGACGTCGATGTGGTCGACGCCATTGCCGTAATTGGCGATCAGCTTGAGCTTGTCGCCGGCCTTGCTCAGCACCGAGGCGTCGATGCGGTCGGTCACGGTGGGCACCAGCACGTCGGCGTTCTTCACCGTCTCGGCCAGCTCGCCCTGGGTCATGGGCTTGTCGCCGAGATTGAGCTGCGCGTCGAACAGTTCGCGCATGCGGGTCTCGACGCTGTCCGGAAGCTTGCGCGTGACGACGACCAGCGGCCTTTTGCGATTTGCCATGGTTCGACCTCGCCAAACCCGCCACCCCGCGCCGGGATCCTCTGTTCAGGTCTCCTTAACCGCGGTGCCCGACACTGGCGTTCCCCTTCGACGCGGGCGGGATCGCAAGTCCTTCTGCAACAGAGACCCTCTGTAACAGATGGACATGTGAAGACAAGCGCCCGCGCCGCAATCGCCGCGGCCGTGGCCGCGGCCCGCTCGCCACCTAACCCTGTTCCGGCGCCGTGGACCGATGACGTCAAGACCGAGTTCGCAGATCGCCCGGCGCCGGTGGGCGGCGGTTTTCGCCCTGGTCGTGTCGGCGGCCTGCCTTGTCGTGTCGGCGGCCTGTCTGGGACGTGCCGATGCGGGGGAAATCGGCGTGGGTCCCAAGAGCGGCCTGCCGGTGCCGCGTTTCGTCAGCCTCAAGCCCGATCGCGTCAATGTGCGCGCCGGGCCGACGCGCGACCACGAGGTGACCTTCGTCTATACCCGGTCCGGCTTGCCGGTGGAGATCACCGCCGAGTCGGATAACTGGCGGCGCATCCGCGACTGGGAAGGATCCGATGGCTGGGTCTATCATTCGCTGCTCTCGGGACGGCGCACGGCGGTGGTCACGTCCAAGGACAAGAACCAGCTCGTGCCGCTTTACGACAAGGCCGACAGCAACGCCGCGGTCGTGGCGCGACTGCAAGCCGGCGTGCTGGCGATGGTGAAGCGCTGCACCGGGACCTGGTGCTACATCGTGGGAGGGGGCTTCGACGGCTGGGCCGTGCAGGTGCAGCTGTGGGGAGTCTATCCGAACGAGAAGGTGGATTGACCCGAGAGCATGATCCCGAAAAGTGGATACCGGTTTTCGGAAAAGATCATGCTCCAGCAATAAGCTAGAGCGCGATGACGATTGAAGATAAGTCATCGCGCTTAGCGTCGCTGCTCGGCAGTCAATCGCCCGACCTGCGCGCGGGGGGCGCAATGCCGGAGGGGTGGCCGCGGCTCATGGCGCACCACATCCGGGCAAGCGAACGGAACTGGGTGTAGAACCTTCAGCGTCCCTTGCGGCGCAGCCGCACTACCACGTCGATGCGCGCGACCTCGTAGCCTTCGGGCGGCACCGGCGTCTTGCCGACGACCACGTCGGCGTTGGGAATGTCGAGAAGGTCGTTCTCACCCTCGACGAAGAAGTGGTGGTGCTGGGACACGTTGGTATCGAAATAGGTCTTCGAACCGTCGACGGCGACCTGGCGCAACAGCCCGACATCGGTGAACTGGTGGAGCGTGTTGTAGACGGTCGCGAGCGACACCGGCACTTTGGCCTTGGTCGCCTCCTCATAAAGCATCTCGGCGGTGATATGCCGGTCGCCTTTGCCGAACAGGATCCAGCCCAGCGCCATGCGCTGGCGGGTCGGACGCAAGCCCACATCGCGCAGCATGGACTTCACGTCGTGCCAGGGACAACCGGTGAGCGCGGAGCGCGGAGCCGCGCTTGCGAGCCGCTCGCCTTCGCTCGCGTTGCTGAAAACGATGGTGCGCGACGGTGTCATGGGCACGTTCTGGTACAGTCCTCGGCAGCGATTGTTGCGTTTGTAACATATGCCATCGAAGATGCAACTCCTTCGCAACAACACTGGGGCAATTCTAATCTGGCCGGGTTCGGGAGGATAGCTGGCTTTGCCCCTCGGACCGCCTATGTTAGGAGTTCCGGGGTTTGGGGACCACCAGGGCGGCCAAGGCAGGATGCGGATGGAGAACCGGCGCACAAGCTTCGGATACGATGATCTTTTGGCCTGCGCGCGGGGTGAATTGTTCGGTGCCGGCAATGCCCAGCTGCCGCTGCCCCCCATGCTGATGTTCGACCGCATTTCCGAGATCGCGGAGGCCGGCGGCGAATATGGCAAAGGCCTGGTTCGCGCGGCGCTCGAGCTCAAGCCCGATCTCTGGTTCTTTCCCTGCCATTTCAAGGGCGATCCGGTGATGCCCGGCTGCCTCGGCCTCGATGCGCTGTGGCAGCTGCTCGGGTTCTTCCTGGGCTGGCTCGGGGCCCCCGGCCGCGGCCGCGCCCTCGGGCTCGGTGAGCTCAAGTTCTCCGGGCAGGTCCTTCCCACCGTCAGGAACGTGGTCTACGGCATCGACGTCAAACGGGTCATGCGCACCAAGCTGGTGCTCGGCATCGCCGACGGCTGGCTGTCGGCGGATGGCTCGATCATCTATCGGGCGATGGACCTCAAGGTCGGTCTGTTCCGCGACGAGGTGATGCAGCCGAGCGGAGGGTGACGGCTCCGCACGCGCGCGCATCAAATGCGGACGAGGCACTCATGAGACGGGTCGTCGTCACCGGGATGGGCATCGTCTCATCGATCGGCAACAACACCCAGGAAGTTCTGGCGAGCCTGCGCGAAGCCAAGTCGGGCATTTCGCGCGCCGAAAAATATGCCGAGCTCGGCTTCCGTTGCCAGGTGCACGGCGCGCCCAGTCTCAACGCAGAAGAGGCGATCGATCGCCGCGCCATGCGTTTCCTCGGCGGCGGCGCGGCCTGGAACCACGTCGCCATGGAGCAGGCGATCCGCGATGCCGGCCTCGAGGAGGGCGAGATCTCCCACGAGATGACCGGCATCATCATGGGGTCGGGCGGTCCCTCGACCCGCACGATCGTGGAGGCCGCCGACACCGCCCGCAGCAAGAGCCCGAAGCGCGTCGGCCCCTTCGCCGTGCCCAAGGCAATGTCGTCCTCGGCCTCGGCGACGCTCGCGACCTGGTTCAAGATCAAGGGCGTGAGCTATTCGATCTCGTCCGCCTGTGCGACCTCCAACCATTGCATCGGCAACGCCTATGAGCTGATCCAATGGGGCAAGCAGGATGTGATGTTCGCCGGTGGATGCGAGGAGCTCGACTGGACCTTGTCGGTGCTGTTCGACGCCATGGGCGCGATGTCGTCGAAGTTCAACGCCACTCCGGAGAAGGCCTCGCGCGCCTACGACGTCGACCGCGACGGCTTCGTCATCAGCGGCGGCGCCGGTGTCCTGGTGCTGGAGGAACTCGAGCATGCCAAGGCGCGCGGCGCGCGCATCTACGGCGAGATGGCGGGCTATGGCGCCAGCTCCGACGCTTTCGACATGGTGGCGCCGTCCGGCGAGGGCGCGGCGCGCTGCATGCGCCTGGCGCTCAGGGGCGTGAAGGCGCCGATCGATTACATCAACCCGCACGCGACCTCGACGCCGATCGGCGACCTCAAGGAGATCGAAGCGATCCGCGACGTGTTCGGCGACCAATGCCCCCCGATTGCGGCGACGAAATCGCTCACCGGACATTCCCAGGGCGCCACCGGGGTGCACGAGGCGATCTACTCGCTGCTGATGATGAACAACGGCTTCATCTGCGAGAGCGCCAATATCGAGACGCTCGATCCGGCTTTTGCCGATATGCCGATCGTGCGCGAACGCCGCGACGACGTGAAGCTCGGCTGCGTGCTGTCGAACTCGTTCGGCTTCGGCGGCACCAACGCGTCGGTGGTGCTCAAGCGCCTCGAGGTTTAGACGGCATGAAGGGCCATAGAGCGGTAAGACAGGGGTCATGACACAATTGATGCAGGGCAAACGCGGACTGATCATGGGCGTCGCCAACGACCACTCGATCGCCTGGGGCATTGCCAGGACGCTCGCCGCCCATGGTGCGACGCTGGCCTTCACCTATCAGGGCGAGGCGCTCGGCCGCCGCGTCAAGCCGTTGGCGGAATCGATAGGCGCTTCGCTCCTGCTGCCGTGCGACGTCGAGCAGATCGCCTCGGTCGATGCCGCGTTCGCTACAGTGGCGGAGAAATGGGGCTCGCTCGACTTCCTGGTCCATGCCATCGCCTTTTCCGACAAAAACGAGCTCAAGGGCCGCTACGCCGACACCACGCGCAGCAACTTCGTGCGCACCATGATCATCTCGTGCTTTTCCTTCACCGAGGTGGCCAAGCGCGCCGCGGCGCTGATGCCGGCAGGCGGCGCGATGCTGACGCTGACCTACAATGGCGGGCAGCGGGCGATGCCGAACTACAACGTCATGGGCGTTGCGAAGGCCGCGCTGGAAGCCTCGGTGCGCTATCTCGCGGTCGATTTCGGCGCGGCCGCCATCCGCGTCAACGCCATCTCGGCGGGACCGATCCGCACGCTTGCCGGCGCCGGCATCAGCGACGCGCGCCAGATGTTCGCGTTCCAGCAACGCCACTCGCCGTTGCGGCGCGGCGTGACGCTGGACGAGATCGGAGGCGCCGCGCTCTATCTGCTGTCCGATCTCTCGACCGGCGTCACCGGCGACGTCCACTTCGTCGATTCCGGCTACAACGTCATCGCCATGCCGCATCCCGGCTCGCTCAAGGACGAGACGGCGGCGAACGAGAGCGCCATGGCCAAGGACGCGGCGCAGTAGCCCTTGGCCGTCAGCGATCGGTCATCAGAAAACGATCCGTCGGCCGCGGAGGCAGCAGATGGCCGATCCGCTCTATCACGATGACAAGCGGCGGGAGCGCTTGATCGCCGACCCGCAGATGGCGCCGGCGCTCATGCGGGTGCAGCGGCTCAAGATCGCGAGCGGGGTCATCGCGCTCGGCATCATCGCGGCGATACTGATCGTTTGGCGTTGGAGCGGATGAATCGCGCGCGCGGCCGGCCGCCGTCGTGCTACTCCCCGCCGGCGGCCGCTTCGCGCTGTTGCTCGGCCTCCGCCTTCTGCTTCGCCTCGAGGTCCTCGCCGGTGGCCTGGTCGACGACCTTCATGGACAGGCGCACCTTGCCGCGCTCGTCGAAGCCGAGCAGCTTGACCTTGACCTTGTCGCCTTCCTTGACCACGTCGGTGACCTTCTGCACCCGGCGCGTCGCCAGCTGGCTGATATGCACGAGGCCGTCCTTGGCGCCGAAGAAATTCACGAAGGCGCCGAAGTCCATCACCTTGACCACCGTGCCTTCGTAGATGTGCCCGATCTCGGGTTCGGACGCGATCGATTTGATCCAGTTGATCGCCGCCTTCATCGCGTCGCCGTTGGCGGACGCCACCTTCACGGTGCCGTCGTCGGAAATGTCGATCTTGGCGCCGGTCTTCTCCACGATCTCGCGGATCACCTTGCCGCCGGAGCCGATCACCTCGCGGATCTTGTCGACCGGGATGTTGAACACCTCGATGCGCGGCGCGTGCTCGCCGAGCTGGTCGCGATGCTGGGTGAGGGCCTTCGACATTTCGCCCAGGATGTGCAGGCGGCCGTCCTTCGCCTGGCCGAGCGCAACGCGCATGATCTCCTCGGTGATGCCGGCGATCTTGATGTCCATCTGCAGCGAGGTTACGCCCCGCTCGGTGCCGGCCACCTTGAAGTCCATGTCGCCGAGATGATCCTCGTCGCCGAGGATGTCGGACAGCACGGCATGGCGCTCTCCCTCGAGGATGAGGCCCATGGCGATGCCGGCGGTCGGGCGCTTGAGCGGGACGCCTGCGTCCATCAGCGCGAGCGAGGTGCCGCAGACGGTCGCCATCGAGGAGGAGCCGTTCGATTCCGTGATCTCCGAGACGACGCGCAGCGTATAGGGAAACTCGTGGTGCGCCGGCAGGATCGGATGGATCGCGCGCCAGGCGAGCTTGCCATGGCCGATCTCGCGACGGCGCGGCCCGGCCATGCGTCCGGTCTCGCCGACCGAGAATGGCGGGAAGTTGTAATGCAGGAGGAACGTTTCCTTGTAGGTCCCGTGCAGGGCGTCGATCCACTGCTCATCCTCGCCGGTGCCCAGCGTCGCCACCACCAGCGCCTGCGTCTCGCCGCGGGTGAACAGCGCCGAGCCGTGCGCGCGCGGCAGCACGCCGACCTCCGACACGATGGGACGTACCGTCCTCACGTCGCGGCCGTCGATGCGACGACCGGTATCGAGGATGTTCCAGCGCACGATCTTGGCTTCGATCGTCTTGAAGACGCCCGCGACCTGCAGCTTGGGATAGGGCGGGTTCTCCACGCCCTCCGGGCAGAAATGCGCCATCGCCTTGGCCTTGGCGGCATCGATGGCGTTGTGGCGCTCCATCTTGTCCGCAATCGCGTAGGCCGCGCGCAAATCGGACTCGATCAGCGCCAGCATTTCCTTTTCGAGCGCGGCGGTGTCCGCCACCTGCAGCTCGCGCGGCTCCTTCGCCGCTTTTTCCGCCAGCCTGACGATGGCCTCGATCACCGGCTGAAAATGGCGGTGGCCGAACATGACGGCGCCGAGCATCACGTCCTCGGTGAGCTCCTTGGCTTCCGACTCGACCATCAGCACCGCGTCCTGGGTGCCGGCGACGACGAGGTCGAGCTGGCTCTCGGTCATCTCGTCGAGCAGCGGATTGAGCACGTATTCGTTGTTGACGAAGCCGACGCGCGCAGCGCCGAGCGGGCCCATGAACGGGGCGCCCGAGAGCGTCAGCGCCGCCGAAGCCGCGATCATCGCCAGGACATCGGGATCGTTTTCGAGATCGTGCGACAGCGTCGTCACGATCACCTGGGTTTCGTTGCGCCAGCCGTCGGCGAACAGCGGCCGCACCGGCCGATCGATCAGCCGCGAGACCAGCGTCTCTTTCTCGGTCGGGCGGCCTTCGCGCTTGAAATAGCCGCCGGGGATGCGGCCCGCGGCATAGAACTTCTCCTGGTAGTCCACGGTGAGCGGCAGGAAGTCGACGCCTTCTCGCGGCTCCTTGGAGGCGACCACGGTCGCCAGCACCTTCGACTCGCCGTAGGTGGCGACGACTGCGCCGTCGGCCTGGCGCGCGATCTTGCCGGTCTCTAGGACGAGCTTGCGCCCTCCCCAGTCGAGGTCAACACGATGAATATCAAACATTGCGATGGTCTTTCATGGTTTTCGCGAAGGGGCGAAAGCCATGAGCAAGACGGCGAGACGCTGCCGTCTGCGGCCGTGCCGCAAATCGAAACAGCATCCGGCGATCCTGCCATGGCCTTCGAGCCTTCCATTGAACGGACGGGCGATCATTCGACCCGTTTCCCAAATCGGCAGCGGCCTCGCTGCCGGACGAACAGCGGATTTATCCGGCTTCCGCTTCAAAACGCGCGAACACGCGCGCACAAATCCTCAGCGGCGAATACCCAGTCGCTCGATCAACGACTTGTAACGCGCGGCGTCGATGCGGGCGAGGTAGTCGAGAAGCTGGCGACGCTGGGACACGAGCTTGAGCAATCCACGCCGGGAATGGTTGTCCTTGACGTGGGTCTTGAAATGCTCGGTGAGGCTGTTGATGCGCTCCGAGAGGATCGCCACTTGCACTTCCGGCGAACCGGTGTCGCCGGCCTTGGTCGCATAGGTCTTGATGACTTCGGCCTTGCGGCCGGTCGTGATCGACATCGGGTTGTCCTTTTCCAGTCAGGGGTCACGGTCTGCGGCCGGGCCGGGATGTCGTCCAGCGCGGTCGCCACACATGCTATTTCTATGCGCGGGCTTTCAGCGCGTTTCCGGCAAATGCACCCACTCGCCGCAAAAAACGCGTCAACTCAATAAGCTAGAGCGGTTCCGAGTCCCTGGAAACGGAAACCGCTCTAGCCCGCGCAACCGGGGCAATATCGTAAAACACCTGTGGACGCCAGCGAAATTGTGGGCAGCTTGTAGGCCTCCCCGCTAGGAGCATGGTCCGGAAAAGTGGCTACCGGTCTTCCGAAAAGATCATGCTCAAACAAAGAGCTAGAGCGTGATTGCGATCTCGACCTCAAGCAATCACGCTCTAGCCGCGCGGCAGATTGAAGATGCGCCGCGGGCGCAGTTCGCCCTTCTCGACCTCCGCCAGCGCGACGAGCGCGCCCTGCGCGGAGACCGAGACCCAGCCCGCCATGACCGGGGCGTCGCGCCCGCGCAGCAGCACCGCCTGCCCGCGGGCGAGGCGCCCGGCATCCGCGGGGCTCACCCGCAGCTCCGGCAAAGCCGCAAGCCCGGCCTCGACCGGCAGCAGGGCGTCGGGCTTGCCGCAGCTCTCGGTCTGGGGTTCCCCGGCCGGCTGCAATGCGTCGAGGCGCATGGCGACGTCCTCGGCGAAAGGACCGACTGCCGTGCGGCGCAGCGCCGCCACGTGCCCAAAACATTCGAGCACTCGACCCAAGTCGCGGGCGAGCGCGCGCACATAGGTTCCCTTTCCGCACTCGGCGGCGATCACGGCGTGGTCGGGATCGGGCGTCGCGACCAATTCAAGGCGGTGAATCTCGACCGGGCGGGGCGCGAGCTCCACCACCTCGCCGTCGCGTGCAAGATCATAGGCGCGCTCGCCTTCGATCTTCAGCGCGGAGAAGCGCGGCGGCACCTGCGTGATGTGGCCGGTGAAGCGCGGCAGCAGCGCCCGGATCGCTTCGGCCGTGGGGCGTTCGGGGCTGGTCGCAGTGACGCGGCCTTCGGCGTCGTCGGTGTCGCGTTCCTCGCCCCAGCGCACCGTGAAGCGGTAGACCTTGCGCCCCTCCATCACGAAGGAAACGGTCTTGGTCGCCTCCCCGAGGGCGATCGGCAGCAGCCCCGATGCGAGCGGGTCGAGCGTGCCGGCGTGCCCGGCGCGCTTGGCCTGGAACAGGCGCTTGACCACGCTCACGGCATGGGTCGAGGTCATGCCCACGGGCTTGTCGAGCACGAGCCAGCCGTGCACGTCGCGCTTCTCGCGCTTGCGCTGGCCTTGCCGCTCCGGTTTCTCAGCGCGGATTTGCGTCAACTGTCGTCTTCCGTCTTGCGGTGGAGGTCGCGCCTGACCGCGGGCGTTCGCAAAAGCTTCTCGATTCGTTCGGCTTCATCGAATCGCTCGTCGACCCGAAACCTGATTTCAGGTGCAAATTTCAGGTTAACGTGCCGCGCGATCTCGCCGCGCAGGAAGCGCTTGTTGCGTTCGAGCGCAGCGAGCACCGCCTCCGTGTCACGCCCGCCGAGCGGCACCACGTAGATGGTCGCGAGCCGCAGGTCCGCTGTCATGCGCACCTCGGGAACGGTGATGAGACGGCCTTCGATCACGGGATCGTGCACCTCCCCGCGTGTGAGCATGTCCGCGAGCGCATGACGGATGAGCTCTCCCACGCGCAGCTGGCGCTGCGAGGGCGCATGGTTCGCGCCGGTATCGCGCTGGTGGCGTCGCCTGGCCATGGCATCCTCGCTCGAGGTCGCATCCGCGAAACGCGTCCCTCCGAAGGCGGGAAGGGGATGACCCAGTACGCACCGTCCGATCAATTCTTGCCGGGGTTCCTGGATGCCCGCCTGCTGCGCGGGGCATGACGGCGAAGGGCGGGCGTGCCTGCAGTCGCAGCCTCGCAACTCACAGCGAGCGCTGCACGGTCTCCACTCGGTAGCATTCGATGACGTCGCCGACCTTCATGTCCTGATAGTTCTCGAATGCCATGCCGCATTCCTGGCCGGCGAGCACTTCGCGCGCATCGTCCTTGAAGCGCTTGAGCTGGGAGAGCTTGCCCTCGTGCACGACTACGCTGTCGCGGATCAGACGCACATTGGCACCGCGCTCGACCACGCCGTCGGTGACCCGACAGCCCGCCACGTTGCCGACCTTGGAGACCTTGAAAATTTCCAGGATGAGCGCGTTGCCCAGCGTGGTCTCGCGCACCGTCGGGGCAAGCAAGCCCGACATCGCCTTCTTCACGTCGTCCACGAGATCGTAGATGATGTTGTAGTAGCGGATCTCGATGCCGGCGCGCTCGGCCGCTTCGCGGGCCTCCTTATGGGCGCGCACGTTGAAACCGATGATCGGCACGCCGGAAGCTTCCGCCAGCGTCACGTCGGATTCGGTGATGCCGCCCACGCCGGAGTGGATGACCCGCGCCCCGACTTCCTCGGTGGCGAGCTTTTCGATGGCCCCGATGATCGCTTCGAGCGAGCCCTGTACATCGGCTTTGATGATCAGCGCCAAGTCCTTCCGGCCGGAAGCTTTGAGCTGGCTCATCATCTGCTCGAGCGAGCCGCGCATGCCGGTCGCGCGCGCGGCCATCTTGTCGCGCTTCTGCCGCGCGCGATAATCGGTTACTTCGCGGGCGCGCCCCTCCGACTGCACCACCGCCAACCGGTCGCCGGCCTCGGGCGTGCCGTTGAAGCCGAGAACTTCGACCGGGGTCGAGGGCCCGGCGGTCTCGACCGGCACGCCGGTGTCCGACACCAGCGCACGCACGCGCCCCCAATCGGCCCCGGCCACGATCAGGTCGCCGACATGCAGCGTGCCGCGCTGCACCAGCACGGTCGCGACCGGACCGCGGCCGCGGTCGAGCTTGGCTTCGATCACGGTGCCTTCGGCGGCACGGTCGGGGTTGGCCCTGAGATCGAGAATTTCCGACTGCAGGCCGATGGTTTCCAACAGCCGGTCGATGTTGATCTTCTTGGTCGCGGACACCTCGACATCGAGCACCTCGCCGCCGAGCGTCTCGACCTGAACCTCGTGCTGCAGCAGCTCGGTGCGTACCCGCTCCGGCTTGGCGTCCGGTCGGTCGATCTTGTTGATCGCGACGATGATCGGCACCTTCGCAGCCCTGGCGTGGTGAATCGCTTCGACCGTCTGCGGCATGACGCCGTCGTCGGCGGCGACCACGAGCACGACGATGTCGGTCACCTTGGCGCCGCGCGCGCGCATGGCGGTAAAGGCGGCGTGGCCCGGCGTGTCGATGAAGGTGATCCTGGCGCCCGAGGGCGCGGTCACCTGGTAGGCGCCGATATGCTGGGTGATGCCGCCGGCTTCGCCCGCCGCCACCTCGGTCGATCGGATGGCGTCGAGCAACGAGGTCTTGCCGTGGTCGACGTGACCCATGACGGTCACGACCGCAGGACGCGGCACCAGCGAGGCGGGATCATCGGCGACGTCGAACAGGCCCTCCTCGACGTCGGATTCGGCCACGCGCTTGACGGTGTGGCCCAATTCCTCGGCGAGCAGCTGGGCGGTATCGGCGTCGATCACGTCGTTGATCTGCGCCATGTGCCCCTGCTTCATCAGCAGCTTGATCACATCCACGCCACGCTCGGCCATGCGGTTGGCGAGCTCCTGGATGGTGATGGTCTCCGGAATCGTGACTTCGCGCACCAACTTCTCTTTCGGCTCGTCGGCGGCGTGACCCTTCAGCCGCTGGACGCGGCGACGGAACGCCGCGACCGATCGCTCGCGCTCCTCGTCGGCACTGAGCGCGGTCACCACTGTGAGCCGCCCGCGGCTTTTCTGCGCGCCGCTGCGCGGCGGCTTGGGCGCCGGCGCCGGCCGCGCCGTGCCGGGACCGCGGCGGGTGCGCGGG
Organism: uncultured Alphaproteobacteria bacterium; assembly: GCA_963827585.1. GTDB lineage: Bacteria > Pseudomonadota > Alphaproteobacteria > Rhizobiales > Xanthobacteraceae > VAZQ01. The sequence goes on from CAWHCK010000002.1 coordinate 73,905, forward strand.
GCCTCTTCCTCGTCGGGCTCGAGCGCGGGCCGTGCGGCCGCTGGCCTCGCCGCCGTGGCGGCGTCCTCGCCGAAACGTTTCTTCGCCTCCTGCTCCGCCTTGAGCTTGGTTTCGAGATCGTGCTTGCGGCGCTTTTCCTCATCGACCTTGCGCGCTTCGGCGGCATCGCGCTCGCTCCGCTCTGCGCTCTCGCGCGTCTTTCGCAGGGCCGCTTCTTCCTCGGCAATCTTGCGCTCTTCGGCTTCGCGCAGCCGGGCGTCGCCGAGAGCGCGCGCGCGGGCGGTGCGCTCTTCCTCGGTGAGGGTGCGCAGCACCACGCCCGAGGGCTTCGGCGCGGGCGCCGCCGGGGCAGGAGCCGGGGTCGGTGCCGGCGCGGCCGCCCTGCCGGTGATGGGACGCAGCGGCGCAACGGCCGTGTCGGCCTTTACCCGGGTCGGCGTGCGGCTTTTCACCTTTTCCACGACGACCGCCTTGGTGCGGCCGTGGCTGAAACTCTGGCGCACTACGCCCTGTTCGACGCCGCGCCCTTTCAGGCTCAACGTCTTGGTCGGAGCGACGCTCAGCTTCTTTTCGCCAGTCTTTTCCGTCGTTTCAGCCATTCCAATCCCAACTCCCGGGCTTTCGCCGTGTTCGGTTATCCGTCGCGTCGCACGCCGGCGCCAGCCGACTTGCGGGAGCCATGTTTGCGCATGCCGGGGGAACCCGGCACTGGGCCGGTCCGAAAACAGTCGAGGCGCGCGATGCGCGCCAGAAACGTCTCGCTTTCGGGCCCGGCAAGCAGGGCTGCATGTATCACATTTGACCGTCCCAATGCCAAACCCAATTGCGCCGAGGTGAACGCATCAGCGAGGGCAATGTCGGCGCCGTCCTCGCGGCGATGCAGCGCGGCCGCGAGCTTTCTCGTGCCGTCGGGGGCGGCCTCGGCCGCGTTGAGGAGCGCTGCGACGCGGGCGCGGGCAAGCGCCGCGTCGACATTGGCAAAGCCGATCGCGACCTTTCCCGCCTTGTGCGACACCGCGAGCGCATCGAGCGCGGCCTGCTCGAGCAGCCGCTCGGTCATCTCCACGAGATCGGAAGCAACGCGCACATCACGCTTAAAGGCGCGCGCGAACGCGTTGCGCGCGATCGCGCCGCGGAGCGCCTGCCGGCGCGCCGTGATCCAGATGCCCCGGCCGGGCAGCCGGCGCTTGAGGTCGGGCACGACCGCGCCGTCCGGCCCCACGACGAAGCGGATCATGTCGTCGACCGGCTTCACCTCGCCGGTGGCGACGCAAAACCGCTCCGTGCCGGGCGCGCTCCCGCGCGGCCCGACATCGCGTGCGTCATCGTGTGCTGGGTCCGGCATTCGTCGCTCAATGTCCTCACGCCGGCGTCGCCGTAGCCTCGGCCGGCTCTTCGGGGGGCGGCTGCGCCAAATCTTCCTCCTTGACCCAGCCGGCCTTGACGCGGGCCTGCATGATCAGCGTTTCGGCGTCATCGCGCGATAGATCGAAGCCGTCGAGGATGCCGGGATAGCGTGTCGTCTCGCCGTCCTTGCGTTCGCTCCAGCCGAACAGGTCGTCGGTGGCGCAACCCGCCAGATCTTCGACCGTCTTGATGCCGTTCTCGCCCAGCTGCACCAGCATTGCAGAGCTGACGCCGGGGACTTCCGCGAGCGCGTCTTCGACGCCGAGTTCCTTGCGCTTGGCATCGAGCTCGGCCTCCTGTCGGCCGAGATAATCGCGCGCGCGCGCCTGCAATTCGCGGGCGGTGTCCTCGTCGAAGCCTTCGATCCCGGCGACCTCCTTTTCGTCCACCACGGCAAGCTCTTCGACCGAATTGAAGCCTTCCGACGCGAGCAGCTGGCCGACCATCTCGTCGACGTTGAGCGCCTCGATGAAGAGCTTGGTACGCTTCTCGAATTCTGCCTGCCGGTGTTCCGACTCCTCCTGCTCGGTGACGATGTCGATGTCCCAGCCGGTGAGCTGCGACGCGAGCCGCACGTTCTGCCCGCGCCGGCCGATGGCGAGCGAGAGCTGCTGGTCGGGCACGACCACTTCCATGCGCTGGCGGTCCTCGTCGAGCACGACCTTGGCGACCTCGGCGGGCGCGAGCGCATTGACCACGAAGTTGGCGGGGTCCGCGGTCCATGGAATGATATCGATCTTCTCGCCTTGCAGCTCGTTGACCACCGCTTGCACGCGGGAGCCGCGCATGCCGACGCAGGCGCCGACCGGGTCGACCGAGGAATCCCGCGAGATCACCGCGATTTTCGCGCGTGAGCCCGGATCCCGCGCCACCGCCTTCACCTCGACGATGCCGTCATAGATTTCCGGCACTTCCTGCGCGAACAGCTTGGACATGAATTGCGGATGGGTGCGCGAAAGAAAAATCTGCGGTCCGCGCGGCTCCCGGCGCACGTCGTAGATGAACGCGCGGATGCGGTCGCCGTTGCGGAACGTTTCTCGCGGTAGCATTTCGTCGCGGCGTACGATCGCCTCGCCGCGGCCGAGATCGACCACGACGTTGCCGTACTCGACCCGCTTGACGATGCCGTTGACGATGTCGCCGATGCGGTCCTTGTATTCCTGATACTGGCGGTCGCGCTCGGCCTCACGCACCTTCTGCACGATCACCTGTTTCGCCGACTGGGCGGCGATGCGGCCATATTCGAGCGGCGGCAAAGCCTCGGCGATATAGTCTCCGACCTGGGCGGCGGGGTTGCGCTTTTTCGCGTCCTCGAGCGCGATCTGCGTCGAGTCGTTTTCGATCTGATCCATCACCAGCAGCAGGCGCGACAGTCGCATCTCGCCGGTCTTCGGATTGATTTCGGCGCGGACTTCCGTCTCGCTGCCGTAGCGCGAGCGCGCCGCCTTCTGGATCGCATCCTCCATGGCGGCGATGACGATGCCGCGGTCGATTGCTTTCTCGCGCGCGACCGCGTCGGCAATCTGCAATAGTTCGAGCCGGTTGGCGCTGACGGCCATCGGTCACTCTCCTTCGTTCTGGGCGGCATCCGCCCCGTTCTTGCTTTCTCGATCGGACGACGGACGACGGCCTCTCCGTCCTGCGTCCTCCGTCGTCTGTCCTCCGTCGTCCGCATCCTGCTGTTGCCGTGCCTCGCGTTCTGCCGCCTTGCCGCGCCTGAGCGATTCGGCAATCAGCGCCTCGGTGAGGACGAGCTTGGCCTCAGCCATCTCTTCGATCGGCAGCAGCACCTCGGCTGCTTCGCCGGGCGCGGCATCGTCGCGGCGAATGTGGGCGGCCTCGCCGGCGACGCCGAGCAGCAGGCCCCGGAACCGGCGGCGCCCATCGATCGCGACCGCCATCTCGACCTTGAGCTGGTGGCCGGCAAAACGCTCGAAATCGGAGCGCCGCACCAGCGGGCGATCCATGCCGGGCGAAGACACTTCGAGTCGATAGGCGCGCTCGATCGGATCGGCCACGTCGAGCACCGGTGAGAGTGCGCGCGACACCGCCTCGCAGTCATCGACGGTCATCGTCCCGTCCGGTCGTTCGGCCATGACCTGCACGGTGCAGCCGTCGAGCCCCGAAATCTTCACCCGCACGAGCCGGTACCCGATGCCCGCGAGGACCGGTTCGACGACGGCCGCCACGCGCGCCGCGATGCCCTGCTCGACGATGAGGCGCGGCTCCGCATGCGCCTGAGAGATCTCGATGGCTTGCGTCATACGCTCGCTCGGATTGCAACTTCTAGTTTAAAGTCGCCCCGGTTCGACTGGACTCCTCGGACCAGGTCCGGGGCCGATTTCGGTAACAAAAAAGAGCGGGCCCCGGGGGAACCCACTCTCAAAAGCCGACCGGATCACATCCGACCGTTATGAGATATCCAAGAATTGGACGTCGGAAATATAGCGATTTGCCCGGTCGGCGCAAGGCCCCGCGGGTGCCCCGCGGGTGCCCGCTAACCGGCAATTAACTAACCCTTCTTTCAGATTCCTCTCTTAGCGTGTCCACCAGTTCGCGCCGCGTCGTCACGAGTTTTCCGGCGTCGCCTGTTGGGACTCGAGAATGCCCGCACACGCCTCGCTCATTCCGGAACTTGAAGAGGTGGTCCAGCGCGGCTCGCCCGAGCGCCGGGCGAGGACAGTCAAGCGCATCACCGCGCTTTTCCTCGATGGGGCGCCTTGCTTCAACGACGAGCATATCGAACTGTTCGATCTGGTGCTCATCCGCTTGATCGTGGAGATCGGGACCAGGGCGCGCACCGAACTGTCGCACCGCCTCGCGCCCTTGGGCAATGCGCCGGTCGAAGTGGTGCGGCGTCTCGCCTACGACGACGATATCGCGGTTGCGGGCCCGATCCTCAAACAGTCCTGGCGGCTGACCGAGAGCGACCTCATCGATGTCGCCGCGACCAGGGGTCAGGCACACCTGCTTGCAATTGCCGAAAGGGCCCGCATCGCGGAGCCGGTCACCGACGTGCTGATCCGTCGCGGCCAGCGCGAGGTCGCGCACCGAGTGGCGGAGAATCGGGGTGCGCGCCTCTCCGACGCGAGCTTTGTCGCCCTGGTCGGCCGGGCGGAAAGGGACGGCATGTTGGCCGAGAAGGTCGGGCTGCGGCCGGACATTCCGCGCCCGCTGTTCCGACATCTCCTGCTCAGGGCTACGGCCGTGGTGCAGCAGCGCCTGCTCGTATCCGCCAAATCCGAGACGCAATCCGAGATCCGGCGGGTGCTGGCCAAAGTCTCGAGCGAGATCGGCGCGCCGGCCGCTCCGGCCGCGCCGCGCGACTACTCGGCAGCGCGGCGCACGATCGAGGCGATGCGTCGCGCGGACAAGCTCAACGAAGCGAGCCTGCGCGCCTTCGCCGCGACGGGACACTGTGAGGAAACCATCGCAGCCCTGGCCTCGCTGTGCACGGTGCCAATCGAGGTCGTGGATCGGTTGATGGGTGCCGAGCGATCCGATCCGGTCCTCATTTTGGGTAAGTCAGCTGGCTGGACCTGGCCCACCGTCAAGGCAATCATCATGGTGCGGCCGGACCGACAAGGAATGTCCAGCCAGACATCAAGCCAGGAGCTCGAGACGGCGCAGGCCAATTTCGATCGCCTGTCGCCGATCACCGCCCAGCGCGTGCTGCGGTTCTGGCAGGTCCGATCGGACGACGGACGGCACACGACGGACGACGGAGCAGCGAAGACCTGACCTAATGAGACGTCCTGCTTTCCGTCATCCGCGTCTCCTGGTCCGTCGTCCGTCGTCCGTCCTTCGGAAAGTCAGATAGCACGGTACGCGGCCCTCGCGTTTCGCCTTGGCCTCGTAGCGCGTTCCGGAAAAGCCTGGCCACGCCTGCCGCCAGTCGTCGGCGCGCTCCGCGGTCCATTCGAAGTCCGGCGATCGGATCACGTGCTTGAGCGTCCACGCCGCATAATCGGGGATGTCGGTTGCGAAGCGGAACTCGCCGCCCGGCAGCAGGATGCGGGCCATGGCGGCGATGCTCTCGTCCTGGACGAAGCGTCGCTTCCAATGCCGTCGTTTCGGCCAGGGGTCGGGATAGATCAGGTCGACACCCATGAGCGAGGCGGGCGGCAGCCAGGCGGCGACCTCCGTCGCGTCGCCATGATGGAGCCGAACGTTCGAGATATCCCTTGCCGCGATGGCGGCGAGCGCCTTGGCCATGCCGTTGACGAACGGCTCGACGCCGATGAAGCCGGTGCGCGGATGCCGCTCGGCTTGCGCGATCATGTGCTCGCCGCCGCCGAAGCCGATCTCGAGCCGAATGCCGTCGACCGGGCAGCGAAACATGAGCGTGAGGTCGGACGGCACCGGCGCGGCAAGATCGACGGCGAGCCGCGGCAACAGCGTGTCAAACAGCTCCGCTTGGCGCGGCCGCAGCGCGTGACCCTTGCGGCGCCCAAAAAAGGCGCGCGGGCGAGCGTTGCTTCGGTCGGACATGGACATGACGGTTCTCAACCGCCGTCATGTTGAACGTCTCGCGCCGGCGCGTCGACCGGATTAGAGCATGATCCGGAAAAAGCCTGCCCCGGACTTGATCCGGGGTGGGTACCGGTTTTCCGAAAAGATCACGCTCAAACAAAAAGCTAGAGGGTGATTGCGACTCAACCTAAAGCAATCACGCTCTAGCCCACGGCGCTTCTGATTTCCTTGATCAGGTCGGTCTTCTCCCAGGAGAAGCCGCCTTCCTTGTCCGGCGCGCGGCCGAAATGGCCGTAGGCGGCGGTACGGCGATAGATCGGCCGGTTCAGCTTGAGCGTGCGGCGGATGTTGGTCGGCGTGAGCCGAAAGATTTCGGGCAACGCCTTCTCGAGCTTCTTCTCATCGACCTTGCCGGTGCCGTGGGTATCGACCAGGAGCGACATCGGATCGGCGACGCCGATGGCATAGGCGATCTGGATGGTGCAGCGCTCGGCGATGCCGGCGGCGACGACGTTCTTGGCGAGATAGCGCGCGGCATACGCCGCCGAGCGATCGACCTTGGTCGGATCCTTGCCCGAAAAAGCACCGCCGCCGTGTGGTGCGTAGCCGCCGTAGGTGTCGACGATGATCTTGCGGCCGGTGAGCCCGCAGTCGCCGTCGGGGCCGCCGACGACGAAATTGCCGGTCGGATTGACCAGGAAGTCGGAGGGCCGCTTCGGCATCCAGCCGTCCGGCAGGGCGGAGGCGACGGCGTCGCCGATCAGGTCCTTCACCATCGCCGGCGAATACTTCTTGCCGTTGCGGGTCTCGGCATTGTGTTGCGTCGATACCACGACCTTAGTGCAGCCGATCGGCTTGCCGTCGACATATTGCACCGTCACCTGGCTCTTGGCGTCGGGCTGCAGGTCGAACAGCTGCTTCGAGCGGCGCTTGTCCGCCAGCAGCTTGAGGATCTTGTGAGCAAAGTAGATCGGGGCCGGCATGAACGACCCCTTCTCGTAGATCTCGCTCTCCGTGCAGGCGAAGCCGAACATCATACCCTGGTCGCCCGCGCCCTCCTGCTCTTCGCCCTTCTTTTTCTTGGCATCGACGCCCATGGCGATGTCGGGCGACTGGCCGTGCAGCAGCACCTCGATATCGGCGCCGTGATAGGAGAAACCGTCCTGGTCATAACCGATGTCGCGCACCACGTCGCGCGCGATCTGCGTGATCATCTCGCGATTGACCACGGCGTGGTTGCCATACTTGGTGAACAGCGGCGCCTGGCCACGGCCTTCGCCCGCGATCACGACCTTGTTGGTGGTGCAAAGCGTCTCGCAGCCCAGCCGCGTATTCACCAGGCTGTCGTCGGCGATGCCGAGCTTGATGTCGTTCTCGATAAAGGCGTCGAGGATTGCATCCGAAATCTGGTCGCACACCTTGTCGGGGTGACCTTCGGAAACGGACTCGCTGGTGAAGAGATAATTGATGTGAGGCACTGAACACTCCCCTCTCGCAGGCTCGGTTGCAACCGGTCGCGGCTGTCTAGTGCCCCTTTTGAACCCGAAGTTCGCACACCCGTGCCGCGAGTCCGATTGCGAACTTCGGGATCGGGACACTAGCGTGGAACGTTTCTTGCAGCGTCCCCGAACCGGGTCAAGGTGTGGGCTGGAGTGGGATGCCGGAATACCGGCGCCCGATGCCGGACGGCAGATCGCGCGGCCGCTCGTCCGTTGTCGGCGCGCTCCTTACGTCTTACGTCGGCTGGCGGGGCTACTCGTCGTCCTCGCCGGCGATCTCCTCGACGAGATCGACGATACGGCGCCGGAGCTTGGGCTCCTTGATGCGCATGAAGGCCTTGGTCAGCGAGAGCCCTTCGGAGGTCGCGAGAAAATCCGACACGTAGGCGGGTGAGGGTGCTTCTTTCAGTCCCTCGCCGGTGCCATGCAAGTTCGGCGCGCCCTCGAAGAAGAACGCTACCGGGACCTGCAGGATATGGGAAATTTGCTGCAACCGGCTCGCCCCGATGCGGTTCGTCCCCTTCTCGTATTTCTGCACCTGTTGAAAGGTGAGGCCGAGGGCATCGCCCAGCTTCTCCTGGCTCATGGACAGCATCATGCGGCGCATGCGCACTCGGCTGCCGACGTGCTTGTCGATGGGGTTCGGGGCCTTCTTGGCGGCAGCCATAACGATCTCCTATGCAGCCATGGTCATTCGTAATGTTCCCGCTGCGCGTCCGGAACGCAATCGTATTCCGTGCAAAATCATAGGACGGCAAAAAAATGTTGAAATTTGATTACAACTCTCAGTCTATACCAGCCATCTGATTGGAAAAGGCAATTTATCGATAGTTTCAATTGTAACGTGTGCGCCCAAAGTTGTAAAGACCGCGAGGCTCTACAACCTTTTGTTGAATCCGCGGCATGCGTGGAGCGCTGAGCTGTTCTGCATAAATTTGTTATTAACTCGGCCGGGCTCGGTGACGCGACCAGATCACCCCCAACAAGGCGATTGCGACCATTATCCCAGCGAGGCTGTCACCCAGGCGGCCGTAGGGCGTGAGCGGAATGGGCTGCGGCAGGGGCGAATTGAGCACGCCCTCCGCCCCGAGTGGCAGCGATGCGATGACGCGCCCGAGCGGGTCAACCACCGCCGAAATTCCGGTGTTCGCCGCCCGCACCAGCGGAAGCCCCTCTTCGATCGCGCGTATGCGCGCCTGCTGAAAGTGCTGGTAGGGCCCTGCGCTTGCGCCGAACCAGCCATCGTTGGTGAGGTTGAGGAGCCAGCCGGGCCGTTCCCCGTCGCCTGCGACGAATGGCCAGCCGAGATAGCGGCCGACGAGATCGTAGAGCCGGCCCGGGTGTTCGCTGCGCGGGACCGCATCGCGCGGAAAGATGATTTCGTAGCACACCAGAGGCAGGAAATTCGGCGCCCCCGGCACGCTCTGATTGCGGCGGCGGTCGCCGGGGATGAAGCCTCCGCGCACCTTGGTGAGCTGCATCAGGCCAAGCCGCTCGAACAGGTCTTGAAACGGCAGGTATTCGCCGAACGGCACGAGATGGACCTTGTCGTACACCGACAGGATCGAGCCATCATGGCCGATCACGTAGATCGAATTGTAGGCGCGGCTGACGACCGCATCGGGCGCCGTCTGTGGCGGACGGATGGCGCCCGTGATCAATACCGTTCCCGGCGGAAGCAGCGCCGCGATCTGCGCCAGCGCGTCGGCCTCGCGACTGAGAAAAAACGGGAACGCGGATTCCGGCCAAATCAGATGCGTCACGTCGCGCAGACCAGTTGATTGCGGATCGCTCCCGCCATTCGACAGGGCGAGATAGCGGCTCATGACCTGCTGCTTGCGCGCATAGTTGAACTTGTCGTCCTGCTGGAGATTGGGCTGCATGATGCGCAGGCGCACGCCCTCGACGTAGCTCGTGGGAGTTTGCTCGAGCCGCACTGCGCCGTAGATCGCGAGCGCGACCAGCACGACGACGCTCAACGTCGGCGCCAGCCAGGGCCGCCTGGTGTCGGCGCGATCGTCGGCGAGCACGGCGGGCGACGCATAGATCGTGACGGCGAGAAAGGTCAGGCCCGAGACGCCGATCAGCGCTGCGCCCTGGGCGAGCCAAAGCGGCGAGACCAGCGCATAGCCGTAGGCGTTCCAGGGAAAGCCGCTGAACAGGTGACCACGCAGCCACTCCGCGAGCGTGAGCGCTACCGCAAGCGCCAGGACGCGGGTTGCGCCGCGGGTCCAGATCAGCCGCGCCAGCGCGAGGCCCAATCCGGTGTAGACCGCCATCGCGGCCGGCAGCGCAATGACCGCGAATGGCAGCAGCCACCCGAAGGTCTTGGCGTCGACCAGGAAGGCGTGACCGACCCAATAGAGGCCGGCCAGCAAGTAGCCGAAACCGAACCACCAGCCGGTACCGAAGGCCGCGAGCGCTCCGCCGAGGCGGCCGCCGGCGCCGTCGACGAGCCAGACCAGGATCGGAAAGGTGATGAAAGGGATCGGCCAGATCTCCGTCGGCGGCAGCGCAAGCGCCGACGACGCGCCGGCCAGGAACGCGATCAGGACGCGCCGCCATCCCCGGGCCAGCACGATCGGTTGGGCGAGGCGGCTGAGCGTCACGGCCGGCGAGCGGATTTCGATGGCGCAGTCTCGGGGGAGAGCTTGACCGACTCGTCGTGCGTCGGGGGCAGGGGAGAGGTAGGGGCCGGGGTGGTTGGCGCCACCAGCGCGCCGCCGGCAGCCTGCCGCCGGATCTCGCGCCGGGTGCCGTCCTGCCGGTCCAGGCTGCGGTAGATCTTGAGCTTCTTCACGCGGCGGGGGTCGGCGTCGAGGATTTGGAGCTCGAACGGGCCAGGGCCGGGTACGAGTTCGCCCCGCACCGGGACGCGGCCGATCCGGGTCGCGACATAGCCGGCAAGCGTGTCCACCTCCTGGGCGACCTCGCCGACATCGAATTCGGCACCGACGATCGCGGTGACGTCGTCCAGGCTGGCGCGGGCATCCGCGAGGAACGAGCCGTCGGCCTGGTGAACCACGCCGGGCGGCGTATCCTCGTCGTGCTCGTCCGCGATTTCGCCCACGATCTGCTCGACGATGTCCTCGATCGACACGACGCCGTCGGCGCCGCCGTATTCGTCGACGACGAGGGCGAGATGAATACGGGTCGTCTGCATCTTCGCGAGCAGGTCGAGCACCGGCATGGACGGCGGTGCGTAAAGAATTTCACGAATGATCTTTGCCCCCGACAGCGGCATCGACAGATCGACGGCCTTGAGGTCGAGGCCGGCGGGAAATGGTTTCTTGCGTCGGGTATTGGCCTTGGCGCTGGTGGCGGCGCGCACGGTCATGAAGGCCACAAGATCGCGGATGTGGGCCATGCCGATGGCGTCGTCCAGGGTCTCGTCATAGACCACGAGCCGCGAATGGCCCGCGCTCTCGAACACCTTCATGAGCTCGCCGAGCTCGATGTCCCGCTGCACGGCGATGATGTCGGCACGCGGCACCATCACATCCGCGACACGCCGCTCGCGCAGCCCGAGGATGTTCTTGAGCATCGTGCGTTCGGCCGGTGAGAAGCCGGTCTCGCCCGCGCCGTCCTCGAGCACATCCTTGAGGTCCGCGCGGATGGTGCTCGATTTCCAGCCGAAGACCGCCCGCAGCGCGCGCGTGAACCAGCTGTCGGCGTGCTCGCGCGCGACCTGGCTCGGCTGCGGAACCAGCATGGGCAGATTGCGCGTCGCGCTCGGCTCGCTGGGACTTGAAGGATCGGAACCAGGCATCGAAGTCAGCTGCTGCCGCGCGTGATGTAGGGGCTGGGCACGTCGAGGCGGGCAAGGATCGCGGTTTCGAGCCTCTCCATCGCATCCGCCTCCTCGTCCGCCGCGTGATCGTAGCCGGCGAGATGAAGAAATCCGTGCACCGCGAGATGCGCCAGGTGGTGTGCAAAGGGCTTGTGCTCGGCGCGCGCCTCGCGCTCCGTCGTCTCGTAGGCGATCACGATATCACCAAGCAGGCAGGGCGTTCCACGCGCGGCGCCCGGTTCCTTGGCCGGAAAGGACAACACATTGGTCGCCGTGTCCTTGGAACGCCAATCGCGGTTGAGCGCCCGGATCGCCGAATTGTCGGTCAGCACGATGGCAAGCTCGCCGGCGCGTGTTGGCACCATGGACGCGGCCGTGACGATCGCCCGGCGCAGCACGCCCTTGGCGCTGCGCTGTGCCTTCCACAGCGGGGACTCGACCACGATATCGAGGCTGGGTGGCGCCCGCCGTCGCGGTGCGCGAGGTCGCATAGGGTGAGTGCGGACCGCGGACTTCATCCGGTCTCCCCGCCGGCACGGGCCATGTAGCACGCAAGCAAACTCATTCCTTGCTCTCTCGCGTCCGAGCGACCTTGAGCGCCGCGTTGTCGTAGGCGTCGACAATGCGACCCACGAGCTCGTGCCGGATGACGTCCTCGGCGGTGTAGACGACGTGACCGATTCCCTCGACGTTCCGGAGCAGTCGCGTTGCTTCCGCAAGGCCGGAGGTTTGTCCCGGCGGCAGATCGACCTGGCTCGGGTCGCCGGTCACGATCATGCGGCTGTTCTCGCCCAGCCGGGTAAGAAACATCTTCATCTGCATGGAAGTCGTATTCTGCGCCTCGTCGAGAATGACGACCGCATTCGAAAGCGTGCGCCCGCGCATGAAGGCTAGCGGCGCGATCTCGATTTCGCCGGTCTGCAGCGCGCGCTCGACGATGCGGGCGTCCATCAGGTCGTAGAGCGCGTCGTAGATCGGTCGCAGGTACGGATCGACCTTCTCGCGCATGTCGCCGGGAAGGAATCCGAGCCGTTCGCCCGCCTCGACCGCCGGGCGCGAGAGAATGATGCGGTCGACCTCCTTGCGTTCGAACAGCTGCACCGCATGGGCGACCGCGAGCCAGGTCTTGCCGGTGCCCGCCGGGCCGGTGCCGAAGACGAGGGCGTGGCGGCGGAGCGCGCGGATATAGGCGTCCTGCGCCGCGGTGCGCGCACGCACGGGACGCTTGCGCAGGTTGATCTCCTCGAAACTCGGCCGCGCGGTGGCCGCGTCGTAGTCGAACAGCGAGCCCTGGGCGATCGCCAGGCGGATCGCGCCTTCCACGTCGCCGGAAACGAGCTCGTCGCCGCGCTTGAGCCGCTCGTAGAGGCCTTCGAGCACGCGCCGCGCCCGCTCCACGCCGTCGCGCGAGCCGGCGACGGTGACGTGGTTGCCGCGCTGCTCCGCGACCACGCCGAGCCTGCGCTCGATCAAGGCCAGGTTCTGCCCGTACTGGCCGAACAGCAGGGATGCGAGCCGATTGTCGTCGAAGGCAAGCACGACCTGGGTGGCGGCATCGTCGCCGGCAGTGGTCGGTGTGGATGGTGCGAACGATCCATTGTCCGATCGGGATGCGCGCAACGGTTCAGCCCTCCGCCAGCATCGGTTCGCAGCCCATGCGCGCTTCCACCAGCCTGCCGAACAGGCTGTTGGCGCTGACCTCGGTGATCGTCACCGCCGCGATGTCGCCGATCATCGTTGCTGGGGCCATGACCTGAACCGGCTGGAGATATGGGGAGCGGCCGACGATCTGGCCAGGATGACGTCCGGGTTTTTCCAGCAGGATGTCGAAGCTGCGGGCGAGCCATTGCGCGTTGAACGCAGCCTGGTGGCGATCGATGGCCGCCTGCAGGCGATGGAGCCGCTCGGATTTCACCTCGTCGGGCAACTGGTCCGGCATCTCCGCGGCCGGCGTTCCGGGCCGCGGCGAATATTTGAAGGAGAAGGCGCCGGCGTATTCCACCTCGTCGACGAACGCGAGCGTCGCGCGAAAATCGTCCTCGCTCTCGCCGGGAAAGCCGACGATGAAGTCGGACGAGAACGCCATGCTCGACCGCGCGGCGCGCACGCGTGCAATCGCGTCGAGATAGTCCGCGCGCGTGTGGCGTCGGTTCATGGCGGCGAGGATGCGGTCGGAACCGGACTGCACCGGCAGGTGCAGATAGGGCATCAGCTTCGGCAGGTCGCGGTGGGCCGCGATCAGGCTCGGCTCCATGTCGCACGGATGACTCGTGGTGTAACGCAGACGGGCGATCCCCGGCAGCTCGGCCACGCGCTCGAGCAGCCGTCCGAGCGTCCAGGGCCGGCCGTCGGGGCCTTCGCCATGATAGGCATTGACGTTCTGGCCGATCAGCGTGACTTCGCGCACGCCGGCGTCGGCGAGCCGCTCGACCTCGGCCAGGATGTTCATGACCGGCCGCGACAGTTCGGCTCCGCGCGTATAGGGTACGACGCAGAACGTGCAGAACTTGTCGCAGCCTTCCTGCACGGTGACGAAGGCGGATACGCCGCGCGCGCGAATCGCCTGGCGGCTCGGCGCCTGCAGGAAGCCGAACTTGTCCTCGACCGGAAACTCGGTGTCGACCACGGCGCCCTCGCGCTCGGCGCGGGCAAGCAAGTGGGGCAAGCGATGGTAGCTCTGCGGCCCGACCACGAGATCGACCGCCGGCGCGCGGCGGATGATCTCCTCGCCCTCGGCCTGGGCGACGCAGCCGGCGACTGCAATGGTCAAGCGGCGTCCTTCGCGGGCCGCGGCCTGCTTGAGCATGCGGATGCGGCCAAGTTCGGAATAGACCTTGTCCGCCGCCTTCTCGCGGATATGGCAGGTGTTGAGGATGACGAGATCGGCGTCCTCGATCCGTGCGGTCTCGGCGAAACCTTCGGCCGCGAGCGTGTCCGCCATACGATGGGAATCGTAGACGTTCATCTGGCAGCCGAAGGATTTGACGTAGAGCTTACGGGTTCCGCTCATGCCGGTCGGGTCAGTTTCGGCGCCAAGGCGCCTTCAACTCTTTGACACACCTCATAAATCCAGCGCCGCTGGCGGTCGGCCCATGGCGCAAGTTCTTACCGGGTTTGGTGCCAAAAGGAAATGGGTGCGGCCGCCCTGGGCGTTATTCCGGAGCACGGATATCGGCGTCCTTGATGACCTTCGACCACTTGCCGATCTCGGATTTGATATAGGCATCGAGCCCCTCGGGCGTACTGTCCTCGGCCGTCATGCCGAGATCGGCGAAACGCTGCTTGACGTCCGGCTGGGCAAGGGCGCGCCTGACCTCGGCGTTGATCCGCGCGCGCACGTCGCCCGGCGTCCCGGCCGGCGCTACCAGCGCGAACCAGGTCGCCGCTTCGAAGCCGGGCAGCCCCGCCTCCGCTACCGTCGGGATTTCGGGCGCCGCGGGCGCCCGCCGGGCGCCGGTGACGGCAAGCGCGCGCAGCTGCCCGGCACGGACGTTACCAATGACTGCAGACAGGTTGGCGAACATGAGCGGAATCTGCCCGCCGATCAGATCATTGATGGCGGGCGCTTCGCCGCGGTAGGCGACGTGCGCCATCTTGATGCCGGCGACCGATGAGAACAGCTCACCGGTCATGTGCGGCGTGGTCCCGAGCCCGCCAGATCCGAAATTGATCGTGCCCGGCTTGGCCACGGCCATGGCGATCACGTCCTTGACCGATTGCGCGGGCAGCGAGGGGTGGACCACCAGGACCAGCGGCGAAATGCCTCCCATCGCCACGCCTGCGAAATCCTTGGCCGGATCGACGCGACGTTTTTCGATAGAGCGTAGGCGCGACCGCGAACGTCGTCTGGCTGCCCATCATCAGCGTGTATCCATCGGGCGCCGATTTGGCCACGGCTTCCCCGGCGATGAGGCCGCTCGCGCCCGGGCGATTCTCCACCACGACCGTTTGCCCGAAATTCTCGGACATTTTCTGGCCCAGGATTCTGGCGACCACATCGGTGCCACCGCCGGCGGAAAAGCCGACGAGGATCTTGACGGGCTTGTCGGGATACTTTGCCGTCTGGGCATCGCCGTCGACCATGGAAAGGCAGCCAGCGAGGGCGAGACCAAGCAGGAAGCCGCACGATCTCCTCATTCGTCCCTCCATGATGGCGGCGCGAAGTCACTCAACGCTTGGGCTTGTCGTCGAGCGGGACCGCGTAGAGCTCGAGCCGATGGTCGACCAGGCGGTAACCGAGGCGGCGCGCAACCTCGGCCTGCAGCCGCTCGATCTCCTCCGACTGAAATTCGATCACCTCGCCGGTGCGCAGGTTGATGAGATGGTCGTGATGGCTGTCGGGCATCTGCTCGTAGCGCGCGCGCCCGTTGCGGAAGTCGTGGCGCTCGATGATGCCGGCGTCCTCGAACAGCTTCACGGTGCGGTAGACGGTGGAGATCGAAATGCGATCGTCCACCGCGGAGCAACGCCGGTAGAGTTCCTCGACATCCGGGTGGTCATCGGCTGCCGCCAGCACGCGTGCAATGACGCGGCGCTGCTCGGTCATGCGCATGCCTTTGGCGCTGCACAGCGCTTCGATATCTCTGGGCTTCGGCGCGTTCACGACGCTTCTCCGGCCAACCGGAATATCACGGCAGGGGGGGCGAATCCATCGGGGCAGTATTGTTGCAGGGCATGACGGCGGCGTGATGGGTGACGACAGAAGGTCACACCAGATCGCGGCGAAGAATGAGGGCGGCAGCGCCCTTGCCGGCCGGGTAATATCGCTCCCGCCGCCCGACATCCCGGAAGCCCGCGCGCCGATAAAGCCGGCGCGCCGGAACGTTGCTCTCGTCCACTTCGAGGAACACGGTGCGCGCGCCCAGGCCCGCCAGCCGGCGCAGATTGAGATCGAGCAGTCGTCGTGCCAGTCCTTTCCCGCGCCGGGAGGAGGCGACGGCGACCGACAGGATCTCCGCCTCATCGCGCACCAGCCGTGACACGATGAACCCTACCAGGCTGCGTCCCAACATGGCGCGATGGGCGACGATATTGCGGTCGAGGAGCAACTGCTCGAACTCACCGTCGCTCCAGCCGCGATGAAACGAGGCGCTGTGCAGCACGGCCAGGGCGCGGGCGTCGCGCGGCCCGGCTTGCGACAGCACGGGTTCCCGGCGCGTGAATAGACGGGTGACGAGCTCCATCATCGGCGCGGCAGGCGCGCCGCGTCCTGCGGCTGTGCGTCGGGCGCGCGCAGATAGAGCGGCTTGGGCGGGCCATAGCCGTCGGCGGCGGCAGCGCCGAGCCGTGCGATCCAATCGATGTCGGGCGCGCCACGATGCTCGACCAGCAGCGGTGGCTCGGCTCCCTTGGGCCACGCCGCGGCCACCTGGTGTGCCGCCGATCCGATGATGCGGGCGGTCCCGGTCATCGCCGCCCGTGCGGCATCGCGCACCGTCGCAATTCGCGGAGCCACGAGCGTGCGCCCGCCGATGCCGAACACCTGCAGATAGACATGGTCGTGGCGAGCATCGATCGCGACCACGACGTGGCTGCTGTCGTCGTCGGCGATCAGCGGAGCCGCGAAGCCGGCAAGCGTGGAGAGGCCGATTGCAGGCTTGCCCGCTGCAAGCGCGATGCCGCGGGTGGCCGATATCCCGACCCGCAGCCCGGTGAAGCTCCCGGGACCGGTGGTGACGGCGATGCGGTCGAGATCGGCGAAGTCGACGGCGGCCACCTCGATCACGCGGGCGATGAGCGGCATGATGGCTTCGGCGTGGCCGCGCGCCATTGAAAGGCTTTCGCTGGCGGTGATCCCCCCGCGATCGCTGTCGAACACGGCCGCCGAGCAGGCGTCGAGCGCGGTATCGATGGCAAGGACGCGCATGCGCTTCGCTAAAGCTCAGGGTTCTTGCGCGATCGTAACACGTTGTTCGTCGTCATGGTCGGGCCGGGCAAACACGTTTACGCAGTTTGCCCCGGCCCTGTCGCCGCCTGCGCGGGGGAGCGACTGCGTGGCCCGGCACGCCGGTCGGCACGACCGTGACGGTCATCCCATCGGTCTGACTTCGACCACGTCGGGCAGGTAATGGCGCAACAGGTTCTGGATGCCATGGCGCAGCGTCGCGGTCGACGACGGGCAGCCCGAACAGGCGCCCTTCATGTCGAGATAGACCACGCCGTCCTTGAAGCCGCGGAAGGTGATGTCGCCGCCGTCATTGGCGACCGCCGGCCGCACCCGCGCCTCGATCAGCTCCTTGATGGTGGCGACGGTCTCGGAATCCTTCGCCTCGAAGAACTCCTCGCTCGCGGCCGAAGCGGAGGCGTCGTCCGCCGTCACGATCGGCGCGCCCGACATGAAGTGCTCCATGATGGCGCCGAGGATCGCGGGCTTGAGCTGCTGCCATTCGCCGCCCGCCTTGGTGACGGCGATGAAATCGGAACCGAAGAACACCCCGGAGACGCCCGCGATCCCGAACAGGCGTTCCGCCAGCGGCGATTGGGCGGCGGCGTCCCCGTCGCGCATGTCGAGCGTGCCGCTCGCCAGCACGACCCGCCCGGGCAGGAATTTGAGCGTTGCCGGGTTCGGGGTCGGCTCGGTCTGGATGAACATGGTCTGCTCCTTCACCTGCGCAGGATCAAAAGCCTACGCGGAAGATTGTGTCATTTCCTCATCTTAATAGGTGGCGGCGCGCGGCGGAAGTTCAAGCATGCCGGTGTCCGCCCTTTGCCGCGTGGCGACGGCCTCACGACATCGCATCGAGGTCCTCATCGGTCAGGTGGCCGGGCACGATGGCGACCGGGATGGGAAAGTCGCCCGCGTTCTTGCCGATGCTGGAAACGAGCGGCCCCGGTCCCTCCTTGCCGGTCGCGGCGGCGAGCACCAAAATGGCGATGTCTTCATCGTCCTCGATGAGGTTGAGCACCTCCTGTGCCTTGTCGCCTTCGCGAATCACGCGCTGCGGCATCACGCCGGTGATGCCCGACGAGCGGGCCGCGTGGCGATCGAGTATGGCATTCGCCTCCTCGTGTGCCTCCGCGCGCATGATGTCGGCGACGCCGAGCCATTGCTGATTGCGGTCGTGAGTTTCGATCACGCGCAGCATGAGCACGGTTGCGCCGATGCGGAGTGCGCGCCGGCTGGCGAAATAGAGCGCACGGTCGCATTCCGGCGAATCGTCGATGACGACCATGAACTTCGGCGAGTGACCCGCCTCGTAGCTGCGGCGCTTCTTGCTCATCGGCTCCCCCGCCAGTTCGAGAATCCTGCCACGCCGCTCGGCAGCGGCACAAGTCCGAACCAGGGCGAGACGGTTGCAAACGGTCGGATTTGAGATTCGCTTCAGCGGCGCACGAAACCGACGATGTCCTTGACCGCTTTCATCGTGTCGGCCGCGATCACCTGCGCGCGCGCGGCGCCCTCGGCCAGCACCGAGTCGACATAGACGGGATCGGCGACGAGCCGCTTCATCTCGGCATTGATCGGCCCGAGCTTGGCGACCGCGAGATCGACCAGCGCAGCCTTGAAGGTCGAGAATTGCGCGCCGCCGAACTCCTTGAGCACGTCGGCCTTGCTCTTCTCGGCCAGCGCAGCGTAGATGCCGACCAAATTGTCGGCTTCGGGTCGCGGATCGAGTCCTTTTTCTTCGCTCGGCAACGGGTCCGGATCGGTCTTGGCTCTTCGAATCTTGTGGGCAATGGCGTCGGCGTCATCGGTCAAATTGATCCGCGACTGGTCCGACGCATCCGACTTCGACATCTTCTTCGAGCCGTCGCGCAGCGACATCACCCGCGTCGCCGGGCCCTGGATCAGCGGCTCGGGCTGGGGAAAGAACGCCTCGCCATAACCGTGCGCCTGGATCGATTTCGCGAAGTCGTTGTTGAATTTCTGCGCGATGTCGCGCGAGAGCTCCAAGTGCTGCTTCTGATCGTCTCCCACCGGCACGTGGGTGGCGCGGTAAACGAGGATGTCGGCCGCCATCAGCGTCGGATAGGAGTAGAGCCCGACCGAGGCGTTCTCGCGATCCTTGCCCGCCTTCTCCTTGAACTGCGTCATGCGGTTGAGCCAGCCCAGGCGTGCGACGCAGTTGAATACCCAGGCGAGCTCGGCATGCTCGGCGACCTGGCTTTGGTTGAACACGATGTGCCGCTTGGGGTCGATGCCGCTCGCTATGAAGGCGGCGACGACCTCGCGCGTCGCCTTCGGCAACTCGGCAGGGTCCTGCCATACCGTGATCGCATGCAGGTCGACGACGCAATAGATGCAGTCGTACTTGTCCTGCAGTGCAACGAACTTCACGATGGCGCCGAGATAGTTGCCGAGGTGCAGATTGCCGGTCGGCTGCACGCCGGAAAACACCCGCTCCTTGAAGGTCATGCCGGAAACCCCGTCGGTTGCGTCGCCACATGGCATGACCCGTGGGCACCGTGCAAGAGGAGGGCGCCGTCAGCGGCGACGGACGGCTGCAAGGAGGTCGCGAATGCGCGCGACGCCGAGCACCTCGAGGCTCGCAACATAGGCGACGAGCCCGATCGCGACGAGGAGGACAAGCACGGCAAGCGGCGCCAGCGGTTCGCGCGCGATGAACGGCGACGCCAGCAGTTCATGCACGCCAAAGATCGCCGCCCCCATGATCATGGTCGCCGCGATGATCCGCGGCAGCCGCCGCGCCGCGTCGCGGTCGAGGCGGAGCCAGCCGCGGCGGCGCAGAATTGCGCCGAGCAGGGTCGCGCCGACCCAGCCGGACACTGCGATGGCCGCGGCCACGCCCACGTGCCCGAAATGGGGAAACAGCGCGAGCGATCCCGCGACCGCGACGGCGAGCCCTGCGAGCGCGGCACGCATCGGCGTACGCGTGTCCTCGTGAGCAAACGCCACGCCGCCGAAGACTTTCTCGAGCGCGTGCCCAGGCAACCCGGCGCAGATCGCTGCCAGCGCTGCGGCGACGGCTGCCGTATCGCGCGCGTCGAAGGCGCCGCGCTCGAACAGCGCGCCGGCGATCGGCTCCGCCAGCAGCGCGAAGGCGACGGCGGCGGGAAGCGCCAAGCCGAGCGCGATCTCGAGTCCGCGCGATTGCGCCGCCGCAATCGCGTGGCTTTCGTTGCTTCGCACGCCCGCTGCGATGGTCGGCACCAGCACAGCGGCGATGGCGATCGAGACGATCCCGAGCGGCAATTCGTACAGCCGGTTGGCATAGTAGAGCCACGACACCGCAGCCTGCGAGGATGACGCCACCATCGCGCCGGCGATCAGCTTCAGTTGCGGAATCCCGGCGGCGACCAGGCCCGGACCCGCGAGCGCGAGGAAGCGCCGGGCGTCGGCGGAAAGGACGAATGGCCGGCGCGCCGGCCGGTCGCGGCGACGCGGTTGATGCGGCGAGCGGGTTCCGGCACCACCGGACAACGCCGCGGGTCGCCGCAGGCGCAGGAAGCCGATCCCGGTCACCATCAGCTGTGCGAGCCCCGCGAGCACGATGGCGTGCGCAAGCATCGCGGCGACGACGGAGGGCAGCGCGACATCGTGGACGGCGATCCATGCCAGCGCCAGGAGCAGGACGGCGTTGAACGCCACGATGCCCAGTGCGACCGCGACGACGCGCCCCTGCGCATTGAGGACGGCGGCGAGCACCGCGACGATGCCGGCGAGCGCGACATAGGGTGCGGCGATGCGAAGATAGTCCGCCGCCAGTGCATGGCGCTCCCCGTCAAAGCCCGGCGCAAGCACGTCGATGATCGCTCCGGCGAACACCAGGCCGATGGCCGCCAGCGCGGCGACGGCAGGCAGCACGGCGCCGAGCACCTGGCGGAAGAACCGGTAGGCGCCGCGCTCGCCTTCCGCCTGCCTGATCCGCAACCACAAGGGAACGAAGGCAGCGTTGAGCGCGCCCTCGGCCAGCAGCCGCCGGAAAAAGTTGGCGGCCTGCAGGACGGCGAAGAATGCGTCGGAAAAGGCACCCGCGCCGAGTACCGCCGCGATGCCGACGTCGCGCGCGAATCCGAGCAGCCGCGACGCCAGCGTGGCGCCGCCCATGGTCGTGACGTCACGCGCAAGCGACATGCCGGGCCCTCCGTCGTCACGGTATAGTGGACACTTCGTGGGAGGTAACCCTCGTCCTTGCGTCGATCATGCGGCGGAGACCGCGGCATGCGTCCGCCGCACGCGATTGCCTCGAGGAATTCGACCGCTATAGTGCGCCCCGCCTTTTCGGTAGGAGTTTCTGGATGGCCTCGACTCGATACGACGTCCTCGGCATCGGCAATGCAATCGTCGACATTATCGCGCGCACCGACGATGACTTCCTCGCCAAGCAAAAGATGCACAAGGGCACGATGCGGCTGATCGATGAGAAGCAGGCGGCGCAGGTCTACGACGCCATGGGTCCGGCGGTGGAGGTGTCCGGCGGTTCGGCGGCGAACACCATCGTGGGCGCGGCGAGCCTCGGCGCGCGTGGCGCCTTCATCGGCAAGATCAAGGACGACGAGCTCGGCCGCGTCTTCGCCCACGACATCCGCGCCGCGGGTGTCGCCTTTGCGACGCCGCCGGCCTCGAGCGGTCCATCGACCGCGCGCTGCTACGTTCTGGTCACGCCCGACGGCGAGCGCACCATGAATACCTATCTCGGCGCCGCCCAGGATTTGCACCCGAACGACATCGATCCCGACGCGGTTGCCGCCGCTCAATTCATCTACCTCGAAGGCTATCTGTGGGACCCGCCGCGCGCAAAAGAGGCCTTCATCAAAGCCGCGACGATCGCACACGACGCCGAGCGCGACGTCGCGCTCACATTGTCGGACGCATTCTGCGTCGACCGATATCGGGCGGAATTTCTCGATCTCATCCGTAGCGGCACCGTCGACCTCGTCTTCGCCAATGAGAGCGAGCTGCACAGCCTTTACGAGACCGCCGACTTCGACACCGCGGTCAATGCGTTGCGCAACGATGCGCGCCTCGCCGTCGTGACACGCAGCAAGAAGGGATGCCTGGTCGTGACGCGTGAGGAAACCGACGCGGTTCCGGCGAGCCCGGTGGAGCGCGTGGTCGACGCCACCGGGGCGGGCGATCTGTTCGCGGCGGGCTTTCTCGTCGGGCTGTCGCGCGGTGCCGACTATCGCACGGCGGCGCGGCTCGGCGCGTTGGTTGCTGCAGAGGTGATCCAGCATTTCGGAGCCCGGCCCGAGACGCCGCTCAAGGACTTGGCCAGGGACAACGGCTTCGATCTGTGAAGACGCGAACGCGCGCAGACCTGATGGCTCCGAGCCCGCGCTTGCTCGTGATCTTCCTCGTGGCATCGCCTTCGATCCCTGAAACGGCGGAGCCGACCGCGGACTAGCGCAGGCGCGGGCGTTGTCCACAGCGATTCACAGGAATCCGCGCCCGCTGCCGCACTGTCTCGGAACCGTCGCGCTGATCTGGCATTACTGCCGGTGAAGTTCCCCGGAGGTTTGGCAGAGGTTGGCAGAGGTTGGCATGAGTTCGCTGGTAGATCGTCTCCCGAGCCGGTTCCCGGTCGGCACGCGCTATGTCATCGAGGGCCGCGGCGGGGGCCAGGGGCGTCTTCGCATCCATTTGCGATATCTGGAATTTCCCGACGGCCGGCATGTCGAGCTGCCGGCCGACGTGGCGGCTCGGACGCGGTCGCGTCGTCGGCGCCCGCGTCGCCGCGCCGCAGCCCGAAAATAATTCCGCGAGGCAGGAAACTGCGCGGGGTGCCGCGGCGTTGGTTGGTTAACGCCGGGTGGAGTGCCCCCCAGCCCCCAACCCCTCACCCATCCGGCGACAGACCCTGGCCCCCTTCGGGGCGCCGGGGTCTTCTTTTATGGTCGGGCGCCAGCAGGCATGGAACTCGCCCCGCCGCTCGCGATTGTTGCTTTGGCGCATTCACCCTCTTGCGGGCTGGCGTCGGCGCCGGGTTGGCGGACCTGTCCTTCGGGACGAAACCCGGCGCATTTCTTTTGCCTTTGGCCGCGATTGGCACGGAACTCAATGCGCGTCGTAGTGCTGAACGGGCAGATTCGCGGAGCTCGACATCATTTCGAGCGTGTTGACCCGCTCGCCGAAAGACCCGGCTGCATTGTGCGAGCGGGTGGTTGCCGCGGCCCAGGTACCGACCGCGACCAGAGCCAACGTGACTGCGATTCCAAGCGACAAGATCTTCCGCATCGGATGTCTCCATGAATTCCGCGAGTGAAGCGAAGAAGCGCCGGTATCGCGTCACCTCTTGAGGCCGCGCACCGTGAGGATGGCAGTTGGTCGCGGCGAGACGCGGCCGCGTTCACCGACGCGCGCGGGCCCCGACGCGGTAACGAGATCGTGATCCGTGGCTAGAGCATGATCCGGAAAAAGCCTGCCCCGGACTTGATCCGGGGTGGGTACCGGTTTTCCGAAAAGATCATGCTCAAACAAAAAGCTAGACCCGCCCCATCACGAGATCGTCCCGGTGCACCATCTCGGTGCGGCCGCTGAAACCCAGAATTGAGAGAATGTCCGGCGACGAGCGGCCCTTGATCTTGGCGGCGTCGTCGGCGTCGTAGGCCACGAGACCACGACCGACCTCGGCGCCATCCGGTCCGCGGATCACGACGGCGTCGCCGCGGGCGAAAATGCCGTCGACTCGGATCACACCGGCCGGCAGCAGGCTCTTGCCGCTGCGCAACGCCGCCACGGCGCCGGCATCGACGGTCAGAATTCCTTTCGGCTCGAGCGAGCCCGCGATCCATTTCTTGCGCGCGGTCACCGGATTGGCCGGCGTGAGGAACCAGGTGCAACGCGCGCCGTCGGCGATCGCGGCGAGGGGATGGGCAATGCGGCCGGACGCGATCACCATATGCGTGCCGGCGTGGGTCGCGATCTTGCCGGCTTCCACCTTGGTCTGCATGCCGCCACGCGACAGTTCCGAGCCGGCCGCGCCCGCCATCGCTTCGATCGCGGGCGTGATGCGCTCCACCAGCGGCACGAGCTTGGCGTCGGGATTGTCGGCAGGCGGCGCGTCGTAGAGCCCGTCGACGTCGGAGAGCAGGACGAGCAGGTCCGCACTCGCCATGGTGGCAACGCGCGCGGCCAGCCGGTCGTTGTCGCCGTAGCGGATTTCGTTGGTGGCGACCGTGTCGTTCTCGTTGATCACGGGCACTGCGCGCCATTCCAGCAACTTGTCGATGGTGGAGCGCGCATTGAGATAGCGCCGGCGCTCCTCGGTGTCCTGCAGCGTGACCAGCACCTGCCCGGCAGTCATGCCGTGACGGCCGAGCACTCCCGACCATGTGCGCGCGAGCGCGATCTGGCCGACGGCGGCCGCCGCCTGGCTGTCCTCCAGCTTGAGCGGCCCCGCCGGCAGCTTGAGCACGGCGCGGCCGAGCGCAATGGCGCCGGACGAGACCACGAGGACGTCGCGCTTCTCCCGGTGCAGACCGGCGATGTCCTCGGCCAGCGCCGATAGCCACTCGTCATGCAGGCGCCTGCCATCGCTGTCGACCAGCAGCGAGGAGCCGACCTTCACCACGATGCGGCGGAAGTCGGCAAGGGAAGGGGCTTTACGAGACATGTCGCGGCAGACGTTACAGGGCCTGGGCTCACCGGCGGCGCGCGACAACCATTGTCGCACCGGCGCATTGTTTAGCATGCGCTCTCACGCTTACGGATGCCACGCTTCGACTGGGGCATGGTGGGCTGCTGGTGCCGCCCTTCGTCGATTGCCTTGACCAGCGCGCGCAGCACCTCGGGCACGCCGGCACCGGTCGCCGCCGACACGACGAGCGGCGTCCTTTTGGCGGCACGCTTGAGCCGCGCGGTCTGCTCCCGCAATTGTTCCGGCGTCAACGCATCGGCCTTGTTGAGCGCCACGATCTCGGGCTTTTGCCCCAGCCCGTGGCCGTAAGCGTCGAGCTCCGCGCGAACGGTCTTGTAGGCCTTGCCCGCGTGCTCGGTCGTGCCGTCGACGAGATGCAAGAGCACGCGGCAGCGCTCCACGTGGCCGAGGAACCGGTCGCCGAGGCCGGTGCCCTCATGGGCGCCCTCGATCAGGCCGGGAATGTCGGCGAGCACGAATTCGCGCCCGTCACTTTCGACTACGCCGAGCTGCGGATGCAGGGTGGTGAAGGGATAATCGGCGATCTTCGGCTTGGCCGCGCTCACCGCCGCAAGGAAGGTCGATTTGCCCGCATTGGGCAGCCCGACAATGCCGGCGTCGGCAATCAGCTTGAGGCGGAGACGGATGGTGAGCTCCTCGCCGGGCTGGCCGGGATTGGCGTGGCGCGGCGCGCGATTGGTGGAGCTCTTGAAGTGCGCGTTGCCGAAGCCGCCGTTGCCGCCGCGCGCGAGCACCACCCGCTGGCCCACCTCGGTCAGATCTGCGAGCAGGGTCTCGCCGTCTTCCTCATAGATCTGCGTACCGGCCGGCACCTTCAGCACCATGTCGTCGCCGCCCGCGCCATGGCGGTCCTTGCCCATGCCGCCGCGGCCGTTCTTGGCCTTGAAGTGCTGCTGGTAGCGGTAATCGATGAGCGTATTGAGCCCTTCGACCGCCGCCGCGATCACGTCGCCGCCCTTGCCGCCATCGCCGCCGTTCGGTCCGCCGAACTCGATGAATTTCTCGCGCCGGAACGACACGCATCCGTTCCCGCCGTCGCCCGAGCGGATATAGACCTTGGCTTCATCGAGGAATTTCATGCTGCGTGATATGCGATCTCGGACGAAAAAAGGCGAGGCCGCAGGCAGCAAATCTGCTCGCGGAGCTCAAAATAATGCGGGCGAAAAGCTGAAGGAACGGAGGCTTTCGCCGGGAGGGGCCAAGACGGGCCATGCCTCACTGATGCGGCCCAATAGGCCGCTCCCGACGCGCCGTTCGTGAATTTGCCGCTACGCCGGAGCCCGAACGCTGCCGCGGCGGTCTACGCGGCTTGAGTAGCCCGGGGGCATCGCACCTCCTCGGTTTGAGGACTTGCGACGGATCCGCCGCCTCGGCGGCGATCCGCAGGCAACACCAAGAGCGTGCTCCCGACAGTCGCGCCTGTCAACGGTGATCGGTCGCGCTTCCATCGCTTTTTTCGGCATACGGGGATGTCTGAAAGTTCGAGCGGCATCATGAGCGGTTGCGACGATCCGCGCGCCTTGATGGCACCATCGTCAGACTCCACGATGGCAGCATGAGCGTCGCGGTCGCGAAGGCCGTCGTAGGGGACAGGGTCGATAGCGTGTGGTCGGTGTTCAAGCTCGCGGTCCGCGGCGCCATCCGGCGGACGACGCCCGAGGCGGTGCGCGTCGGATCGCTCCTGTGGGCGGCGCTGCTCGTCGCGAACTGCCTGGTGCCACATGCGCCGGTCTTCGCGGGTCCGAGCTTCGACATCCGTGATGCCATTTGGTGGGAATACGCGGAGGCGAAGCAGGTCGCGCGCGGCGACGGCAATCCGGATCCGGATATCGTCGCGGCTCGCGTGCGAACTCTGCAGCCCGCGCTGTTGCAGGCCGCCGTTGCTCGCCTGGCCCCGCAGACCAAGGGACGGACGGACCTCTACGCGATCGGCATGGCCGGCTGGTCCGATCAGGATGTTTTCCTGAAGGAAGTCGACGGCGCCCTCGCCGCGCTCGATCAATCGCTGCCGATCGGGGGTCGGACGTTGCGATTGATCAATTACCCCAAGACAGTCGAGACGACGCCGCTGGCGAGTTCGACGGAATTTCGCTGCGGCCGTGCGTGCCATCGGGCAGGTCATGGACAAGGCGCAGGATGTCCTGGTCCTGTTCATGACCTCGCACGGCGCCAAAAGCGGGATCGCGCTGCAGCTTCCGGGAGGCGGCCAGGCGGTGCTGAGCGCGCAGGACGTGAAGGCCGTCCTCGACGCCGAGGGCATCAAGCACCGGGTGGTGATCGTGTCGGCCTGCTACGGGGGCGTGTTCGTCGAGCCGCTGGCCAACGACCATACCATTGTGCTCACCGCGGCCGATGCACGCAGCACGTCGTTCGGCTGCGCGGCCGGGCGGGATTGGACCTATTTCGGTGACGCCCTGTTCCGGCAGAGCCTGCGGCCGGGCGTGGATTTCAGGCGCGCCTTCGAGCACGCCAGAATTCTGATCCGGGGCTGGGAGAAGCTCGATCGCCTGCCGCCCTCAAACCCGCAAGGGCATTTCGGCCCGGCGCTGGTCGAGAAGCTCGATCCCGTGTTCAGGTCGATGCAAGGCCAATGACTGCCTTAACCATCAGCCGACCCGCCCCGCGTGATCGCGCCGGAGCACCTTGCCCGGCAGCGCGCCGGTATGGGTCGCGTCCTCGACCACGATGGTGCCGTTGACGATTACGGTGGTGCGACTGCCGCTCGGATACTGGTGCGGATCGGCATAGGTGGCCCGGTCCTTGAAGTCGCGCCGGATCGAAGATCGTCACGTCGGCGCGGTAGCCTTCCCGCAGGAGACCGCGATCCTTCAGCTTGAGCGCCCGCGCGGTCGCGCCGGTCATCTTGTGAACGGCCAGCTCGAGCGGGATGACCCCGACCTCTCCGACATAATGGCCGATGATGCGTGGGAACGTGCCGTAGAAGCGCGGGTGCGGCATGCCCTGGCTCACCGTCCCGTAGGTCGCCACGCAGTTGCCGTCGGAGCCGACCAGCGCGCGCGGCGAGCGCACGATGTCGCGGATATCGTCCTCGGAAATGGAGGTCACGAGCACGCGCGTGGCGGCTTTGTCCTCGACGAGGTAGTCGGCGACGGTGTCGATCGCATCCTGGCCGCGTTCGGCCGCGAGCGCGCCGATCGTGCGCCCGGCATGGTGCGGCAGATGGGGCGAGATCGAAATCCGCACGCAATCCCACGATGGGATGCGGCCCCAATTGTTGAGGCCATCGCGGGCAATGTCGGCGCGGATGCGCTCGCGCGTTTCCCTGCGGGCGAGCCGCTCCAGCATCGCCGCCACGCCGCCCGCCTGCACCCATTGCGGCATCAGGTTCTTGAGCGGGTTGCTGCCGGCGGCATAGGGATAGAAATCGCAGTCGACGTCGAGGCCGCGCGCTCTGGCCGCCGCGATCATGTCGAGCGCACGCGCGGCCTTGCCCCAATTGTCGAGCCCCGAGCACTTGAAGTGCACGATCTCGACGTGCACGCCGCAGGCCTCGGCGACCGCGATCGCTTCGTCGACCGCTTCCAGCACCTTGTTGGATTCGTCGCGAATATGCGTGAAGTAGCCGGCATTGTAGCGCTTGACCACCCGGCAGAGCGCGACCATCTCGTCCGGCTGCGCGTAAGAGCCCGGAGCGGTGAACAGGCCCGACGAGAGCCCGAGCGCGCCGGCCTCGAGTGCGTCCTCAAGCAGCGCGCTCATGGCCTGAAGCTCGGCCGGCGTCGGCGGGCGGTCCTCCATGCCCATGACCATCAGGCGCAGCGTGTTGTGGCCGACCAGCATGCCGGCGTTCACCGCAGTCGCGGGGAAGCTGTCGAGATAATCCGGGAACGTCGTTTCCTTGAACGGCAGCCAGGGTGCGCTCGGGCTCAGGTAATCGCGCAGCAGCTCGACCTTGCCCGGGAGCGCCGGCGCGACCGAGAAGCCGCAATGGCCGATGATCTCCGTGGTGACGCCCTGGCGCACCTTGCTCTCGGCCTTGGGATTGATCGGCAGCGTGAAATCGGAATGGGTCTTGATGTCGATGAAGCCCGGCGCCACGGCAAGGCCGGTAGCGTCGATCACCTTGCTCGTCTCGTCCCCGAGATGCGCCGCGACGGCGGCGATGCGGTCGGCGCGGATTGCGACATCGCCACGCTTGCCCACGGCCCCCGTGCCGTCGAACAGCAGGCCGCCACGGATCAGAATGTCATGGGGCGCGCTCAAGCCGTGACCGGGCCTTTGAGCTCGACGCCGTTGCCCTCGGGATCATGCAGGTAAACGGACGGGCCCTGGCCTTCGGCGCCGTAACGTGACGCCTCCTCGCCGCAGCGAACGCCGTACGCGGCGAAGTGCCTGGCGATGGCCGCCGCGTCGAACGGCGCCACGCGCAGGCAGAGATGATCGAGATTGGCACCGCCGGTCGACGACTTACCTTCGGCGGGGCCCGCCTCGTCGGCGGGCACGATGTCGATCAGGGCCTGCCCGGCGCGAAGCTGCGCCAGCGTGCCTTGGCGCTTCTCGAACGCGCAGCCCAGCACATCCATGTAGAAGCGCTCGAGCGCCGCCGGATCAATCGCGCGAAGCACCACGTGATCGATGCCGATGATGTGGAACGGTGCCGCCATGGGCTTGCTCCTGTTCCGCTAAGCCACGCTACTGACTTTGCCCCAGCTCTTGAGCGAGGCCCAGAGGCGGCGGTCGAGGCGGAAGCGATCGACCGGCGCCGACGAGGCAAGCGCGCGGATGCGATAGAGGCCGACGCCGGTCCACTGGAAGCCGCACTTCTCCAGCACCCGGCGCGAGGCCGGGTTGCTCACCCGTGCGCCGCCGACAAGGACATCGTAGCCGAGATCGCCGAAGGCGTGGTCGATCATGGCACGCGCGGCCTCGGTGGCGTAACCCTTGCCCCAGAACGGAACGCCGAGCCAATAGCCGATCTCGGGTTGCTCGCCGGCGCGTTTGGCGACCCCGCAGGCGCCCAGCACGCGGGCGCCATGGGTGGTGATCAGGAACACGATCTCACCCTCGGCCGCGTTCGCACTCTCGATGAAGCCCTCGGCATCCGAGAGCGCGTAGGGATGCGGAATGCGCAATGTGTTCTCCGCCACCCGGCGGTCGTTCGCGAGCGCGGCGATCGTTTTCGCATCCTCGAAGTGCGGCGCGCGCAACATCAGCCGCTCGGTCTCGAGGACGGGGATGCTTCTCGTCCTCCGCAAGGTCTCCGACGCAGTCCGATCCAGCAATGTCATCGCACGGGCTCCTCAAAAGCGAAGAGGGGAGCCGGCATCCCGTCTCCCCTTGGAACCCGTGTGGGCCCGCCGGTTCGATGGATGCCGGCGGACACGAACATGATCCGCCGTCTACTCGGCCACAGCCTCCGTCATCGGGAGAACCGATACGAAGACCCGGCCCTTGGCTTTGGTACGGAACTCAACGCGACCGTTGATCAGCGCAAACAGCGTATGGTCCTTGGCCAAGCCGACATTGGGGCCGGGGTGCCACTTGGTGCCGCGTTGGCGCGCGATAATGTTGCCGGCGAGCACCTGCTCGCCGCCGAAAATCTTCAAGCCGAGCCGCTGACTGTTCGAGTCGCGACCGTTGCGGGACGATCCGCCCGCTTTCTTGTGAGCCATTGTCTTAAGTCCTTGGCTTTCGATCCTTGTTGCCCGCTATGTAGTCCAACTTTGTGACGAAATCATCACTTCTTCTTGCGTTTTCTTACTCTGCCCGCCCGGCGTCCCGCTTGTCCCCCTTCTTCACATGGGGGCTTCCGGGAAGAAGGGTTCTGGGCAAGCTTTGGGCTAAGCCCGGGCCTCGTCCGCGTCGGCGCCCTTGGAGGAGGCCTCCGCGGCGGCCGGCTTCGGCTCGCGCTTGGGCCTGGCGGCCTTGGTCGGGGTCGCCCCGTCGGTCAGGATCTCGGTCACGCGGATCAGGGTGAATTCCTGCCGGTGGCCGCGCTTTCGGCGCGAATTCTTCCGGCGGCGCTTTTTGAAGGCGATTACCTTCGGCCCGCGCCCTTGCTCGATCACCTCGGCGGCGACCGAGGCGCCGGCAATGGTCGGCTCACCGAGCGTGACGTCATCGCCGCCCACCACCAGGACCTCGCCGAACTGGATGATCTCGCCGGGATCGCCCTTGACCTTCTCGACCTTGATCACATCCTCGGCGGCAACGCGGTACTGTTTGCCGCCGGTTCTGATGACTGCGAACATCGTTCTCGTCCTCGTGTTCGATTCCGGCGCT
Organism: uncultured Alphaproteobacteria bacterium; assembly: GCA_963827585.1. Classification (GTDB taxonomy): domain Bacteria; phylum Pseudomonadota; class Alphaproteobacteria; order Rhizobiales; family Xanthobacteraceae; genus VAZQ01. Next base: position 104,879 of record CAWHCK010000002.1, read on the forward strand.
CGGATCGTTCCGGACCGGCTTCTTTCAGTCGGTTGTTGGGTTTGTGCGGCGCCGACCGCCGCAACTCGAGCGCGGAGCTAAGGGCCCGCGCGCGGCCATGCTTATGGCGACCGGGGCGCCAACTGTCAAGGAAATGGGGTGCTTGCGCCTCGGTGTTTGGCCTTGGGCGCTGGCCAAACCTGCTTGGTTGGCCATATAAGGCGCAGCTGCAGGCCGCATATGAGCGCACTCGCCAACCACGCCTTCGTCAAGATGAACGGTCTCGGCAACGAGATCGTGGTGGTCGACATGCGCGGCGAGCCGGGCGCAATCAGCGCGGCCGAGGCGCGCGCCGTCGCACAGCCGCGCGGTGCGCCCTACGATCAGCTGATGACGCTGCATGCGCCGCGCACGCCCGGCACCGAGGCCTATGTCCGCATCTACAACAGCGACGGCTCGGAAGCGGGCGCCTGCGGCAACGGCATGCGCTGTATCGCGGAGCTGCTGTTCGAGGAAACCGGCAAGCGCGCCTTGAGGTTCGAGACCAGGGCCGGATTGCTGGATTGCTTGAGGGGCGGCCAGCCGTTGGTCTCGACCGTCGACATGGGCAAGCCGCGTTTTGCCTGGAACGAGATTCCGCTCGCCCACGAAATTCCGGATACCCGTGCGCTCGATCTCAAGGTCGGGCCGATCGACAGGCCGATCCTGCGGTCGCCATCCGCCGTGAGCATGGGCAACCCGCACGCGATCTTCTGGGTCGACGATGTCAATGCTTACGATCTCGGCACGATCGGACCGCCGCTCGAGAACCATCCGATGTTTCCGGAGCGCGCCAATATTTCGCTCGCGCAGGTGGCGTCGCGCGCGCACATCGTGGTGCGCACCTGGGAGCGCGGCGCCGGTGCCACGCGGGCCTGCGGATCGGCCGCCTGCGCGGCGGCGGTGGCGGCCGCACGCCTCGATCGCACCGATCGCACGGTGACCGTGACGCTGCCGGGCGGCGACCTTCGGATCGAATGGCGCGAGCTCGACGACCACGTGCTGATGACCGGCCCGGTCGCCTACGAGTACGCGGGCAGGTTCGACCCGGCGCTGTTCGCCGAGGCGGGGGCGGCATGAGCGTCGATGTCGTCACCTTCGGATGCCGGCTCAATGCCTACGAGTCGGAAGTGATCCGCCGCCACGCGCAGGCGGCGGGGCTTGCCGACACCGTCGTGGTCAACACCTGTGCGGTGACGGCGGAGGCGGTACGACAGTCGCGCCAGACCATCCGCAGGCTCAAGCGCGAGCGTCCCGACGCGCGCATCGTGGTCACGGGCTGCGCGGCGCAAACCGAGCCGAGAGCCTTCGCGGAGATGCCCGAGGTCGCGCTGGTGCTGGGCAACGAAGCGAAGGTCAGCGCGCAGGCCTGGCGGCAGCATCGCGAGATTTTGGCGCGCGCATCGTTCGCCCTGGCGGCCGAGGAGAAGGTCGCGGTCAACGACATCATGGCGGTAAAAGAGACGGCCGCGCATCTCGTCGACGGGCACGAAGGCCGCGCGCGCGCCTTCGTGCAGGTGCAGAACGGCTGCGACCACCGCTGCACGTTCTGCATCATTCCCTATGGCCGCGGCAATTCGCGCTCGGTGCCCATGGGCGAGGTGGTCGCGCAGGTGCGACGGTTGCGCGCGCGCGGCTATCGGGAAATCGTTCTCACCGGGGTCGATCTCACGAGCTATGGCGCGAACCTTCCGGGTGCTCCCAGGCTCGGCACGCTGGTGAAGCAGATCCTGAAGCACGTGCCGGAGCTCGAGCGCCTGCGCCTGTCCTCGATCAATTCGGTCGAGGCCGACCGTGACCTGCTCGACGCGTTCGCGGACGATGCGCGGCTGATGCCGCATCTGCATCTCTCGCTGCAGGCCGGCGACGACCTGATCCTGAAGCGCATGAAGCGCCGGCACCTGCGCGCCGACGCCGTCACCTTCTGCGAGCAGGTGCGGCGGCTGCGGCCCGACGTCATCTTCGGCGCCGACATCATCGCCGGCTTTCCGACCGAGAGCGAGGACATGTTCGCTCGCTCGCTCGATCTGGTCGATGCCTGCGGGCTCACCCATCTCCACGTGTTTCCGTTCTCGCCACGGCCTGGCACGCCCGCCGCGCGCATGCCGCAGGTCGGGCGCGACATCGTCAAGGACCGCGCCCGGCGCCTGCGCGCGAAAGGGGAGGCGGCGCTGCGCCGCCACCTCGATGCGCAACTCGGCGCCAAGCACCGGGTGCTCATCGAATCCGACGATCTCGGCCGCACCGAGCATTTCACGCAGATACGTCTGACGGCGCCGATCGAGTCGGGCGTGATCGTCGATCTCACCGTCGCCGGGCACGATGGCCGGCAACTCCTCGCGGCGTGACAGGCCGTGTGCTAGTAGAGCATGATCCCGAAAGCCGGACTCGTCGGGTGACCGGTTTTCGGAAATGATCATGCTCCAGCAATCTCCAGCTCAACCGGATCGATTCCCATGACCGAAATGCTGTCTCGCGATCACCTCATCACCAGCGTCGACATGCTCGAGCGCATCTATGGCCAGCCCTACGGTCCGTCGCTTGCCAAGGAGACCGACCGCGTCACCACGCACTACCGTGCCTTCATCGAGGCGGCGCCGTTCTTTGCGCTGGCGACGTGCGGGCCCGACGGGCTGGATTGCTCGCCACGCGGCGACGCGCCGGGCTTCGTGCGCGTCCACGACGAGAAGACGCTGCTGGTTCCCGACCGGCTCGGCAACAACCGCACCGACAGCCTGCGCAACATCCTGCAAGACCCGCGGGTTGCGCTCCTTTTCCTCATTCCGGGCTGCGGCGAGACCATCCGCGTCAACGGCCGTGCCGCAATCTCGACCGATCCGGCGCTGACCCAACGCTTCATCGTCAACGGCAAGACGCCGCGCGCGGTGCTCATCGTCACGGTCGATCGGATCTATTACCAGTGCGCGAAGGCGATCGTGCGCTCGCGGCTGTGGGACGCGTCGCGCCAGGTCGAGCGCAAGAGCCTGCCGAGTTCCGGCATGATCCTCGCAGAATTGACCGACGGCAAGCTCGGCGGCGAAGCCCACGACCGCGCCGCGCCCGAGCGCTTGAAGGCGACGCTCTATTGATGAGCCGAAACGGCGCGCGCCGCGTTCAAACCGAGTGTTCCTCATCAGTCGCGGCGGCGGTCTCTCCCGTCCATCCGCAGGCGCGCAGCCGCTCATGCATGTGCGGCGGCACCGGTGCGCTCACCCGGATCGGCGCGCGGTTCTTGTAGAGCGGCACCACGATCTCGCGCGCGTGCAGGTGCAGGCCGGGACCGCCGACCCGCGGGGCGCCGCCGTAGACGCTGTCGCCGACGATCGGCCATCCCATGGCAGTGCAATGCACGCGCAGTTGGTGGGTGCGGCCGGTGAGCGGCTCGAGCGCGAGCCAGGTGAGGTTGCGAACTGCGGCACCGCTTGCTTGCGATTGGGCCCGCCCCAGCACCTTCCATGTCGTGGTTGCTGGTTGGCCCTCGGGGTCGTGCTTCATCCACCAGCCGCGCGTTGCATCCTTGCGGCCGAGCGGCAGCTCGATGCGGCCCTCGTCCTCCGCCGGCCGGCCTTCGACCAGCGCCCAATAGGTCTTGCCGACGCGGCCGCTCTTGAACAGGCGGCCGAGCTCGGCCAGCGCCTTGCGGTGCCGGCCGAGCACGAGGCAACCGGAGGTGTCGCGGTCGAGCCGATGTGCGAGCGCGGGCGCGCGCGGCAGCCCGAAGCGCAGCGCGTCGAAATAATCTTCCAGGCTCTCGCCGCCTTTCGGTCCCTTGTGAACGGCGAAACCCGCCGGCTTGTCGATTACCAGCATCAGCCCATCGCGGTAGAGCAGGCGAGCCACTATCTCTTCCGGGGTCATGGTCACTTACCAGGATTCAGCGAAACCGCTATCACGATGGTGGTCATGAACAAGCGACCCGGGCCATGATCGGTTTCCACGCGCAATTCACCCCGCCTGACCAAGACAACCCGACGACCATGAACGATCAAGCGACCGAAAAACCAAGCTGGTGGCAGCGGCTCAGCGGCGGGACTCAAGCGCACATCGGCGTCGATCGGCAATGCGGTCGCCGATCTCGTCGTCAAGCGCAAGCTCGACCAGGCGATGCTCGACGAGATCGAGGAGGTGCTGATCCGCGCCGACCTCGGCCTCGACAGCGCCGCGCGGATTGCCGCCGCGGTCGGCGAGGGCCGCTACGACAAGTCGATCACGCCCGACGAGGTGAAAGCGGTCGTCGCCAGCGAAGTGGAGAAGGTCCTCGTTCCGGTGGCCAAGCCGCTCGCGCTCGACGGAGCGAAGCCTTTCGTCGTGCTCGTCATCGGCGTCAACGGCTCCGGCAAGACCACGACCATCGGCAAGCTCGCGGCCAAGTTCCACGCCGAGGGCCGCTCGGTCATGCTCGCGGCCGGCGACACGTTCCGCGCCGCCGCCATCGATCAGCTCAGCATCTGGGGCGGCCGCAGCGGCGCGGCGGTGATCGCGCGCCCGCCCGGCGCCGATCCTGCCGGTCTCGCCTTCGATGCGCTCACCGAAGCGCGCGGCGAGGGGATCGACGTGCTGCTCGTCGATACCGCCGGCCGTCTGCAGAACAAGGCGGTGTTGATGGACGAACTGCAAAAGATCGTGCGCGTGATGAAGAAGGTCGACGCGACGGCGCCGCATGCCGTTCTCCTGGTGCTCGACGCCACGCGTCGGGCAGAACGCGCTCTCGCAGGTCGACGTGTTCCGCAGCATCGCCGGCGTCACCGGGCTCGTCATGACCAAGCTCGACGGCACCGCGCGGGGCGGCATCTTGGTCGCCATCGCGGCGAAATACGGCCTGCCGGTGCATTTCATCGGCGTGGGCGAAGGCGTCGACGACTTGGCTCCGTTCTCGGCGAAGGACTTTGCGCGCGCGATCGCCGGAATGGAATGAAACCGGCGATCCAGAGCTACACGGCCGCTCCTGATGGATATCGAGTACACACCGCCCATGAACGCGAAAAAACCGCAGCTCAATCCCGCTCTCAAGCTCGTGCTCGATCTCGGGCCGCTGGTGCTGTTCTTCCTCGCGAACTCGCGGCCGGCGCTGTTTCTGCCGCTGGTGTCGCCGATCCTGCCCGCGGACATCGCATCGGGCGAGCGCGCCGGCATATTCGTCGCGACCGCGGTGTTCATGGTCGCGGTCGTGATCGCGCTCGCGATCTCCTATGCGCTGACGCGGCATCTGCCGGCCATGCCGCTGGTGACTGCCGTCATCGTGCTGGTATTCGGCTCGCTCACGCTGGTGCTGCACGACGAGCATTTCATCAAGCTCAAGCCCACCATCATCTATGTGCTGTTCGGCGCGGTGCTGCTCGGCGGGCTCGCCTTCGGCAAGCCGCTGCTCGGCATGGTCTTCGATTCCGTCTTTCACCTCACCGACGAAGGCTGGCGCAAGCTGACGCTGCGCTGGGCGCTGTTCTTCTTCGCGCTGGCGATCCTCAACGAGATCGTCTGGCGCACCCAGACGACCGACGTCTGGGTCAGCTTCAAGGTCTTCGGCGTAGTGCCGCTCACCTTCCTGTTCGGCGCCTTGCAATATCCGCTGCTGACGAAATATGCCGCGCCGGAGAAGGAACGATAGACGGGTAGGGGCGCGGCTTCCAATCGTTCCGCGCGCGCGGCGTCGAGCGCCTTCACGGCGGGGCCAGCGCCTTCTCGATCGCCGGCTTCAAGGCCCGCTCGAAATTATCCGGCGTGATCGGCCCGATCAGCTTATAGGCGATGCGCCCGTCGCGGCCGATGACGAAGGTCTCGGGCACCCCATACACGCCCCATTCGATCGCCGCGCGGCCGTTGCCGTCGGTTCCGTTGGCGACAAAGGGATTGCCGTAGCGGCCGAGGAAACGCCGCGCGTTGTCGGCCTGGTCCTTGTAATTGATGCCGGCGACGCGGATGCGCCGGTCCGCCGCGAGCGTCATGAGCAGGGGGGCTTCCTCGCGGCATGGCACGCACCACGAGGCCCACACGTTGAGCACGGTCACTTCGCCCTTGAAATCCGCGCTGTCGAGGCCAGGCACGGCCTTGCCGTCGCGCTCGAGGCCGGCAAGCGGCGGGAGATCGGTCGCCGGCGCGGGATGTCCGATCAAGGCAGAGGGAATGCGCGAAGGGTCTCCGGCGCCCAGCCGCAGCATGAACAGCGCGGCGAGTGCGAGAAAGGCCAGGAGCGGGATGAACACGATCATCCGGCGGCGCCACACGCCCGCAGCCTTTTCGACCAGGCTCTTGTCCGTCACGCTCACGACTTCTCCTCGTTCGTGCGTGCCGAGCGCCGGGCGATGCCCTGCGCGTCGAAGTCCTCGAGCACGCGGATCAGATGCCGGCGGTCGAGCACGATCCACATGATCAGCCCCGCCACAATTCCGATCGCGGCGGCATAGGCGCTCAGGATGAACGCGGCATGGGGGCCGAGATTCATCGTCATGCTCCCGCCGCGGCGTCCGCCTGCATCATGAGCATGGTGCGCACGCGTCGCCGCATGATTTCGTTGCGCATGGCGGCGAGATGCAGCGTCAGGAACAGCAGCGTGAACGCAACAAGCATGATGATCAGCGGGACGAGGATCGTCGGATGGATGGTCGATCCCCCGAGGCGGAGCACCGCGGCCGGCTGATGCAGCGTGTTCCACCAGTCGACGGAGAATTTGATGATCGGGATATTGATCGCGCCGACCAGCGTGAGCACCGCCACCACCCGTGCCGCCCGCGTCGGGTCCTCGATGGTCCGCCACAGCGCGATCACGCCGAGATACATCAGGAACAGGATCAGCACCGAGGTCAGCCGCGCGTCCCACACCCAATAGGTTCCCCACATCGGCCGACCCCACAGCGAGCCGGTGACGAGGCACATCAGCGTGAACGCCGCCCCGATGGGCGCCGCGGCCTTGGCGGCAACGTCGGCGAGCGGATGGCGCCAGACCAGCGTGCCGAGCGCGGCCGCGCTCATCAATACCCAGGCGAAAATGCCGAGCCATGCCGCCGGCACGTGAATGAACATGATCTTCACGGTCGCACCCTGCTGATAATCGTCGGGCGCGAGATAGGCCTGGCTGGCGCCGATCGCGAAGCGCGAACAGCGTCGCGGCCGCGAGCCACGGCAGTAGCCGGTCGGTCAGCGCGAGGAAGCGGGAGGGATTGGCGAAATCGATCAGCGGCATCGCAAGTCTCTCGATCGCAAGTCTCTTGGTTGTGTGCCGGTTCCTGGTCGTGTGCCGCGCCGGCGGCAATGTGGCGAGGGAGCGGCGGCGGCGCTTTTCACGATCACGTCATCCTGCACCACATTAATCCAGTGCTTGCCGCAGCGCGATGGCGGCGGCCAAGGGACCGACCACGAGGCTCACCAGCGTGAGCGCGCAGAGGATACTGAACGGCGTGCCGAACGGCATCGGCCCGACGATCGCCGCGTTTGCGGCGGCGACGCCGAAGATGAGCACGGGAACCGTCAACGGCAGAACCAGGACCGCGAGCAAGAGCCCGCCGCGCCGCAGCGCGACGGTGAGCGCCGAACCGATGAGGCCGAGGAAGGTCAGGGCCGGCGTGCCCGCCAGCAAGGTGAGCGCAACCGCGCCGGTCGCCTGCGGGCCGAGGTTGAGGAGCAGACCGAGGAGCGGTGCCGCAACGACCAGCGGCAGTCCGGTGGTGAGCCAGTGCGCCAGCGCTTTGGCGGCGAGCGCGAGCTCGAGCGGGGCGCGCGCCGTCAGGATCAGGTCGAGCGAACCATCCTCGTGGTCCATGGCGACGAGCCGGTCGAGTGCAAGCAGGTTCGCGAGCAGCGCGCCGAGCCAGAGGATGGCCGGCCCGATCCGCGCCAGGAGCGCGAGGTCGGGGCCGAGGGCGAACGGCACCAGCGTCACCACGATGAGAAAGAACAGCACGCCGATCAACGCCCCGCCGCCGACGCGCACCGCGAGCCGCAGGTCACGCACCAGAATGGCGGCGAGCGCGGTCATGATGGCGGCAACCTCAATTCCTTCGCACCCTCGAGGCCGATCGGGCTGTGGGTCGCGGCAAGGACCAATCCGTCACCGGCAAGATGCGCGCGCACGAGATCGGCCAGCATCGATTGCCCCGCGGCGTCGAGCGCCGAGGTCGGCTCATCGAGCAGCCAGAGCGGGCGCTCGAGAGCGATCAGCCGCGCGAGCGAAAGGCGGCGGCGTTGCCCGGCGGAGAGATAGGCCGCGGGCAGGTGCGCGAGCCCGCCGAGGCCGACGGCGGCCAGCGCGGCGCCGCCTTTCGCCGGTCCGCCGCCGAGAAAATCCGTCCAAAAGGCGAGGTTCTCATGAACCGACAGCGACGGCTTGAGCGCATCCTGATGGCCCAGATAATGGGCCTGCTCGGCAATGCTCAGCTCCGGATCGGAGCCCGTGAGCTCGATCCGCCCTTGTTCAGGTGGCAGCAGTCCGGCGACCAGGCGAAGGAGCGAGGACTTGCCTGCCCCATTGGGTCCCGTCACCAGCAATGCTTCGCCCGCACCGACCGCAAAGCTCAGACCCCGGAAGACCTGGCGGCCTCCCCTTACACAGGCGAGATCGCGCGCCACGAGCCGCATCACCTGCCAACTCCGGGTTTGGACGCTCGTGCCCTGGTCCCGCGGCGCAACTCGGACCTCCGATTGGCTTCCCCGCCGGCGCCCTCCGCTGGTGGTAGCAGCGGAAAAAGCCCTGATTTTATGTGCATGTTGTTGACGATTGTCGATTTTCTGGAACGGCACAAAAAAAGACCCTATAAGCCATCGTCCCGCGTTCACTATCAACCCGCGCGGAACTCGCGACCGATGACGAGGAAGCGCTTCCGGTATCCCTCTACCGTCGAGCCGCTGTCCCTCCCGGTTGGATGGGAACGATCACGATGACTTCACTCGACAGTTTTCGCTGCTGCAAATCCCTCAAGGTGGGCAGCAGGACCTACGCCTATTACAGCCTGCCGACCGCCGAGAAGAACGGCCTCAAGGGCATCTCGCGTCTGCCGTTCTCCATGAAGGTGCTGCTGGAGAATCTGCTGCGCAACGAGGATGGCCGCTCCGTCACCAAGGAGGACATCCAGGCCGTCGCGCAATGGCTCAAGACCAAGACCTCCGAACGCGAGATCGCTTTTCGTCCGGCGCGCGTGTTGATGCAGGACTTCACCGGCGTGCCCGCGGTGGTCGATCTCGCCGCCATGCGCGACGCCATGCAGACGCTGGGGGGCGATCCCAAGAAGATCAATCCGCTCGTTCCCGTCGATCTCGTCTGCGATCACTCGGTCGCCGTCAACTTCTTCGGCACCAGCACCGCGGTCAAGAAGAACGTCGAGGAGGAATACCGCCAGAACCGGGAACGCTACGAATTCCTCAAATGGTCGCAGAAATCGTTCGACAATTTTCGCGTCGTGCCGCCCGGCACCGGCATCTGCCACCAGGTCAATCTCGAATATCTGTCGCAGACCGTGTGGACCAAGAAGGACAAGGTCAAGGTCGACGGCAAGCCGGCCGTGATGGACGTCGCCTATCCGGACACGCTGGTCGGCACCGATTCACACACCACCATGGTCAACGGCCTCGCCGTGCTCGGCTGGGGCGTGGGCGGCATCGAGGCGGAGGCGGCCATGCTCGGCCAGCCCTATTCCATGCTGCTGCCGGAGGTCATCGGCGTGAAGTTCACCGGCAAGCTCAAGGAGGGAGTGACCGCGACCGACCTCGTGCTCACCGTCACCCAGATGCTGCGCAAGCGCGGCGTGGTCGGCAAGTTCGTGGAATATTTCGGCCCGGGCCTCGCCAATCTCTCGATCGCCGATCGCGCCACCATCGGCAACATGTCGCCCGAATACGGCGCGACCTGCGGCTTCTTCCCGGTCGATGACGATACGATCAAATATCTCGTCGGATACCGGGCGGCCGGCGGCGCTAATCGCGCTGGTCGCCGCCTATACCAAGGCGCAGGGCATGTACCGCACCAAGTCGACGCCCGACCCGATCCTCACCGACGTGCTCAAGCTCGAGCTGTCGCAGGTCGAGCCCTCGCTCGCCGGACCCAAGCGCCCGCAGGACCGCGTCGCCCTCAAGGAGGTCAAGGCCGGATTTGCCATGGCGATGGAGAAGGAGTTCAACAAAGGCGGCGACGGCGGCAAGGACATCTTCGATCTGCATCCCGCGCTGGCCACCTCCTTGGACAAGAGCTTCTCCAAGGCCGGTGCCTCCAAGCGGGTTCCGGTCGAGGGCCGCCAGCATGATCTCGGCCACGGCGACGTGGTCATCGCCGCGATCACCTCCTGCACCAACACCTCGAATCCGAACGTGATGATCGGCGCCGGGCTGCTTGGCGCGCAAGGCGGTGGCCAAGGGCTTGACCGTCAAGCCGTGGGTCAAGACCTCGCTGGCGCCGGGCTCGCAGGTGGTCGCCGAATATCTCGACAAGTCCGGGCTGCAGAAGGACCTCGACAAGCTCGGCTACAATCTGGTCGGCTTCGGCTGCACCACGTGCATCGGCAATTCCGGGCCGCTCGCGCCCGAGATTTCCAAGGCGATCAACGAGAAGGACCTCGTTGCCGCCGCGGTGCTCTCCGGCAATCGCAATTTCGAAGGTCGCGTCAACGCCGACGTGCGCGCGAACTATCTGGCCTCGCCTCCGCTGGTCGTCGCCTATGCGCTCGCCGGCTCGATGTATTCCGACCTGCTCAAGCAGCCGCTCGGCCTGGACAAGAAGGGAAAGAAGGTCTTCCTCAAGGACATCTGGCCGTCGAGCCGCGAGATCAACGGCATGGTGCGCAAGACCATCAACAAGCAGATGTTCACGAAGAAATATGCCGACGTTTTCAAGGGCGACTCCCATTGGCGCGGCATCAACGTCAAGGGCGCATTGACCTACACCTGGGACAAGAAATCGACCTACGTGCGCAATCCGCCGTATTTCATCGGCATGGGCCGCCATCCGGCGCCGCTTACCGACATCGTCGATGCGCGCGTACTCTGTCTGCTGCTCAATTCGATCACCACCGACCACATCTCGCCCGCGGGCTCGATCAAGGTCGACTCGCCGGCGGGGAGGTATCTCATCGAGCACAAGGTGAAGCCGGCCGACTTCAACCAGTACGGCACGCGCCGCGGCAATCACGAGGTGATGATGCGCGGCACCTTCGCCAATATCCGGCTCAAGAACCAGATGGTGCCGGGCGTGGAGGGCGGCGTGACCGTTCACTATCCGTCGCGCGCGCGCATGTCGATCTACGACGCCGCCATGCGCTACAAGTCCGACAAGGTGCCGCTCGTCGTGTTCGCCGGCAAGGAATACGGCAGCGGATCCTCGCGCGACTGGGCGGCGAAGGGACCGAACCTGCTGGGCGTGCGCGCGGTCATCACCCAGTCGTTCGAACGCATCCATCGCTCGAACCTCATCGGCATGGGCGTGCTGCCGCTGTGCTTCGAGGAGGGCACTTCCTGGCAGTCGCTCGGCCTCAAGGGCGACGAGCAGGTGACGATCCGGGGACTCCACGGCGAGATCAAGCCGCGCCAGCGCATGATCGCCGAGATCGTGGCCTCCGACGGCGGCCTCAAGCGTATTCCCCTCATCTGTCGCATCGATACGCTCGACGAACTCGACTATTTCAAGCACGGCGGCATATTGCAGTATGTGTTGCGGCACCTGGTGGCGGCCTAGCGCCGCGCGGCCCGCGCCTCACCTCGAATTGAGTGGCGGGTGATCGCGCGGCTCGACTAAGAATCCGGTCACGGGGCAGGGCCCGGCGTGCGGGGCGGAAGGATTGCAATGGTACGTTGTTGCTTGACCTACGCGGTTGTCGTCGTTTGCTCCTCCGTAGCGCCGCATTCATCCGCGCGAGCCGAGCCGCCTGCAAACGCGCAAGCCCAACCACGCGCCGTCATCGAGCTGTTCACCAGCCAGGGCTGCTCGTCGTGTCCGGCAGCCGACAAGCTGTTGGGCGAGCTCACCGCCGATCGTTCGCTCGTTCCCATCAGCGTGCCGATCGACTACTGGGATTATCTCGGCTGGAAGGACACGCTCGCCGATCCCCGCAACACCGCCCGGCAAAAAGCCTATGCGCACGCGCGCGGCGACGGCCAGGTCTACACGCCGCAAGTCGTGGTGAACGGCAGCGTGCACGCGCTCGGCAGCGACAAGTCTGCGATCGAGCTTGCCATCGCCAAGAGCCGCAAGAGCGGCACAATGTCATTATCGCCCGTGACGCTTGCGCTCGGCGACGGACGCCTGAACATCGCCGTTCCGGACGTCGCGGATGGTCGTGTGAGCGCCGAGGTGTGGCTGTTCGGGCTGGTGAAGGCCGCCACCGTCACGATCGGCCGCGGCGAGAACAAGGGACGCACCGTCACTTATAACAACGTGGTCCGGCGTTGGATCAAGCTCGGCGACTGGACCGGGAAGGCCAATTCGTGGAGCATCCCGGTGCAGTCGCTCAAAGGCGATGGCATCGATGAAGCGGCGGTGCTCGTGCAGAGCGGTACAACGGAAAAGCCCAAGGCGATTCTCGGCGCAACGCTCGCGGCGCTCCACTAAATCTGAATGCAGAGAGCGCCTGACGGAATGCCCGCAACGGCCGTTCCGCGCATCCATTGCGTCGTCGAGCAAAGAAACGGGCCGGTATGAACCGGCCCGAAGTGTTGACAATCGAACGCTACGCCAACTCTGACTTTGCATCGATGACTTTGCATCGATTGGGCCCGATCCACCCCGAACTCCGGGGGCTGGGGGGCTGAGAAATCCGGCGGTCGAAGGCAGACCGGGCCCGAGGCAACGGTGTCATTGCTCGCATTCCAGCTTGGCGCGTGCTTGACTGCAATTTGGCAGCATTATGATTCCATTAACGAATCCGTGATGTTCCGCGATTTCCATGTCGCGCTCGAACGCGGATCGCAGCGCCGACATTCCATTCCCTCTTGCCGACGCTTTCGTCCGGCGCGATCATCACCGTCACCGACCTGTCACATCGAAGGAGGCGCCGGCATGAGCTACGGCGATACCGAACCGAGCGAGTTTCACGGGGGCGAGGTCCGGGGTGCTTCGCCCTTCGCCCCCGCAAGCCGAGTGACTTTCGACCGGCGCGAGCTCAACCGCATTTTCGGCCTCTACGGCCGCAAGGTCGCCGCCGGCGAGTGGCGTGACTACGCCATCGACTTTCTCAAGGACCGCGCGGTGTTCTCCGTGTTCCGCCGCGCCTCCGAAGTTCCGATCTACCGCATCGAGAAGAGTCCGAGGCTCGCGCGCCGGCAAGGCGCCTACAGCGTGATCTCGGCGACCGGGCTGATCGTGCGCCGCGGCCATGAGCTCGATCGCGTGCTGCGCGCCATCGACACATCGATGAGCGTGGTGGCGGGCTGACCTCGCCCGCGACAGGAGCTCACGGCTTTGTCGTGGCGCCAACCCCGAGCGGGCGCTGCATCAAGACGCTATCGAGCCAGCGCCCGAACTTGAAACCGACATTGTCGAACGTGCCGACCATGCGGAAACCTGCGCGGCGATGCAGCTCGATCGAGCCCGTATTGGCGGAATCCCCGACCACCGCGATCATTTGGCGGAAGCCGCCCGCTTCCGCCTCCGCGATCAGCCGGTCGAGCAGGGCGCGGCCGATGCCGCGCCGCTGCGATTGCGGCGCGATATAGATCGAATCCTCGACGCACCAGTGATAGGCCGGCCGCTCGCGATAGGGCCCGGCATAGGCGTACCCGGCGATGTCGCCGCCAATCTCCGCCACCAGATAGGGATAGCCGCCGGCGCGAAGGGCCTCGTAGCGCCGCGCCATTTCGCGTTCGTCCGGCGGCTCGATCTCGAACGATGCGGTGCCGTAGCGCACGGCGTGGTCGTAGATCGCCGTGATCGCCGCGAGGTCGTGCGGGTGGGCGGGGCGGATCGGAATGGAGGTCATGGGCCGGCAGGAAGGGGAGGACGAACGGACGAAAGACTAACGCTTCTCGCGTCCGCTGTCCGGCGTCCGAATGCGAAAGCGCCCCGGCGATGAGCCGGGGCGCTGCAATACGTAACGATCCTGTTGGTGCGCGTCAGCGACGGTCGCCGAGGAAGCGCAGCATGAACAGGAACAGGTTGATGAAGTCGAGATAGAGCGTCAGCGCGCCCATCACCGACTTGCGGCCGACGGCGGTGCCGTCCTCCATCGGGTCGTACATCTCCTTGATCTTCTGGGTGTCCCATGCGGTCAGGCCGGCGAAGATCAGCACGCCGGCAGCCGAGATCACGAAGTCGAGCCCGCTGCTCTGGAGGAACAGGTTGACCAGCATGGCGATGATCAGGCCGATCAGGCCCATGATCAGGAACGACCCGATCGGGGAGAGATCACGCTGCGTGGTGTAGCCGTAGAGGCTCAGCGCCCCGAAGGCGGCCGCCGAGATGAAGAACACCCGCGTGATCGACGTTCCCGTATAGGCAAGGAAGATCGACGACAGCATCAGCCCGAGCACGCCGGCATAGACCATGAACAGCGTCAGCGCCGTTGCGGGCTGAAGTCGGTCGATGCGCCAGCTGATCAGGAAGACCAGCCCCAGCGTTCCCAGGAACAGAACGATCGTCGCCGGTCCGCTGTAGATCATCTGACCGAACGGGGTGAGCACGAGCCTTCCCGCCGTTTCGGTGACCGCTGCGTTGAACGTGATCCAGGCCACGATGCCGGTCAACGCAACGCCCATGGCCATGTAGTTGTAGATGCGGATCATATAGGCGCGCAGGCCCGCATCGATAACCGCCCGGTCCGCACCGACGCCGCGCGTGGCCGCCGCGTAGTTCCGGTCGAAATCCGACATGGAATTTCCCTCTCTCTAGTCCGGCCCGCGGCCGGATCAATGGCACCCCAACCGGCAGAGCGGCTGGCGCCCGATGCGCGGAATCTAGTGCGGGATTGGTTCCGGCGCCAGATGCCACAAACGCGATTTGTTGACGCCAGCCGACCGGCAGGCGTCCCCTGCAGGTTACATTCTAGCAATGTGACGGCGGCGCGACGTGACGACGAGGCGCGGCGTGTTGTCGCTTGACGCCCATCAACGCGACGCCCGGCCTTCAGTCGTCTGGGAAACGGCCCTTTGCCGAGCGTGGGCTATAAGTTGCGAAGAACCGGCGCCGGCTTCTGGCCGAGCGCCGTGAAAGTGCCGACGAGGCCGAGCGCCACCGTTATGACGATCGCGCCGGCGGCGGCCATGAGCGGCGGTCCCGGCAGCCAACCGAAAGGCAGGTTCATGACCTTGGTGATGACGAGAGCGGCGGCTGCCGAGCCGGCGGCCACCCCGAACAGGGCGGTGGCGAGGCCGAGGGTGAGGTATTCGAGCGCATAGGCCGACAGGAGCCGCATGCGCGTTGCGCCGAAGGTCTTCAGGATCACGGCGTCGTAGACGCGGTGCTGGTGGCCGGCCGCCAGCGCTCCGCCAAGCACCAGCACGGCCACCAGCAAGGTGATCGCGCTCGCCCCGCGGATGGCGAGCGCCAGGTTCGACACGATTTGACCCACCGCAGCGAGTGCCTCGCGCACGCGCACGATGGTGACGCCCGGGAAGGCATCCGCCACCGCTTTCAGCAGCGCCGTCTCTTCTTCGGCGGTGCCGCCGTTGGGATAGGTCAGTGTGGCGATATCGGTGTGGGGCGCGCCCCGGAAGGCGGCCGGCGAGAACACCATGACGAAATTGATGCCGAGGTTCTGCCAATCGACCGTGCGCAGATTGGCGATCGTTGCCGTCACATTGCGCCCGAGCACGTTGACGATGACCGCATCGCCCAGCTTGAGGCCGAGCCCATCGGCGATGCGTTTCTCGAACGAGACCAGCGGGGGACCTTGATAGTCCGGCTTCCACCATTGACCTTCCACCAGGCGCGAGCCCGCGGGCACGGTGTCCGCATAGGTGATGCCGCGGTCGCTTTGCAGCGCCCAGGTGGCGTCGGCGGCCGGCTTGAGTTGTCCGACGGGCACGCCGTTCGCCGCCACGATGCGCCCGCGCAGCATGGGCACGCGGTCGAGCGTGGCGCGCGCCGCGTGGGCGTGGATGAAGGCGTCGAACTTTTCGGCATCGGCGGTGGGGATGTCGACGAAATAGAGCGACGGCGCATTGGCCGGCAATGCCGCCAGGAACTGGCGGCGCAGATTGCCGTCGATTGCGATCACGGTGACCAGGAGGGCAAGCCCCAGGCCGAGCGACAGCACGACGCTGGGCGTGATCGCACCCGGCCGGTGAATATTGGCGATGGCGAGCCGAACGACCGGCGAGCCCGGGCGCGGCAGGCGACGCGCGATCAGCATCAGCAGTGCCGCAACCACGCGCAGCAACACGAACACGCCGGCCGCGGCAGCGACGAAGATCGCGGCGATGCGTCGGTCGTAGGCGAGCGCCACCGCCAGCGCCGCGAGCGCGCAGCCGAGGAGGACCGTGGCCACGATGTAGGAGCGGCGCGGCCAGTGCTCGTCGCGCGCGACCTCGTCGCGGAATAGCGCCGAAACCGGCACGTCATGGGTGCGCCCGAGCGGCCACAAGGCAAAGGCGACGGCGCTCAGCACGCCGTAGACGAGCGCAAGCGCAAGCTCGCCGGGATGCAGCGCCGGGGCGATCGGCAAAGGCAGCACCGTGCCGAAGCTCCAGGTGATGACGAACGGCAAGGCCGCGCCGAGAGCCAGACCCGGCAGCGCACCGAGGCCGGCGAGGACCAGCACCTGGATCAGGTAGATCGTGAACACACGCGAACCGGTCGCGCCCAGCGCCTTGAGCGTGGCGATCACCTGGCGTCGGCGGTCGAGATGGCCCTTGACCGCGTTCGCCACGCCCACCCCACCGACCAGCAGCGCCGTGAGGCCGACCAGGGTGAGATATTGCGTGAAGCGCTCGACATTGCGTTCGAGCGCGGGCGACGCATTGCCGCGCGAGCGCACTTCCCAACCGGCTTCCGGCAATTGCGCTTGCGCCGCCGCCGTCACGGCGCGCACGGCCGCGTCGGTCGCGTCGTTGTCGGGCAGGCGCAGGCGATAATGCCAGCGCACGACGCTGCCGGGCTGCAGCAGGCCACTTGCGCGCAACGCCGCCTCGCTGACCAGCAAGCGGGGGCCGAAGCCGATGCCGCCGGCCAGCTTGTCGGGCTCGGATCGGAGCACGGCGCGAATTTCGATGGTCGCAGCGCCGATCGCGATGCGCTCGCCCGGCTTGAGATCGAGCCGAGCGAGCAGCGCCGGGTCGGCGGCGGCGCCGAAGGCGCCATCGTTTTGCGCGAGCGCGTCCGCGAGCGGCTGTCGTGGCTCGAGCGCGACCGCGCCGTAGAGCGGATAGGCCGCATCGACCGCCTTGACCTCGACGAGCGCCGTGCGCCCGTCCGGCGCGCGCGCCATGGCGCGCATGGTGGCGGCGAGCGACAGGCGGCCCCGACGATCGAGAAACGCGCGCTCATCCGCGCTCGCCTCGCGCAGGCTGAGAGAGAACGCCACGTCGCCGCCGAGAATGACGCGGCCTTCGCGCGCGAGCCCGTCGGCGAGCCCGGACGCAACCGAGCCGACGCCCGCAATTGCCATCACTCCGAGCGCCATGCAGGCGATGAACACATGGAAACCGCGCAGTCCCCCGCGCAGCTCGCGCGCCGCGAAACGCAACGCGAGCGCCGTCGGGGGGCGCCGGTTGCCGGCAAGCGCGACGAAGGCGTTCATGCCGAGCGGGCCTCTCGCGGCGGCGCAGGCTCGATTCGCCCCGAGCGCAGGCGCACCACGCGGTCGCAGCGCCCGGCCAGCGCCGCATCGTGAGTGACCAGCACCAGCGTGGTGCCGCGTTGCTCATGGCCTGCGAACAGGAGCTCGATGATCTCCGCCCCGGTCGCCTCGTCGAGATTGCCGGTCGGCTCGTCGGCGATGAGGATGGCAGGGTTTGGCGCGAGCGCGCGGGCAAGCGCCACGCGCTGCTGCTCGCCGCCGGAAAGCTCGGCCGGATAGTGGTGTCGCCGCTCGCTCAGCCCTACCGCCGCAAGCTCGTGCGTCGCGCGCTCCTGGGCGTCGTCGATGCCGGCGAGCTCGAGCGGCACGGCGATATTTTCCAGCGCCGTCATGGTGGGAATGAGATGAAAGGATTGGAATACGATGCCCACATTGCGGCCGCGAAAACGCGCCAGCGCGTCCTCGTTCAGCGTGCCGAGGGCCTCGCCCGCCACCATCACCGAGCCGGTGTCGGCACGCTCCAGCCCCGCCGTGACCATGAGCAGGGTCGACTTGCCCGAACCCGAGGGGCCGACCAAGCCGATCGCCTCGCCGCGTCCTATATGCAGGTCGATGTCTTTGAGGATATGAACACGGGCTGCGCCCCGGCCGAGCGACAGATTGACTCCGCTGAGCGCGATCGCCGGACCCGCGCGCTCTGACCCCGAGGTGTCGTGCATGTTCCCTTGCTCTTTGGTGCTTGCGGCTGAAACGGGGCCGGCGCTGCCCCGGTCATATGGGGGTTGGATGGCGCGGGTCCAGAGAGTCGCGGTGGTCGCGGTCGCGTTGGCGCTCGCCGTCCCAACGGGCACGCCGGCCGCCGCGCGCCGACCGACCGGTGCGGATCGTGGCGTTGGGGGATTCGCTCACCGCCGGGTACGGCCTGCCGGTCGACGCCGCCTTCCCGGCCAGGCTCGAAAAGGCGCTCACGGCCAAGGGGGTTGCGGTCGAGATCGCCAATGCCGGGGTCTCCGGCGACACCGCCTCCGGCGGGCTCGCGCGCCTCGACTGGTCGGTGCCGGAGGGCACGGACGCGGTCATCGTCGAGCTCGGCGCCAACGATATGCTGCGGGGAATTGATCCCAGCGTCACCCGGCAAGCGCTCGAGCAGATCGTGCGCCGCCTGACCGATCGACGCATCGCCGTGCTGCTCGCCGGCATGCGGGCGGCGCCCAATCTCGGGCCCGACTATGGGCGCGATTTCGAGGCCATCTATAGCGACCTCGCCGCCCGCTACGACCTGCTGCTTTATCCCTTCTTCCTCGACGGCGTCGCCGCGGAGGCCAAGCTCAATCAGGGCGACGGGCTGCATCCGACCGCGGCCGGCGTCGATGCCATCGTGGCGCGCATCCTGCCCAAAGCCGAAGCGCTCGTGGCCCGCGTCCGAGGCAAACGTGTCATGTAACCATTACGAGGGACGTGCGAATCTCCGCGAGTCGCCCTATATGCGTGCAAGCATTCCAGTCGTCCCATGCCCCGCCTCTTCACCGGTCTCGAAATTCCCGCTGACGTCGGCCAGTCGCTTGCCACCCTGCGCGGCGGGCTGCCGGGTGCGCGCTGGATCGATCCCGAGAACTATCACGTGACGCTGCGCTTCATCGGCGATGTCGATGACGTGGTCGCGCACGAGGTGGCGTCCATGCTGGGGCGGGTGCGGCGCGAGGCGTTCGAGCTGCGCGTGGAGGATCTCAAGCCGTTCGGCGGGCGCAAGCCGCGCGCCATCGTGGCGACGCTGGGGCCGGCGCAGGCGCTGATGGAGCTGCAGGCCGAGCACGAGCGGCTGATGCAGCGGGTCGGCCTGGAGCCGGAGGGACGCAAATATACGCCGCATGTCACGTTGGCGCGGTTGCGGGACTCCTCGAGCCGACAGGTGGCGGACTATCTGGCGTTGCGGGCGCCGTTCCGCTCGCCGCTGTTTCGGATCTCGCGCTTCGTCTTGTTCTCCTCGCGTGCGTCGGTGGGCGGCGGGCCCTATGTCGTCGAGGCAGCCTATCCGCTGGCAGCATAAGCCTCCGGCTACACCGGCTTGAGCAGCCGCGATTGCACGTCGAACATGGCGGTCGCAAAGCCGTGGTTGTCCGCAAGAATCTCGCGCATGAGCGAGAGTGGCGTCGGCCGTGGCGTGGCGACCTCGCCCACGACGCTGGTAAAATCGAAGCTCAGCTCCGCATCGTATTTGCGCGCGAGCTGCTGCATGCGCTTGTTGTCGGCAAGACACGCCATATGCAGGAACTTGAGGCCGCGATTGCGGGCGGCGAGCAGCGTGCGCTCCAGCAGCAGAGAGCCGACGCCGTGGCTCTGCCACGGCTTCTCGATCGAAAAGGCGGCCTCGGCTTCGCTCGTGATCGGCGCCCCGATCGGTCGCAGCTCCGCTGCGCCACGCAGCGTGCCGTCGACGAAGAACCCGTGAATGAGCGCGTCGATGCTGAATGAAAGGTCGGCATAACGGCTCACGAACTCATCCGACACCGCGCCGGCGAAGCGGCTGCGCCGGCTGTCGGCATCAAGCCGCAAGAGGTGGTCGCGATAGGCCTCGGCTTCGCTGATCCACAATTTTCGGATCAGGCCGCCGCGCGGCAGCAGGTCGCTCATCGCACTCTCTCCTTCCATTCCCAATTCCATTACCAAGATCGCGAATCAAGCCATCCCATATTGCGATGCAATACGAGCGGGACAATGGCCGTTGGATGACGCGAGATGACATTAACTTGATGATTTTTAAACGATAAAGTAACATAGCTGCCATGCAGTGCTTCAATTCGGGTGCATGTCTGCCGCAACGCACCATGATCTGCGCAATCGCGCTTCAGCATGCTTCCTGAGTGAGCATGCGCTGGGTCTGCCGCCTTATTTCTGCAACTAGCGGTGACAGTGGCGGCGGCGGCGCCGGGCCGCTATTCATCGCAGCACGATTCAAGGCTCCATCCCCGCTCATGCCGGCTTCCATCTCGGTGCAGTATGCGGCGCGCGTCGCCGCTGGAAAGATCGAATGCGACAGCGCCCAGCAGGCGGTCGTCGACAAGCTTGCGCAACTCGAACAGCGGCTCGCCGAGCGTCATCTCGCGCGCAAGTCGTCCTCGCTCGGCTGGCTGTTCGGCGCGCGCGCACACGAGGCGGAAACGATCAAGGGCCTTTACATTTTCGGCGAGGTCGGCCGCGGCAAGACCATGCTGATGGACTTGTTCTTCGCGGCCTCGCCGGTCGTGCGCAAGCGCCGCATCCATTTCCATGAATTCATGGCCGACGTGCACGAGCGCATCTACGCCCTGCGGCAGAAAGCGAAATTGGGCGAAATCAGCGGCGAGGATCCGATCGGGCTGGCCGCCGCCGCGATCGCGCAAGAGACCTGGCTGCTTTGCTTCGACGAATTCCACGTGACGGATATCGCCGACGCCATGATCCTCGGCCGGCTGTTCAAGCGCCTGTTCGAATTCGGCGTCGTGGTGGTCGCCACCTCGAACGTGCCGCCGAGCGAGCTCTACCAGGATGGGCTCAATCGCGCGCTGTTTCTGCCGTTCATCGCGCTCATCGAAGAGCGCATGGACGTCGTGCAGCTGAGCGCCCGTACCGATTTCCGCCTGGAAAAGCTCGCCGGCACGCCGGTCTGGTATGTTCCCGCCGACCGGCGCGGCAGAAGCCGCGCTCGATCAAAGTTGGCGGCGCCTCACCGCGGGTCACGCAGGAGAAGCGCAGTCCCTGGTGGTGAAGGGGCGCACCATCCACGTGCCGTGCGCGACCATGGGCGTTGCCCGCTTTTCATTTCACGACCTGTGCGAGCAGCCGCTTGCCGCCACCGACTATCTCAAGATCGCGCACGAATTTCATACCGTGCTGCTCGATCATATCCCGGTGATGGATTACGACCGGCGCAACGAGGCCAAGCGTTTCATCGTTCTGATCGACACGTTCTACGACAACGGGGTCAAGCTCGTCGCCTCGGCCGAGGCCGAGCCCGACGCGCTCTATTGCGCGAGCGAAGGCTTCGAGGCGTCCGAGTTCAAGCGCACCGCATCGCGCCTGATCGAGATGCGCTCGCAGGCGTATTTGGCGCTGCCCCACGGCCACGCCGTTCCATCGGGCTCGACGGAAGGGCTGGTGGAAACCTGATTTGCGGATCGCATCAAGCTGTTCCCGCGAGCATGCGCGCGGTACCGCGAGGTGACTTGAACGGCAGGCCAGAAAGGGTCTATGACCCATTCCGCCGGTCCCTCCGCCGCTGCTGTTCGAGGTTTTCCCCCATATGGCGCGTCCCAAGATTGCCTTGATCGGTGCCGGCCAGATCGGCGGCACGCTCGCCCACCTCGTTGGCCTCAAGGAGCTCGGCGACGTGGTCCTGTTCGACATCGCCGAAGGCATCCCCCAGGGCAAGGCGCTCGATCTCGCGCAGTCCTCGCCGGTCGACGGCTTCGATGCGCACTTCACCGGCACCAATTCCTACGACGCGATCGACGGGGCGAACGTCTGCATCGTCACCGCGGGCGTGCCGCGCAAGCCGGGCATGAGCCGCGACGATCTTCTCAGCATCAACCTGAAGGTCATGGAGCAGGTCGGCGCCGGCATCAGGAAATACGCGCCGGGCGCGTTCGTGATCTGCATCACCAACCCGCTCGACGCCATGGTCTGGGCGCTGCAGAAGGCCTGCGGCCTGCCCAAGCAGATGGTGGTCGGCATGGCGGGCGTGCTCGACTCCTCGCGCTTCCGGTTTTTTCTCGCCGACGAGTTCGGCGTTTCGATCGAGGACGTCACCGCCTTCGTGCTCGGCGGTCACGGCGACAGCATGGTGCCGCTGATCCGCTACTCGACCGTCGCCGGCATTCCGCTGCCCGATCTCGTCAAGATGAAATGGACCACGCAGGCGCGGCTCGACGAAATCGTCCAGCGCACGCGCGACGGCGGCGCCGAGATCGTCAACCTGCTCAAGAGCGGCTCGGCCTTCTATGCGCCGGCGGCTTCCGCCATCGCCATGGCGGAGAGCTTTCTCAGGGACAAGAAGCGCGTGCTGCCCTGCGCCGCCCATCTCAACGGCGAATACGGCATCAAGAATCTCTATGTCGGCGTTCCGACCGTGATCGGCTCGAAGGGCGTCGAACGCATCGTCGAGATCCAGTTGAACGGTGCCGAACGCGCCATGTTCGAGAAGTCGGCCGAGGCGGTGGCAAACCTGGTCGAGGCCTGCATGAAGATCGCGCCGAATCTGGGGAAGTGATCAGCCCCGCGTGAGCTCGTCTGCGTACCCCGCACCCCATCCGGGACACGGAAGAGATCGGCATGAACATCCACGAATATCAGGCCAAGGCGGTGCTGCGGGAATTCGGCGTGCCGGCGCCGCGCGGGCATGCCGCCTTCTCGGTCGAGGAAGCGGTCAAGGCCGCGAACGATCTCGGCACGCCGGTGGTCGTCGTCAAGGCGCAGATTCACGCCGGCGGGCGCGGCAAGGCCGGCGGCGTCAAGGTGGTCAAATCCAAGGAGGACGTGCGCAAGGAGGCCGCAGCGCCTGCTCGGCTCGGTCCTCGTCACCCACCAGACCGGCCCGCACGGCAAGCAGGTCAACCGCCTCTATATCGAGGAGGGCTCGGCGATCGACCGCGAGTTCTATCTCTCGGCGCTGGTCGATCGCGAAAGCTCGCGCATCGCTTTCGTGGTCTCGACCGCCGGCGGCATGGACATCGAGGAGGTCGCGCGCACCGAGCCGGAGAAGATCGTGACCTTCGCCGTCGATCCCGCCACCGGGATCATGCCGCACCACGGGCGGCTGGTGGCGGCGGCGCTCGGGCTCGGCGGCGATCTCGCCAAGCAGGCGGAGAAGCTGGCGCTCAAGCTCTATGCCGCCTTCACCGCCAAGGACATGAGCCTGCTCGAGATCAATCCGCTCGTCGTCACCAAAGGCAAGGAGCTCGTCTGCCTCGATGCCAAGATCGGCTTCGACGACAACGCGCTCTACCGCCATCCCGACATCGTGGCGCTGCGCGACCTCACCGAGGAGGACGAGAAGGAGATCGAAGCCTCGAAATACGATCTCAACTACATCGCGCTCGACGGCACCATCGGCTGCATGGTCAACGGCGCCGGGCTGGCGATGGCGACCATGGACATCATCAAGCTCTACGGCGAGGCGCCGGCGAATTTCCTCGACGTCGGCGGCGGCGCCAGCAAGGAGAAGGTGGCGGCCGCCTTCAAGATCATCACCGCCGATCCCAAGGTGAAGGGCATTCTGGTCAATATTTTCGGCGGCATCATGAAGTGCGACGTGATCGCCGAAGGCGTGGTGGCGGCGGTGAAGGAGGTGGGATTGCGCGTGCCGCTGGTGGTGCGGCTCGAAGGCACCAACGTGGAGCTCGGCAAGGAGATCATCGCCAAGTCCAACCTCAACGTCACCTCCGCCGACGACCTCGACGACGCCGCGCAGAAGATCGTCAAGGCGGTGAAGGATAATTCGTGATGGCGATGGGCCCGCCTTCGGGAGGCAATCTCGGTGCACCTCCCCCTGAAAGGGGGAGGTCGACGCGCGAAGCGCGGCGGGTGGGGGTCAAGGGAGTTCTCGCACTTCAACCGAACTGCGATTAAGACCGCGCGCGCCCGAACGCTGCGGCGCGACGGGACCGATGTCGAACGGCGGCTGTGGCAAAAATTAAGGAATGCCCAGATCGACGGCGCCAGCTTTCGCCGGCAGCATCCGGCGGGCCGCTATATTTTGGATTTCTATTGTCCGGCCCTGCAACTCGCCATCGAGCTGGACGGGGACAGCATGCGCAAGCAGCGAAGCGAGACCGTCTTCGGGATGGATGGCTTGAGCAGCACGGCGTAACGGTCCTTCGATTTTGGAATTCGGACGTGACAGAGAATTCGTCTGGCGTGCTTGAAGTGATTGCCGCAAAGGTCTCCGATTTGAAGTCGAGGGAATTGACCCCCACCCGGCGCTGGCGCGCCGACCTCCCCCTTTCAGGGGGAGGTGCACCGAGCGCGTGGAAGCGCTGAGGAATCATGTCCATCCTCATCGACAAGAACACCAAGGTCATCTGCCAGGGCTTCACCGGCCGGAACGGCACCTTCCATTCCGAGCAGGCGATCGCCTACGGCACCAGGATGGTGGGCGGCACCTCGCCGGGCAAAGGCGGCACCACCCATCTCGGCTTGCCCGTGTTCGACACCGTGGCCGAGGCCAAGGCGAAGACCGACTGCGATGCGAGCGTGATCTACGTGCCGCCGGCGGGCGCGGCGGACGCGATCTGCGAGGCGATCCAGGCCGAGGTCGCGCTCATCGTCTGCATCACCGAGGGCATTCCGGTGCTCGACATGGTCAAGGTCAAGCGCGCGCTGTCGGGCGGCAAGTCGCGGCTGATCGGGCCGAACTGCCCGGGCGTGATGACCGCGGGCGAATGCAAGATCGGCATCATGCCCGGCAACATCTTCAAGCCCGGCAAGGTCGGCATCGTGTCGCGCTCGGGCACGCTCACCTACGAGGCGGTCTACCAGACCACGCGCGAGGGGCTCGGCCAGACCACCGCCGTCGGCATCGGCGGCGACCCCGTGAAGGGCACCGAGTTCATCGCCGTGCTGGAGATGTTCCTGGCCGACACCGCGACCGAGGCCATCATCATGATCGGCGAGATCGGCGGCTCGGCCGAGGAGGACGCCGCCCAGTTCCTCACCGACGCGGCCAGGCGCGGCCGCCGCAAGCCGATGGTCGGCTTCATCGCCGGCCGCACCGCCCCGCCCGGGCGAAGGATGGGGCATGCCGGCGCCATCATTTCCGGCGGCAAGGGCGACGCCGAGTCCAAGATCGCGGCCATGGAGGCGGCGGGAATCAAGGTCTCGCCGTCGCCGGCGCGCCTCGGCAGGACGCTGGCCGAGCTGCTGCGGGCCTAGCGGGGGCCAAGGCGCGGCGCCTGGCGGGATTGGGATTTGGCTTCGCCAAAGCCCGGCTGGAACTTGAGAAAACCGCTTCTCAGCAGACCTACCCAGGTGCCTTCGGGGGCACTTTACCGCCGACTGTGGCGGATAGGTCACAGCATATTCCGAACGCCCGGAGTAGGATCGCCCTGGGTACGCGGAGGGCGTTACCGAGCGCTGGCGTACAAAAGGTTCGAAGTTGCTGCCGGGGAATGCGTGAGCGGCGGCTTAGTGAACCGGGGTCGAACTTCGGACAGGGGAATTGTAATGAAGAAACTCCTCCTTGCTACGACTGCTTTCGTTGCGCTGGCCGCCACGGCCGCGAGCGCCGCGGACCTGCGGCCGGCCTATCGGCCCGCGCCGCCGCCGGCCTATAGCTGGAACGGCTGGTACATCGGCGGCAACGTCGGCTACAGCTGGGGCAACGCGAAGTACGACTCCACCACGAGCACCAGCGTATTTGGCGTAATTGTGTCCGGCAACTCGATATCGGAATCCCAGAAGATCGACGGCGTGATCGGCGGCGTCCAGACCGGCTACAACTATCAGTTCGGCGGCTGGGTGTGGGGCTGGGAAACCGATTTCCAGGGTTCCGGCCAGAAGGGTGGCCGGACGTTGACTGGTGCCCTCGCCACCGCTGTCGGCCCCGTTCCTGCGACGCTGGTGACCGACCACAAGCTCGAGTGGTTCGGCACGGCGCGCAGCCGGTTGGGTTTCCTGTGGGGCCAGAACGTCCTGGTCTATGGTACGGCAGGTATCGCCTACGGTCAGGTCAAGGACAGCGCGGCCCTGAGCGTCGGCGTCGCTCCGGTCACGGCAGCGGCCATCGCCACCTTCAAGGATGTGAAGGCCGGATGGACCGCCGGCGCCGGTATCGAGGGCGCCCTCGGCGGTGGCTGGAGCGCCAAGCTCGAGTACCTCTACATCGACCTCGGCAAGACCGAGCTGACGAGCGCGGCCGCCGTCACCGTCGCCGGCGTGGGCACGGTCGCTACCAACACTACCCAGACCTTGCGGACGACCGACAACATCGTCCGCGTCGGTCTGAACTATAAGTGGGGCGGCGGCTACGGCGGTTACTGAGCGACGTCAACACTTCCAAGTAACTTAATGGGCCGCCTGCAACCGCAGGCGGCCCTTCTCTATGGGGCGAGCAGTTGCAAGGCCAGGCCGCCCGCCAACTCTGCCTTGACCCGCACGGGCGTTCACTCCGCTTTGAGCCAAAGGACTGAATTTGGATTCGCAGATTTTGCATTGTCACAACGCAGGTGCAGCATAAATAGTGTAATGACTAGCCCACGGGACTCCTCCTGAGGAGCCCCGTGCGATATAGGGGGCCAGTGGTCCTAGCCGTCGATCCCAACTCACCACTGGCCTGAAGCTCATCAGCGAACAGGACCGGAGCATGTCCCGTCAGGACGCTAACGCCGCTTTCGCCCGCACCTCGTTCCTCTACGGCGGCAACGCCGACTACCTCGAAAATCTGCAGGCCCGCTACGAGGCCGATCCCAAGGCGGTCGATGCCGAGTGGCAGGCATTCTTCCAAAGCCTCAAGGACGACCCCCGCGACGTCTCGAAGAACGCCAGTGGTCCGTCGTGGCAGCGCCCGAATTGGCCGCAGGCCGCCCGCGGCGAACTGGTATCCGCGCTCGACGGCGATTGGCACGAGGTCGAGCAGGCGCTCGGCGACAAGGTCAAGGCGCGGGCGCAGGCCGGCGGCGTCGAGTTCTCCTCCGCGCAGGTCCAGCAGGCGACGCGCGACTCGATCCGCGCCTTGATGCTGATCCGCGCCTACCGCGCGCGCGGGCACTTCTACGCCAATCTCGACCCCCTCGGCCTCGAACCCCACCGCAACGAGGAGGATCTCGACCCACGCTCCTACGGCTTCACCGACGCCGACATGGACCGGCCGATCTTTCTCGACAGGGTGCTCGGCCTCGAATTCGGCACGCTACGCGAAATCCTCGCCATCCTGCGCCGCACTTATTGCCAGACGCTGGGCGTGGAGTTCATGCACATTTCCAATCCGGCGCAGAAAAGCTGGATCCAGGAACGCATCGAGGGGCCGGACAAGGAGATCACCTTCACGCGCGAAGGCAAGCGCGCCATCCTCACCAAGCTGATCGAGGCCGAAGGCTTCGAGAAATTCTGCGATCTGAAATTCACCGGCACCAAGCGCTTCGGTCTGGACGGCGGCGAGTCCATGATCCCCGCGCTTGAGCAGATCATCAAGCGCGGCGGCGCGCTCGGCGTGAAGGACATCAGCATTGGCATGGCGCACCGCGGCCGGCTCAACGTGCTGGCGCAGGTGATGGGCAAGCCGCAGCGCGTCATCTTTCATGAGTTCAGGGGCGGCTCCGCGACGCCGAACGAGGTCGAGGGCTCGGGCGACGTGAAGTATCATCTCGGCGCGTCCTCCGACCGCGAGTTCGACGGCAACCGCGTGCATCTCTCGCTCACCGCCAATCCGTCGCATCTCGAGATCGTCAATCCGGTCGTGCTCGGCAAGGTGCGCGCCAAGCAGGATCAGCTCGGCGCCACCCGCGAAGACCGCACCATGGTGATGCCGCTGCTCATTTCCGGCGATGCTGCCTTTGCCGGGCAAGGCGTCATCGCCGAATGCTTCGGCCTGTCGGGATTGCGCGGGCACCGCACCGGCGGCTCCGTGCATTTCATCATCAACAATCAGATCGGGTTCACCACCTATCCGCGCTATTCGCGGTCATCGCCCTACCCTTCCGACGTCGCCAAGATGATCGAGGCGCCGATCTTCCACGCCAACGGCGACGATCCGGAGGCGGTGGTGTTCGCCGCCAAGGTCGCGACCGAGTTTCGGCAGAAATTCCAGTCCCCGGTCGTCATCGACATGTTCTGCTACCGGCGGTTCGGACACAACGAGGGCGACGAGCCCTCGTTCACCCAGCCGCTGATGTACAAGGCGATCCGCAAGCACCCGACCACGGCCGATATCTACGCCAAGAAGCTTGTCAGCGACGGCGTCGTCACCGACGGCGAAGTCGAGAAGATGC
>CAWHCK010000003.1:0-92437 GCA_963827585.1 uncultured Alphaproteobacteria bacterium
ACGTAGGTCGTGACGTCCGTTGTTGGCGCTTCTGCCGGCCATTCTCCACCGATGTCTGCTTTACGACCGCTTTGGGGATGAGCGAAGACGTGAACATCGCGAACCGACGCGATTGACCCAACCCGGATCCGGTAGCGTCGCCCAGCCGGCGACGGGTTCTGATTACCCGCTGACTACCGCTGGGCATACGCTGACCACGCTTCGGGCTCAGAGGGCGTTGGATGCAATTGCCACGACGGGGGTTCATCATACCGGCGGGGTCTTCGTCGCAGACGGACCCTGACACATGCCATCACCGGCGCTTTGAAGCCACCGAGCTTCACGATTGGAGCGATCTCCATGGCGACATATGATCTGCGCATCAACGGGTCCCCGCGCGGGACCGAGTCCAGCGATCCCGACAAGCCACTGCTCTATGTGCTGCGCGACCTCGGCCTGACCGCCGCAAAGTACGGCTGTGGGCTCGGGCAATGCGGTGCCTGCACGGTGCTGGTCGAAGGCAGCGCGGCGCGCTCCTGCCAGATTCCGATCTCGGCCGCCGCCGGCAAGGCGGTGACGACGCTCGAAGGCCTCGGTGCGGCCCATCCGGTACAGGCCGCCTTCATCGCCGAGCAGGTGCCGCAGTGCGGCTACTGCACCAACGGCATGATCATGACCTCGGTGGCGCTGCTCCAGGGGAAGAAGAATCCGAGCGAGGCCGAGATCGTCGACGCCCTCGACGGCCACCTCTGTCGCTGCGGCACCCAGACCCGCGTGCTCGCCGCCGTGAAGCGCGTGGCGCAGGGAGCCTGACATGAACGCACCTTTCGAGAGAACCCGCATATCCCGCCGCGCGCTGCTCGAGGCCGGCGCGCTCACGGTCGGCTTCGCGCTCGCGGGCCCGCTGGGCTTGGGCCGGCGCCGCCCAAGCCGCCGCCCAGGCGCGCCGGCCGCAACCTCGACAAGACCGAGGTCGACGCTTTCCTCGCCGTCAATGGCGACGGCACCGTCACCATGTACAGCGGCAAGGTCGATCTCGGCACCGGACTTCGCATCTCGTTCCGCCAGATCGTCGCCGAGGAGCTCGGCATTCCGGTCGAGCGCATCAACCTGATCGAGGGCGACACCGCGCTGACGCCCGACCAGGGCCGCACCTCGGGCTCGAACGGCATCCAGGTCGGCGGCATGCAGTTCCGCCAGGCCTCCGCCACCGCCCGCAAGGCGCTGATCGATCTGGCCGCGAAGCGCCTCAATGTCCCGGCGGACGACCTCATCACCGCCGACGGCGAGGTGCGCGGCAAGTCGGGCGGGCCGGGGATCAAGTTCGCCGAGCTGCTCGCCGGCAACAAATTCGACCTCAAGCTCGACCCGAAGGCGCCGCTCAAGGACCCGCGCACCTACACCATCGTGGGCAAGCCGCTGCGGCGGCCGGACGTGCCCGCCAAGGTCAACGGCACCTTCGTCTACATGCACGACTTCAAGGTGCCGGACATGCTGCACGGCCGCGTCATCCGGCCGCCGGCGATCGGCGCCGAGCTCAAATCGGTCGACGAGGCGTCGATCGCGAGCCTGCCGGGCGTCAAGGTGGTGCGGGTCAAGAATTTCCTTGGCGTCGTCGCCGAGGACGAGTGGACCTGCGTGCGCGCCATGCGCGCCCTCAAGGCGGAGTGGAGCGACTGGCAGGGCCTGCCGGACCAGAGCAAGCTCCGCGAGCAGATGCGCGCCGGCCCGTTCGAGGCCGACGAGACGATCATCAACAAGGGTACGCCGGCGGTTGCGCCCTCCGGCGAGCGGATGGAGCACAAGGCCACCTACTACTGGCCGGCCCACACCCACGGATCGATCGGCCCGTCCTGCGCGATCGCCGACATCAAGGCCGACGGCGCGACGATCTGGACCGCCTCGCAGGGCACGCACGGCAACCAGACCTCGTTCGCCCGCTTCCTCGGCCTGCCGAAGGAGAAGGTGCGGCTGATCTATCTCGACGGCGCCGGCTGCTACGGCATGAACGGCCACGAGGACGCCGCCGCCGACGCCGCCATCATGTCGCGCGCCACCGGACGCCCGGTGCGCGTGCAATGGATGCGGGAGGACGAGCATGGCTGGGACCCCAAGGGCCCGCCGCAACTGATCGACATCTCGTCGTCCTTCGACATGCAAGGCCGCATCGGCGACTGGAAGGCCGAGCTGTTCATCCCGCGCACCACGCGCGGGCTGCCGAACATTCCGCTGGTCGGCCCGGAATCGGCCGGCTACCAGCAGCCGATGGGCATCAACACCGGCCTGATCTCGCAGAACGCCGATCCGCCCTATCGGGCGGGCAGCATCATCGTCGTCGCCCACTGGCTGAAGGACACGCCGTTGCGGCCGGCGCCGATCCGCTCGCCCGGCAAGCCGGCGAACTGCTTCGCGGTCGAGAGCTTCATCGACGAGATGGCCGCCAAGGTGCGGCAGGACCCGGTGCAGGTGCGCCTCGACTCGCTGACCGACGAGCGCGGCAAGGAGACGCTCCGGCGCATCGCCGCGATGCTCAAGTGGGACAGCCGTCCGTCGCCGGGGCCGGACGTCTCGGCCGCGGTGCGCGCGCGGTCGCGGCATCGGCTACATCCACTACAAGCACGTGGAGGCCTATGTGGCGATCGGCATGGAGGTCGCGGTCGAGCGCGCGACCGGCCGCATCCGGGTCGAGCGGATCGTGTGCGCGCACGATTGCGGGCAGATCATCAATCCGGATGGCGTGAAGGCGCAGATCGAAGGCAACATCCTCCAGACGCTGAGCCGCGTCATGATGGAGGAGATCAAGTTCGACCGCTCGCGCGTCACCACGCTCGACTGGGCGAGCTATCCGATCATGCGCTTCTCGGAGATCCCGCGGCTCGAGATCGAGCTGATCGACCGGCCCACCGAGAAGCCGGTCGGTGCGGGCGAGGCGGCCTGCTGCCCGGTCGGGCCGGCGCTCGCCAATGCGGTCTTCGACGCGACCGGCGTCCGCCTGCGCGAGATCCCGTTCACGCCCGAGCGCGTGAAGGCGGCGTTGGCCAGGAGCTCCGCCTAGCTGCCCTTGCTGGGAGCCCGGACGGGTCGAATAACGACGACTGCCGGCTGCGCGCTTCAGCGCTCAGCCGGCGACGTCCGCTGATGTTCGCTACACAACCGCTTTCGGAGGGTAATCCGGACATTGAGCGGACTGCGCCCCAGGGCCGAGTTTGATCATCTCGGACATCGGCCGAGGCGCAGACGCACTGTGCTGGCCACCCCCGAATTGACCTACGACCACTGATCCACGATTATTGTTGAAGAAGCTTTCAGGTCGCGATGCATGATTACGCTACCCGAGCTAGCGGCAGGAGCCCTGGGCTCGTTCCTCGCCTCCGATATGAAGGATCGGTTCGGGTCTTCGCATGCGCGCTTGGCGGAACTCATCCCGTTCGCCGCCCGGCTGGCACTTGAATGCATCGGGAATAGCGATGCCCTCTACCACAACGTCGAGCATACGATGCTCGTTACTCTGGCCGGCCACGACATCTTCAAGGGTCGTGCACTATTGAAGCCTTCGACACCGACCGATTATTCGAACTTTATCGTCGCCTGCCTGACACATGATATTGGATACGTCCGTGGCGTCGTCAAAGGGGACGGGGATGATGGCTACGTTGTTGATGAGACTGGCCGCAAGGTTTCGTTGCCGCGCGGATCCTCCGACGCCGCGCTTGCGCCATATCACGTTGAGCGGTCGAAGCTGTTCGTGCTGGATCGTGTTGCGGCAGTCGAGGAGCTCGACGCCGCTCGGATCGCACGTGCGATCGGATCCACGCGATTCCCATATTCATCGCCGACCGACGAGAAGGAGGACGTTGACGAAGAAGGGTCACTCTTACGAGCCGCAGATCTCATCGGTCAGCTTGGCGATCCCCACTATTTGAGAAAAGCCAATGCGCTCTACTACGAATTTGAAGAGATTGGTCTGAACAAGCAGCTCGGCTATGAATCGCCAGCAGACGTCGTCGATAAATATCCGCAATTTTATTGGAACAGAATCTCGCCGCACATCCAGGCCGCTATCGATTATCTCAATGTTACGTCGAGCGGACGCCAGTGGATTGCAGGCCTTTACAGTAACGTATTTCGTGCTGAACGTGAGCTGCGCCATTCGGGACCACAGCCGTAGCGAGGTCTCTGATGCGCCGCGCCTTGCGGCGAGCAGGTAATCGGTTGATTGCAGAATGCCCAGTTTTTGGATGTGCTGTCGATCACCACCCCCATGGGCGCGAAAGTCTCTTGTTGGGCACCGAACAGACCCATCAACCACGAAGAGGAATGTCTGATGTTGGGGGCAGACCGGAAAACATTTGCTCAGTTCGAGACTTACCGGTTTTGGCACATCGCGTCGGTTCGCGGCAGTGCCGTATACGGCCGGAGTCGGGGGTAAAGCAGACATCCCAAGGGCATCGCTCAACCGACGCGAATGCCAGAACATCGCGCGTTTGGTCAGCGCTTTGCTATGGGAGCGCGGGTTTCCCTTATCTTTCAGTTTAAAGGCTCGGCCGCCGCCATTGCATAAGGCACGGCGAGGCAGCGCTACGAGCGCGGCGCTGCCAGTGAGCGCGGGTCCCTACTTGTTCCTGACGGCGGCCGCGAGCGCCTCGAACGTACCGGGGAAATAAGTGACATTATGCCAGGGACGCTTGCTAAATGCGTCGGCGAGCACGCGCGCTTGAGCATGGTCGCGTCCGAACAGCACAATGCGCGTGTTGAAGTCGTCTTGTGGCAGCGGGGCTTCCTGCAGGGCACCTGACGCGAGCCTGTCCGCCGGAATATTGTGTGACCCCGGTAGGCTTCCCTTCCCAAATTCCTCGGCGGACCGCGCATCGAAAAATACGGCGGTCTGATCTACTTTGAATATCCGGACGATCCCCTCCAACTCGATCTCGGTTGGGCCGCCGAGTGCGCGCCAAATCGGGATACCGAGTTGATATCGCCGCACATTAGTAAACCCGGCGACAACCAACTCCTCGCTGATCCGCCTGCTCGCTTGGCAGAATGGGCCGTTGCAGTAGAGCACCAGCGCTTTGCTCTTATCCCCGTTCACCAGACGCTCAATGGCGACGACGGCTGCAGACGGCGGCGCGTCAATGTTTTGCGCGCCCGGGATGTGGCCAGCCACGAATTCCGAGCGTTTCCGGGAATCCACAATGATCGCGCTGCGGTCGGCCAGGATGCGCCGGACTTCCTCGGTGCTGACTTCCTGCGTTTTCTGATTGGGCTCGGCCAGAGTTGCCTGATAAATGCTGCCGCCCTGTGCGGCCGCGCCGCCTGCCAGCAAGGCCAACCCCAACAACGTCACCGTGGATAGACTAAGAGACTTACACGTGTTCATCGCGTTCCTCCGTACGTCGCTTTGAAGCTTCCCACGCCCGGGGTGCGCGGAACTGAGTTGGCAAAATTACAGCATCGCTGCAGAGCCAACAATGGTCGCTTTCGAGACCATCCGCTATTTTGGCTAGTGCCGTGATGTCGGCTCCTGGCACATCCGCGACATCGCAAGATCGCAGATCGACTTCCGCTTTCGGTGGAAGAGCGGTCGTGCAGCGCACGTCACTGCAATGACCGGGTTTGATCTCGGACATCGGCCGAGGGCAGGCGCACTGTGCTCGCCCCCCAATTGGGGGTGGCAAATAGCCACCCTTATTCAGAGCAATTCAGGTCTGTCGATAAGACTTGCCGGCCACTCTATGGCAGGCTGAAGGTGCAGTAGACCGACTCTGGAGGGGGAGGTCCAACGTGAGACGGCGCGAGTTCATCACGCTGCGCGGCGGCGCGGCGGCGATATGGCCGCTGACGGGGCGCGCGCAGGAGCCGTCGATGCCGGTGATTGGGTTTCTCAACAGTTCAGCGTTCGACGCGAACCGTCAGCGCGTATTCCGCCAAGGGCTGAGGGAAGCTGGCTATGCCGAGGGCGAGAACGTGGCGATCGAATACCGGTGGGCCGAGAATGACGCCGATCGGTTGCCGGCGCTGGCCGCCGAATTGGTTCGTCGGCAGGTCTCCCTGATCGCCGCAGCTGGAAACGCTTCCTCGTTGGCGGCCAAAGCGGCAACGTCGACTATCCCAATCGTCTTCGCCGTCAGCGAAGACCCGATCAAGATGGGCCTTGTCGCCAGCCTCGCACGGCCGGGCGGCAACGTCACAGGAGTCAATTTTTACGCTGGGGAGTTGTCGGCAAAGCGGCTGGAACTCATGCGCCAGCTGGTGCCGAGTGCCGCGCGCATAGCCGTGCTCGTCAACCCGGCCGCCCCCTGGCCTTGGCCAGTTGTTCGGACTGGCGGACGTTCAATAGAAACCCGTTGTCAGAGAACCAGCTTACGTGTCGGGTTTTGGTCATCACAGCATGGATGCGATTGCGCAAGGCGATTTCGAGGGCCTGGAGCGGAATGTAGAGGCTTTCCGAAATGCGGGTGTTGAGCGTGTAAAGCTCGATTGCGCGGGCGCGATCGCCATCAGCCCAGGCCAGGTAGCGGGAGAACCGTTCAAGCGAGAGCGCGTGTTCCAGCTCGGCGTGGGAAATTTCGTCAGGCATCGGGTTGCCGGGTTGGAAACTACGTCAAAATGACGTATATGACGGGTGTGAACCCCGGTGTCGCCTCTGCCTTCGGCATGCGCCCGGGGTAAATCTTTTCCGCCTTCCCCTGCTCTTCCCCATCACCCGCCGCTCAAGGCTGGCGGCATCACGTCGGCAAGCTCGTGCAGGAGATGGGAACCGATCAGCACGATGGCGGCCGCCAGGAGAAGGGCGAGCGTTAACGCGACGACGTCGATGCCGTAGGTTGGGTGCTCCATCGCTAGGTCTCCCTCGGGACCTGTGGTGGAAGGCCGGCCGAGGCGGTCGGCCGCTCTTTCCTCCCCATCACCCCGTCGTGCGCAGCCAGCGCCAGGTGCGGCGCCATCCCGATGGCTTGGGGACGGTGGGCGGCGACTCGGCGGGGAGCTGCGTGGCCTGTGTGTCCTGGCGCGCGGGCAGGGCAAGCTCGCGCGCGACGGCTTCGCACTGGGCTTTCCAAGCGTCCTCGCCGGCGCGGGCGCGGTCGCGCTCATGGCGCATTTCCGCGAGCCGTTCCTTGAGCTCGGCGATGCGTTCCTCGGCCAGGGCGAGCTTGTGAGCGGCTACGGCGTCGGGGTGTGTGTCCTGGCGCGCGGGCTGTGTGTTAACCGGGAAGACGCGTGCAAGCTCGGCGCCGTCCACGTGCCAGACGTCGTTATGGTCTTTGCTGCCGGTGAGGGCGCCGCGCTTGATGGCGCGGAGGATGCTCGACCGGTTCATGCCGGTCATGGCGGCGGCTTGGGCGAGGGTGAGCATGCGGGCGCGCTCCTGCGCGTTGTGGCGGAAGCCTGCAGCGTGTCCTGACGCAGTTAACGAAACGTTACTGGCGCGTTGGATGAGGTGATGCCTTGGGCGCGCGTCAGCGTGCATAGGGCGCTGGGGCGTGGCTTGGCGCCGGCGTTGGGATGTGCGGAAGGGTATGCGCGGCGGCGCGCGAGGTGGGCGGTGTGGGGCGTTCCGATTCGACTCCGCGGCGTCGGCTGCCTATCTCTGTTCGGCCATGTTGTTGCGTGCCGCCTCCTACGGCTTCATCAAACCCGCCCTGCCATGTCCCGCCGATCATCCGCCGAACGGCGGCAATTGGATTCACGAGATCAAACACGACGGCTATCGGCTCATGGTGCGCCGCGACGATGCTGGTGTTCGGCTGTTAACTCGGAACGGGCATGACTGGTCGGAGCGGTTCCCGCTCATTCTCGAAGCCGCTGGCCTGTTGCGGGCGCGCTCCTGTCTGATCGATGGCGAGGCCGTCGCCTGTGATGACAATGGACTCGCGGTGTTCGAGCGCCTGCGCCGCAAGCACGACGCTCGCGCTGTGTTTCTGTTCGCCTTTGACCTTTTGGAGCTTGATGGCGTGGACCTGCGGCGCGAGCCGATCGAGACGCGCAAGGCGACGCTCGCGAGCTTGCTGCGCGGAATCCGGGCGGGACTACACCTGAACGAGCATTTCATCCATTCGGGCGACGTTGTCTTCCGTCATGCCTGCAAGATGGGCCTCGAAGGCATCGTCTCGAAGCGGCTGGGCTCCCCGTACGTCTCTGGGCGGACCCGCAACTGGCTCAAGTTCAAGAACCCGAACGCGCCGGCGGTGAAGCGGGAAGCGGAAGAGGATTGGGGCAGAGGAGGGTGGAAATAAAAAAGCCCCGCCCAGGAGGACGGGGCCCAAGGTGCTGATGTGTGATGGCAAAGCCCCCAACCACTTCATCGAGAGCCTTGGTCACCGTTGCAGAGAAGCATGATTGTTTGGCTGCTGTATTATCCCCCATTTTGGGGTAACCAGGCGGAAGAAGGACCGATGACGGGGAGGGCGGTTCAGTAGAGGCGAGTGTGTGTCGTGGGTGGCGTACCGAGTTTCGAGCAGGAGCGCGAGATCATCTTCGCGCATTGGCTGGCGGAGGCAGAGCAGCTGCTCGGCCACCGGGCCGATCGTGACAACGCCTACGCGGCGTGGACCGACGGCTACAGCGCGGCCGAATATGCGGCCGAGGATCGGGGCAGGGCGCGCTGATGCCGCTGAGGGACCGCGACCTAGCCCAGGCTGAACGGCTCATCGCAGAGTGCAAGAACCGCATCGCCCGCCAACGGGAAGTTATCGCAAATGCATTTCAGACAGGCGACGAGACCGAGGTAGCCGTATCACTGCTGCGCGCCTTCGAAGCAAGCCTTCAAGCCTTCGAGAAGCACCGTGAACTCGTCCGTGCTCGGCGAAAAACAGCGGAGCGGTGATGACTGGCAAGAACCGGAGCACTTCGAGCCCGACAACGCCACCACCGCCGTTCGATATGATGACGACGAGTCGACGGTATGGCATACGCCGACTTGCAAACTGGAACTGGCGGAGCCGGACCTATGAGCCGAGAAGCGTACACGATGCGCTCAACCGGCCCATCGTCACGGTCTTGGAGCGGCGGCGCCCAGTTCGAGATCTCGATCGACGGCAAGCGAACTCGTATCGCGACCTTCCGCGATGCGTGTCGTATGATGCTTAAGGCGCGGGCCGGGGTTGCAAACCCGTTGCATCGCTCACACCGCAACGATGCTTGCCCGCGCCATCCCTCGCTCGGCGGTGGCGGTGAAATCCAATGCTGCAGTCCGATGACCCGTTGCCCCAGAATGTCATTCGCTTTTCAGAGGGCTTTGAGCGCTTCTTTCGGGCTACCGAGCCAAGATGGCAGGAACTAGAGGCTGCCGGTAATGACGCCTCTACGGTTTTCGAAAAAAGAGGCTTTATTACCCAGGCCCTGCAGCACGAATGCCACGCCGCTCTAGATGCGCTCGAGCGCGTCGTTTGCGCTTGGGGTCGCTGGCGATCAAACGTCACTGGCGGGGCGTTTGCGCCCTGCATTCGCGATCCGGACAACAACGTGATCTTGGGGTTGAACAAGCAAGGATGGGCGGTTCGCCGGGCCTGGGGCCGCACTGCTCCATTAACGATTTTATTTGCCCTGATGATCCAATCCAGCCCGGCCCATTGGCCGCAATCGGCGGGAAATTGCGACCAGTGTTTTTCCTGAAAGATGCCTTCGAGAAGGCACTAGCTGCAATGAATGGGAGGAGCACCGCAGCAGGGCCGAAGCCTCGATATGATCCGGGTCTCGTGCGTAAAATTGTATTTGAGCAGATGGATCATCACGGTGAATTTTACCCAGGTGACCTGGAATGGCGAGCACAGGCCGATCTTGAAAGGGCGGTCATGGGGAGGTTGGGGTCGAACCCGGCAGAGAGCACGGTTCGCCTCTTGATAAAAAAGCCGCTTAAAGCGTGGCGTCGTCAGCACCGGGGCTAGCGTTGTACCCCGACCGTACCCGATAGACACATGGCGTCAGTTTGTAGCCTGCTAAATGCTTGTTTTGTTTGGCTCCCCGGGCCGGATTCGAACCAGCGACCAACCGGTTAACAGCCGGTTGCTCTACCGCTGAGCTACCGGGGACCAACGCGGCGCGCGCGAGCGTCCGGCTATAACAAAGGCCTTCCGGCTTGCAAAGCGTGAAATCGGGGACCGCCGCCAGCGCGGCGGTCATCAAATGTCGTCGGAGGCCGCGAGCACCGCACGCGGGATGTCTTCGCGCTTGAGGCCGCGCGCGGCCAGCTCACGGTCGGACAGTCCGGCCAGATCCTGGTAGCGCAGCGCCATGGCGCGCGCCTCGTCAATGCCGGTGAGGAGCTCGGTCC
The DNA here is from genome assembly GCA_963827585.1 of uncultured Alphaproteobacteria bacterium. Taxonomy (GTDB): domain Bacteria; phylum Pseudomonadota; class Alphaproteobacteria; order Rhizobiales; family Xanthobacteraceae; genus VAZQ01. The sequence goes on from CAWHCK010000003.1 coordinate 10,250, forward strand.
CGTAGGCGAAGAGCCGGTTGAGCAAACGGGCAACAGTGCTGAGGAGGGCGGAAAGGGCAAGCATCGTCATCTCGTCGTGGTCTCTGGGAGGGGCATGTTCCCCTTCCATATAGACTGGTATACCATAGAATTCGCCGTGGTTTACCGCATAGCAGCAATTCTGGGCTGCATGCCGGATTGGGGGCCGCCGGCTGATCCGTCGGTGCGTGCCAAGCGGCGGCGAGCACTGCCGCTCCAATTCCTTGACCCAGCTCGGCATGGAGATGTTGGAGGCCACGCCCGGAATTGAACCGGGGTACACGGTTTTGCAGACCGTTGCGTAACCACTCCGCCACGTGGCCCCTGCGGACGTCGAATGCGGGCGCAAGACTCCATCCGCTCGACGTGTCGCTGGCGCCGGATATAGAGGACCCGGGCGAGCCGGGCAACGTTCGTGGCAAGCGTGCCACGCACGCGGGCCTTTTTTCGCGCCGCTCTGGCGTCCTTGCACGCGACGCGTTTTCTCCGGTGAACCGGTTCCCACTTCGCCGGAAACGCTATAAGAGACGCCGGTCACTTGCGCGGAATCCCCCGATGATCGACTTCGCCGCGGCGCGCCGCATGATGGTGGATGGCCAGGTCCGCACCAGCGATGTGACCGATCCGCGTATCATCGCGGCCATGCTGGCGCTGCCGCGCGAGCGCTTCGTGGCCGAAGAGAACGCGGACCTTGCGTATCTCGATCTCGACGCTCCCGTGACCCGCGCAAAGGGCAGCGGGCCGGTGCGCCGTCTGCTCAAGCCCATGGTGCTGGCGAAAATGGTTCAGGCCGCGGCCGTGAAAGCCGGCGACCACGTGCTCGATGTCGGCTGCGCCACCGGCTATTCGTCCGCGCTGCTGGCGCGCCTCGCGCGATCGGTGGTTGCGCTCGAGGCGGATCCCGCACTGGCGCGCCTCGCCCGCGAAAATCTGGAAGCCGTCGGCGCCGGCAATGTGACCGTCGTGACCGGCCCGCTGACGGAAGGGTGGCAGGCCCAGGCGCCTTACGATGTCATCTTCGTCAACGGCGCCACCGAGATCGCGCCGGATGCGCTGTGCCGGGAGCTCAAGGACGGTGGCCGCCTCGTTGCCGTGGTTGGACGAGTGCCCACGAGCCGGGCCATGCTCTACCGCCTGGTCGCCGGCGATGTCAGCGGATGGCCGATCTTCGATGCCACGGCGCCGCTGTTGCCGGGCTTCGCGGCGCCTCCGGCGTTCGTTTTCTAGCGGTTGAGGCGCTACGCCTGGACCGGTTTCCGCAGGTTTTTCCACAGCTTTGGGTGTGGCGGGAAAGCACCAGGGGCCGTGTTTCTGTGACAGCGTCATTATTCGTCCGGGCTCAAGGGCTTGCCAGCCCCATTGTGGTTAACATTGGGGCCTAGCAGTGGAACCGGTTGGGCTGCGCCCGCGGGGGCGGCGGCCGCAGGGGTGCGTGGGGCTGGTGAAATGTTGCGGGGTTGGCGGGGGTTGGGGGCGACTGCGCGCGCTGCGCAGATCGCCGCCTATGCCGTCATCGCCATGACGGTCCTTGCCTTCGCGGCACAAGCCGAGCCGGCGGCCAATGGCCGTCCCGCGGCCGGAGGTGCCGAGGCTGGGGGCCAACGGTCGCCTCGTGGGCGGAGGGGCCGGCTCCGGCACGATGGACGGCGCCCTGGTTCAAGCCTATCAGAACAATCCCCAGCTCAATGCCCAGCGCTCTGCAACCCGCGCGATTGACGAGAACGTTCCCACCGCGCTCGCGGGGTATCGCCCGCGGGTAACCGGCACCTCGAGCCTGACCGACCAGTATTTGAACAACCTCACGAAAGCGGGGACCACCCCGGACGGCACCGCCCTCTACATTCAGCAAAAGGGCGCGATTGCGGTGTCCTCGTTCGGCATCACCACCACCCAGACCCTGTTCAACGGCTTTCAGACTGCCAACCGCACGCGCCAGGCCGAGGGCCAGGTGTTCTCGGCCCGCGAGGTGCTGCGCACGACCGAACAGAACACCCTGCTCAACGCCGCCACCGCCTATATGAATCTGCTGCAGACCGCCGCGATCCTCGAGCTTCAGCGCAGCAACGTGAACGTGCTGGAAGTGACGCTGCGGCAGACCCGCGACCGGTTCACCGCCGGCGAGGTCACGCGCACCGACGTCGCCCAGGCGGAGTCGCGGCTCGCCGGCGGCCGCTCGCAGCTGTCCACTGCCGAGTCGAACTACGTCACCGCCCAGGCGCAATACCTGCAGGTGATCGGCGTGCCGCCGCCCGCGCGGCTCGCTCCTGCAGCCCCGGTCGACCGGCTCTCGCCGCGCACGCTCGACGGCGCGATTGGGCGCGGCCGCACCGAGCACCCGTTGATCACCACGGCGATGTACAACGTCGACGTCGCGGTCCATCAGGTCAAGATCGCGGAGGGCGCGCTGTCACCCACCTTGAACGCGGTGGGCAACGTGCAGAAGACTTTCGGCTCGACCGCCTCGCTCGTGCAGCTCGAGAGCCTGTCGGCTTCGCTCGCCGCCCAGCTCTCGGTGCCGATCTATCAGGGCGGATCCGAATACGCCGCCATCCGGCAAGCCAAGGAGACGCTCGGACAACGTCGCCTCGATCTCGACACCGCGCGCGACCAGGTGCAGGCGACGGTGACCCAGGCCTGGGGCCAGCTCGAGGCTGCCAAGGCGCAGATCAACGCCACCCAGGCCCAGGTCACCGCCGCCGAAGTCGCGCTCAACGGCGTGCGCGAGGAAGCCCGCGTCGGCCAGCGCACCACGCTCGACGTGCTCAATGCGCAGCAGGACCTCGTCAATGCGCGCGTGGCGCTCGTCACCGCGCAGCGCGACCGTGTGGTCGCGTCCTACACCGTGCTGGCGGCGACCGGCGCGCTTTCGCCGCAAATCCTCGCGTTGAAAATCGCGGTCTACGATCCGGTGATTCACTATCAGCAAGTGCGCGATGCCTGGGGCGGCGTGCGCACGCCCGACGGACGCTGATCGGGATTCGTGATCGGATCGCTCGTCGTCGTGCAAGTCGTAGGAGTTTCCTTGCGTTCGCTCTTCGGCGTGCCATACTCTCGTCCACGCGAGCGGATAGGGTTTCGGTGCTGATTCCGTTGGATGCACGAATGGGCTCGGGCCGTGGGCGGTTCGAGTGGGGACGCGAGCAATGACGCAGCCTGCGAAGGGTCAGGAGCCCTCCATGGAGGAGATACTCGCCTCCATCCGCAGGATCATTGCCGACGAGGATCCGGCCAGAGCTCCGAACGAGAGCCCGCCGTCAGCGAGCGAAGCCGTCGGCCCGGAGCAACCGGCCCCCGCGCTACCTCGCGTGGCCCCGCGCCCCGCGCCGGCGGCGCCCCGGGTCGCGCCATCCGATCCGCCGCAGCGAGACGAAGACATCGATTCGATGCTCGCTCAGCTCCAGGCCACGTCGCGGCAGGCTCCTGCTTCCGCGGAGGATCCGGCGCACGCCGTTCATACCATCGACGAGCCCGCAGACATGAAATTCGAAACGCGCCCGTCCGAACCTGCCGCTCCACGCGCCGGCGAGGAACGCCGTCCGGCTGCTCCCCAGACGGGTGATCGCAGCCTCATGTCCGCGGCGACGACCGCCGCGGTCGGATCGGCTTTCCATTCGCTCGCCGAGACGGCGCAGGTGCGCAGCGGCCGCACGCTCGAGGACGTGGTCAGCGAAATATTGCGGCCGATGCTCAAGGCCTGGCTCGACGAGAATCTCCCGGCCATGGTCGAGCGCCTGGTGCGCGCCGAGATCGAGCGGGTGTCGCGCGGAAAAAGCTGAGGACGGAGAAGACGACGGACGACAGAGGACAGAGGAAGTCTCAACAAGCCTTACCTTTTCCGTCCTCAGCCGTCTGTCGTCCGTCCTCTGTCTTCCGTCGTGTGTCGTCTGAGCTTCCCCGCAAACCACCAGGCGAGCGTCGGCAGCGCGATGGCGGTCGCAATGAACAGCGGCACCGCGGTGAAGCGATCGAAGACCAACGCCCCCGCCGCCACGCCGAGCGTCTGGCCGAGATAGATCGCCGAAGAGAAGATCGCGACCGCGGTGCCGCGCGCCTCCGGCGTCATCTGCGTGGCATTGGTCTGCAGCGTGTTGTGGAGCGCATAGAAGCCGAGCCCGATCGCCGTGACGGCCAGGGGCGCAAGCCACCAGGCGGCGCCGATCGCCAGCGCGAGATAGGCGATGCCGAGCAGCACCCCGCCGAAAATCGCCAGGCCAGCCTGTCCGAGCCGGTTTACGAGCTGTTGAACCGAGGCCGCGTAAAGGAGCCCGCCGATCCCGAACGTGCCGACGATCAGCCCGATCGCGGTGAAGCTCAAGCCGAAGCGCAGGTGCAGGTCGGCACCCACATAGGCGAAGGCGCCCCACCCGATGCTCGCCTCGATGAACACGGCGATAATCACGAGCCGCGCCCACGGATTCGAGAGCACCGCGACATAGTCGGCGACGAAGCCGCGCGAGGTCTCCTCCGGGCGGCCCGCCGCGCGCGTGCGCGGATTGGTCAGAAGCTCGAATACGAGCCCCGCGGCGGCCAACGCGAACATCGCCGCGAGCACGAAGAAGACGTTGCGCCATCCGAACAGGTCGCCGAGCACGCCGCCCGCCGCCTGGCCGAAGAGCTGGCCGAAGATCTGTCCCGAGAGATAGCGCGCCAGGATCGGCTGGCGGCGCTCGTAGGGCGTCACATCGCCGACATAGGCCATGGAGATCGGAATGATCCAGCCGGCCGCCGCGCCCGATGCGAAGCGCGCGACCGCAAGCGCAGAGAGCGATTGCACGGTGCCGCAGAGCGCCACCAGCACGGCGGCGAGCGTGCACATCAGCGCGACCGTGCGATACTTGCCGAAGCGGTCGCCCACCGGCCCAATGATGAGCTGGATCGAGCCGTGGCTGACGGAATAAGCCGCGATCACGATCGAAGCGGCGCCCACGCTGGTTCCGAAATCAGCCGCGATCTGCGGGAGGAGCGAGTCGGTTACCCGCACCATCGCCTGGCTCGCAAAGCCCGCGCCCGCGAGCAGGACGATGGATCGGGTCGGGACTTTCTGGGCTTTCACTGCGGAGGTCACGCGGCGGTCTTGGCTGTCCTGGCGCGCTTACTGTCGACGGGAGCGTTGACAGAGCGCAGCGCGGCGGGCTTTTTACCGCGAAATCGCCGGACCGAAACAGCAATGATCGACAAGACATACCAGCCCTCCGCCGTTGAGGGGCGCATCTACGCCACGTGGGAGCAAGCGGGCGCATTTCGCTGCGGCCGGCCGGAACGGCGCGATGCCAAGCCGTATTCCATCGTCATCCCGCCGCCCAACGTCACCGGCTCGCTGCATATGGGCCATGCGCTCAACAACACCCTCCAGGACGTGCTGGTGCGCTTCGAGCGCATGCGCGGCCGCGACGTGCTGTGGCAGCCCGGCACCGATCACGCCGGCATCGCCACCCAGATGGTGGTCGAGCGCCAGCTCATGGAGCGCCAGGAGCCCGGCCGGTGCGCGCTCGGGCGCGAAAAATTCCTCGAAAAGGTGTGGGCGTGGAAGGCGGAATCGGGCGGCACCATCATCGAGCAGCTCAAGCGCCTGGGTGCCTCCTGCGACTGGTCGCGCGAACGCTTCACCATGGACGAGGGACTTTCGCGCGCGGTGCTCGAGGTGTTCGTGGAGCTCTACCGGCAGGGCCTCATCTACAAGGACAAGCGGCTGGTCAACTGGGACCCCAAGCTGCTGACCGCCATCTCCGACCTCGAAGTGCAGCAGGTCGAGGTGAAGGGGCAGCTGTGGCATTTCAAGTATCCGATCGAAGGGCTCGACGACACCTTCATCACGGTCGCGACCACGCGCCCCGAGACCATGCTCGGCGACACGGCCGTCGCCGTGCATCCGGACGACGCGCGCTACCGGCACCTGGTGGGGCGCAATGCCATCCTGCCGCTGGTCGGACGCCGCATCCCGATCATCGCCGATGAATATTCCGATCCGGAGAAAGGTACCGGTGCGGTCAAGATTACGCCCGCGCACGATTTCAACGACTTCGAGGTGGGACGGCGCCACGATCTGCCCCTGGTCAACGTGCTCGACGTCGAGGCCAAGCTCAGTCTCGAAGGCAACGAGGCATTTCTTCGCGATGTTCCGCCCTCGCCAGAGCTCGCGGAGACGTTGGCGTATCACGGCCGCGACCGCTTCGTCGTGCGCAAGGACGTCGTGCGGCGCATGGAGGCGGCAGGCCTGCTCGCCAAGGCCGAGTCGCACACGCACATGGTGCCGCACGGCGACCGCTCGGGCGTGGTGATCGAACCGTTCCTCACCGACCAGTGGTACGTCGACGCCAAGACGCTTGCCGCACCCGCGATCGCGGCGGTGCGCGACGGGCGCACCGTGTTCGTGCCGCGCAATTGGGAGAAGACCTATTTCGAATGGATGGAAAACATCCAGCCCTGGTGCATCTCGCGCCAACTGTGGTGGGGGCATCAGATTCCGGCCTGGTACGGGCCGGACGGCAAGGTGTTCGTCGCCGAGACCGAGGACGAAGCCGTCTCCCGGGCGCTCGCGTTCTATGTCGAGACCGGCGCCATCACCGCCGAGCAGGCGGACGAGATGGCGCTCGATCCGGAAAAGCGCGCGCCGTTCCTGCTGCGCGACGAGGACGTGCTCGACACTTGGTTTTCCTCCGCGCTCTGGCCGTTCTCGACCTTGGGCTGGCCGGACGAGACCAAGGAGCTTGCCCGCTACTACCCGACCGACGCCTTGGTGACGGGATTCGACATCATCTTCTTCTGGGTCGCGCGCATGATGATGATGGGCCTGCATTTCATGAAAGAAGTGCCGTTCCACACCGTCTACATCCACGCACTCGTTCGCGACGAGCGCGGCGCCAAGATGTCGAAGTCGAAAGGCAACGTCATCGATCCGTTGTCGGTGATCGACGAATACGGCGCCGACGCGCTGCGCTTCACGCTGGCGGCGATGGCCGCGCAGGGACGCGACATCAAGCTCTCCACCCAGCGCGTCGAGGGCTATCGCAACTTCGCGACCAAGCTGTGGAACGCCTGCCGCCTCGCCGAGATGAACGATTGTGTGACCGTGCCGGGCTTCGTCCCGACGGCGGTCGAGGAGACGCTCAACCGCTGGATCGCGCACGAGACCGCCAAGGCCGCGCGCGAGATCACCGAGGCGATCGAGGCCTACAGGTTCAACGAGGCGGCGGGCGCGGCCTATCGCTTCGTGTGGGGCATCTTCTGCGACTGGTACCTCGAGCTGGCGAAGCCGGTGTTGCAAGGCGCCGACGGTCCCGCCAAGGACGAGACGCGGGCGACGACGGCGTGGGTGCGCGATGAAATCCTCAAGCTGCTGCATCCGTTCATGCCGTTCGTCACCGAGGAGCTGTGGCGGGTGACCGCGGAAGGCGGGCCCGCCCGCGCGGGCCTGCTCGCGCTGGCGCCCTGGCCCAAGCACGACGCCCTCGACGATGTCGAGGCCGAGGCCGAGATCGGCTGGGTGATCGATCTCGTCACCGCCGTCCGCTCGGTGCGCGCCGAGATGAACATCATCACCGAGATCCCGGTCGTGCTGGTCGGCGCCTCCGCGGCGACGCAGGCGAGGGCAGGGCGGTGGGCCGACACGATGCGCAGGCTCGCGCGTCTTTCCGATATTTCGGTCGCGGACAGCGCGCCGCAGGGCGCGGTGCAGCTGATCGTGCGCGGCGAGGTCGCGGCGCTGCCGCTCAAGGGAGTGATCGATTTCGCCGCCGAGAAAGCGCGTTTGGAGAAGGAAATGGCGCGCGTGAAATCCGACATCGCCCGCATCGATGCGAAGCTCGCCAACGCCGACTTCGTCCGCCGCGCGCCCGAGGAGGTGGTGGACGGCGAGCGCGAGAAACGCGAAGAGGCCGAAACCCGCCGGTTGAAGATTGTGGAGGCGCTGGAGCGGCTCAAGGGCGCCGCGTAATTGATCCGTCTTGCCCGCAACGGGCGAGGCCAACAACGAAAACGCCGCTGCCGGGAATGCCATGCGAGAAATCTGGGTTGCGCTCGGCCTGCTCTGGCTCGCCGGACTGGGCTTGCGGCTGACCATCCTGGCGGTGCCGCCGGTCATTACGGTGATGCAGGCCGACCTGAACCTGTCCGGAACCGAGGTCGGCATCCTCTCCGGACTGCCGGTCATCCTGTTTGGCATCGCGGCGGTGCCGGGCTCGCTCCTGATTGCGCGCTGGGGCGCCGTGCCGACGCTGGTCGCTGGGCTGCTGATCGGCGGCGTGGCCTCCGGCTTGCGCGGGGTTGTGCTCGACGTGTCCGTCCTCTACGTCGCCACCATCGTGATGAGCGCAGGCGTCGCGATCATGCAGCCCGCGCTGCCGGCGCTGGTCCGGCAATGGCTGCCGCGGCAGGTGAGCTTCGGCTCGGCGGTCTACACCAACGGATTGCTGGTCGGCGAAACGCTCCCGGTCATGCTGACGATCCCGCTCGTGCTGCCCCTTGTGGACGATTCCTGGCGCTGGTCGCTCGCCGTCTGGGGCGTCCCGCTCGTGGCCATCGCGATCTTGACCATGGCGCTTGCGCCGGCCTCAGCGAAGCCAGCGTCCACCGCGCCTGTGACGGTGAGAAGCTGGTGGCCCGATTGGCGCAACAAGCTGATCTGGCAGCTCGGCATCGTGTTCGGCAGCGTCAACAGCGTCTACTTCTGCAGCAATGCATTTCTGCCCGGCCACCTCGCCAGCGCCGGCCGCCCCGACCTGATCGCCGCTGCGCTCACCGCGCTCAACTTCGGTCAGCTCCCCGCGTCCTTTGCGCTGCTGGCGATGACGGGCAGGCTCGAGCGACGCGCCTGGCCCTTCGTGCTGTGCGGTGTGCTGATGCTCTTGTGCCTAGCCGGCATCGTCGCCACTGCGAGCGTGTGGACCGTCGTCTTTGCCGGCGTGCTCGGGTTCGTGGGCGCGGTCGTGCTCACCCTCGGCTTTGCCCTGCCGCCGCTGCTGAGCGCACCGGGAGACGTGGCGCGCATGTCGGCCGCGATGTTCACCATCAGCTACACCGAAGGCCTGCTCGTTGCCGTGCTCAGCGGCGCGGCCTGGGATCTTGGCGCAAGCCCGCGCTTCGCGTTCCTGCCGATTGCGATCAGCGCGCTCCCGCTCCTGTTCGTGCCCGCAACCATTGCGTTTCGCCGACCACATGACGCGGCAAAGTCATAGACTGCTCGCGCCATGCCCGCCCTCGAGCCCATGCCCGCGCTGCCGACCATCGTCAGGCGCATCGGCCTTGCGTTTGCGATCGCGGCTTTGCTGTTCGTGACCACGGTGATCGCCACCGCGCGCTGGGGCGACCCACGCCTGTGGCCGCCCGCGCCTGAGGCGGCTCATATCGAGGTCTTCGTTGTCAGTCACGGCTACCACGCCGGCATCGTGGTCCCCCGCGCAGCGCTCGTCGGGCAGGCGAGCCGGCGCGCCCTGAGCGCGCTCGGCTATGTCGCGAGCCGGTTCGCGGACTTCGATCGGCTCGAAATCGGCTGGGGCGACGAAGGCTTCTACCGGGCCGTCCCGACAGCTCGATCGTTGACGGCGGCGCTGGCGGTGCGCGCGCTGTTGCGGCCCGGCAACCCGTCCGTGCTGCACGTGGTCGGCGTCAAGAACGATCCCCGCGCCATGTTCGCCAATTCCGACCTCGTGCGCCTCGAGCTCGGCGCGGCGGGCTTCGAGCGCATGGCGGATAAGCTCGACGCGACCTTCGCGCGCTCTCCGGACGGCCTGCCGGAGGAGCTCGGGGCCGGGCTCTATGGAGCAAGCCTGTTCTTTCGCGCCAACGGCGCATTTCACCTCTTCAACGTCTGCAACCACTGGATCGCCGGCCTGCTCGATGCCGCCGGGGTGCCGACCGCGCCCGTGCTCGCGACATTGCCGGTCGGCCTGCTGCTCGATCTCGAATGGCGCTCAGGCCTTCCTCGATTGCCGCCGCCGCGCGCGCCCGTGCCTTGAACGGAGCATCGGATCGCGCGAGCCCCTGTCCCACATCCCCGGAACATCGTGATGTCCAATCTCAAGCTCAAACTCGCCTGCTGGGACTACGATCGCACCCGTCCGCTGATCGACGGACGCGTGAAACCCGACGGCATCGATCTCGAGATCGAGATTCTGCGCCCGCGCCAGGCGTTCCAGCGCATGCTGGACAACAAGGAGTTTCACGTCTCCGAGCTGTCGCTCGCCTCCTATACGGCCCTCAAGGGGCGCGGTGATTGCCCGTTCGTGGCGGTGCCGGTCGCGCTCTCCAAAATCTTCCGTCACTCCTGCATCTACGTGCGCACCGGCGCCGGCATCAACAAGCCCGAGGATCTGCGCGGCAAGCGTGTCGGCACGTCGCAATGGAGCTCGACGGGCCTCGTGTTCATGCGCGGCATGCTGCAGCACGACTTCGGCCTCGAGGCGCGGGACATGCACTGGTTCATGGGCGGGCTCAACAGCTTCGTCGAGCCGCCGCTCATCCCGCTCGATCTTCCCGAGGACATCCGGCTCGACTTCCTTTCGGGCCGGCAGACCCTGGAGAAAATGTTCGAGGCGGGCGAGCTCGATGCCCTGTTGTCGCTCTACATCCCGAATCTGTTTCTCGAAGGCCGGCCGAATATCGCGCGCCTGTTCCCGAACTTTAGGGAGATCGAGCAGGACTATTACCGCCGCACGCGCATTTTTCCGATCATGCATACGGTGGTGCTGCGCGAGGACGTCTATCGCGCGCATCCCTGGGCGGCGCGCAGCATCTACCGGGCGTTCGTGGCGGCGCGCGACCTGGCGGTCGACGGCCTCTACGACACCGATGCATTGCGCCTCGCGCTGCCGTGGCTCATCGATCACGTCGAGGAGGCATGGCGCATATTCGGCAAGGATTTCTGGGCTTACGGTCTCGAGCCGAACCGGCCGACCTTCGAGGCCGTTGGCCGCTACGTCCACGAACAGGGTCTCGCCCCGCGCGTGGTGAGTGCGGACGAGCTGTTTGCGCGCGATATGGAATGATGGCCATGCCCGATCTCAACAATCGCGCCGGCGGTCCCCCATCGTCCACGGCCGATCATCGATCGGTCGTGGACGCAGGCGGCAGGCGCATCGGCTTGCTGAGGAACGGCGAGCCCTTGAGGCCGTAGCGCCACGGGTGATCCACCGCCTTGGTGATCCCGATGCGGGGGCCGATGGTCACCTCCACCTCCTGCGTGCGGGCAAAGATTTGAAATGGCGGCTCGTCCAGCGCCAGGCCGTATTGCGCATCGGTGATGCCGAGCGCCTCGCATAGCCGCCCGGGACCCGAGCACAACAGCCGCTCATCGGCGACGCCGCGGCGACGGCGCATGGCGGCGAGGTCGTGCGTGGGTGCGAGCGCGCGGATCAGCACGGCGCTTGCCGAGCCCGCCCGCTCGCACACCACGTTGAGGCACCAGTGGATGCCGTAGGAGCGGTAGATGTAGGCATAGCCCGCCGGACCGAACATGACCGCGTTGCGCGCGGTCCGCCCGCCGAACGAGTGCGCCGCCGGGTCGGTGTGGTGGTAGGCCTCGACCTCCACGATGACGCCACCGGCGCCCTTGAACAGCAGCGTCGCGCCGATCAGCTCGGGGGCGGCCGCGTGCACGCTGCGGGCGAAGAAGCGCCGGCGGAGCAGAGACGACGTTGGCATCGAGAGAGCCTCGACTGGGGACGACGGCGGGGTCTTATTGCTGGAGCATGATCTTTTCCGAAAACCGGTACCCACCCCGGATCAAGTCCGGGCAGGCTTTTTCGGGATCATGCTCTAATCTAGCATAGCGCGATGAGAGTGTTCCTCGCCGGCGCCACGGGCGCAATCGGCCGCCGGCTGGTGCCGCTGCTGCTGCGCGCCGGGCACGAGATTTTCGGCACGACCCGGTCCGCAGATAAAGCCAAGGAGCTCGAGCGGGCAGGGGTGTCGCCCGCCGTGTTCGACGTTTTCGACGCGCAGGCGGTCATGGCCGCGGTCGAGGCCGCGCGGCCCGAGGTCATGATCCATCAGTTGACCGATTTGCCGCACGAATTCGACGAGGCGGGGATCGCTGCCTCCTATGCGAGAAATGCCCGCATCCGCCGCGACGGGACGCGCAACCTGCTGGCGGCCGCGCGGGCGGCATCGCCGCGCCGGTTCATCGTGCAGAGCATTGCGTTCGCCTATGCGCCCGGTGGGGAGCCTCACGCCGAGAGCGACCCGCTCAACCTCGCCGATCCCAGGCGGGCGGTCACCGTGAAGGGCGCGGCCGACATGGAGCAGCAGGTGCTGACGGCGTCCGGTATCGACGGCATCGTGCTGCGCTACGGCCTGCTGTACGGGCCCGGCACCTGGTACGAGGCATCCGCGCCCAAACCGGCGCTGCACGTCGATGCCGCGGCGCAAGCAGCGCTGCTCGCGATCACGCGAGGGCAGGCAGGGATCTACAACATCGCCGATGATGACGGCGCCGTGTCGATCGCCAAGGCGCGCACCGAGCTCGGCTTCGATCCGGATTTCCGGGTCGGCTGAGGCGCTGCCGGTGGTGGAGTGTTGCTTTCCCTGTTAACCAATCATTAATCCTGTTGCCCCTGTGCAACACGCCTAAAACATTGACATACGAGAGGGAATCCGAGCCCGCCGCGCCGCGATTTGGCCATACCGTCAACCGACATCGAGGACGCGAGTTGATTTCTGATTTGCGGCCCCATCTTGAGACCAGGGGCGCGTCGGAGGCGAAGGCAAGGCGCGATGGACGCGAAGCGGCATCTCAAAGGCAGGTTGCCCAGCCGGCACGTGACCGAGGGTCCCGAGCGCGCGCCGCATCGTGCCTACTACTATGCGATGGGGCTCACCACCGCGCAGATCCATCAGCCGTTCGTCGGCGTCGCGACCTGCTGGAACGAGGCTGCCCCCTGCAACATCGCGCTGATGCGGCAGGCGCAAGCCGTGAAGAAGGGCGTCGCCGCCGGCGGCGGCACGCCGCGCGAGTTCTGCACCATCACCGTGACCGACGGCATCGCCATGGGGCATGAGGGCATGAAGTCCTCGCTTCCGTCGCGCGAAGTCATCGCCAATTCGGTCGAACTGACCATGCGCGGTCACGCCTATGACGCGCTCGTTGGGCTTGCCGGCTGCGACAAGTCCCTGCCGGGAATGATGATGGTGATGTGCCGGCTCAACGTGCCGTCGATCTTCATCTATGGCGGCTCGATCCTGCCCGGCACCTTCAAGGGCCAACCGGTCACCATCCAGGACGTGTTCGAGGCGGTCGGCAAGTATTCCGTCGGGGAGATGTCGGACCGCGATCTGGAAACGCTCGAGCAGAATGCTTGTCCGTCGGCGGGCGCCTGCGGGGCGCAGTTCACGGCCAACACCATGGCGACGGTGTCCGAGGCGATCGGGCTCGCGCTGCCTTATTCGGCGGGCGCGCCGGCGCCCTACGAAATCCGCGACGCCTTCTGCATGACCGCGGGCGAGCAGATCCTCGACCTGATCAAAGCCGGTCTCCGGCCGCGCGACATCGTCACCAGAAAAGCGCTCGAGAATGCGGCCACGGTGGTGTCGGCGTCCGGCGGCTCGACCAATGCGGCGCTGCATCTGCCCGCGATCGCCCACGAATGCGGCTTGAAGTTCGATCTCTTCGACGTCGCCGATGTCTTTAAAAGGACACCATATATCGCGGATTTGAAGCCGGGCGGCCGTTATGTCGCCAAAGATATGTTCGAGGCTGGAGGCGTTCCACTCTTGATGAGGACGCTTCTCGATCACGGCTATCTACACGGCGAATGCATGACCGTGACGGGGCGTACGGTCGCCGAGAACCTCAAGCGAGTTAAGTGGAACAAGGACCAGGACGTGGTCCACCCCGCCGACAAGCCGCTCTCCGCCACCGGCGGCGTCGTCGGGCTCAAGGGCAACCTCGCTCCGGAAGGGGCGATCGTGAAGGTTGCCGGGATGGCGGACTTGAAGTTTACCGGCCCGGCGCGCTGCTTTGATGGGGAGGAAGCGTGCTTCGACGCCGTCAAGAAGAAGACGTACAGGGAAGGCGATGTGCTCGTGATCCGATACGAAGGGCCCAAAGGCGGCCCCGGGATGCGAGAAATGCTGGCGACCACCGCGGCCCTCTACGGACAGGGCATGGGCGGAAAGGTCGCGCTTCTCACTGACGGGCGCTTCTCCGGCGCGACCCGCGGCTTTTGCATTGGACATGTCGGCCCCGAGGCTGCCGTCGGCGGCCCGATCGCGCATGTGCGCGACGGCGACATCATTGCGATCGACGCGGTGAAGGGCACGCTCGAGGTCAAGCTCACCAAGGCTGAGCTCGAGGCGCGCGCCAAAGCCTGGAAGCCGCGCAATCCTCAATCCACCTCAGGTTATCTCTGGAAGTACGCCCAGCAGGTGGGGCCCGCGCGCGACGGCGCGGTGACCCATCCCGGCGGGGCGGCCGAGAAGGCGTGCTATGCGGATATCTAATGTCATCGTGAGCATCGGCCTGCTCGGTTTTGCCGTCGGTCTGTCGCCGGCCGTGAGCTTCGACGGGTCCCGCAGGCCCGACTCGGCAACCGTCGCCGTGCCGCTTCCGGACGGGGACTTGAGTTCCGGCGCCAATCCCCTCGGCAGCGCGACGCCGCTTGCGGCCGTGCCGGCCGCACCGCTGACCATGCCGACGCGCCCGGTCATGCCGCCGACGCCGCTGGAGGCGTTCCGTTCGGGCACGCAGGCGCTTCGCCAAGGCAAGACCGACCAGGCGGTCGCGGAGCTCGAATATGCCGCCGAGCAGGGCGTCCCGGGCGCGATCTGGAAGCTCGGCCGCATGTACGCGGACGGCGACGGCGTCAAGATGAACAAGCCGCGCGCCTACGAGTATTTCCGCCGCCTGACCACGACGCATGGCGACGATAGCGCCGGCGCGGCCAACGCTCGGTTCCTGGCCAACGCCTTCGTGACGTTGGGGCAGTACCATCTCGACGGTATCCCCGGAACGTTGAAGGCCGACCCCAATGTCGCCCGCGAGATGTTCCGTTACGCCGCCTCTTATTTCGCGGATCCGGAGGCCCAGTACCATCTCGGACGGCTCTATCTTCTCGGCAAGGGCGCACCGAAGGACGCCATCCAGGCGGCGCGCTGGTTGCGGCTGTCCGCCAACAAGGGCGATCACCGGGCGCAGGCTTTGCTCGGCAGCATGCTGTTCAAGGGCGAGCAGGTTTCGCGCCAGGCGGCACTCGGGCTGTTCTGGCTCATCATCGCCAAGGACGGTGCCGGTCCGGACGAGGGTTGGATCACGGACATGTACAGCACCGCGCTCGCCCAGGCCAGCGACAGCGAGCGAGCATTGGCGCATAAGTACCTGGAAGATTGGCTGAAAAATCGTCGGGAATGAGGATTCTGTGGCGCCCGCGCCACAGTCGCTGGAAATCCGCTCGTCCGCCCCTCGAGTTAATGGACCCTTATCCGCCGCGCGCGTATTTCTAGCCTTAATGCGGAATGCGTCCAGTCGAGGTTGGTGATGACGAAGCTGCTGTGCGCGAGCACGGCGTCGTTGGCATTGGTGCTGGCGTCGGCAATGTTGGCGCCGGCCGCTGCTGCTGATCTCAGCATTGCTCCCATCTACAAGGCGACCCCGGCCCCTCTCAACACCTGGACCGGGGCCTATGTTGGGCTCTCCGCCGGTGGCGCCTGGGGCGGCGCCGTGGTGCACAGCAATGCCACCGGTGCCGACCAGACGCCGAGGATCGATCTCGGCGGCGGCATCTTCGGCATCACGTCGGGATTCAATATCCAGAACGGCAATGTCGTGCTTGGTTTCGAGGGTGACGCCTCGGTCTTGAGCAAGAAGGGCAGCGCGTCCGAATTCCCGCCCAACGCCACGTTCAGCAACGAGGTGAAGGAGCGGTGGCTTTCAACCTTCCGCGGCCGCCTCGGCTACGCGCGGGACAATTGGCTGCTCTACGCCACCGCCGGCGGCGCGCTGGCCAATGTCGAGAACAGCATCATCTCGCCGGCCGGCGCGATCTCCGACCAGCAATGGCATTGGGGCTGGACTGCGGGGGCCGGCGTCGAGGTCAAGCTCAGCCAGGACTGGTCGGCGAAGGTCGAATATCTCTACGTCGGCTTGCAGGACAAATCGTATTTCAATCCGGCGCCGAGCTTGGCGTTTCCGGGCAACCAGCGCCTCAGCCCCAGCGACCACATCGTCCGGGTGGGCGTGAACTACAAGCTGCCCTGGAACGTCTTGGACACCTTCTTCAAGCGCTAGAGCGTGATTGCTTTAGTTTGAGTCGCAATCACGCTCTAGCTCTTTGTTTGAGCATGATCTTTTCGGAAAACCGGTACCCACTTTTCCGGATCATGCTCTGAGCTCGAGGTCCGCCCAGACCGGCACGTGGTCCGACGGCTTCTCCCAGGCGCGCACATGCTTGTCGACGCCGGCCGCCATCAGCCGGTCGGCCGCCTGTGGCGACAGCAAGAGATGGTCGATGCGGATGCCGTCGTTCTTTTGCCAGGCGCCGGCCTGGTAGTCCCAGAACGTGTAGGGACCGGGACCCTCGCTGCCCGCGCGGATGGCGTCGGTCAGTCCGAGATGGCAGAGGGCGCGAAATTTCTCCCGCGTGCGCGGCAGGAACAGCGCATCGCCCACCCAGCGGCTCGGGTAGCGGGCATCGAGCTCCGACGGGATGACATTGAAGTCACCCGCGAGAACGAGCGGCTCTTCCAGGTGAAGCCGTTCATGTGCGTAGTGAATAAGCCTGTTCATCCAATTGATCTTATATGAATATTTTTCGGTTTCGGGTGGGTTGCCGTTGGGCAGGTAAAGGGATGCGATGCGCAGCGCCCCCTGTGCGGTCGACACCACCGCCTCGAGAAACCGCGCATGCGCGTCTTCGTCATCGCCCGGCAGGCGCGCCGTCACCTCGTCGAGGGGGAATTTCGACAGCACGGCCACCCCGTTGAATCCCTTCTGCCCGTGCACTGCAACATTGTAGCCGAGCGCTTCCAGCGGCTCGCGCGGAAAGGCGTCGTCGACGCACTTGGTCTCCTGCAGACAGACGATGTCCGGCTGGCGCTCCGCCAGCCAGGCAATCAGATTGTCCATTCTTTGCTTGATGGAGTTGATGTTCCAGGTGGCGATGCGCATGACGGCAAGACGAGTGCAAAGCGGCGCGAATTCAACTGGGCGTGACGCAGGGACGTGGCTCGCGGGAGCGGTGTTTTGCTGAAAGGTTACGGCATTTTAACGCCGGTAGATCGCTGCCAAGGATGCGCCGCCCATAGGGATATGTTAGAAGACTTGGCTCGCATACCAAAAAGAATCGTTATGAGCGGGCCACCAGGTAGAGAGGGAGTCCGAACGGGCCGATGAGGGCCCCTGCTCGGCGCGGCAATGAAAAAACGCACGTTGGTGTTGGGGGCGCTGGTTGTGCTGGTGGCAGCGGGCATTGTCGTCGCGGCCACGCGTGGCGGCTTGTGGTCGGGGGGCGCCGTCGCCCAGGCGCCGCGCCTGAATGCGCCCCGCCTGGTTCCGGTCGAGATCGCGACTGCCGCCAGGAAGACCATTCCGGTCCGCATCGAAGCGCTCGGCAGCGTCACTCCGATCGCCAGCGTCGCGATCAAGACCCGCATCGATTCCGAGATCGTGGACGTGCATTTTCGCGACGGCGCGATGGTGCGCAAGGGCGATCTCTTGTTCACGCTCGACAGCCGCGCGCTCGATGCGCAGATCAAGCAGAATTGGGGGCTGCTCGAGGGCGCGAAGGCAAATCTCGATCAGGCCGAGCGCGATGTCGCGCGCTATACCGAGCTTCTCGCCAAGAACGCCACCACCCAGGTCACGCTCAACAACGCGCGAACGCAGGTCAACATCTGGCGAGCCGCGGTCGATTCCAATACCGGGCAACTGGAGAATCTCGGCGATCCAGCTCAGCTACTGCTCGATCCGCGCCCCGATCACGGGCCGCGCCAGCATGGCCACGGTGAAGATCGGCAATTTCGTGCGCCAGGCCGACATGGCGCCGCTCGCGACCATCATCCAGACCGCGCCGGTCTATGTCACCTTTGCGGTGCCGCAAGGCTTCCTCCCGGATCTGCGCCAAGCCCTCACCAATGAGAGCGCGACCATCGAGGCGGCCATCCCGGGCGACACCCGCCGGGCCAACGGTCAGGTCACCATGATCGAGAACAGCGTGGACGCCCCGACAGGGACGGTGCCTGTTCGCGCGACGATGCCCAACCCCGACGAGCTGCTTTGGCCGGGCACGTTGGTGACGGTGCGGTTGACGTTCCGCGAGGAAGAGGCCGTCACCGTGCCGTCGACTGCCGTCCAGGTGAGCCAGAGCGGCAGCTATGTGTTCGTCGTCGTCGACGGGGCCGCCAAGGTCCAGCCGGTCACGGTCGCGCGCGTGGTCGACAGCGAATCGGTGATTGCGAGCGGGCTCGACGGCGGCGAAACGGTCGTGACCAACGGCCAGCTCCTGCTGTCCAATGGAACAAAGGTTGCCCCGCGCGGGCCGAAAGTGGGATCGTAGCCGATGACGCTTTCGGAAACCTGCATCCGCCGCCCGGTGCTCACCACGCTGATCACCGCGGCGATCATCGTATTGGGCATCTTCGCCTACCGGCTGCTCTCGGTTGCGGCGCTTCCGGCTGTGGACTTTCCCACCATCAACATCACCGCGACGCTGCCGGGCGCGAGCGCGGAAACCATGGCGGCGTCGGTGGCTGCGCCGATCGAGCGCCAGCTCTCCACCATCGCGGGCATCACGTCGCTGACGTCCTCGTCCTCGCTCGGCATCACATCGATCACGATCCAGTTCGATCTCAATCGCAACATCGACGGTGCCGCGCTCGACGTGCAGACCGCGCTCTCGGTGGCGCAGCGCCGACTGCCGATCGAAATGACCACGCCGCCGAGCTTCCGAAAGGTCAATCCGGGTGACTTCCCGATTCTCTATATCAGCCTGAATTCTCAGACCCTGCCGTTGTCGGCGGTCAACGAATACGGCGAGATCACGCTGGCGCAGCAGATTTCACAGCTTCCCGGAATTGCCCAGGTGCTGATCTACGGCGCGCAAAAGTTCGCCGTGCGCGTGCAGGTCGATCCGGTGGCGGCCGCCGCCCGCAACATCTCGCTCGAAGACATCCGCACCGTCGTCTCCAAGGCGAACTCCAATACGCCCGTGGGCACGCTCAATGGGCCTACGCAGAGCGTGCCCCTGACCGCTTCGGGCGCGATGACCAAGGCGGAGGAATACCGCAAGGTCGTCGTGGCCTACCGCAACGGAGCGCCGGTCCATCTCGACCAGGTCGCGCGCGTCATCGACAGCGTCGAGAACGACAAGGTGGCAAGCTGGTTCAACGACAACCGCGCGATCGTGCTTGCGATCCAGCGCCAACCGGACGCCAACACGGTGGCGGTGGTCGACATGGTGCGCGAGCGGCTGCCGCAATACCGCGCGATGGTGCCGCCGTCGATCCGCATGGAGGTACTCAACGACCGTTCGGTCTCCGTCCGCGACTCGGTCGAAGACGTCCAGGTAACGCTGGCCATCGCGATCTGCCTAGTCATCATGGTGATCTTCCTGTTCCTGCGCACGGTGTCGGCGACCGTGATCCCGGCGCTCGCGGTTCCGGTATCGCTGATCGGCACCTGCGCGGCGATGTACGTATTCGGGTTCTCGATCAACAACATGACGCTGCTCGCCTTGACGCTGTCGGTCGGCTTCGTGGTCGACGACGCGATCGTCATGCTCGAGAACATCGTGCGTCACATCGAGGGTGGGATGCGGCCGTTCGAAGCCGCGCTCAAGGGCGCGCGCGAGATCGGGTTCACCATCATTTCGATCACCTTCTCGCTCATTGCCGTGTTCATTCCGGTGCTGCTGATGGGCGGCATGGTCGGCCGCGTCTTCCGCGAATTCGCGGTGACGATCGCGGTCGCCATCATCGTTTCCGGATTCGTGTCGCTCACGCTCACGCCGATGCTGTGCGCCCGGGTGCTGCACACCCATCGCGAGGGCGAGAAGCAGAATTTCGTGCTGCGGATGTTCGAGGGCATGTTCAAGGGGTGGCTACGGGCCTACGAATGGTCGCTCGACAAGGTCATCGCCTATAAGCTTATCGTGCTGATGATCACCTTCGCGACCGTCGCGGCATCGTTCTGGCTCTACCTCGTCATCCCAAAGGGCTTCTTTCCCACCGAGGATACCGGCTTCATTTCCGCCTCAACGGAGGGAGCCTCCGACATTTCGTTTGCGCAAATGGCGGTGCTGCAGCGACAGGTCGCCAAAATCATCCGCGATGACAACGCAGTCGACTACGTCAATTCCACCATCGGGGCGGGCGGTCCGAATCCGACCCTCAATTCCGGGCGCATGTTCATTGCGCTCAAACCCAAGAAGGAGCGCGGCGAAAGCTCGACCGAGGTCATTCAGCGCCTGCGCCGCGCCGCCAACGTGATTCCCGGAATGCGGGTCACGTTCCAGAATGTCCAAAACATCAACATTACCGGGCGTATCTCGAAAGGCGAGTGGCAGTACACGCTGCAATCGAGCGATGCCGACACGCTCTATCGCGTCGCGCCGGAGATGCGCGAGAAAATCGAAAAGGTCCCGGGTCTGGCCGACGTTTCGATGGACCTCTACATCAAGAACCCGCAGATGACGGTCGAGATCGACCGCGAGAAGGCGGCGGTCTACGGCATCACCATCGATCAGGTTCGCCAGGAATTGTTCAACGCCTTTGGCGCGCGTCAGGTGGCGACCATCTACACGCCCACCAACGACTACCAGGTCATTCTCGAAAGCCAGCCCAAATTCCAGACTGACCCGTCGCAGCTGCAGAACATCTTCATCAAGACCAATGTGCCCGGAGCCGGCGGTTCCGTAACGGGACCCGGCGCGGGCGTGAGTGGAAGCGGCGTCCCGTCAGGGCAGTCGATCCCGCTTTCCGCGGTCACGCGTCTGGTGCCGGCGGTCGGCCCGCTGCAGGTCAATCGTCAGGGCAATCAGCCGAGCGTGACGATCTCGTTCAACCTCGCACCCGGCTATTCGCTCGGCTATGCGCGCGACGCCATCCGCGAGATCGAGCGCGATGCAAGGCTGCCGATCACGATCAATACCGGCTTCCAAGGTGGCGCGCAGGTGTTCGAGGATTCGCTCAAGGGCCAGTGGGTGCTGGTCCTCGCCGCGATCTTCGCCGCCTATGTGGTGCTCGGCATTCTCTACGAAAGCTTCATCCACCCCATCACCATCATCTCAGGCCTGCCCTCGGCCGGTGTCGGCGCGCTGCTGGTCCTGATGCTGTTCAAGATGGACTTGTCCGTCATTGCCATGATCGGCATCGTGATGCTGGTGGGCATCGTGAAGAAGAACGCGATCATGATGATCGACTTCGCGATCGAGCGCCGGCGCGTCGGACTTTCCGCCGAGGCCGCGATCCGCGAAGCCTGCCTCCTGCGCTTCCGACCGATCATGATGACGACGTTTGCCGCGATCTTCGGCACGCTGCCGATCGCGCTCGGCACCGGCGCCGGCGCCGAGCTGCGCCAGCCGCTCGGCGTCGCGGTCGTCGGCGGGCTCATCCTGTCGCAGCTTCTCACGCTGTACATCACGCCGGTCGTCTACATCTATCTCGACCGCGTCGACCGCATGCTCAAATACCGGCTCGAGCCGCAGCTCAGAGAAGTGCCGGAGCATGCCGAGCGGCCGACCGCGGTCGCAGCGGAGTGATTTGACCGCAACCGCCGCGCCGCAGCGAAAGGGGTGGCGGCGGCCCGCCCGAGCCAACGTCAACGAGCGGACGTCAAATCGAGAAGCTTGTCCCGCAGCCGCAAGACGCGCTGGCCTGAGGATTGTTGACGCGGAACGCGGCGCCGATCAGGTCGTCGACAAAGTCGATCTCGGACCCGGCCAGATAGCCGACCGAGATCTGATCGATCAGGACGGTCGCTCCGTCGCGCTTGATGACCAGATCATCGGCCGCCTGGGCGCGGTCGACGTCGAACTTGTACTGGAAGCCGGAGCAGCCGCCGCCTTCCACGCTCACGCGCAGCATGGTGCCCGGCGGCTCACGGCGCAAAATCTCGCCGATCTTCCGCGCCGCCCGTTCCGTGACCGTAATGCCATCCATGCTGCAAACCATCATTGCCAGCGGGCCTGCCTGATAGTTAAGTGCGCTTCGGGCTTTGGTCAATCGGGCGGTCCGGCATGGCGGTCGAGGCGGCAGTCGCGCGCGCGCCTTATGCCTCGGTTCCGGGCCACAGCCGCGGCCGGATCCACCCGGAGCCGGTCAGTCCCACCCGCAACGCCTTCCGCCGAGACTGCGACCGCATCATTCATGCCACCGCCTTCCGGCGGCTCGCGTACAAGACCCAGGTTTTCGTCTTTCACGAGGGCGATCATTTTCGCACCCGGTTGACCCATACCCTGGAGGTCGCCCAGATCGCTCGCTCGCTCGCGCGGGCGCTCGGGCTCGACGAGGATCTTGCGGAAGCGCTGGCGCTGGCCCATGACCTCGGCCACCCACCGTTCGGCCACGCCGGCGAGCGGGCGCTTGACCGCTGTCTCGAAGCCTGCGGCGGTTTCGATCACAATGCACAGACGCTGCGGGTGGTCACCGCGCTCGAGCGGCGCTATCCCGCTTTCGACGGACTGAATCTCACCTGGGAGACGCTGGAGGGCCTGGTCAAGCACAACGGACCGCTCACGCTTCGTGACGGTAACCCGATCGGGTCCTATCGCGAGCGCGGCCTGCCGCACGCCATTCGCCTCCACGGCACGATTCAGGATCTGGAGCTTTGGAGCTTTGCCAGCGCCGAGGCCCAGATCGCCGCCATTGCCGACGACATCGCCTACGACGCCCACGACATCGACGACGGCTTGCGCGCCGGCCTCTTTGCTCTCGAAGATCTCTCGAGCGTCCCGTTGATCCGCGGCATTCTGGAAAATGTCCGCGCGCAGAATCCCGAGCTCGATCCCAGCCGGCTGGTGCATGAGCTGGTGCGGGCGCTCATCACCCGCATGATCGAGGACGTGATCGCGGAGACGACGAGCCGCTTGCGGGCATTGGCGCCACGCTCGGCCGATGACGTGCGCTGTGCGAAGGGGCCGGTCGGCCGCTTCTCGCCGGCGATGACCGAGGCCGACCGCGCCATCAAGGGCTTTCTCTATCCCCGGATGTATCGTCATGACCGTATCATGCGCATCATGGGCGATGCGGAGCGCGTGGTGTGCGCGCTGTTCGCGCGCTACGCCGAACGGCCGGACGACATGCCGCCGGAATGGGCCCAAATGGTCGAGACCGGCGGCGAGGCCGCCCGCCTGCGCCGGATCGCCGATTTCATCGCCGGCATGACCGACCGTTACGCGCTTGGGGAGCATGCGCGGCTTTTTGAACTCGACCCCGGAATTACGTTAGGCGGCGCGCCTTGAAGCAAGCCTGCTCGGAAGCAAGCCTGCTCGGAAGCAAGCCTGCTCGCCATGAACGAAACGAACATCTTTGCTGCGGTGCTGGACAAGGTGCGCGCCGCCAACGATGCGCTGATCGCGGACGGCGTGCTGCCTGCCGCCAGCGACCAGTCCCGCGTCGTGGTCGAGCCGCCGCGCGAGGCCGCGCACGGCGACATGGCAACCAATGCCGCCATGGTGCTCGCCAAGGATGCCGGCAAGAAGCCGCGCGAGCTGGCCGAGGCGATCGCGGAAAAACTCCGCGCCGATGATCTGGTGGCGAAGGCCGAGGTGGCCGGCCCGGGCTTCATCAACCTGACGCTCAAGCCGTCCGCCTGGATCGGCGCCTTGCGCGCGGTGCTCGCAGCCGGCGCCGATTATGGACGCAGCCACGCAGGGCAGGGGATGCCCGTCAACGTGGAGTACGTGTCCGCCAACCCGACCGGCCCCATGCATGTCGGCCATTGTCGCGGCGCGGTGTTCGGCGACGCGCTCGCCAACCTGCTCGCGTTCACCGGCTTCAAGGTCACGCGCGAATACTATGTCAACGATGCCGGCGCCCAGGTCGACGCGCTCGCACGCTCGGCTTTCCTGCGCTACCGCGAGGCGCTGGGGGAGCCGATCGGATCGATACCTGAAGGCCTCTATCCCGGCGACTATCTCAAGCCGGTCGGGGCGCGGTTAGCCGCCGAATACGGGGCGACACTGAAGGACAAGCCGGAGACGGAATGGCTGCCGCCGGTGCGTGCTCGTGCCGTCGACATGATGATGGCGGAGATTCGCAACGACCTCATGTCGCTCAACATCGCGCAGGACGTGTTCTTCTCCGAGCGCTCGTTGATCGAAGGGCCGCGCGACGAGGTAGGCGAGACCATCGCCGCGCTGAGGCGGGCCGGCTATGTGTACGAGGGGCGCCTGCCGCCGCCCAAGGGCGCCCCGGTGGAGGACTGGGAAGATCGCGAGCAGACGCTCTTTCGGGCGACCGATTTCGGCGACGACGTCGACCGCCCGCTGATGAAATCGGACGGCAGCTACACCTATTTCGCCTCCGACATCGCCTATCACAAGAGCAAGGTCGACCGCGGCTTCGCGACCATGATCGACGTGTGGGGGGCCGATCATGGCGGCTACATCAAGCGCGTGCAGGCGGCGGTGAAGGCGGTGCGCGCGATAACCAACGCGCCCCTCGCCGAGCTCGACGTCAAGATCGTGCAATTGGTCAAGCTCTTGCGGGCTGGCGAGCCGGTGAAAATGTCCAAGCGGACCGGTGAGTTCGTGACGTTACGTGAAGTGGTGGATGAAGTCGGCAGGGACGCCGTTCGGTTCATGATGCTCTACCGCAAGAACGACGCCGTGCTCGACTTCGACCTTGCCAAGGTGATCGAGCAGTCCCGTGACAACCCGGTCTTCTATGTCCAGTACGGCCACGCCCGCGGCCGCTCCGTATTCCGCAACGCGCGCGAGGTCGTTCCCGACCTGCCGAGCGACGCGGCGGCACGGGCTTCGGCCCTCGCCGGCGCGCCGCTCGAGCGGCTTGATGATCCCGGCGAGCTTGCGCTGATGCGGCGCCTTGCGCTCTATCCGCGCCTTGTCGAAGCGGCCGCCAGCGCCCATGAGCCGCATCGCATCGCCTTCTATCTCTATGAACTCGCAAGCGATTTCCACGCCCAGTGGAATCGCGGAAAAGATGCGTCATATTTACGCTTCATTATCCAGAATGATCCACAAATGACCATGGCTCGCCTCGCGCTGGTGCAGGGCGTAGTCACTGTTCTCGCGTCGGGGCTCGCGATACTCGGCGTCGAGGCGCCTGAGGAGATGCGTTAGTCTCGCTCGGTGCCCCTAGGGGAGATGGACCCGCTCGATGGTTCCGTCACGTCACCGACCGAGGGCTACGCCTGTACCGGAAACGGGATGAGTATGGCGGACGACCCCAAGCTGCGATCCTATCGTTCCAATGATCCATATCGGCAGGCAGGCGAGCCGTCGCGACCAAGCGAGCAGGCAAGCGATCCGCTGGCCGAGCTTGCCCGCCTGATCGGGCAGAAGGATCCATTTGCCGAGTTCGGGCGAAGCAATTCGCGCCAGGCAGCGCGTCGGACGGATGACGCCCCGACCACCGCCCCGGACGACTGGCGATATGCCTCCGCGCGCGAGCCGCAATTCACGGCCGACGCCTCTGCGAGCCGCGAGACTTATGGGTCGAGCGAGGACTACGCCCAGCCAACCGCACATGAGCCCGAGGGCTGGCGCTCCGATCCTCCGCTCCATGAGCCGGTCCATGAGGAGGTGCCACTCGCGGCCGACCACCAAGGCCAGTATCACGACGACGGGCTCCATCAGGCGGCGCAGTACGACGACCGCATGCAGGACGGGCAGGAGGCCGATTACGACTATCAGGACGACGCCCCGCTCGAGCCGCACGAAGACGAGATGTACGACGACCCGCCGGGCGCGCGTCGGCGCAGCGCTCTCGTGACCGCACTCGCGCTCATCGGTTGCGCCATGCTCGGGACCGCCGGCGCCTACGGCTACCGGAGCTATTACAGCGAGGCCAGCTCGACGCAGCCGCCGCCGGTGATCACGGCCGACAGCTCGACGCCGACCAAGATCGTTCCCGCCACCGCGGGCGATCCGCAGTCCGGCAAGGCCGTGCAGGATCGGCTGACCAACGCGGAGCAGCTGGTGTCGAAGCAGGAGGAGCCGGTTGCGCTCAAGGAGCTTGCCGCGCAAGCCTCCCGCGCCGCGCCTCCCGCGCCGGCTGCACCGCCGCCGAGCGGATCCGTGGCGCAGCAGCCATCCGCTACATCGCCGGCGGGAACGGGCGAACCCAAGAAAGTCCGCACCGTGACCATTCGCCCCGACGGCGGCGACATGAGCGGGAGGCCTGTGGGCGCCCCGCCGCCGGCCGCACCGGCGCCTGCCGCAGCCACCACTGCAGCGCCGCGTCCGCTCACGCCGCCTGCGCCACGAGCAGTGCCGGCACAGCCCCCAAGCCAGTCCCCAAGCCAGTCCCCAGGCCAGCGAGCCCGCCACGGCACCAGCCGCCCGCACGCGTACCGCGACCGCACCGACGTCTTCAGCCGAGAGTGCGCCGAGTGGCTTCGTCGTGCAGCTTTCGTCGCAGAAGACCGAGAGCGAAGCCCAAGCCGCCTTCCGCAGCCTGCAAGCCAAGTTCCCGACCGAGCTCGGCGGCCGGCAGCCCATCATTCGCCGCGCGGATCTCGGCGCCAAGGGCGTCTTCTACCGGACCCTGGTCGGACCATTTGCGTCGGCCCAGGACGCGAGCCAGTTCTGCGCGAACTATAAGGCCGCCGGCGGCCAGTGCGTCGTCCCGACCAACTGAGCCGCGCCTTGACCCCCATAGCGCGCGCGCGCTAGTCCGCGCCGATGGCGGTACGCGCTTTCATTACCGGCGTTGCGGGGACGACGTTGACGCCGGCGGAGCGTTCGTTTCTGCGCGAGAGCGAGCCGTGGGGGCTCATTGTCTTCACGCGCAACATCGAGACACCGGCGCAGGTGAGCCGTTTGACAGCATCATTTCGCGACGTCGTAGGGCGGAACGCGGCCGTGCTCGTCGACCAGGAAGGCGGCCGCGTTCAGCGTCTCGGTCCGCCCCATTGGCCGGCCTATCCGGCAGGCGCCGCTTATGGCCGCGCCTATGACCGCGACGCGGCGGTGGGTCTTGAGGCCGCGTATCTCGGCGCTCGCCTGATCGCCGCCGATCTCATGGCCGTGGGCATTGACGTCGACTGCCTGCCGATCGCCGACGTGCCGGTCCCCGGCGCGGACCTTATCATCGGCGACCGCGCCTACGGGCAGAGCGCGGAGAAGGTCGCCCTGCTGGCACGCTCGGTCGCCAATGGCCTCCTGGCCGGCGGTGTCCTGCCGGTGCTCAAGCACATTCCAGGCCATGGCCGCGCCACCGCGGACAGCCACGGCGAGCTCCCCGTGGTCGAGACCGATCTTGCGACGCTCATGGTCACCGACTTTGCCGCATTCCGGCCGCTTTTCGATCTGCCGCTGGGGATGACCGCCCACGTCGTGTACACGGCCATCGATCCTATTGCTCCGGCCACGACTTCGGTCACTCTGGTCCGTGATGTGATTCGGGACTGGCTCGGATTCGGCGGCCTGCTGATGAGCGATGACATCTCCATGGGAGCCTTGTCCGGCTCGATCGAAGCGCGCTCGCGCGCGGCGATCTCGGCCGGCTGCGACCTCGTCCTGCATTGCAATGGCAAGCTCGATGAGATGCAGGCGGTCGCATCCGCCGTACCCGTGCTGGCGGGCGCCGCGGCGGCCCGCGCGGAGACCGCCCTTGGCCGACGCGGGCAGATCGCGAAGGACGACCTTGGCGCGTTGCGGACCGAATGGGCGGCGCTCATGGATGCCCCCGCTGGCCGCTCGAGGGCAATCTCATGAACCCCGGCGAGATCCCGTTCGAAGCCGACCTTGCGGCCGAGCGCGCCGCCGGCGAGCCGGCCTTGGTCGTCGACGTGGAGGGCTTCGAAGGCCCGCTCGATCTCCTGCTCGCGCTTGCCCGCCAGCAGAAGGTCGACCTCGCCAAGATCTCGATCCTGGCGCTCGCGGACCAATACCTCGCCTTCATCGAGGAGGCGCGCAAGCTCAGGCTCGAGCTGGCGGCCGACTATCTCGTGATGGCAGCGTGGCTCGCCTATTTGAAATCTCGGCTGTTGCTGCCCGATGCCCACGCGCCCGAAGGCCAGAGCGCCGAGGACATGGCGACCGCGCTCGCCTTGCGGCTCAAGCGCCTCGAAGCCATTCGCGACGTTGCCGAGCGACTGTTCGGCCGCGCGCAACTCGACCGCGACGTATTTCAGCGCGGTCAGCCCGAACCGATCGCCCACATCAAGCGGCCGGAATGGACCGCGACGCTCTACGACTTGCTATCGGCTTACGCGCAACAGCGGCAAAAGTCGGCGCTCGCCCATGTGCGGCTCGCCAAGCGCAACGTCTGGTCGCTGGCCGACGCGCGCGAAGCGCTCGAGCGGCTGATCGGCCAGTCACCGGATTGGGCGCGGCTTGACGAATTCCTGATCTCGTTCGTGGTCGAGCCGTCGTTCGCCCCGACGGTGTTCGCGTCGAGCTTCGCCTCCACGCTCGAGCTGGTGCGCGAGGGCGTGATGGAGGTGCACCAGCAGGCGGCGTTTGCGCCGCTCTACGTGCGCAAGCGGCAACAGGTTGAAAATGAGGTGACCGATCCGGACGGCGTGGCGGCGCCGCCGGGCGGCAAGGCGTAGAGGAGGGCGCAGCAATGCCGAGCTTGAAAGTGGTGATGCCGGACGAGGAGCCGGATAACGCGGCGCAGCGCCGAGCCGAAGAGCTTCGCTTGCTGGAGGCGATGCTGTTCGCGTCGGCCGAGCCGCTCGACGAGAAATCATTGGCGGCGCGACTGCCGCAGGGAGTCGACGTCCATGGCGCGCTGCTCTGCCTGCAGGAGGAGTACGCCGTCGCGCGGCGTCAATCTCGTTCGTGTCGGCGGGAAGTGGAGCTTTCGCACCGCGAGCGATCTCTCCTGGCTGTTGAGCAAGGAGACGGTCGAAACCCGCAAGCTGTCGCGCGCGGCGATCGAGACGCTCGCCATCATCGCCTATCACCAGCCGGTGACGCGGGCGGAGATCGAGGAGATCCGCGGGGTGACGACCTCGAAGGGCTCGGTCGACGTGCTGCTGGAGACCGGATGGATCCGGCCGCGGGGCCGGCGCAAGGCACCGGGCCGGCCGGTAACGTACGGCACGAGCGAGGTATTCCTGTCGCATTTCGGGCTCGACGCGGTTGCTGATTTGCCGGGCCTCGAGGAGCTCAAAGGTTCAGGTCTCCTCGATGGGCGCTTGCCACCCGGGTTCTCGGTGCCGATGCCATCGGACGATCCGGCTTTGCGCGAGGACGAGGAGCCGCTGGAGCCGGCCGACCTCGATCTCGGCCTGGCGCCGCGGCCGGAGCGCATCGGCGAGGAATGAGCGCCGCACGCAAGTCGGGTTATCATCCGACTTGCCCATGGTTTCGTTAATTGCGGCGAAAGGCCGCCGTTCCCCAACGGCTTAGCGCCGAACCCCAGCATTGCCTGTCGCCGGCGGCGAAGCCTGCGGTCCTTGTTTTTGCCGCCTCCGACGCCTAGGTTCAGTCGGGAAGCGCGCGCGAGATTTTCACGCTCTGTGCGGGAGCGACACTCGAGGTAGGCGGTGCGACCTGCCTGCTGATGCGGAGGACTATCCGATGGGTTCCATGAGTATCTGGCACTGGATCATCGTGCTGGCCGTCGGCCTGTTGTTGTTCGGCGGTCGCGGCAAGATTTCCGAGCTGATGGGAGACTTCGCCAAGGGCATCAAGTCGTTCAAGAAGGGCTTGTCGGAGGATGAAAAAGCCGAAGAGCCTGCGAAGAGCGACCCGGTGAAGACCATCGACCATCAGCCCGCTGCGACCACCGCGGCGCCGGTGGCGAGCGGGGCACCGGCGACGGCCGGCGCGCCGTCGGACGCTCGCAAGGCCGGCTGACGCGGACGCGGCGCACGGCGCAGTTGGCTGGATTGATACGGGGGCGCCGGCCTGCAGGTCTGCGCCCTTGGAGTTGATAGCGCAATGTTCGACATCGGCTGGGGCGAGCTCCTTCTCATCGGCATCGTCGCGCTGATCGTCATCGGCCCGAAGGAGTTGCCCGGCGCGCTGCGCACGCTGGGGCAATGGATGGGCAAGCTCCGGCGCATGGCGGGGGAGTTCCAGGGCCAGTTCCAGGAAGCGATGCGCGAGGCCGAGCTCGCCGACCTGAAGAAGCAGGTCGACGACATGACCACGCAGGCGCAGAGCTACGCCAACTTCGATCCCGTCGGCGAGGTGCGCAAGGAGCTGGAAAGCACGCAGCAACAGATCGAGAGCGCCATCACCCACACGCCGCCGGCGGAGGCATCCGCCTCACCCGCCGGCGCGGAGGCTGGGGGCTCCTCCACCGCGGTTTCGGCCGGCGCCGAGCCGTCGATCGCGCCGGCGACGCCAGCGTCGAGCACGCACGGCGCCCGAGACTGCGCCGTCGGGCACGCCGCCCGAGCCCGACGCAGCCGTTTCGCATGATGCGGGAGGCAAGCCCGCATGACGCATGAGGATATCGAGGCCACCAAGGCGCCCTTGATGGATCACCTGATCGAGCTGCGCTCGCGCCTGATCAAGGCGCTCGCGGCGTTCGCGGTGATGTTCGTGCTGTGCTTCTTCTTCGCCAAGCAGATCTACAACATTCTGGTGTGGCCGTTCGTGTTCGTGGCCGGCCCCGAGAATTCCAAATTCATCTACACCGCGCTGCTCGAATACTTCATCACCCAGCTCAAGCTTGCGATGTTCGGCGCGGCCTTCCTGTCGTTTCCGGTGGTGGCGACCCAGATCTACATGTTCGTGGCGCCCGGCCTCTACCGCAACGAGCGCCAGGCCTTCCTGCCCTATCTCATCGCCACGCCGGTCTTCTTCGCGCTCGGCTCCGCCGTGGTCTATTTCCTGGTGATGCCGATGCTGGTGCGGTTCTCGCTCGGCATGCAGCAGAGCCCGGGCGAGGGCATGGCGGAGATCGCGCTGTTGCCGAAGGTCGGCGAGTATCTCTCGCTGATGATGGGGCTCATCTTCGCGTTCGGCATCGCGTTCCAGCTGCCGGTGATCCTCACCCTGTTGGGCCGCGTCGGCATCATCACCTCCGAGCAGCTCAAGCAGAAGCGGCGTTACTTCATCGTCGGCGCCTTCGTGATCGCGGCCATTCTCACGCCCCCCGACGTGCTCAGCCAGCTCTCGCTCGCGTTGCCGCTGATGCTGCTCTACGAGGGCTCGATCTGGTCGGTGCGGCTGGTGGAGAAGAAGGCGGCCGCCGACAAGGCCAAGGATGCCGCCAGCGCCGCCGCCAAGCCGGCCGAATGACAAGTTTCATCCAGCCATCCGACGCGGCGTCATCGCCCGTGCAAACGGGCGATCCAGTATCCACAGGCCTTGGAATCAGGCACGACGTTTCCTAGACAATCGCCGTCGACGTATACGGGATGCCCCGCTTTCGCGAGGCATGACGGCGGAAAGACCTCGCCATGCACGACATCAAATGGATTCGCGAGCACCCGGAGGAATTCGACCGCGGGCTGGCGCGGCGCGGGCTTCCTCCGGAAGCGGAAAAGCTGATTGCGCTCGACGAGCACCGGCGCGCTGCCATCCAGAAGGCGGAAGCCGCGCTGGCGCGGCGCAACGCGGCGTCGAAAGAGATCGGCGCTGCCAAGAGAAGCAACGAGGAAGCGGCCGCGCAAGCGCTGATGACCGAGGTCGCGCGCCTCAAGGCGGAGATTCCCGCACTCGAAGCGGAGGAAAAGAAGCTCTCCAAGCAGCTCGACGACGCGCTCGCGCAAATCCCCAACCTGCCGCTGCCCGCGCCCGACGTGCCGGACGGCAACAGCGCGGACGACAATGTCGAGCACCATCATTTCGGGGCCAGGCGCAATTACGGCTTCGAGCCGCAGCAGCATTTCGATCTTGGCGAAGCGCTCGGGCAGATGGATTTCGAGACCGCCGCCAAGCTTTCCGGCGCGCGTTTTGTTGTATTGCAAAGCGGCCTCGCTCGGCTCGAGCGCGCGCTCGGGCAGTTCATGCTCGATCTGCACACGGGCGAGCATGGCTATACCGAGGTCAATCCGCCGCTGCTGGTGCGCGACGATGTAATGTTCGGAACCGCGCAATTGCCGAAGTTCAAAGACGATCAATTCGTTACATCAAGAAGCCCCAATCAGGCCGACGAACTCTTCGACAACATGATCAAGGAGGGGTTCAAGGGAGCGGTGGCGGAAGTCGTGGGAAAAGGCACCCCCGTTACGGAAGCTCTGCAGCACTTGGAAGAAGTTTTCACACAGCAAGTACCAGAATGGCGGAAGCGGTTCGAAAGCGAACTGCCGGAACAGCTTAGGCTTTGGCTTATCCCCACTGCCGAGGTGCCGCTGACCAATCTCGTGCGCGACTCCATCCTCGACGAGGAGGCGCTGCCGATGCGGCTCACGGCCCTGACGCCGTGCTTTCGCGCCGAGGCGGGCGCGGCCGGCAAGGACACGCGCGGCATGATCCGCCAGCATCAGTTCACCAAGGTGGAGCTCGTCTCCATCACCACGCCGGAGCAGGGCAGGGACGAGCACGAGCGCATGCTTGCCTGCGCCGAGGAGGTCCTGCGCCGGCTCGATCTGCACTACCGCGTGGTCACGCTCTGCGCCGGCGACATGGGCTTTGCCGCGCAGAAGACCTACGACATCGAGGTCTGGCTGCCGGGGCAGAACATGTATCGGGAGATTTCCTCCTGCTCGCTGTGCGGCGAGTTCCAGGCGCGCCGCATGAATGCGCGCTATCGTGCCAAAGAGGGCCGCCAGCTGCGCCACGTCCACACCCTCAACGGCTCGGGCGTCGCCGTCGGTCGCGCGCTCATCGCGGTCATGGAGACCTATCAGCAGCAGGGCGGCTCGATCGCGGTGCCGGACGCGCTGCAGGGCTACATGGGCGGCTTGAAAGTGATCGAGTGAGCGTCGTCTGACATGCGCATCCTGGTCACCAACGACGACGGCATCCACTCGGAGGGTCTCGACGTCTGCGCCGAGATCGGGCGCGCGCTCTCCGACGATGTCTGGGTGGTCGCGCCGGAATTCGACCAGTCCGGCGTGTCGCATTCGCTCTCGCTCAATGATCCGTTGCGGCTGCGCGAGGTCGGCGAACGCCGCTTCGCGGTCAAGGGCACGCCCACCGACTGCGTCATCATGGGCGCGCGCCACGTCATCAAGGAGCGCCCGCCCAACCTGGTGCTCTCCGGCGTCAACCGCGGCCGCAACGCCGGCGAGGACGTGATCTATTCCGGCACCGTCGCCGGCGCGGTGGAGGGCACCATTCTCGGGATTCCGTCGCTCGCGCTGTCGCAGGCCTACAAGTCCCGCAGCAACCAGCCGCCCCATTGGGAGACCGCCGTGCGCTTCGCGCCCGACATCATCCGGCGCGTGCTCAAGGCTGGAATTCCGCGCGATGTGCTCATCAACGTCAACTTTCCCGACTGCGCGCCCGGCGAGGTCAAGGGCATCGCGGTGACGACCCAGGGTCGCAACCGCCAGGAGCGGCTGCAGATCGACGCCCGCCAGGACGGCCGCGGCAACGCCTACTATTGGATCGCCTATGTGCGCATGCGGGGCCTGCCGCCCGCCGACGGCAGCGATATCTCGGCGCTCGCCGACAATCGCATTGCGGTCACGCCGTTACAACTCGACATGACGGACGAGCCGTTCATGACGAAGCTCGCGGAACTGTTCGATTGAATGTCCCGCGTCGTCAACCCGTTGCAGTCGCGCGCGCTCGGCGTGCCTAGTTCTCCAGCGCGTTTTCGAGCATTTGCTTGAGCCCCTCCAGCTGGAACGGCTTCTTCAGCGTCGGCCGGTCGCGATAGGGCTCGGGCAGCCCGCGCTCGCCATAGCCGGTCGCAAACACGAACGGTGTGCCGCGGGCGACGAGGGCGTCCGCCACCGGCGAGACGGGCTGGCCGTTGAGATTGACGTCGAGGATCGCGATATCGAAGTCGGCGTTCTTCGCCGCCTCCAGCGCCTCCTCGATGCGGGCGGCCTCGGCGGCGACGGTGTAGCCGAGTTCGCCCAGCATGTCCTCGAGCAGCATGCGGATCATCAGCTCGTCCTCGACGACGAGGATCCGCTTGGCCTGCGTCGCGGACCGGGCTTGCGTGGCAGACGTCGTCATCCTTCACCCTCCCATGGAAACGGATACGTCGAAACTGGAAGTCGCGAAGGGCGGTTCGTAATCCCGGTGCACGGTCGGCTCGGCTCGTACGCGAGGCGTGTTTGAGCCGTCGTGCTGTAGATGAGTTCGTTTGCCGGTTCGCCGCCCTCCATCGGCTCGGGATATTATCGACCGGTTTCCCCGCTCATGCGATCGAGCCCCGACAGCCAAGCAGCAGGCGGTCAAGGCGAAGTTGAGGCGCTCTTGGCTCCGGCCCGATGTTGCCGCGGCTGGCCCATCGGTGTCCGGGGGATGTCGCTTCGGTGGCAAATCGATGCAAGCGAGTGGCCCCGTAACAAAACGCGCCGGGGCAGCTTTGGTTCCGGCCCGGCGCCGAACCCAAGGGATTTGGATCTCGATGCTTTCACCTCACCGTCTGGTCGGATGCCGGTTTTGGGCTAAAGTCGGGAAGGGAGGCTCGGCGTGCCCAAGCAACCGCCTGGCGACGACAATGTCGGCCGTATGCAGTTCCTGCTCGGCTTGCGCAGGCGCGGCATCAGCGATCCGGCGGTGCTGCGCGCCATGGACGAGGTGCCGCGCGAGCACTTCGTCGAAAACGCCTTTGTCGAAAGTGCCTATGCGGACCAGGCGCTGCCGATCGCCTGCGGGCAGACCATCAGCCAGCCATATGTGGTCGCCTTCATGACCGAGCGTCTCGGCGTACAGCCGGGTGATCGTGTGCTCGAAGTGGGCACCGGCTCGGGCTATCAGGCTGCCATTCTCTCGCGGCTCGCCCGCGAAGTCGTCAGCATCGAGCGCTATCGGACGCTGGCGGATGCCGCACGCCAGCGGTTGGCGACGCTCGGCTATGACAATGTCGACGTCCGGCTGGGGGATGGCCTCGCCGGGGTGCCGGAGCGCGCGCCCTACGATCGCATCATCGTCACCGCCGCGGCCGAAACCATCCCTGACGGGTTGGTCGACGAGCTCGCCGACGGCGGCGTCATGGTGCTGCCGCTCGGGCCCCATGCCGGGCCACAGCAGCTCGTGAAACTCACAAAGGGTGAACAGGGACTTAAACAGGAGGACCTGATCGGGGTGCGCTTCGTGCCGCTTTTGCCCGGAAAGGCGCGGGAATTGTAACGATTTTGTTCTTGAATCGGCAAGGTTGCGGCGCCCATTCGCTTAAAGCCTTATTTACCCGCAAGGTGTTAGCTCGGCGCTTGTATTGCGTACGAGTGGGTCGCCATGTCCTGCGTTCTCGAGATGTTGCGCTCGCGCAGCTTGCTGCGAGCAGCCGCGCTGGCGCTGACGGCCGGCAGCGTTGCCGCCTGCAGCTCCGACACATCTCGTTTCAACCACAACCCGTTCGCCTCGATCGGCCCTTCGGAAGCCACCGGCTCGATCTCGCAAGCTTCCGGCGCCCCGGTCGGGCGGGTGGAGAGCCAGCCGCTTGCTCCGCAGGCCGCGCAGGCCCCCCGTTCGGGCGTCACCAGGTCTGCAGCCGCGAATCCCGCTGGAGCGGGCGGCGCGGCGCGTCCGGGCGCTGCCCCCGAAGGCAAGCCCGCGTCGGCCGGCAACTGGACCTGGGAGGGCGGTACGCCGATCACGGTCGGACCGACCGACAGCGTGGATGCCATCGCCCGGCGCTACGGCGTGCCACCCTCCGCGATCAGGCAGGCCAACAACATTACCCCGGCCGGGACGGTTTATCCCGGTCAGCGACTGGTCATTCCGCGCTACAGCCAGGCCGGGGTCGCAACCGCGGCGGCACCCGCGGCCCGGCCCGCTGCGCCCGCGCCCGCCAACGCCGGCCCGGCCGGCAGTCCCGGCGTCCACGTCGTCGCCTCGGGCGATACGCTGAGCAGGATTTCGCGCCTCTATCAAAAGCCGGTCAACGAGATTGCCAAGGCGAACAACATCCAGGCGACCACCACGCTCAATGTGGGCGACCGCCTGGTGATTCCAGGCCTGCAGACGGCAGCGGCGGTCAAGCAGCCCCCCGCTCCGGCGGTCGCAGCGCAGCCCGCAAAGCCCGCGTCGTCAACGCCGCCGAAGGCGAGCGAGCCCGTGCAGAGTGCGAGCGTCGTGACGCCGGCGGGGGCGGACGCCGCGAATGCCGACGAAGCCGCAAAACTCGCGGAGGGAACCGGGGCGCTGCCCAAGTTTCGCTGGCCGGCCAACGGACGCGTGATCGCGGGCTTCGGCCCCACGACCAACGGCCAGCAGAACGACGGCATCAATATCGCGCTGCCGGAGAACACGCCCGTCAAGGCCGCGGAAGATGGTGTCGTGGCCTATGCCGGCAGCGAGCTCAAGGGCTATGGCAATCTCGTTCTGGTCCGTCACCCGAACGGCTACGTCACCGCCTACGCCCATGCCAAGGAGCTCCTGGTCAAGCGCGGCGATCAGGTCAAGCGCGGGCAGGTGATCGCGCGCTCCGGCCAGACCGGCAACGTCAACGCGCCCCAGCTCCATTTCGAAATCCGCAAGGGAGCGTCCCCGCTCGATCCGACGCGCTTCCTGAACGGAGCGTGAGGACGCACGGCCGACGACGGAGGACGGATGACACTCCGTCATCTGTGGTCGATCACCTTCTTCCGTCGTCCGTCGTCTGTCGTCGGTCAATCTGATCTCCAAGCCGGCCGGCGAGATCCTGCACGTACTGCCAGGCGACGCGGCCTGAGCGCGCGCCGCGGGTGGTCGCCCATTCGAGCGCTTCGGGGTGAAGCTTCTCGGGCCGATGCGCAATGCGGTAATGGGCGACATAGCCGTCGACCATCGCCAGGAATTCGTCCTGGCTGCAGCGGTGGAAGCCGAGCCACAGGCCGAAACGGTCGGAGAGCGATACCTTCTCCTCCACCGTCTCGCCGGGATTGATCGCCGTCGAGCGCTCGTTCTCCATCATGTCGCGCGACATCAGGTGGCGCCGGTTGGAGGTGGCATAGAACACGACATTGTCCGGCCGGCCCTCGATGCCGCCTTCGAGCATCGCCTTGAGCGATTTGTAGCTGGTGTCTTCTGCTTCGAAGGACAGGTCGTCGCAGAACACGATGAAGCGATAGGGCGCACCGCGCATGAGCGCCATCAGGTCAGGCAGGCTTTCAATGTCCTCGCGGTGGATTTCGACGAGCTTGAGCAGTCCATCGCGTCCCTTGCGCCGCCCATGCGCGGCATTGACCGTCGCATGCACGGCCTTGACCAGCGACGACTTGCCCATGCCGCGCGCGCCCCACAGCAGCGCGTTGTTGGCCGGCAGCCCGCGCGCGAAACGCTCGGTGTTCTCGAGCAGCACGTCGCGCATGCGATCGATGCCCTTGAGCAGCGACATCTCGACGCGATTCACGCGTGCGACCGGCACGAGCCGTCGCTCGTCCGGATGCCATGAGAAGGCGTCGGCGGCCGCAAACAGCGGCGCCGCCGGCGCGCCGGGCGCGAGCCGTTCGAGCGCGGCGGCGATGCGCTCGAATGTCCGGTCGGAACCGCCGGTTTGCGAGGGCGTCGGTGGGCGCCGGGAGGCCGCCGATGAAGATTTTCGGATGCGTTTGGCCATGGATGCGATCGGGTGCGCCGCACCCTTAGCGGGGTGCTGACGAGCCTGCAAGATCACCGTGGCAAAGGGCCGAATCGGCCTGATTCCCAAGGCAAGGCAGCGTTGCAATTGGGCCGCTGGCCGTTATAGTCCGCGCCGATTTCGTTGGCCGAGACGCCCTGGCGCCGGCGTGATCGCGTGCGGACGGAAAGCACGGCCACCACACGCATAGTCACCAAAAGCACCGCAGACCAAAAGCACACAGCCGACCAAAAGCACAAAGGACGGAAAGATGTTCGTGACGCCCGCTTTTGCCCAAGCGAGCCCGTTCGCCGGCGACAGCATGTTGATGCAGTTGCTGCCCTTCGTTCTGATCTTCGTCATCATGTATTTTCTGATCTTGCGTCCGCAGCAAAAGCGGGCGAAGGAACACCAGGAACTGATCAAGAACTTGCGCCGCGGCGATACCGTCATTACCTCCGGCGGGTTGGTCGGCAAGGTCACCAAGGTCGTCGACGACGAGCAGATCGAGGTCGAGATCGCGGACGGGGTGCGCGTTCGCCAAGTACGGACGATGGTGTCGGGCGTGCGCGCCAAGGGCGAGCCAGTCAAGGACGAGGCCGGCTCGAGCTGATCGCCGGGGTCCGACAAGTCGACGCGTGAACCGGGACGATCCATGCTTTATATTTCGAAGTGGAAGGCAACGGCGATCCTGCTCACGGCGCTGATCTGCTGCCTGTTCGCCGTCCCCAACTTCTTTCCCGAGAGCACCATCAAGCGTTGGCCGCAGTGGGCGCAGCGTCACATCGTGCTCGGCCTCGACCTGCAGGGCGGCTCGCATATCCTGCTCGAGGTCGATCCCAACGACGTGCGGCGGCAGAAGCTGCAGACGCTGCAGGATGATGTGCGCAGGACCCTGCGCGAGGCGCGCGTCGGCTTGGTCAACGCTCCGGTTATCCGAGGCAACTCGGTCGAGGTGCGCATTCGCGAGAGCGACCTGCAGCAAGGGCTCGCGAAGTTGCGTGAGCTGTCGCAGCCTCTGGGCGGGATCCTTGGCACCACCGGCCAGCGCTCGCTCGATGTCGAGAACGTGGGTGGCGGGCTCGTCCGCCTTACCGTGACCGAGCCGGCCATCGTCGATCGCATGCGCCAGGTCGCCGAGCAATCGGTTCAGATCATCGAGAAGCGGCTCAACGCCTTCGGGCTGGTCGAGCCATCGATCCAGCGCCAGGGGGTGGACCGCATCCTCGTCCAGGTGCCCGGCTTCGATGATCCGGACCGGCTGCTCGAAGGTCTCAAGCCCGCCAAATTGACCTTCCGGCTGGTCGACACCTCGATGACGCCGGAGCAGGCCTTGCAGGGACGGCCGCCGCCGGAATCGGAAATCGTCAATGGCTCGAAGGAAGAAGGCGGGCGGCCGTATCTGCTTGAAAAGCGGGTCATCGTCGAAGGCGCGGACCTCACCGACGCGCAGCCCGGCTTCGATCAGCGCACGAGCGAGCCGATCGTCTCGTTCAAGTTCAACAGCTCCGGTGCGCGCAAATTCGCGCAGGTGACCCAGGAGAACGTCGGACGCGCCTTCGCCATCGTGCTCGACAACGAGGTCATTTCGGCTCCTGTCATCCGCGAGCCGATCCTGGGCGGGCAGGGCCAGATTTCGGGCAACTTCACCGTCGAGTCCGCGAACACGCTGGCGGTCCTGCTGCGCGCCGGCGCGCTGCCGGCGAAATTGATCCCGATCGAGCAGCGTGTCGTTGGCGCCGGCCTCGGGCAGGACTCGATCGAGAAGGGCAAGCTCGCCTCCTATTTCGGCGCCGCGCTCGTGGTCGTCTTCATGGTGGCGACCTACGGGCTGTTCGGCGTTTTTGCCAGCATCGCGGTCGCCGTCAACGTCGGGATGATCTTCGGCGTCCTGTCGCTGTTCAATGCGACGCTGACGCTGCCCGGCATCATCGGCGTCGTGCTCACCATCGGCATCGCGGTCGACAGCAACGTGCTCATTTACGAGCGCATCCGTGAAGAGGTTCGCACCGGACGCACGCCCATCACCGCCATCGATGCCGGTTTCACCCGCGCGCTCGCGACCATCCTCGATTCCAACATCACCACCTTCATCGCGGCCGCGGTGCTGTTCTTCATCGGCACCGGGCCGGTGCGCGGTTTCGCCGTGACGCTGGGTATCGGCATCATCACCACGGTGTTCACCGCCTTCACGCTCACGCGGCTGATCGTGGCCTGGTGGGTGCGGTGGGCGCGTCCGCGACAGCTGGCGATTTCATAGGCGAGACCAGACGTGCGCCTGCACCGCTCCATCCCGCTGCTGCGGATCGTTCCGGACGATACCAAGTTCGACTTCATGCGCTTTCGGCGCATCAGCTTCCCCATCTCCGCGCTGCTGTCGATCGTCGCCATCTGCCTGTATTTTTTCCACGGCCTCAATTTCGGGATCGACTTCGTAGGCGGCACGCTCATCGAGGTGCAGTCGAAGAGCGGACCGGCGGATATGGCCAAGATGCGCACGGCGCTGAGCGGGCTTGGCCTCGGCGAGGTCCAGTTGCAGCAGTTCGGCGGCCCTGAGAATGTGCTGATCCGCATCGCGGAGCAGCCGGGCGGCGAGCAGGCGCAGGCCTCCGCCAAAAGCAGGGTGCGGCAGGCGCTGGGCAGCGACCTGGAATACCGCCGCGAAGAGGTCGTTGGTCCGCGCGTGTCGACCGAGCTCCTCGCCAAGAGCACGATCGGGCTCGCGCTCGCGATCCTCGCGATCCTGGTCTATCTCTGGTTTCGCTTCGAATGGCAGTTCGCGCTCGGCGCCATGATCGCCAACGTGCACGATCTGGTGCTGACGATCGGCTACATGTCGTTGATGCAGATCGACTTCGACCTGTCGAGCATCGCGGCGCTGCTCACTATTCTCGGCTACTCGCTCAACGATACGGTGGTCATCTACGACCGCATCCGCGAGATGCTGCGTCGGTACAAGCGGATGTCCATGCCGGATCTGCTCAACGTTTCGGTCAATTCCACGCTGTCGCGCTCGATCATCACCCATGCCACGGTGACGCTGGCGCTGCTCGCGCTGCTGTTCTTCGGGGGGCACGCCATCCACAGCTTCGTGGCGACCATGATCTTCGGCGTCGTGCTGGTCGGCACCTACACCTCGGTCTTCATCGCCGCCCCGATCCTGATCTATCTCGGCGTCGGGACGGCGCGCAGGGAGGCGGAGGAGCCGGCGGAGAAACCGGCGGAGAAGCGGCCGACCCGGGCATAACAACAGGACCTGCCGGGTTCCACGGGCCGAGCTTGAGCCCATGCAGGACGCATTCACCCATTGCGAGGCGTTGGTACGCGCGGCGGACAGGGACCGCTTTCTCGCCGCCCTGTTCGCCCCCGCCGAGCATCGCAACGCACTCTTTGCGCTCTATGCCTTCAACCTGGAGGTCGCGCGAATACGCGAGGTCGTGCGCGAGCCGATGGCGGGCGAGATCCGGCTGCAATGGTGGAGCGATCTCTTCGGCGGCGCGGGCCGGGGCGAAGTGGAGGCCCATCCGGTGGCAGGCGCCGTACTCGCGAGCATGGCGCGCTACCGGCTGCCGGCGGAGCGTTTCGAGGCGATCATCACGACGCGCAGGTTCGATCTCTACGACGAGCCGATGGCAACGCTGGCCGATCTCGAAGCCTATGCGGATGGCGCATCCTCGAACCTCGTCGCGCTCGCGGCGCACATCCTCAATTCCGGTCATGAGCCCGATATTGGCGCGCTCGCTCATCACGGCGGCCTGGCCCATGCGATTGCAGGCCTGCTCAAGGCGTTTCCGATCCATGCCGCGCGCGGCCAGGTCTTCGTCCCGCTCGAAATCCTGGAGCGGCACGGAGCCACTCCGCAGCACGCCGTGGGCGGGCAGGCGAGTGCGGAATTGCGCGCGGCGCTGGCCGAATTGCGTGGCCGCGCCCGCCATCACCTCCACAAGGCGCAGGATTTGATCGCTACGGCATCGCCCGTCGTCATGCCCGCATTGCTGCCGGTCGCACTCACGGGGCCGACGCTCGCGAGCATGGAGCGGTCCGATTACGACCCATTCGTGCCGGTGGACATCGCGCCCTGGCGGCGGCAGTGGTTGATCTGGCGCGCGGCGAGGCGGCCGGCGCGGATATTTCGCTAGTTTAGAACGCGAAGCGGTCGCGCAGGTTGCGGCGTTCCGCGACGATGCGCGCAACCACGCTGCGCTCCCGCTCGCTCGCGATCAGCGCGTCGATCAGGTCGACCTGGTTCATGGCGACGAGCTGCAGGATCTCGCTGCGCACGTCGCCCGAGGCGCTGCGCGGCATTTCCTCGATCACCTGCAAATGCTCGGGCGGCTTGGGCGCCGGCTGCGGTGGCGTGCTTGCGATCTGCGGTGCGCTCCCGGCGGCGATGAATTCGCGCAAGCTGCGCTCGGTGAGCCCCGGGGTGCCCTCGACGAAGGCGTAGAGCCCGGTTCCCACGCGGCGGTCGGGAAAGGCCACGACTGCCGCCTCACGCACCTGCGGATGCGCCTTGAGGCGGGCCGCGATGCGCGGCGCGTCGTAGACGAGCCGCACCCCGCCGCCCTCGCGGTCGGTGACGTGCAGCACGTCGCGGGTGACCCAGTAGTAGAGCCTCTTGCCGGTCGCCATCCAGACGCGGGTCAACAGGCTCTTCTTCGCCAGCACGCGGCGCTCGGCGGCGGTGAGCGCGTCGGGCGCATAGCGCCGCTTGTGCTTGAGCAGGTGGCGCAAATCCTCATAGGCCGCGATCCGGAACAGCCACGTGCGGCGCGAGAACCGGGCGGCAAGCTGGAAATCGGTGAGGTAGGCGGAACCGTCGCGGCCGCGCAGCCAGTTCTGCTCCTTGGCGAGGTCGTTGTGGCAGATGCCGGCGCGGTGCAGCTTGCGCAAGGCGGCCTTGGCCGAACGGAAGTATGCGCGCTCGCCATGGGGCTTGGCGATGTGGAGCGGCAAGCCGTCGATCCAGCCGCGGACCAGCGCGTGGCGACCGCTGGACAAGAGCGGCGGCGCGATGCCGAGATCACCCACGACCGAGAGCGCCCGCCGCTCGCGCGCAAACAGGTGGCGCGCCAGGCCGAAACTCCACCACGGAACCTCGTCGATCCGGCGCAGCACCGCCTCGACGTCGCCTGCGGGCGTCTTGAAGCGGCCGCGCTCCACGGTCGAAAGCGGATCGCGTTTGAGCACCACGCCGCTCGTCCAGCGTTTCCCGATGTCGCCCGGCAGGCTCATCGGCCTTATTCCGCCGCCGCGGCGTGGTAGTCGCCGGCGATCCATCGCTCGAGGTCGACGAGCGCGCGCCGGGTGAGTGCGCGCTTCTTCGCCAACGCCTTCTCGGGGCCGCGCAGACGGCGTCCGTTCTCGCGCTCGAGGGCATGGGCGAGCGGCGGAAACAGGCCGAAATTGACATTCATCGGCTGGTACGAGCGCGGGCCGGAAGGGCCTGCCCCGGAGCCGGCTTCCATGTGACCGCCGGTGATATGGGCGAGCAGCGCGCCGTGCGCCGTGGTCGCCGGCGGCGGCATGAGATGCTGGGCCAGCCGTTCCGCCGCCGCGAACCGGCCGGCGAGAAGCCCGATCGCCGCGGATTCCACATAGCCCTCGCAGCCGGTGATCTGTCCGGCAAAGCGCAGGCGCGGCTCGGCGGCAAGCCGCAACGTGCCGTCGAGCAGCTTCGGCGCGTTGAGGAAGGTGTTGCGGTGGAGCCCGCCCAGGCGCGCGAACTCCGCCTTCTCGAGGCCGGGAATGGTGCGAAAGATGCGTGTCTGCTCGCCATGTTTGAGCTTGGTCTGGAAGCCCACCATGTTGAACAAAGTGCCGAGCCGATTGTCCTGGCGCAGCTGAACGACGGCATAGGGCTTGATGCCGGGCGTATGCGCGTTGGTGAGGCCGAACGGCTTCATCGGCCCGTGCCGCAGGGTTTCGTGGCCGCGTTCCGCCATGATTTCGATGGGGAGG
Source organism: uncultured Alphaproteobacteria bacterium (assembly GCA_963827585.1). Lineage (GTDB taxonomy): Bacteria > Pseudomonadota > Alphaproteobacteria > Rhizobiales > Xanthobacteraceae > VAZQ01. Next base: position 53,909 of record CAWHCK010000003.1, read on the forward strand.
CAGCCGTCGAAGTAGGGTGTTTCCCAATCGTGGAGGGCGACCTTGTCGCCCGCTAGCACGGCCTCGACGAACGCGTGGTATTGCTCGCGCGCAAGCGGACAATTGATGTAGTCGGCGCCCGATCCGCCAGGTCCGGCTTTGTCGTAGCGCGACTGCGGCCAGGCGATCGACATGTCGATCGAGTCGCGGTGAACGATCGGCGCGATGGCATCGAAGAAGGCGAGCGCGTCCTCGCCCGTGAGCTTGGCGATGGTTTCCGCGAGGGCCGCTGAGGTCAGAGGTCCAGTCGCGATGATGACGCTGTCCCAATCCGCGGGCGGCACTGCCGCGATCTCCTCGCGTTGGATATGGACCAGCGGGTGCGAGGCGAGCGCAGCGGTGACGGCGGCTGCAAAGCCTTCGCGATCGACCGCCAACGCGCCACCGGCCGGAACCTGATTGGCGTCGGCCGTGCGCATGATCAGCGAGCCGAGCCGACGCATTTCCTCATGCAGCAGACCGACGGCGTTGTGCTCCTTGTCATCGGAGCGGAACGAGTTCGAGCACACCAGCTCCGCGAGCGCCGTGGTCTTGTGGGCTGCGGTAGCGCGTACGGGCCGCATCTCGTGGAGCACGACCGGGACGCCACGCGCGGCGATCTGCCAGGCGGCCTCGCAGCCCGCAAGCCCGCCGCCGATGATGTGCACTGCTGGAAGGCGCCCGTCAGCCATGGAACGAAACTATTCTTGCCGCCATGAGGCGGCAATGCCCGACGTTTATACGAACTTTATGTGCCTGCGGTCATCCCATTCGGCAATCACGTTGAGGCGAGACTGATTGTGGTTTACCTCAGGACGACAGGGGGCCGGCCCGGATTCGCGCGCGTACACGGGGGGTGCCTGGTTCCCCGGCATGTGCTGCAGCGATCGGAACCGTCGATGAACGCCGCAATAGCTCTTCTGGCCTTCGTGACGTTGCAGCGCTTCGTCGAGTTCACTGGGATTGGCAGAACACGCACCGCCTGCGAGCCGCCGGCGCCATCGAATTCGGCGGGTTGCACTATCCGGCGATGATGCTCGTCCATGCGGCGTGGCTGGCGGGCCTGTGGCCGCTGGCCTACGACCGCCCCGTCATCGGAGCCTATCTGATCGCGTTCCTGGTGCTGCAGATCGGACGCTACTGGGTGCTCGCTACGCTTGGCCGGCGCTGGACCACCCGCGTCCTGGTGCTGCCCGGGGCGCCGTTGGTCGAGAGCGGCCCCTATCGGCTGATGCGTCATCCGAACTACGTGATCGTGGCCGGCGAGCTGGTGCTGGTGCCATTGGCGCTCGGGCTTCCCGTCTATGCCCTCGTGTTTCTCGTGCTCTACGCTGGGGCGGCGTTCCTGCGCATTCAGGTCGAGAACGTGGCGCTGGCTGCCGCGCCTGCAGACCGCGGCAACGATCCGCTCGGCGGTATCGGCTGGGATTCGAGCGCCCAGAAACAAAAGCGCCCGCACGGGGGCGGGCGCCTTCATCGCGCGTCTTGAGGGCTTCAGGGGTTGGCGCTGTTGGCGTTGTCCCACGCGACCCGGGGAATGTCCGATCGGGTGATGCCGATATCGGCCAACTCGCGGTCGCCAAGCTGGTAGAGCTCATTCAGGCTGGCGTTGTATCGCCTCCAAGCCTGCAGGAAGTTGAGAATTGCGAAAAACATGGGTCTAACCTTTCTTCCCCGGCCCGACGCCGGGGACCTTCATTCCCCACCTAAATAGGGTTCCATGCTGCGCCGCAAAAGATACCATGTTGCGCTGCAGATATGCGAAAAACGCATGCGTTAAGTCACTGGTTATTCACAAATATCGGCCGATTCGGGGCGAGTTGCGCTGCAACAAAAGGTTGGCAATTCGAGCCGAAATGAGGCGCCTCGGGCGACCAGTTACGCCCCGGCGACGCTGGCGCCGCCGAAACGCTCCTTCCACCGCGGGATCACCTCCCGATTGTAGACATTGTCGGGAATGCCACCCTTGAGGGCGGTGAGCACCGAGCGGGTCGCCCAGGCCACGCCCTGTCGCAGCTCGCCGCCTTCGGTATAGGACGCGGAGTGGGGCGAGAGCACCACGCGGTCGCCGAGCCGGCGCAGCGGCGAGTCCATCGGCAACGGCTCCTCCTCGAAGGCATCGATGGCGGCGCCGCGGATACGCCCCTCCTCGATCGCGCGGGCGAGAGCTTTTTCGTCGAGCACCTTGCCGCGGGCGGTGTTGAGCACGATGGCGTTCGGCTTCATCAGCTTGAGCTCATTCTCGCCGAACATGTAGCGCGTCTCCGGGGTGAGCACGACGTGGAACGACACCACGTCGGACTGGCGCAGGAGCGTTTCGTAATCGACCGAGGTGACGCCGTGCGTGAGGAAATGCGCGGGCGGCACGTAGGGGTCGTAGGCGATGAGGCGTGGGCGCCAAGGTGCGAGCAATTGCGCGACCCTGGTGCCGATCCGTCCGAGGCCGACCAGACCGATGGTCTGGCCGGGAAAGCCGTCGGATGCGCGGCTGCCGACGTAATAGGCGAAGTTGTCCGCCGTGCGCCATTTGCCGGCGCGCACGTCGGCGTCGCGCTCGGCGACCTTCTTCAGGAGCGACAGCATGAAGGTGACCGTGGTCTCGGCCACGCCGAAGCAATTGGATTCGGTCGGCGCATGGCACACCATGATGCCGAGCTCGGTCGCGGCCTCGATGTCCACGTCGTCGACCCCGACGGTGTATTTCGCCACGACACGCAAGCGCTGCGAAGCCTGCATGATGCGGCGGCTGATGGGGGTATGGCGGATGGACGTGCCCATGAGCGCGACCGCGTCGCGCGCGGCCTCGACGACCGCGTCTTCTTGCGTCGTGCGCGGCAATTGCCAGTCGCGACTCCCGAATACCACCTCACAGCCCATGCCTTCGAGCGCGGTGACGGTCTCCGGCGGTTCCTCGCGCGGGGCAAAGATCAGGATTTTGGGCTTGGACATGGAGGCTCCATGGTCGGTGACCCGGTCGCGCTTCTGGTCGGAGGGAGATCGCGGTGGAAGGCGGCGGAAGGTCAGTTGAGCTGGATTGCGCTATCCTTGAATACTTGGCCCCAGCGGTCCAGCTCCTTGCGCACGAAGGCGTCGAACTCCTCCGGCGAGCTGCTGGCGATGCTGATGCCGGATTTTTCCAGCTTCTCGGCGATGACGGGATCGGCATACATCGTCACGACTTCGCGTTGGATCCTATCGATGATGCTGCGGGGCGTGCCGGCCGGCGCGACCAGCCCGATCCAGGTCGAAATGTCGTCGAGCGCGGGGAGCCCGGCGGCGACCGCGAGCGGTTGCACGTCGGGCAAGGCGGGCAGCGGCCGGCTGTTGAGCTTGGCGAGCGCGCGCAACTTGCCGCCTTGGATGAGCGGCAGGCTGGTGGCGGTGCCGTCCACGATGTAATCGACCGCTCCATTGAGCAGGCCCTGCACCGTCGGGGGGCTGCCGCTGAACGGGATGTATTGCACCTCGATCCCGGCCTCGCGATTGAACAGATAGCCGGCGAGCCTGGTGGTGATGATGCCGGCGCCGTAGTTGAGCTTGCCGGGATTGGCCTTCGCTCTCGCGATCAGCTCCTTCACCGTGTGGGGACCGTCGCCTGCGCGCACGGTCAGCAGCGAGGTGTTCTTGGAGGCGAGCGTGATCGGCGCGAAATCCTTGAGCGGATCATAGGAGAGGCTCTTGTTGGTGACCGGGTTGAGCACCATGGTCACGTCCATCGCCGCCAGCAGCGTGTAGCCGTCGGCCGGCATCTTGGCGACGCGCGCGGCCGCGATCGCGGTATTGGCGCCGGGCTGGTTCTCGATCACGACCGGCTGGCCCCACACCTCGCTCAGGCGTTGGGCGATGACCCGCGAGACGATGTCGGTTGGTCCGCCGGCGGGGAACGGCACGACGATGCGCACAGCCCGGTTCGGATAATTCTGGATTGGGTCCGCGCTCTGGGCGTCCGCGCCCGCACCTGCAAATCCGTACATCAGGCCGAGAAGGGCCAGGCGGGCGGCGAAAGGCAATCTGGGCATCGAGGCACCCTCCCGGACCGCGGCAGCCCCCGCGATCAATCGTACTTCATTCCGGTTTCCCTCACGACCGCCGACCATCGCTCGGCTTCCTTGCGGATGAAGACGGCGAATTCCGCGGGCGTGCTGGTGGCCGGGAACAGCCCCGAGGCATCGGCCTTCGCCTTGATGGCCGGATCGGCCAGAACCTTCGCCACTTCGGCCTGCAGCTTGTCGATCACGGCGGCCGGCGTGCCCTTGGGTGCGACGAGGCCGAGCCAGACCGAGATCTCGTCCAAGCTCGGTAGCTGCGCTTGGATGGTCGGAACGTCCGGCACCGGCGGGAACGGGCGCCGATCGAACTTGGCGAGAACGCGGAACTGGCCACCCTGGATCAGCGAGGAGGCGGCGGAGGTCCCATCGAAGGTGAAATCGACGCTCTTGGTCAGCAGCCCTTGGGTCACTTCGGCGCTGCCGTTATAGGGGACCAGGACGGTGTTTACGCCAGCCGCTTTGTTGAACAGAAACCCGGTCAGTCGTGTGGTGATGGTGCCCGCCCCGTAGTTGAGCTTGCCAGGCTCAGCCTTGGCCTTGGCAATGAGGTCGTTGACCGTCTTCACCTCGCTCTGCGAATTGACCATCAGGATCTGCAGCGTCTTCCCCACCAGCGTGATCGGGGCGAAGTCATTGATGGGATCGTAGGGAGGATTTCGGTAGAGGAATTGATTCATGGTCAGTGTCGAGTTGATGGCCATGAGAAGGGTGTAGCCGTCGGGTGCCGCCTTCGCGACCAGCTGGGCGCCAATGACCGTATTGGCGCCAGGGCGGTTCTCGACCACCACCGGCTGCCCCCAGTCCTCGGTCATTTTCTGTCCGATCATGCGGGCGAGCACGTCGGAAGGGCCGCCGGCCGGGAAGGGCACGACGATCTTGATCGCGCGGCTCGGGAACGTATCCGGCCGTTCTTGCGCGGCGGCCGACGCCACCACCAGGGCCGAAAGCAACGCGAGCGCAATCGAACGTGGGTTCATGGCGTTTCCTCTCAGTCGAATCCTCTCAGTCGAACTTGATGCCGGAATCCTTGATCACCTTGCCCCAGCGATCGGCCTCCTTGCGCATGAAGGCGGAGAACTGCTCGGGGGTCGTGGTGACGGGATAATTGCCGGTGCGCTCGGATTTTTCCTTGACCGCCGGGTCGTTCAAAATCTTCACGACCTCGGCGTGGATCTTGTCGATGATCGGCTTGGGCGTGCCCTTCGGGGCGACGAGCCCGAGCCAGACGGAGATATCGTCAAGGTCCGGAAGGCCGGCGGCCTCGGACAGCGTCGGGATGGGCGCCATCGATGGCGGGGCGTCGCGATCGAGCTTCGCCAGCGCCCGTACCTGGCCGCTTGCCGCGAGCGGCGCGACGATCTGGTTGGCGGCGTAGATGAGCTCGACGCTTCCGGTCAGCAGCCCATTGATGGTCTCGGGCGTGCCCTTGAACGGCACGTAGACGATGTCGAGGCCGGCCGCCTTGTGGAACAGATGGCCCATCAACTGCGCCGTGATGGTGCCGGCGCCGTAATTGAGCCTGCCCGGTTGCGCCTTCGCGCGCGCGATCAATTCCTTGACCGTCTTGGGCCCGCCCGCGGACACCGTCAGCACCGAGATGGTCTTTGCCGTCAGCGTGATCGGTACGAAATCGTCGAACGGGTCGTAGGGCAGGCTCTTGTGCAGGAACTGGTTCATCACCAGCGTCGAGTTCGATGGCCATGAACAACGTGTACCCGTCGGGCGCCGCCTTGGCCGCGGCCTGCGCCCCGATGATGGTATTGGCGCCGGGCCGGTTCTCGACCACCACCGGCTGTCCCCAGTCCTCGCTCATCTTCTGGCCGATGACGCGGGCCACGATGTCGCTCGGCCCGCCGGCAGGGAAGGGCACGATGATGCGGACCGGCCGGTTGGGAAAGCTCGCCGCCGGATCGTCGGCAACCGCCGCGCTGCACGCCGAGATCGCGAGAATTGCAGGTAGCAGAAAGCGAACCGCCCAGGTCATGGCTCCTCCCGCCGCGTCTTGTTGTTGTTGCTTGGGCAATTCTCACCGCTGCGCTTTGCGGTGGCAACCGATTAATGCGGGACGCACCATTCAAAACGCGGCGCCCATGGGCTAGTGTGGCGGTTCAGAAGTCCGCATCATTCTCGCGGCGAGTCCGAAATGCGGACTTCTGAAACCAAAGCCACACTAGATCAATAAGTTGCTAGTGTCCTTCGATTCCGAAGTTCGCAAAACGAGGGTGCCGCTTGATGATGCGAACTTCGGAATCGGGACACTAGCCTGACGCGCCTTGGCTCGCATCGAACAAGACTTCAGGAGGAACCGTGCTCGCTCCCGCGCCATCCCGCAACGATCGCATGTCGATGCACAATGCGAACAAGCTCAAGATCGGGTTGTTCGGGGCCAACTGCTCGTCGGGTCGGGCGGTTACCCTCGTCCCGGAGCGCTGGTCGGGGAATTGGCCGGACAATCTCAAGCTTGCCCGGATGGCCGACGACGCCGGCATTGATTTCCTGCTTCCGATCGGGCGCTGGAAGGGATACGGCGGCGACACCGACTATCAGGGGGCGACGCTCGAGACCATCACCTGGGCGACGGGGCTGCTCGCCCTGACCCGGCGTGTGACCGTGTTCGGCACGGTGCATGCGCCGCTGTTCAACCCGGTGATCGCCGCCAAGGAGATGGTCACCGCCGACCATATCGGCGAGGGCCGCTTCGGGCTCAACATCGTCGTCGGCTGGAACGAGGGCGAGTTCGCGATGTTCGGCGTCAAGCAGCGCGATCATGAATCTCGCTATGAATACGCGCAGGAGTGGATCGACGTCATCAAGATGATCTGGTCGGACAAGGAAGACTTCGACTTTCACGGCCAGTACCTGAACATGACGGGCATTCGCGGCAAGCCGAAGCCCTACGGCGGCACGCGTCCGGTGATCATGAATGCCGGCGCCTCGCCGGTCGGCCAAGCCTTTGCGATCCGCAACTGCGATGCGTTCTTCCTGCAGGCCTCCCGCACGTCGCTCGACGAGACCGCGCAGCGGGTCGCGACCGCGAAGACGCAGGCGAAGGAGCAGGGAAGGGAGCTCGGCGTCTATACGGTCGGGGTCATCACCTGCAAGCCGACCAGGAAGGAGGCCGAGGACTACTACCACTATTCCATCGTGGAGCATGCCGACTGGTCGGCGGTCGATTTCCATCCTCGCGCTCAAGAACATCACGGCGCAGAACACGCCGCCCGAGATGTTTCAGCAGGCCCGGACCGGCTACGCGCAGGGGATGGGCGGTCTGCCCATCGTCGGCGATCCCGACCACGTGGCGAGCCAGCTCATCGATCTCGGCAAGGCCGGACTGACCGGGGTCGCCGTCTCCCTCGTCAACTACATCGACGAGCTTCCGTTCTTCTGCGATGAGGTTCTGCCGCGCCTCGAGCGCGTTGGGCTGCGCGAGAAACGCCGATCATGACCGCGCGGGTCGGGCTGATCATTCCCTCCTCGAACCGCATGGTCGAGCAGGAGATGGTGCCGGCCTTCCCCGCCGGGGTGGCGGCCCATGTCACGCGCCTGCGCATGACCGGTCCCCATCGCCTCGCCTTCGAGCGGCTGCTGCCGATGATCGAGGAGGCGGCGCGTGCGCTCAGCGACACCCGCTGCGACGTCGTGGCCTTCCATTGCACCGCCAATTCGACCGACGGCGGTACGGCGGGCGAAGACGAAATCCTCGCGACCCTCGCGCGCGCCGGGGCGCCGCATGCGACGACCACCATCACTGCCATTCGACGCGCGCTGGACGCGCTCGCTGCCAAACGGATCGTGCTTCTCACGCCTTACAGCGCCGGCACCACCGAGCACGAGGCCGAGTTTCTGCGCGATGCCGGCTATGATGTGCTCGCGGCGCAAGGCTTCGCGCTCGCCGGCAGCGACGCCTATTGCGCAACGCCGCCTGGTTTCTGGCGCGACCGCACGCTCGCCGCGGCCCGTCCCGATGCCGAGGCCTATCTGATCAGCTGCGCGAACATCGCGGTCTTCGACGTGATCGAGGAACTGGAGGCGCGGCTCGCGCGTCCGGTCGTCACCAGCAATCAGGCGGTGATCTGGGAGACGCTGCGTCTGCTCGGGCGGCAGGATCGCCGCGGGTGTCCGGGGCGATTGTTTGAAACGGCCGCCCCTGGTGCGTCGGCGCGCATGGCGTCCGCCGGATAGGAGCGCGCCGGCGAGGCATATCCAACGTCACCTTCGCGGGCGCGGGACACATGGTCGGCAGGGAAACCGCACGTTGGTAAGAAAATATTACTTCGTCAGCGACCTGCACATGGGTGGCGACGGCCAATTGCAGCATTGCGACTATGCGACCGAGTTCATCGCGTTTCTGAAAGAGCTGGAGACGGAACGTCCCGACACCGAATTGCTCATCGTCGGCGACACGTTCGGATTCTGGGAGCTGACGCGTGTGCGCGGGATCGAAAAGATCGACTACATCGTCGGCGCTCACCAAGCGATCTTCGATCAGCTCAAGGTCACCGGGGCTTGCATCAAGGTGACGATGATGGTCGGCAACCACGACTACGACCTGGCTTGCGATCCCGCATTCAAGAACAAGCTGCGGGCATACAACATCGATCTGGACACGAGCTTGAACCTGATCCGCACCGTGGGCGACAGGAAGATTTGGATCGAGCACGGGCAGCAGCGCGACGGGTTCAATGCGTTCGCCGACTATGGGAATCCGTATGCGCTTCCCGTGGGGTACTTCATCACCGAAACCTTCGTCAGCGGGGCGAGCCTGCATTCCGATTTCGGCAGGGGCGATTGGCTCAAGGATATTCGTTCGGTCGGCACGATGCAGATTCCCGATTGGGTGCTGTCGAACTACTTCTACCGTGAGATGGGCTCCGTCCTGCGCTGGATGCTGCTGCCGTTCCTGCTGCTTGCGGGCGCGACGATCGTATCGATTGCAGGCGAGCTTCTGCGCGTTCTGGGCATCTTCGATTACAATATCCTGTTCCACAATCCGGTGATGAGCAGGTTGGGAATCATCGATAACGCCCTGCAGGTCGTGATCACGATCAATTCCGTGTTCCTGGTCCTGTTCGGTGTGCCGGGAGCGCTTGTCCTGCACGACCTGACCAAGACCTTGCGTCGGTTTCGCGTGCTCACGAGCCACGGGGTGAGGCCGGATCTCGATCTGCAAGCGCCCTATCTGCAGGGAGCGCGGGACGTGTTCGAGGCGGATGACAAGGTCGCGGTGTTCATCTTCGGGCACACGCACGCCGCATTCCTGAAACGGCTGGAGCCGGCGGGCCAGGTGGTGCTCAATACCGGAACGTGGCTGAAGCTGTTGAGCCGCGTGCCGGTTCGCTTTGGTCTGTTGCCTGCGGTCTACTATCCCTCGTATCGGCTGAACTACTTCCGCCTCGAAGCGGAGGACCGCCGCCTCGTAATTCACTATGTGACCATTCCGAAGGCGCCCGGGCGCGAGCTGACCTGGCTGCAGCGGCTGGTGACGCTGGCGAAGGAACCTGCGGCGCACGAAGCGATTCCGGCAAAAACGGTCATCGAGTGGTAACGCGATCGGACCTTGCATGAAGATAAGCCGCGTTCTTGTCGTCGCACTCGGTCTCGGCGCTGCCCTACCGGCGAGCGCGCAGGACGATGTCGCCGCGTTCTACCGGGGCAAGCAGCTGCGCATGGTCGTGGGCTCGGCGGTGGGCGGCGGCTACGATCTGTTCGCGCGCATCGTCGCCCGCCACATCGTCAATCACATTCCGGGCCGTCCGCACATCATCGTGCAGAACCAGCCGGCTGCCGGCGGCGCGGTCATGACCAACCAGCTCTATGGCCAGGGCCCCAAGGACGGCACCGTGATCGGCGTCCCGATCAACGGCATCCCGACGGCGCCGCTGCTGCAATCGGGCATCCAGTTCGATGCGACCAAGCTGATCTGGGTCGGCAGCACCAATCGCGAAGCCTATGTCGCGTTCGTGTGGCACACCGCGCCGGTCGAGAGCATCGCCGATTTGCGCAGCAGGGAGGTCGTTGTCGGTGCCACCACGCCGGGAACGACCATGGTCGACTTTCCGCTGCTGGTGAACGACATTCTGGGCTTCAAGTTCAAGATCGTACGTGGCTATCAGGGCACGCCGCAGATCAACCTCGCCATCGAGCGTGGCGAGGTGCAGGGCATGGGCGGCATCGGCTGGGCGTCGGTCAAGGCGCAGACCCCGCACTGGATCAGCGACAAGAAAATCAAGGTGCTCGCCCAATACGGTCTCGAGCGCCATCCGGAGCTGTCGGACGTTCCGACCATGCTGGAGCTTGCGAAGTCGAACGCCGATCGACAGGCCATGACCATGCTGTTTGCGCGCACGGAATATGGGCGCCCCTATTTCCTGCCGCCGGACGTGCCGGAAGAGCGCGTGGCCGCGCTGCGGCGCGCCTTCGATGCCACCATGAAGGATACCGCCTTCATTGCCGAGGCGGCGAAGCTGCAATTCGACGTCGATCCGCTCACCGGCGAGCAGGTCCAGGCGTTGGTCGCGCAGCTTGCGGCGACGCCGCGCGAGGTCGTCGCCCGGGTCCGCGCCGCGCTCGAAGCGCCCGCGGCCCCGTGATCGCGGCACGCCACATCGGGCCATCCTACGACTGTGACGGCGCTGCGCGGGCCTAATCCAACTTGACGCTGCCGCTGTCCCTGAGCACCCGGGACCAGCGTTCGGTCTCGCTGCGGATGAACGCCTCGAATTCCGCCGGCGTGCTGCTGCCGACCGGAAGTATCCCGGCCTTTTCCAGTCTGCCGACCATGGCCGGATCGGCGTAGATGCTCGCGACTTCGCGATGGATCTTGTCGACGATCGCCTTCGGCGTGCCGGCGGGCGCGACCAGCGCCACCCAGGTGGAGCTTTCGTCGAGGCCGGGCAGATCGGCGGCCGCGCTGAGGCTCGGCAGATCGGGCAGGATCGGCAGCGGCCGGTTGCTGTATCTTGCCAGCGCGCGGTACTGGCCGCCCTGGATCAGCGGCAGGCTCGTGCCGGTGCTGTCGAGGGCGAAATCGACCGTTCCCGCGAGCACCGCCTGGCCGATCTCGGCGCTGCCCTTGAAGGGGACGAGCTGGACGTCGATGCCGGCGGTCCTGGCGAACAGCAGCGCCCCGAGGCGCGACGTGATCGTGCCCGCGCCCATGTTGAGCTTGCCGGGATTGGCCTTTGCCTTGGCGATCAGGTCCTTGATCGTCTTCGGCCCGTCGCCGCGCACCACGACGAGCGACATGTTCTTGGTCAACAGCGTGATCGGCGTGAAGTCCTTGAGCGGATCGTAGGGCAGGTTGGGCGTGACCAGGGGATTCATCACCATGGTCGTGTCCATGGGCACGAACAGCGTGTAGCCGTCGGGCGCGGAGCGGGCCGCGGCCTGCGCGCCGATTGCGGTATTGCCACCGGCGCGGTTCTCGATCACCACCGCCTGGCCCCAGTCCTCGCTCATTCGCTGTCCGACGAAGCGCGCAATGATGTCGGCCGGTCCGCCGGGCGGAAACGGCACGATGATGCGGATCGTCCGGCTGGGATATTGCTTCGCGTCGGCCTCGGGCACGCCTTGCGCCGCCGCCGGCGCGGCTGTGATCGCGACGGCAAGTGCAACAGCGAAGATGCCGGGCATGAGGTTGGGCTCAGTCAAGCTTCATGCCGACCGCCTGGATGACCTTGGCCCGCGTGTCGGCCTGCGCGCGGATAAAGGCGGCGAACTCGTCCGGCGTATGGCTGGTCGCGGGCTCGATGCCGGCATTGGCGAGCTTCTCGCGCACCTCGGGCATCGCCAGCACCTTCTTGATCGATCCGTGCAGCCTGGTGACGACCTCGGGCGGGGTGCCGGCGGGTGCCACGATGCTCTGCCAGATGCCGAGATCGTAGCCGGGGAAGGTCTCGGCGATAGTCGGAATGTCAGGCGCGAGCGAGAGGCGCTGGGCGCTCACCAGGCCGAGGATCTTGAGCTTCTTGTCGCGCCAGAGCGGCAACGACACGTTGATGCTCTCCATGCCGAGCGGAATGTCGCCGGCCAGAATGCCGGTAATCTGTGTCGTCCCGCCGCGGTAGGGGACCATCGTGAAATTGGTCCCGGCCATCATGTTCAGGAGCCCGACATTGACCTGCGATGTCGGCGTGCTGATCCCGATCTGGAAGGTGCCGGGCTTGGCCTTTTCCTGCTCGACCAATTCCTTGATCGAGTTGACCGGGACGTTGATGTTCCCGACCACCGCCGAGGGGACGAGCGCAATGAGCGAGACCGGTACGAAATCCTTGAACGGATCATAGGCAAGCTTGCTGTAGAGGAACGGGTTCATGACCAGCGTGCCGTCTATCGCCATCAGCAGGGTGTAGCCGTCGGGCGCGGACTTGGCGACGGCCTGAGCGCCGATGATGGTGTTCGCTCCCGGGCGATTGTCGACGATGATCTGCTGGCCCAAGTCCTCGCTCATCTTCTGGCCGATGAGCCGGCCAAGGAAATCGGCGGGCCCGCCAGGCGCGAACGGAACCACGAGGGTGATCGGCCGCGCCGGATAGGGCTGCGCGGCCGCCGCTGAAACGAGAACGGCGAGAAAAGCCGCTGCACAGGCGAAACGTCTGAAATCTGTCTTCATGTTCCTTCCCGCCGTTGAGCGATCGTTCGATCGCATCACCCGTCCATATGCCGCATCAGCCGGCCGAGCTCCGGCATCGGCGGCAGTGGAGCAAGCGCCGCCTCGAGCCGCCTGAGGCAACCCCAAAGCACCGCCTGGTTGCTGTTGACCACCGGCTTGCCGAGCGCGCGCTCGATGTCGGCGATCGCCTCAATTTGCGTCGTATTCGTGCAGCTCAGGAACACGCCGTCGGCGTCCGGACGGTCGTGCTTGCGGGCGAGCTCCGTCCATTCCCGCGGCGTGACCGCGGCGAATTCGAGCGAGGAGAGAGCGAGCGCCACATCGTGGACCACGGCAAAGCCGGTCGCATGCAGATAGTCGATCACCGCCTGGTTGCTCTTGTAGGGACTGAGCAGGAGGAGCTTGCGCAGCCCGAGCGTCTGCAGGGCCTCGAGCACCAGTCGGCTGGTTGCCACCGCCTCGATGCCGGTTGCTTCGTGCACGATCTCCAGGATGCGGCCTTCGCCCTGCGGGCCCTGCGTCATCGAGGTATCGGTGCAGTGGAAGACGATGAGATCGGGCGTCACGTCCGAGAGCAGCCGTGCTGCGGTGGCGATCTCGTCGGCCATCACGGCAAGCGGCCGCTTCCATTCGCCGGCGACGCGCGCACGCGCGACATGCACGCCGAGGCCGGGCGGGGCGTAGTGATTGAACTGCAGCTCGGTCATGCTGTTGACCGACGGAATGATCATTCCGATCCGCGCGCGCGTTGCCGGCAACGCGCCGTCCAACCGCCGTTCATCGAGTGTTGTGACCGCAGCCATGATCGTCTCTCCGAATTGGCGGCTATTGCACCTTCAGGCCGGCGTCCCTGGCGAGCGGAGCCCAGAATGCGTATTCCTCGGCGATGAATTCTTGCACCGCGGCAACGTCGAGGTCCTTCGACAGCAGGGCGAGCCTTTGGAAATGCTCCTGCACCTTCGGCGACTTGATGATGCCCCGCGTCGCCTCGCTGAGCTTGCCGACCACGTCGGGTGGAAGGCCCTTGGGGCCGCACAGCCAGAACCAGGTGTTGCCGCGCACGTCGGGATAGCCCTGCTCGGCGAATGTCGGAATGCCCTTGAATACGGGATTGCGCTCGGTGGAGGTGACCGCGAGTGCCAGGAGCCGGCCGGCCTTGACCTGCTCCCCGACCGTCATCATCGCGGTGAGCGTCATCGAGATGTGATTGCCCAGGACGTCGGTCACGCCTGAATTGGGCGCGGGAACGTGCTGGATCTCGATGCCGGCCTTGCGCTTGAACTGCTCGATCAGGAGATGCCCGAGCGAGCCCGGTCCGGGCGACGACGAGGTGATCGGGTTGTGCTTGCGCGCCGTCGCGAGCGCGACCAGCTCGGCGATCGATTTCACCCCCAAGGCGGGATTGACGGCCCAGGCGTAGCTGTCTGCTCCGATCATCGCAATGTGGGTGAAATCCTTAAGCGGATCGTAGCCGATATTCGGGTTGATCGCGGGACCGGTGAGGTGGGGACCCGATCCTCCGATCAGCAGCGTATATCCGTCCGCTTCCGCGCGCGCGACCTGCGCCGATCCGATCGCGCCGCTGTTGCCCGGCCGGTTCTCCACGAAGAATTGCTGCTTAAAGGCGGCCGAAAGCTCGGTCGCCATCAGGCGCCCAAACTGGTCGGCGCTGCCTCCGGGGGCGAAGGCAACGACGATCCGCACCGGGCGGCTTGGCCATTCCTGCGCGCGAGAATCAGCCGCGCCCCACGACCAGAGCGCAGCGACCACCGCGATGGCGAGGCCGCCCGGCCGCCGCAGCATCCCGTCTCCTCTCCCCTTTCGCTCGGCCGTAGCCAGCCGCGCGCTTGTCGCGTTGTTGAAGGGCAAGGATAATTGAGCCTTGGGGCGAGTGGAAGCTGGGGCGAGTGGAAGCTGGCATCGCCTGCCGGGATCAGCCTAATTAGGCGGCCTTGGCCAGGAAGGCGTCGCGCACCGGCCATTCGTGCCGCTCGCCGCATGCCGGGCAGACGGCCCGCACCGTCTGCTGTCGGATGCGCAGAAGGGTGCCGATTTCGGTCTCGACGCCGCTGTCGACCTCGCGTCCGGTCCGGGGGCAAACAAAGATGAGGTGTTCCATGACCGCCTCCGTTGTCCCACACTTGGCCACATCATCGTGTCGTTGCCATGACGCCGATGCGGTCGAGCGCCGCGCTCCTCACCCAATCACGTGATTGAATGAGGCATTAGAGCATGATCCCGAAAAGTGGGTACCGGTTTTCGGAAAAGATCATGCTCCAGCAATAAGCTAGAGCGCGATGACGATTTGAAGAAAAGTCATCGCGCTCTGGATCACGGAAAGTTGCGCGGCGAAGGAAAGTTGCGCAGAGAGGATTGTGCAGATATGTGGCCGGACCGCCGTCTCATCGAGCTTCTCAAACTTGAGGTTCCCATTGTGCAGGCGCCGATGGCGGGCGCCATGGACTGCGAACTGGCGGCAGCGGCGGCGCAGGCGGGGGCGCTCGGATCGCTCCCTTGCGCCATGCTCAGCGCGGATCAGATCCGCGAGCAGATGGCAAAAGTCCGCGCGCATACGAGGAAGCCCATCAATCTCGGTTTCTTCTGTCACGTGGCGCCGGAGCTCAACAATCAGCGAGAAGCGCGATGGCGGGAAGCACTCGCGCCCTATTACCGCGAGTTTGGGATCGATCCGGCGGTGCCGGTCCCCTCGAGCAATCGCGCGGCGTTCGACGCGACGTTCTGCGCCGTGGTGGAGGAGCTCAAGCCCGAGGTCGTAAGCTTTCATTTCGGGCTGCCGGAGCCGGACCTGATGCAGCGGGTCAAGGCCGCGGGCTGCATCGTTATCGCCTCCGCCACGACTGCCGCCGAAGCGCGCTGGCTCGAAGCGCGCGGCGTCGATGCCGTCATCGCCCAGGGCTGCGAGGCGGGCGGCCATCGCGGCATCTTCTTGACCGATGACATCGCGACGCAGGCTGGCACCTTCGCGCTCGTTCCGCAGGTGGTCGACGCGGTCAAGCTCCCTGTGATTGCAGCCGGCGGCATCACTGATGCCCGCGGGATCGCGGCTGCCTTCGCGCTGGGGGCTGCCGGCGTGCAGATCGGTACTGCCTACCTCTGGTGCCCCGAAGCGAGAATTTCTGCGCCGCATCGCGCCGCGCTCACGTCCGCACGCGACGACGGCACGGCGGTGACCAATCTGATGACCGGCCGCCCGGCGCGCGGCTTCGTCAACCGCGTGATGCGCGAGATCGGCCCGATGTCCGACGTCGCGCCGGCGTTCCCGCTCGCCGCCGGCGCGCTGGCGCCGCTGCGGGCCAAGGCCGAGGCGCAAGGCTCGGGCGATTTTTCGCCCATGTGGGCGGGGCAGGCGGCATCACTGGGCCGTGCGATGCCGGCCGGCGAGTTGACCCGGACGCTCGCGGCCGAAGCGCTGGCGCGCATGCGCTCGCTCGCAGAAGCGAAGGGATGAAAGCCACTATGCGCGCGTGATGCGCAGGCGGGTCCCCCAGGGATCGGCCGTCTCGATCCCACTGGCCGTGACCGCGAGCTCCGTAGCCGCCTGGGCCAGGCGCGTCCTGGCCGCGTCGAAGGTGGACCCATCGGCGGCTTCAAGCGCGAGCCAGGACAATCCGGCCCGGTCCTCGTCGCGCGGGCCGGCGCCGGCGCTGTGCCAAACATTGGCGGCGATGTGGTGATGATAGCGCCCGGAAGACATGAACGACGCGCCGTGCCGGCGGCGCGTGACATCGAGGCCGAGCGCGTCGCGATAGAACGTCTCGGCGCGCGCGACGTCGCCGACGCGCAGGTGAACATGGCCGATGCGCAGCCCGTCCGGCGCGCCCGGGAACGTCGCCGTGGGCGGCACTTCTCGCAAGATGCTGTCGACATCGAGCGGATCGGTGGTGATCCTCAAATCGTTGCCGGTCCATTGCCAAGTCTCGGCTGGCCGGTCGTAATAGACCTCGATGCCGTTGCCCTCGGGATCGTCGAGATAGAACGCCTCGCTCACGGCATGGTCGGAGGCGCCGGTGAGCGGCACCTTGCCGCGCGCCACGTGCAGGAGCCAGCGCGCGAGGTCCGCCCGCGTCGGCATCAGGAAGGCGGTGTGATAGAGGCCGGCGGTGCGCGTGTCGTCGGGCTTGGCGTCGGGCCGGTGCTCGATATGGACGAGGGGCACGCCGCCCGCGCCGAGCGCGGCACCATCGGTGCTGCGATCGAGTACGGATAGCCCGAGCACGTCGCGATAAAAGCCGGTGAGCCGGTCGAGATCGCGGACCTTGAGGCCGACCGCGCCGATATGCAGCGGCGTGCGGCTCGCGAAGGTAGGGGTGGCGGAGGGGTTCGGGGCGTCCATGGAGCGCTATATCGGCCCTTCCAGCCGGCGGCACAATGGGGGTAGCGGCCCAACTCCCGCAGGCAGTCGGGTGCCCGTCCACGCCGCTACCATCCGTCTGGGGTCAGGCCCTGAAGGAGTGAGCGGCGGGGCTACCGTCGCTTCCGGCGCCCGCGCGAGCGGTGCTAGAACACGCTTGCGCCAGGCCGCGTGGTGGAACGGTAGACACAGCAGACTTAAAATCTGCCCCCTGGTCTCAGGGGTCCCGGTTCGAGTCCGGGCGCGGCCACCAAAAACGCCCGAATCACGGGCACTACTTGCAGTTTAAATCAACGAACACGAATCGGGCCAGAGCTAGCCCCGGCGCCCGTGGTAACACCGTGGTAACAGTCATCAGCCTCTAAGCGGCGCGGCGGCGATGGCCATGCGATGACGGCTGAGTTTATCCTGCGCTGTGCGCCCACGTCGCAACTCCCGACGCCTTCCCAAGCCCGACCGACGGCGGGCGCTCGAATTGCTGGCGTCGTGTCCCGAGGGCTGCACCGAAGCGGTGATGCTCGCGCACGGCTTCACCGTCCGGCAGATGCTCGAGCTGGTCCGCGACGGACTCGCGACCGCATCCGCCGAGCGCGTGGTCGCGGGCGGCAAGTCGATCGAGATCGCACGGGTGAAGATCACCGAGGCCGGACGGCAAATCCTCGTCGACGGCTGACAAGGGTAGCCGCAGGGTCACCGAACGGTGTGCGCCGCACGCGCTCGCGGAACAATGAACCTTTCAGTTGGCCCGCCCGACAACGTTGTGCGGAGACGCGGGCTCCATAGACCAGAGCTATGAAGCGCCCACCTGCAGCCTAGCTAGTTCCGAAATTCAGTGGATGGGACCAACGCGAACGAGCCGAGCCGCCTCAGCGGCCGCGCCCCATCGCACACCGAATAGGAGAAGCAGATGACTTACATCCGGGGCAAAAACGACGGTTATTACCGCGACGAACCGTCCGGCACGGTCGGTGAGGAGCTGACCCGCACTTTCCACCCAACCAATGGTGACGGCACGACTTACGGTTTTGAGGATGCAAACGATCCCAGTTTCAATGGCAGCGACGTCCTCTTCTTCTACTTCCAGGGCGGGGACGGCAACGACGATTTCGTTGGAGGCCCCAACGATGATATCCTCAAAGGCGGCAAGGGCGTGGACTGGCTCTGGGGCGAGGACGGCGATGACCATATTTATGGCGGCGAGCACACTGACTACCTCTTTGGCGGCGGTAATCACGACTACCTCTTCGGTGAGGACGGTTCTGACCACCTGTATGGCGGAACCGGCTCTGATGAGCTTTCTGGCGGGCAGGGCAACGACTGTCTCTTTGCCGGAAACGTGGGCGAAACCAAGGAAGTCTCCAATTTTCTCTGGGGTGGATTCGGCAAGGACTTGCTGACCGGAGGAAACGGCGGCGATCGATTCTACTACCAGTACAAGAACGAGAGTGAAATCGATAACCCCGACGTGATTGTGGGCTTCACCGACATAGACGACGTGATCGATATCGAAGCGATCCAAGAACTGCCTTTGCCACTAGGCAATTATTACGTGGAGGACACAATCGACTATGGCGCCGGTTACGAAGCTGCGAAAGCTTACGCCTTGTCTGTGTTTGACTATTTCGATGGCCCACGCTTCCTGTTCGTGACCGACGAGGTCGATGGCTACCTGTTTGGCGATTTAGCACCCGCGATTTACTACGACGATGACGGAATGCTCGAAAGCGAAATTGACATAGGTATTGTTTTGGAAGGCCTGACCTCCATTCATGACTTCGATGCGCCCGACGTGCTGTGAGATCATCTCTGCGCGCGGACATTGCGTGTGTTGAGGGCCACCACAACGACCGCACGCCAACCCACGGCTACGAGCCGACGCGCGAGGCCGCGATGGCGGCGTTTGCCAAGTCCTGTGGCACGAGAGCTTAGCGCCATCGCGCCAGCCCAACACCTTTTCGCGGCCGCGCGCTCACGAATCGTTAACCGTTCCGGTCGACCATGCTGCGTACCCCTCATAGAGCGGGACGCACCCATGGCAGCCTTCAGGGCGCACCCGGCCCCCCCCGAAACGCCGCGCAACCGGCTTGCCCGTACCTGGCGCTGGTTGCGCTCGACCGGGTGACCGTCACGCCATGATCTCAGAAACACAATTTGAAAATCAACTCCGGATCGCGCGCGCGTCCGAGCTGACTATGCACGTACTTTATTTGCGACGCTTGGCCGAGCGATTGCGTTGGCTCGTGCAGCAGACTGAAGAGAGCGGCAATGTCGAACGGGCCAAAAGGTTTGCGAAGGAATTGGCCAAAGCCGAAGCCAAGCTGCGGAAGGCCGAGCTGGAGCGTGCAAATGCATGATCGCGCCGAAAAAAAATTCGGTGCCGAGTGCGCCGGGCTCGCGAGCCCGGCGAGGAGCGAGGCCGAAATTTCCCGCGACGCGTCGCCGCCGCGGCCGCAAGGGCGCTGTAGCCTGGCGGCATGACCAGGCCATTGCCGATTCCGTTGCGACCCGACGCCGCCGCCATGCGCAGCGCCAACGTCACAAGTTTCGTGCGCGCCTGCACCGCCGGGCTGCTTGGCGCCTACGATAAAGCGACGTCGCCCGCCGATGTCCTGGCCAGGAATTGGCCCAACGACCGCGCCGCCGCGCGCTTGCTGGAGACGAGGTCGGCGGTCGGCCCGACGACGTTGGCAAACTTCGCGCCCCTGCGCACAGCCGTCGCCGATTTCATCGAGTCGCTCGGCCCGGCCTCGGCCGCCTCGACGTTGCTGGCGCAGGGGCTGCAGCTCACGTTCTACCGCGCCGCCGCCATCTCGGTTCCGGCGCAGGACAGGAATCATTCTGTGTCAACGCTGTGTCAACAATTGTCGCGGACCGCCGGACGGTGGGCTGGATCTGGCGTTGTATGTTCATTTCGACTTTCCCGAACACCTCGGCTGTGACTCTGCATTAACCGTGCGGCAACCATACGGTGCCACGCTCGCGCCCGCTGGGTGATCCGCCGAACATTTGCCACGGCCGCCCAAGCCAACAGGGGAGCCGCCCTATTCGGGCGGTGCCATGCGGATGTCCATTTTCGTCCACGCCCATGCACTCGCCGCCAGCAAGCCGAAAACCAAATGCGCGAATTGCATTCATCACGAAGCGACAATCGCCGATCTGCAAGCTTGGGTCGAAGACCTGCGCCAGTCTCGCGACCGCTGGCGCAACTTGGCCCTCGACGCCGAGCGCGCAGCCGTCGATGCCGCTAGGGCCGAACTCGGGAAATTTGCGGCTACCACTTCATCGCGAGCGGCCTGAATCAAGACGCCGCTTGGCATGGCACGAGGGTATCAATGCGCGCCTGTGCTCGGGTTGCGCTCGTTCTAATGGCCGTGTCCGGGAGCTTTGGCCTCGCGGGGTGCGCTGCGATTGATGACTTGAGAGACGCCATTTCCCGATGGTTCGAGAGCGCGAAGTTCCCGGGTGGGGGCGAAGTGTTCCCCGCCGACGACTTGTCACACGCGACCCCAACGATCTCGCCGGAGAAAATCCCGAAAGAGGAGGCAGGCAAGGCTTCCAAGAAGAAGGCCAAGCCAGCGCGCCAACCGCAACGGCCGCAGACCGTCAAGCTTCCAAAGCAACCACCGATCTCCGATTCCACCGAGGCGGCAAGGCCGGAAGGCACCGAGGGGCAATCCGCGCCGTCTCAGCCGGCGCCGTTGCGATTGCGCACGCCTTACCCCGAAGCGCCGCCGCCCGGTATTTTTTCGCCCGGTATTTTTTCACGCTGAGATCGGCCACCGAGTGCACGGACCTGCGGCGGTCGGGAGCGCGGCGGTGGAACTTTTGGTTGCAACCTAAGACAGATTATGCTATATTATAACAACCATGAGTTGTAAAGGTCTTCCCGTGGTTTCTTACTTGAAACTGGCCCGTCCCCGGGCGGGGGCTTCGCCTTGCTTGATCCGGTGGTGCTCCATGCTTAGCGCTCCCTTGCGCGCGGCCTATTTGGCTGCGCTGGTCATCCTGGCGTGCCCATCCACGGGTTCCGCTCACGGCGATTGGCCCGATGGGCAGCACAAGCGCTGGTTTGAAAGCCTCCAACGGCCGGACAATCACAAGAATCCACAACGCGACAGACTTTCTCTTTCGTGTTGCGGCGCGGGCGATGTCGTGGAGACGCGGTTTCGGGTCCTGCGCGATGACAACGTGCGTTATCCGGAGGATCGCTGGTACGCTTGGCTCAATGGCACGTGGGTTCTGATTCCGCCGGACAAGGTCGTGCCGGACCATGCACCGGATGGTCAGGCCTATCTGTTCGTTTGGGCCGTGAGGTGGGGGGAATTCGATCCGCTGTCCGACGACATCGTTTGTTTTGTGAGGCCCAAGGGCGGGCTTTGAGCACCGGCGGCTCAAGGCTCCTGCTCAGGCTATCAGCACAGATACTTGCAGACGAAATTTTTCACCGTGGTGAGCGGGTTCTCGGAGTTTCCCGAGCTCTCCCGGCGCTCCACATTTTTCTCTTGTGCCGCGGTTTTCTCTTGTGCCGCGACGACCTTGCGGTCCTTCTTTTTCGGTGACTTGTCCGCGATCACCATCGCCCAGTAGGTCTTGTAACGGGTCTGTTCGTTGCGGGCGACCGCGAAACCGACGCTGTCGGCCTTGGCTTGCAACAGATTTGCGTTGTGGCCCGGTGATTTCTGCCAGGAGCGGAACGTCTCGGCCCATGTCTTGGTGCCGACCGCGATGTTCTCCGCCGCTCCGCCCGTGTGCGCGCCCGAGATACGGGACGAAAACGAGCCGGCTACGCTGTGATCCATGATACCGGACTCGGCCATCGCCTTTGCCTGTCGCTCAGCGATCGCCGTGAGTTGCGGGTCGGTCTTGACGGCAGACAGGCCGTGCTCGCGTCGGTACCGCGAGATCACCTCCGCCATGTCTTCTGCGTGCGCCAAGGTGGCCGTGATGGCCAGGATCACGCCAAGCGAGACCGCCTTCATCACTCCCCCGTCTTCCCCGCGATGAAGAAAGAGGTTCATCGGTGCCGGATAAGGCAAATATGAGGCGTCCCGCCGGCACGGCTTGTGCCGTGTAGGCCAAAGGAAAGAACGGAGCGGTCTTTAAGGCCGTTGAAGCGGCTTGGTCGTATGTGAAGACCTTGTCCCCGATGGACGGTTCCTTCCGGGCACGCGACCCCGCTAACGTCTGTTGGCGAGATTATCGGATCCGCGCGTTGAACGTGTCGAGGAAGACCATTCTCAACTGCTCGCGACCCGCAATATCATTGGCGCTCACCGGCATGTCGGAGGTCGAGAGTGCAGGCTCGGTCCCGTGACCTTGCTCGGATGACGAGGAGACAACGGCGGCATTGCCGATCGCGCTCACGCCGACGACCGCCAGTCCGACGGCCACCGCAATTCCGAGCACCCATTGATTGACACTAGTTGGCATGACCGCCTCCATCGAGCTGCGATGCAGCAACGATAGGTGAGACGGGTCCTGAGCGATGTGATCGCCGTCACCCGAACGCGGATTTGGGCTGGGCGGCTTGCTCGACAGCTTCGGAGTGGGTTTAAATTGCCGATCTAAGTTACTGGGAACAAGTCTGTTTCCGTCAATGCTCGATGGCCGCTTTGACCCGAATGGCGTGTCAGGCCCTTAACCTCCCGACAACCATAGCGGCGCGTGCAGTTGGCGCCGGCGTAGGTTCGTACGTTAGGAGATGCGCGACTTCCATCTGCGCGCCCAATCCTGCCCGTGGGGACTGTCGGCATGTTGGAGAGCGACTATATCCGCGCCGAGCCGCCGAAGGCCCTGCCACCGATACCCGTGCGGGTATCGCGCAGGTCGCAATTGATGGCTGCCCTGCGGCAACACGCGAGGCCTATTATCATCGAGGACGAGGATCTCGCCCGCCCGTTCGCTCGCCTGTTGCGGATGCGGGAGCTCCGCCTGCGTCCGGTGGGGGACTCGTCGCAGAAACGATGTCGTACTCGATCAGGCGCTCCTACGGCGCCGACGTCGAGGCGCACTGGTACATCGGCCGCTACGTCCTGCCGGGGAATGTTCAGAAGGTCATCCTCAAGCCGAAGGCGCTCCCGTCTCTTGCCCTCCCGGACACGGGCCCATCGGCGCGTTCTCCGAAGTATCGTCAGTAGCCGTCAACGACATATTGAGGGCAATCCATGAAGGCGAGCCCGTTCGCCTGAATTTATCTTATTGTGATTGCCAGTTGGCCGAGGATCACGACAACCCCAAAGATGATCGGCCAAAAAATCCAACCGGACGCTGCGGGGTCGAACTCTCGTAGTCTACTGAGAGCCTCGCTCTCTTGCGGCGGTTTATGGAGCGTCTGCAGCACGGCCGCCTCCTCTTCTCGGGTTGCACCGGAAAGAAGCACAGAGGAGCCCGTTGGTTCCCAGGGGGACGAATTTCGCCCAGTGCACGGGCGGCGGCGGTAGGCTCAACAAGCGGGCGCCGGGGGGCGACGCGGGAATTCTCAGTTACTTAAATACCACGTACCGCCGTATCGCCCACTCCGATAGGAACGGCGCCACGCTTCTCACTGCTGACGGCCAAAACGCATGGAATCTTCCGCGGCATAGGCTGCCACTGCGTAATCGGCAGCGCGCGCCGCGCCCAGGCGCTCGATCAGCAGGCCGACGCGGCTCGCCGGGATCGCACAGGTGACCTCGTTGTTCGACATGCCTGTGCGCACGCGGCTCAGCATGCAGCCGACGCTGATGGCGATCTCGCCGCTTTCCTTGGCGATCGCAACGATGTGGCACTGCGGCTTGCCTTCGAGGCGAAGGCTGGGCCACGCATCATGCAGCAGCATCTGCTGCTTGCCATTGAGCCGCAGCAGGATGACCGACGGCTCGATCGGCATGTGGCGAAGGGGGCCATAGACGATGCTTTTGGGCTTTTCGCGCACGACCGCGATCTTTGCCACCGCTTCCGGCGTGACCCATTTGGATTCGCATAGCGCCGCGACATCCGAGTTGTGGGCGATCTCCTGCATCGTCTTGAAGCCATGCGTCAGGCTGCCGACGCTGCAATTACCGTGATCCTCCGCCGTCGTAGCGAACACGCCGTGCGTGCCTTCGATCCAGAAGACGCAGCTCGCCGCAACCGCTCCCGTCCGGCCGTCCGTCGTTGCCGGCGGCATGGTTCGTTCGATGCGGTCGATTCCGGTTGGAACGTAGCTGGTAAAGGCAATGGCAATCGGCGGGACAGCGAGGCCCAACAGATCCTGCAGATCGAGGTGCCAGGTCTCGAAGCGATTCTGCGGCATGCGTCATTCTCCCGATCAGAACTTCCTGTTATTCCCAATCGAGGTGCGCCTGTTCCACCTTCGACCGATATATCACCCGCCGTCCTTGCGTGCGGCGAGGCTGAGGAACAGGAGAGCTCCGTAGAACGTGCCGTTCGCCACGCGCCTGCGCGCCTCCCCGTCCAAACCGTCAATCAGGCCCGGACCGATCTCGCCCGCCCGGCCGGCGGCGTGAGCTCCGCGCGCCAGCAGCGCCAGCAGGAAGTCGGGGGTCGTCGTCTGCACGTAGCCGTGCGGTTCGACCGACTCCACCCTGAACCCCGCCGCGGTGACGAGAGCGGGAAGCCGCCGCATGAGGTAAGGGGCGTGCACCATGTGACGCAGCACCGCCGCTACCGCCGACTGCAGCGGATCGCCGTCGCACAGGGCGACGGTGAGGGTCGCAAAGTCGCCGTCGAAAATCACGAGTTGCCCGCACGGCCTGACAACGCGGCGGGCCTCGGCCAGCGCCCGCTCAGGATCGGCCAAATGCGAGTAGACCGTGTGCGCGATCACGAGGTCGAAGGAAGCGTCTGCTTGCCCTGTCGCGCCAGCGTCGCCGACCGCGAACGAGACCCGCGGCTCGTCCGCGAATGCCGCTCGCGCCATGTCGATGAACACGGAAGATGGATCGATGCCGACGAGCTGCGCCGGACCGACGTGCCGCATGATGAGCTTCGTCGTCGCGCCGGTTCCGCAGCCGATCTCGAGCACGCGAGCTTCGGCCGGCAGGGCGATCTGCGCCATGTAGCGGGCGCAGATCGCCTGCATGGCGGGCTCGGATGCGCGCACCTCCAGCGATTGGGCGATGGTGTCCAGCACCTCGCGCGGCTGCTCTCTGATGCGGATGTACAGATCGCTCACAGCGACGTCACCCTCGGCGATCAGCGCTCAGTTCCAGCGCAGCAGGTATTTTTCCAGCCGCCCTGCAATAGCGAAGATCAGCAGGACCACCACCAGGATCAGAAGGATCAGTGCGAACATCAGGGCGGCGTTGTAGGTGCTCTGCGCGAACGACAGCAGATAGCCCAGGCCGTGCGTCGCCGCCACGAACTCGCCCACGCAAGCGCCGGTGAAGGCAAAGCCGACCGCGATTTTCAGATTGCCGAGCACCCAGGCCGCGACCGACGGCAGGTAGACATGCCGCACGAGCGACCAGCGGCTGCCGCCCAGCGTGATGACGCGCTCGACAAGCCTGCGGTCTACCTGCCGGATTCCGCTGAACACGGTGAAGAAGATCAGCACCGCCACCAGAATGAAGGACAGGGCAACCTTGGAGGCGAGCCCGATGCCGAGCCAGATCACGAAAAGCGGAGCCAGGATTACGCGCGGGATGGCATTGAGAACAGACATGACAGGTTCGATCAACTCGGCGATGAGCCGAACGAGCGCGGCGATGACGCCGAGAACAACGCCAGCGGCAATGCCGAGCGCGAGACCGCCGAGCGCGGCGGTGAAAGTAGCGTCGAGATGCGGCCAGATACGGCCGTCCGCGAACAGGTCGAGGAGCGCCGCTCCAACCCTGCTCGGGTTCGGCGCATACATCGGATTGAGCATGCCGGCGCGGCCTGCAGCCTCCCAGACCGTGAGCAGCAGCGTGACGGCAGCGAGCTGGCGGAGCCAGGCATAGCGGGGATCGAGAAGTATCATGCCGCCTCCGCCCGGTGATCCACTTCGCGGGAGAGGTCCGCCCACAGCGTCTCGTAGAGCGGTGCAAAGGCCGGGTGCGTGCGCGAACGCACGGGATCGCGCGGCCGCGGAATCGGCACCGGATACTGCTGAGTGATGTGCGCCCGCGGCCCCTGCGACAGCAGGTAGACTTCATCGGAAAGGCTGATTGCCTCTTCGAGGTCGTGGGTGACCAGGAGAACGCTGATCCCCTGGCGCTCGACCAAGGCGACGACGTCTCGCACCACGCGAGCGCCCACGATCGCATCGAGGGAGGCGAACGGCTCGTCCATCAGGATGAGCCTGGGTTTCATTGCCAGCACCTGCGCGAGCGCGACGCGTTTGCGCTGGCCGCCGCTGAGGTGACGGGGAAACCGGTCGCCGAACCCGGCGAGACCCAGCCGCTCGAGCCATGCTTCCGCCTCGGCGAGCGCCTTGCCGCGCTCCATGCCGTTGAAGGTCAGGCCGAGCGCGACATTGTCGCGCGCCGTCTTCCACGGCAGCAGGGCATCGTCCTGGAACAGGATGCCGATCTGCGTGCGCGCGACGCTGGTCTCGATCGTGCCCGAGAGCGGCTGCTGCAACCCGATCACGGCACGCAAGAGGCTTGACTTGCCCGAGCCCGAAGGCCCGACGAGGCTCACGAAACGGCCGTCGCCCACGGCGAGGTTCACTCCTTCGAGAACCGGCTCGCCGCCGTAGGAAATCGTCAGATCACGGACGCGCAGCTTCAACCCCCCGCGATCGTAGTGTCGTGCAGCCCGGACATGCTTGCCCCCGACTTCATGAGGCCGCCGGCGATCAGGCTCTGCTCGACGCGTTTGGCCGCGTCGAGGTCGACGTCCACCGTTTCGGGGTAGAGCGAGTCGCGGTGGCGCACGAGAATTTCGCTGAACTCCTTGAGGTCGAGCCCGGTGATCATCTCCTTGGGGAAAGCCGCGACCAACTGCTCGCCGGCCATCTGGCGCAGCGCCTTGAGCGCATCCGCCAGGGCCTTGGCCAGCGCGACCATTTCCGGCCTGCGCTGTTCGATCTCCTTGGTGCGCACCGCCACGCCCATGAATTCGAAGGAACCGCCGAGATAGTGCTTGGCGTCTTCAAGGTCCATTGCGTTGACGAGCACGCGCGCGCCTGATCGCCTCAGCAGCGTCAGAGCAGGCTCCTGCACCAGGCCGACGTCGATCTGGTTCTGCCGCAACGCTTCCAGCAGATTGACGCCCATGGTCGCGAACTGCACTTTCTGGGCGTCGGCGCCGGCTTGCTTCAGCAGATAGAGCGTCAGCGCGTGATCGGCATTGCCGAGCGCGGAGACGCCGACCGTCCTTCCCTCCAGATCCTTGATCGCTTGAATCTGGCTCGCGGTCTTGGGAGCGGTGACAACGGCGAACAGGGGGAGGCGGCCGGTGACCGCAAAGCGGCGGATGTCCGCGCCGACATTGGCATAGGCCTGGATGGCAACGTCCAACGCGGTGGCCGCATAGTCGACCGCGCCGCCGACCAGCGCCTGCATCGCGGCATTGCCGCCCCGGGTGTAGACGAGTTGCACATCGAGCCCGTGGTTCTTGAAGTAGCCGGCCGAGCGCGCGACTTCATAAGGCACTCCGCACAGGAGCTGGCTGCAATAGGCCAGCTTGATCTGTTTGCCCTGCGCTTCGGAGCGGGTGGATTGGGCCGCCGGGATGACGCTTGCAATGAGAGCCGCGCCCTTGAACAGCGAGCGCCGAGACACGTCGGTACCGGGTACGCGGGCGGTGGTTTCGTCGCAGCAGCTCATGAGAGCCTCCAAATGTCGCCGCGAGGTGCACCGCAGGCGCCGGAACTCCCTCGGCGGGATAATGCAGACGTACCGCGGTTCGTTGCAGCGGTCGTCGCCAGAACGCTCACGCTCGGATCGCGTCCGCGCCGGCACCCATTGAGCGATGCTGTGCGGACGATATGCCCGGGATCAAAGCAGATGTCCAATGCATAATTATTCTAGTATCCAATGCCGAGGGAGCATAGATTTCCAGATTATGGACCTGAGGCGCCTGCGAACGTTCGTCGCCGTGGCGGAACTGGGCACGGTTTCGAAAGCGGCGCTGCGGCTGCGCATTACGCAGCCTGCTCTTTCGCGGCAAATCATGGACCTCCAGCAAGAGCTGGGGCTTAGGCTGTTCGACCGCGTCGGGCGCGGCCTCGTCTTGACCGCCGAAGGCGAGCAGTTCCTCGGAGACACTCGCGGTGTATTGGCCCATATCGATGCGCTCGGCGAGCGGGTGGAGGTGCTCAAGCGTGGAGACCGGGGGGTGCTGAAGGTTGCCGCCCCGCCGCACACGATCGAAAGCGTCTTGTCCCCGTTTCTGCCTCGATATGCCGAACGTTTTCCCAATGTGCATGTGAAACTGTCCGAGGCCCTTGGTCGCGAACAGACCGCCATTCTGGAACGCGGCGAGGTTCACATCGGCATCCGACATGATCAAGGCGATCGACGCTTCGAGAGTCGCGTATTGCCACCGGACGAGGTCTTGGCCGCCTGCGCTCCATCGCTCGAGCTTGGCCGTGCCGGCGCCATTGATATCGGCCGGCTCGCGTCCCATCCGTTGCTGTTGCTCGACTCGGGCTATTCAATTCGGAGGTTGTTTGACGCAGCTTGCCGTCTCACGGATGTCGAGCCCAACATTCTGCTCGAGAGCCGCGCGCCGCACACCTTGCTCGCGCTCGCGGAGGCCGGGCAAGGGGTAGCGATCATTCCGTCGCTCCTGCGAACGGATCGCTACAAACTGAGAATCGTCCGCGTAACGCACCGGCGTAAGCCGGTTCGAGAGCGATATGCCATTCAGTGGGACAAGCGGCGTCCAATGCCGCCCTATGCCGAGAGCTTTTGCGAGGCGCTCGCCGAGTATATGCGCGAGGTCCTCCCGATCACGCATCCGACTGAAATCAAGATGGTTGCCGCGCGGAAACAGCCCGCTGTTCGAAAATCTCGCAGGCAGTGAATTGTTGTCCGGCCAGGTCCATTCGGCTACGCCCGGGCCTTCGCGCCGATCCGCGTGATCGAGGCGGCCAAGCCACCTCCGCTGCGTCCGCCTTCGATCACCACCGGTGCGGGCCGCTCGCCGAAGGCTTCCTCGCGCCGGCGCGCCGCCTCGTTCTCGAGCAACCTCCCCACGCCGGTCGCGTGGGTCTTGTATTGCACCGCCTCGGCCGGCGTGATGCCGTCGAGATCGGCGCTGGGCGTGAACACCCAGTCCCTGGCGTCGGCCTCGCTGCCGAGGGCGACCTTGGCTTGGGCCAGCAGCTCCCGTAGCGCCCGTGCCATGATCGGATCGAGCGGCGTCACGATATTAGTTCGGCACGCCACCGGCACCTTGAACCCGACGACCGTGCCGCAGGCGAACCCGACCAAACCGACGATCGGCACCTGGCTGAGCGGCGGCATCCCCTCGCCAAAAAAATCCATGAGCGAGCTCTGGATCAACTGCGCCGAGCCCGCCGCAAGGCTCACGGCGACGCCCAGGAACAGCGCGTCGCGCACGCGCTGGGACCTGTCGATGCGGCGCACGTCGCCGCCGAGCGAGCTCGCCAGCACGGCGCTCGCGGTGGCGCCGACGAGCAGCCACGGCAGGGCGGTCGCGACCCGGATCGGCAAGAAGCTCCACTCCTCCGTGCCGGTTGCGGTGCCCCCGGCAACGAACGATTTGACCCCTTGAGCCATCGCCGCCAGGGACCGCCAGGTCTCCGGGAAATCCCAGATCACCGTGGTGGCAACGATCACGCCCCACGTCACCAGCCCGGCCCTGACCGCGATCGGGATCAGGCATCGCGCAGAACCCTCGCGCCAGGCTCTCTCCTCGATCTGAGCCGCGCGCTCCCTGAGCGCGATCAAGACCGCGCTCCCGTACATCAAGCTCGCAGCCATCGCGGAAGATAGGGCGTAGACGATGCTTTCAGACCCGGAGGGCGCCGTCGACACCCCCATTGCCCGGCTGATGGCGTCCATGATCACCCAGAACACCATTGTGATCAGTGCGACCAGGAGCACCGCCGGAGCCACGATGTCGAGCAGGCGGCGCCCGCCGGTCTTGGGGACGCGGAAGCCGAGCTCCTCCAGCGCCTGATCGATGTCCGGCTCGCGGTCCGCCTGCTGCAGGATGCCCCAACTGATATAGGCGTAGATGCGCTTGAGCAGGCTGTCGACCGAGGTGATGAGATTCTCCTCGCTCTCGCCGGCGGTCGGATTGTTGAGCACCGCCTCGACGTCCTGTCGCAGTGCGCGGTAGGTCGCCAGGATGGCCTTGAAGTCCTCCTCGAACGGCTCGAAGGCCGCCTTCTTCAACGGATGCACGGCGCCGGCACCCATCTGTCGCAGCGACACCATCAGGACTGCCGTGCGCGCCCAGCGATAGCGCAGCGTTCCGGTCGGGGCCTTGAGGTCCTCCTGCAGCCGTTCCCGGGTGGCCGGGTTCTGGACGAAGTTGAGCTGGCTCGGGGGCGGGTCGTAGCGCGCGTCTTCGAGCACGCCGATCGTCCGTTCGACGCCGTCGGGCACCAGGAACCAGGCATGCACCCAGCGTCGCAGCCATTCTTCGAGGATGTTGAGCCATCTCACGGAGGCGGGCGCGACGCCGACGCCGGTCAGAACGAGGGCCACCAGCAGGGCCCAGGCCTTGGGCGGAAAGTCCTTGAAGCCCACGTCGCCCAAGGCTTCGATCATGGTCGGGCCGGGCGCCACGAATAGGCCGTACAGCACCATCAGTCCGGCGACGTAGGTGAAGCGCGCCCTTCGATAGGTCGGCCGCAGGAACAAATAGCGCAGCGGATCGACCGTGCGCGGCAAGGCCTCCCGATCGGGAAAGGACGGTTCGTTGAAACGCTGCCAGGCATAGGCCATCACGACCAGGAGGCCGATCAGGAAGAAGATGGACCAGAAATGCTCCACGGCTCGGACTCCTGCTGCGCGGTCCTCCTCACGAGGCGCCGGCGTAGGCGCGTCGCGGCTCCGGCCCTTGCATGCGCGCCTCGATCCCTGCGATCGTTTCGTCGAGCACCACCTGGCGGGTCAGCCGGCAGTGCATGGTCTCGGTGGTGTCGAACCTGCCGGTCTCGAACAGCTTGTTCGCCGGCGCTCCGCCGCCGCACCATCGGAAATAGCGGCACTCGCGTTGGCACGCTTCCACGCCGCGCCGGATCTCGCTGCTGATGGCGCGGTAGAGCGGGGCACGTTCGAGGTCCGCAAGGGAGTGGGTCGCGACGTGGCCGAAGCCAAAGCCGGCAAAGCGGGCATGTCGCGCGTCCAGGAGCTCCGGCGAGAACGTCGACATCGTGCCGTCATGGGCGACGCTGACGATGGCGAAGGGCAGGTTCTGCTCGTCGCGCGCGGGCTCATCCGACAGGAGCAGTCCGATTGTGCTTTCGAGCTCGCGCACCTTGAGCCGTCCCGGCGCCGCCCAGACGAGCGCGAAGAAGCGCCTGATGAACTGCCTGAACCGCGCTTCGATGCCTCCGGCCGCGAGCGAGGAGCCGGTATTGACGCCTTCGATCTCCTCGATGTTGAAGCCGACGTCCTTGATCCCGTTGCGGACATAGAATTCGAACAGCCGTTCGGGCTCATCGAGCGCGCGTTCGGTCAGCACCGTGATTACGTGGAACGGGAGGCCCTCGTCCTGCAGCAGACGGACCGCGCGCATCGCCTTCTCGTGCGTGCCATGGCCGCGGCGCGTGCGCCGATGGGCATCGTGCAGATCGGCCGGGCCGTCGATGCTCAGCCCGACCTTCGCTCCGGTGCGGGCGAAGAAGCGCGCCCAATCCCGGTTGAGCAGGAGCCCGTTGGTCTGGAAGCAGTGCTCGAGCTGCACCGTCGCCGGGCATCGCTTCGCCATCAGCGCGACCGCGTCCTCGTACCACGCAAGCGGAACGGCGAGCGGCTCTCCTCCATGCCACGCCACCTCGAGCTTGCGCTCGAGGCGGGCGCTCTCGAACACGCGCTGGCATGCAAGCTCGAGCGTCGCCAGGCTCATCCTCGCCCGCGACGTGCGGTCGGGAAGGTAGCAGTAGGAGCAGTCGATGTTGCAGAACGGGCTCGGCTGCAAGACAAGCAGTCGCAGCCGCGGCTCTGCGGGGTCAGCGCCGGTGTCGATGAGCGCGGCCACGGCGGACCGGCCTCACCGGTTCCGCCACTGCGCGAACTTTGCCTCCGGCGGCAGGTCGCGCAGGAGCGTCGGGTGGTCGAGGCGGATGCGTTCGACGATCGCCGCGACCCGCGCCGACAACTGCTGCTCGCCGGCGCTCGGCTCGGCCGGCAGCCGGCTTGCGCGCGCGTCGCCAGCCGCAACGCAAGCGACGACGGCGACCAGCGAGACCACCGCCGCTCCTTGCAGCAAGGCCGGACGATCGAACTCATCGGGCA
The DNA here is from genome assembly GCA_963827585.1 of uncultured Alphaproteobacteria bacterium. Lineage (GTDB taxonomy): Bacteria > Pseudomonadota > Alphaproteobacteria > Rhizobiales > Xanthobacteraceae > VAZQ01. The sequence continues at coordinate 86,303 of CAWHCK010000003.1, forward strand.
TGGCTTGCACTCCCGGTCATAGCGCGGATGTATAGCCCGTTGCGATCAACTTATGCGGGTATAGTCCGGCGCCAGCCCCTGTCAAGCGTATTTCGGACACAGTTCTAGCACGTTTGTGCCATGGGGGCAGTGGGTTCTGGCTTCACGCCAGCGTGACCATGCCGCTCCAGAACTGCTGGCTCTTGCCGGTGTCCACGTCGTATTTGCGCGCGAACGCGAGCTTGCCGTCGCCGCCCACGCGATAGACCGTGAGCCCCGCCGTCAGCACCTTGATCGCGTTGCCGTCGCGCACCGCGAGCGGCCGGATGCTCGCCGCCACCAGCAGACGCCCGCTCGGATCGATGCCGAAGGTTCGCAGGTGGATGCCGTGGCCGTCGATGGTCTGGATCAGGTTAGGCTCGCCGGTCTGCCCGTCGATGGCGAACACCGCCACGTTGTTCTCGCCGCCGTTGAAGACCTTCTTGCCGTCGAGCTCGACCTCGCCCTGGTTGCGGTTGGTGAGATAGACGAAGCGGCCGTTGGGATGGACGTGGATGGCGCCCGCGCCTTGCGCCGGCTTGACGTTGCCGGGTTCGGCCAAGGTGTCGCGCACGAAGATGGGGTCGCGGCCGAGCGTGCCGTCCGATTGCAGCGCGTACACGTAGAGCTTGTTCTGCCGCTCGATCGAGACATAGACCCACGGCTGCGTCGGATGAAAATCAAGATGGCGCGGGCCGAAGCCAAGCCCGGTGCCGGGCGCGATCGAGGCGATGTTCGTGAGCGCGCCGCTCTTGAAGCCGTAGACCTTGAGCGCGCCCGGGTCCTCCGGCTTGCCGGCGGCTGCGTTGTTGCCGCGCGCCACCAGGATCGCGGTCTGGTTGCCCGGCGTGGTGAGAATCTGGTGGCCGTAGATGCCCGCGTCGGGCTTCCCGGGCTGACTCACCGCCTCGCCGAGCGTGCCGTCGCTGGTAATGCGATGCACGGTGACGTTGCTCGGGGCGTTGTAGGCGGTCAGCAGATAATCGCCGGCGGTGTCGACGCTCGCATGGATTGGGCGCGACGGCAGCGCCTGCGGCTCGCCGTGCGGCTGCAAGGCGCCCGACGCCGGATCGATGCGGAATGCGTTGGCGAGATGCGTGTCGCCGGCAACGCCCGGGCCGCCGTTGCTCGACACCACATAGAGGTAACGCTTCGACGGATGCGGCCACGCATATTGGATGTTGGCCGGCAGCGTGACCGTGGCGCGCTTGTGCAAGGCGGCATCGGCGATGTCGACGTCGAACAGGGTAAGCTCCGGCCCGACGCCGGCATAGAAAACGGTTTTGGCTGTCACGGACTGGCTCCACGCGCTTGTGGGGGCTGCGAACGCGCCGGCAACGAGCGCGCCGAAGGTGCGGCGGTTGATCATGGCGGGTCCTCCCGAACGATTTTTTGATTTTGCGGGGTGAGCGTAGCCCGGATGAAGCCTCAGCGAAATCCGGGTCACCCAGCCCGCCCAGGGGGGCGGACATGTGAGCCTGTCCCGGATTGCGCTAGGCTTGCCCCGGGGCCACCCGCGAGCGGGGCGCGTGCAGGAGAAAAATTCCGGGAGGACGCGATGATGAGGAACGCGATTGCGGCCGGCGCGCTCATGCTGCTCGGCACGTGGCTGACCGCCCAGGCGCAGGAGAAACCGATGCTCTACAACACCGCGAAGCAGAAGCTCATCGATGGCAGGCAGATCGTCGGTGGAACGGTCCATTCCCCGGATCCGAACATCTACTGCGCCATGGCCAATTCCGGGTTCGATTTCCTCTGGATCGAGATGCAGCACAGCCCGCTCGGCTACCAGGATGTCGCGCGCATGATCTTCGCCTGCCGCGGCGCCGCCGGCATGCCGTTCATCCGCGTGCCGGACGCGACCGAAGGCGACATCCAGAAGGCCACCGACATCGGCGCGCTGGGCATCATCGTTCCCACCGTCGACACGGTCGAAAAGGCGGAGGCCGCGGTGCGGTGGAGCAAGTTTCCGCCGGTCGGCCGCCGCAGCCAGGGCGCCGGCCAGTATCGCGAGCTCTGGGGCAGCGAGTACCGGCAGACTGCCAACGACAACATGATGGTCGTGATCATGATCGAGACGCCCGAGGGCGTCGCCAATGCGGAGAAGATCGCCGCCGTGCCGGGCATCGACGTCATCTTCGCGGCCAGCGGGGACCTCGGCAACTTTTCCGGCTACAAGCAGGGCGACCCGCCCTACGAGGCGCTGGTCACGCGCATCAAGGATGCGACGCTCGCGCGCGGCATCAAGCTCGGCGGCCCGTTGGCGTGGAAGGACCGGCCAGGCTTCAGCTTCTTCCAGGGCCCGGCAGAAACGGTGCTGATCAGGACGGGCGCGCAGAGCGTGCTCAAGAGCGCGCCGGCAACACGGTAGCGACCGCGTTGCGAATGCCGCACGCGCTAAGTCTCAAATTGCGCAACGCGCACGGTCACCTCGCCCCGCTTGCGGGGAGAGGCCGGCCGCCGGAGCGCAGCGCAGGCCGCCGGGTGAGGGGGACGTGCAGCGCGGCGCTCCTGTGACGAACTGTTCTCAACGCGGATGCCTATCTACGCCGGGCTATGTTCTCGCGTACCCATCTGGCTCCTCCCGGCATCGAAGGCGAACGACGGCGGGGCTTCGTGGCTCACGAAGACCGGCTGGAGGGTATGCAACTTGAATCGCCACCCGATGTCCCCATCCAGCACGCATTCGTTGAGCAGGTCGGCGATCAGCATCGGCTTGCAGTGGTGGGGCGCCGGTGGGCGCTCGGCGGCGCCGTAGAAGCTGAGGATGCCCAGCACCTTGGCTTGGCCCTCATCGCTCCATTCGACGAACAGGTTGTTGATCAGATGGCGCGTGGTCACGCTGTTGCTGAAGACGCCCGTGACTTGGCGCCGGCGCCACGCGTAGAATTCTCTGATCCGGTCGCGGCCTTGAAAGCGGTTGGGGCCCACCACCATCAAGCCGTTCGGCAGATAGAACTCGTGGGCGTTGCGCCCGCCGTTGCAACCGACCTCGTGCCAATACCTCGCTTCGAGGCGATAGAGCGCGTGCCAGAGATCGACTTCATCGCGAGTATTCATGGTGCACCTCTTGCTTGGGCGTGTCCTCCGATGAAATGCACGTTGGTGCTAAAACATGGTCCGCTTGCGTGGCATTGCTCAAGCTTGCTCGGGATTGGCACAAAATCGCCCAACCGCAGTTAATGAACCGGAGGGCAGCGGGTGAACTCGCGCTCCGCGCCATGGTCGAGCGGTGCGGGAGGAGGAGCGAGGCGCGCCCGCCAACGCGCGGGCTCGCATTCCGAGCCCGCGACCAAGCTGCTCATGGTAGCATCAGGATCCTGCCGCTAATTGCGAGCCCCACGGCCAACGTTGCGCCAACCAGGTAGCCGGCCCCATGAGAAGGTTTCGCGCGCGGTGATCTGGCAGCTCAAGGACGCGATCCAAGTCGCGGCGCGGCACGTTGCGCGGGCGCTCGTCAGTCTCGATCCATGACCGATGCCATCGATCTGTGTGATGCCCTCTCGTCGTTCAGCTCGCAGGGAAAGACCACTCTTCACGAGATCAGCAGGATCATGGGCCTGCTGAAATCGCGCGCAGGTCCTGCACACCACTATGGCATCGGGCGAGAACGCGAGCAGTTCCGCAACAGCGGTCCGCTAATTCCAACTTTACTTTTCTCCAGTTGAAAAATAGGCCCACAGCGCCTCGACATCGTTGGGCTTCAACACATCGCCCCACGGCGGCATGTTGTTCCTGCCGTTCGTCACCGATTCTACAAACCGCCGGCGATCGGTCTTCGGTATCGTCGCCAGATTGATCGCCCACGGCGGGTTCTCCATCCGGTTGCCGTGGCAGGTCGCACAGTTCGTTGCATAGATTTCGGCGCCCGCCTTGATCTGCTCCGGCGAAAATGTCGCCTCCCCGGCATTCTGCGCCACGGCGCTCACGCACAGTGGCGCGAGGCCGAGTATGAAAACCGCGAGTAAACGCATCTTCCCGGCTATTCCGGCATCAACTTCCCGGCTATTCCGGCATCAACGCAAACGTCCATACCGAGCCGCCGGTGGGCACGGAATTCGTGACGAAGCGGGCGGCAACGCTGCCGCCGCGCCCGGACAGCACCGTCACGTATTGCTGACCCTTATGGGTATAAGTGATGGGCGGCGCATTGACGCTCGATCCCGTCTTGAACTGCCACAGTTGCTTGCCGTTATCGCTATCGAGCGCGATCACTTCACCGGTCAGCTTGCCGGTAAACAACAACCCGCCGTCGGTTGCCAGCATGCCGGCCGAGCTCGCGAAATCCATCATCGGAACCTCCCATGCTACTTTGCCGGTCGCAGGGTCTATGGCCATGTGATAACCCGCCGGCTCGCCCTTGGGCGTGGTCATGGTCGATTCGATTCCGGTAGATCCCGCGCCGAGCACGAATTTGAAATCCACATATTTCATGAGGCGCGGCAGGTTCCACGAATTCAGGTACACCAGCCCGGTCTTCGGATTGAACGCGATGAGCGTGGCGTTGGTGCCGCGTGATGGAAACACGTTGACCGTTTCGCCTTTGATGGCGCGATCCAGAAGATCGGTCAGCACCGGACGGCCGGTTTCAAGGTCGATGTGCGTGGCCCAATTGACCTTAACAAACGGATTCGCCGCGATTAGCTTGCCATCGGTGCGGTCCAGCACATACAGAAAACCGTTCTTGTGCGCGCTGATGAGCACTTTGCGCATCTGCCCCTGGACCAGAATGTCGGCGATCAGGCTCTCGGCGTTGGCGTCGAAGTCAAAACTGTCGTTCGGCACGGATTGGTAATACCAAACCATTTCACCAGTCTTCGGCCGGATCGCGAGGGTACTGGCGGTATACAAACTGTCCATGCCATCGCGATAGGATGGGTTATACGGCTCGGCGTTCCCAGTGCCGATATAAATCAGGTCAAGTTGCGGGTCATAGGAAGCATATTGCCAAGTTGCACCCCCGCCATACTTCCAGGCTTCGGGCTTGGTCGCGTGCGGCCACGTTTCCGAACCGGGTTCGCCCGGCGCGGGTATGGTCCACGTGCGCCACAGTCTGTTCCCGGTATCGGGATCGTATCCTTCGATGAAGCCGCGGGTCGTACTGTCGCCGCCGCCCATTCCGGACACCAGTACGCCGTTAGCGATGATAGGCGCGATGACGCCCTTGTAGCCTTCGCGGAAATCGGCGAACTTTTGTCGCCAGATCTCCTGGCCGGTTTTCATGTCGAGCGCAACGACATGCGCGTCCAGCGTCTGCCGAAAGAGCTTTCCCTCATAGATCGTCGCCGGGCCGCGCATGATCGCGCCCGCGCTCGCAACCCGCAGCGCCGCCCGATCGTAATCCACGGGCGTGCGCCAGATTTGCCTGCCGGTCGCGACATCGATCGCGAACGTCCAGTTGCCGTTCACCACGTACATCACACCGTCGTAAATTGTCGGCTGCGACAGTTCGCCCATGTCGTTGGCGAGACTGAAGCTCCAGACCGGCACCAGCCGCTTGACGTTCGACTTGTTGACCTGCTTGAGCGGGCTGTACATCTTCAGGTCGTAGCCCATGCCGAACGTCGTCACGTTCTCCGTGTTCTTGCCGTCGGTGAGCAGTTCTTGCGCGGTCTGCGCAAACGCAGGTGCGCACGCGGTACACAACAGCAGTGCCGCCAGTAGATTCTTCATGATCGCCTCCCTGGTTGAAGGTGCAACTTCATACCCAGCGCCCGTGCGCCGCCAGCTCCGCCGGACGGATATTTTCGTCGCGCAGCAATTTTGCCGCCTCCGACGATTGCCAGCTCAACCACGCCCCACCCAAGAATCAAATGTATCGTGGCCGCGATCAGTAGCAGCCACCCGAAAAACCTCTTTGACCGACCCTGTAACACCTTGCTTTTTTTGCCCGCACGCCGCACCCGAACGGATTCGGAATTTCCGGACTGGCGCGTTTAGCGCGACGACGAGCTGCTCGATTTCATACGCCGCCGCGGCTCGACGACCTACCATCCCGTCAGCACCTGCCGGATGGGGCAAGACACGGCGGTCGTGACCGACGAGTGGCTGCGGGTGCGCAGAAGAACTGCAGGGCTGCGCGTGATCGATGCTTCGATCAATGCCTCGATCATGCCG
>CAWHCK010000004.1:0-95252 GCA_963827585.1 uncultured Alphaproteobacteria bacterium
AGGACCCATCAGGCGCCATCGGACTCTCATGCAATTCGTGACCGCGACATTGATTCTGGCGCTCCTCCCCGCGCCGGCGGCCAGCGCCGATGGCCAGGTGGAGCGCATCGTCACGCGACACATTCAACCGATCGTGCCAGTCGACGGCGCCGGCGGGGTCGCGGTGGCTCTCCGGATCGAGCGCCGGACGTCGTTCTTCAATTATGGATGGGCCGATCATGCCAACCAACGGCCCATCACCACCGATACCCTGTTCAACTTGGCTTCGTTGCGCAAAGTGTTCGAGGCCACGCTGCTGGCACAAGCCGTCGGCAACGGCGAGCTCAGGCTCGACGACCCGGTCGCCAAATACGTGGTCGAGCTGCAGGAAGGCGGCGACATCCGGCGCGTCACGCTCGGCCAGCTCGCGACCCACACGTCGGGGCTGCTGCTGCCGCAGGACCACCCACCCTGGCCGAATTGGGGCTACACGCTGCCGGAGTTCATCCGAACCCTCAACGCCTGGAAGGCGGACAAGGAGCCCGGTCAACAGCACCTCTATACCCACGCCGGCTTCATCCTGCTGGCGCTCGCGCTCGAGCGCCGCTTCGGCCTGCCGATCGACGAGCTGATGGAGCAGCGCCTGCTGCGGCCGTTGGGCATGGTGTCGACGACGCTGCCACGGCGCGACGACAGTCCACGCGGACGCCTTTCGGCCGAACTCGCGCGCCGCGCGGTGCAGGGCTACGCCGACGACAGCCGGCCGGTCGGCGAGCCCGGCGATCAGCAGGGCTACTATCATTGGCCGGGAACGAGCCAGATGTACGCGTCCCCGCGCGACATGGCGGTCTTTCTCGCCGCCAATCTCGGCGAGTTGGCGATCGACCGGTCGCTATGGGAGGCGATCAAGCTGGCACAGCAAACCGTCGCGACCATCGGCCCGCGCAATCGGCAGGCGCTGGCCTGGGAGGTCATCGTCGGCAACGCGCCAACCATCGTGGAAAAGTACGGTGGTCTCGACAACGCATCGGCCTACATCGGGATGATGCCGAGCCGGCAGTTCGGCATCGTGATCCTCGGCAACCGCGGCAACCAATATCCCCACGAGGTCGGCCGCCGCATCCTGCTGGAGCTGGCGGCGCGATGACGCGCGCAGGCATCGACGGCCGCCTGCGGCCTTCGCGGTTGAGAAGATCGATGGAAGTTGTGGCCGCGCTTGGGGAATTGGCATAGCATGGTCGCGAGCACAGACCGGGAGCCGGCTGTGGACGCACGATCGCCTTCACCGCAACTTGCCAACCCTGGAAGCGAACCCGGACTCGTCGCCGCGAGCGTCTACGCCCACGGCAAGCGGGTGGCGGACGTCGCCGTCGAAGAGGCCGGCGCATGGTCGAAGCGGCCGGGCCATATCGTTTGGATCGGGCTGTTCGAACCGAGCCATGACCTGCTGGCCCGGGTGCAGGCGCAGTTCGATCTGCATCCCCTCGCCATCGAAGACGCCGGCAAGCCGCACCAGCATCCCAAGCTCGAGCAATACGGCGAGGCGCTGTTCATCGTTGCGCGTACCGCCCAGATCGTCGATGAGCGCATCGCCTTCGGCGAAACCCACATCTTCGTCGGACACGGATACGTGGTGACCGTGCGTCACGGCGCCTCGAGCTCCTATGCCACGGTGCGCGAGCGCTGCGAGTCGTGCCCGACGGTGCTGTCGCACGGCGAGCACTACATCCTCTACGCCATCCTCGACTTCATCGTCGACAACTACATGCCGGTGGTGGAGACGATTCACGACGAGGTCGAGGCGATCGAAGACCGCGTTTTCGGGACCGTTCCCAACAGGACCGACGGTCGGCGCCTCTACATGCTGCGCCGCGACCTGCTGCGGCTGCGCAACGCGGCCGCGCCGATGGGCAATGTCTGCCGGCGGCTCGAACATGCGGAAGTCATGGCGGTCGACGCGACGATGCAGCCCCTGTTCCGCGACGTGACCGACCACGTGCACCGCGTGCAGGAGGAAATCGACATGCTGCGGGAGGTGTTGGCATTCGCGTTCGAGGCGAGCCTGATGAACGGCCAGGCCGAGCAAACCAGCATCACCCGCCGCCTGGCGGCATGGGCCGCCATTCTCGCGGTCCCCACGGCGATCGCCGGGATCTACGGCATGAACTTCGAGCACATGCCCGAGCTCGCGTGGACCTATGGCTATTTTGTTGTCCTGGGCGGGATTACGGCCATCTGCGTGACGCTCTACGCGCGTTTGCGACACTACGGCTGGCTCTGAGGCACGACGGCGGTCCGGCGGCACCGCAATTCGCGGTTGACCGTTCGGAACGATGTCACCGCGGCTCGCATTTGCCTGTCGGCCGCCTCCTGCTCCATGCTTGCGCCGTCGCCCCCAATACAGGAGAAGCAAATGCGAACGATCGCGGCGCGCGTTGCAACCATTGCGGCACTCGTGGTGCCGGCGCTTTCTCTCGACCCCCGCGCCGGCGCAGGAGGCCATGGAGAAGAAGTCGTACAATTACTCGGCATGGACGCCGGGCATCTTCTCCGAAGCCGTCACCATCACCAATATGGGAAAGGGCAAGTTCATTTTCCTCGCCGGTGTCGGCGCGGAGGACGAGAACGGCCCGCGCGGCGCGATCCGCCACCGCGGCGACTTCCTGGCGCAGTGCGCCTATGCCTACGACAAGATCAAGCGCGCGCTGGCTGCGAACGGATCGAGCCTCAAGGACGCGGTCAAGATGACGGTCTATGTCACCGACATGCGCTACCGTCTCGATTGGGCGAAGTGCTCGGGTGAAGCTTTCGCCGGCGCGACCGTGCCGGCGCAAACGCTCCTCGGCATCAGCCAGCTGGCCTTTCCGGAGATGATGCTGGAGATCGACGTCACCGCCGTCGCGCACGAATAGGACCGGGACCGCGGCGGGCCTGCACCCACGGCGCCGGCCGGCAAACAATCGGTTCAGCCGCCCGGTGGCGGACCCTCCTGCTCGACGACCCGCAATCTGCGCACCGTCAGCTCGCCCACGTCGAGCTTGTCGAAGCGCGCCTTCTTGACCGTCACCCGGCCGATGGCCAGCGCCCCGATCGCGAGCGCACCGACAGCGATGGCGCCGAAGGCGGCGGCGCCGATCGCCAGCGCGACCACGCTGGTGGCGGGAATGGCTTGGGCGCGGTGAACGATCTCACGCGGCATCGGCGACCTCCGTTCGGGCAGTTCGTGTTGCGGCATTACGCCGTTGTGCGTCGGGTTTGTCCATTGCATCGGTCGTGTATCATCGCAGGCCAAGAACAAACGAGCTGTCGAGGAGACACCATGTCTGTCCGCACAATGTCGTTCCCTGCCGCGCTGCTCGCGTTCGGCGCAATCGTCGCCGCGCCCGTGGGCGCCAGCGCGCAAAGCTATCCCGACCGCGCGGTGAAGATCATCGTGCCAATCGGGCCCGCCGGCAGCTACGACCTCGTCGGCCGGTTGCTGGCGGACCAACTCGCGAAGCGGCTCGGACAGAGCGTGGTGGTGGAGAACCGGCCGGGCGCGGGCACGATCGTCGGCACGCAGGCGGTCATCAACTCGCCGCCCGACGGCTATACCTTGCTGGTGGGCGGCTTGAGCAACATCGTCTTCAACGCCGGGCTCTATCAAAAGCTGCCGTACGATCCGCTCAACGATCTCGTCCCGATCGCGCTCGTGTTCAACATTTCCTATACGCTGGTCGCCTACAAGGATCTCCCCTATTCGAGCCCGAAGGACGTGGTCGCCGCGGCGAAGGCCAATCCCGGCGGGTTGAAGCTTGCGAATGCCGGGACCGGTACCGGGCAGCACATCATGGGCGCCGCCTTCATGAAGCTCACCGGCACGAAATTCCTGGAAGTGCCGTATCGCGGATCGGCGGCGGCGTTTCCCGACCTGCTCGCCGGCCGCGTCGACCTGTTCGTCGATTCCACGCCGGCGGCGCTCCCCTACATCAAGTCCGGGCAGGCCAAGGGTATCGCCATTCTGTCGTCGAAGCGAAGCGCGCAAATTCCCGACGTGCCGACCATGACCGAAGCCGGCGTTCCCAATCTCGAGATCAATTCCTGGATCGGCCTGTTCGCCCCCGCCAAGACCCCGCCGGCCGTGATCGCGCGCCTGCAGCAGGAGATCGCCCAGGCGCTTCCCGAGCTCAAGCCGCGCTTCGAGCAGAACGGCGGCGAAGTCATCGACCTGGCGCCGGACAAGCTCAAGCCCTTCGTCGCGTCCGAACACGATAAGTGGATCAAGATCATTCAGGACGCGGGGATACGCCTCGATTGAGCGGCCTGCGATCGACTGGCAGCACCGAGAATGTGATGGGGCGCCCCGAGCGAATTGACCCGCTCGGCGTTATAATGGTGTCGGGTCGCGGCATGGCGTGACCAACGGCTCAGACGGCAGCTGGCTTCGCGACCCCTGTTTTTCTCAGGAGGTACGACCATGGCCCAGATCCACTTTCTTATGGGGGCGGAGTCGCTCCGTGCCCGCCCGGTGGTCCGCACAATCGGCCTTGCAGATCTCGGAGACGCGCTGAGACGAGGCTTCGCCGATTTCTCGGCCATGCCGAGCCACGCCGTATTCCTGTGCCTGATCTATCCCATTGTCGGCCTGGTCCTGGCACGCGCAATGCTGGGCTACGATCTCTTGCCGCTCCTGTTTCCGCTCGCCGCCGGCTTCGCACTCGTCGGCCCGTTCGCGGCCATCGGCTTCTACGAGCTGAGCTGGCGCCGCGAGCAGGGTCTCGACGTTTCCTGGGGCGACGCATTCGACGTGCTGCGCTCGCCATCGCGCGGTGCGATCGCGGCGCTCGGTGTCCTGCTGCTGGTGATCTTCGCGATCTGGATTGCGGTCGCGCAGGCCATCTACATCGCAAATTTCGGCTATGAGGCCGCCGCCTCGATCCCGCATTTCATCGATCAGGTCTTCACCACGCCCGCCGGCTGGACGCTCATCATCGTCGGCAACCTCGTCGGGTTTCTCTTCGCGGTCGCGGTGCTGGCCATCAGCGTCGTCTCGTTTCCGCTGCTGGTCGACCGCGATGTGGGCGCCGTCGAAGCGGTGCTGACCTCGGTGCGCGCGGTCGCCGCCAATCCGGTGACCATGGCGGGGTGGGGATTGATCGTAGCCGCCCTCCTGCTGATCGGCTCGTTGCCGTTCTTCTTCGGCCTGGCCGTGGTGGTGCCGGTGCTCGGGCATTCGACCTGGCATCTCTATCGCAAGGTGGTGGAGCCAAGCCTGGAACCTCGCCAAGAACTGCCACGTCCGCTGCAAAGACGACGTTATGCAGCGCAATTCCCGGCCGCCCTGTTCACCGGCGAGGACCGGCGGACGCCTGGAGGATCGTAGGGACCGCGCCGGAATCCGGCCGCGCGTCCGAGCTCGAACACGCTGGCGCTCGAGCGCATCCCGATTGGGTTGGATCGGGATGCGCTCGAGCTTTTTGATTTTGCGCATGTTCTATTCGGAAAACCGGTGCCCACCCCGGATCAGGTCCGGGGCAGGCTTTTTCCGGATCATGCTCTAGCGGTGGCGCCCGAGGCGGTAACCGGGCGCGACTCCGGCCGCGCGGTAGCTTCGCGGCACGATCCAGCCGTTCCAGCCATAGGCCCCGCCCCAGCCGACGCCGGCAAGGGTGCCATAGCCGCACCAATACCAGCCGGCGCCCGCCCAGCCGTAGCGGTACCAGCAATAGGGCCTGCCGAGATGAACGAACTGCGCCGGCTCGCTGAGTCCAAGCCCCTCGGCGTGCATCGCGTTGGGTGCCGCAATGGGCATCGCTTCGACACGTGCGCCGGTCAAGGCCGCACCCGCGGCCAACGCCGCGATGCTCGCAAGACGCAAAACCACCTTGCGCATGTCCCTTCCCCCGATCGTTCCGTTCGCGACCATAGCGAATTCGGGGGTATGAAAGGCAGAAAACGTGTCGAAAATATTCTCGCCGCGGACCGCCTTCGCGCCCGAACCGAGCGCGGCTCACCCGGCGGCCATGCTCGCCACGGGCGCGCGCAACTCGCGAATCTGCGTGACCGGCCGCGCCAGCGGATGGCCATCCTCGCGCTCATAGCCGACCACTCGCAACGTTCCATTTGCCGCGCACATTTCCACCGCAAGGCGGGTGAAGGGATTGAGGACCGGCGGCGTCACCCAGGCGAAATTGGCGCAGGCGAAGGGTTGCGGCCAGGACGACAGCGCCTCCCAGCGGGCGCGGTTGCGCGCGACGGCGTCTTCCGATGATCTGGTCAACAACACCGTGGGGTCGACCCGCGCTTCCCAGGGTCTCGTGCTGTGCAGCCAGTCATTGGCGGTCGACGTCTCCTCGGTCCGGCTGGAGAACGCCTCCTCGGTTCGCTCGATCACGCAGCGCTCGCCGCGCACGCATCCAATGAGCGTGAAGATGACCGGGCGCGCGATCGGCACCGTCTCGAGCCGGTGCCGGGCCTCGTCGAAACTGCGACAGCTCTCGAACACCTCGCGCAACAAGTGGTCGGGCGGGCAGAAGCGGATCGGCCATGTCTCCAGCGCGTTCACCGCGAGGTCGTAGGGCCGCAGCCACGGCTTGCGCGTGCGGCGCCAGAGCGGCGCCTGGTTGATAACGGCCGCGAAACGTCCCGGCGCCAACGCGGTCAGCGTCCCCACATAGCCGGGCCAGGTCACGCTCATGAACTCGCCCGCGGCGCCGCCCATGCGCGCGACCTCGAGATGGCGGCCAAGCCCCGGATAAGGCCAATCGAGCGTGCGGGCCAGCCAAGGCATGCCATCCTCGTCGCGGGCAGCCGTCGTGCAGCCCCACTGGTACGAGCCGTTGAGAAACCAGATACCGGGAAAGCCGAGCGACGCGGCAATCGCCTCGACGTCGTTGACGTAGGGCGAGTGCGAGCGCCGAAGCCAGCGGCGCGTGAGCGCATCCATGGCGGGCATCAGCATGCGGACGGGCCACGGCAGCCATGTCAGACAATCATCCCCCAGCGCGCGCGTGCGAGCGCGCTCGTCGAGCGCGTGGCGGACGGGACCGCCCTCGCGCACATCCACCACGGGAATGGAAACCAGGTCGGACGTCGATGCGCTCATCAGTTCCGATCCTTACGATAGTTCGAAGGCCGGGACCACCTTTCCTACGCCGCGCCCGCCGCCGCGACCGGGTGCCGCGCCGGCGGCGGAATTGATGATTGGCCGCTCGCACGACATTCTTTACACTGCGCCGGGGCATTGCGATCCGTGTCGGGTGGAGGGGCTGAACGTGACCAAGATTGCGGCCGCGATGCTGAGCGTTGTCGCGTTGGCAACGCTCGTCACGCCGGTGCGCGGCGAGGAGGATTTTCCGCTCGTCGGCACCTACATGGAAAATCAGGTCTGCAAGGGCGACGCGTCGGACGCCGGGGTGTCGCGAGTGAAGATCACGTTGCGCGACATCGACTCGGTGTTCGGCCTCTGCACCATCCTGAGCAGGAAGCGTGACGGCGATACCTTTGCGGTCCATGTCGAGTGCAAAGGGGCGGGCGGGAGCCAAATGGTGGGCGATGTCAATTTCACGTTGCGCGAGGACAAGAGCATCGACTTTTCGGATCAGGACCAGACCTACAAGGCGGTGCTGCACAAATGTCCTGAATAGCCGCCGGCCCGACCGTTCTGCGTGTATGATCGAGCCGTCGGAACCGCCGTCGTATCGGGGTGAGGACCAGCATGACGTATGAAGGAATGCTCGCAGAGACCGTGGCTTTTCGCGGCCACAAGGGTGACGTGGGTGAAGCCTACTACGCGCGCCCGCTCGGCGGCGGGCCATGGCCCGCCGTGGTCTTGATCCATCACATGCCCGGCTGGGACGAATGGATCAAGGAGGCGACCCGCAAGCTCGGCTATCATGGATTTGCGACCATCTCCCCGCACCTCTATTTCCGTGACGGGCCCGGCAGCCCCGACGACGTGGGGGCGCGCGTGCGTGCCGCCGGCGGTGTCGCCGACGCGCAGGTGCTGGGCGACGTCGCCGGCTGCATGGAGTTCTTGCGCGCCCAGCCCTACGCCAACGGCAAGGTCGGCGTGATCGGTTTCTGCTCGGGCGGGCGTCACACTTATCTCGCCGCCTGCTCGCTCGACGGTATCGACGCCGCCGTCGACTGCTGGGGCGGCAACGTCATCGTCGACGATCCCAAACAGCTCAACGCGAAGCGGCCGGTCGCGCCCATCGAGCTCACGGACAAGATGCGCTGTCCGCTGCTCGGCCTGTTCGGCAACGATGACGAGAACCCCAACCGCGACCAGGTCAACCGGACCGAAGCGCTGCTCAGGAAGCTCGGCAAGAATTACCAGTTCCACCGCTATGACGGCGCCGGCCACGCGTTTTTCAACGCCTCGCGTCCGGCTTATCGCGCGGAGCAGGCGTTGGACGGCTGGAGCAAGGTCTTCGCATTCTTCCGCCAGCATCTCGCCGCGTCGGCCGCCGCCCGCGCGGCCTGAAGACATCGAGGAGACCATCCATGTGCTCTTACATCGTCGAGAAGGCCAAGCTTCTGGGCAGCGCCAAGGGGCCGAACGGCTGGATGCGCATCGACACGGCCAATGTCTACTACGACCACCCGTTCCACGCCCCGCTCGACCACGCGCTCGGCATCGACTTCATCAATGAGGCGGAGGGCGGCCGCGAGCGCGTCGCGGTGGAGTTGAGCGCAGCGTCGGCGCGCGAGCTGGTCGAGAAGATCCTCGCCGCTCTCGCCAGCGGCGAGGTCGAGCACGGCAAGGCGGCCCGGCACGCGCACACGCCCGTTCCGGCGGAATGACAGGCTCACGCCCGAACGATTGAAGGAAGCGCCATGAGCGCGATGACACGGACGCGGTTCGAGGTCGTTCCCCTGACCCGACATATCGGGGCGGAGATTCGCGGGCTCGACCTGCGCGAGCGGCCGGATGACGAGACTATTCGGGCGATCTACCAGGCTTGGCTCGATCATCTCGTGATCGTGTTTCCCGGCCAGTCATTGTCGCAGGAAGACTTCATCCGCGTGACCGCCTATTTCGGCGAGCTCGGCGAGCTGTCGCGCCCGGCCAAGTATTTTCCCAAGGGCTATTCGAGCCTGCTGCCGGGCATCATGCTGATCTCCAACATCCGCGAGAACGGCGAGCCGATCGGCGCGTTGCCCGACGGCGAGATGATGTTCCATCACGACATGATCCACGCCGAGGTGCCGAGCAAGGCGACGCTGCTCCATGCCGTCGAAATTCCCTCCGCCGGCGGCAACACGCTGTTCGCGAGCGGCTACGCCGCCTATGACACGCTCGATCCCGTCGTCCGCGGCAAGCTCGACGGCCGCAGTGCCGTGCACCACTACAATTACGGTTCGACCCAGAAGGGCGACGCCCGCGGCACCGCCGCCTTCGGCGAATGCACCCACCCGGTGTTCCGCATCCACGAGGAAACCGGCCGCAAGGCGGTCTACGTCAACCGGCTGATGACGGTCGGCATCGTCGACATGCCGCCGGCGGAAGGCGAGCCGCTGCTCGAGGCCGTGTTCGACCACGCCGAAAAACGGGAATTCGTCTATGAGCACGTCTGGCGCGTGGGCGACCTCTTGCTGTGGGACAATCGCTGCTCGTCGCATGCGCGCACCGATTTCCCCTCGACCGAGCGCCGGCTGATGCTGCGCACCACGGTCAAGGGCACGGTGCGGCCGTACTAGTCTAGAGCGCACCCCGATTGGATTGTGGTAGCATTCGCCGGCGCGCGTCAACGCAATGCCGAGCCGGGCGGAGACCACGATGCGCAATGGTTCAAGGCCGCTTGCCGCTGTTTTGTTGACCGCCGTCCTGGGGACGGCGTCGCCGCTCGCCGCGCAAGACTATCCGAGAAAGCAGATCGAGCTCGTGGTGCCGTTCGTCGCCGGAGGGACCACGGACAACATCGGCCGCCTGATTGCGCAGCGCTTCTCCGACAGCTGGGGCCAGCCCGTCATCGTCAACAATCGTCCCGGCGGCGGCAGCACGATCGGAACCCTTGCCGTGGCCAAGGCCGCACCCGACGGGCACACCCTTCTCGTCACCACGATCGGCTTTGCGATCACGGCCGGTCTGCAGAAACTGCCGTACGATCCGATCAAGGATTTTGCCCCGATCACGGAGCTCGCCTCGCTCCCGCTCATGCTGGTGGTGCATTCGTCGGTGCCGGCGACGAGCCTCCGCGAGTTCGTCGCGCTGGCGAAGGCAAATCCAGGCCGATGGGACTACGCCTCCTCCGGCGCCGGCACGTCGCCGCATCTCGCCGCCGAGATGTTCAAGTCCCTGGCCGGCATCGACCTCGTCCACGTGCCGTTCAAGGGCAACGCCGAAGCCATGAATGCGCTGCTGGGCGGACACGTGAAGATCTATTTCGCCCTGGTGCCGGCGGCCCTGCAACACGTCAAGGCCGGAACCTTGCGCGCGCTCGCCGTCACCACCGAGCAGCGCTTGCCGTATCTCCCGGACGTGCCGACCATCGCCGAGCTGGGCTTTCCCGGCTACGAGATCACGTCGTGGCAGGGCGTGTTCGCTCCCGCCGGTACGCCGAAGGATGTCGTTGCCAAGATCAACGGCGAGCTGGTTCGCATGGTCAACACGCCGGAGGTCCACCGCCGCATATCGCAGGAAGGCGCCGATCCGGTCGGAAGCACGCCCGATGCGTTCGGCCACCGCGTGAAAAGTGAAATCGCGAAATGGACCAAGGTGATCCAGGAGTCCGGCATTCCGACCTCGAACTGAGGCCGACGTAGTTCGACCTCACGCGCCGAGCTTGGCGGCGAGATCTTCCAGGCTGCTCGCGGCAATGTCGACCGGCCCCTTGGGCGCGGCCTCACCGGTGCCCGGCCCACGCTCGTTCGGCCGCGCGACGTGCGCGGTGCCCAGCCCGCATTCGGCGGCGGCGAGGAGATCGTTGGTGTGGGCCGCCACCATCATGCACTCGCCGGGCGGCAGATCGAGCGCCTCGCAGGCCGCGAGATAGACGCGCGGCTTGGGCTTGTAATCGCCGGCGGTCTCGGCACCCAGGATCGCATCCCAGGGGAAATCGTTGCGGCGCGCGAGATCGACCATCAGCGAAATGTTGCCGTTCGACACCGGCGCGAGCATGAAGCGGCGCTTGAGCCGCCGCAGGCCCGGCGCGACGTCGGGCCAGCCATCGAGCCGATGCCAGGCCAAGGTGAGATCGCGCGCCACATCGTCGTTGAGATCGGAGATGCCGAACCGCGGCAGGATGCGATCGAGATTGCGCCGGTGCAGCGCGTCGAGCTTGCAGAACGGGATGCGGCCGGCGCGCACCTCCTCCATCGCCGGCTGGTATTGGTCGCGCCAGGCATCGGCGAAGGCCAGCCAGTCAAGCGCGTAGCCGCTCGGCGCGAGAATGATCTCGGCCTCGCGCGCGATGCCGCTGCGCCAGTCGGCGAGCGTGCCGAAGACGTCGAAGAACAGGGCCTTGACCATGGCTCGCCGGCAACTACCGGCGCCTCACGATCCCGCCGGCTCCATGCCCCGCGACTTGAGCACGTCGGCCGTGGCCGGGCCCGCCAAGGCCTTGAGCAAGGCCTTGGCGGCGTCGGTCTCCTTGGCGCTGGCGCCGAGGCCGGCGGCGTACACGGTGTAGTTCTGGATGTCCGCCGGGAGCGGACCGACCAGGGTGACCCCTTTCACCGGCAGGATTTCGCTGATCTGGTGAACGCCCAGCTCGGCTTCACCGCGGGCGATGTGCTCGGCGACCGCGCCGCCGGGAATCAACTTGGCCTTGGCATTGACCTCGCCGGCGATCCCGAGCTTGTCGAGCAGGCCCGCAACATAGATACCGCTCGAGCCCCCGGCCTTGGGATCGATATAGGCCACCGACTTGGCGTCGAGCAACGCGCGCTTGAACGCCTCGACCGAGCCGATGTCAGGCTTGGGCGTGCCGTCCTTCACCACGACCCCGACTCCGACGCGCGCGAGATTGGTCCGGCTGCCGGCGACGAACCTGCCCTTGCTCGAGAGGTCGTTGACCGCCGCGGGGGTCAGCACCGCGACGTCGAACACTTCGCCGCTTTCGATCCGCTTGGTCAGCGCGCCCACCGTATCGTTCTCGACCGTCACCTTGTGGCCGGTCTGCTTCTCGAACTCGGGCACCACGGCCAGCAGCACCTGCTTGAAGGCGCCGGCGGTCAGCACCTTGATCTCCGCCGCCGCGGCGCCGCGCGGCGCGCCGACGGCCATGAGCACGATCGCAACGCTCAGCAAGGTCATTCTCATCTCGTCCTCCATTGCCTTGGGGCATCTTACAGCAGGTGCGGCAGGCGCATCATCGCCGCTTGCCATGACCGAGGCGCGACCGGCAGGCCAGGAACGCTTACCGGGAGCCCGCCTTGTCCCTGGGCAGATCGCCTCCGCCGCCTCATTCTGGGCGCAATGGTGCGATGCAATATAAGAGGGTGTGCACTGCACCTAAAATGGTTTATAGTTCCGCATCAATGGGTTGATTCGTTGTATCGGACGGTTCTCGTCTGCGACGGCGGATTTGATCCGAGAGGCCGGGTGCAAACCAAACGTTTGCAACCGGTTTCGTTCCGGGAACCAAGGAGAGTTCATCGACCTAGATCAACAGCCGCGCCGGGGACAACAAAAGGGATAATCATGCTCCGCTGCCTCGCACGGCTCGCGCTCGTCTTTGCCACCTTCGTTCTCATCATTCCCGATAGTTTCGCCCACGACAGCTGGATCTCCCGCGGCGGCCACAAGAACGCCGCCGGCGAATGGTGCTGCGGCCATGGCGACTGCTTTGTCATTCCCAAGGAACGCATCATGATGACCGGCGAGGGCTATGTGATCATCCACGGCCCGCTCGCCGGCGTCGGTCCGCAGATGTACGAGGCGGTTCCTTTCACTGAAGCGCAGCCCTCGCCGGACGGGGAATTCTGGCGCTGCAAGCGGCCGGACGGCAGCCGGCGCTGCTTTTTTGCACCTCCGCCGGCGACCTGATCCGCTCTAACCACGGCGTCCGCGCTTGCGTTCGAACGCCGCCGCGCGCGGCGCGGCGGACGCTCGCACGCTCTGCTTGAGCGCAGTCTTGAGATCCGTCGGCCGCCCGTGCTTTCGCAGCAGGTCGCGAAAGGCCTCGTCGGAAAGCTCCTGGAAGGTCTTCATCGAGTTCGCGCCCGAGCAGGTCGAGGGCCTGCCAAGTCTCCTCGTCGAATTCGACGAGCTTGCGCCGGACATCCGTCCTCTTGGCCATGGCGACCTCCTCGCTCCGCCGCAGCAGACAACGCGCGGTACGACAATGCGTCAATGGGGACGTAACCGCACCCCGCAAAGCGGCGATGGGGACGCCGCGCGAGCGTGGCCGCCCGCCTCGGCGCATGCTACCCGTTGCGCATGCCGGCATTGATCCTACCCCTGGCCGAGGCGGCGGCGTATCTGCCCGCGCGCGGGACGCTGATCGGCCTCGACCTCGGCAGCAAGACCATCGGGGTCGCGTCGAGCGATCCCGACCGGCGGCTCGCGACCGGCGTCGAGACCATCGCGCGCAAGAATTTTTCCACCGACGCCGCGCGCCTCTTGGCGCTCGCCGCCGAGCGCCAGGCGGCGGCCTTCGTTCTCGGCCTGCCCATCAACATGGACGGCAGCGAAGGACCGCGCGCGCAAGCGACCCGCGCCTTTGCTCGCAACCTTGCGCGTCTGACCGAGCTTCCGATCGCGCTTTGGGACGAGCGGCTCTCCACCGCCGCGGTCGAGCGCGAGTTGATCGCGGCCAACGTGACGCGCGCCCGGCGCGCCAGCGTGATCGATCAACACGCCGCCGCCTTCATTTTGCAGGGCGCGCTCGATCGCCTCGCCCGCGGCGCCATCATGTAACAGATCAAGCCCGCGGGTGACGGCGAGCCGGAGGCTACGCTAGCAACGGTTGTTCGCGCGCTGCGACGGCCAGCACGGGTTCGCGGGAGCGGCGCCGCGCGGTCCCGGTTGCCACCCGAGCTCGCGGTAGGAATACGGCATGCCGCCGGTGTCGTAGCCGGCTGGATAATCCCAGCTGCGGTAACCGCCGTAACCCGGAGCATAGGCATAGCCGCCATAGGGACCGACATAGATCTGCGGGCCGGCGTAACCGTAATAGGGGTCGACGACCACGACCTGGGCCAGGGACGGCGCCGCTGCGGCCACCGCCAGCGTCCCCGCAACCCCTAGTCCGATCGCGGCTTTCCTGAGGATGTTCGACATTATTGGCCTCCGTTGAGATCGATGCGTGCCGGACCAACACGCCGCCCCGGCTGCGGTTCCAACGCCGACATCGCGGCTGCGGAACCCGCTCGTCACAAAAACGTGTGCTGCCACAAACGTGTGATGCCCTGGCCCGGGAGCGGGCGGCGCTCACGGGGACGGCAATGCCCGCTCAAGCAGCCGTTGCGCCTGGTCGGGACCGAGGTCGCTTGTCCCGTAGAGCGCGCCATGACCGACCTGCAGCCGCGTGCGGGCGAAAAGCTCGGCCGCCTCCGGCGCCGACGTTTGGCGCAACGCCGCCGCCGCCGCCAGCAGCGCAAGGCGGCCGACCGCAGCCCGTGCCCACGCCTCCGCGTCCGGCGCCGACAATGCACGCTGAATGAAGTCCGCGGCCTCGCCTGCGCCCGGCAACTCGGCCGCCTCGCCGGCGAGCGCGCGCAGCACGGCTCGGCCGGCCTCGCCTTCGCGAGCGAGCGCGCGCAGCACATCGAGGCACATCACGTTGCCCGAGCCCTCCCAGATCGCGTTGACCGGCGCCTCGCGATAGAGCCGCGGCAGGATGCTTTCCTCGACGTAGCCGTTGCCGCCGAGACACTCCATCGCCTCGTAGATGAAACCCGGCGCGGTCTTGCACACCCAATATTTCACCGCCGGCGTGAGCAGGCGTGCCCGTGCGGCCTCGTGCGGATCGCTTGCCGGCAAGATCGAAGGAGCGGGCAAGCCGCATGACCAGCGCGGTCGCAGCCTCCACCTCGAGCGCCATGTCGGCGAGCACCGCCCGCATCATCGGCTGATCGACGAGTTGCTTTTGAAACACGGTGCGGTGGCGCGCGTGGTGGATCGCCTGCGCCAGTGCCATGCGCATGATGCCGGCGGACGCGAGCGCGCAATCGAGCCGCGTGAGCTGCACCATGTTGATGATGGTGCGCACGCCCCTGCCCTCCTCGCCCACGCGCCAGGCAAAGGCGTCCGCGAACTCGACCTCGGAGGAGGCGTTCGAGCGGTTGCCGAGCTTGTCCTTGAGGCGCTGGAAATGCAGCCCGTTGACCGATCCGTCGGGACGAAAGCGCGGCATGAGGAAACAGGTGAGCCCGCCCTGCGCCTGCGCCAGCACCAGAAAGGCGTCGCACATGGGCGCCGACATGAACCATTTGTGGCCGTTGACGGCATAGCCCTCGCCCGCGGGCTCCGCCCGCGTGGTGTTGGTGCGCACGTCGGTGCCGCCCTGCTTCTCGGTCATGCCCATGCCCAGCGTGATGCCGGTCTTTTCCCACCACGGGCGGAAGCGGGGATCGTAACGGCGCGACATGATCTTGGGCATGAGCTTGGCGACGAGCGTCGGCTCGACGGCGAGCGCCGCGACCGCGGCGCGCGTCATGGTGATCGGGCAAAGATGGCCGGTCTCGATCTGCGCCGCCATGTAGAAGCGCGCGCCGCGCGTCACCTGCGCGGGGGCGGGCGCTGGCGTTGCATTCTCGCGCCAGGTCGAGGCGGCCAAGCCCGCCGCCACGCTCTCCGCCATGAACCCATGGTAGGCCGGGTGGAACTCGATGAAGTCGCGGCGAAAGCCCTTGGCGTCGAAGATTTTCAGCTTCGGCGGGCTCTCGTTCGCTTGCCGCGCGAGGTCGAACATCTCGGCCGTGCCCCAGTGCTTGCCGAAGGCCGCCAGCCCCGCCGCGTCGCCGTCGCCGCCATTGGCCGCGACAGCGCTCCGCAGCGGCAGGTCGCTGGCATAGAGATCGACGTCCACATAGGGCGGCGACTGGTTGAGGACTTGCTCGAATGGCGCCGGCATCGCCTGCTCCGTGCCTGGTTCACGCCAAGCACATCGTCGCGGACTTGATGCCGCCCGGCAAGCACCGCTCCCGCGCTTGTGGGCCTTTGATCAACGCGTCGCGGGCCGCTTCGATGGCCTGATTCCGACCGGGTCAGCCTGGCCGCGCGCGAAACATCCACAGCCGCCTGGCCGGGGCGCACCACGGTCTCTTGCGGCCGGCCATGCGCGGGCCTATAGAACCGGCTTTGATGAACATCGCCCAAAAGTCCACGTTCGTCCTTAACCAGCGCCATCTGTTGGGGATCGAAGGGCTTTCGCGCGACGAGATCGTGGGCCTGCTCGACCTCGCCGAGCAATTCGTCGAGCTCAACCGCCAGATCGACAAGAAGCAGGCCTCGCTGCGCGGGCGCACGCTGATCAATCTGTTCTTCGAGGTCTCGACCCGCACCCAGGCCTCGTTCGAGCTCGCCGGCAAGCGGCTGGGCGCCGACGTCATGAACATGTCGGTCGGCTCGTCCTCCATGCGCAAGGGCGAGACGCTGATCGACACCGCGATCACGCTCAACGCCATGCACCCCGACATCATCGTGGTGCGCCATCACGCCTCCGGCGCGGTCGAGCTCCTCGCCAGGAAGGTCGACTGCTCCGTGATCAATGCCGGCGACGGCGCGCACGAGCATCCGACCCAGGCGCTGCTCGACGCGCTCACCATCCGCCGCAACAAAGGCCGCATCGAGCGGCTGACCGTCGCCATCTGCGGCGACATTCTGCATTCGCGCGTCGCGCGCTCGAACATCATCCTGCTCAATGCGCTGGGCGCGCGGGTGCGCGTGGTGGCGCCGTCGACCCTGTTGCCGCCCGGGATCGAGCGCCTCGGCGTCGAGGCTACGCGCGACATGCGCGAGGGCCTGCGCGATGCCGACATCGTCATGATGCTGCGCCTGCAGCGCGAGCGCATGAACGGCTCGTTCGTGCCCTCGACCCAGGAATACTTCCATTATTTCGGGCTCGATCAGAAGAAGCTCGCCTATGCCAAGCCGGACGCGCTGGTCATGCATCCCGGGCCGATGAACCGCGGCGTCGAGATCGACACCGCGGTGGCCGATGGCGCCCAGTCGCTCATCCGCGAGCAGGTGGAGATGGGCGTCGCCGTGCGCATGGCCGTGCTCGAAGCGCTGTCGCGGAACCTGCCGAATGCGTGAGGGCGGCGTATTCAGTGCCGGGCGGCAAGGCGATGACCCATGATGATGCTGACCGAGCGCCGCCCGATCCTGCTCGCCAATGCCCGCATTCTCGACCCCTCGCGCGATCTCGACATCGACGGCGATCTCCTGATCGCCGACGGCGTGATCCGCGAGGCCAAGCGCGGCATCGGCGCGGCCGGGGTGCCCGAGGCGACCGAGGTCATCGACTGCAAGGGCAAGGTGGTGGCGCCCGGCCTCATCGATATGCGCGCCTTCGTCGGCGAGCCCGGCGCGGAATATCGTGAAACCATCGCCTCGGCGAGCCAGGCGGCCGCCGCCGGCGGCGTCACCACCATCGTGTGCCAGCCCGAAACCTCGCCGGTGATCGACGATCCGGCGATCGTCGACTTCGTGCTGCGGCGGGCGCGCGACACCTCGATCGTGCACGTGCAGCCGATGGCGGCGCTGACCAAAGGACTGCGCGGGGAGGAAATGGCCGAGATCGGCCTGCTCAAGGCGGCGGGCGCCATCGCCTTCACCCAGGGCGCCAAGAGCGTGCGCAATGCGCAGGTCATGCGGCGCGCGCTGACCTATGCGCGCGATTTCGACGCGCTCATCGTCCATCACACTGAAGACCCCGACATCGTCGGCGAAGGCGTTATGAACGAAGGCGAGTTTGCGGCGCGGCTCGGGCTCACCGGCGTGCCGACGGCGGCCGAAACCATCATGCTGGAGCGCGACATGCGCCTGGTTGCGCTGACCGAAGGCCGCTATCACGCCGCGTCGCTCACCTGCGCCGAGGCGCTCGACGTCCTCCACCGCGCCAAGGACCAGGGCCTCAAGGTCACCGCCTCCGCCTCCATCAACCATCTCACCCTCAACGAGATCGACGTTGGGCCCTATCGCACCTTCCTCAAGCTCAGCCCGCCGCTGCGCGCGGAGAGCGACCGTACGGCGCTAGTCGCGGCGCTCGCATCGGGCCTGATCGACGTGGTGATGTCCGACCACAATCCGCAGGATGTGGAAGGCAAGCGCCTGCCCTTCGCCGAAGCGAGCCCCGGCGCCATCGGGCTCGAGACCATGCTCACCGCCGGCCTCCGGCTCGTGCACAACGGCGAGCTGCCGATCATGACCCTGCTCAAGGCGATGGCGAGCACGCCCGCGAAAATCCTGGGCCTGCCGGGCGGAACGCTGCGGCAGGGGAGTCCGGCGGATTTGGTCGTGCTCGATCTCGACGCGCCCTGGATCCTCGATCCCGACGAGCTCAAGTCGAAGTGCAAGAACACGCCCTTCGACGAGGCGAGATTGCAGGGCCGCGTGGTGCGCACCATCGTCGCCGGCCGCACGGTCTACGAATACGTCTGACAAGCTACGATTGCCGCGCGCAGGCCGATGATATGATGCGAACGGGCGCCCTGCGCCCGGCCGCCGGGACGAGGTTCATGCTGGAAGCGCTCCTGCCGCTGTTGCCGGCCTACGCCGCGGCGTTCGCCTTCGGCTACCTCTGCGGCTCGATCCCGTTCGGGCTGATCTTGACGCGGCTCGCGGGCGCGCCCGACATCCGCTCCATCGGTTCCGGCAATATCGGCGCGACCAATGTGCTGCGCACCGGCCGCAAAGGGCTCGCCGCCGCGACCCTCCTCGGCGACGCGCTCAAGGGCACCGCCGCCGTGCTGCTCGTCTATTGGTACTACGGCGCGGAGTATCAATATTTCGCGCGCGACCTCGCAATCCCGGCCGCGCTCGGCGCTTTCCTCGGCCACCTGTTTCCGGTCTGGCTCGGCTTCAAGGGCGGCAAGGGCGTCGCGACCTATATCGGACTCCTGCTGGCAATGGCGTGGCCGGTCGCCATTGCCTTCGGCGCGATCTGGCTCGCGATGGCAGCGCTCACCCGCTACTCGTCGCTCGCCGCGCTGGCGGCGAGCGCGGGCACGCCGTTGGCGCTGTGGGTGCTCGGGTACCGGCCGGAGGCGGCGCTGTTTGCGTTCCTGACGGTGCTGCTGTGGATCATGCACCGGGCCAACATCGCGCGTTTGATCAATGGAACCGAGGGCAAGATCGGCAAGCCGGTCTCCTCGGGGGCTTGACGACTTTCGCTTCTCCGACCCAGCAACCGGTCCTTGCCGGTGACGCGCATTGCCGGCGGAATTTCAGCGGTCCTGTGTCTCAATGCACATCGTAACAAAGCCGATGGTCGCGTTTTCTCGGATGACGATGGTGACGGTCTTGGCCGCGACCTCACATGCAGCTCGATCCTTGAAGTGGCCCACAACGGTCGTGGTCATCCCTACGCTCGATGTCACGATCAAGAACAGCGCGAACAACATCTTCAACTCCCCAGGCGTGAAGGACCGCGAATAAAGACCCGCCGGCGGAGGGGTGTCAAAGCCCGCGGCGGCCACCCCGCCTGCGCCGTCGCCCCTGAACCTTCATCGCGCCTCGCGCGACTAACCAAAGATGCGGCAATGCTTGCGGCCTGGGGGACCGATGCTGATCCTGAAATACTTTGTCGTCGTCGGAGTGGTGCTGATGGCGGGCTTGATCGCGCTCAACGCCCATCTCGTCCAATCCTCTCCGGCCTCGTCAGGCGCTGCCGTTCGTACGGCGACGGCCGCAACTCTGCCCGCGGTCGCCCCCAAGGCACAACCGGTCGAGGAGCAGCCCATCGCCGACTTCATTGGGCCACCGGCCCCCCCTCCGAAGTCCGCCGCCCCCACCCGCCGCTCCACGCAAACCGCCCGCCAGCACCAGCCCCGGCCGGCCAGGCCGGCCTGCAACGGCTGGCAATGGTCGTGCTGACGTCAAGCCGATCCCGTGGCGCGCTGCCGTTTCTCGCAATGGCCCACGCTCGAGAGAGAACGCCTGGCGAAGACGCTCCCACTGCGTGGTGCTGAAAAGTCACACTCGGACGATTTCTCCGGCAGCAACTACCCAAGTCCCCAATTCGACCACCCTTGGGGCGAAGGGTTCCGGCGTGGAACCTACACCGTAGGTTTCGGGACCGGGGGGAACAGGCCATGTGGATTCTTTGGTATATCGCGACCATGGCGTCACTCAGCGCCATGGGGTTTGTGCCTGTAACGATAGACAACGATCGAGCGCCGCACAGCGACATGTAAGCGGTATGGGGCCGCGTTCTTCGGTTGCCGGCTCCTCGTCGTCAGCACGATAATGCGGGCGAGCCATGCTGGCTTGATCCGCACGGCATGATCCGCACGG
Organism: uncultured Alphaproteobacteria bacterium; assembly: GCA_963827585.1. Classification (GTDB taxonomy): domain Bacteria; phylum Pseudomonadota; class Alphaproteobacteria; order Rhizobiales; family Xanthobacteraceae; genus VAZQ01. The sequence continues at coordinate 20,369 of CAWHCK010000004.1, forward strand.
ACACGAGCTAGACTAGCGGCGTGAGGATGGGGGCGGCGGCGGCCGGCAGCCCGGGATCGGCGTCATCACCACCTGAACTTCAGGCGCATATGAATTCATCGCGCCGCTTGCGGCATCGACGCCGAGCCCGATGACCCCTCCAACAAGAATGTTGCCGGCGGTCATGCCTTCCACGTTGGACGCAATCACTCCGACGCCCTCGTGATAGCATTGCTTGGTGCAATGAACCGCGACGTTGTTGACCCCCTTTTGGAGCGACACCGTCGATGGCGTGACCAGGGTTTGGGTGCCGATCAATTCCGAGGTCAGGGTGCAGGTCGCCCCGGGAACCCCGGGCGTGTTGATCGCTACAACCTGGGTTGTCCCCCGCGTTATGGTCGCACAGCCAGTCAAAATGATACCAATCGCTAAAGCTACGAATAGATGCATGTTCCGCTCCCAGCCCGCCTGAACTTTCCATCAGCATTCCCCAGCATGCAAGGCCTGGTTGAGTTGATTTTTGTACCTGTTTTGTTCTAATAGCACAAGCACCAACCTGGCTGGGGCTATGTCCGTGAGCAGTGAAGGCGAAGGCATCCGGCTGAGCGACGAGCAGCGGCTCGACTGGCTGCGCCTCATTCGCAGCGACAACGTGGGCCCGCGCACGTTTCGTGCCCTCGTCAACCATTACGGCGGGGCGCGCGCGGCGCTGGCGGCGCTGCCCGCTCTCGCCCGGCGCGGCGGGGCGACCCGTCCCGCTCGCGTCCATCCGCAGCACGAGGCCGAGCGCGAGCTCAAGGCGGCGGCGGCCTTCGGGGTGACCTTGGTTGCGTCGGGCGAGCCGGACTATCCGAGCCGCCTGCAGATGATCGACGACGCCCCGCCGCTCATTGCGGTGCGCGGCAAGACCGCGGCGCTGGCGCTGCCGATGCTCGCCATCGTCGGCGCGCGCAATGCCTCGGCGGCGGGCATGCGCTTCGCCGAGCGGCTCGCGCGCGATCTCGGCGCCGCTGGCTTTGCCGTCGTGTCCGGCCTCGCGCGCGGCATCGACGCTGCCGCCCATCGGGCGAGCCTCGCCACCGGCACTATCGCCGTGCTCGCCGGCGGCCATGATCACATCTACCCGCCCGAGCACGGCGACCTTGCAACGGCGATCCTGGCCGAGGGCGCTTTGGTCTCCGAGATGCCGCTCGGCTGGGAGCCGCGCGCGCGTGATTTTCCCCGCCGCAATCGGCTGATTTCGGGCTTGGCGGTCGGCATCGTCGTGGTGGAGGCGGCGAAGCGTTCCGGCTCGCTGATCACGGCGCGGTTCGCGCTCGAGCAAGGCCGCGAAGTGTTCGCCGTGCCCGGCTCGCCGCTCGATCCGCGTGCCGAAGGCACCAACGACTTGCTCAAGCAGGGCGCGACCCTGGTGACCGAGGCTGCCGACGTGATCGCGGCCGTTCGCCCGATCCTGGGCGCGCCGATGGAGCTTGCCGCCGAAGAGCCCGACGCCCCCGCCCCGCTCGCCGGCGAGCCCGGCGCCGACGAGCGCGCGCGCATCATCGGATTGCTCGGACCGACCCCGGTGCCGATCGACGACCTCATCCGCCTGTCCGCAAGCTCGCCCGCCATCGTGCGCATGGTGCTGCTCGAGCTCGACCTCGCGGGACGGCTCGAACGCCACGGCGGCGCCCTGGTGTCGCTGGTTTAGAATCAGCCGGGAGCAGATCTACGGACAGGGATGGCGGCGGCGATCGCGGCCGAGATAGGTGCGCGAGACCGGATCGTAGGAGCGGAACCGCTCCACGCATCTCGCCACATCGTAGGCACCGGCTTGATAGCCCGCGGCATAGCCGGGCGCAGGCGCAGCGCCGCCGGGGTTCCAGCCCCAGCCTCCGTAGACGTAGCCGGGTGAATAATAGCCGTAGGGCCCCCACCCCCACCACTGCACGGACTCGGTCAACGGCGCCGCTGCGCTCTGCAGCGACGACGGCGCCGCGATGGGAGCGGCGGGTGCCGGAGCCGCGAACGATGCCGCGCTCGCGGCCAGGACAGCGGTGGCGAGAAGCTTGCCAGGGCCGGGCATGACCAATTCTCCAATCCAGGAACGCATGCGTTGCTCATCCACCGCTTGCAACTTAGATGGCCGCGTCATCGCTTGGCAAACGACCTGGGACCGTCGCTCCTGCTCTGCGGCCCGCCCGCGAGGGCCTTCCTGGAACGTCGGCATGGCGGATCGTTAATGGCTCCACGGCAGGCGACCATGTTGCCTTATCCATGACTTTAGTTTCACTCTACAAATATCTAGTATAACTCAATAAAAATTCATTCTCGATTGGAAGCTCCTGCTGCTGCCCGGCGGACCGCCCGGGGCTCGTGCGGCGGTGCGGCCGCGTTCCCTGGTTTGACAGCACGGGTTGACATCCCCATCTTTCGCCGCGACAACCGCGGGCCGATTCCGCCCCAGGTGCCGCGGTTGCGCCACTTAACTCATTGGAATTGCATGAATATCGTTGTCGTCGAGTCACCGGCCAAGGCAAAGACCATCAACAAATACCTTGGCTCCGGCTATGAGGTATTGGCCTCGTTCGGCCATGTGCGGGACCTCCCGGCCAAGGACGGATCGGTCGACCCCGAACACGATTTCCGCATGATCTGGGAGGTCGACGACAAGTCCCAGAAGCGCCTCAACGACATCGCCCGCGCGCTGAAGGGGGCCAACAAGCTTATTCTGGCCACCGACCCCGATCGCGAGGGCGAGGCCATTTCCTGGCACGTGCTCGAAGTGATGAAGGAGAAGCACGCGCTCGGGAAGCAGTCGGTCGAACGGGTGGTATTCAACGCCATCACCAAGCAGGCGGTGCTCGACGCCATGCAGCGCCCCCGCAACATCGACGCGGCGCTGGTCGACGCCTATCTCGCCCGCCGCGCGCTCGATTACCTTGTGGGATTCACGCTTTCCCCGGTGCTGTGGCGCAAGCTTCCGGGCGCGCGCTCAGCCGGGCGCGTGCAATCGGTGGCGCTGCGGCTGGTTTGCGACCGCGAGCTCGAAATCGAAAAATTCGTGCCGCGCGAATATTGGTCGCTGGTGGCCACCCTCGCCACCCCGCGCGGCGACGAGTTCGAAGCGCGGCTCGTGGGCGCCGACGGCCAGAAGGTCCAGCGGCTCGATATCGGCTCGGGCGCCGAGGCCGAGGCCTTCAAACAGGCGCTGGAAAGCGCCGCGTTCGCGGTCGCCAATGTCGAGGCCAAACCCGCCAAGCGCAACCCGCCGGCGCCGTTCACCACCTCGACGCTGCAGCAGGAAGCCAGCCGCAAGCTCGGCTTTGCGCCGGCCCACACCATGCGCATCGCGCAACGGCTCTACGAAGGCATCGACATCGGCGGCGAAACCATCGGACTCATTACTTACATGCGTACCGACGGCGTGGACATCGCGGAGGAAGCGCTCGCCGCAACCCGCCGCCTGATCGGCGCCGACTACGGCAAGAGCTATGTGCCCGCCTCGCCCCGCCAATACCAGACCAAAGCAAAAAATGCGCAAGAGGCGCACGAGGCGATCCGGCCGACCGACGTCGGGCGCCGCCCGAAAGAGACGAAATCGTTTCTCGACCCCGATCAGGCGAAGCTCTACGAGCTGATCTGGCTGCGCACGATGGCGAGCCAGATGGAATCGGCCGAGCTCGAACGCACCACCGCCGATATCACCGCCAAGGCCGGCGGCCGCGTCATCGATCTGCGTGCCACCGGCACGGTGGTGAAGTTCGACGGCTTCCTCACGCTCTATCAGGAGGGCGAGGACGACGTCAGCGACGACGACGATGCCCGTCGCCTCCCGGAGATGAGCGCGGGCGAGAACCTGGCCAAGCGCAAGATCGATGCAACCCAGCACTTCACCGAGCCGCCGCCGCGCTATTCGGAAGCCTCGCTGGTCAAGCGCATGGAGGAGCTCGGCATCGGCCGGCCGTCGACCTATGCCTCGATCCTGCAGGTGCTCAAGGATCGCGGCTATGTGCGCATCGACAGGAAGCGGCTCGTTCCCGAGGACAAAGGCCGCGTGCTGACCGCCTTTCTCGAAAGCTTCTTCGCCCGTTATGTCGAGTACGACTTCACCGCCGGTCTCGAGGAGCAGCTCGACCGCATCTCCAACAACGAGATTGCCTGGCGCGACCTGTTGCGGGATTTCTGGCGCGAATTCACCGCCGCGGTCGGCGACATCAAGGAGCTGCGGGTCGCGCAGGTGATCGACGCGCTCGACGAGATGCTGGCGCCGCACCTGTTTCCGCCGCGCGCCGACGGCACCGATCCGCGCAAATGCCCGAACTGCGAGACCGGCCGGCTCTCGCTCAAGCTCGGCAAGTTCGGGGGCTTCATCGGCTGCACGAACTATCCGGAATGCCGCTATACCCGCCAGCTCGCGACGGGGAACGGCGCCAATGGCGGTCCCGACGGCGGCATGAAGAAGCTCGGCGAGGATCCCGCGTCCGGCCTCGAAGTCACCCTGCGCTCGGGTCGGTTCGGACCCTACCTGCAGCTCGGCGAGGCGGCTGAGGGCGAGAAGCCCAAACGCGCCGGCCTGCCCAAAGGGCTCGCTCCCGACGACGTCGACCTTCCTCGCGCGCTCGGGCTGCTTTCGCTCCCGCGCGAGATCGGCAAGCATCCCGACGACGGCGAGCCGATCATCGCCGGCGTCGGCCGTTTCGGGCCTTACGTCCAGCACGGCAAGGTCTACGGCAATCTCACGCCCGGCGACGACGTGCTCACGGTCGGGCTCAACCGGGCGGTGACGCTGATCGAGGAGAAGCGCGCCAAGGGACCGCGCCGGGGCCGCGCCGGAGGCGATCCCGGGCGCGCGCTCGGCGATCACCCCGACAAGGGCGGCCCCATCGTCGTGAAGGCCGGCCGCTACGGACCCTATGTCAGCCACGATGGCGTCAATGCCACCCTGCCCTCCGACATGACCCCGGAGGCGATCACGCTCGATCAGGCGGTCGGGCTGCTGGACGCAAGGGCCGCGCGCGGGCCGACGAAACCGCCGGCCAAGTCGCGCAGCACCGCGCGCAAGACGCCAGCCAAACCGAAAGCCGCCGCCGCCGCGAAGCCGCCCGCCAAACAGGAAAAGCCCGCCCGCAAGTCCAGGGGACAGTGACCCGAGCTCAGCCATCAGGGGGGAACGCGCAGGTGCGGGAGCAAGTCTTCTGATTGCGATGACTGACGTCCGGCCCCTGACATGAAACCTCCGCGCACCAGGCCCCCTACCCCCTCCAAAGACGACATCGTCGCCTTCATCGGCCAGCAACCCGGCAAGGTCGGCACGCGCGAGATCGCACGCGCCTTCGGCATGAAGAACGCCGGCCGCGCCGCCCTCAAACAGATGCTGCGCGAACTCGCCGACGAAGGCCGCGTCGAGCGCCGCCGCAAGAAGCTGCATCATCCCGGGACCCTGCCCCAAGTCGTGGTCGCGGACGTCACCGCGCGCGACACCGACGGTGAGTTGCTCGCGCTGCCAACCGAATGGGACGAGACCGAGCACGGCCCCGCTCCGAAAATCCGCGTGCGGATTCCGCGCGGCGCGCCGCCGAGCGGGATCGCCGGCATCGGCGACCGCGTCTTGCTCCGGGTCGAGGAAAGCGCCGAGAAGAGCGATCCGATCCGCCATGCCGGGCGCGTCATCAAGCTCATCGACCGGGCCAAGCAGCGCGTGCTCGGCATTTTCCGCGCGACCGCCGGCGGCGGCGGGCGGCTGGTGCCGATCGACAAGAAGCAGCTCGGCCAGGAGCTTTCGATCCCCCCGGGCGCCGAAACAGGCGCGCAGGATGGCGACCTGGTCGCGGTCGAGGTGGCGGGGCGCCGCAGCGGCTTTGGCCTTGCCAGCGCGCGCGTGAAGGAGAAGTTGGGCTCGCTCGCGACCGAGCGCGCGATCAGCCTGATCGCCATCCACGCCCATTCAATTCCGCACGTCTTCCCCGCCCCAGCGCTGGCGGAGGCGGAAGCTGCCAAGCCCGCGACCCTTGCCGGCCGCGAGGACTGGCGCGCGCTGCCGCTCGTCACCATCGATCCCGCCGACGCCAAGGACCACGACGACGCCGTGCACGCGGCGCGCGACGAAGACCCGGCCAATCCCGGCGGCTTCGTGATCACCGTCGCCATCGCCGATGTCGCCCACTATGTGCGGCCGGGCTCCGCGCTCGACCGCGAGGCGCTCGTGCGCGGCAACTCGGTCTATTTCCCCGACCGCGTCGTGCCGATGCTGCCGGAAGGCATCTCCAACGACCTGTGCTCGCTGCGACCGGGGCAGGATCGCGCCGCGCTCGCCGTGCGTCTCGTCGTCGGCGCCGACGGCCGCAAGCGTTCCCACGGCTTTCATCGCGTGCTCATGCGCTCGGCCGCCAAGCTCAATTACGTGCAGGCGCAGGCCGCGGTCGACGGCTGGCCCGACGACACGACCGGGCCGCTGCTGGCCTCCATCTTGGAGCCTCTCTATTGCGCCTATCGCGCGGTGAAGCGCACGCGCGACGAGCGCGCGCCGCTCGATCTCGAGCTTCCGGAACGCAAGATCGTGCTCACCGCCCACAATACGGTCGACCGCGTGATGACCCCGGAACGCCTCGACTCGCACCGGCTGATCGAAGAATTCATGATCCTCGCCAATGTGGCGGCGGCGGAAACGCTGGAGCGGGCGCGGGTGCCGCTGATCTATCGCGTGCACGACGAGCCGGATCCGGAGCGCGTGAACGCGCTGCGCGAGTTCCTGCAAAGCCTCGACATCTCGCTGCCGAAGGCCGGCGCGTTGCGGGCCGAGCAGTTCAACCGCATCCTGGCGCGGGTCAAAGGCCGCGACGCGGAAAAGCTCGTCAACGAGGTGGTGCTGCGCACGCAGGCGCAGGCCGAATATGCCGCCGAGAACTATGGGCATTTCGGCCTCAACCTGCGCCGCTACGCGCATTTCACCTCGCCGATCCGCCGCTATGCCGATCTCGTGGTCCATCGCGGCCTCATGCGCGCCCTCAAGCTCGGCGACGGCGCGCTGCCGGACCATCAGGACGTCGCGGCGCTGGGCGAGATCGGCGCGCAGATTTCGGCCGCCGAACGCCGCGCCATGAAAGCCGAGCGCGAGACCTTCGACCGCCTGCTCGCCCACTTCCTCGCCGACCGCATCGGCGCAACCTTCGAGGGCCACATTTCGGGCGCCACTCGCGCCGGCCTTTTCGTCAAGCTCGCCGACACCGGCGCGGATGGGTTCATCCCGGCGCGCACCATCGGCGGCGAATATTTCCGCTACCACGAGGGTCGGCACGCGCTGATCGGCGATCACAGCGGCGAGACGCACCGCCTCGGCGATCGCGTGACGGTGCGCCTGGTCGAGGTCGCGCCGGTCGCGGGCGCGTTGCGATTCGAGCTTCTCTCCGAGGGCCGCGATGACGGCGCGCGCCGGGGGACGCGGCGCGCGCGCAGCCCGCGCAAGCATGCCGCCGATCGCTCGCCGCGCGCGCGGAGCAGGAAACGATGAGCAACGTGTACGCCGACCGGCTCGAACGAATGAACCGCTTCGTCAAGCGGATGAACGAGGTCGAGCGCGACCTCACCGCGCCTTATGTGCGGCCGAAGGATGCCGCGACGCTGATCCTGGTCGACCGTTCCGGCGGTGTGCCCAAGGTCCTGCTCGGTAAACGCCATCAGCGGCACAAATTCATGCCGGGGAAATTCGTCTTCCCCGGCGGCCGGGTCGACCCGGCCGACCGGCGCATGCCGGTTGCGCGGCCGCTCGATCCCCACGCCCAGGCGCACCTCATGAAGCGGCTGCAGCGGGCGAGCGCCGCCAAGGCGCAGGCGTTCGCGCTCGCCGCCATCCGCGAGACATTCGAGGAGACCGGACTGCTGCTCGGCGTGCGCGCCGAGCAGACGGTGATGGTTCCGCGCGGCCCGTGGAACGCTTTCGCCGAGGCCAAGAATCCTTCCGGATCTGAGCGCGCTGCATTTCATCGGCCGAGCCATCACCCCGCCCGGCCGCTCGCGGCGGTTCGACGCGCGCTTCTTCACCATGGATGCCAGCGCCATCGCGCACCGTATCGAGGGCGTGACCGGGCCCGACGCGGAGCTCGTGGAGCTGGTGTGGATGCCGCTCGCGGAGGCAAAGCAGCTCGATATGCCGGCGGTCACCGGCGTGATGCTGGAAGAGCTCGACGTGCGCATCGCCGACGGCTTCGGGCACGACCTGCCGGTTCCGATCTACAGCATGCCGCGGGGGCGCTTCCGGCGCGATATGCTATGACGCGTAGCAACGGCGGGTGTGGATGCACAGCGGACGCGCACATGAAGCGGCTTCCACTTCGCCGGAAAACCCTATAGGTTCCGCGCACATTCAACGCGATCGAGGTTCGCCATGGCGAAAGCCACCACCATCAAAGTGAAGCTGGTCTCCAGCGCCGACACCGGCTTCTATTACGTGACGCGGAAGAATTCGCGCACCATGACCGACAAGCTGGTCAAGAAGAAATACGATCCGGTCGCCAAGAAGCACGTCGAGTTCCGCGAATCCAAAATCAAGTAACAGCGCGCCCGACATGCGGCGCCGCTCACGCCTGGGCGCCGCTCAATTCTTGCGTACTTTGTGACTGTGAATTAGGCGACGGCCGCCCAAAGAAGGTGGCCGGTCGGGAGCGGTGTCATGAGGAGGCCACTCGTACCGCTCCCGGACCGGCCGAACCCCACGGACCCAGGAGATGCGGCGGACCTGAGCATTCCGTAGGGTTATCAATACGATAGGCGATGGCGTCATGCCCCGCGGCCCGGTTCTGTCCGGGCCAAGAGTTTCTGTCCACCGCCTCGCGCAAGGTAGCGCAACGGCCTTGGAAAGCAACAAATTACGCTGTGGATAAGAAGGAGAATTAGGTTGGCCTCACCCATCAGGGGTTGACCCTTGGCAATTCGCCGTTCGTGGGTTCTTTGCGGGGAGCACTCGGCACCCAGATCGGAGGCTGCCTTCAGGCCGCGCCCAGAAAGTGGCGGATGGTCTCGATGAACTTGCCGACGGAGATCGGCTTCGACAGATAGGCCTCGCAGCCGCCTTCGCGGATGCGCTCCTCGTCGCCCTTCATTGCGAAAGCGGTGACGGCGACGACCGGGATGGCCTTGAGCTCCGGATCCTCCTTGAGCCACTTCGTCACTTCGAGGCCGGACACTTCCGGGAGCTGGATGTCCATCAGGATCAAATCAGGATGATGCTTGCGGGCGAGATCGAGCGCCTCGATGCCGTTGCGCGTGCCGACCGTCTGGTAGCCGTGAGCCTCCAACAGGTCGTGGAAGAGCTTCATGTTGAGCTCGTTGTCCTCCACGATCATCACGGTCTTCGACATCGCCGACCTTTCGCGCGCTTCACGTCGCCGCTGGGACCGCGCACGCTGAACGCCCGGGTTTTTCGCGCAGGCACGGCGCAAAAACTAGGGCCGATAGGTTACGGAAACGCAAACACCGGCGTTGTGTCACGCCTGCGGGCATGCCGCGACAATTGGCCGAAATCACGGAGATTCAGCGCGTTGCGACAGTCCGTTGCGACCCGGGAACAAGTCCACTCGACACCCTTGGACGAGCACCGGACCGCCGCGCCGTCCGGATGCGCGCGCAGGTGAGTCGGTGCCTCTGTACTGAACCCGCTCAGCCCGACGCAGCCGGCGCGACATCCATGGTGCGGCGGCTGAGCGCGATATTGAACGTGTATCCTCCGAACAGATCGACTACGGTGATGAAGATCAGCAGGCAGGCGGCCTCCCACCGCTGCGGGGTGGCGACGAGCTGCGGCTTTCCGAATGCAACGATCAGCACAACCGCGAGCGGCACCAGCGAGGCGAGGCCATCCACCACGCCGGTGAAACGGTTGCCGGCCGCGGGCAGGCTGAACGGAATCGAGATGAGCTGAAAGGTCAGATAAATGGCCGCGAGCCAAGCCATGTTGAAACCCAGCCGATCCGGGGTGAAGAGGCCGACCTTCCCCTCCAGCTCAGGGAACGACCCGGCATACCAAAAAAAGTAGATTTCCCACGCCGCAAGTCCCAGCGCGAAAAGAATGCTGACGCCGGCAATGGATAGGCCGCCCTTGCGCATCGTCGTCTCCTTCACGAATCCGGTCCCTCACCTACCCGACATGTCGCCCTGGCGTCGAGGGACTTGATTCCGTTTCCCCGTCGCCCTCGGCGGACCTGCGGAACCGGCTTGATCGGAGCGTCCGGCGGGAGTTTCCTGGCCCGCGCCGTTAATCTAGTGCGGGCGGGCAAGGCGGACCGCCGCGGAGATGGCGATGGCAAATCAGCGCAAGGCGGAGAGCCGCAAGGAAGCGCAGGCGGCGGCCGAACAGCTCGCCATTGCCGCGCTGGGTTTCATTGCGGGCGAGCCCGAGCGGCTCGGTCGCTTTCTGGCGATGACCGGACTAGGCCCCGCCTCCATTCGCGACGCCGCGCGCGAGCCGCAATTTCTCGCCGGCGTCCTCGATCACGTTGCAGCCGATGAGCCGTTGCTGCTTGCGTTCGCCGCGCGGCACGACATCGATCCGGACGCGGTGATGCGCGCCCGCGACATGCTCGCCGGCCGGCATTGGGAACGGGACACGCCGTGATCGCCCCATCGCGACGGCGGTGAGCGAGGGGTCAACATGTGGGAGGGCCATGCCCGGCTTCTGCCGTGACTGCCGCCACGACGCGCTGGACGAGGCCAGGCGCTGCTCCGCCTGTGGCTCGCCGCGCATCCTGCATCACCCGGAAATCGATGCGCTCGCCATCGCCCACGTCGATTGCGACGCCTTCTATGCCACCATCGAGAAGCGCGACGATCCGACGCTTGCCGACAAGCCGGTGATCGTCGGCGGGCGCCAGCGCGGCGTCGTGCTCACCGCCTGCTATGTCGCGCGCACCTTCGGGGTGAGATCGGCGATGCCCATGTTCGAGGCGCGGCGGTTGTGCCCGCACGCCAGCGTGGTGCGGCCGGACATGGAGAAATATGCGCGGGTCGGACGCGAGGTGCGCGGCCTCATGCTCAAGCTCACGCCGCTGGTCGAGCCGGTGTCGATCGACGAGGCGTTCATGGACCTCTCCGGTACCGCGCGCCTGCATGGCATGTCGCCGGCCAAGGCGCTCGCAGGTTTCGCCGGCGAAGTCGAAGAAGTCCTCGGCATTACCGTGTCGATCGGACTCTCCTCCAACAAGTTCCTCGCCAAGATCGCCTCCGATCTCGACAAGCCGCGCGGCTTTGCGGTGCTCGGCGGTCGCGAAGCCGCCGGCTTCCTGGCCTCGAAACCGGTGACGCTGATCTTCGGCGTCGGAAAGGTGGCGCAGCAGCGGCTCGCGCGTGACGGCTTGCACACCATCGGAGATCTCCAGCGTGCCGGAGAGCGCGATTTGGCGCGCCGCTACGGTGCCGAGGGCGCGCGGCTCGCGCGGCTCGCGCACGGTCTCGACGACCGTTCGGTCAAGGCCGAGCGTGAGGCCAAGAGCATCTCGGCGGAGACCACCTTCGACCACGACATCGCCGATTTCCGGCCGCTGGAGCTGCGGTTATGGCGGCTCTCCGAAAAGGTCTCCGCGCGCCTCAAGGCCAATGCGCTCGCGGGCTCGACGGTGACGCTCAAGCTCAAGACCGCCGACTTCCGCATCCGGACGCGGGCGCAGTCGTTCGCTCACCCGACCCAGCTTGCCGCCAGGATTTTCGCCGCCGGACGCGATCTCCTCGCGCGCGAGACCGACGGCACCTTGTTCCGCCTGCTCGGCATCGGCATGTCGGCGCTGTGTGATGCCGACGGCTCCGATTTCGCCGATCTCATCGATCGCCGCACCGCCGAGGCCGAGCAGGCGATCGATCGGCTGCGCGAACGCTTCGGCGATGAAGCCATCATCAAGGGGCGTGCGTTCGACCACGACGATGAAGAGCAGGATGAATGAGCCGTGGGACGTGCTCGATTTGCCGCCACTCTCCGTCGTCATTCCGGGGCGCGCCGGAGGCGCGAGCCCGGAATCATAACCCCAGGCAGTGGTTATGGATCGGCTCCCTCGCTACGCTCGGGCCCCGGAATGACGATAGAGAGTTGGTGCCAATTGAGAGGGAAACCCTCTAGACTTCGGACCAAACCGGCGGGACCAGCACCCAATACCGGGGCGGAGGATGCCCAAGATGCCAAAGCGAAATGTGATGATCGGCGCGCTCGGCGGCGCGGCGATGCTGGCGGCGACGGCCGCGGCGCAGGCCCAGACTGCCGTCAAGGTCATGGTTTTCCCGGGCCTGTCCAACTTCTCGATTTTCGCAGCCCAGCACAACAATCTGTTCGCCAAGCACGGGCTTGCGGTCGAGTTGCTCAACACCCCCAACTCGGAGGTGCTGCGCACCGGCCTTGCCAAAGGCGATCATCAGATCGCGCACGCCGCAGTCGACAACGCGGTTGCGATGGCCGAACTCGCCAAGGCGGACATCGCCATCGTGATGGGCGGCGACAACGGCTTCAACCGCATCTTCGTCCAGCCTGAGATCAACTCGTACGCCGACCTGCGCGGCAAGACGGTGGTGGTCGACGCCCCGAACACAGCTTTCGCGCTGCTGTTGTACAAGGTGCTCAAGGACAATGGCCTCGCCAAAGGCGACTACGTGGCCAAACCGGTCGGCGGGACGCCGGCGCGGCTCGAAGCCATGACCAAGGACAAGGCCAACGCGGCCGCTGGCGTGCTCAATCCGCCATTTGCATTCCGTGCACGCGAGGCCGGGCTGAAGGACATGGGCGCGGCGGCAAAGGCGATCGGCTCCTACCAGGCCGACGGCGCCTTCGTCATGCGCGACTGGGCCAAGGCCAACAGCGACACGGTCGTGCGCTATATCAAGGCCTATGTCGAGGGCCGGCGCTGGGCGCTCGATCCCGCCAACAAGACCGCGGCCATCGCGCTGCTCGCCGATCGGCTCAAGCTTTCACCCGAGGTCGCCGCCCTCTCCTACGGCGTGGCGACCGATCCGGCCGACAGCATCGCCAAGGATGCGAAGTTCGACATGGAGGGATTTCAAGAACGTGCTGAAGCTGCGCGCCGAGATCGAAGGACAATGGGGCGGCAATGCGCCGCCGCCCGACAAATATCTCGACCTCTCGTATTACGACAAGGCGCTGGCGGGACTTTGACGACGGAGGACGGTGCGTAGGGCGGATTAGCGTTAGCGCAATCCGCCGATCCAACACGCGAACGGCGGGTTTCGGCTTCGCCTAACCCGCCCTACTTAGTGTTCGCGTCTGTCCTCCGTCACCTGCACGGCTTGGTGTCTCGGAGCTCGAGCGAGGTGAGCTCGCCGCTGATGGCGAAGTCGTTGTAATCGAGCATGAGCGCGCGTGAGATGCCGTTCTCGTAGAGCTCGAACTTGATGGCATAGACCGGCGCCTGGTCGCCGCTGTTGGCGCCCTTGTCGAAATAGCTCACCGTGACCGGCCAGCGCTTGAGGCCGGTGAGCGCCTCCTTGCCCGCGGCAGCATCGGCGGGAACACGCTCGTTCGGCGCGATCTCGCGGCCGATGACGGTGAGGGTGTTGTAGACCTTCTCGCCCTTGTCCGAGCCGTCGTAGACGGGGAGCTCCACAATGCTCTTGCCGTCACGCGCGGCCTCGATGATGCGGCGCATGTGCTCGGTGGGAAAGGCCACGGCTGCCTCGAGATCGAACGTCTTGTCGGTCGGCTTGGTCAGCTTGACCGCGACCTTGCCCGGCTGGCGCTCGGCCTGCCCGTCGACGGCATCGATGAGCGTCTCGTTGAGATAGTTCTGCGACTTGAAGATGAATTTCTTTGCCGCGCCGTCCTCCCAGGTGGTCGAGCGCAAGTCGCTCAACGTGACCTTGCCCTCCCCGTTGTCGAGTTCCGATACTTGCCGGAACTGCAGCGCGTAGCCGTCGCAGGCACTGCCGGAGAAATCGTAGAGAATGCGCCCGCGCGCAGCCACCGCCGGGGAATTACCTCGGCTGTGGGCAAGCTTGAGCTCATAGACCGCGCGATGGGATGCAAACTCGCTCGCAGGCGTCAGCGCCGTTGCATGGCGGGCGCCGAAACTGCCGGCCAAGGCTACCGCCGCCACGACCGCCGCGGCTATGCCCAGCCCTAATCTGCCGAGGTTCATCATCCTGAGGTGCTCCGCGCCGCCCGCTTGCGGCGCAACATATTGGTACCTCTTGCCCCACGCAACCGCGCGGTGCCGCGCCCGACGGCTTGCGCGCCGCTTGCCCCGCGCGGCTTGCATGACGGCGCCCGATCGGCGAATACAGAGTTCCGCTCGCAGCCAAGACCAGAAGTCGACCAATCCCAGCAAGCAAGGAGAACGTGATGGCCGGAACGGTTGAAAAAAAGCTTGCGGAGCTCGGAATTGCTCTTCCCACGCCGGCAAGCCCGGTCGCCAACTACATCCCCTTCGTCCGGGTCGGCGCGCTGCTGTTCGTTTCAGGGCAGATCTGCCTGGATGCGAGCGGCCAGCTCGTCGCCAAGGGCAAGCTTGGTGGTGGCGTATCAGTCGAGGACGGCCAAAAAGCGGCACGCGCCTGCGCGATCAACGTGCTGGCGCAGGTCAAGGCAGCGCTCGGCGACCTCGACCAGGTCAAGCAGGTGGTTCGCCTCGGCGGCTTCATCAATTCCGTCCCGGCCTTTCTCGACGGACCCAAGGTGATGAACGGCGCCTCCGACCTCATGGTCGCAGCGCTCGGCGACAAAGGCCGGCACGCCCGCACGACGGTCGGCGTCGCCGTGTTGCCCGCGGACGCTGCCGTCGAGGTCGAGGGCATTTTCGAGGTCGCCTGACGCTGATCGCACAGGCCGGTGGCCCATCGCAGGCCGCGAGCTACGCCGACCAGATCATCTTCGAAGGATTTCGGCCATAAATTTGCATTACACAATGCAAGACCGACGTCACCCATGATCGAACTGAGCCTGCGAGTTGTAAATTCCATCGGCGACGTGGACGCCGCGGCCTGGGACGCCTGCGCCAATCCGGGCCGTCCCAAGCAGGGCGATCCTGGCTCTTGCAGCTCAAGCTCCCGAGAATTTACCTCCGAAACATATTACAACCCATTCATATCACATGATTTCCTTTCGGCGCTCGAGCTCTCGCAATCGGTCCGGGGGCGGGTCGGATGGCAGCCGATGCACGTGCTGGCCGAGGACGCCACAGGCGCCGTCCTCGGCGTTGTCCCCTGCTACGTGAAGTCCCATTCGCGCGGCGAATATGTCTTCGACCACGGCTGGGCCGAAGCCTACGAGCACGCCGGCGGCAGCTACTATCCGAAGCTGCAGGTGTCGGTGCCGTTCACGCCGGCGACCGGGCCGCGACTGCTCGTGCGCCCAGGGCCGCAGGCGCAGGCCCTGCGCACGGCGCTCGCGGATGCCCTGGTCGACATCTGCCGGCGCTCCCACACGTCGTCCGTCCACGTCACGTTCCCCACCGAAGCGGAATGGAATCTTCTCGGCGCCCGCGGCTTCCTCAAGCGCACCCACCAGCAGTTCCATTGGGAGAATGCCGGCTACGATTTCTTCGATTCGTTCCTTGGGGCGCTCGCCTCGCGCAAGCGCAAAGTGATCCGGCGCGAGCGTGAGGACGCACTTTCCGCCGGCGTCAGCGTGCATTGGCTGACCGGCGCGGACCTCACCGAAAGCGTGTGGGACGCCTTCTTCGACTTCTACATGGAAACCGGCTCGCGCAAATGGGGGCGCCCCTATCTCACGCGGCCGTTCTATTCGCTGGTCGGCGAGAAGATGGCCGACCGCATCCTGCTGGTCATGGCCAAGCGCAATGGGCGCTGGATCGCGGGCGCCATCAACTTCATCGGCTCCACCACGCTGTTCGGCCGCCACTGGGGCACGATCGAGCACCATCCGTTCCTGCATTTCGAGCTCTGCTACTACCAGGCGATCCAATACGCCATCGAGCACAAGCTTGCGCGCGTGGAAGCCGGTGCCCAGGGCGAGCACAAGATCTCGCGCGGCTACCTGCCGACCACGACCTATTCCGCGCATTACATTCTCGATCCGGCGCTGCGGCGTGCAATTGAGGATTTTCTCAAGCGCGAGCGCGCCTATGTGGCCGCAGCCGGCGAAGAGCTTGCGGACGCCGCACCGTTTCGAAAGGAATGAACCGTGTCCCGGGACCGAAGGGAGAGAAAAAACCATGCCCGCCTACGACCCCGACAACATCTTCGCCAAGATCCTGCGCGGCGAGCTGCCCTGCTACAAGGTCTATGAGGACGACAAGGCGCTCGCCTTCCTCGACATCATGCCGCGCGCACCCGGCCATACGCTGGTGCTGCCGAAGGCGCCCGCGCGCAACATCCTCGATGCTCCGCCCGAGGACCTCGCCCATGTCATCAAGGTGGCGCAGAAGATCGCCCAGGCCGGCATGCAGGTGCTCGGCGCCGACGGCGTCACCATCCAGCAATTCAACGAAAGCGCAGGCGGCCAGGTGGTATTCCACCTGCATGTCCACGTCATTCCGCGCAGGAACGGCGTGGCGATGCAACCGCCGGCGACCGTGAAGGAGGCGCCGGACGTGCTCGCCGCCCAGGCCAAGCAGCTCGCGGCGGCGCTGCGGTAAGGCAGGATTGCGCCTCCTGCCATCGGGCGAGGCTGTTCGAGCCGTCAAAGCCCATAGGCGAGCGCGCCGAGGATGAGCACAACCTCGCCGACGGCAACCCCGGCGAAGACCGAGCGGCGCAGCAGCAGGAAGGCGACGAATCCGCAGGCAATGGCGCACAGCCGGATGGTCAGCGGCACATCGGCAAGCGTCCCCGGCGGAAACAGAATGAGCTTGCCGATGACGCCTGCGAGCACCGCGGTCGCCACCGCCCGCGCCCACCTGAAGAGCTCGGATTCGTCCTCGATCCCGCGGGCAACGACGAGCCCGAGCATGCGCCAGATCTCGTTGGGGAGGAAGCCGACCAGCAGGAGCAGCGCATAGGCATGGAGCTCGCCGCTCATGTGCGCGCCTCGCGCAGGCGATGCAGGCCGTAGGCCACCGTTCCGCCCACGATCCCCGTCCAGAGCAGATCGAACCCCACGTGCCAGGCCGCCAGCAGCGGTGCGAGCACGATGCCGAACGCGAGCGCCAGCCAGTCCGCGAGCCCACGGCAATTGCGCGTGGTGGAGATCAGAAACGACATCGGGGTGAGAAAGAGGAGAGCGGCCGTCAGCAACGGCGGCAGCGAGGCCACCAGATAGGTGCCGGCAACGGTCCCGATCAGGGCCGCCGTGATGAAGCCCACGCCGAGTCCGTTCGCGAACGGGATGCGGGACTCGCGCGCCAGCGCTGGAAGAAGCCGCAGCGCCTCGATCCACATGCTGACCGCGGTCAGGTGCGCCGGCAGGATCAGTCGGCGAATGGGCGTGTCCTTATCCTTGATCAACGGCAGCAGCGACACGACCATGGGAAGCAGGCGTGCGCTGCTCACCCCGACGGCCACGCGGCCTCGACCGGCGTGGCGCCGGTGCCGAGCGCCGAGATCAGGATGACCTGGCCGGGAGCGACCCACATCAGCAGGGTCGAGGCCACCACCCACCACAGGCTGAAGCCGAAATCGTGCGCCAGCGCCGCGACGCCGATATAGGTGCCGATCAGGACATAGGCGAGCACCGAGCGCCACGCGGCCAGGAAGCCGGCGAGGAACGAGGCCGCCGCCGGACGTTGCGGAGGGTCGATCATGCTCGCGTTCAACGCTGCTCCGCCGTCCCGTCGCCCTCGATGATGGCGATGTAGCGCGCGACCGAACGTTCTACCGCGGCCTTGCCGCCGCGCGGGATAATGCGATCGAAGAACGCGCCATAGATCACGTCGAACACAAACGGCTCGAGCATCGCGCCGATGCGCGCCACCGCCGGCGCCGACAGCGGAATGATATTGGGATAGCTGCGCATGAAGCTCACGTAGTTGCGGTCGGGGACCAGTTGCACGATGTCGCCGGTGCAGAGCGCGCCGCGCCCCTCCCCCGCCCGCCGCCCAGTGCAGCACCGTCCCGCCGGCGAAGTGCCCGCCGCAGCGAATGAGCGTCATGCCGTCGGCGAGCAGCAAGGTGTCGCCGTCCCAGAGCTTGATGGCGGGGTCGGGCCGCATGATCCATTGCCGGTCGGCAGCGTGCAGATGAATGGGAACGCCGCCGAGCGCACGGCTCCATTCCACCATGGTGGCGTAATAATGCGGGTGCGAGATTGCGATTCCGGCGAGCCTGCCGAGCGCCTGGACGATCGCGATCGTCGCGGCATCGATGAAGGGGATGCAGTCCCACAATATGTTGCCGGCGGGCGTGCGCACGAGCAGCGCGCGCTGGCCGATGGAGAATTTGGGAACCGTCCCGATGCCGATCAGGCCGGGCTCATGCTGCTGATAGCAGTTGAAATGCCGGCGCCCGAGGCTCTCGAGCGTGGTCCACCGTTGGCCGCCGGGAGGAACGAACTGCCGCTCGTCCTGGCAGATCGGGCAGCCCGGCGGCGGCTCGTCCGACGGCGTGAATTGGCTGCCGCAGGTCTCGCAGATGAAGGCGGGCATCAGGCGACTTTAGCTTTTTCTGCTGGCGTAGAAACCATCCGCCGTCATTCCGGGGCGCCGCGAATGCGGCGAGCCCGAAATTCATAACCCCAGGCAGTGGTTATCGATTCCGGGTTCCCTCGCTGCGCACCCAAGTCGGCTGTAGCCGACTTGGGCGCTAAAAATGCCGATCTCGGGTAAACCCGAGATCGGTGGCCCCGGAACGACGACGGTGGGTTGGCGCCAATCGGGCGGTGAACGCTCTACACCTTGACCAGCGGCACCTTCGGCACCGAGCCGCGCGGCGAGGGCGGGCCGCCGTCGCCCTTGGGGCTGGACGGTTTGCGTCGCGGGCTGCGGCGCTTGGGTTTGGCCTCGGGAATCTTCTCCGGCTTCGGCGTGACCGGACCGTCGAGATATTCGAAGTCGAGCTTCTCGACGCCCGCTTCGTCCTTGGCCGCGATGACGCGGACATGGCCGCCGGACTTGAGCTTGCCGAACAGGACTTCGTCGGCGAGCGCCTTCTTGATGTTCTCCTGAATGAGACGCGCCATCGGCCGCGCCCCCATCTGCTCGTCGTAGCCGTGCTCGATCAGCCACTTGGTGGCCTCTTCCGACAGCTCGATGGTGACGTCGCGGTCGCCGAGCTGCGCCTCGAGCTGGAGCACGAATTTTTCGACCACCTTGGCGATGATCTCGGGCGTGAGATGCGCGAAGGTAATGATGGCGTCGAGCCGATTGCGGAACTCCGGCGCAAACAGCCGGTTGATCGCTTCGAGGTCGTCACCCTCGCGTTTGATCCGCGTGAAGCCATAGGCCTGCCGGGCCAGATCGGCGGCGCCGGCATTGGTGGTCATGATCAGGATGACATTGCGGAAGTCGACCTGCTTGCCGTTGTGGTCGGTGAGCTTGCCGTGATCCATGATCTGCAGCAGCACGTTGAACAGGTCGGGATGCGCCTTCTCGATCTCGTCGAGCAGCAGGACGCAATGCGGGTGCTGGTCGACGCCGTCGGTGAGCAGGCCGCCCTGGTCGAAGCCGACATAGCCGGGCGGAGCGCCGATCAGGCGCGAGACGGTGTGGCGCTCCATGTACTCCGACATGTCGAAGCGGATCATCTCCACGCCCAGCGCGACGGAAAGCTGCTTGGCCACCTCGGTCTTGCCGACGCCGGTGGGGCCCGAGAACAAGTAGCAGCCGATCGGTTTTTCCGGCTCGCGCAAGCCGGCTCGCGCAAGCTTGATCGAGGCCGAGAGCGCGGCGATCGCCTTGTCCTGACCGTAGACGACGGTCTTGAGCGTCTGGTCGAGATGCTGCAGCACCACCGCGTCGTCCTTCGACACGGTCTTCGGCGGTATCCGCGCCATGGTGGCGATGGTGGTCTCGATCTCCTTGATGCCGATCGTCTTCTTGCGCCGGCTTTCGGGCAGCAGCATCTGCGCCGCCCCCGACTCGTCGATCACGTCGATCGCCTTGTCCGGAAGCTTGCGGTCGTGGATGTAGCGCGCCGACAGCTCGACCGCCGCCTTGATCGCCTCGCTGGTGTATTTGAGCTTGTGATAGTCCTCGAAGTAGGGCTTGAGGCCCTTGAGGATTTCGATCGCGTCCGGCACCGTCGGCTCGTTGACGTCGATCTTCTGGAAGCGGCGCACCAGCGCGCGGTCCTTCTCGAAATACTGCCGGTATTCCTTGTAGGTGGTCGAGCCGATGCAGCGCAGCGTGCCGGAGGCCAAGGCCGGCTTGAGCAGGTTGGACGCATCCATGGCACCGCCGGAGGTGGCGCCGGCGCCGATGACGGTGTGGATCTCGTCGATGAACATGATGGCGCCGGGATAGGCCTCGAGCTCCTTGATCACCTGCTTGAGGCGCTCCTCGAAGTCGCCGCGATAGCGCGTGCCCGCGAGCAGCGTGCCCATATCGAGCGAGAACACGGTCGCGTTCTTGAGCACGTCGGGAACTTCGCCGTGCACGATGCGCCGCGCCAGCCCCTCGGCGATCGCGGTCTTGCCGACGCCGGCGTCGCCGACGAACAGGGGGTTGTTCTTCTGCCGCCGGCACAGCACCTGGATGGTGCGGTTGATCTCGGCGCCGCGCCCGATCAGGGGGTCGATGCGGCCCTCGCGCGCCTTCTTGTTGAGGTTGATGCAGTAGGCTTCGAGCGCGTCACCCTTCTTCTTCGCGTCATCCCCCGGCTTGGTATCGGTATCCTCGTCGGAGCCCCGCACCGGGCGCGCTTCCGACATGCCCGGCCGCTTGGCGATGCCGTGGCTGATGTAGTTGACCGCGTCGTAGCGGGTCATGTCCTGCTCTTGCAGGAAATAGGCGGCATGACTCTCGCGCTCCGCGAAGATCGCGACCAGCACGTTGGCGCCGGTCACCTCCTCGCGGCCCGAAGACTGCACGTGGATCACCGCGCGCTGGATCACGCGCTGAAAGCCGGCCGTGGGCTTGGAATCGTCGTTGCCGTCGCTGACGAGGTTCTCGAGCTCGCTTTCGAGATAGGCGGTCAGGCTCCGGCGCAGCTTGTCGAGATCGACGTTGCATGCGCGCATCACCGCGGCCGCGTCCTGATCGTCGATCAGCGCGAGCAGGAGATGCTCGAGCGTGGCGTATTCATGGTGGCGCTCATTGGCAAGCGCCAGGGCGCGATGAAGGGACTGTTCAAGATTGCGCGAAAACGTCGGCATGTCTGGTCTCGTTGTCAACGCGTTATATAGTCCCGGCGTTCCCGCTTTTCCATTGTCGTCACTTTTTTTCCATCACGCACTGCAGAGGATGCTGGTGTTTGCGGGCAAAGTCCATAACCTGCGTCACCTTGGTTTCGGCCACTTCGTAGGTATAGACGCCGCACTCCCCGATGCCGTGCTGGTGCACGTGCATCATGATTCGATGGGCGGCCTCGTGATCCTTGTTGAAAAACCGCTCCAACACATGGACCACGAACTCCATCGGCGTGTAGTCGTCGTTCAAGAGCAACACGCGGTAGAGACTGGGCCGCTTCGTCTGCGGCTTGGTCTTGGTGATGACCGCGGTGCCCGGCGCCCCCGGTGTCGCGGCGCTTGTTGTTGTCCCCATTCCCCAGATGCGGCGCCGGTGCCGGCGGCCCGGCGGCGGCGCTCGTGGTCATTTCGGCTGGTCGTGGGCTCATGGCAACGTTACGGGTCGGGGCGTGGTAGCTCTTGCACGGGCGAAACACTGCACCGTCGGTGCATAATAGAGACAGCGCCGCGTCGGTTCCAGATCGTCCTGTTCCCTCCATTCCTCGGGGATTTCACGTTTCTCGGGAATTCACGTTTCTCGAGAATTTCACCTAGCAAATCCCGTGCCGATCGCCCGCGCCGCACCACGATTGCGACTCATTGCGGACAATTCGCGGCAGCCGCAGGAAAAGGTGCGGATTGTCACAAAGTCGAATCCGCCCCGCGAGCCCGGGAAAGCACCGACATTCCCGAGCGGGAGGCGCTGTCATATTTTATTTGCGTGCAGTTCTCAGGCTTCGCAAGGGCGGGGCGGCGGCTTCAAATCCGGCTCGCGGGGCAGCCGCAACAAGGACCGTGCACAAATGCCGTCCCGGCGCATGCCGTCGAAGGGCCCCCTCCCGCGGGCCGGCCGGTTCCGAAGTCGCGGAGCGGTCATGACATTCCGGCCGCGCTTGCCCGGGAAGCGACGAATCGGCATGATTGAGCGTGCAAGCTGCACACCGGCCCACCGCGACCGGAGCCGCGGCCGCAGGGCACGCGTCAATCCGGGGCGGGAATCGACATCGCATCGCGCGCAGACGCGCCGAGCTATGTCGAGGCCGACCCGCGCGTGCGTGACACGCTGCGTCGTCAGAATTGCCAGATCGAACGGACACCGATTACTTTGGCGTTGCGGCTGGCGTCCCCGCTAGGATGCCAAATGTATTGAAAGTCCGGCTGCACTCTCCAGCCCGGAATGATCTGAGCGACATACGTCAATTCGAGATTTGCCTCGAAGTCGCGAATCGGGCCAAGTTCGCCGGTGAGTGCGACGACATCTCGATCGAAGGCGCGGACGGCGTCCGAGAACCGAGAATACATGAAGCTCGCGCCGAACCTGTCGTCCGGTCGGCCGGGGATCAGACCTGCAAATACGATTCCGCCATCGATGTAGAAATTGACCAGGTTGCGGTCCGACGGGCTGAATGACATGCGGCTGAATACAGAGATGCCGCTTTTAAAGTCGCCACCTTTCGGACGATACAATTGCTGGTCGATCACCGCGTAGACGCCCCAGTTTCCTCGGCGCCGCGCCGGCAGCCCGGCGCCGAAAGGGTCCGCGAGGAACGAGCCGTCAATGGCGAAGCGCTGATCCTCGAATTCGCCGAGATGCGACCAGGCTCCGAGCTTCAGCGTGGTGGCGAGGCCGGTGTCTTCCGGGAGTTGATTGCGTCGAAACTGCCCCTCGGCCATCAGGAAAGCGGGGTCCTGGACACGGAAGTTGAGGCCATAGCGGTTGCGAAGTTGTTCGTCACCGGGCACCCCCGGCCCGGCGGGATCGCCGTTGAACGCGGCGAAAAGCAGAGACATGTCCCTCGTCGGATCGATCTTCAGTCGCACGCCGGGGGTCGACAGCGGATAGGCTGGCCCGCCACTCGGCAGGTCGACCGCCGTGATGGTTGGCCAATCGCTCTGCAGAAAAAACCTCTCGCTAGTGCCGCTGAAGAAGAATTCGACGTCGGCTGCGAGTTGGCCGACGCGGAGATTGGCGTTGCCGTTTCCGAGTTTCTGCTCGAGCCAGAGTTCCGACAGTCGGATCGTCGGTACCGCCTCGATTTCGGCAATCGTGTTGATGCCGCCGACATAGTCACGGCGAATGAAGCCGGTATTGTGGATGGCGAAGACGTTGGCGAAAAAGCTCAGCCCTTGGAGCCCGGCCGCCTTCTCGAGATCGGCGCCGAGAATGGCCTCGAGCTTGCCCTGGTCGATGGTGCCGCGCCGCAGACCTCCTCGCACGTTGGACAGAACGTCGTTGGTGTAGATCAGCTGGTAGGCCACGCCGTGGCCGGCCAGCCATTTGCGGATGCCGGCGGGATCGCCATTGGCGGGCAGGCTGGTCGCGATCGAGGGTCGTGTGATGCCGTCTTGGTCCGGGTCCTGCGCGCCAGCCGATACGGGCACTAGCGACAGCGCCAACGCAAGCAAGCCAATCAATCCGGAACGCGCCCGGCGGCGCGGGCCGCCACCCCCAGCGCCCCCAGGCGAATTGGAACCCAAGAGCACGGCCTGCCCCACGTGTAACGAACCACGTCAAGGGCGCACTTATACCCTGTGCAAGTGACAACCAACAAAGTCTGCAACAGCACAAACGATCTTGCTCGAAAAGTTTTCCGCACCTGTGGCAATCTTGCCATACATGGCAGATCGCATCGTCAGGCGGATTTTGCCAGCCTCGATCTTGCTGAGATCGCAGATTCGACGAGCGGGCAGTCGGCATTAAACCGCTGCCCGCCGCCGCCCAGCGCCAATGCGTCTAGCCAGAATCTTGTCAATGCGACGGCCATCGAGATCGACGACCTCGAAACGCCAGCCTTGATGATCAAAGCTTTCGCCAATGGTTGGCAGGTGACCGAGCTGATTGAGAGCGAAGCCCGCAGCCGTGTGATGGTTGCGCTCCGGCGGGAGGGCCATGGACAACCGGTCAGCCATCTCGTCGACAGGCATGCTGCCGGCGATGAGCCATGATCCATCGTCGCGCTGCACGGCATCGGGTTCGACCGGACCCTCATCCGTTCGAAACTCACCGACGATCGCTTCCAGGATGTCTGCGTTCGTGACAACTCCTTGGAAGTGACCGTACTCGTCGTGGACGAGTGCCATATGGACCGGTGATCCTTTTATGACATCCACCACGTCAAGCGCATCAGCAGTGTCCGGAACATTCGGAGCCGGCCGCACTTGCGTCCGTATGTCCGGGCGTTCGTCGCGGAGATACGCGTCGAGCAAATCCTTTGCCTGAACGACGCCGAGCATCTCTTCCGGCGTGCCGGCGTGAACAGGCAATCTCGAATGAATGCTCTCCCCGATCATCCTGCGAATGTCCTCCGGATCAGCGGTAAGATCGATCATGTCCACCTCGCGGCGCGGCGTCATGACCGCTCGAACCGGGCGATCACCGAGCCGCATGACGCCGGCGATCATCGCGCGTTCGCCCGGTTCGATCACACCGGCGGTTTCCGCTTCCGCCATCAAGGTCCGGATCTCTTCCTCCGTGACCCGTTGCTCGGTTTGTGCCTGATATCCGAGTGCCCTCAGAACCGCGCGTCCGGAAATATCCAGGAACGAGACAACGGGGGAAGCAATCCGTGCGATGGCGGTCATGGCAGGCGCCACTCGGACGGCGATTTTTTCCGGATTGCGCAGCGCAATTTGCTTTGGCACAAGTTCGCCGATCACCAAGGAAAAGTAAGTAATAACGGCGACCACCAAGCCCACCCCGACAGCCTCGGCAACGCCGGTGGGCAGGCCCAGCTGGGCAAACCATTCCGCAAGACGCAGCCCAAGTGTGGCCCCGGAAAACGCGCCAGACAGGACGCCGACCAACGTAATACCAACCTGGACGCTCGACAGAAACCGACCGGGATCGCTTGCGAGTGCGAGGGCGCGGCGCGAGCCAATGACGTCGCGACCGACCAGGGCCTGCAACCGAGCGCGCCGGGAGGACACGATAGCGAGTTCCGAAAGCGCCAGGAGACCGTTTATGAGGATTAGAACGATGATGGTCGCCAGCTCGATGTACAGCATGGCAACAATATAGACATGGGTACCAATCGCTGCGAGGTCCCGGTGTCGAATCAGATGGCATGAGCGGGGGCGATGACGCAGGCGCGAACACCCTGCGCGACCCAATCGCCGGCCGCGCTCGGCATCCGGAATTCTGCCAATGGTGCTCGCAACGCCATGTTCCAGGCCTGGCTGGTGAAGATGGCGAAGATCGACGCGCATTCCGCGCCCAGTTGGCATAAATTGACTTCGGCCTGCGAGAAAGCAAGACGCGCAGACGCGACCATCGAAGGTCTAGATCATGCACACGCACTCCATCGATCGCTGGACGCACGACCACGTGTTCCTGGGTTCGGACCATGAGCGACACGAACGCAGAACGTGGCTGGTGGTGGTCCTGACAGCGACGATGATGGTGGCCGAGATCATCGGCGGCCACGTCTTCGGTTCGATGGCGGTGGTCGCGGACGGCTGGCACATGTCGACCCACGTGGCGGCCTTGTCGATCGCGGCGCTGAGCTATCGTTTCGCCCGCAAGCACGCCCACAATTCCCGCTTCTCCTTCGGCACCGGCAAGATCGGGGAGCTTGCGGGGTTTCGAGCGCCATCATCCTCGCGGTCGTGGCGCTATTCATCGCCTACGAGTCGGTGTCGCGCCTGCTCGCGCCAGTGCCGATCAGGTTCGACGAGGCAACCCTGGTGGCGGCGATCGGCCTGGCGGTCAATCTGCTCAGCGCCTGGCTGCTGTTCGATCACGATCATCATCACGCTGCCGGCGATGACCAAGGGCACGGTCGCGACACCAATATGCGCGCCGCCTACCTGCACGTGCTCGCCGACGCGCTGACGTCGATCCTGGCGATCGTCGCTCTGCTGGCGGCGCGCTTCCTCAACTGGGTTTGGCTCGACCCGGTCATGGCCATCGTGGGCGCGCTCGTCATCGCCCAGTGGTCGCGAGGGCTGATCATGTCGGCCGGCGCCGTGCTGCTCGATACGGTTCCCAGCTCGCATCTGGTCGCGGCCATCCGCGAACGC
Organism: uncultured Alphaproteobacteria bacterium; assembly: GCA_963827585.1. Classification (GTDB taxonomy): domain Bacteria; phylum Pseudomonadota; class Alphaproteobacteria; order Rhizobiales; family Xanthobacteraceae; genus VAZQ01. Next base: position 46,611 of record CAWHCK010000004.1, read on the forward strand.
CTGGAGCGCGGGCACGACCGGGTGACCGACCTGCACCTGTGGCGCCTCGGTCCCGGACACAGCGCGCTGATTGTGACGATCATCTCGGATCGCCCCGAGCCGCCTGCCCGCTACAAGGAGCGCCTGGCCGGCTTTGACGGGCTGTCGCACATCACGGTCGAAGTGCATCGCTGCCAGAGCCACGGGCAGCAGCCAACGCGTCCACGACACGACGGCACATGACTGGTCGCCGGTCGCGGAACGCAAAGCGCTGTCAGATGCGCTGATACAAAGCCCGGTCGTGGTCCGACCGGGCTCTTCGAACTCAGCGTTGCTGGTTGCGGGTCACTTCAGCGTGCCGACCTTGCTGAACTGGCTCTCGAACGGCTTGTAGGCTTCTTTCGCGAGATCGGCATAGAGCTCGCCGAGCTTGGTGGCCTCGGCTACAAAGCCCTCATAGGCACTCTTGGCGTAATCGCTCTGCACCTCGATCGCCTTCTCGAGCGACTTCGCGCCGATGAGCTTCTCGGTCGCCGCGGTGCCCTGCTCGAACACCTTCTTCGAGTAGTCCGCCACCTCGACCGCGATCGCCTGGAAGCTCTTCGAAAGCGCACCAAACGACTTCATCGTCGCATCCATATTGTCTTTGCCGAACTGCTGCACGTCATCGATTGTCTTGACCATCTCTGAGACCTTTCACGGCATGTCGCCGATTGCCTGTGACTTCTCTGCACATTCCGGCACTTTGGCCGGGATGTTCGGAATATATTGCATTGCACAAAAATGTCAAGGCTTATTTTGCAGTGCAATATAGTAGCGGCATACCGCCTGCTTAACGGTTTTGCAATCGACCCCACCTAGCATTGGCGACCGTGCCGTGTGGGGCAACGGTCGGAAAAAGCGCCGTGCCGACCCGAAGCGGGACGTGAACGGCGCCAAAAAAGGCCGGAAAAAGTTCAGAAAACCGCCCTTTTTAGACTCGTCCAATCACTCCACCTCGGCACGACAGGGGTGTCGGCGCTCCGCACGGGGCGTCCAGGGGAACGAGGACGGGGGAAATATCATGCTGCGGATCCGGACCGGAGCCCGTCATGGGCTTCGTTGGGGCGTGTTCGGTTTTGTCGCTGCTGTTTTCACGATACCAGGCACTCCAACGCAGGCGGCGCCTTACGCGGACATCGTGGTCGACGCCAATTCAGGCGCTGTCTTGCACTCGACCAACCCGGACGCGCGGCGGCATCCGGCATCGCTCACCAAGATCATGACGCTCTATATGCTGTTCGAGCAGCTCGAGGCCGGCGCGCTCAAGCTCGACAGCCAGCTCAAGGTGTCGGCGGAAGCTGCCGCACAGGCGCCAACCAAGCTCGGACTCAAGCCGGGAAGCACGATCGCGGTCGAAGATGCGATCAAGGGGCTGGTCACGCGCTCGGCGAACGACGCTGCCGTCGTGGTGGCCGAGGCGATCGCCGGCACCGAGCGCGACTTCGCCAAGCTGATGACGCGCAAGGCGCAGGCGCTCGGCATGAAGAACACCGTCTACAAGAATGCGTCCGGCTTGCCCAACTCCGACCAGATCACCACGGCACGTGACCAGTCCATGCTCGGTCGTGCCGTGCAGGAGCGCTTCCCGCGCTACTACAAATACTTTTCGATTCGCACGTTCACCTTCCGTGGCCAGTCGATCAGCAATCACAACCACCTGCTCGGCCGCGTCGAGGGCGTCGACGGCATCAAGACCGGCTACATCAACGCCTCCGGCTTCAATCTGGTGACCTCGGTCCACCGCGGAAATCGTTATCATCGTGGCCGTCGTCATGGGCGGCAGCAGCGCGGGCAGCCGCGACGCACGCATGCGCGACCTGATCAACGGCAAGATCGTGCTGGCCGCGACCAAACGCACCGCGCCGATGGTCGGCGAGTCGACCGAGACCGCAGACGCCAAGCCGAGCCGAAGGGCGGTCGCCAAAGCCGAGCCCGCGCCGGAGGCCAAGCCCGAGCCGAAGGTTGCGGCCAAGGTTGAACCGAAACCGGAGCCCAACGCCGAGGCCAAAGCCGAGACGAAGGCCGAGCCGCGGTTTGCGGTCGCGAGCGCAGTCAGCGTGCCGTCGCGCTTTATTCCTTCCACGGCGCCGGCCGAACCAGCGGCCGCGCGATCGGAGCCGACCGCAGCAGCGGCGGCTGCGCAACCGCGTCTCGCCACCGGCTCGACCGAGCCGATCCGGCCGGTGCTGGTCAAGACGCTGGCCGTCAGGGCCGGCACACAGACTGCATCGCTGGCGCCGCTCGTTCCTGCGTTGCCCGTCGCCGACTCGCAGCCCAGCCAGGCTGCTGCGCCCGTGCCGCCGCGCGTGCCGGTGGCTCTTGGCAAAACCCGAACCGCCGGCACCGGCCGTCCCGGCTCCAGCGGCCGCAGCGCCGGTTGCTACGCCCGTTGCCGTGACAAAACCGGAGCCGGCGGCAGCCCCGCCCGCCCCAGCGGTGGTCGTGGCCAAGCTCGACCCGCCGTCGCCGGCACCCGCACCCGTCGTGGCCGCAATGCCCGAGCCGGCAGCACCGGCACCCGCGGCGGCGTCCGCGAACGCTGAACGGCTGCCGCTGCCGCTGGCGCGTCCGGGTACTCTCGGCGTATTGCCCGCGCGCACCGCCGCCGCACAACCCGCTGCAACCGCCAAGCCCGCCCCGGCGCCCACCGCGACAGCGGCGACGCCTGCGCCGGCCGCGGCTTCGAAGCCGCCGCAGCGCGGCGGCTGGGTCATCCAGGTGGGAGCCTACCCGGCAGAAGGGACCGCAAAGGAGCGTCTCGCCGCCGTCCGGAGCAAGGCGTCGAAAGTGCTCACCGGCGCCGAAGGTTTCACCGAGCCCGTCCAGAAGAGCGGCACCATCTACTATCGCGCGCGCTTCGCCGGCCTCGACAAGGACAAGGCGGAAGCCGCCTGCAAATACCTCAAGAAGAACGACGTCGAATGCGTGCCCCTCAAGAACTGACGTCGATCGAAAACGGGAATGCGTCGAACCGGAGCCGCCAAATGCGTCGAGTAGAGGAGTTTAGCGATGGCGGCGCAAAAGGACGTCCTTGGCTTCGTTGACGCGGGCCGCAAGATACGTCGACCCCCCTTGGTCGGGATGCAGTTTCTTCATCAGCGCGCGGTGGGCGCGGCCGATGTCCTCGGCGCTCGCCCCCGGCTGCACGCCAAGGATCTGATAGGCCTCCTCTTCCGTCATTTTGCCGCTGCTCCACCCGCGGCGGCCCGGGCCCGCTGCCGCGTCACCTTGCGTGTCTTCACGCCAGCGGGGCTCCCGGCGGTCGAGATACGCCATAAGTAGCGCGCGGCTTTCTTCGTCGATCTCGGGGAGGAAACCGGTGAGCGTCGGGACATCGAGCGCGTCCAGCGCTGCGCCCTCATGCCGTCCGGCGAGGATGCGTCCGTGCATCGCGCCGGTGTCGTGATCGAGCTCCATCTCGACAAAGGCGGATCGCACCCGCGAGATCTGACCTGCGCTCTTGCGGGTGCGCGCCCCGAAGCCGGGAATGCTCCACGGCAGCCATCCCAGCAGGCCGAGGCCGGTGAGGCCGACCGGAATGGCGATGTCGAGTCGCCCGCGCACGCCGAGCACCCCGGCAATGGCGAGCGCCCCCAGCCCGCCTCCGGTCTTGAGGACCACCGCCGCCGTTTGCGGCTTGACCTTGGTGAAGGCGTGGAGCGCCCACAGCAGCAGCGCCAACAATACCAGGCCGAAAATGATCGTGGCCATTACGGTCTCATCTGATCGAGGAGCTTGAGGGCGCCGGCCTGGCGGCGCGCCGAGAGATCGGCGAGCGCCCGCATTCCTCCTGCGGCATAGGCGGCGACCGCGCGCAACAGCTCGGCGAGCTGGTGGGCTGCACCCGGATCGAAGCGGCAATAGGCGCCGCGCGTCAAGCGCGCAATTTCGCGGAAAGCTTGTTCGGTGATCGGATCGTCGCCCTCCTGGAACATGAAGGCCGGCACCCCGAGCAGCCCGAGCTCACCGGCGGCATGGCAAAGATCATCGAGCTTCTCCTCCATCGCGTCGCCGACGAAGACCAGCGCCTGCACCTTGATGGTCTGGGTCTCTCGCTTGGCATGGGCGATGACCCTGCCGATCTGGGTGTGGCCGCCGCGACAGGCGATCCGCTCCATCAGCGCGCCGAGCCGTTCGGCCTGCGAGACCCAGTGCGAGGCCCGGCATTCGTTGAGGCCGCGGTAGTAGACCAGCTGCACGTCGAGCCCGCCGATCGCCGCCGCCTCGCGAAACATGTCGGCCTGCAGACTGCAGGCGGTGTCCCACATGGGCTGTCGGCTCATGGTGGCGTCGAGTGCGAAGATGAGGCGCCCTCGCCGTCCCGCCTTGGTCGACGGGGCAAGGTCTTTCACCTGGGTCAGGAAAGCATCGATCTCGGCGCGCGTAGCCGTTGCCGCGGGCGCGCGGCCGCGGTCGGTCGGTAGCCCGTCGTTGCGGTCCTTGGCCATGGGAGCAGGCGCTTCATTCAAATCGGCGGCAATCCCGCCGCCCATAAGGTGGCCATATCGGGCCGACTGCGCAATGCCTGCGCGCTCGTGTCCCGGACGCAGTGCAACACGCTGCCCGCACATGGTCTCCGGGTCGCCGCTTTGGTAGTTTCCGCGGCGTTGCTGTCCCCACAACCCGCGAAGTCCGCCTTCCATGACCCCACGAATCGTGCGCACGGTGTCGGCATTGCGCCGCGCCGTCACGCCATGGCGAACGGCCGGCGAGCGGATCGCGCTGGTGCCGACCATGGGCGCGCTCCATGCCGGCCATCTCGCGCTGGTGCGGGCGGCGCGGCGGCGCGCCCGGCGGGTCGTGGTCTCGATCTTCGTCAACCCCGCGCAATTTGCGCCCCATGAGGATTTGGCGAGCTATCCGCGGAGCTTGGATGCCGATCTCGCCGCACTTGCCGAGATGGCGGTCGATCTGGTCTGGGTGCCATCGGTCGCGGTGATGTACCCGCCGGGCTTTGCGACCCGCGTCGTGCCGGAGGGCCCGGCCACGGTCGGGCTCGAAGACAAGTTTCGCCCGCATTTCTTCTCGGGCGTCGCCACCGTGGTGGGGAAACTGCTGATCCAATGCGCGCCCGATTTCGCCATGTTCGGCGAGAAGGACTATCAGCAGCTCAAGGTCGTGACGCGGCTGGCGCAAGACCTCGATCTGCCCGTCAAGATCGTCGCCGTTGCGACCGTGCGCGAGCCGGACGGCCTCGCCCTGTCCTCGCGCAACGGCTATCTGTCGGCGAGCGAGCGCGCGGCGGCGCCCACGTTACATCGCGTGCTCACGGATTGCGCCGCCAGGATGGCACGCGGTGAGTTGCCGGCGCGCGTGCTCGACGAGGGCGGCGCGGCGATCGAGCGCGCGGGCTTCGTGCTCGACTATCTCGAAGCCCGCCATGCCGAGACGCTGCAGCCGCTCGCGTCGCTCGAGGACGGTCCGGTCCGGCTGCTGGTGGCCGCCCGCATCGGCAAGACGCGGCTGATCGACAATATCGCGGTGTAGAGCAAGCCGCGGCAGAGAGCCGCCTTCCCTACTTCTTCACCTTCAGCGGATCCTTGACGTCATCGAACTTGGCGAATTCCGTGTTCCACAGCTCGCCATTGATCTTCTCGACCTTGCGGATGTAGATCGGCTGAATGATGTCGCGGGTCTCGGGATCGATCGACATCATCCCGCGCGGGCTTTCCCATCGCATGCCCTTCATCGCGGCAAGCAGGGTGTCGCCGTCGGTCTTGCCGCCGGTCTTCTTCAGCGCCTCGTAGATGAGGTGCATGCCGTCGTAGCCGCCGACCGACACGAAGTTCGGACGGAAGTTGTTGGCCTTCTTGAAGTCCTCGACATATTTCTTGTTCAGGGGCGAGTCGTGCGAGGCCGAATAGTCGTGCGCGGTCACCATGCCCGAGCATCTGATCGCCCATATTGTTGAGCTCGTCGTCGTCGGTGAGGTCGCCCGGCCCGATGATCTTGATGCCGGAGCCGGCAAGGCCGCGCTCGGCGAACTGCTTGGCGAAAATGCCGGCCTGGGTGCCGGGGAAATAGATGAACGCGGTATCCGGATTGATGTCGCGGATGCGCTGCAGGAACGGCGCGAAGTCCGGGTTGGCGAGCGGGATGCGGATCGATTCGACGATCTGACCGCCGAGCTCGGTGAAGCGCTGCTTGAAGGCGGTCTCCGCTTCGGTGCCGGGCGCCCATTCGTTGACCAGCGTGACCACCCGTTTGCTGCCGTTCTTGGCGGCCCACTCGCCCATGATCCACGACGATTGCGCCAGAATGAAACTGGTGCGCACGAAATAAGGGGACGCGGTGGTCGTGACCGAGGCGCCGGAGATCATGACGACGGTCGCGATCTTCGCCTGCGTCACGAGCTGACCATAGGCGAGCGCGGTCGGCGTGATGCCGCCGCCGATGATGTTGACCTTGTCGTTGACGATCATCTCCTGGACCAGACGACGTGCGTTGTCCGCCACGCCGGCGTCGTCGCGCAGGATCATTTCGATCTTCTTGCCGGCGACCATATTGCCGTGGTGCTGGACATAGAGCCGCGCGCCGGCGGAGGCCTGCCGGCCCGCGGCGGCGAAGCCGGCGCCGGTCATGGAAAAGCTCATGCCGATCTTGACGACCTCTTGCGCGGATGCGCCCGCGGCCGTCAGCGTGGCCATGCCGGCCGCGGCAAGCGCGATCGCGAATTGTCTGCATCGCATGTGATGTCCTCCCACACTCGAATTCTAGACATCGCACGGTCGCTCGTCTTCGCGGCTTGATGTCACTCTAGCACACGGGGAATGCCGGACCAGATTGCTGCGGCAAACCGCGCCGGCGCGGACTACAGCAGGCCAAGCTCGCGCAGCTCGCGGCGCAACGCTTCCGGCATGTTCCTGGCACCCGGCGCGACGCGGTCGAGGTCGCGCGGGACATCCTTGGCCGCGAGATAGCGCCAGCCCTGGAACGGCCCGACACGGCCGCGGCTCGACCAGGGTGAGCTTCGGCTCGCAGCACCAGCTGGCAGCGGCCAATCCCGTCCTTGTCCACGAAGGGGCGTACATCGATGAGCCGCTGCCGGCACATCACCTCGCCGCGGATGACCCAATAGAGCGAGCCGCCGTCGCGCAACTCATCGGCGCGCTTGGGCACCATCCGCGTCCGGTGGATGTGCTCGCGCGAGAGCCCGCGTTTCCTGCGGTCCTTGAGCTTGTCGCGGATCCACTGCTCGAGATCCTTGACCGAGTCACAGCCGACGCAAAGCTTGATGAGATGAAGGGTCACGATGGATTCTGCCGAGCCGAGTGTGACGAAATCAGTGTGACGAAATCATAGCGAGCCGGACGCGCGTTGCCACGCGCGCGCGGGGCTTATCCTCAGAGAAGGTTGGTCTATTGCGGGGGAGCGAGCTGCGTCGGCGCCGAGCGCACCGGCGCGTTGCTCGAGCTCGACGGCTGACGCCCCTGCGCAGCGCCCTGCGACGGCTTGCGCGGCGCCGGCGTCGCGGTATCGGTCGCGCCGGTCGTGGCGTGGGGTTGCTGCGACGGCGACGGTTCGGCCGTCATGATGTTGACAGGCGGAATTGACGACGACGACGGGAAGTAAAGGTTGTTGGGTATCCTCGCCGCCGCGGCGGATGCCGGGGACGCCGGGGCGGAGGGCGGGTTGCTCGCCACCGGGACGAGCGCCGGCGGCCGGCCAATTCGCCTGATGGCTCTTGATGCGAGCCTCGAATGGACGTTCCGCGAGATTTACGCCGATGCGGCTGGTGTCTTGCAGCCACGCAAAGGCGCTGCACCGGCCCGGCGTGCAGCCATCGCGCGTCGCGAGCACATGCGCCACGATGCCGAACCGGTCGGCCTCGAGGGCGCGGCGGAGATGCCTCCCCCGGTCGCTTGCCGCCGCCCTTGCGCGCCTGCTCGCTTGCGGACGCCAACAGCGCAAGCTGGGCAGCAACATAGGATACCGCTGCGGCAGTCGCTTCCGGGGTGGCGAACAGCGTCTTCTCGCATGCATCCTCGACGATCTCGCCGGCAATCGCGTCGAGACAGGCCAGTGCCGAGCCCGGGACCAACGCGCGCGTCGCCAGTTCCGACGCCCGCGCATCAAGCGCCCGCCGCTCGGCGGCACGATCTCCACGGGCCAGCTGGTCGAGCGCCCCCCAGCCGGTCAGGGCCGACGATCAGCACCAGGGCACTCCCCACCACCGGCACGACGGCATCGACGCCGGCGCGCACGAACGCGAGCGCGGCAACGACCACGACAGCGGCGGCGACGACGGCAACCGCCCAGGCCGGCAGCGATACCGCTCCGGTCAAATCCAGGGCTGCTGCCCATTCCCCCACGCGATCGAACATGACCAACTACCCCGCTCATGGGCAGTATGGCGCAGCGGGGCGTTGGTGACCACCCCTCGTCCGGTTCAGCGTTCGGCCGCCTTCAGCGGGTGAATTCGAGCTGGCTTTCCCGCGCCACGCGCTCAAACGCCTCGTTCGGGTTCTTGATGCGGTATTGGTAGTCGGCACCGTCGGAGGGAAGCAACCTCACCACCTGATAGGTACTGTTGGCCACCATGTGGCCGATCGGGCGGGAGGTGAAGTAAACGGTCTGGCCGATCTGATACTTGTGCTCTTGCAACGCGATTCTCCTGAACTCCAAAGACACGGTTCTGCTCCCCCCGATCCGGCGCGAATATAGCAGCGAAATCCAGGATTGCCTCAAAAATTCCATTTTTTGCTCACGCTCCGTTTCTGCTCGTATTTTGATTTTAATACGTAATTTTTTCAATACTCTTATAGATATATATTCAATCATATTCTTCGCCGGGAGGATGGAGCCGGTATGGCCGACATGCCGTGGGCGGGATGCCGGAGAGGGCACGGCAGCCGAGCCTTTCGTGCGAAAGTCGGCAAGATTGGAGCGATATCCCCACTCCCGCGCTGCCGGTTGTCGCCCGGCCGGCGCCGGAGCACAATGATGCTGCATTCAAGGCGTACCGGGCTCGCGACAGGGGCCCGCACGGGGGGAGTGCCCAATGCGTTTGCTTCTCGGGATCATCATCGGTGGCGCCTTGACCGTCGCGGGTGCCTATGTCGCCGACAAGACGGCCGCCGCGGACGCCAAGCCGATGGTAAACTGGGACGTGGTCGCCAAGAACGTGGACGCCGTCACCGCCCTCGCCCGCGAAGGCTGGAAGAAGATCACGGGTTGATCGATCGCGTCCTGCGCCTGTGGTACTCGCTCGCCACCGCGCTCACCCGCGCGTCGCAACACTGATCCTGGATGCTCTCGGATTGCGCAGGCACCCACCGCGTTCAACGCGGCGGCGCCTCGACGTGATGGAGCGCGCCCGCAATCTCCTGCTTGCCCAGACGAGTGCCGTCGTCACCTTCGATCAGCAGGGCGACGCGGCCGCCTGTGTTGACGTGGCGTGCCCATGCGAGCGCGCCGTCGAGGGTGTCGAACTCCTTGTACAGAAGCCGATCCTTGTCCAACGGAGAGGTCATCTCCGATCCTCGCGGGCCGCTATACGTTCGGTACGTCATGGCTGTCGTCCAATTGCAATTGTATCGACAACTCGGTCGGCTTGATGACGTTCCGGTGGAACCAGCATACGCGCAACGGCACGCTCGCATTCGTGCAACGATGAATTTCCATTAATCGACGCAACGGCAATTCATCGCGTCAAATCAGCATAGTAGGGGAACTGCGCAGTGTCCTGCTCGTTTCTCTGTTGCCGGATCGCTCGGCGCGCGGGGACAAAGAAATACGAGAGGACCATCCGATGAGGAGCAAACTTCTAGTCAGTACCGCCGCGCTGTTGGCAGGAATGGCCATGGCGTCGGCGCAGAACACGCCAAGCGGCGGACGCGACTCAGGCCCCGCTGCCCAAAGCCAGGGTGCGCCCGGCGGCGCGGCGGGACAAGACCGCCAGGCCCCGCCGAGCAGTCAAGGACAGCGAGGGCAAGACGCGCCGGGCCAGCAGGGTCAGAAAGACCAAATGCAACGTGGCCAGCAGAAGGACCAGACCACGGGTCAGGCGCCGCAGAAGGACCAGGGCGCGCAGGGCAAGGACAGCCAGCAGGACAAGGCTCAGCCCCAACGCAGCCAGGGTAAGCGGGACCAGACCACGGGCCAGGGCCAGCGCGATCAGAGCCAAAGCCCAAGCCAAACTCAGCAAAGCCCGACGCAGCAGGGACAGTCACCGCAGGGACAGCAGGGTCAGCAGGGCCAAGGCGCGCAGCAGGGCCAAGGCGCGCAGCAGGGCCAGGGTGCGCAACAGGGCCAGGGCGCGCAGCAGGGTCAGGGTGCGCAGGGTCAAGGGCAGGCAGGCGGCGGCAACGTAAACCTGACGACGGAGCAGCGCACCAAGATCAAGCAAACCGTGTTGACCGGCGGCAACGTACCGCGTGCGAGCAACGTCAACTTCTCCATCAGCGTGGGCACGGCAGTGCCGAGGACCGTGCGTGTCGTCGCGGTCCCGCGGACGATCGTGGAAATTCATCCGCAGTGGCGCGGCTTCCTCTACTTCGTGGTCGGCGACGAGATCATCATCGTCGATCGCAATCATCGCATTGTTGCGGTCATCGCGGTTTAGGCCGCAGCAAGTTTCGTGCAGCAACGGGGCGGCTCGCGGCGGCCCCGGGGATTCGCTGTTCTTTTGTTGTCTCCTTTGCTCCTGTGTGCTCCTTTTGTTGTCTCTTTTGTTGTCTCCTTTTGTTTTCTCCTTTTGTTTTCCTGGAGATTGCAACGACCGCAATCAGCGAAGTTCCCTCACGCGCGCGTGACCGCGGCGGAACGATTCAATGGCGAGGGGCTTAACCAGGCATGGTCGTGAACATCGACCTCGTCGCTGTTGGCAGGCGCGACGATCAACGCAAAGACGATCAACGCGAATAGAGAGCTGCTCAGAGGCCGAGCGCTTCTCTAAAGGAGGAAAAAGGAATGAAGACCATCACGAGCCTTTTGGCGACGGCGGCGCTTGTCGGCGGAATTGCAGTCGCGAGCGCGCAGCAAACTCCATCGCAGAAGATGGATGAGCAGGCGGGCGGCAACAATCAGGCCGTCGAGCGCAACCCGAGCGGCGCGCCCGCGGGCTCGACGACCAATCCGTCCCCGACCGTCGGGGCCGGAGGAGCCGGCGAGAGCCGGGCCGCTCCCGGTGGCGTAACGCGTCAGAACGAGCAGTCAGGCGGCGCCAACCAGGCCATCGAGCGCAATCCGGACGGATCGACCGGCGGCTCGAAGACCAACCCGTCGCGCTAACCGCATCTTTCAGTGGATTGGCGTCAAGGACGAGGGCATCGCCCTCGTCCTTTTTCATGTCCTGCTTGAAGAGTACCGCGGGCAGCGCAGGCCAGGCCGGTTCAGGCCCGCACCTCCTGCCGCTGGAACACGACATAGGCAGCGACGAACAGGAGGATCGCACCCGCCACCAGGCCGACGATCTGCGGCCATATGATCAGCACGCTCTGCAACAGCGGTATCGGCGCATCCGGGATCGCTCCGCGCTCGATCAGCGCAAGGCCCAGCGCGGCGAGCATCGACTGCTGCGTCGAGCGCACCGACGGATCAAGCACGACGGCCACGATCTCGTTGAACAACACGCTGGGAGACAAGCGTGCAAACGCCTGCCGGGTATCGAGAACGCCCAGAACGTCCCCGGCGCCCGTGACCGCATCGGCCAGCGGCGGCGAGAACAGGGGCCAGAGAATGGTCAGGAACAGCCAGAGCCCGAGCGCAACCAGCGCGGCCGTCGCCGCCGAGCGGAACACGACCGAGCACAACAGCGCGAGCGCGAACCAGAAACCGGCATAGGCAATGGTGACGACCAGCAGGACCAGGGCGCGCGCCATCTCCTCCGAATTCGGCGGGACCCCGAGCCCGACCAGTCCGAGTCCGATGACCAGCAGCCAAAGCACGATGAGGCTGATCGACAAGGTGAACAGCCCGGCGACGAATTTCCCGAACAGGAGCGCGTCGCGATAGATCGGCTGCGACAGAATGCGCGAGAGCGTGCGCCGGTTGTGCTCGCCATTCACGGAATCGAAACCGAGCCCGATCGCAATCAGCGGCACCAGGAACGACAGCAGCGCGACCAGCGGAAGCGGCCCGCCGCGGGTGAACAGCCGCAGGAACAGGAACGGATCTTCCGCCGTCACCTCCTTGATCTGATCGATGGCACCGCGCACGACGGCAACCGCGGTCGCCACGATGAGCACGACCAGCACGACCACGAGGATGCTGGTGAAATGATCCGCCACTTCCTTGAGCGTCACGACGCCGAAGCCGTGCAGGGCTGAGCCTTCACGCCGCATGGCGCTCTCCTTCGTGGGTCTCGAAGTAGCGGGTATAGATCGCCTCCAGGCTCGGCTCCTCGACCGAAAGGCGCAGCAGCCGTCCACCGGCCGCGACCACCGCAGCCGCGGCTTCCGGCCGCACGTCGCGATCGGCAAACAACAGCAATCGGTTTGCTCCCGCCGGCTCGACCCGTTGCACGCCCGCAATCGCCGCGATCCGCTGCGCGAGCCCCTCGCCTTCGGCTTCCACCTCGACGCGGAAACCGCCGCCGAGCACCTGGCGGCCGAGCTCCGGCACCGTGCCGATGAGTGCAATATTGCCCAGATTGAACAGGGCGACGCGATCGCAGACGCTTTGCACGCGTTCGAGCAGATGCGACGACAGCAGCACGCTCACGCCGCGCTGCTTGAGGTCGCGGATGATGTTGAGCAATTCCACGGTGGCCTGCGGGTCGAGCCCCGACGTCGGTTCGTCGAGGATCGCGATCTGCGCCTCCTTCATCAGGATTTCGGCAAGCCCGAGCCGCTGGCGCATGCCGCGCGAGAAGGTGCTGACGCGCTTGTCCGTGACATCCGCGAGCCCGACATGGGCGAGCGAAGCCTTGATCTTCTCCTCACGCTCGGCGCGCTCGAGCCCCATCAGCCGCGCGGTGTAGCGCAGATTCTCAGCGGCCGTGAGATTGTCGTAGAAGCCCACCTGATCGGGCAGGTAGCCGACCTGGCGCTTGACCGCGAGCGGCTCGCGCACGGGATCATGGCCGAGGACGCGGGCTTGCCCGTCCGAAATGTCGCTCAGGCCGAGCAGCATCAGGATGGTCGTGGTCTTGCCGGCGCCGTTCGGACCGAGCAGCCCGAAAATCTCCCCGCGCGCCACGGAAAACGAAATGCCGTTGACGACGACAGTTCCGTTGTAGCGCTTGGTGAGGTTTTGCGCCTCGATGACGTTGTCGCTCATCGGCGTCCGAACCATACCACGGCGCCGATCATGACCAGCAACGCGCCGCCGATGAGCGCGATGCCGACGATGCCCCAGAGCGTGGAGGTCGTGACCGCAACGCGGAACGACTGCGACGCCAATTCACCGCGCGCCGCAGCGCGCACGGTGGTCACATAGTCGCCGGCAACGGCCTTGGGCGCCGGCGTGACCAGGGCCTGCACTTCCTTGATCTCGTTGGGCGCGATGCGATCGACGTTCTTGGGCTCGAAGTTGACCTTCCAGCCCGGCGGAACCGTGCCCGAGAGCTCGATTTGCTCGGCCGGCGCCGTGCCGGAATTGGTGAGGATCACCGGGATCGACGCCTCCTGGCCGGCCGAGGCCTTCGCGCTCAGCACGCCTTCACGGCCGGCGATGTCGATCTTGGGCTGTCCGATGATGTCGAGGGTGAGCTCGGACGTGGCGGTGGCGTCATCGGCCGATACCTTTGCCGCCACCTTGTACTTGCCGGCAGCGACCGTGTTGGGCGGCCGCACCTTCAGCTTGACGTCCTTCGACTGGCCGGGATCGAGCGGGAGCGCATTGAGCTCCTGGCTGCCGTACTGCTCGGTGAAGGTGGCGTCGAAATATTGCGGCGCCTGCGCCGACAGGCTCACGGTGACCTTCTTGCCGCTGTCGTTCTTGATGGCGAGCTGGAACTCGAAGCTCGACTTCGACGTGCCGCGCAGCTCGGGCAGCTGGGGATTGAGCGTGAGCTTGGCCGGTAGATCGGTCGCGAGCGTCACTGCGACCGGAAGCGAAGCGTTGGAGGTCGAACCCCGCGCGTTCACGGTCAGGTTCGTGGTGCCGACCGCGGCTTCCTTGGGCACGTCGAGGCGAAGCTCGAGCGGCACGCTGGCATTGGTCGCCGGCAGCGCCGCCGAGACCGGCTGGCCGTTGCCGATCAGGGTCGCCGTCCAGCCGGCCGGCACGCCGTCGATCGACAGCGCCAGGCGCTCGGGCGGAAGGCCGTAATTCTGCAGCTTGAGATTGATCGACGAGTTGGTCCCCGGACGCAGGGTGACCGCAGGGTAGTCGCTCAGCAGAAAGAGACCCTTGACGTCGCTCTTGGCTTCCTCCGCATTTGCTGCGATGCAGAAAAGGGCAGCAGTCGAAAGCACAGCCGAAAATAGAGCGATAAGACGATATCGCATGATGACAGCTCCAGGGCGGTGAGGCAGGTATCCCGCGGTTAAAGGACCCCTCCCGGCGGCACCGAAAGGACCAGGGGTGCTAGAGGATTGGGCGTGGTTTTCTTTCGTCCGCGCGCCGGAATCAATACACTTTCTCGACATTTTTCTGGGCATCGATGCCGCAGCTGCGAAGGGCGCGGCGATCGCAGCGGGGGTTTCATACCCGCATAACGGTCGGCCAGTCTACCTCGTCTTCAGGCAGAACCCACGTCTCGGCAAGTGCTTGCGTCTGCCACTCGCGCCATGCCGGAAGGTCCATGACGGCGTCCATATACGTGCGGGCCAGGGCGTTGACTTCAACCGCGTAGGTGTGGAAGCGCGCCACGACGGGTGCATACATGGCGTCGGCGGCCCCGAACGGTCCGAACAGGAAGGGGCCGCCCGCGCCATGGCGCGTGCGACAATCCGTCCAGATGGCCTCGATGCGCCGCACGTTCGCCTGCACCTCGGGTGTGAGGTCTCGCCGCATGACCGGGCGCCACATGTTCATGGGCAAATGGCGGCGCAGCGGAACGAAGCCCGCATGCATCTCGGCCGCGATCGCACGGGCCTGCGCGCGCGCCGCCGGATCGGCCGGCCACAGGCGGGCGTCGGGAAACTTTTCCGCAAGGTATTCGAGGATCGCCAGCGATTCCCACACCGGCACGTTGCCGTCCGCCAGCGCCGGCACCTTGCCGGTGCCCGAGATCCTGGTGACGCGCGTCTTGAAGTCCTTGGCGTCGAGCGAGATCACCTCCTCCTCGAAGGCGATGCCCGCCACCTTCATGGCGATCCATGGCCGGAACGACCACGACGAATAGTTCTTGTTGCCGATGACGAGCTTGAGTGCCATTCGCTGACCTGTTTCTTCACGTCTTGCGCAGGGCGCTCGGTGCCTCGACCGGCCCGCCGGCCGCCCGCCAGGCGCCAAAGCCGCCGCCGATGTGGGCGACCGGCTTCAAGCCCATCCGTTGCGCCGTCTCCGCCGCCAGCGCCGAGCGCTGGCCGGCCGCGCAGAAGAACACGAACCGCTTGTCCTGGGCGAAGACCGGCTTGTGATATGTGCTCTGCGGATCGATCCAGAATTCGAGCAGGCCGCGCGGGCAATGGAAGGCTCCCGGCACGCGGCCCTCGCGGGCGAGCTCGCGGACGTCGCGCAGATCGACGAACACGACGTCGTCGCGGCCATGGAGCGCGAGCGCCTCGTCGACGGACAAGGTCGTGATCGCGCGCTCGGCGGCCGCGACCAGCGCGCTCACGTGAACGGTGATGTCCTGCGTCATCGCTAATATAGTGTCCCTGATCGCGCGATGGTGGGCGCAGCGCGCCGGCGCAGTCAAGCCTATCCCGCGCCAAGCGACGTTGACAGGGACTTTTCTTCAACGACCCTGCTACCTGGGCGCGGGAAGAAACTCCGAGCTCTGTCCCGTGAGCCAATAGACCGCGAGGCCGATCCACTCGCGCACGGCGGTGTCGGTGCGTCGCAAGCCGTCGCCGACGGTCGGAAACGGACGCAATGCGTCTGCGCTCCCGCCGGTGCGCCAGTCGACGGGATAGGGCTCGACGTCGAAACCGGCCTCGCGAAAGATGCCGATGGCCCGCGGCATGTGATAGGCGGACGTCAGCAGCAACCAGCGTTCACCCGGTCGAGGCCGGGCGAGATCTTTGGAGAGAATCGCATTCTCGACCGTGTTGCGCGCGCGATCCTCGAGGATGACGCGCCGGCGCGGAATGCCGAAGCTTTCGAACACGCGGGCGGCGAAATCCGCCTCGGCGCCCTCCCCGAAGATCAGCGCGCCGCTGCCGCCCGAATACAGGATGCGGGCATGGGGGTAGCGCAACGCCAGCTCGACCGCCACGGTCAACCGTTCGGCAGCCTCGTTGAGCGCCACGTTATTGCGCCCCGTCGACACGTCGGGTGAGATCCCGCCGCCCAGCACGATGATGCCGTCGGGCGCCCCCTGCGCTGGATTCCAGGGCGGAAAGCGCTCCTCCAAGGGCATGATCAGCGCATTGCCGAGCGGCGACAGGCCGAGGATCGCCAGAATGATCAGGCTCGCGAATGCGAGCCGCCGGCCCGCGCGCGCAAATCGGGTCGGCAGCAGCAAGATGCCGAGGATTCCGATCGAAATGACGAGATTGGACGGCATGGCGAAGAAGCCGAGGACCTTTGACAGGACGAAGAACATGCGCGCCGCTCCAAAATGCGTCGTACGAAATCACGTCTTCTTCCATGCCTCGTAGCGCGCCCTGGTCTCATCGTTCATCGGATAGAGTCCGGGGAGCTTCGCGCCGCGCTCGACCTCACCCACGATCCATGTCTCCATGCGCTCATGCTCGGCGCCCTCCTCGGCGACGAAGGCGAGAAGGCTCTGCGGGATCACCACCGCGCCGTCGTCGTCGCACACGATGACGTCGCCGGGAAAGATCGCGCAGCCGCCGCAGCCGATGGGCTCCTGCCAGCCGACGAAGGTGAGGCCATTGACCGACGCCGGCGCCGCGACGCCCGCGCACCAGACCGGCAGCTTGGAGGCAAGCACGCCCGATTTGTCGCGTACGACGCCATCCGTCACCAGCGCGGCCACCTGGCGCTTCATCATGCGCATCGTGAGAATGTCGCCGAAAATGCCGGCCGAGGTCACGCCCATGGCGTCCGCCACCGCGATGCAGCCCGCCGGCATCTCCTCGATCGCGGCCCGGGTCGAGACCGGCTTGGCCCAGCTTTCCGGCGTGGCGAGGTCCTCACGCACCGGCACGAAGCGCAGCGTGAAGGCGGGTCCAACGAGACGCGTGCCGCCCGGAACGAGCGGCTGCGGCCCGTTCATCCAGCAGCGCCGGATGCCCTTCTTCAGGAGCATCGTGGTGATGGTTGCGGTGGTGATCTCGCGCAGCGTGTCGTAAAGGGCAGCGCTCATTGCCAACCTCTCTCGCAATCGTCGTTGATGCCAGCCGAGCTCAGGCCGATGCGATGCCGAGGCGTTCGTCACGCCGGCGCAGCCAGGCCACGAACGGAATCGACAGCAGCACCATCCACGCCTTGCCGACGACCTGCCCCAGCAGGAATTCGAGCGACCCGAACGCGAGCCACAAGAAGACGACCGAATCCACGACCAGGCCCACGACGCTCGACGCTACCACGGCGGTGACCAGCCCACGCCGGGCGAGAGGCGTATAGACTCCGAGATCGGCGAATTCCGAGAGCAGGAACGCCACCGCCGAGGCGATGACGAGCGCGGGCGGCGCGAGCCACGCCGAAAGCGCCGCGCCGCCGAGAATGGCGAGCGAGGCCGCGGCAACCCCGAGCCGGCGCTGCACCAGATCGCGCAGCACGAGCGCGACGCCCGCCATCATCACGCCCGAGGGCGCCATCAGTCCCGGCGCCACCGGCACGAGACATGGTCCATGCGGCCGGCATACCGTCCCGGCATTCCCGATCAGCCAGTTCGCCGCCGGAATGGTGAGCGCGAACAGCAGGAGAAACACCATCCCTTCGCGCCGGCGCTTGATCTCGGTCGTCGTCATCGTCCCTCGGTTCTACGTCGTGCACTTCCATTTGGCGAACCCTTGCGCCCGCAACCGGCAGGCCGGGCACTCGCCGCAGCCATAGCCCCAGTCATGCCGCTGCGAGCGGTCGCCGAGATAGCAGGTGTGGGTGTCCTCGACCAGCACGTCGAGCAGCGCGTCCCCGCCGATCTCATGCCCAAGCGCAAAGACCGCCGCCTTGTCGAGCCACATCACCGGCGTGTCGATCACGAAGCGGCGCTCCATCCCGAGATTGAGCGCGAGCTGCATGGCCTTGATCGTGTCGTCGCGGCAGTCGGGATAGCCGGAGAAGTCGGTCTCGCACATGCCGGCGACCAGATGCTTGAGCCCGCGCCGGTAGGCGAGCGCCCCCGCGAAGGCAAGGAAAATGAGGTTGCGTCCGGGGACGAACGTCGTCGGCAGCCCGCTCGCGCCGATCTCGATGGCGACGTCGCGGGTGAGCGCGGTCTCCGACATGGCGGCGAGCGCGTCGAGGCGAACGAGGTGATCCTCGCCCAGCCGTTCGGCCCATGCCGGGCGCAGCGCCATCATGCGCTCGCGCACGCGCGCCCGTGCATCGAGCTCGGCGCGATGGCGCTGGCCGTAGTCGAAGCCGACAGTCTCGACGCGCGCGAAGCGCTCGAGCGCCCAGGCCAGGCAGACCGTCGAATCCTGCCCGCCGGAGAACAACACCAGCGCGGCGTCGGTATTCTCTGAGCTCACGAGCGACGCTCCACGTCGCACGGCCTCACGCTGTCGCGGAGCATCGCGAAGGAGCGTAGCGAAGCATGCGGGCGCCTCGTGCCTTCGCGACGCGAGGCCTGCGCCCGCATCCTCGGCTGTGGGCGGCTCCAATCGCGGCGCTCACTCCTCATTCCGCACCGTTCGCCGCGGGCTTTCCCGGCTCATAGGCAAGCTTGCGTGCCAGCGTCGCCAAATCGCAGCCTTCGCAGTAGCGGTGATCCTTGAAATCGATCCAGTTGTGGGCGTAGATGTTCTCGGCCGGGATGTCGTAGCGCTCCTGCAAGAACCGCACCAGGACCAGCCAGGCTTGCGCCTGCTCGCGCGTCGGCGGCTTGGCGACGTCGGGGAAGTTGCCGACGAATTCGACGCCGATCGAATTGGTCTTGATCACGGTGCGATAGGTCTTGGCATTGTCGACATATTTGTTGTCGTTGCGGTTGGCGCCGTCGCCGTGGGTCGGGATCGCGTCCTCGGCGGTCGACCAATAGACGGTGCCGTCGGTTTCCACCCACACGGTCACTCCGCGCTTGGTCGGACTTTTCGCTTGCGCCAGCGCCATGCCCTTGGCCGAGCCCGCGGGTCCCTCGGTCTGGTGCACGATGATGTTGCGCCACGGATTGGCGTGCGCCGGGTTTCCGAGCGGATGAAGGTAGACGATGGTGAGACCCGGGATTTGCGGCTCGCCGGAACGCTTGGCGAGCTCGCGGAAGGCCTGCGGGAGTTGATGCGCGACGGCGTCAGCGCCGGTGGCCGCTTCCTCCGCACGCCCGGCCCCCTCCGGCGGCGCATCCGGTCTGGAGCGCGGCAACGGTGCGCGTACCACGGGCCAAGCCCGAACCGGCGGAGGCGTCGGCTCGGCGGAGGCCGGGCTCGTGAGCTCGACATGTCCGATGGGCGCGCCGGACGCGACAATCGCAAGCATCGCCAGGCGCGCGATGTGCCGATGACATATCAGCCGATGAAATATCAATCGCATCTCAATTCGACTTCAATCCCATCAATCCCATTTGGGCGACCCGGAATAGGCATAATCGACGACGCGACCGTCGCGGTGCGCGAGCCGCGCGACGTCGGCCATCTCGGCCGCGGAGAGCTCGAAGTCGAAGATCGCCAGATTTTCCGCCAGCCGTTCGCTCCGGCTGG
Organism: uncultured Alphaproteobacteria bacterium; assembly: GCA_963827585.1. Lineage (GTDB taxonomy): Bacteria > Pseudomonadota > Alphaproteobacteria > Rhizobiales > Xanthobacteraceae > VAZQ01. Next base: position 66,452 of record CAWHCK010000004.1, read on the forward strand.
TGCGCGGGATGACCACGATGCCGTGCTGCACCAGGAAGCGCAAGCTCGCCTGCGCGGCGGTCTTGCCGTGCGCCTTGCCGATGCGCGCCAGCACCTTGTCGTTCTTCACCCCGCCGCGGGCAATCGGGCTGTAGGCCACGACCGCCATGCCGTGCCGCCGGCAGGCTGCGATCACCTTCGACTGGTCGAGAAACGGATGCACCTCGATCTGGTTGCAGACGAGCGCCTCGTGCGCAAGCTTCACGGCATCGTCGACCATCGCGACGGTGAAGTTCGACACGCCGATGTGACGCGCGAGCCCCATGCGCTTGACCTTGCAGAGCGCGCCGAGGGTCTCGCTCAACGGAATCTGCGGGTTCGGCCAATGCAGCAGCAGCAGGTCGACGTCCGGCAGGCGCAGCCGCTGCAGGCTGTCCTTGGCCGAGCGCTCGAGGTCGCGCGGAGCAAAATTCGACGGCCAGACCTTCGTGGTGACGAACACCTCGTCGCGCGCGATGCCGGACGCGCGCAGCCCCTCGCCCACCTCGCGCTCATTGTCGTAGAGCGCGGCGGTGTCGACATGGCGGTAGCCGAGCCGCAGCGCCTCCTCCACCATCCGCGCGCAGGTGCGCCCGCGCAGGTCCCAGGTGCCGAGACCGATCAGCGGGATGCGCGCGCCGTGCGCCTCGACGGCGTGAAGCTCGGAGACCGCGACCATCGTGCGATCTCACCCGCCTTCGGCGGTGTTGAGGAATGCGAGCAGAAACAGCGCCCGGCGCGCCGTCTCGCGATTGTAGCAGAACGCGCTCATGGGCGAGGCCATGGTGCCCTGGAAAAAGTCCCAATAGAAGTCGCAGGTGCGGTTGCGCGATCCGATCCAGGCGCGCTGCATGTCGCGCAGCTTGATCGTCTGTTTGGCGTCGAGGTGCTCGCGCAGGCGGCGGAAGGTCTCGTTGAGAATATCGTCCCAGACCGCGCGCTCGCGGGCGGCGCAGGCCACCTGGTCGGCGGTCGATTGCGCGTCGGGCTCCTCGGCGCAGGGATCGGCGACAACGCCGATGCAGCGCTCGAGCTGCTCGCGGTCGTTGCCCGCCGACTTGATGCAGGACTGCACCGCGGCGGAATCGCGGGCCGTGAGTGTCTCGGCCCGGCTTGTTGTCACGACAAGCATCAGCGCGACGCACGCCAACAAGACTGCTTTCCCCATGATGGTCCTCATCCAATCGCACGTCATCGCGCGGCCGGCGCGGCTGCGAGATCAGAATGACTCGATATTACGGCGATCGCCTATCTCGGGACTCTGACGGTCACGGCCGCGCTGACCTGGGCGGCTGCGTCGTTCGTCGCCTGTCCGCCGCCATCGGTGCGCAAGACCGCGAAGGCGACGTCCGGTGCCTTTTCGATCACCTTGAGCAGCGCGCGTGCCGGGCCGCGCGGCGAGCGCTTGCCTTGCTCCCAGTTGCGCACGGTCTCGAGCGGCACGCCGATGCGGGCAGCGAACTCCGCCTGTGTGAGCTTGGTGCGGGCGCGCACGCTGCGGGCATAGGCGGCGTCGGCTGCTGGGCCGCCGGCGGTAGCAGCGCGGCCCGGGGCCCCTCGACCGCCGCGCATCTGTTGCGCGATGGCCGCAAGCCGGCTCGGCAGCGGCTGCTCGCTGCCGTCGGGAAGAACCTCGACGATCCGGCCGTCGGCCTTCAGGCGCACCCGCATCATGGCCGCCAAGGCCTATGCGATTCCCACCGATTGGCCAAGAGTCGGTCAAGGGGATTGCACACGCCGCCGATCGTCCGCTGGCCGATGGGCCATTTGGCGAGTCGTTCGCTGACTGCCGGGCCATTGGCCGACCGATATTCGAGCTGCGTTACTTCAACCCGAACCACAGCGAGGCAATCCCGAGGAAAGAGAAAAACCCGACGACGTCGGTGACCGTGGTCACGAATGGCCCCGAGGACACCGCCGGATCGACCCCGAGGCGGATCAGGATCAATGGGATCAGGATGCCGCCGAGCGCCGCGGCCGCGAGCACCGTGACCATCGCCAGCGCGATGACGAGTCCCAAATCCGGGATGTGAAACCAAGTACTGGCAATCAGTCCCATGATCAGCGCAAAAGCAAGGCCGTTGAGCACGCCGACCAAGAACTCGCGCCGGATGACGCGCCAGGCGTTGGTGCTGGACAGTTCACGGGTTGCGAGCGCGCGCACGGCCACCGTCATGGTCTGCGTGCCCGCATTGCCGCCCATGCTGGCGACGATCGGCATCAGCACCGCGAGCGCCACCATCTTGGCAAGCGCGTTCTCAAAATTGCTGATCACCCAGGAGGCGAGCAGCGCCGTGAGCAAGTTCGCGAACAACCAGGGGAAACGTCCCTTCGCAATACGCCAGACCGAGTCGGACAGTTCCTCCTCGCGACCGACGCCGCCGAGCGCCTTGATGTCCTCCTCGGCCTCCTCCTCGATGACGTCGACGATATCGTCGAAGGTGATCACGCCGACGAGCCTGTCGTTCTCGTCGACCACCGGGGCGGAGACGAGATCGTAACGCTCGAACAGGCGTGCCACGTCCTCCTGGTCGTCGGTGGCCCGCACCTTCCACAGCTCCTCGTTGAGGATCTGTGCGATCGGCACCGGCCGCTTGGTCCGCAGCAGCCGGTCGAGCGCGACCGCGCCCTGCAGCCGGCCGAAGGTATCGACCACGTAAAGCTCCCAGAACCGATCCGGCAGATCCGGGGTCTCGCGCATGTGGTCGATCGCCTGCCCGACCGTCCACGCCGGCGGCACGGCGATGAACTCGGTCTGCATGATCGCGGCCGGCCGAGTTTTCCGGATAGAGCAGGCTGCGCGCCAGCGCGACCCGCTCGGACGGCGGAAGCTGCTCGAGGATCTCGGTCTGCTCGTCCTTCGGCAGGTCCTCGAGGATGGCCACCGCGTCGTCGGAATCGAGCTCGCGCACGCCTTCGGCCACGGTCTCGGACGGCAGCTCCTCGAGGATTTCCTCGCGCACCGCGTCGTCGACCTCGGTCAGCGCCGAAAAGTCGAAGTCGTGCCCCATCAGCTTGATGAGGCGCGGGCGCAGCTCCGGGTCGAGCGCCTCGATCAGGTCGCCGGCATCGGCCTCGTGCAGGTCGCCGACCAGCTCGCGCAACGCCGCGGAATCTCCGGCCGCGATCGCCTGCGCGACGCGCTCGACATAGTCCTCGCGCACCGCCCCGTCCTCGTCGCGCAGGGCGAGAGCTGTCGCAGCCGTGTCTTTGTCGGCGACCGTACCCAGTTGTTCGCTCATGCCGTGTCCTGCGCAGACGATGGCGTGGATCAATCGGGCTTGTACGCTTGGCGACGTCGGACTGGCAATCGCGAACGGCGCGGGTCGCTACCTTCCCTCGAGACGCAGCGAGGCGCGCCCTCGACCGAGATCGAGTGCGTTGCCGCCGACGCGATTGGCCGAGCGATTGCGCGATGCGCCGCTCGCGTCGTTCCATCTTCACGATGTCAAACAGCGCCGTTTCTTCGTTCCCATGGCGCGTTTCTGCGCCCGGGTTTCTTCCTCTTCGCAGCGGCCGACCCGAAACGAGGGGTCGGCGGAGCGCCGGGAGGCGCCAGCCTTGAACATGTCGCGCTCGTATAGCGCGACGCCACGCTTGCGAGGCGTGGGCCCTCCCGCGCAACCGGGAGGCCGCCTCTCGGCGCTCCACCGTGGCGCTGTCGGCCAGGGTCCGCTTCCGTCGCCGGCATTGCCGCCGGCTGCGGCGCGAAGGCTCCACGCAACCGGGCTATTCCTGCCCGGCCGCGGCCCCGGCGTCTCGTGTCCGCGGGTTACGAGCCGCGGTCGACGCCACTCCCGCTCCGCCTGCAGGATCGTCTCCGGAGACGCCCCTCATGAGCGAGGATGAGTCAGTTTCCTAGCACGGATGCGTTACGTAGTCAACAATGTAGTTGAAACGTAGTCAGCCGTGACGTCGATCATGCGTGGTGACGCTTGTTGCGAGTGTAGCCGGAAAGCCGCAGGAAGCGGTAAATCGGCACCGGACGGCAGCGCGCGCGTTGATCGGACCGAATTCCCCCCGTACCTTCGCTAGGAGACGTCCGTCTGCGTGACGGCAGACGGAAGGGGATCGCGCACCATCGGAGAGCCCAGCGGTCGCGCGCGAGGGGCTTCAGCGCATGCGTTCGCATCGCCGGCGTGCGGTGGCACTGCGCGTCGCGCCGCGCCGGCGGCGGCCGGACGCGGGCGGGGGCCGGGTTCGGTGTAGCCCCGTCGCGCGCTCTGCGCGCGGCGCTGCTCGCCTCCTCGGCGCTGATTGCGGTGGCGCTGCCGGCGGCGGCGCAGGACGCGACCTGGCTGCTCGATGCGACGGTTGCCGGTCCCGTTGCCGGCACCTTCGACTTCAACGCCGGTGCCAACTGGAACCCGGCCGCGGTGCCGACCGGCACCGCCTTCTTCGGCACCTCCAACACCCCCAATCTGTCGTTCTCGACCAATACGACCATCGGCGGCTGGACATTCAATGCCGGAGCGTCGAGCTACAATTTCACCAATAATAATCAGTTTCTCGATTTCAACGGCGCAGGCATCGCGATCAACGGTGGCAGCGCCACCATCACCAACAACCTCGTTCTGGATTTCTTCAACACCAGCACGGCCGGCAGCGCCACCATCACCAACAACAACACTCTGGAATTCGTCAACACCAGCACGGCCGGCAGCGCCACCATCACCAACGACGGCTCTTCTGCAACTTCTTCGACGCCAGCACGGCCGGCAGCGCCACCATCACCAACAACGATCTTCTGGTCTTCTTCAACACCAGCACGGGCGGCACGGCGCGCTTCATCAACGGCGCGGCCGGGAGGATCGATCTTAGCGACTCACAAGCCGCCGGCATCACGGCGGGCTCGATCGAGGGCGCGGGCATTATCTTCCTGGGCGTCGAAAAACCTCGCGGTGGGCGGCAACAATCTGTCGACGACATTTTCCGGCGTTCTCCAGGATGGAGGTATCGGGGGCGGCGTCGGCGGCTCGCTGACCAAGACCGGGACCGGCACGCTGACGCTGGCGGGCGCCAACACCTATACGGGCGCGACCACCGTCGATGCCGGCACGCTTGCAGGCGGGCGCGACGAACGCATTCTCGCGCGAGCAGCGCGCACACGGTCGCCGCCGGCGCCACGCTCGATCTCAACAGCTTCAACCAGACCATCGGATCGCTCGCCGGCGACGGCAACGTCACGCTCGGCTCGGCCACGCTCACCGCCGGCGGCGACAATTCCAGCACGATCTTCGCCGGCGGCATCTCCGGCACCGGCGGCCTTGAACAAGACCGGGTCCGCGGCATCATGACCTTGACCGGCATCAACACCTATACCGGCGGCACTACGATCAGCGGCTTCGGCAGCGTCCTGCAGCTCGGCGACAGCGGGGTGGCGGGCAGCATCGTCGGCAGCGTCACCAACAACGCGCTGTTCTTCGTGGTCAACGCCGACACCAGCGGCATCACGACGATCACCAACAACGGCGCGACCTCTTTCCTCGGCAACACCTCGGCCAGCTCCGCGGCGATCACCAACAACGGCCTCCTGTCGTTCGCCGATACCAGCACCGCCGGCAATGCCACCGTCACGACCAACGCCTTCGCGCTGACCCAGTTCACCGGCAACGCCACCGCCGGCAACGCGCGGCTCGTGACCAATATCGGCGGCGCGGTCGATTTCTCCGGCACCTCCGGCCCGGCCGGCACCAATCAGGTCACGGCCGGCTCGATCGAGGGCGCCGGCGCCTATCGTCTCGGCGCCAACCAGCTCACGGTCGGCGGCAACAATCTCTCCACTACCGTCAGCGGCACGATCGAGGACGGCGGCACCTTCGGCGGCACCGGCGCCTCGCTGGTCAAGGTCGGCACCGGCACGCTGACGCTGTCGGGCGCCAACACCTATTCCGGCGGCACCACCATCAACGGCGGCACGCTGGCGGTGGCCGCCGACACCAATCTCGGCGCTGCCGCGGGCGGCGCTCGCCTTCGGTGGCGGCACGCTGCAATTCCTGGCGGGCTTCATCGACCAACCGCGCGGTGACGCTCGAACGCCGGCGGCGGCAGCGTTCGACACCAACGGCAACAGCGCGACGCTCGGCGGCGACATCGGCGGAACCGGCGGCCTGACCAAGATCGGCGCCGGCACGCTGACGCTCGCGGGCAGCAGCACCTATCCGGCGCGACCGCGGTCAATGTCGGCACATTGCAGGCCGGCGCGAGCGAACGCGTTCTCGGCGAACAGCGCGCTTCACGGTCGGCCGCCGGCGCAACGCTCGAGCCCGCAATAGCTTCAATCAGACCATCGGCTCGCTCGCCGGCGCCGGCAGCTCACGCTGGGCGCGGCGACGCTCACCACCGGCGACGACAACACCAGCACGACCTTCGCCGGGCACGATCGCCGGCAGCCGGCGGGCTTGACCAAGATCGGCACCGGCACGCTGACGCTCGTCCGGCGCCAACACCTATTCCGGCGGCACCACGCTCGCGGCCGGCACGCTGCGGCTCGCGAACAACCAGGCGCTCGGCACCGGCGCGCTCACCACGACGGGCTCGGTGGTCGACTACGCCAACGGCGTCACCATCGCCAACCCGATCGTCATCAACAGCAACACCACGCAACTGCAGGTGACCACCGGCAGCGCAACGCAGGCCGGCGTGATCTCCGAGCTCAACGGCCCGCGGCCGCTCGAGAAGATCGGCGCCGGCACGCTCGTCCTCACCGGCGACCAACACCTATAGCGGCGCGACCAACGTCAGCGCCGGCACGCTGGTGGTGAACGGCTCGATCGCCAACTCGGCGGTGCACCGTGAACGCCGGCGCGCATGCTCGCCGGCACCGGCACGGTGGGCGCGACCACGATCAACAACGGCGGCACCTTCGCGCCCGGTCGGGCACGCCCGGCAGCACCATGACGATCGCCGGCAATCTGGCGTTCCAGTCGGGCGCGCTCTACCTGGTGCAGGTCAATCCGTCGAACGCTTCGAGCGCCAACGTCACCGCCGGCGGCACGGCCGCGCTGGCCGGCACCGTCAGGCGGCGTTCGCATCGGGCAGCTATGTCACGCGCAACTACACCATCTTCTCGGCGGCGGGCGGGCTCGGCGGCACCACGTTCGACGGCTCTGACCACCGAGCAATCTCCCGGCCGGCTTCACCGCGAGCCTGAGCTACACGGCAAGCGACGTGATCCTCAACCTCACCGCCACGCTCGGGCAACGCGTCGCACCGGCGGCCTGAGCAGCAACCAGCGGAACGTCGCCAATGCGCTCAACAACTTCTTCAACAACGGCGGCGCGCTGCCGCCCGCATTTCGTGAGCGTGTTCGGCCTGACCGGCGGCAATCTCGGCAATGCGCTCTCCCTGCTCTCGGGCGAGGCCGCGACCGGCGCCCAGCAGGCCGCCTTCCAGCTCGACAACCAGTTCCTCGCCCTCATGCTCGATCCCTTCGTCGACGGCCGCAGCGGCTCGGCGGCGATGGTCGCGGCCGGCGCATCGGCTTTGCGCCCGAGCGCGAAGGGTGCCGGAGGACATCGCGCTCGCCTATGCCGCGGTGATCAAGGCGCCGAACGAAGCGCCGCCGCAGCTTCGAGCAGCGCTGGAGCGTGTGGGGCGCTGCCTATGGCGGCTACAACCGAACGAGCGGCGATCCCGCGGTGGTCGGCAGCCACGATCTCACCGCCCGCACGGCGGGCTTTGCCGGCGGCCTCGACTATCGCGCTCGCGCCCGACACCGTGGTGGGTTTCGCGTTCGCCGGCGGCGGCACCAACTGGAGCCTCGCGCAGGGGCTGGGCGGCGGCAAGAGCGACGCGTTCCAGGCCGGCGTCTACGGCGCGACGCGTTCGGGCCGGCCTATCTCGCCGCGGCGCTTCGCCTACACCAATCACTGGATGTCGACCGACCGCTTCGCCTTCGCGGGCGACCATCTCACCGCTGAGTTTCAATGCGCAGAGCCTGGGCGGCCGCATCGAGGGCGGCTATCGGCTCGCGACGATGCTCGGCGGCGCTCACGCCCTACGCGGCGGTGCAGGCGCAAAGCTTCCGCACGCCGGCCTACAGCGAGACCGACGTCAACGGCGGCGGCTTCGGACTCGCCTACAACGCCCGCACCGGCACCGACACCCGGAGCGAGCTCGGCGCCCGCTTCGACCGCCTGGTGGCGCTCGATCCCGACTGCGGCTGCTGGCGTTGCGCGGACGTCTCGCCTGGGCGCACGACTGGGTGAGCGATCCCACCCTCGCCGCCGTATTCCAGACGCTTCCGGGCGCGAGCTTCATCGTCAACGGCGCGACGCCGGCGAAGGACTCCGCGCTCGCCTCCGCCGGCGCGGAGCTTCGCCTCGCCAACGGCATCACCCTGCTGCGGCAAGTTCGACGGCGAGTTCGCCAGCCGCTCCTCCACCTATGCCGGCACCGGCACGGTGCGGGTGGCTGGTAGCGCGGTGCTCGCTTTGCCACGTTCTACGGGGTGCTGTAAAGCCTGACTGAATGACGATGCGCTCCTCCGATCGCGCTGCTCGCGCTGGCGCTTGCCGCACGTGCAGCCCACGGCGAGGCCGCGCCCGAAATGGCGCCCTGCCCCGCCGAGACGCTCGGCACCGCGCGCGTCCTGCCGGTCGATGCGGCAACCACGCCGCGCCTCGGCCGCAAGCATTTTCCAGCGACCCTGGCGCTCGCTCCGAAGGAAGTCGTGCTCACCTTCGACGACGGACCCGTTGCCGGCACCACGGCACAGGTGCTCGACGCGCTCAAGCGCGACTGCGCGCGGGCGTCATTCTTCCTGCTGGGGCGCAACGCGACCGCGCATCCGGAGCTTGCCCGCCGGGCGCTCACGCGAGGGCCACACCGTGGCCCACCACACCTTTTCGCACCCGCTGCTCGACCGCATGCCGCTCGCCGCCGCCGAGGCCGAGATCGACCGCGGCTTCGCCGCGGTCGACACCGCGCTTTATGGCGGCTCCGGCCGGGAGCCTCGGACGCCATTCTTTCGCTTTCCCGGCTTTGCCTCCTCGGCCGCCCTGCTCGACCGGCTGGAACGGCGCGGCATCGCGGTGTTCGGCGCCGATCTCTGGGCAAGCGACTGGAACCCGATGTCGCCGCAGCAACAGCTCGATCTCGTTCTCGGCCGGCTCGAGGCCAATCGTGGCGGAATCGTGTTGTTTCACGATACCAAGGTGCAAACTGCCGCCATGCTGCCGCCCTTCCTGCGGGCGCTCAAAAGCCGCGGCTACCGCATCGTGCATGTCGTTCCGGCGCCGCCGCGCTGAGGTAAGGCTCGTCCGCACGTCGCCCCTCCTGTCCACGCGCTGTCCACAGGAGAGCGTGTCGCCGCCAGCACAGGGCGGGCGAATTGCCTTCAAAGCGAGCCATTAAGGGGTCATTAAATTGCCTCTCCCTACTGTTTGGGTAGAGTTGCTGGGGCGACTCAATTTGGGCTCGGACAGCTCGGGCCTGGTCCAAGATCGGAGTTGAAACGGGGGCATGCGCAGTCACATCGCTGCATATCTTCTGCTGGCGTCCTTGCTCGGCATCGGGGCGGCGGGCGCGGAGGAATGCCCCGCGGGCGCGCTCGGGGTCAGCCGCACCATCGTGGTGGACCCCCACGAGCATACGCTGCTCGGCTCCATGCAATACAAGGAATCGCTGCCCCTCAAGGACCGTGAGGTCGTCCTGACCTTCGACGACGGCCCGCTGCCGCCTTACACCAACCGGATCCTCGACACGCTCGCGTCCGAATGCGTGAAGGCGACCTTCTTCATGGTCGGGCGCATGGTGCGCGGCTATCCCGCGGTCGTGCGGCGCATCTACAACGAAGGCCACACGGTTGCGAACCACAGCCAGAACCACCCGTTCACGTTCCACAAGATGTCGGTGGACCAGGCCTCGCAGGAGATCGAAGACGGCTTCGCCTCGCTGCGCACCGCGCTCGGCGAACCGAAAGCGGTGGCTCCCTTCTTCCGTATCCCCGGCCTGTTGCGCCAGAACTCGGTCGAGCAATATCTCACGGCGCACGGCTACATGACCTGGAGCGTGGATTTCGCCGCCGACGACTGGACCCACATCAGCGCCCAGGAGGTCGCGAAGCGCGCCATCAGCCGGCTGGAGGCGCACGGCAAGGGCATCCTGCTGCTGCACGACATCCAGCCCGCGACCGCGCTCGCCTTCCCGGAGATTCTCCGCGAGATCAAGGCCCGCGGCTTCAAGATCGTCCATGTGGTGCCGGCGACGCCCGACCGGCCGAAGACCGTGACCGAGCCGGCACAGTGGGTCGTGCGCCACTCGCCCGAGCCGAAGATCTGGCCGCGCACCATCGTCGCGGGCGAAAGCCCTCCGCCGGTGCTGGCAGCGCCCAGCCCGGAGAGTTTCGGCATCGAACGTTTCGGGCCGGTGACCAGGATCGCCATGGCGCAGACGTTCGAACGCAAGGTCATGAACGACGGCAATGCGACGGTGCCGCAGGTGACGCCGTGGCCTCGCCCGGTGGCCTATGCGGTCCCGGCCGCGGCAGAAGTGCTGCCGGTGCCGGCCGTGCACAATTTCAAGTATTCGCGCGTGTTCCGCCTGGGCGCCCCCGACAAGCCCAAGGTTGTGGCCAAGAAGCCGCAGCCGCGCCGGCGAGCAAGCCGATGCAGATCCAGCCGTTCGGAGGCTTGTTCGGGTCGTGGCCAGCAAGCCGGGCGCAGTCCGGCCACCAGTTCAGCGGCGCGCGGCCCCCGACCAATCTGGCCGCGCCGCACATGCGCTGAGGCCCCGGCACCCCCGCCCACGATTGATCAATAAAGAGTCCGCCGGGCGCCTTGGCCCGGCGGACTTTCATTCTTTGCCATGGTGGCGCCGGACGCTCGCCGCGTCAGCGCACTCCACGGATGTCGGAGCCGCGTCACCAGCGCCAGCAGCGCACCCGGTGGCAAAAGCCGCGCGGTCCTCGCCACATGCACCAGCAGCGCGCCTCGGTCACCGTACCGATCTCGGCAGCCGCTTGACTGATGGCGGTGCCGTTCGCCGGGGCCGACAGTGTCGGCACCGTGCTGATAAGCGAAAGCCCAGCCGCCACAACAGCTCCAAACACAATTGAGCGCATTGCGTCCTCCTTAAATCGCCCACGAGCCGGACCTTAGCCGATCAACGGTACAAGTCCACCGCCCCAAGATGGATTCCGTCCGACGAAGGCGACCAACGCGAAGCCGGCCGGCGCCGCGCCGCCCGGACAGCAAGCAACCACAGCGACCCAGGCGCGGTCGCTGATGCTGCAAGCGATACAGTTGGTGCGGTCGAGAGTTGTGCCACTTACTCCGTATTTCAAATACTTACACCAAGGTGAGGGCGAAAAGGTACCTTTGAAAACCAAAGGGTATTTCGGCGCCGCCCTCACCCAAGGAGAGTGACCTACCGCCAAGGACGCCCCTGTCATGATTGCGCGTGACTCAGAGACAAAAAAAGACCCCCCGCCCGGTTGAGGGGCAGGGGTCAGGAGGGCTAATACCAACCCGCCGAGCGGCTGACTCACGGGGATTCCCGAATCGGCGGTGGCGTGATTCAAGATGGCAAACGGAGGGTGTTTGCCATGGGCCAAGCAATTCCGGTTAGGACGGACTATACGGCCGGCGAGGTTCGCCGGTTTGCGAAACGCGCAAAGGATGCCGCGCAAGCGCGAAGGCTGTTGGCGATCGCGGCTGTGCTTGACGGGGCCTCGCGGGAGGACGCGGCGAAGATCGGCGGGATGGACCGTCAGACATTGCGGGACTGGGTGATCCGGTTCAACGAGCAAGGGCCGGACGGTCTCATCAATATCCCTTCGCCTGGCGTGCCGCCCAAGCTCGACGATACGCACAGGGCCTTTCTCCGCCGGATCGTGAAGGAGGGGCCGATCCCTGCGATCCACGGCGTGGTTCGCTGGCGGGCGTGCGATCTGATCATGCGGCTCTATGAGGAGTTTGCGTTGTCGGTGTCGGACGACACGATCTATCGCGCCTTGAAGGACTTGGGCTTCTCGCATGTGAGCGCCCGGCCGAAGGCCTACAAGCAGGACGCCGAGGCCATTACGGCGTTCAAAAAAACTTCGCCGTACGCGTGGCGGAAATCCGCGCGACACTCGCGCCCGGCACACCCATAGAGGTGTGGTTCCAGGACGAGATGCGGGTGGGTCAGAAGAACAAGCTCACCTATCGCTGGGCCAGAAAAGGCTCGCGTCCCCGGGCCATCCACGATCAACGCACGCAATCGACCTATGTGTTCGGTGCGGTATGCCCCGAACTCGGAACCGGCGCGGCTCTCGTGCTGCCGGCCTGCAACACCGAGGCCATGCAGCTTCATCTCAACGAGATCGCTACCAAAGTCACGCCGGGCGCTCACGCCATTCTGATCCTCGATCAAGCCGGATGGCACGGCGCCAAAGACCTCAAGGCTCCCGACAACATCTCGCTCCTGCCGCTGCCGCCGCGCTCACCCGAGCTCAATCCTCAAGAAAACATCTGGCAGTTCATGCGGGCGAACTGGCTGTCGAACCGTGTCTTCAAATCCTTCGACGACATCGTCGATCACTGCTGTTACGCCTGGAACACGCTCATCGACCAGCCCTGGAAAATCATGTCCATCGCCCGCCGCGATTGGGCACTCGCCGGTCACTCATTGTGAGGGTTGGTATTAATGATGTCGGCGGTGTCGGAGACCGAACGCCAGCTGCGCTGAAATTCGGTCCCAACCAGTCAGTTCGTGCTAAATTATTGAAGCCCAATCCAATTCGCGCTGTTATTGGCCGAAAAGCGAGCTTCTGCACTCTGCCGTTGTCGAGCGCGGATCAGGCGTGGTTTCGTCGCGACCGGCAAGCGGGTGCTACGCACGAGCGAGCTGATGCGCTGGATATGCGGAGTTAGGTAAAATGGCCAAACGAAAAATGCTCTTTCACCCCGATTACGTCCGGGAAAAAATCCGAGCCAGTCAACTTATCAATCGGCTGCACAAGTGCGCCTTCGGTGAAATTAGCCTCACCGTGACCCAGTTGCGTGCCATTGAAATCCTCCTGCGCAAGTCCATTCCCGACCTTGCGGCCGCCGAGATCAGGTCAGAGCAAACGTATCGCTATGTGGTCGAACTTCCACCTGTACTGAGCCGGGATGAATGGCAGCGGAAATACGGGCAAAACCCGAGGCTCGACATGGGAAGGGGTGGCGTCGAGCCGCCGGAGAACCTGCAATAGCATGATGGACCGTCGCGAGGCTTTGCTCCTGGTCGAACGCCTTAAGCGTAGGACGCGCGACCCGGACGTGTTGACGCTGTGCGAGTATGTCCACGGGGCTGATGTCCACGGGACAAACCCGGGATTTCGGCGGCCGGGTGACGGGACACCGCCGGCTGTGTTTCCGTCTGCCTCATGCCCGGTGTGCGCGGCACGTCGGGCGGCAGAGACGGCGCGGAAGAAACGGTGGCGCCATGGGCGCACCGTTGGCGAGGCCGCTGGCGCCGCGCATCGGCCCCCGAAATAATTGACCCGCGATAAGCCGCCTTCCTCAGGGCGACATTGCGACGCGAAGCGCGGCAGAAAAGAGCGTTGCCGATCTGGTCCGAAGCGTCGGCCGCGAGGCGGGCCTTAAGCGATGATGTGCCAGTCCGCCCCGGGTTGAACGAGCCGGCCACGCCCGCGCCGAGCACACTCAGGCCGTTCATCGTCCAGACGCCGGCCTGGCCGTCGTCGTTCTGCCACAGGATGTCGGACCGCTGATCGATATCGTAGTCGCCGCTGCCCACGATGTGCCAGCTCGGTCCCGGGTTGGTGCCGACCGCGCCGCCGTCGAGCAGGTCATGCCGTCCATCAGCCAGATGGCCGGCGTGCCGTCGTCGTTCTGCCACAGGATGTCGGACCTGCCGTCGTTGTTGAAATCGCCGGTGCCCTTGATCTGCCAGCTCGGTCCCGGGTTGGTGCCGACCGCGCCGCGCTGATCACGGTTCAGGCCGTCCATCAGCCAGATGCCCGGCGTTGCCATCGTCGTTCTGCCACAGGATGTCGGACCTGCCGTCGTTGTTGAAATCGCCGCTGCCCTTGATCGTGCCAGCTCGGTCCGGGGTTCGGTGCCGACCGCGCCCGCGTCGAGCACGGTCATGCCGTCCATCAGCCAGATGCCCGGCGTGCCGTCGTCGTTCTGCCACAGGATGTCGGCCGGGCCGTCGAAGTTGAAGTCGCCGGTGCCCTTGATGTGCCAGGCCGGTCCGGGGTTGGTGCCGACCGCGCCCGTGGTGACCGCGGTCGAGGCCGTTCATCCGCCAGATCGCCGGCGTGCCGTCGTCGTTCTGCCACAGGATGTCGGACTTGCCGTCGAAGTCGAAGTCGGCATCGCCCTTGACGTGCCAGCTCGGCCCCGGATTGGACGGCCATGGCCGTTGGGTCCGGCGGCACCGACCGATGTGGCGGTGAAGCCGTTCATCAGCCAGATTCCGGCCGTGCCGTCGTTGTTCTGCCACAGGATGTCGGAAGCGCTGCCGGTGAGGGTGCCGTTGAAATCGTGCGGCTTGCAGATGCCGTTCAAGGTGGCCTGGATGCCCCAGTCGTTAAGGGTGCCGGAATCCGGGGCGGCATCGTCCCGGACGAAAAGGGTCCAGGTCGTATTGTCGATCCATTTGCCGCCGAAGCTCGCATCGAGGGTGGCGGCGCCGTTGGGTGTGGGATGGTTGATGACGAGGCCCGGCGGCAAGCCGGCCCAGTTGCTGTTCGTTTCCACGCCACCATAGTCCGCGGGCCGGTATGTGCCCGTGGCGACGCCACCGCTGGACGGCAACAACGCGGCCGCGGAGTCCCTGATCGAGATGTTCTGGTTGCTGATGGCGGTGCCGCCGCCGGCATCGGACCAGAACGCCAGATTGGTTCCGTCCGGGCCGACGAACAGGAAATCCAGGTCGGCGGGAAACGTGTGCGACAGCCCGCTGAGGGTGATGGTGAGCGTCTTGATCCGCGCCCACAGGCCGAAAGTGGTGAAGCTGAATGACCGCGAAACCGTCGTTGCGTCCGTGATCGCGAGAACGCCGCCAGGGTCGTTGAAGGTCAGGACACCGAGAGACATGGCAAATCTCCGCTGATTTACCCCCCCAGTCCATCGTGGCAAAGCGGGCTGGTTTGCGCAAGCTGGCGCGACGCACCGTTACATGATCGAAATCCCGGCGCTGATGGACAATGCGACATGGGAAGCGGAGGCGCTCGAGCACGAGCCCGATAAGCTGCATAATGATGGACCGCCGCGAGGCTTTGCTCCTGGTCGACCGCCTTAAGCGTAGGACGCGCGACCCGAACGTGTTGACGCTGTGCGAGTATGTCCACGGGACGGATGTCCACGGGACAATCCCGGGATTTCGGCGGCCGGGTGACGGGACACCGCCGGCTGTGTTTCCATCCGCCTCGTGCCCGGTGTGCGCGGCACGTCGGGCGGCAGAGACGGCGAGGAAAAAAAGATGGCGCCATGGGCGCCAAGACTGATGCTGATGTCACCGCGCGGCAACCGTGCCCAGGTGTGGCTGCTGGCGTGTTGGCTCTCGCTCCCGGGAATGACCTGCTCCCATGCGCTGTCAGTGAAGCGGGTAGGCCCACCAGAGCCGTGCAATTCTGATCCGGTTGGTCGCGGCAGCGGCAGTGCACGGCCGATCCTGTGGCGATTGCGCAACACCGCGGAGGCGGCCTCGCGGGTGAAGCTCTCGAGCGAGAGCATCGACAAGCTCTTGGGCAAGCCTCCCGAGCCGCCCGCGCTGGACGACGAGGACGAACAAAATTGCAACATCTATTCCCTCACCTCGGCTGGAGGTGAGGGAAAGAACGCCAAAAGTTGACCGGGATCAGGGGGTCATTTTTTGGGTGGTGCGGTCGAGAGGACTCGAACCTCCACGGGTTGCCCCGCTAGCACCTCAAGCTAGTGCGTCTACCAATTCCGCCACGACCGCAGATGGAATGAACGCGGGCCGTAAGCCTCGCGTCGAAGCGATGCCGGTCGATGTAACAAATCACCCCCCGCGGAACAAGGGCTGCCGCCAGCCTCCGCTCGGAGCCGGCCTTCCCGCTCCATCCTCAACGCATATCTGTAGGCCGCGGGGCAAGTGCCTTGACTTCCACCGCAATGCGGCCTCCGCTCGCGACGATCGCAGCTCCGGCGCGGGAACCCCCGAGGTCGATGGGGGCAGCGACGCTGCAGGGTGTTGCAGCAGGTGAGGATTGGCTAACGCGCGCACGGAAGTGACGGTCGGGCTCGCTGCGGCTGCGGCCCCGGTGGAATGGCGCGCAGCCGGGCCTGGTTTCCTACGAGGCCGCGCTCGCGACCATGGACGCGCGCGCCGCCGCCATCGCCGACGGAGCCGCACCCGAACTGGTCTGGCTGCTCGAGCATCCGCCGCTCTACACCGCCGGCACCAGCGCCAAGCCCGAGGAACTGGTCGAGGCGCGCTTTCCCGTGCATTCGGCCGGGCGCGGCGGGCAGTTCACCTATCACGGCCCGGGACAGCGGGTCGCCTACGTGATGCTCGATCTCAAGCGCCGCGGTCCGGACGTGCGCCGCTTCGTGGCCACCCTGGAGGAATGGATCATCCGCACCCTGGCACGGTTCGACGTCGCCGGCGGGCGCCGCGAAGACCGCATCGGGGTCTGGGTAGCGCGGCCCGACAAGGAGCGGGGCGCGAGGACAAGATCGCGGCGATCGGCGTCCGCATCAGGCGCTGGGTCACGCTGCACGGCATCGCGCTCAATATCGACTGCGATCTCTCGCACTACGCGGGCATCGTGCCGTGCGGGGTGTCGGAGCCGCGCTACGGCGTCACCAGCCTCGCCGATCTCGGCCTCGCCGTGACGATGACCGAGATCGACGCGGTGCTGCGGCAGGAATTCGAGCCCCTGTTCGGGCCCGTCGCCCGCGATCACGCTGCGACGGACAGCTTGGTCCCGAGCTTTCCGGCAATGTAGCGGCGTTCCGAGGTCACCCCGCCGAAACCGTACCCGTCGGCGCGCACGTCGTTGACGTGTACGTAGCTTTCCTCGTGCAACGGCCCGAGCAACTCGCCCATGCGCTTGAACACCGCGGCGGAGAACGCGGCCTTCTCGTCCTTGGTGTTGGTGCCGTCGGTAATCCGGATGTCGAGCCAAAAGCCGGCCAGGCCGCTTTCAGCGAGCGAATGGCCACCGCAGAACCAGTCGGCCGGATCGGCGGCTTCCGCCAGCACCGCCGTGACCTTCGGATCCTTGTGCAAGAAGCTGGCGGCGAGCTCGCTCCCGGTCCGGGCGATGGCGGCTTTGAGGCCCGCCTCGGACCGGCTGGTAGCGTATCTGATAGTGATCATCGGCATGACGGTCTCCCTTGTTCCTGTTGGTGACGAGAACCTAACCTCTGCACCATCATTGCGAAACGTCATGATTGATGATATCAGTAATAACAATGCCAAATGATAACGCTGCCCTC
This sequence comes from uncultured Alphaproteobacteria bacterium, assembly GCA_963827585.1. GTDB lineage: Bacteria > Pseudomonadota > Alphaproteobacteria > Rhizobiales > Xanthobacteraceae > VAZQ01. The sequence goes on from CAWHCK010000004.1 coordinate 83,875, forward strand.
GACATCGATGCCGTGCGCGCCTTCGCGCTGGTCGCGGAGCTCAACAGCTTTACCCGCGCCGCACAGGTTGCCGGAACGACGCAGTCCGCCGTCAGCCTGAAGCTCAAGCGGCTCGAACGGCGGCTGGCGACGCGGCTGGTCGAGCGAACGCCCCGCTCCGTCCGCCTCACGCCCGAGGGGGTGGGCTTTCTGGATCGCGCACGCGATCTCCTGAGCGCGCACGATCGCGCGCTCGCCGGTCTGCAGCCGGCCGAGCGGCGGCTGACCATCGGTATCAGCGACCACGTTGCGGGCCCGGGCCTCGCCATCCTGATCGCGCGCGTCAGCGCCTTCGACCCGACATTGCGCCTCGACATGCGCATCGACTTTTCCCATGCGCTGCTCGACAAGCTCGATCGCGGAGAGCTCGACGCCGTGATCGTGCGGCGGGAAGGAAACCGGCGCGGCGGCGAGCAGCTTCTGGAGGACGAATTCGGCTGGTTCGCCGCCCCGGCCTTCCGTCACCGGCCGGGAGAGAAACTGCGCCTGGCAATGCTCTCCTCCCCCTGCGGCGTGCGTGCGCACGCGATCCGCACGCTCGACAGAGCGAAGATCGAATGGGTCGAGGCCTTCACCGGCGGCGGCGTCACCGCCGTCGTCGCTGCGGTGATGTGCGGGCTTGCCGTCGCCCCATTGGCCCGCCGCCTGGCGCCGCCCGGCGCGCTCGATGTGGGTCTCGCCCTGGCGCTGCCGCCGCTCGGCCGCTCGAAGGTGGCTCTACATTCCCGCATCTCGGACGTGCATGCGCGCGCGGCATTGCGGACCCTGGCCGCCGCTTTCCGCAGCATGGCGTCGGTGTGAATTCGCCTGCTAGAGCGCGTCCCGTTGGACTCGATCACCGCTGCCACGGACTCGGTGTGCTCCCCTCCCCCTTGTGGGCTACGGGATTCAAGGATTTTGGCCTTGAGTAGCAAGCATATAGCCCTCGAGTGTTGCGGCGAGCTTGTTCCATCCGATGCGCATGGTCTTGGGACCTGGTGGCTTGTAGTAACAGTTCCAGCCGCCGAGCCGCGCAGCGATCCACGCGACGAAGGCGAGATAGCCGAGAGGATATGGATTCTTTTGTCGGTCGGTGTTGCCTTCAAGTTTTTTGGAGATGCGTTCGAGCGCGCTGGCGAAGGCGTCGTCGATGACATCACTAGCAGGGCGAGGACTTCCATCTCTGGCATCGACGAGTTGGATGATGCGGATCGCGGCGACCAATCCGAGAGCGGCGAGATTGAACATGCGTTTCGCGTCGATGACTTGGCTGTCCTCGAGCGCAAGCCCATCGCTCTTGAGGGCGCGGAACAATTGCTCGATGCGCCAGCGCAAGCGATAGAGCCGCACGATTTCGTTGGCTTGCGCGGCGGTGTTGACCTGATACGTCGTGTACAGGCGCCAGTGAAGCGCCGGCTTGCCGGCGGGCGGAGCGGCTTCACGCGCCTCCACCAGCGTGAGCTCGATGGCTTTGGGAACGTCGTCCAGATGGTTATTCCGCGGGCGCGCGATGCGCACGGGTGCGGCGTGCAACTCGACCGTGGCGATGCGTTCTTTTTCTCCCGGCCCGCGCGGCGCCACACGCACTTTGGTGGTTCCCAGAGGTTTGGCTTCGGCAAGCGCTTCGAACACGCCCCCGCCCTCGGCCAGATTGCGATCCTGTGCAACACGCACGATCAATTCGAGCCGATCAGGCTTGCGCGCGAACAGCGGATAAATGTCGCTTTCCCGGTCGGCCACCATGGTCACCGAACTCGCTTCGCACAAGAGCGCGGCCGCGGCCTGACAGCCGGCATGCCAGCGCGCCGAATTCCTTCTCCTCAAAGGGACGATCCCGGCGCTCCGCTTTGCGCGCTCGCGATCGGGTCCAGATCGCCGCGTCGACAAGCCCGACCACCGCCTCCGTCTCTACGTCGACCGCAATCACTGGGTGAATGAAAAAGCCCGGCGTCTTGCCATCCCCGGCCGGCCCAAAGCCTCGCCGCTTCTTCGCGCGGCCGGCGAAGTTGATCTCGGTCGTGTCTTGCACCGCCAACACACGACGGCCGATGCATTGCTTGGCCGTGCGAGCAGCAGCTGTTTCCACGATCCCAGTCACCGAGACGTGCGGCGACGACAAAAAGCCGTGCATCGCCATCTCGCCCGGCTCGCGTCTCGCCGATCCGCCGCAACACCAGCGCTCCCTCCGCCGCGATCCGCTCGATCACCCGGTCCGCACGCTGCGCGACCCGAATATCCCCAAAAGCCATTGCAAATCCCCCGGCCAAATCACGCCCAACGTCTTGAATCAGATTTTGCAATTCCAATGGAATCACTTTCATGCATCCCGTAGCCCTTGTGGGGAGGGGTTGGGGGTGGGGGTCGTTGTTGGTGGACGCGACTCGGCGCAACAACTACGACCCCCACCCCGACCGCCTCCGCTTCGCTTCGGCGGTCGACCCTCCCCACAAGGGGGAGGGTGGGCTGGGGCGCGAGCCATCATGCCAGGCGACCGAGTGCGCGGCACGGGCCGTCCAGCTCAACGGAATACGCTTTAGACGGTCGGCAAGACCGCGAAGCGCGAGGTCCCGCGCAGGGCAAGCTCATAAGGCGTCCCCTCGCGCTCCTCCATGCTGTGCACGCGCGAACCCGGCGGCCCGCGCCGGCACGCTTCGAGCATCTCGGCAACCCGATCAGGCGGCCCCGCGAACACCGCTTCGACGCCGCCATCGCGCCGATTGCGCACCCAGCCGGCAAGACCATGATCGATCGCCGTATATTCGGTGAAGGCACGGTAGCCCACGCCCTGCACCTGGCCGCGGATGACGACGCGGCGGATGACTTGAGCGCTCATCGGAGCTCCCCGGCATCCTTGGCGCGCGCGCCGCGCCATCCCGACGGCGCCCAGCGCGCCAGCGACCGGATGTAGAGCTCCGGCAATTGCCAATCGCGCGCCGCGTCGAGCACCACATTGATGTAGCCCGGCCGCGGGATCCCCTCCCCGCGCTGGCGCGCGATATAGACCAGCGCCGTCGCCTGCCGCTCGCCGCACCGCACCGGCAGCTGCCGCCGCAGGTAGAGGCCCGATTCGATCCCTTCGTAGGCGTTGATGGCGGCGAGGTCGCGCGCGGTCAGCCGCCACAGCACGCCATGCACGCGCCCGCCCGACTGCGGCGCAATCGAGCCGAGACCTTCAGGGTTGATGACGAAGCGCCAGCCCGCAAGCGTTGCCGTGCCGATGGCCGCGGCGTCAGGGCAGCGGGCGCCCATGAGCGCACGGCTCATATTCGATCCATAGGCGAAATGCAGGCTCACACGCTTCGATTAGCAGAAACCCGGGATGGCGCAACGCCGGCTCATACCGCAGCGGGTGCCGGGGCCGCGGGATCACACGAACTCCATGATCACCGCGTCGACGGCGAGGCTGTCGCCGGGCTTGACCCTGATGGCCTTCACCACGCCGTCGCGCTCGGCCCGCAACACGTTCTCCATCTTCATGGCCTCGACCACGGCAAGCGTCTCGCCGGCCTTGACCTCCTGGCCCTCGCGCACCGCGATCGATACCACCAGGCCCGGCATCGGACAGCGCACGGCCTTGCCGGAATCAGCCACCTTCTTTTCCGGCATCAGCCGCGCCGCCGCGGCCTCGCGCTCGGTGTAGACATAGGCGCGCGTCTCGACCCCGCGGTGGGAGAGATCGAAGCCGTTGAGGACCGGCCGCACCTGCACCGAGACCGGCCGGCCGTCGACGGTGCCCGACCACGCCGGGTCGCCCGGTTTCCAGGCCGACGCCAGATGATGCGACCCCGACGACTTGCGCTTCTTGCCGGCGGCGTCGAAATGCACCGCGAGCGTGTCGCCCTCGCGCGTGATGTCGAGCGTGATCTCGCTCTCGCCGAGCCGCACCGTGCGGCGCTGCTCGCGCGTGACCGCGGGTCCCGGCTGCTGGCCGGAAATGCGACGCTTGCGCTCGCCCAGCACGTGATCGATGGCAGCGGCGACCGCGGCCAGCACGCGCGCGGCCGCTCCTTCCGGAGCGATCGGATGGAAGCCGCCGGGAAACTCCTCCGCGAGGAACGCGGTCGAGAGCTTCCCCGCCTGCCAGCGCGGGTGCTGCATCAGCGCCGAGAGAAACGGGATGTTGTGGCGGAACCCTTCGATGGTGAACGCATCAAGCGCATCCGCCTGGGCCGCGATCGCCTCCTCGCGCGTTCCTGCGTGGGTCACGAGCTTGGCGATCATCGGATCGTAATAGAGCGAAATTTCGCCGCCTTCGTACACCCCGGTGTCGTTGCGCACGGTCACGCCGCCCGCGCTCGTCTCCGTGGGCGGGCGGTAGCGAACCAGGCGGCCGATCGACGGCAGGAAGTTGCGCGTCGGGTCCTCGGCATAGACGCGGGTCTCGACCGCCCAGCCCGACAGCTTCACGTCGCTCTGCTTGAGCTTGAGCTTCTCGCCGGCCGCGACACGGATCATCTGCTCGACGAGGTCGATGCCGGTGACGAGCTCGGTGACGGGATGCTCGACCTGCAGCCGCGTGTTCATCTCGAGGAAGTAGAAGCTCTTGTCCTGCCCGGCGACGAACTCGACGGTGCCGGCGGAGTCGTAGCCGACGGCCCTGGCCAGCGCGACCGCCTGCTCGCCCATCTTCTTGCGCGTCGCCGCATCGATGAGCGGGCTCGGTGCTTCCTCCACCACTTTCTGATTGCGGCGCTGGATCGAGCATTCCCGTTCGCCGAGATGGATGACGTTGCCGTGCTTGTCGCCCAGCACCTGGATTTCGATATGGCGCGGATCGACGATGAACTTCTCGATGAACACGCGGTCGTCGCCGAACGATGACTTCGCCTCGCTTCGTGCACGCGCAAAGCCTTCTGCGACCTCCGCTCTGGAATGCGCAATCCGCATGCCCTTGCCGCCGCCGCCTGCCGACGCCTTGATCATCACCGGATAGCCGATCTCGTCCGCGATCTTCAGCGCGTGCTTCTCGTCGGCGATCACACCGAGATGACCGGGAACGGTGGAGACCTTGGCCCGCGCCGCCGCCTTCTTGCTCTCGATCTTGTCGCCCATGGCGGCGATCGCGCCGGGATTGGGCCCGATGAAGACGATGCCGGCCTGCGCCAGTGCCTTGGGAAAGGCCTCGCGCTCGGACAGAAAGCCATAGCCTGGATGCACCGCCTCGGCGCCGGTGCGCGTGCAGGCGTCGACGATCTTGTCGATGACGAGATAGCTTTCCGATGCCGGCGGCGGCCCGATCGGCACGGCCTCATCGGCCATGTCCACGTGGAGCGCGTCCCGGTCGGCCTCGGAATAGACCGCGACGGTTGCGATGCCCAGGCGGCGCGCGGTCTTGATGACCCGGCAGGCGATCTCGCCGCGGTTGGCGATGAGGATTTGCTTGAACATCCCGCGATTGGACCCTGCGAGCCGGCCTTTAGGCTTTGCTGCGCAGCGGCGAAAATGTCAACAGACGTTCACGGCGCGACGACCACGCCACCGAGGAGGCCGGTGATCGCGAACGTACGGATTCCTGCTGCGCGGCTTCCCGGCTTGACGGTACGTCGCCGCCAGCCGCGCTCGAGCCCGATCAAAAGCGGAAAATCACATGAACATGCGAGGCGGACGTCGCCGCCCGCGGGTGTGGCTGGCAATCCAAGCCAGCACATAGGCGTCGACGTCGGGCGACTTGCGCACGCTCGCCCAGTTCCGGGCCAGCAGCAACCGCTCAGCCAACAGCAACTGCTCGGTCAGCCGCACCACAATGGGCGAACACTTGATCGCCGCAAGCAGTGCCCGCAGACGCGCGCCGGCCGTCGGCTCGGAGCCCGTAATCATCGACGCTCTCCCATCCCTTCCTTGTGGGACTTCCTGGGTCACTCGGTGAGGGAATGAACTTCCAAAACAACGCCGCCGTTGCTCAGGGGGTTCCCCCACGCCTACGTATTTAGTCGCGGAGTACCCGGTTCCGGTTCGAACTCAATCGCGGCACCGAGCGGGGTAGGCTCACGGCAACGGTGTGGCGAAGTTGCGGCACTGCCGCAAGCGCAGTCGCGTCACACGCAATTCTCCGCGAAAATCGCGCATTCCATATAAGGCGATACGGTGATCATTACGTGTGCAGTGCGATACGATCAGAAATTTGTGATGAGCGCAGCACAGGCGCCAGGGTGGCGGCGATCCCAAGAAGATACAGAGGAGAGCGTGTCGCGCTTCCCTAGCGCCAACCTTGGCTTGCACGAACCGAGTTCCGCCGGCTGAAGCCGCGTACCCGTCGAAACCGCCGACGCAACGGCCGACCTCACCGGGACGCCGTCCACGACATGCCGCGGAAGCGGTGCGACGAGAATCCTAGCGTCGCGCAATCCCGGCGACGCACATCTGCACGGCTCGCCGGGCGCCCGCCGAAATCGGTGACCGTGCTGCCGCGCCTTGCGGCTCAACGCCGACGCGGCAAAGCGTCGCCGGGACAGCTCCAATGCGCAACTGCAAGATTCTTCCGTTGTGCGCGCGCCCCGCCGCTCATTCCTTCTCCGGACGCGCCGTGATGAAGCAATTACGACTGGGAATACGTTCGCGCAGAAATCAAGCTTTCATAGCCGGTCGCTATCATTGCAAACTCTGGCTGTTGACTTTGCTGCTCACTATATTACGCGCCTCCATAACCAATGGGTCCCCAGGCGACGGAGGTGAACAATGGCTCTCGCAATCAACGATAATGCCCCGGATTTCGAAGCGGAGACGACTGAAGGCAAGATCCGCTTCCACGATTGGGTCGGCGACAAGTGGGCGGTGCTGTTCTCGCACCCCAAGGACTTCACGCCGGTCTGCACCACCGAACTCGGCTATATGGCCAGGATCAAGCCGGAATTCGACAAGCGCGGCGTCAAGATCATCGGGCTGTCGGTCGATCCGATCGACAAGCATGCGGGCTGGGCGAACGACATCAAGGAGACCCAGGGCTTCGCACCCAACTATCCGATGATCGGCGACATCGACTACAACGTGTCGAAGCTCTACGGCATGCTGCCGGCAGCCGTCTCCGGCGATCCGGCGAAACGCACGCCCGCGGACAATCAGACCGTGCGCAACGTCTTCGTCATCGGACCGGACAAGAAGATCAAGCTCATCCTGGTCTATCCCATGACCACCGGCCGTAATTTCGACGAGGTGCTGCGGGTCATCGACTCGTTGCAACTCACGGCCAAGCACAAGGTGGCGACGCCGGTGAACTGGAAGCATGGCGAGGACGTGATCATTGCCGGCTCGGTCACCGACGACGATGCCAAGAAGCAATATCCGCAGGGCTGGAAAGCGCCGAAGCCCTATATCCGCATCGTGCCGCAGCCGAAGGCCTGACATTCGGCCGATAGTGCAATCTTAGGGCGCGGTGAAAACCGCGCCCTTTGCCTTGTTGGTGCTGCGAGTGAAGGAGAGATCGATGGAGGTGCGAGCCGCGGTGGCGTTCGAGGCGGGCAAGCCGCTCGAGGTGACGACGGTGACGCTCGACGGCCCCAAGGCCGGCGAGGTGCTGGTCGAGATCAAGGCAACCGGCGTCTGCCATACCGACGAGTTCACCCGATCGGGTGCCGACCCCGAGGGCCTGTTCCCCGCGATCCTCGGCCATGAAGGCGCAGGTATCGTGGTCGACGTCGGGCAAGGCGTGACCTCGGTGCAGACGGGCGACCACGTCATTCCGCTCTACACGCCGGAATGCCGGCAATGTCCCTCGTGCCTGTCGCGCAAGACCAATCTGTGCACCGCGATCCGCGCCACCCAGGGCCAGGGCGTCATGCCCGACGGTTCGTCGCGCTTCTCGATCGACGGCAGGAAAATTCACCACTATATGGGCTGCTCGACGTTCGCGAATTTCACCGTGCTGCCGGAGATCGCGGTGGCAAAAATCCGCGAGGACGCCCCCTTCGACAAGGTCTGCTACGTCGGGTGCGGCGTCACCACCGGCATCGGCGCGGTGATCAACACCGCCAAGGTCGAGCCGGGCGCAAAGTGCGTCGTGTTCGGTCTCGGCGGGATCGGTCTCAACGTGATTCAGGGGCTGCGCCTGGTCGGGGCCGGCATGATCATCGGCGTCGACATCAACAATGCCAGGAAGGAATGGGGCGAACGCTTCGGCATGACCCATTTCGTGAACCCGAACGAGATCGGCGGCGACCTCGTCCCTTACCTCGTCAACCTGACCAAGCGCGGCGCGGACCAGATCGGCGGTGCCGACTACACCTTCGAGTGCATCGGCAACGTCAAGCTCATGCGGGCGGCGCTCGAAAGCTGCCACCGCGGCTGGGGCGAGAGCATCATCATCGGCGTGGCCGGCTCGGGCCAGGAGATCTCAACTCGCCCGTTCCAACTGGTGACCGGACGGGTGTGGCGCGGCACCGCATTCGGCGGCGCGCGCGGCCGCACCGACGTGCCCAAAATCGTCGACTGGTACATGGAGGGCAAGATCGAGATCGACCCGATGATCACCCATGTGATGCCGCTCTCCGAGATCAATACCGCGTTCGATCTGATGCACGAGGGAAAATCGATCCGGGGCGTCGTGACGTATTAACAGCGTTCGTTCAGCGGAACTCCGGGTCGCGTTAAGCACGACGAACGAAAAAAAGCCGTGAGCGACGCGGGAGGCGTCGACGCCCGCCTCGACACCCAATCAGCTGTACAAGCGAAAGCGCTGCGCGCACGCGCGTTTGCGGCAAAAGGACGACTCCGGCCTTAACGGAATCAAAACAAAGCGCGGACAAATTTCTGCCGAATGCGCACGCGATTGAGCGCGCCCCGCGTGCGTCGGTGCGTTGGGATTGTCATCGGAATAGTGTTGGGGGTTGGAGTGATGCGTCACGTTGCGTGTGCGTTGATGGTGCCATGCGTGCTGTGGAGTTTCTCGGCATCCGCCGACTATCGCGTCACCCGCGATCACGGCGGGCTGGTCGACCGGTACAAGGCCAAATACGCCGTGGTCCGCGATCGCGGCGAGCGCGTCATCATCGACGGCGTCTGCAACTCCGCCTGCACCCTCGTGCTCGGCATCGTCCCGCTCAATCGCGTATGCGTGACGCCGCGGGCGAGCCTGGGATTTCATATGGCCTACTATGACAAGTCCACCACCTTCGGCGTCAAGGTCACGAGCTACGAGGGAACCGCGGACGTGATGTCCTACTATCCGGAAACGGTGAAGGACTGGCTCGACCGCCATGGGGGCATCACCCCAAACATGAAACGCGTCAAGAATGGGCCCGAGCTCTGGACCATCGTCGATCCCTGCCCGGAAGAATTCTAGACTGCGCCGCTCGCCGCTGCTGATCGCGGACCGCCGACGCCGGCCGTGCGATCAGTGCAGGCTCGGGCCCTTGAGGAAACGATTGCGGTCGCCGGAGGTCACCCGCACCTCGAAGGTGCGTCCGTCGCGATAGACGGTCATCGGCACCTCGACGCCGGCTTTGCCCAGCGACCACACCTTGCGAAAGAGGCCCGCGAGATCGCTGACCTCGCTGCCGGCGACCGCCAGCACGACATCGCCGGTACGCAGATTGGCGCGGCGCGCCGGCCCGCTATTGGACACCCGCGCGACAACGACCTTGTCGTCGATCTCGGTCGCGTTGAGACCGAGCCAGGGCCGCGGCGGATGGTTGGGGCGGCCCAGCGTGAGGAGGTCCTCGAGGATGGGCTTGAGAATGTCGATCGGCACGATCATGTTGAGCGGCTCGGGCGTGCCGCTTTCGAGCACCTGCTGCACCTGCAACGAGCCGATGCCGAGCAGCTCGCCCGCCCGGCCGATCATTGCCGTGCCGCCCCAGAACGGATGCGCGGGCGCCGTGAAGATCGCCTCGTCGAGGACATATTCCCAATTGCCCGCGAATTCCTGCTTGGCGGCGATGCGCGCGGCGACCGAGTGCTTGCGCCCGCCGGCGCCCGCGACCACGACCGGATCGCCGACCTTGGCCGTCTTCGATTGGCCGATCGGCAGCGGGGGAAGGTCGATCCGGGCCAATGCCTGGACCAGCCCGAATCCGGTCTCCTGATCATAGGCGAGCACGTGGCCGGGAACCGCGCGGCCATCCGCCAGGTGGAGCCAGATCGTTTCCGCCTCGGTGATGAGGTAGCCGATGGTGAGCACCACGCCGTCGCGGATCAGCACGCCGTTTCCGGTCCGCTCGGTGCCGAGCGTCTCGGCGGTGAAGGCATCGGCGGGAATGATCGCCCGCAGGCCCACCAGGGCGCTCAGGACCTGCTCGAGGTCGTAGGCGTAGTTCTCCGGTTTCGGCTGGACCGCTTGCGGCATCTCCCAGTCGCTCGAGGATGACATCCAGACGCTCCCTTCGCTAACGCAACGCGCTTGCGTCGCCGATCGAACCATACACCAAGCCGCGGCGCCATCCATCGCCGACGACCATCCTACCATCCGCTCCATTGGAAAAAAATTGGGCTGCGCGCCGTGGCGCCAAGGCATCCACAACGCGCCGCCGACCAATCCAGGCGCGCCCTCGACCATCGCGCAAGGCGACCGCGACGAGCGGTCCGGCAGGCCGCGGCGGTGCGCGGCGGCAAGCGGACCTGCTCGACCGTCATGGTGATGTATGCAATATTGCGCGGATGCATTGGACCTTCATTCTCGGCGGCGCGATCATCCTCTATCTCGCCGCCTCCATTCGGGTGCTGCGGCAGTACGAGCGGGGCGTGGTATTTTTTCTCGGACGGTTCGAAGGCGTGCGCGGCGCGGGTCTCACCTTCATCTTCGTTCCCCTTCAGCAGATGGTGCGCGTATCCTTGCGGGTCGTCACCATGCAAATCCCGTCGCAAAAGATCATCACCAAGGACAACGTCTCGATCGATATCGCAGCGGTCGCCTATTATCACGTTTCCGATCCGGAAAAGGCGGTGATCGCAATCGAGAACGTCTACAATGCGATCAACCAGATCAGCCAGACCACGGTGCGCAACGTAGTCGGACGATTCAGCCTCGATCAGCTTCTTGCCGACACCGCGAGCATCAACGAGCAGATCAAGGACGTGATCGACAAGCACACCGAGCCGTGGGGCGCGCAGGTCGTCGCGGTCGAGATCAAGGACATCGTGCTGCCGGAGAACATGCAGCGCGCGATGGCGAAAGAAGCCGAGGCCGAGCGCGAGCGCCGGGCCAAGATCGTCGCCGCCGAAGGTGAATACCAGGCCGCCGTCAAGCTCGGCCAGGCGGCCGACATCATCGCGCAGCATCCCGTGGCACTTCAGCTCCGCACCCTCCAGACGATGGCCGAAATCGCGACCGAGAAGAACTCGACCATTATCTTCCCGGCGCAATTCCTGACCACGGTGCAGGAGGCCCTCGGCACCGTGAAGGGGATTCAGCGAGCTGATTGGGGGAGCGG
>CAWHCK010000005.1:0-151991 GCA_963827585.1 uncultured Alphaproteobacteria bacterium
CGGACTCCGGCAGCCTCGCCCAGCCGGCGACGGGTTCTGATACCCGCTGACTACCGCTGGGCAATTCGATACGCTGAACACGCTTCGGGCTCAGAGGGCGTTGGATGCAATTGCCGCGACGGGAGTTCATGACGCTACCAGGGACCTCATCGCAGAAGCACCCTCTTGCCGACGAAACGTGACATCACAGGCGCCTTTTGTTCAAAACCACCGAGCTTCACAATTGGGGCGATCTCCATGGCAACATACAATCTGCGCATCAACGGCTTCCCGCGCGGGGCCGAGTCCAGCGATCCGGACAAGCCACTGCTCTATGTTCTGCGCGATTTCGGCCTGACTGCGGCAAAATATGGCTGTGGGCTCGGGCAATGCGGCGCCTGCACCGTGCTGGTCGAAGGCAACGCGGCGCGCTCCTGCCAGATTCCGATCTCGGCTGCCGCCGCCAAGACGGTGACGACGCTCGAAGGCCTTGGCTCGGCACATCCGGTGCAGGCCGCCTTCATCGCCGAGCAGGTGCCGCAATGTGGCTACTGCACCGACGGCATGATCATGACCTCGGTGGCGCTGCTTGAACGGAAAAAGAATCCGAGTGAGGCCGAGATCGTCGCCGCCCTCGACGGCAACCTCTGTCGCTGCGGCACCCAGACCCGCGTGGTCGCCGCCGTGAAGCGCGTGGCGCAAAGAGGCTGACATGAACGCTCGATTCGAGAGAATCCCGCATATCCCGCCGCGCGCTGCTCGAGACCGGCGCGCTCACTGTCGGGTTCGCGCTCGCGAGCCCGCTGGGGCTGCGCCCCGCCGCAGCCCAGGCTGCCGGACGCATCCTCGACAAAAACGAGGTCGACGCCTTCCTCGCCGTCAACGGCGACGCAACCGTCACCATGTACAGCGGCAAGGTCGATCTCGGTACCGGACTTCGCATCTCGTTCCGGCAGATCGTCGCCGAGGAGCTCGGCATTCCGGTCGAGCGCATCAAGCTGATCGAGGGCGATACGGCGCTGACGCCCGACCAGGGCCGCACCTCGGGCTCGAACGGCATCCAGGTCGGCGGCATGCAGTTCCGCCAGGCCTCCGCCACCGCGCGCAAGGCGCTGATCGATCTCGCGGCGAGGCGCCTCAACGTCGCCGCGGGCGACCTCACTACGGTGGACGGCGAGGTACGCCGCAAGTCGGGCGGGCCGGGGATTAAGTTCGCCGAGCTGCTCGCCGGCAACAAGTTCGATCTCAAGCTCGACCCGAAGGCGCCGCTCAAGGACCCGCGCACCTACACCATCGTCGGCAAGCCGCTGCCGCGGCCGGACGTGCCGGCCAAGGTCAACGGCACCTTCGTCTACATGCACGACTTCAAGGTGCCCGACATGCTGCACGGCCGCGTCATCCGGCCGCCGGCGATCGGCGCCGAACTGAAATCGGTCGACGAGGCGTCGATCGCGAGCCTGCCGGGCGCGAAGGTGGTGCGGATCAAGAATTTCCTCGGCGTGGTCGCCGAGGACGAGTGGACCTGCGTGCGCGCCATGCGCACCCTGGAGGCTCAGTGGAGCGACTGGCAGGGCCTGCCGGACCAGAGCAAGTTCCTTGAGCAGCTGCGTGCCGGCCCGTTCCAGGCCGACGAGACAATCATCAACAAGGGCACGCCGGAGGTCCCGCTCCCCGGCGGCAGGCTTGAGCACAAGGCAAGCTACTACTGGCCGCCCCACACCCACGGATCGATCGGCCCGTCCTGCGCGATAGCTGACGTCAAGGCCGACAGCGCGACGATCTGGACCGCCTCGCAGGGCACGCACGGCAACCAGACCTCGTTCGCTCGCTTCCTCGACCTGCCGAAGGAGAAGGTGCGGCTAATTTATCTCGACGGCGCCGGCTGCTACGGCATGAACGGCCACGAGGACGCCGCTGCCGACGCCGCCATTATGTCGCGCGCCACCGGACGCCCGGTGCGCGTGCAATGGATGCGGGAGGACGAGCACGGCTGGGACCCCAAGGGCCCGCCGCAACTGATCGACATCTCATCGTCCTTCGACATGCAAGGCCGCATCGGAGACTGGAAGGCCGAGCTATTCATACCACGCACCACGCGCGGGCTGCCGAGCATCCCGCTGGTCGGCCCCGAATCGGCCGGCTACCAGCAGCCGGTGGGCATCAACACCGGCCTGATCTCGCAGAACGCCGATCCGCCCTACAAGGCGGGCAGCATCAACGTCGTTTGCCACTGGCTGAAGGACACGCCGTTGCGGCCGGCGCCGATCCGCTCGCCGGGCAAGCCTGCAAACTGCTTCGCAGTCGAGAGCTTCATCGACGAGATGGCGGCCATTGTGCAGCAGGACCCGGTGCAGGTGCGCCTCGACTCGCTGACCGACGAGCGCAGCAAGGAGACGCTCCGGCGCATGGCGACGATGCTAAGGTGGGACGGCCGTCCGTCGCCGGGACCGAACGTCTCGGCCGCGGTGGCCCGCGGTCGCGGCGTCGGCTACATCCACTACAAGCACGTGGAGGCCTATGTCGCGATCGGCATGGAGGTCGTCGTCGAGCGCGCGAGCGGCATTATCCGGGTCGAGCGGATCGTGTGCGCGCACGATTGCGGGCAGATCATCAACCCGGATGGCGTGAAAGCGCAGATCGAAGGCAACATCCTTCAGACGCTGAGCCGCGTCATGATGGAGGAGATCAAGTTCGACCGCTCGCGCGTCACCACGCTCGATTGGGCGAGCTATCCGATCATGCGCTTCTCGGAGATCCCGAGGCTCGAGATCGAGCTGATCGACCGGCCCACTGAGAAGCCGGTCGGTGCGGGCGAGGCGGCCTGCTGCCCGGTCGGGCCGGCGCTCGCCAATGCGGTCTTCGACGCGACCGGCGTCCGCCTGCGCGAGATCCCGTTCACGCCCGAGCGCGTGAAGGCCGCGTTGGCCAGGAGCTCCGCCTAGCTGCCCTTGCTGGGAGCCCGGACGGGTCGAATAACGACGACTGCCGGCTGCGCGCTTCAGCGCTCAGCCGGCGACGTCCGCTGATGTCCGCTACACGACCGCTTTCGGAGGGTAATCCGGACATTGAGCGGACTGCGCCCAGGGCCGAGTTTGACCCTACTGTATGGTCCGGCCGTGCGTTGCAAGAGTTTTCGTCGGTCAGGCAGATGCGGTCTTGCATCAATGTATTCGGTCTCTGATTGGAGCTCATTGAGGCTCCCGACCATCATGGATAGAAAGTCCGCATCAGTTGCAACGAAGCGAGTTTGTGAGTGTGTAATGGTTGTGCATTTAGGTTGAGTCGCAGCCCTCGAAATTTAATGAAAGTGACAGTCTGGTGAACGCTGGCGCGTGGTCAACGCTGCTATTGGACAAGCGCCGAGGAAAAGGTGCGACTCAAAGCAGCTAAGTCTGATATCGTGCTGGTGGTGAGCAGATCGGTCATGCGTCCGCCATGGCGCGGCGCGGAGGAAATCCCGAGCATCAGCCGTGGCCGACGGTCACCTTTCTATTCGCATCGCTACTTCATCACGGATAGGGCCGGCAAACACGAGAGCACCCTTTGCCGTCTCAGCTTCACGTTCCGTGGGCCGACAGCCGATCCAGCCACGGTTGGCAAGCGGCCAGAGGGAGGATCACATGCCAACGTTCATGGTATCTCTGAACTGGACCAACCAAGGAGTCCGTACGGTCAAGGACGCTCCTAAGCGAGCTCAAGCTTCTCGAGAGTTGGCGAAGAAAGTGGGAGTTGAAATCCAGCAGGTCTATCTCACTTCCGGCGAAGACGACGTCCTGATCATTGTGGATAGCCCCAACGGGGACAACGTCGCCAAATTCGCACTGGCGCTCGGCTCGCAGGGAAACGTCCGTACCCGCACCGCCAGAGCTTGGCCTAAATCCGAATTCCAAAAGCTGATATCCGAGCTTCCATAACAGCTCGCATTTAGGAACTTCGCCTCACGATCTACTCAGGGTTGGCCGAGCCGGCCGCGACTGCCGGCGCATGCGCTGCCATCTGTGAGGCAGCGCGCGAGGTTTATTTGCGATGGAGCAGCAGTGCCTGGACTGCATTCGCTGAGTACGGCCGGCCGCCGGCGGTCACGTGACCTTGCTCGGCCAGCGCCGTGCTGATCTTGCGCAACGACATCCGCTGCGCATGCAGCTGGCGGGCGAGCGCCGCCACCTCGGGGCGAAGCTCGGCCAACGGCTTGCGGCCACCGCACTTGCCAGTGAGCGCCTTCTTGCGATCGCGCGCAGTCTTGAGCTTGTGAACTAGGCGCGCCTTCTCGTACTGCGCAAAGCTGCCGGCGATCTGCCGCATCATGATCCTGGACGGATCGGAGGTGTCGGTCATGTCGTCGCCGGCGGCCGTCAGCACCCGCACGCCCCGCTTGATGAGCATCAGGAGGCCAAGCTCCTGCGCCACGAGGTCGCGAGCGAAGCGGGAGGCGTCCTCGACCAGCACGAGCTTCACGCCGTTGTTCTCAATGCGATCCAGCAAGGCAGCGAAGCCCGGCCGCGCCTCGATCGGATCGGCACCGCTCACGGCCGGATCGTTGAACCACTCGACCACCGTGATGCCGGCACGCCGAGCATAGCGCTGGATCGCCACCCGCTGCCGCTTCTCGCTGTCCTTGTCCGGCCCGGCATTCGTGCCAGATGACGTCCGCAGGTACGCGACCGATTTCCTATTGTCCGCCACGGCTTAACCCCGCTTTGTATCGTCTGCCTCAAGAAAAACGATACAACGGGTGTCACCCTGGAGCAAGCAAAATGTCTCGCTTTCTCGGATTAAGACGCAACATCCTCGGCGTCATGCCGGGCGCCCGCGAGCCGTAACAATTTCCTAACCGATGCCTTCCACACTGGTGTTGTCGGAAGCCCTTCCGACACCAAACCATGCCGATACCCGCCCCGGTCGCCACCAACGCGGCCGGGGTTTTCTTTGGAGCGCGATCGCCGCCACCCCTTCTCTCAGCGCTTAGAAGTCCCTCGGAGGGCTCGACCCCCCTCACTCCCTCCGCGCAAAAAATCTTCGGCTGTTTTCGGCGCGAGACGGAACGCCTCTTTCGTCATCAGCGCTCGCTTGGCTCTCTCTCGGCAAGTTTCTGGGTCTGACTTCGCAGGCCTAACTGCGCGGGCCAGGAGCGAGGGAAAGCGTCTCGGCCGGCCTCGGATAGCCCCCGAGCTAGAAGAGCGGATCAGGAAACTCTGGCAACTCCTGGAAGGCCGGGCGTGCGCAAGATCGCCGCGCAGTTCGGCGTCGATCCCGGCACGGTGCAGCGGATTAGCCGCCCTTTCGACGCAAGCGCGGCCGCCGTATGAGGAGGCCGAGGTGAAAGAGACTTGGCAGCTTGTAGAATTGCACGGCTCTGGTGGGCCTACCCGCTTCACTGACAGCGCATGGGAGCAGGTCATTCCCTGGAGCGAGAAGCCAATCTGCCCGCTCAAGAAACTCAATACGTCAGCCAATCCCCCGGCTGCTCGTCCGTCCGGTAGGGCCGGTAGCCGCTGATGTTCTCCGGCTTCGGCGCCTCTTTCACCGGCACCCACGGTCGCGCACATGCAGGCGTACCGTGCGCAATCCGCCGCATGATCTTCCGAGTCGGTCCATAAATCTTCATGCCGATCGGGATCGTGCTGCAGAAACGGGATGGTGCGAATGCTATCGATGCATGTTGAGAAAAACACCATCATCGGCCGGCCCTCGGCGTCGCCGACCAGCCGGGCGCGCATCTGGTCCCAGCCGCCCATGGCACCGCGCGCCGGAACGCGGGTGTTGTCGGCATGCCGGAACCAGACCTTGCCGCCCGAACCACGGGCGATGCGCTCGGCAATGGACGGGCCGCCGTCTTCCTTGAACGCGGACGGATCAAGCACGCCGTAGGCGATGCTCTCGCCCTGCTCGCGCTCGGCGATGCCCTTGCCGACTTCCTCGGCATGCAGTTTTAAGCCCACATTCGGCTCGCCCGGGCGCATGCCGTACCATTCGCGGTAGCGGACCATGCACCCGCGAGGCAGGACGCCGGAATCACACCGATAGTCATCCTGCACGATCACCCACCACCCTACGGAGAAGGGCGAAGCCGAGCCCCAGTCCATGGACCGGAACCGCATCCAATCCTCCGGGATGGCAAACGGCGCCACCACATGCCGCTTGGCCTCCCAGCAATCGAAGAACGCCCCCATGGTGACCGACCAAACACCCAAAATCTAGATTATCGTGATGGCGCAATCGGTTACGGCCAAATCAGCCAAGGGCTAGGTACGGCCTAGGACATCGGTTCTTGGCGTTTCTTGTCCTGACCGGGACAACGCCGGGGACAACAGCGGACAAAACTGGACCAGGGGGGCTGCTGAAGTCGGATTTCAAATCAGGCAAGCCCCAAACGGAGGGGTCGATCTAATCAATCTGCGGGCCAAGTGCCATGTTACCGTCGCACCCAGGCCCACCCCTTGCCGTTTTCGACGCATCTCCTGCGGTAGGGAGGACTTCAAATGATCATCATGATTGTGCTTGCGGTACTGCGGCACACGTCAGTACGGCGCAACCATCACCGCTAACGCCAGCAACCCAACATTGCACCAAGCACAAGGCCCAACAGCGACATTAAAGAGAGGGAGCTACCACACGTAGCTCCCTGCTCCTTGCACCGGACGACAGCCTTGACGGGTGATGAGCCCCTGATCCCGCCCCCGAGGCTGTCTTTCGTTCCCGATCCCTGTGCCTGACCGAGCGAAAGGAACGGCGGGTCAGGTAATCCGCAAGAAGCAGATTAGCCAACAATGATGCGGCGCTAAAGGCCCGTCGTTGGCCTGGACGAAGGCGTGATCGAACAAGCCACAGGATAGGTGTCATAGGAGAGCCCCCAGCCGGTGGATGCAGCCAGGGGCTCCCAGGGCCAGCCAGCGGAGGGAGGGCAATCCCAGACCGACTGGCCGCTAATAGAGAGCTTAGCCGCCGCCATGGGCGACAGTGTGACAGGGCTCATCCCGGATAGGAGAGCCCCCGGCCAGTCCCGTGATCAAGCCAGGGGCTCCCAGCGGCCAGCCATGGAGGCAAATCCCTGCTGGCCGCTAGGTGTGGAGCATAGCACGCTCCGCCTGTTTGGCTCCCACGAACAAATCTTTGGCGCAGATGAGCAAGTCCGAGGACAAGATCGGAGCTACAAAACGATATCGGCCCTAAGATGATGTGGGAGAGAAGAATGTGTCTCCTACAAAAGTTGCTCCCACACGCAGAGCGAAGGGCCGAATTTAAGTTTGATCCGCTCTGCTAACTAGAGGCCCCGGCCTCTCTCATAGAGGAGTGCACTCACATGAATTGCAAGAGCTTCCTTGTTGGTCTCCTGGCCGCTGGTTGCTTCGTCGCAACGTCCATGCTCATGACGAGTCCTGGGAACGCGCAAGCGGACCCAAAAGTCGCGAAGGCCATGGCGATATTGAAGGCCGAGACGGCGAAATCGGGCGCGCCCAAGGCCGAGGGAACCGATCAGACAGCCGACAAGACGACCCCGGGCTTGTATTTTGGCTCAACCAAGGTGAACAACGACTTCACGATTGTCGACAAGGTCAAGGCTGAGGCCGGCGGCACGGCTACGCTTTTCGTAAAGTCTGGTGATGATTATGTCCGCGTATCCACCAATGTGCCGGGCAGCGTACAGGGCCGGGCGCTTGGGACCATCCTGGACCCTAAGGGAAAAGCGATAGTGAATATCAACAAAGCTGAGGCTTTCTACGGCGAAGTCGACATCCTCGGCAAACCGTACGTGACCGGTTATGACCCGATCAAGGACGCATCGGGCAAGGTAATCGGCATCTGGTACGTCGGCTACGAAAAATAGGAATTCTCGACCCTTTGGCGTGATCGAACAAATCCCCGGACCCGCCCTGAGCGACTAAGGGAAAGGGATATCAGCCTGCAGGTGATCTGGGAGCACCTTCTCCCACCACCCTGCAGGCTGAGTTAGAGGCCCTGGCCGTCCAGCCCCCCATCCACCGGCCAGGGCCTCTCTCCGTTACGGAGGAAAGGTATGGGCTTGGCAATGGAAACGATCCGTACCTTCTTTCTGAACTACGAGCAGTACATCATCCTTCTTTCCATATGCTTCTTCGCCGGTATGGCATGGCGGCATCATCGCCTCATCAGCCGCTCGTTCATCATTGTCGCGAGCTGCCTGTGGGTGATCTACGTCTATAGGTACCAGATAGCTGTAGGCTGGCCCGCGCTCGATGCGAGTGGTGAGCTATCGCTCCGCGAGCTTTTCTCCGACGGCGCTTTCATACGGCACTGGTCTTATCTACTCTCTGCCGCAGCTCTTGGCGGAGCACTAGGCGTCGCATTCGATGACACGCGGCCAAATCAGGCAAGGGCTAGGTACGGCCTCATAGGAGAGCCCCAAGCTCTGGCCATGCAGCCTGGGGCTCCCACGGCCAGCCCGCCAAGGAGGGACAGACTGACTGGCCGCTAGTAGAGAGCTTAGCCGCCACCATGGGCTCCACTCGGTGCTTCGTCATCAACCGTAGGATGTGATAGGGTGTTGAGTTCGGGGGAGCATGGGTAGCCGGAAGGAGGCTGGCCATGAACAGGTTCGATCATGTGCATGGATGGTTCTCTGACAACAAGCAATGGATCGAGTTCATCATAGCGGCTGTGATGCTATGGCTGCTGATGATGGTCGCCATACATGAGCTTGATTTGAGATCGGCAGGCTGATTGCTCGCCTGCTAACGATGCTTCTTTGCTTGCGTGCTTGGCGCATACGAACAATTTTTTGGCGTAATCGAACAAATCCTGAGACGGCGTAAAAGCGACCAAGGGGTATCAGCCTGAAGGTGATTTCTCCCACCTTTGCAGAGTGAGAAGAGGCTGATTTCGATCCGCTCTGCTAACTAGAGGCCCCGGTCAGAAGTGGAAGCTGGGGCCTTCTTCCTTCCGGTGATGTCATGACCTCCGCCGACAGTCTCTCCCTGATCCTCCGCCGCCTGGACGAGATCGAGCGCAAGCTTGACCGCATGATGGAAGAGCTACGTCCCACTGCAATCGGCTATTCGGTACGCAGGGGCAATCGTCCAAGGGAGGACTGAGGCCACCGACCAACCCTCGCTTCCCAAGGCATCGACAAGAACCTTGCTAAACAAGCTAGGAACGCTTGATCAAAAAACTCTCCATCTTCTTTCCCTTCTTCAGGGCCTCAACCATCCACCTAGGCTTCACCCCACGACCTGCCCAAGTCTCCCCTGATGGGCTACGATATTTGGGTGGGACCTTCCTGCCTTTCAACGACTTGTCCTTACCCGTATTGGCTCCGCTGAACGCAGCCAACTCCTTCTCTATCTCTGCCCTTCGTTCCACCAATCGTTTCTCAACTTGATCCCGTAGGCTCATCAGTGCCTCAACGTTCATTCCCTTAAGACCTGGACTTGGCATCATCTTCTCCTTCTCCTGTTCCCTAAGTTTGATTGGTTTCACCGAACAAATCAATGAAGGAATTTTTCACGTATTTTTGTGAAGATTTCTGATCGGAATTTTTCACAGAATTTGCGCAGGCCCTTCTCCCCACGCCGTAGCTTCGACTTTTGGCCCCACCCCCCGCCCTAAGTCCTTTCGTAGTGCAGAATGCTTTGCTGCATTAGCGAACCAGCGAAACCTATCGACTAATGCAAACCGGCTAACCCCAAACCAGCGACCGAAACCTATTTCCTTTGCGAGTTACCTTATGGTAGAATAGCGAACGGCCCCAACTGCTACCAACAGTCAGGGCCGCTCTAACCACGACAACAATGGGAGTAATTGTCATGGCTACCCAATCCTACCACAAGCGAGACCTGTACACAGAGGTCACAAGCCGAATTCTCGCAGAGCTAGAGAGCGGCGCAGCGCCCTGGATCAAGCCTTGGTCGGCAACTCCGGGGCTTAATCATCCGCACTATGCCATCAGCAAGAGCCGTATAGCGGCTGCATGTACCTACCGCACCAAATTGTCCGACACCTTTGGGGGTTGCAGATATTGATGCAAATTGTGCTTGGAAATCTCGCTCAGGCCGACGAGGGTGAGCACTCCCAGGACAACGAAGCCCAACCGTCTGGTCAACTGCCGCAGCGGGGTGACCAAAAATACAACCATCCAAAGAAAAACTATAATGAACTCCGCAAAGCCGGAACGAAAATCCACAGTCCCCCACAATGGCGCAATAAGGCAGCCCGCTATCAAAAGAAAAAAGAATGAGGCGAGCAACATAAATATCCAGTCCCTACCCATTCCCATCCACCTAAGCAACCCCAACAACAGCGCTATTAATCCCAACCATAATACCAGCCTCGTCCCTTGACCAAATGATATACTGGCAAGTCTACTCAACGCTTCAATCGCTACTGTTCCTATTCCTACGTATATCACAGTAAAATTAGCAATGTCAAAACTTGATTTAAAAGGAACAAAAGATTCCTTCGGAATCCGGAGACGCTAATAGAACTGAGAACAAAACGAATGACATGACGACCATAACATCTTTGGGAAGCTTTACATTGATCCAACTAAACATCCAGGTCCAAACCACCTGGTTCCAGTTCTGCCAATTCTCCACAAGAACTTTTGCCCAGTCTGCTAGATCAAGAACACCGCTGAGATTTGCAAATACTGTAATGGTGGTACCAACAGCCCCTATCCAAGTCAGCACTTGGTATTTGAACATGCTTTTGATCTGCGACAACGTCGATATGCGTGCCATAGGCTTTGAAAGTTGAGCAACAATCGCTGCCCTGATCAAATCTGTCGATCCAACATTCTCAGTGTGCATCTCTCCGAACGGCAACGGAATGTCAGCGTAAGCAACATCAGTCGTCTTTACAGGAATGAGCTTCCCTTCCGCCTTGGCTCTTCCAGCTTCTGCCCTCACCCAATCGGATTTGACGCTGTTCTCGGTCCAAATCGTTATGACTGCCCTGGCTGCTGCCAGTTGTTTCATGATCTCATCTCGGTAGAGATCGGCGGCGCCCAGACTTTTGTCCCACCAAACGGTCCATCCTTCAGCTTCAAGAAAAGCCGATAACTTCAGCGCCAATGCGTGATCGGCCTTAGAGTAGCTGATGAAGATATCTGACATGGCGTCGAGATTCGTTTGGTGGTAACGTACACCTAGGATAGAAGATTTGTCAGCGTTGACCCCTCGCTACTTGTAGTCCGGGCCTGCCATGGCAGATGTCTTCATCAGCTACGCCAAAGCAGATAGGCCGCTGGCATTGAAGCTTGCGGCAATGCTGGAGGCTGAGGGCTGGAAGACCTGGTGGGACACAAGCCTCATCCCGGGCGATGATTTCCGTAATGAGATCATGACTGAGCTGGGGCGTGCTCGGGCGGTCATCGTTATTTGGACAGATGCATCGATCAAGTCTGATTGGGTCCGTTCAGAGGCTGGGCGTGCCCAAGCTGATCGTAAGCTGATCCCGGTCAAGCTTGCCCATCTGAGCTACAAGGACCTTCCGCCGCCATTTGATGTCCTCCATACCGAGAACATCGGAGAGGAGGACAAGATAAAGGCGGCAGTCGTTGCTCAGTTGGCAAAGCCAGCGGTGGAGCCGTCGCCGTTGGGCGTTGCTGGCCAAAGGGTTCAAGTACGAGCTATTGACTTGGGTCGGGATAGTCGGTGGAGCGCTGACCCTGTTCACTAACTTGGGTGCTGTTCTCAAGCTTGCTGATTGGGCTCGGGTTCTTGTTCAGCATTGGAAAGAGTGGACACATGCGTTCTGGATGTGGGCGTTTGGTTGGTTGGGAATTCATTTACCGCCGGATTGGACGCCAGTGCTATCTTTTGTGTTGTTTGGATCGTTGCTCGCCATCGGTCAAGCGGTCAAATTTACAAACGCACGTAATCAAAGGCCAACCTCTTGTCGATAAGTATCACAGCCAATCGTTTCAACTGATTTCATGGCGCACATTGTTCTGTTTTATTTCTAATCATTGTCAGTGTTAAGCTTCTACTTGCATATTCTTTGCTATTTTATGACAGGGTACCAGGAAATTTGTCTGGTACGTTATATAGGTATTCGTTGCTGGCATTATTTTCCTCACTAATATAGTGCTGTTCGCAAGACACAGATTGCACGCGGCCTTGTCGGTCGTGTTTGTGGTCGTTTTCTACATTATCATTGTGTAATCATTAGATATTTACAGGAACCCGACCTCGCTGCCCTTTTACTACTTAATTGTGATTCACCTATTACCACTGATCCTTTTGTCATTCGCCCCCGCCAAAGCCATCAGCCGCCGCCTAATCTTCCTTGCCCTAGGCCTGCTCCTTCTAATTGCCCTCAACGAACTCTCAAAGCTTGGCCTTGATCTGACTGCCCCTAAGCTCCAGGGTTGATCACCCGGCTCTGGGCATCGCCGGAATTTTCTCACAAAATTTGCTGAGGTCCTTTGCCCCACCATCGCTTGCCGATTTTGGCCCCCGGGTACCCCCATCACCCTTCCCAATCGCATGACGCTTCGCCGCCATTAAGCAGCACACACGAAGCACAAAACCATTACCAACTCGGCGTTAGCTGTGATAGATTGAGCGCAGCCCGAGTGTTCGATTTCTCCACAATTCCGAACACTCCCTCACTGCTCAACTCCGATAACAGAAGGCAATCTGATCGATGACTGACACAGCCCCAACAGCAGTAAACCGAACACTCAGGCGATTGCCCAATGCGACTTATAGACCAAGGGAGTATCTGACTGAGAAGGAAGTAGATCGACTGATCGAGACGCCCGGAAACGAGGAAGGAATGGTGCAAGGGATGCTGCGCAATCTTGCTAGCGTATCGGCATGGGCTGCGGGCTACCGAGCTTTGCTCGCTGCGGTGGGCACAGATCGATCTCAGGCATGGTCGGCTACATGTGAACAGGGCTAAGGGCGGTCAAGAGAGCGTGCATCCATTCCATGGCCCTGAGCTGCGAGCCTTACGACCACTCCAGGGCAACAGTCCCTACGTCTTCATAACGGAAGCCGGGACGCCAGTTACGACAGCTTGGTTCCTGCGGATGGTCCAGCGGACCGGCAAGGCTGCTAAGCTGGAGTTTCCGATTCATCCGCATATGCTGAGACATTCAACGGGCTACAAGCTCGCCAACCAGGGAGAGGACACCAGATCGTTGGCGCATTATCTTGGCCACCGCAATCTGCAATCGACTGCCGATATACGGCCTTGGCCCCGGATCGATTTAAGGGATTTTGGAAGGACTAGGGAAGCAGGCGGAGGTACCCCAACGTTTCCCCGAAGAGGCACCTCCGCCCTAGCCATTAGCAGGGGGGGTCGGGGGCCAATGGCTGCCCTTAGAGTAGCTCAGCCAAGCCAATCGAACTCCAACCAAACCAGCCGGTTATTCGATACCAGAACGGTGTTATAGAACCGATGGATCGGTAATTGAGGATGGAACGAGTGAACCGGCGTCGTTACATCCAACGAAATCTGCGATCAGCTGTGCGAGGTAGGGGTTAAGCTGACCGGCCGCCTGTTCGGTTGTCTGTGGCTGGGGCTTCCATTCAGGGGCTTAGCCTCAAGTTCGGCAATTCGCTTTAGCCGCCTATCCAGCAACTCAGCGAACGATTGCTCATCGACTAAAGCTGAGACCTGAAGTCTTGGGATCTCATGAGGTAATGCAGCAACGGCACATCCTGATCCTAACCGACAGTGGAATGGATGGATTGCGGTAGACCGCACGGAGTAGGTCAATCGACATTGCACTAGGCTCCATCTCTATTGGAGCCTCCTTCACCTCTTGGTACATTCGGGATGGTAGCAAACCTTCGGGCAGTTCCATACTTACCTCCGATCTTGCGTTTTGCTCTCAATCCTCTCAATCCTCTCAATCCGCTCAAATTATAAAACCCTAACTAATAGAAAAAGCTCTAGGAGGTAACCCAAGACCCTCCCCCTTGAGAGCATTAAGAGCAAGCCCATGCCTAGCCTAAAGTCCATACTTAGCCCCAATACCTCGGTTTCTTAAGAGCAAGTGAGCGGATTGAGAGCAAGTCGATGGAATTTTTCATATTTCATCGCCCTCTTTCTCCAATTCTGCTTTGGTCTTAAGCCGCATCCCAATGTGTTCACGGATACCGCCTGGTCGGATTGTTTCAACATGCTCAAGGGCTGGAACCTTCTTCTTAAGGAGCTTAGAAAACAACGGCGAGGATGTTGCCTGCTTTACCAACAGATCATCCCGACCATTGCGCCCGCACCAATACTGGAATTCACGATAGAGAACCCCACACTTAACCGATCCAACGGGATCAAGCACACACCGTTCTTGAACAAAGGCTTCCCAGGGATTGCTCCTTGCAGAAACTTCTCTCTCCAGCTTTAGGCCGCTAGCAGGTTGAATAAACCTCTCCCTTCTGCATAGCCGACGGTAACCTTCCAAACACCGATTAGCGATCCCTGGTAGCTCCGCTTCCAACTTCTTTTGTAGGTCAATATCTTCCCGACCTCTAAAGCTCACCCGGAACGCGATCTTCACGAACCTTGATACCAAGATGGGATCATTCAAGTTCGGGATATCATTTGAGATTAGGGTCACCTTCATGGGCAAGGCTCCTTCCCAAGCGACCGAGTTCCACTTGCGGCGGATCGTCACCCCATCTCCGCTAGCGATCTTCAGTAGCCACTCCTTAGAGACATGATCTATGCCACCTGGATCGAAGTTCTGCCCGTACCACTTTCCTTCTTTCAACCTAACATCAGGGAATATCCCAACTTTCTTGTATAGCATGGCCTCCTTACTATACTCGCCCTTGACCCAATCATCGAAGCTCAGCGACACATACCCTGCCGACCCACAGAGCCTCTTTTGAACCCATGCCAAGGTGCCCTTGCCTTCTCTGCCTTTAGTCCCAATCCATAGGAAGCCTTTATGGAACCTAATATCCTCGGTCATACCAAGGCCAAGCCATTCTTCGATACACTCCCTACTCTCAGGATCGTCTTCGAAGACCTCCCCCAGAAACCGCTCCCATATCGGGCACCGGGCCTCCGGCTGATACTCAAAGTCTAAGGCATTCTGCGTCCAAAGCCTCGGGCTCAGCTTCGCACGCTTCCCTGTTCTAATATCGACAATCCCATTCTTAAAGACCAACACGCCTTCTGCACTTCCCCTACCATCAAGCCAACATGGCGGATTAAGCGTGTGACCGACCCCGGCCTTCAGGGCCTTGATGACAGCTTCAACATCAGAAGGCTTAGGCCTGAACCTACTGCTATCATTGCCGATGCCAGTCCTAGCTCCATCCAGGAAAGCCCATACTTCCTTATCGACCGTGGCGGCGGCCATTTCCTCGTAACAAATCCCGCTCCACCTCCACCATTTTCCATCCCACCAATAGAGAACCAGAACTCCTTCCTTGATCCAATGCCTTCGCACGAACTCTTTGGCACTGTCATATGGCGCAGCCTTGCTCAGCCACACTTCACCGTTATCGTCTTTCCCCTGCTCGCCAGCGAACTTCGCTGCCTCCGGTTCAGGTTCAGCCCGCTCAGGTTCAGGCTCCGCTCGCGGCTCAGGCTCCATCTCCTTCACCCTTACCGCTGCCTTTTCCACAGCCTCGGCAAGGGGCCCAAACTTCCTTCGGATTATCAAGCCAAGCTTACCCCGTAGCCTGTTAGCCAGCCCTGCCCCGTACTGTCTCTCAAAGGCATCACAGGCATTCCGCTTGGACTGTTCGTCTTGGTGTTTAATCCTCTGGAATGCTACCTCTACCCAATCATCACTCCCCGCCTTAAGCTGAACTACCTTATTGTTGTCCATCTCTACGCCTCCATCCACCCATAAATTAAGAAGCCCTGACTTTTGGGTCAGGGCTTCAATCGTCTTCGTCTACAGGGCCCCAATGGCCCAAGCGGTACGGATCGAGTTGCCTTCGATGTAGCTTTTCTGCCCGCTTTTGGCGTTGTTGTTCTTCCCACGCCTCCATGTTGATAGTGACGAAACCAGCACGCCTAACTCGAACTACGCCTTCGTCACTCTTAGGGAAGTTGGGATCAGCCCTCGATACATGCGGATCAGCGTCCCGCACCACTTCCTCATCCTTAACAACGACCTTTGGCTTCCCTGCTCTGATGCCCTCTATTTCATCAAGCCAAGCTTGGATTTGTGCTGATGTCATGCCCATCGCTGCCTCCTTACCCTGATTTCTCCATCGAAGCCGTCAGCAAGATGATTGCGGTACCAGTTGGGGTCTCGGGGAGAGACGATCACCACGCAATCACCGACCACCCGACCATCAACGCATATCGCTTCGGTCTCAGCTTCTGTGGCTTGCGGATAGCCTTCTATGTCATCAAGCCAAACTCGGATTTCTGCCTGTGTCATCCCGCAGCCTCCTTCTCCATCCTATTAGCTATGCGTCCCAACTCAGCGCCGATCCCCTACCTCCTCCCAATCGCCCGCCAACGCTTCCAATCTCCCCCTATCCACCCCGCTACCCACAGCCCAATCCCGACCCCGCATAAGGCGAGAAATTCAACCAAACTACGCATGAACGGAATTTGCGCCGCCATTCACCGCTCTCCTCTCAGTCGTCTCTCAAGATCACGCTTGTCAAGGGCCGCAAAGTGTTCTGCAATGCGGTCACAGTGCTCTACGCCACTCGGAGGCCCTAACGGAATGGGATTTAGCGGACCTCTCTCGTTCTTCTGGTGCCTTTGCTGGAGCCGCAGGCAGCCATCCAGGTTCGCTTCGGCCATGCCTCTGCTCTCCAGCGATCCCACGCATATCTGGAACGACATCAACCATTGCTTTTACGGCAGAAGCGGGCATCCGTAGGCCCTCGGTTGGATCGTACTTGGGCCAAGGCTCCCTTGGCTTCTCTGGCGGCGGGTTCACTTGTGCTTTTAATTCTGCAAGTTCACGTTCGAGTTTTGCTATTCGTTCTTCGTCGTTACTCATATCGCTCTCCTAACTTGAGATGCTATCTGCACCAGTTATCGTGCATCGAATGATTTCGCCATTGAGCGTTGAAGCCGCTTTCATTGTGGTTGCTCCACTGTCGAGAGGAACCATCCCAGGGGCTAGCACAGCACTCGAAAGTCCGGGCCAATGCCGATCTCCGGCCACAGGCAGAGGCTGAGCGTATCGGTTACTACTTCTCCGGCGCTGGAACCGAACCTGAGCGGTGGATATTGCTTGCATCAGAGCGGAAGCGTGCTCATCAGCTTCCTCCCTGGAATGTCTTTGCCGAACTCAGCCAGAGTCTGTCGCGGCCTTTGGGCATCTCACGAGCCTCGGGCGTTTGACTTTGCGCTTCCGACTCCGATAGGTCGTTCGATCCGCTACCACCAGGACCGGCACCTTCGGGGTCTTGCCTTGTAGGTTCGGCTAATACCAGTCGGACCATCTAGGCGCTGGATTCGTAGCCCATGACCTTGCTGGATCAGTGGCTCTTTACGTGAACTGCGGCCGCAAGGCCAAGTTGATCCACACCGGCAGGCGAGGCTTTCCTGGCTTCAGGTAATCGGCTTTGCCTTAGCCTGATTTACTGGTTACGTACTTATTCGAACCGATACCGCCTCCGCTAACGATCTTAGGCATCACCATTTCCTCCTTCGTTTGGGTTGTTCTCGCTCATCTGTAGGCACGCATCGGCGACTTCTTTCCTTCGTTTCTGCTAAGCTTCGCTAAGTCCTTTTGCGTCTCAGGGTCCGATAGATAAGGATACATGACATGCGGCTAAGCGAGATTGCCTTGGTAAAGAGTACCAATCGACTGACTTCATCTTTGTCATCGTCCTTTCTCCTTCATTTTCTTAGAGCGGCATCCCATGGCCGATTGGGCACGTTGGGCCACGACCACGATCCGACGATCAAGCCGATGCTTCTGACTGACCTTTCAGTTTCCGGAGCTTATCTTGCACTTCTACGCCAGCTATTTTCCGCTCACTTCGATACTATAGGCATCACCGCCTCCCTTAGACGTTGTTTAACGCTTCCACGATTTCTAACTCAAAACGCCACTTGGCTCTTGTCCTTTAAGCGATTAAGGGCCACCTCACGCACTCGAAGCTTCCGCTCAAATTGTTCTCGCCATTCCGCATTTGGGAACCTCACGGACCAGAACCTCAGCCATCCGATTGTGTTGCGATACACACGCAGAGTTGCTTCAGGCCCATGATCGTACTGAAGCGTTAGCTGACAAGCTTCAGCGTCAGCCCTGGCAACTTCCCAAGCTTTGGCCAAATCGACCTGAGCCCCGGACCTGGAACTTCCAAAGGTTCTCGGTCCTCAAAACTAAATGGCTCACCCAATGCGATTACCGGATCGATTGCGCCCAAGATGATTTCTCTGGCCATCTCTTCCTCCGTGCGCAGTACCCGCTGATCCTGATTAGGGATTTGAGGTCGTCATCAAGGTCGTCCCATTCAACGTCGATCCGCATCACTCCCACTCCCTGAGTTAGGCGGCGCACTCACGCACAGGAACAGTTCCAGGAGGAAAGCGGCCGGAACGCTCAACTGCCGCGTGGTGCGCCAACTCTCACGCATCAAAACCGCCTCCACGCACGCCTCCAACCTAGTAGCCGAGCACATCCCCATCAGATGGCTCGCTACCAGAGTGGTCCGGCGCACTCCTTGTTCGAAGCCTCGCCAGTAGGCTCTTGGTCGTTCACGGAATATCCAAGCGGTGGCTCTGTAGGTACATGGATCACTAGCCCATGGGCTATCCGCTGGAAGTTGGGATAGGTAACGGCTGGTACAGCCCCAACGAAAGTGGTCCTAGGGAGCTTGGCGAACCTTCTCCCAAGCTCAAGGTCAGCGTTAGCCTGAGCCTCGCTTAGGTAAGTTTTGGCTCGCCTTTCTTCGGATAGAATTCTTTGCCGTTCGGCTTGGCTACTTCGTCTGGTGGATTATTCATTAAGCTTCCTCGTTTGTTCGTTCCCTTGCATCCCTAATGCCTGCCCCAAGCCCGCTCTTGATCGTGGCCTTGCATTGTCCAGGGCCATCGTCTTGCCAAAGGCCGCAGGTCTTAGCGGCGTTTTCCAGCAACAGTTCTGCGATGTCAGGACGGATCAGGCCCTCAGCGACTATTTCGCCAAAGCGATAGGCTCCCCAATTCAAGAGACGATTGCGTTCGCCACGTTTGGCGTATTCGACTTGGCTGAGAATGGATTTACAGCGGGCTTGGAAGTTGCGAGTTGGCCTTCGGACCCTGCACCCATCGGCCCCATGGTAAGAGGCATGGGCATGGGTAAGGCTTGCTATGCCCCCACCATCGCTCTGACGTGGGGCCTCTGACTGCGTTGCTTTCGCTACTAGCCATTCAGGCCAAGGCGCAATGTCCGCATCGGAAAGAACCCTAAATCCCCTAGCTGGCCACCAAACGCAGTAGCCTCCGTCTCCTCTCACGTCCACGCCTCGGGCAATCCTACCCGCTGAATTCCTCAATCCCTCTGCATGACGAAAGAATAGATGTCGTCCACCGCTCCGTTAAGTGGCCTGTCGGGGGCAATCTGTCCCAAACGCCGGATAGCCACTCCAGCCCTCTCAAGGTCGATATCAAGGCAATCAAGGCCGCTCACGCTACCAGTTGGTACGCCAATCAACTCCCATGCCCGATCATCGGCATCCCGGCGTGCGGCTACGGTCCATCGAGTAAGCGGAACTTTATCGTGGCTGCAAGGAAACCGGGGCAAAATCTCGATAATCCCATCTCCTTCCGCTCCCTAAACCGTTGTTCTGCTCTTAAGCGCCAATCCCGCGCTTCAAGCAGGCCAATCCTCGAACCGTTGGCGTATGCGTCGGCAATCTTCGGAGCTAACGTCGCAAGTTCGGCCGCAATTTCAGCATCAGTTAGCTTGGCTGGGTCGCTCAACGCCACGTCATCACATCCTCCGTCTGAGCTTCCGTTCCTTAAGCTTTTCCTCTATTCCCTTAATGATCCTGGACATGACTTCTTTCGCCGCCACCCGATCTTGTACGGATCTGCTTGCCATACTTACTTGACCAATCTGACATGTTATCTAGTTGTGTTCCGGCAAATAGGTGCTTAGGATTAAAGCAGGCCTTCACATCGCACCTGTGGCAGATAACCATTCCAGAAGGGATTTGGCAGCGTCGATTGATCTGCCAAGAAACCGATGCAGCCCTTGGTACCGCCCTTGGTAATAAATCATTCCGTAGCCGTTCCCATCGCCAAACAATCAACAGAACGTATCGAGTGGGCCTTCAACAATCTGTACCGGACTAGTCGGTTCAATCATCTCTGGCCCTCCCCTTATTAGCATTCCATCCTCCAGCGCGCATAGGGTTGTACCTAAGGGTTTTAAAATTTAAGGCTGCTACCCCTACCTTCGCATCCGCTTCAATCGTCCATGCCCTGCGGCAGCAATCTAGCGG
The DNA here is from genome assembly GCA_963827585.1 of uncultured Alphaproteobacteria bacterium. Taxonomy (GTDB): domain Bacteria; phylum Pseudomonadota; class Alphaproteobacteria; order Rhizobiales; family Xanthobacteraceae; genus VAZQ01. Next base: position 20,331 of record CAWHCK010000005.1, read on the forward strand.
ATATCGCTTCTTCTGTCTATACTCCGCCAGGGCCCGTGGCCTTCCAGTTCAAATTATTGGTGCATCCGCCGATCCTCGGCTTCCTCAACAGTTGTTGTCATACTTGGACGGCGACAAGTTCTTTACATTTGTCATCCCACAACACTTGAGAACGACCTATTGGTACCAAAGGCTTTCCCGACATTCTTTGCTTCTCCTTGGTCATTACTATCCAACCATTTGAAATACGAATCACAGTATAAGCTAAAGCACACCCTGGGTCGTTGTTAAGTATAAAGTTCGTCGTCCAGCAACGAATATCGACTAACCAAACCCGAATACCTAGTAACTGGTCCTACAAAGGTATTGTGGAAAGGAGTATTGCGGTGTTTTGTAAAGGAATTACGCGCGTATTCTGTTTACACTTAGACCAAATACCAGCCCTCACGGCCCCGCATGGCAGTGGGCCTAGGGAGGTCACAGGCAAGCCTTATGGCACAGGCCCGCGATCACCTAGCGGCCCTGCCCTGAAATCGCATAGGCGGGCTTCCCAAGGGCAAGGGCCAATCACAATATGACCGGCCCCATCCCCATTGTTCACGATGTCAAACAACCCCAGCCCCTACACCGGGCTGGCCTCAGCATCAGCAGGCACGCCTAACGCTTCCAGCAGGTCCCTCGATTGTGACAAGGGCATCAACATCATACCAAAATGGCTAGCGAGTTTAGTCGTCAACTCCATAAGCTCATCCTGGCGGTTCTCGTACACATTCTGTAATGTGTGGAACACCTCATCGTTGGCCAATCCCTCCAGTGCTTGGTCAGGTGGTAGCGACGCGGGCGTGGGGTCCATGGCTGGTTCTTGCACGCCACCCTTCACCGCTTTACTCGACTTGCCAGCATTACCCTTGTTGGCATTATCTGGCGTGTCCGGTCGCAGCAGTTTCAGCACCCCTTCGATAGTCAAAGATGCAGGGTCTGCACATTTGGCTCGCCATTCAGCTTGTTTGCTGTAGACCCGCATATAATCAGCACCAGTTCTATAGCTGATCTCGCAGTACTCCTTGAGGTATGGTTTCCATTTGCCGTGCTCCATGCGAGACTTTAGGGCCACAAGTTTCTCACCAATAGCGAGGGCCCTATCGAGGTTGTTGCGCTCGCTCACGAGGATCGCGGAGTATTCATCGTTGATCGCCTGCACAAGTGCTTCGTCGGATAGTTGGATTACGTCCGTCATGACCGTGCCTCCGTCATCTTGCGCAGCACGGCCTCGCACTCTGCCCGCGACCATCGCCTGACTTGTGGTCCAACGTGGATCGGAGCCGGATAGCGTTTTGCTTTAATCCCACGCCACAGGGTCGATGGGTGGATGTGCCGAAGAAGCTACAAGTCTCGGCTCGATTTAGCAGATGGACTTGCTCAGTCGATTGCATGTTGTGCCTCCTTCCGCTCCCACGCGGGCAGCGGAACTACATGGATCAAGCGGGCGGCACAGATGTGCGCACGCAATACCGTTTCGGTTGTCGGTGATGTCGTGGCCCTTACGCGGGAGGACGGTTGCCGCTCTTGATTAGAGACCCGCTCCACAGTGAACGACAAACGCCGTTCTAGGTCTCGGTATCTGGCGTGCTTGGCGGCCTCGCAGCCGCAGTCCCTTTTCAATCCTGGGCCGGTGACTGCCCCAACGACAGCACAAATCGGCGCAGAAATCAATGGCCCGCCTCAGAAAAATTGCTTCTGGTCGCTTTGCTCAATGCCGCAAAGGGTATCTGATAATCCAGTCCGGTATCGGCGGATAGCTATTACCTTACCTGCCCCAGACCCAGATATAATCCCTTCCAATCGATCAGCCCATAATTCAAGGGCTTCTCGTTTCTCACGTTTATACTGATGCTGGACATATACTCCCAGCGTCACTCCGCCCTTGTTGTAGTTCGGTGGTTCGCTATGTGGCCCAGCACGATTGGCGCAATGCCAAGCTCTGCCATCTTGGTCAGTGCAGTCCGACGAAGATCATGGGCAGTCCATCGGGGCAGGTCCGAATTGGTGACGACGAATTACATGGCTAACAGCTACGCTACCAACCACACCTTCGCCATCCCCGATAATCTCTAGGGCTAACTCCGATAATGGGACGGAATGAGGATGGCCGTTCTTGGTCCGCTCTGCTGGGATGTTCCACACCCCACGAATCAAGTCTAACTCGCTTGCGGTCAGGCCGGTGACTTCTCCTAGTCGTTGGCCGTGACAAGGCAGAGCCTAACGACTCTAGCCACATTTGACCTAAGCCCTCCAAAGGCTCGGATTTCATCGTCGCTAAGAATCCTCGGTTCGGGGCTTAGATATCGGCGGCCCTTGCATTCCGTCTATCGGATTATGGTCTAGGTCGCCTCGGCAACGGCCCACCTGACCATCGCCCGGATATCTTCAAACAATCTGCGGGCAGTAATGGGCGCAAGCCTTGGCGTCGATGACCCGGGTTACGTCCCTCCTGTGGAGTTCGCCGAGTGGGATATGGCCGATAATTGGGAGAACGTCCTTACGAAGCCTACGTTCAATCTCCCGGACGGATTTGAGTCCACTGATGGATCGAAGATAGGTCTCGGCTAGCGCAGCGATGGTTCCGGCTGATCGACCATCCTTGACCTCGATGGCCCTGGCCCTGGCTCCGGCAAGGGACATCGATGGGTAACGGCCCAGCGTAACTCTACGTCTTGGGCTGCCGTAGAGCAGAGACCATGCTTGGTGCCCTTACACGTGACCCTGAGGGCCAGCCGCTCGACGCTCCCATCGAAATAATCCGTCTGCGCCGCAGTTGATTTGGCACTGGCACAGAACCGATCCGTCAATTGCACTCGCATTGTCGCCGAACTCCAGGCCGGTTTTCGGCCGCAGGCTACCACATCCGGTGGCGTACCTAAAGCCCAAATCGACGTACCTATAGGTGAATGTGCAGGAGCTGGCCCGCAATTCCCTGCGTCTGAAAGCGACAAGTTATGCCGATTTCTGGGATAAGTTGCATCGCAGGCCATTGCAGGTCGCAACGGATTTCAGGGGATTGCGGGTGTAGACTGGTGACTGACCAGTCACCATCGAGCCACGCCCGTACCAGTTCCTGAGAGCCGGAGGCCGCAGCCGCTGCTTGTACGCCTCAACGTCAATGTGCTGGTTGTTGTCGACCTTCGACGGGATGAACACCCGCTCGAGCCCGGTCAGCGGGTCGCGGATGATCGGTTGCCCAAGGGGGCGGGATCAATGTAACGCTGGCGCACCCATTGATGCCCCGGCCCGCCCGGGTTTCCCGTGGCACTCAATCTGCCCGCTCAAGAAACTCAATACGTCAGCCAATCCCCCGGCTGCTCGTCCGTCCGGTAGGGCCGGTAGCCGCTGATGTTCTCCGGCTTCGGCGCCTCTTTTACCGGTACCCATGGGCGGCTCATGCAGGCATACCTAACCTCGTCACCCGCATGGTCTTCACTATCCGTCATCACATCTTCCGGCCGGTCGGGGTCGTGCTGCAAAAACGGAACGGTGCGAATGAAGTCGATACAGGTCGAGAACACAACAAGCATCGGCCGGCCGTCGGCATCGCCGACCAGCCGTGCGCGCAGTTGGTCCCAGCCGCCCATGGCGCCGCGCGCCGGAACGCGGGTGTTGTCGGCATGCCGGAACCAGACCTTGCCGCCCGAACCGGGGGCGATGCGCTCGGCGATCGACGGGCCGCCGTCTTGCTTGAACGCGGACGGGTCAAGCACGCCGTAGGCGATGCTCTCGCCCTGCTCGCGCTCGGCGATGCCCTTGCCGACTTCCTCGGCATGCAGTTTTAAGCCCACATTCGGCTCGCCCGGGCGCATGCCGTACCATTCGCGGTAGCGGACCATGCACCCGCGTGGCAGGACGCCGGAATCACACCGATAGTCATCCTGCACGATCACCCACCACCCTACGGAGAAGGGCGAAGCCGAGCCCCAGTCCATGGACCGGAACCGCATCCAATCCTCCGGGATGGCAAACGGCGCCACCACATGCCGCTTGGCCTCCCAGCAATCGAAGAACGCCCCCATGGTGACCGACCAGTCACCATCGAGCCACGCCCGTACCAGTTCCTGAGAGCCGGAGGCCCGCAGCCGCTGCTTGTACGCCTCAACGTCAATGTGCTGGTTGTTGTCGACCTTCGACGGGATGAACACCCGCTCGAGCCCGGTCAATGGATCGCGGATGATCCGATTTCCGAGGGGAGCAGGATCAATGTAACGCTGGGACCCATTGATGCCCCGGCCCGCCTGGGTTTCCCGTGGCACGCAACCCGACTGGCACGCCCGCTCCGGACCGCAGCGTCGCCATCAAGCTTGAGAACTGGGCAGGGCTGGGGAAGTTCCGGCTCTCCTCAATATAAACTCGCGTGTAGCTGTGGCCCTGGTAGATGTCGGCATCAGCATCGCGCTCGAGGTAGGCGAACCGCAGCCGAGCGCCGTCCGGCGCCCGCCACATCTTCTCTTTCTCGTTAAATGTCCATTTCAGCGGCCCATAGATCGCCCGTGACCGCTCGATGGTCTCAACCAGCTCGGCGCGCGTGCGGCGCACCATCAGGCCGATGGCATCCTTGCCGTATCTGCTGGCATGCGCCCCGAACTCGCCGAGCACGCCGTCAGTTTTGCCGCCGCCGCGAGCGCCGCCGAAGAAAATCTCGAACACCGGGCACGCCAGCAGCCGCACCTGGGCTCGGTTGCCGCGCGGTGACCAAGCAATCCTAACCTTGGGCTCGTCGACCATGGCGCCATCTTTTCTTCCGCGCCGTCTCGCCGCCCGACGTGCCGCGCACCCGGGCATGAGGCAGATGGCATCACAGCCGGCTGTGTCCACGGGACATCCGGCCGCCGGAATGCCCAGCGTTGTAACGTGCATCGTCCCGATCGACATACTCGCACAGCGTCAACACGTCTGGGTCGCGCGTCCTACGCTTAAGGCGTTCAACCAGGAGCAAAGCCTCGCGGCGGTCCATCATTGCAGCTTATCGGGCTCGTGCTCGAGCGCCTCCGCTTCCCATGTCGCATTGTCCATCAGCGCCGGGATTTCGATCACGTAACGGTGCGTTATCTCGGCCTCATGCGTTTGATTCGGCCTGCCCCAGCCGCGGTCGAGCAGGGCGGTTGCGGCGGCAACGCGCGCGGCCTCAGACTTGCCCTTCGTCATGACCTTGACCAGCGCCGCGATCGCTTCTGGCCCGCGCTCGCGCGCGAGCTGCCGTATCTCCGCGACCACTTTCGGCCGGCCGCCTGGGTTCCCGGACTGACCCTTCTTGAACGGTCGCCCAATCATGGTGTTACCCCGCTGCTCTGTATGCTGTTCCGCCGCTGTTCTGTGCACTGAGACGGCCGTGATAAAACATTTCCTGACGGTCTTTCTGACAGTTCCTGACGTTCACTGACAGTCAGAGCTCCATAACCCAATGTGCGCGCGCGCGGGATTAACCTATGAAGCTCTGACCGTCAGGGATCGTAGTGCGTCAGGACGTGCGTCAGGACGGCACTGGCACCCAAAACCGCTCTCCTTTGTCGCCACGCTTGCCGTGCATCCAGCCGAGTGCCATCAGGATCGCCGCGATGCGGTTCTGGTCGCTCTTGGCGATCCTCGGCGTCTCGATGAACAGACCATCTTTGGCGACTCGGCCGATGGTCACGCGCGGCTTGCCGACAAGGAATTCCGAGACGGTTTCCTCCCATGGGTCGCCTTCATAGCGTTCCGCCTGCCGCGGCATGATTTCCTGCAGCTCGAACTGCCTCTCCGGCCACCACGGCACGCCGGCTTGGTAAAGGTTGATGGCCTCGGCGAATAGCTGGTCGCGGTCCGCGGCTAGACCCTCGATGTCGATCTCGCCGCATTTGACCGGCCAGAACCGGCGGCCGCCGGTTTCGTCGCGCAGGTAGGTGTCCTTGTTGGTCGTGCCGATGAACAGGCATTGTCGCGGCTCATGAACCTCGAGCCGTCCATAAGCTGGGCGGTAGCGTTCGACTTGGCGCGAAATGAAGGATTTCAGCAGCGACGCCTCGGCGCGGTTGTAGGCGTGCATCTCCGCGACCTCGATCAACCATTTGCCGCGCAAATGTTGTGAGGCTTCCTTGCCGGCGGTGATGTCGGGCAGACCATCGGAGAACCATTCGCCGCCGAGCACTTGGCATGCGGTTGACTTGAGCGCGCCCTGCGGCCCCTCGAGCACCAGCATGTGGTCGGCTTTGCATCCCGGCTCGAAGATGCGCGCCACCATCGAGATCAGGAACATCTGACCGATCGAGCGCACATAATCAGTATTCTCGGCGCCGAGCTTGGTGATCAGCCAGACGTTGACGCGCGGCTTGCCGTCCCAACTCAAGCTCGCGAGATAGTCGCGCAAGGGATGATAACCGTGCTCGCGCGCATGGCAATTGACGGCGCTATGCACTGGCTCGCGACCGATACGCTCGAGCCCGGCGTGCTGCAGCCATTTCTGAATATCGTCGACATCCTTGTCGGTGAGCGGCCGCGGGGCCTCGAGCTCGCCTCCCATCGGAACGCCGATCTGATGCATCAACATCGCGGTGCATGCCATTTCATCGTAGGCCAGGGCGTCGCGTACTGCCGGGTCGTGCTGCAGGGCGATGTAGGCGTTCGCAAGGATGGGGAGCGGCTTTCCCTTCACGTCCTTGATGCACTGCGACAGCCAATGCTGGTCCTTCATGCCGCGACCTCCCCGAACCGCTCGGCGATGGCGTTGAGCCATTCCTGTTGCTTGGGTGACGGCATCGCGCGCCACGTCGCCATGTGCGTGACGAATTGATGCTCACGCACATTGAGTTGGTCGGCGAAATTGCGCTTGATCCAGGCCGCGAGCTGGCGCCATTCGAGCGCCGTCGCGGGCTCCCGGGATAGCGGTGTGAACTTCGCTGGCGGCGTCGGCGCGATGATCTGTGACCAGGTCAGGCCGTGCTCGCGAATGAGGCGATCGGCCATGCGGCCGGCGTTGTATTCGCGGGAAGAATAGCCCGCCTGGCTGAGGAAGGTCGCGCCGGCCGAGGCGGACGGTGCGAATTGCGAGTCAGCCTCGCATGTTCTTCATTCGTCCGGCATAGCTGTGGCGGACCCTGTGGCGGAAACGCTCTCGATTTCGGCTAAGATGGTCGGAGTGGCAGGATTTGAACCTGCGACCCCCACGTCCCGAACGTGGTGCGCTACCAGACTGCGCTACACTCCGACTGAAGGGCGGACTTATAACCACGTCCTCCCAGGGCTGCAAGCAGAGCTAACCCACTGACCGCGCAGCCGGCGCTCCCCTATAAAGGTCCCCATGAGCGAAACCGCGGTGATCAAGGCTGGCGGGGCAGCCGTGGCGCGTGCCGCCCGCGTCCTGGCCGCCGGCGGGCTCGTCGCCTTCCCGACCGAGACGGTCTATGGGCTCGCCGCCGACGCCACCAACGGGGAGGCGGTGGCCCGCCTTTATGACGCCAAGGGCCGCCCGTCGTTCAATCCGCTGATCGCGCACGTGGCCGACGGTGCGGCGGCGCGGGCGCTCGCGCGTTTCAACGGTGCCGCCGACGGGCTGGCGGCGGCGTTCTGGCCGGGACCGCTGACCCTGGTGCTGCCGAAGCTTGCGCCTTGCCCGGTGGCCGAGCTCGCCACCGCGGGCCTCGATACGATAGCCGTGCGCGTGCCCAGCCATCCGGTCGCGCGCGACATCCTCGCCGCCTTCGGCCGCCCGCTGGTGGCACCCTCCGCCAATCGCTCCGGCCACGTCTCGCCGACCACCGCGCAGCACGTGCTCGCCGACCTCGGCGGCCGCATCGAGCTGATCGTCGACGGCGGGCCGACGCCGATGGGGCTCGAATCGACCATCGTCGCCTGCCTCGACGCCGCGGTGCTGCTGCGACCCGGCGCCTTGCCGCGGGTGGACATCGCAAGGGTCGTTCCGCTCGCCGATCCGGTACCGGCGCCGGCGGCGCCTGCGGACGGTGAGGCCTTGCCGGTCGCGCCCGGCCAGCTCGCCTCCCACTACGCCCCGCGGGCGCGGCTGCGGCTCCGTGCGCGGCACGTGAACGCGCACGAGGCGCTGCTCGCCTTCGGCCCGGTCGCGGCCCAGGGCGCCGAGCGCGCGGCGCATGCGCTGAACCTCTCCGCGCGCGGCGATCTGATCGAGGCCGCGGCCAACCTGTTTTCGCACCTGCGCGCGCTCGATGCCGCGGGCGCCGCGACCATCGCGGTGATGCCGGTGCCGCGCGAGGGCCTGGGCGAGGCGATCAACGACCGCCTGGAGCGCGCGGCGGCCCCCCGCCCTTAGGCTGGAAGGCCCCCAAGGTAGGAAAGCGCCCGCCAAGCGCGCTATAGTCGCGGGACCCCATCCCATGGTCGAGCCGGTGCGATGAACGTTGCCGAGACCCCCGCCAAGTTCCTGTCATCCGACCTGCTCGGGCGCTTCGCCGCGATCGTGGGCGAAAAGAACGCCATTACCGATCCGCAGGCGCAGGCGGCCTACCTCCTGGAAATGCGCGACATGTTCCGCGGCAGCACGCCGGTGGTTCTGCGGCCGGGCTCGGTCGCCGAGGTCGCCGACATTCTCAGGCTTGCGAACGACACCGCGACCGCGATCGTCCCGCAGGGCGGCAATACCGGCCTGGTCGGCGGGCAGATCCCGCAACACGGCGAGATCGTGCTTTCGCTCAACCGCCTCGACCGCATCCGCGAGGTCGATCCCATCTCCAACACCATGACCTGCGAAGCCGGCGTGACGCTGCTCAAGGCGCGCGAGGCGGCGGCCGGCGTCGACCGGCTCTATCCGCAATTGTTGCCGTCGGAGGGAACCTGCACCATCGGCGGCAATCTCTCGACCAATGCCGGCGGCACCGCCGCGCTCGCGTACGGGATCGCGCGCTCCCACGCGCTCGGCATCGAGGTCGTGCTCGCCGACGGGCGCGTGCTCAACAACCTCAACAAGCTCAAGAAGGACAATACCGGCTACGACCTCAAGAACCTGTTCATCGGCGCGGAGGGCACGCTCGGCGTGATCACCGCCGCGGTGCTGCGGCTGGTGCCGCGGCCGCGCTCGATGGAAACCGCCTTTGTCGGCGTGCCGTCCCCGGAAGCGGCGCTCGACCTGCTCGGGCTTGCGACCGAGCGCACCGCCGGCGGCGTGACCAGCTTCGAATTGATGCTGCGGCTGGGGGTCGAGCTGGTGCTCCGGCACGGCTCGGGTTGCCGCGATCCGCTGCCCGACGCGCACCCCTGGTACGTGCTGATCGAGCTCTCGTCCCAGGCCCGCTCCGGACTGCGCGCGGTGCTCGAGGAAATCCTGGCCGAGGGCCTCGAGCGTGGCCTCGTGCAGGACGCCACCATTGCCGACAGCCTCGACCAGACCAAGATGTTCTGGCGCATCCGCGAAATGTTCGGCGAGGTGCAGCGCCACGAAGGCGGCTCGATCAAGCACGACATTTCGGTCCCGGTCGCGGCCGTGCCGGCCTTCATCGCGGAGGCGAGCGCCGCCGTCACCAGGCTCATTCCAGGGAGCCGGCCGCTGCCGTTCGGGCATCTCGGCGACGGCAACATCCACTACAACGTCGCCCAGCCCGTGGGGGCGGACAAGGCCGAGTTCCTTAAGCGCTGGGACGAGGTCAACGCCGCCGTCTTCGCCGTGGTCGCCAGGCACGGCGGCTCGATCTCTGCCGAGCACGGCATCGGCGTGATCAAGCGCGACCTCCTGCCGAAGGTGAAGGACCCGGTCGCCTTCGAGCTCATGCGCACGCTCAAGCGCACGCTCGATCCCAAGGGGATTCTCAACCCAGGCAAGGTACTGCTGTAGCCGCGGCCCGCAATCAGAACAGCGAAAACTGCCGGTCGTCCTTCTTGCGCGCGGATTTCGCCGGTGCGGCCTCGTCACGTTCCGCCCCCGGCTGCGGCGGAGGAGCCGGCTCGATCAGCGCCGGGCCGTCGTTGTCCGCGTGATTGACCGCCGGCGACACCTCATGGGCCTCGAGCGTGCCGTCACGCGGGGAGACACACAGTTCCGCCGCGGTGAGGGCATCGACGTTCCCGCAATCGAGCCACATATCGAAGGCGTCCGCAGGCAGGATCACCGGCATGCGATCGTGCAGGTGAGCGATCTCCGGGCTGGCGGCGGTGGTGACGATGGCAGCGGTCTCCATTTCCTCGCCGTTGGGTCCCATCCAGGTTTCCCACAGCCCGGCGAAGGCAATCGGTCCGGCCTCGCGCGGGCGCACGCAAAAAGGCCGCCGGCGTCCGCCCGCGCTCTGCCATTCGTAGAAGCCATCGGCGGGAAACAGACAGCGGCGCCGGCGCATGGCATAGCGGAACGCAGGCTTGTCGTGCACCGATTCGACGCGCGCATTGATGAGCAGGCTGAACCTGCGCGGATCCTTGACCCAGGGCGGGATCAGGCCCCAGCGCACGAGCGCGAATTCCCGCCGGCCATCCACCATGCGCACGATCGGCACCGGCTGGGTCGGCGCCACGTTGTAGCGCGGCGGGAAATTCGGCTGCTCGGGGTAGCCGAACAGCCGCCGGATCGCCTCCGGCGACGACAGGACCATGTAGCGTCCGCACATGCAGGACTTGTCTCCCTTCTGGGGCCGCACTAACCATACCGCACGAGACCGGCGGAAGACGACCTCGCTCGGACGGTGCTCTCGGATCATGCGCGTGGAGCGTGGCCGCCGTGTCGGATGCCAGAATCCTACCCCGAGCGTCCCTATCTCGCGGTGAGCGCCGCCATCATCCGTGACGGCAGGATACTTGTGGTGCGCCGCGCGCGGCCGCCAGCCCACGGCCTCTACACCTTGCCCGGCGGTGTGGTCGAATCCGGCGAGACGCTCGCGGACGCCGCCATGCGCGAGGTCCGCGAAGAGACCGGGCTGACCATCGAGCCGGTTGCGCTGGCGGGCTTCCGCGAAACCATCGTGCGCGACGCGCACGAACGGGTGGAACGGCATTTCGTCATCCTGTGCTTCGCCGCCCGCTGGCGGGCGGGCGAGCCGGTGCTCAACGAGGAGCTCAGCGAGGCCCGCTGGCTTGCACCGGCGGAACTCGCCGGCCTGCCGACCACCCCCGGTCTCGCCGACATCGTGGCGGCGGCATTCGATCGCCTGGAAGAGGCGGGGTGAAACGTGCCTTTTTTCGGTCCCGTTGGGCCGCAACAATGCCGCCACATCGGGATCGGCCGCGCACGGGATCATGTCCGCACAGATACTCCGTCCATGTCACGACGCGTCTTGAGAGCCGCTGCGATCGCGGCCGCGCTCGCGCTTTCCGCAGCCGGTGGCGCCGCCCGCGCGCAGGCTCCGGCGACGCCAGCCCCGGCCGCACCCTTCGACGGCAGCCTCCAGCGTCTCGCCGAGATCCTCGGCGCGCTGCACTATCTGCGCAATATCTGCGGCGCCAACGAGGGCCAGAAGTGGCGCAACGAGATGCAGGCCATCGTCGACGCCGAGGCGCCGGGCGGCGACCGGCGCGCGCGCATGATCGCGAGCTTCAATCGGGGTTATCGCGGCTACCAGCAGAACTACCGCACCTGCACGCCGGCGGCCGATCTGGTCATTCGCCGCTACCTGGAGGAAGGCTCCAAGATCGCCCGCGAGATGACGGCGCGCTATGCCAACTGATCGCGGCGGTTGCGCATTAACCGTTCCTGGAGTTGCGCTCTAGGCGGATGCGCGCCGCGTGCTAACGTGCCGGCACGTCGCGATGGCCCGCAGGAACACGGCCGCACACCGATCTGAGCATGACAACGCAAGCGACCCAGGCTCCGGAGCCGGCTCCGGACCGCGACCAGAAACGGGCAGCCCTCGGCTATCTGCACGAGGCCTGGATCGAGGCTCGTATCGACGGCATCGACGGCGACTGCCTGGCGCAGGCCTGCCTGTTCGCCGCCTTCGCCGAGTTCGTGTCGACCTATGGCGAGGAGGCGGCCGCGCGCTTCGCCGAGGGCCTCGCGGTGCGCATCCGCAACGGCGAGTTCTCCCTCGCGATGGCGAAACAATAGGCACGAAGCTGCGCCGGCTTCTCGTCTTGGCGCGTTGACCCCACGAACCCGATACCCCCGCGCCGAAAAAGCCGCGGGGGCAATCACTCGCCATCGATTCCGCGCTTCTGATAGACTGGCGCCATCCCAATTGGCGCCGACCCATGCTGCTGCGCATTGGCCTCAGGCTTGTCGTGCTGGCGCTCGTCGCGAGCGGCAGCGTGCTTGCGCCCGCCGCTGTTCGAAGCGAGCCCGCGCAGCCGCCCGGTGCCGCCGCCCCCGCCGCCCCTGGCGCCGACAAGGGCAAGGGTCGGCTCGCCCCGCTGACCGCGGTTCCCGAAATCATGACCGATCTGTCGCGCCTGCCGGCCCCGGTGGCGCGGACCCGCGAACGGCTGCTGGCCGCCGCCCGCAGCGGCGACCTGCAACAGCTTGCGGCGCTGGTGAACGAAGCGCGGCCGGTGTTCTCGTTCACCGACGACGCGGATCCGATCGCCTTCTGGAAGGCGAACTATCCCGATTCCGACGGCCTCGAGGTGCTTTCGATCCTGACCTTGATCCTGGAATCGGGTTTCGTGCGGGTCGACGTCGGCACGCCGCAGGAAGTGTACGTCTGGCCCTATTTCGTGCGCATGTCGCTCGGCGCGTTGACGCCGCAACAGAAGGTCGAACTGTTCCGCATCGTCACCGGCGCCGACTACAAGGACATGCTGGCGTTCGGCGTCTACGCCTTCCATCGCCTCGGGATCGGACCCGATGGCACCTGGCATTTCTTCGTCGCCGGCGATTAGGGCCGCGCCCGCTCGGCGACCCCGGTCGGGCTCCTGTTTTCCTGTAAACAACAGGAAAAAATAACAGGAGCTTCGTCGGGTCATGCCCCGAGCAGGTAGGATGTGTCGAGCCTCTAGGGCGTTTACGCCCGTCTTCGCGGGCTATGGCGAAACCCATCACGTTCTCGCCCTCACCCTCGCTCCTCCCAGTCTGATCGTGAGCACAAGTGCAAAGGGAGTCGGAAAACCCGGCCCCCCGGCTCTCGTTTCAGACCCCGGCGAGCGTCTCCACGAATTGCACGGCTTCGCCGCGCCCCGGAGCCGACAGCTCGCCTTCCCACATGACGGGATGTCCCCGCACGAAGGTTCCGACCGGCCAGCCGGTGACGGTCATGCCGTCATAGGGCGTCCAGCCCGCGCGCGACCTGATCCAGCCATGGGTGATGGTTGCGCTGCGCTTGAGGTCGACCACGGTGAGATCGGCGTCGTAGCCCACGGCGATGCGGCCCTTGCGCGCGATCCCGAACAGGCGCGCCGGCCCGGCGCTGGTGAGATCGACGAACCGCTGCAACGACAGCCGCCCGGCATTGACGTGATCGAGCATGATCGGGACGAGCGTCTGCACGCCGGTCATGCCGGACGGTGTCGCCGGATAGGCCTTGGCCTTCTCCTCGCGCGTATGCGGCGCATGGTCGGAGCCGAGCACATCGACGATGCCTTGGCTCAGCCCGCGCCAGATGCCCGCGCGGTGCGTGCCGTCCCGCACCGGCGGATTCATCTGCGCCAGCGTGCCGAGGCGCTGGTAGCACGCCGGCGCCTCGAGCGTGAGATGATGCGGGGTGGCCTCGACCGAGGCGACGTCCTTGTGGTTCTCGAGGAACTCGATTTCCTGCGCGGTCGTGATGTGCAGCACGTGCACGCGCTTGCCGGTCTCGCGCGCCAGGCGGACGAGCCGCTGGGTGCAGCGGAGCGCGGCCATCTCGTCGCGCCAGACCGGATGCGAGCGCGGGTCGCCGTCGACACGCAGGTGCTTGCGCTCGTTCAGTCGATACTCGTCTTCGGAATGGAAGGAGGCGCGCCGCCTGATCACCTTGAGGATGTTGCGGACGCTCTCGTCGTCCTCGACCAGGAGCGAGCCGGTGGAGGAACCCATGAACACCTTCACCCCGGCGCATCCCGGCAGGCGCTCGAGCGCGGCGAGCTCGTTGGTGTTCTCGCGCGTGCCGCCGATGAAGAAGGCGAAATCGCAGTGCATCCGGTGGTGCGCGCGCGCGACCTTGTCCGCGAGCGCGTCCGCGCTGGTGGTCGTCGGGTTGGTGTTGGGCATTTCGAACACCGCGGTGACGCCGCCCATGACCGCGCTCAGGGAGCCGGTTTCGAGATCCTCCTTCTGGGTCATGCCGGGCTCGCGGAAATGCACCTGGGTATCGATCACGCCCGGCAGCACGTGCAGCCCTCGGCAGTCGATCACGTTCCCGGCCGACGCCTGCGACAGATCCCCGATGGCGGCAAGGCGGCCGCCGGCAATGGCGAGGTCGCGCACGCCTTCGCCATCGTGATTGACGACGGTGCCGCCCTTGAGCAGGAGGTCATAGCTTTGGGTCATTCCAATCGGCCGCCCTTGTGACTGTGCAAGGAGCGCCTTACGTTTACCGGCGACATCTGGCAAGTAGCGAGCATGAAGGCAGCGCTTCTCCCCGAGCGCGGCGTCGTGAAAGTCGCCGGCGACGACGCGCGCAAGTTCCTCAACGGGCTCATCACCAGCGACATCGTCAAGGTGACGCCGGCGCAAGCCGGCTTTGGCGCGCTCTTGACTCCGCAAGGCAAGATCATCGTTGATTTCATCGTTGCCGAGGCGCCGCACGCCGACGGCGGCGGATTTTTCCTCGATTGCCCCCGCGCGCTCGCGCCCACGCTGGTGCAGCGGCTCAATTTCTACAAGCTGCGGGCCAAGGTGATCGTCGAGGATTTGTCCGAGGTGCTCGGCGTGCTCGCGGTCTGGGACGGCGCCGCGGTCACCGACTATGGCCTGTGCTACGGCGACCCCCGCCTGCCGGCGCTGGGGCTGCGCTGCATGCTGCCGCCGCACCTGGCCGGCGAAGCTGCGGCCGATCTCGGCGCGGAGCTCGTCGAGCCCGCGGCCTACGAGGCGCATCGAATCGCACTCGGGGTCCCGCGCGGCGGCCTCGACTTCATCTATGGCGACGCGTTTCCGCACGAGACCGACATGGATCAGCTCGGCGGCGTCGACTTCGACAAGGGCTGCTTCGTCGGCCAGGAGGTAGTCTCGCGCATCGAGCACCGCGGCACCGCGCGCACGCGCCTCGTGCCCGTGAGCTTCGAGGGCTTTGCGCCGGAGGCCGGCACGCCGGTGAGCGCCGGCGCCAAGAGCGTCGGCACGCTCGGCTCGAGCGCGCAAGGCCGCGGCCTTGCCATGCTGCGCCTCGATCGCGCCGCGGACGCGCTCGCCGCAGGGGAGCCGCTCACCGCCGGCGGCGTCGAGATGCGGCTCGTCAAGCCCGACTGGGCGCAATTCGCATGGCCGGGCGAGGCCAGGGCCGCGGAATGAGCGCACCCCTCCTCCACGCCGACGGCCTCAAGCGCTGCCCATGGCCCAGGCAGGACCCGCTCTACGTCGCCTATCACGACGAGGAGTGGGGCGTGCCCGAATACGACGACCGCGCGCTCTACGAGAAGCTCATCCTCGACGGCTTCCAGGCCGGCCTGTCCTGGATCACCATCCTGCGCAAGCGCGACAATTTCCGGCGTGCCTTCGACGGCTTCGTCCCGGAGAAGATCGCCCGCTACACCCCGAAGAAAGTCGAGAAGCTGATGCACGACGAGGGCATCGTGCGCAACCGCCTGAAGATCGAGGGCACGATCCTGTCGGCGCGCGCCTATCTCGACGTGATGGAGAAGGGACCCGGCTTCTCGCGGCTGCTGTGGGATTTTCTGGACGGCAAGCCGAAGGTGAACCGTTTCCGCTCGACCTCGCAGGTGCCGGCGGAGACGGCGCTGTCCCGGCAGATGTCGAAGGAGCTCGCGCGCCGCGGCTTCAAGTTCGTCGGACCGACCATCGTCTATGCCTTCATGCAAGCCACCGGCATGGTCAACGACCATGTGGTGAGCTGCCACCGGCACGCGACCCTGGCCAAGCTTCCGGACCGCTGAGCGCGATGCCCGCCAAGCCGCGACCGGCCGTGCACCGCGAGGCATTTCGTGCCTGGCAGCGCATGCTGTCGGGACGCAGGCTCGATCTGCTCGACCCCTCGCCACTCGACGTCGAGATCGTGGACATCGCCCATGGGCTCGCGCGCGTGGCCCGCTGGAACGGGCAGACCGAGGGCGCGCACATCTTCTCCGTCGCCCAGCACTCGCTTCTGGTCGAGACCATCGCGCGCCAGCGCGCGCGCCTCGACCGCGAGAGCCGCCTCGGCGTCCTCCTCCACGACGCCCCCGAATACGTGATCGGCGACATGATCTCGCCGTTCAAGGCGGTGATCGGCGATGCCTACAAGGCGGTCGAGGCGCGCCTGCTCACGGCCATCCACTTGCGATTTGGCCTGCCCGCCGTGCTGCCGGCCGACCTTGTCGCCCTGATCAAGGCGTCCGATCGATCGGCCGCCTATCTCGAGGCGACGCGGCTCGCCGGATTTTCCGCGAGCGAGGCCCGCCGGTTCTTCGGCTCACCGCCCAAATTCTCCGCCGCGATCGAACGCGACTATCTCACGCCCTGGCCGGCGGACACCGCCGAGCAGCGCTACCTCGAGCGCTTCGCCAAGCTCGCCGCGGGGTGATCAGCCCTTCGCCTGCCTGTCGCTCCCTGTCGCTTTCACGCCAAATTCCCGTCACCATATAGTGGGCAAACAACTGCATCGGACAAACGATGATTCACGTCTGCTCACTGGCACGCCTCCACGACACGGTCGAAACGACCGGCGCGCTCCATGTCGTCACCCTGCTCAAGGATACCGACCGGGTCGAGCGGCCCAGGAGCATCCTGGCAGCCAACCATCTCATTCTCGGCATGGACGACATCAACGCGCCGATGGACGGCTACGTCATCCCCTGCGACGAGCACGTCACCCGGCTGATCGCGTTCGTGCGCGGCTGGGATCGCGCCAAGCCGCTGGTCGTGCATTGCTACGCCGGCATCAGCCGCTCGACCGCGGGCGCCTATGTCGCGGCCTGCGCGCTTAACCCGCGGCGAGACGAATGGGCGATCGCGCGCGAGCTGCGCCGCCTCTCGCCCACCGCGACGCCAAATATCCGCATCGTCTCGCTCGCCGACCGCATGCTGGAGCGCGACGGCCGCATGATCGCCGCCATCGATGCGATCGGGCGCGGCGAGATGGCTTACGAGGGCACGCCGTTCCGGCTCGATCTGGAATAGGCCGTGGTCTCGCGCTGCGATCCGCGGCGCAGCATGTCCCTGCACGGTTGGAGCGATCCCGCTTTTCTGACATGCTTGTGCGGAAATTGAGGAAACGCGGAGATGCAGTCATGCGAAGCTCGGCCCGCACGCTCAAATATGCCGCAACGCTGATCGTCATCATGGGGGCGAGCGCGATCGTGCCCGCCCTGTCGCAGCAAGCACCGCCGACAACCGTCACCACCCTGTTGAAGCAGGCGCTGTCGGATGTTGCGGGCCGCGAGGTCATCATGGTGATGCTCGACATTCCGCCCGGCGGCGGCTCGCCGCCCCATCGCCACCCCGGCCACCACATTTTCGGCTATGTGCTGGAAGGAAGCTACAAGCTCAAGCTCGACCAGGGTCCCGAAACCGTGCTGACCAAGGGCCAGACGTTCTACGAGGCCCCCGGCCAACTGCACGCCGTCTCGGCCAATGCCAGCCAGACTGAGCCGGCAAAGGTCCTGGCCGTCATCGTGGCCGAGAGCGGCAAGCCGATCACCGTGCCGGAGAAGCAATAGCGCGCGAGGCCGCGTTACTTTCTGGGGTCACAGGCTCCAGCGCAAGCCGCAATTCGCGCATGCGGCCGGCGGCTGGTTCGACAGCAGCGCGTCGCGGAACTCACGATAGGCGGGCCCGTTCCAGATCTCGCGCAGGCTCTGCTGGGTGGCGTCGCCGAGCGTATAGTTCTCGTATCCGCGCTGCGAGAACGGCGCGATGCAGCAGGGCAGCGCGCGGCCATTGGCGGTGAAATACATGACCGTCCAGGGTCGGCGGCAGAGCGACCAGGGCGATGCATCGGTCTCCCGCTTCAAGCTCATGCCCGGCTCGGAGGCGGCGCCCGATGCACTGAACGTCATGCCGAGCGACCTGGCGAGCGCGGACGCGCGCTCGATGAGCTCGGATTCGTCGCGCGTCGTTTGCTCATACAAGGCCTGGTCCGGACGCGCGTGACCGATGGCGTTTTCATTGAAGAAGACCAGGCGCTGAAGGTAGACCTCTTTCACTCCGATTTCGGCAGCTACCTTCACGAACTCGGGCAGTTCCTCGATCGTCTCCCGCAGCCCGGTGAGCCAGGCCGAAACCCGCGGCTTCTCGTGTCCCTCCCGCTCCTGCAATGCGCGAAACGCGCGCACGTTCTTCAGGATGCGGTTGAAATAGTCCTTGCCGCGAATGGCGCGGAAGGACGCGGCATTCGCGGCGTCGAGCGAGACGCGCAATTCGTCGAGCTCGGCCTCGATCAGCGCGCGACCGTTGCGTTCGTTGAGCACGGTGCCGTTGGTGTTGAACAGGACATAGGTGCCGCGGTCCTTGAGGTAGCGCACCATGCGCGGAAGATTTTTCACGAGCATCGGCTCGCCCACGCCGTGCAGCACCGCGCGCTGCAGCGCCGGTATCTGGTCCACGATCGACTTGAACAGGTCCCAGCTCATGTCGGCCGGGGGCTCGAGCTCGGCATAGGTGCGCGGACAGGTCGTGCACAGCAGGTTGCAGCGGTTCGTCGTCTCCAAGTAGAGACAGACAGGCTCGCTTTCGGGCACGGCGTTTCGCCGCGCGCCGACGCTCTCGAAGTAGCGGCGCGGATCGATACGGGCGTTATGCGGTGACCGGGGTTCCATCGCCCATCTCGTTGGCCAGGAGTTCCGGCCGGCGCGCCCGCATGTCGCCGGCGACGCCGATCCGGTCAGCGAAATCGCTCTCCGCGAGGAGGGCGTCGACGAGCGCGGCGGTATGGACGGGATACCTCGGCCGAAGCGCGGGATCGAACGAATGCGCGCGACACAGCTCGGCATGCAACATCCGCAGCGCTTCGACGTCATCGACGTCGTACCAGGTCGGCAAGACGTGGACCGGCAGTCCGATCTCCTCGGCGCGCTCGATCGTCTGTCGCGCCACCCGGCTCGTGCTCCAGTCGATGCCTTCGAACATGCGTCGATGGGCATGCTTGAGCCCGAGCAGGTAGTACCCACCATCGCACGCCGGTCCAAGCACTGCGCGCTCGCCCGGCTCCGCGAGCGCTGCGGCCGTCTCGATCAGCAGCGAGGTCGGAAGCGTCGGACTGTCGGAATTGAGCACGACCGCGGATGCGTGACCGTGCTCGAGCAGCGCACGAATTGTCTCGAACAGGCAATCGCCGAAATTCGGAAACCAGACCTCCATGAGCCCGATGTCGGCGGGCAGGGTGCGGCGGAAGAATGATTCGGATCCGGGAGGACCGAACGCCATGTAGGGAGCAATGCTGGCCGCCGCGCCGGCCTCGATCAGGCTGGAAGCCACGTCGCGCAGAAACGCCGTGTTGAAGGCGGCCGCCTCGTCGAAGGTCAGCGGCGGCACCAGCCGGGTCTTGGTACGGCCGGATTCCGAGGCCTTGGCCATGACGGCAACGCCGCAAGCTGCCGTGCTTTCCGCCCTCGCCTGGCTCGACCGGGTTGCGGACGCCGGCGTCCGCCGTTCGCTGCTCGACATCGGGAAGGTCCATGAACTGACGTCGCCGCTCGGGGCGGAACCGTCTTATTAATTCGCGGGAAGCTCGCCGTTCTTACGGCCCTCACGACATCGTGAAGCGGTGTCACCACACCGGCCGGTTTGGGCGGTAGAGTAGGAGCATGGCGATGGACGCGCGGGAAAAACGGTGGGCTGCGGACATGCGTGCGTCCCAGCTCGGCTGTGCACGCAGCTATGCGCGTCTGCTGACGGAGATCGCGGGGGCCGTCCGCCAGCTTGCGGCCGGCGACCTCAAGCGGCTCGGCATCGAGGCGGGCGACGTCGAGGACATCGTCCAGGAGACGCTGCTCGCGATCCACGTCAAGCAGGCGACGTGGGACGCCGGCCGGCCATTCATTCCGTGGGTGCGGGCGATCGCCCGCCACAAGACGATCGACGTTGCCCGGCGCCGCGGCCGGGCTGCCGAATTGCCGATCGAGGATTTTGTCGAGACCCTGGCCAGCCCGCAGCCGGCGCCGGACGGGGCAATTTCCGTCGACAGAGTCCTGCAGCAGCTGCCGCGCCGCCAACGGCAGGTCGTGCAGGCGCTGGCCCTGGATGGCGCCACCGTGCGCGAGACCGCATCGCGGCTCAAGATCAGCCCCGGGGCCGTCTACACCGCGCTTCACCGCGGGCTCGCCGCGCTCGCGATGAAATTGGGAGGATGGGGCACATGACGACCGAGGAGCTCATTCGCCAACTGGCGTCGGACTTGTCCGTGAAGTCGTCGCAGGGCGTATTGCAGCCGTTGGGCGCCCGCTTGCTGGCGTATACGGGTGTCGCGGCGCTGGCGACGTTTCTCATTATCCTGTCCGCCTTGAGCCGAAGTCCGCATCTCGCCCATGGCGTCGGCGCCACGATTGCGTTCACGGTCGCGGCGGCAACCTTGTTGGCGGCAGGCGCGTTCCGGATGTCGGTCATATTGAGCCGCCCCGAAGCACGTCCAAGCCAGGTGTGGGTCATCGGTCCGGTCGTCGTGATCGCGGCGGGGATCGCCGCCGAACTCTATCATGTGCCGCGCGATGGATGGGCGATGCGCCTGTTCGGACAGGACCCGCTGGCCTGCTTCGCCTGCGTCTGGCTGCTGTCCATGCCTATTCTGCTGGCCGCGCTGTTCGCATTGCGGCATGGCGCGCCCTCGCAGCCGCGACGTGCCGGCGCGATGGCCGGACTGTTTGCCGGCGCTGTCGCCGCCGTGCTCTACACCCTTCACTGCCCAGAAGATTCGCTGTTGTTCGTCGCCGCCTGGCACGTTCCAGCCATTGCGCTCGTCGCCACCGTGGGCGCGGCGATCGCCGGGCGGATCCTCAGATGGTGAACGCGGTTTCGACCGGGCGCAGGAGAGTTACGACAATTTCGCGTCCGCGTTTCTGGTCTTGTTCCACCGAACCTTTCCCGCAAAGCGGGCTCGGATGTTCGATTCCGCTTTCGCGGGCATGACACCGAAATTTCGCTTGCTACACTCCCCTGATGACCGACGTCCCGCTCACGCCGATCGAGATCGGGCTCACCGCCGCGATCGTGGCGGTCGAGGGCGAGGAGCCGGCCATTCTCGTGGCCGGCGACGGCGCCAAGGGCGAGACCCGTGCGGGGCTTCCGTTCGGTCCGTTCGATCCGCTCGCGCACCGCACCTTCGAGATTGGGCTGCGCGCCTGGGTCAAGGCGCAGACCGGATTGACCGTCGGTTATGTGGAGCAGCTCTACACCTTCGGCGACCGCGGCCGTCACGCGCGGCCGGGAGATACCGCCGCCCACATGGTCTCGATCGGTTATCTCGCGCTCACGCGCATGCCGGAGAACGTCGCCGCCCTGCTCGCGGCCGGCGCCGGCTTCGAGCCGTGGTACCGTTTCTTCCCGTGGGAGGATTGGCGGGAAACGCGGCCGGAGATTTTGGACAAGGTCATCCTGCCGTTGCTCGAGGAATGGACGAGCAGCACCCACCAGCCCGAGCCGGCCCGCGCGCTCGGCCGGCGCGAGCGCATGCGGCTCTGCTTTGCGGTCGGCGGCAGCCCGTGGGACGAAGAGAAGGTGCTCGATCGCTACGAGCTCCTGTACGAGGCCGGCCTGGTCGAGGAGGCACGGCGCGACGGCCGCGAAGCCGCGCTCGCCCGCCGTCCGTTCCCCCGGCTGGGCGAGCCGATGCGCTTCGATCAGCGGCGCATCCTCGCCACCGCCATCGCGCGCCTGCGCGCCAAGCTCAAATATCGTCCGGTCATCTTCGAGCTGATGGCGCGCGAGTTCACGCTCACCGAGCTGCAGCGCACCGTGGAGGCGATCTCGGGGCGCCGACTGCACAAGCAGAATTTCCGGCGGCTGGTCGAGAGCGCGGCCCTGGTCGAGCCGACCGGCGAGACCTCGACCGCCACCGGCGGGCGGCCGGCGGCGCTGTTCCGCTTCCGCCGCGAGGTCGTGCAGGAGCGCCCCGCCCCGGGCCTGCGTCTCGGCGCGCGCTCGTCGTGATGCTTTCGCTTCGGCAGTCGCTTCGATAGCATCGCGCCGGGGCTGGCTGGGGTTTTGATGGACTCGTTCCTGTTCCTGCTCGGGTTGCTGCTGCTCGCCTTCCCGATCATCGCCATCGTCGCGCTCGTGAAAGTGCTCACCCTCGGCGACCACATGCGCCGCGTGGAGGCACGACTCGCGGCGCTCGAGTGGCAAGCGGCCGCACCGGCCCCAGGCGCCGCCGCCGTTGCGCCGGAGCAGCCCACGCCTTCGGTTTCCGAACCCGAAGCTGCGCCCGAGGTGGCCGAGCCCATCGTCGCCGCATCAGCAGAGCCCGCCGCACCTCCGTCCGAACAAGAAACGCCCATTGCCGCCACCTCCCCCGTTGCGCCGCCGCAGGCGCCACCACCGCAAGCGGCGCCCGCGATGAGCCTGGAGGAACGACTCGGTACGCAATGGGCGGTCTGGGTCGGTGGACTTGCGCTCGCGCTCGGCGGCATCTTCCTCGTGCGCTACTCGATCGAGCAGGGGCTCGTCGGACCCGCGGTGCGGGTCACGCTCGCCGCGCTGCTGGCGAGCGCGCTCATCGCTGCCGGCGAATGGGCGCGCCGAAGCGAGCGGCTCGCGGGCATCTCCGGCCTGCCGCGGGCGCACATTCCGGGAATCCTCACCGCCGCCGGCACCACCATCGCCTATGCCGACGTCTACGCCGCCCACGCCCTCTACGGCTTTCTGGCGCCGGGCTGCCGCCTTCATCCTGCTCGGGCTGGTCGCGCTGGCGACGCTCGCGGCCGCCCTGCTGCACGGGCCGGCGCTGGCGGGACTGGGTCTGGTCGGCGCCTATGTCACGCCGCTGCTGGTGGCGTCGGAGGCGCCCGACTACTGGTCGCTCTATATCTATCTCGCGGTGGTGACCGTCGCCGCCTTTGCGCTCGCGCGCTTCCGGATGTGGCGCTGGCTCGCGATCACGGCGGTGGCGGCGAGCGCGCTGTGGACCCTGCCGGGCCTTGGGCTCGCGAGCGTCGACGCGCTCGGCGCCCATGCATTCCACGTCGTCGTCGCTTTTGCGCTGGCGGCGCTCCTGATCGTCGCGGGCCTGTGGTTCGGTCCCGATGCAGCGCCCGGGCAGATCGACGCGGTCTCGTCGGCGGCACTCGGCGCCTTTCTCCTGGCAGCCGCGTGCCTGGTGCTGGCGAGCCGGCACGATCCGGTGGCGCTCACCACGTTCGTCGTGCTGGTCGCCGCGACGGTCGCGATCGCCTGGCGGACCGATGCGGCCGCCGCCGCGGTGCCGGCGGCGGCGGTGCTCGCCGTGCTGGTCATCGTGCGCTGGGCGCTCGACTTCAATCTTGAGCAGTTGGTCGCGCCGTCGGGTCCGGTGGCCGGCGCGGTGCCGGAGCCGGACCGGGTCGCATTCGGCTGGCATCTCGCGCTCGGAGCAGCCTTCGCGGCGCTGTTCGGCGGCGCGGGCTATCTCGTCCAGGGGCGTCTGCAGCAGCCGATCGTCGCCATGCTGTGGAGCGCATCGGCGGTGTTCGTCCCGATCGGCATTCTCGCCGCGCTCTATTATCGCATCGCCAAGCTCGAGCCCTCGATCCCGTTCGCGGCGACGGCCTTGCTGCTGAGCGTGCTCTTTGCCCTCGCCACCGAAAGGCTGGACCGGCTCCAGCCACGCCCGGGGGTGGCGGCGGCCGGCGCGCTGTTCGCGACCGGAGCGGTCGCCGCGCTGACGCTCGCGCTCACCATGGCGCTCGAGAAAGGCTGGCTCACGATCGCGCTCTCGCTGATGGTGCCGGGCATTGCCTGGGTGGCGGACAAGCGGCCGTTGCCGGCACTGCGCGTGCTCGCCGCCGTGGTCGGCGTGCTGGTGGTGCTGCGCATCGGCTGGGAGCCGCGCATCGTCGGCGACGACGTCGGGACGACGCCCATCCTCAACTGGCTCCTCTACGGCTACGGCATTCCCGCGGCCGCCTTCTGGTTGGGCGGCCATCTCCTGCGCCGCCGCGCCGACGACGCGCCCACGCGCATGATCGAGTCCGGCGCCATCCTGCTGACCGTGCTGCTGGCGTTTCTGGAAATCCGCCATCTCATCAATGACGGCGACGTCTACAGCGATTCCTCGAGCCTGGCCGAGCTTGCGCTGCAGGTTTGCGTCGGGCTCGCCATGACCATCGGGCTCGAGCGATTGCGACTGCGCACCGGCAGCGTGGTTCACGACGTCGCCGCGCTGCTGATCGGTGCGCTGACATTGGGAGCGATCGTGCTCGGGCTCGGTGTCGTCGAAAATCCGATGACGACCGGAGACCCCGTCGGCGGGCGCTTCATCAACCTGATCCTGCTGGGCTACGGCCTGCCTGCGGTGCTGGCGGCCGCGCTCGCATTCATTTCACGCGGCGTGCGTCCCCGAAACTACAGCGTGGTCGCGGCGTTGACGGCGGTGGCGCTCGCGCTCGCCTATCTCTCGCTCGAGGTCAGAGCGCTCTTCCACGGCGCGGTGCTGACCGAAGGTCCCACCACCGATGCCGAGCAATACACCTATTCGGCGGTCTGGCTCGCCTTCGGCGTCGCGCTGCTGGCGGCGGGCGTCATCCTGCGCTCGCAGGCGGTGCGGTTCGCGTCCGCCGGCGTGGTCATCCTCACCGTCCTCAAGGTCTTCCTGGTCGACATGGGCGACCTCACCGGCATCTATCAGGGCCTCTCCCTCATCGGGCTCGGCGTCGTGCTGCTGGGCATCGGCTGGCTCTACCAGCGTCTGTTGTTTCCGCGGTGACAGACGACGGAGAACAGACGACCGACGACGGATACTTTCGCTCCCATCTGTCGTCCGTCGTCTGTCCTCCGGCGTCCGTCGTCCGTCGCCACTTGCCTTTTGTACAGAAACTTGTTGTGTTTGCCGGACTTTCGCTTGCAATCGCGCAAGCGCCGGCAGACAGCCGCATGCTCTCCTGGGACGACTTCCGCTACGTCAAGGCGATCGCCGAAGCGCGGTCGCTCGCAGGCGCGGCGGAGGCCCTCGGCGTCAATCATTCCACTGTTTTCCGGCGGCTCGGCCAGATCGAGCAGCAGCTCGGATCGCGCCTGTTCGAGCGCGGCCGCGCCGGCTATGCGCTCACCGCCTGC
Source organism: uncultured Alphaproteobacteria bacterium (assembly GCA_963827585.1). Classification (GTDB taxonomy): domain Bacteria; phylum Pseudomonadota; class Alphaproteobacteria; order Rhizobiales; family Xanthobacteraceae; genus VAZQ01. The sequence continues at coordinate 45,532 of CAWHCK010000005.1, forward strand.
GGCGAGCAGATGGTGGAACTGGCCGGGCGCATGAACGAAGACATCGTCACCTTCGAGCGCAAGGTCACCGGTCAGGATCTGCGCCCATCCGGCGAGTTGCGGGTTACCACCAGCGACGTGCTGCTGCTGCATCTGCTCAACGACGTGCTGATCGGGTTTCGCCGCGCGTTCCCCGAGATCATGCTCGACGTCATGGTGTCGAACCAGCGGCTCAATCTGTCCAAGCGCGATGCCGACGTTGCGGTGCGGGCCACCTACCACAACCCCGACCCGCTGGCGGGCAGCAAGGTCGCGCGCATCGCCTGGGCGGTTTTCGGCCCAGTCGAGCGGGCAAGCGAACGGTTCGATCCCGCGCGCGACGGCCGGCACCACGACTGGGTCGCGTTTGCCGATTCGATCTCGATCGCCAAGGCGATGAAGTGGCTCAAGGACCACGTCGGCGAGAAGCGCATCGTCTACAAGGTGAATACCATGATCGGGCTGGCGGAAGCCGCGGCCGGCGGCGTGGGGATGGTGCTGCTGCCCTGCTACGTCGGCACCGCAGTCCCGGGCCTCGCGCAGCTCAGCCCGCCGTTGCCCGAGCTCGAGGGCGAGCTGTGGCTGCTCGCCCATCCCGATCTGCGCAACACCGCGCGCGTGCGCGCGTTCCTCGACTTTTGCGCCGACGAGATCGCGAAGCGGCGCAAGATCATCGAGGGGCTGGGGTGATGCGGAGTCGTGTCCCGGGCGAGCGGAGCGAGCGCCCCTTGCGCGAGCGGAGCGAGACACCGATCTCGGGTTTACCCGAGATCGGCACATAATGGTGCGCAAGTCGGGTAAACCCGACTTGCGTGGACCCAGCGCAAGAATCGCGAAGCGCAGTATCGTATGAAGCCGCAGCCTGTGGCCCCTGGGTCCCGGCTCTTCGCTCGCGCAATGCGCTCGCTCGTCCGGGACACGAGGTGGCTTAAACTTTGCGCCTATGCGCTTGCGCGGGGACGACAGTTATCGCGAGACGAAGTCAGCGGGAGATCAGTTCGCACCGCCCGCGGCCGCGGCCTCGAGCGGCAGCGGCGCCTGCCGCCGCGAACCCATGCCGGCGACGCTCATGCGGCGGGTGAAGTCGCAATAGGCGAAGCCGAAGCCCGACACCGAGCCGCGGAAGCTGCGCTCGTCCATGCGCTCGAGATTGAAGCACGGCTCGAACAGCGCACCCTGCAGCGACGCGCAGACTGCTTGGCCTTTGACCTTCAGCGTTCCCGCCGGCAGCCATACCGAACGAACCGGTCCGGCGCCTTGGAACTGGATGCTGCCGATGACCGAGCCGTCGCCATAGATGCGGCCGGCCCCGCGTGAGCCGTCGAAGCAGTTGAAGGCGAACAGCTTGCCGGTCACGAAGCGGCGCGCCGCCTCGGGTGTGAGAGGTTCGGCATGTGCCGAGCCGGCTGCGAGCAACGCAGCAATGACAATCGCGAACCGCGCAATCATGACCCCGATCCCCCGATCCCCTTACCGTTCCCCTTTACCCGTTCGGTTGGCACCCATAACCGGGTGTTAACCATACGAATTAGGCGCAAGCTTGCCGAAACATGGTCAACAAATTCTAAACGCACCCCTTACCCGATCTTGACCACGATGCGACCCCGAACGCGTCCCTCGACGATGCTGCGGGCCGCCTCGAACACGTCGGCAAGCCCGATCTCGGTCGTCATGGACGCAAGCTTTCCCCGATCGAGGTCGCTTTCCAAACGCCGCCACGCCTGTTGCCGATCGGCGATCGGACGCATGACCGAATCGATTCCGAGCAGCGATACACTGCGCAGAATAAATGGCGCGACCGAAGTCGGCAATTCCATGCCGCCCGCCAAGCCGCACGCGGCGACAACTCCGCCGTACCGTGTCATCGAGAGCACATTGGCGAGCGTGGTCGCCCCGACGCTGTCGATGCCGCCCGCCCAACGCTCTTTTGCCAATGGTTTCGCGGGTCCTGCGAGCTCTTGGCGCTCGATGATCTCACTCGCACCCAATTTTTTCAGATAGTCGGCCTCCGCCGGACGCCCGGTGGAGGCCGTGACCTGAAAGCCACGCTTGGCAAGAATTGCAATCGCGACCGAGCCGACGCCGCCCGCGGCGCCGGTTACCACCACCGGACCGCCCACGGGAGTGAGGCCGTGGCGCTCGAGCGCCATCACTGCCAGCATGGCGGTGTAGCCCGCGGTGCCGATCGCCATGGCATCGCGCGCGCTCATCCCGGTGGGAAGCGGCACCAGCCAATTCCCCTTCACCCGCGCCTTCTCGGCGTAGGCGCCAAGATGCGTCTCCCCGCAGCCCCAGCCGTTGAGGATCACCTTGTCTCCGGGCTTCCATTCCGGATGGGTCGAGGTCTCGACGGTGCCCGCGAAATCGATCCCCGGAATCATCGGAAAGCGGCGCACCACCGGTGCCTTGCCGGTGATCGCCAGGCCGTCCTTGTAATTGACCGTCGACCATTCGACCCGGACGGTGACGTCACCCTCCATGAGATTGCGCTCGTCGAAATCGGTCAGCGCGGCTTTGGGACCGGTCTCGGTCTTTTCGATCACGATTGCTTTGAAAGCTGCCACACGCACCTCCAGGCGACAGATACGTCGTTCTCCGTCATCCGTCCTCGGTCGTCCGTCGTCCGCTTTACGCGGGCGCAGCCGCGAGCCGCACAACCGGCTTCTCCACGATCGGCAGATTGATCGCGGCCGACAAGAGGCCGAGGAGGATCGAGAGCCACCAGACCACGTCGTAGGATCCGGTCTGCTCGAACAGCAGGCCGCCCAGCCACACACCGAGGAAGCCGCCGACCTGATGGCTGAAGAAGGCGAAGCCGAACAGCATGGCAAGCCAGCGCGTGCCGAACATGAGGGCGACGAGGCCGGACGTGGGCGGCACCGTCGAGAGCCAGAGCAGGCCCAGCACGGCGCCGAAGATCAAGGTCACGACCGCGCTCGGCGGCAGCATGATGTAGACGAGGATCGCCAGTGCCCGCGCGAAATAGATGAACGACAGGATGTAGCGCTTGGGCATGAAGGCCGCGAGCCAGCCGGCGCCGATGGCGCCGACGATGTTGAACAGGCCGATGGTGGCGAGCGTCCAGCCGCCGACCCAGGCCGGCAGACCGCGGTCGACCAGATAGGCCGGCAGGTGGACGGCGATGAAGAAGATCTGGAAGCCGCAGGTGAAGAAACCGAGCACGAGCAGCACGTAGCTCCCGTGACCGAAGGCCTCGCTCAGCGCCTGGGTAACCGATTGCCGCGGCGCGGCCGGCTCCGGCGCGGCGGAGCCGCGCGGCGTCGCCAAGGCGAGCGACAGCGGCATGATCAGCAGCACGACCGCCGCGAAGATGACGAGCGTATGCTGCCAGCCGTAGCTTCCGATGAGCGCAACGGTGAGCGGCGAGAACAGGAACTGTCCGAACGAGCCTGCCGCGGTGCCGGCGCCGAACGCGAGCGAGCGCCACTCCGGCGGCATCAGCTTGCCGAACGCCCCGATCACGATGGTGAAGGAGGCGCCGGCAAGGCCGAAGCCGACCACCGCGCCGGCGGTGAGATGCAGCATCGCCGGCGAGGTGGCGTAGGCCATGGCGGCCAAGCCGAGCGCGTAGAGGACTGCGCCGACGCTGAGCACGGGTAAGGCGCCGAAGCGATCCGCCAGGGCGCCGGCGAGCGGCTGGGCAGCACCCCACAGCAGCATCTGGATCGCGAGCGCGAGGGCGAACACGTCGCGGCCCCAGCCGAACTCGCTCGACATCGGGGTCAGGAAGAATCCCAGACCCGAGCGCGCGCCGAAGCCGATCAGAGCGATCAGGCAGCCGCACAGCAGAATGACAGCCGGACCACGGAGGACGGAGGACGCGGGACGGACAACAGGCGACGGAGGACTGACGCTTTCAGCCTTTGTTGTGTTCTCGCTCGCCATGTTTCTCTTCCGTCTTCGGTCGTCTGTCGTGCGTCGTCCGTCGTCACGCTGGAGCAGCAGCGAGCCGCTGCACCGGCTTCTCCACGATCGGCAGATTGATCACGGCCGAGAGCACGCCGAACAGGATCGAGAGCCACCAGACCGCGTCGTAGGACCCGGTATTCACGAACACGACGCCGCCGAGCCAAACGCCGAGAAAGCCGCCGACCTGATGGCTGAAGAATGCCAGGCCGGCAAGGGTGGCGAGCCAGCGCGTGCCGAACAGCAAGGCAATGATCCCGTTGGTCGGCGCGACCGTCGACAGCCAGAAGAACCCCATCACGGCGCCGAACAGGATCGCGGACAACGGCGTGACCGGGAACATGATGAACGCCAGGATCGCGAGCGCGCGGCCGAAATAGATGACCGAGAGGATGTAGCGCTTGGGCATGTAATTGCCCAACCAGCCCGATGTCAGCGAGCCGATGATGTTGAACAGGCCGATCACCGCGATGGTCCAGCCGCCGACTTCAGCCGAAAGCCCGCGGTCGATGAGATAGGCAGGCATGTGGACGGTGATGAATGCCAGCTGGAATCCGCAGGTGAAGAAGCCGAGCACGAGCAGCACGTAGGAGCGCTCCCCGAACGCCTCCGACAGCGCCTGCCGCAGCGATTGCGGCGCGGCGCCTTGCGAGCCCTGCCCGGTTCCGCCGGTCGCGAGCGCGAGCGAAAGCGGCAGCACCAGCAGCATGATCACCCCGAAGATCACCAGCGTCTCCTGCCAGCCGACGGCGCCGATCAGCGACACGGTCAGCGGCGCATACAGGAATTGGCCGAAGGAGCCCGCGGCCGCGCCGGCTCCGAAGGCGAGCGAGCGCCAGCGTTCCGGCAAGAGCTTGCCGAAGGCCGACAACACGATGCTGAAGGAGCAGCCCGCGAGGCCGAAGCCGACGAAGACGCCGGCCGAAATGCCGAGAAGAAGCGGCGTGTCGGCGTAGGCCATCAGCGCGAGCCCGATGGCATAGAAAATCCCGCCGCCGCAGAACACCCGCACGGCGCCGAAGCGATCGGCCAGCATGCCGGCAAACGGCTGGCCCGCGCCCCACAGGATGTTCTGGATCGCGAGCGCGAGGCCGAACACATCGCGATCCCAGCCGTTCGCCTGCGACTGCGGCGTCAAGAACAAGCCGAGCGTCGAGCGCGGCCCGAAGCTGAGCATGGAGATGAGGCAGCCGCACAGCACGATCACGAGCGGCGTGCGCCAGCCGATTGCCGCGGCCCGGGAGGTGGAAGGCAGTGAGATGGCCATGCGATGGGGACCTTGCGTCCGCGAACCGGTGCGCGCGGAGCCGATCCCACGCACCGAAAATCCATAGATCCAAGCGAGATCCAGACGGCGTCGTCCGGCGGCAGATCGCCACGCAATTTTCTGGTCGAAGCGCCGACAGTTCCTACCCGCGCACGGTTGTACGGTGTCGCGCCGCCATCCCCAAACAGAACTTGGTCAAAGCCTTCATCGCATTGCGCATGGCAGCCGCTCGCGGCGGGGCTGGAAATTCCACGGGTCCGGTGCTATATGGGATTTGCTCGAACTGAGAATAATAGGCTCATTCGGGCGCGCGCAGCCGGCTTCATGCCGGATGTTTGCGTCCCCAGATATGCTCAATATGAGCATATAACAATTGAGCGCGTTGCCGGGAGGTCGCCATGTCGATCCTGCAAGCCTTCGGCCCCTCCACCGCACGGCCGCCGGTCCCGCCGGCCGCCGCCTCCGCCGCAGCGGGCCGCTTCGGCGTGCTGCCGATGCCATCGCTCGAATGGAATGCCCAGGTCGAGCGCGAGACCGCTCACCTCTATGAGCGGGTCAAGACCGTCATCCCTGCGATCGAGTGGCCGTTCTTCGCGCCCTACGTGAAAGCCATCAACGCGCTCAAGCAGGAGCGCAACGCCGTCATCCTGGCGCACAATTACCAGACGCCGGAAATCTACAACTGCGTCGCCGATTTCGTCGGCGATTCGCTCCAGCTCGCGCGCGAGGCGACCAAGGTCGACGCCGACATCATCGTCCAGTGCGGCGTGCATTTCATGGCGGAGACCGCGAAGATCCTCAATCCCGACAAGACCGTGTTGATCCCGGACCTCAAGGCCGGCTGCTCGCTCGCCGCCTCGATCACCGGCGAGGACGTGCGGTTGTTGCGCGCGCAATTCCCCGGCGTGCCGGTCGTCGCCTATGTCAACACCTCGGCCGATGTGAAGGCCGAGGTCGATATCTGCTGCACCTCATCGAACGCGATCGAGGTGGTCGAGAGCCTCGGCTCCGACACGGTCATCTTCCTGCCCGACCAGTATCTCGCGAGCTACGTCGCCGCCCACACCAAGGTGAAGATCATTTCATGGAAGGGCGCCTGCGAGGTGCACGAGCGCTTCACCGCCGACGAGCTTCGCCGCTATCGCGAGGACGATCCGTCGCTGCAGATCATCGCGCATCCGGAATGTCCGCCCGACGTGATCGACGAGGCGGACTATACCGGCTCGACCGCCGGGATGATCGACTGGGTGCGCAAGCACCGCCCGCGCCGTGTCGTCATGGTCACGGAGTGCTCCATGGCGGACAACGTGCAGGCCGAGCTTCCCGACGTCGAGTTCGTGCGCCCGTGCAATCTCTGCCCGCACATGAAGCGGATCACGCTGCCGAAGAATTCTCGACAGTCTCGTCTATCTCAAGGAGGAGGTGACGATCGACCCCGCGATCGCCGCGCGCGCGCGGCGCTCGGTCGAGGCGATGGTGAGTTTGAAGCGTTGAGGCTTGCAGGCGCAGATGCGGACCATGACCACCTCCCTGCTCTGCCCCGATGCCTTCCTCTCGCCGCTCGAGATCGACGCCGCGGTCACGCGGGCGCTGGCCGAGGACCTCGGCCGCGCCGGCGACGTCACCTCGATCGCGACCATCCCCGAGGGCATGCCGGCGCGCGCGGTCGTGGTCGTGCGCAAGGCGGGCGTGATCGCGGGCCTGCCGCTGGTCGCCGCCACGTTCCGAAAGCTCGCACCCGAAATCGCGATCACGGCGCATGCCATCGACGGCGCGGAGGTCGCGACCAAGACTGCGCTCATGGAGGTCGAGGGCCCGGCGCGCGCGGTGCTCGCGGCCGAGCGGACGGCGCTCAATCTCGTGGGCCATCTCTCCGGGGTGGCGACCGCGACGCATGAATTCGTCCGCCGCGTCGCCGGCACCCGCACGCGCATCTGCTGCACGCGCAAGACCACGCCGGGGCTGCGCGCCCTGGAAAAATACGCCGTGCGCTGCGGCGGCGGCTTCAACCACCGCTTCGGCCTCGACGACGCCATGCTGATCAAGGACAACCACATCGCGGTGGCGGGCGGCATTCGCGCCGTGCTCGAGCGCGCCCGGGCCTCGGCCGGCCACCTCGTCAAGATCGAGATCGAGGTCGATAGGCTCGACCAATTGCGCGAAGTGCTCGAGGTCGGGCTCGCCGACGCGGTGCTGCTCGACAACATGGATGCCGCCACCCTGCGCAAGGCGGTCGAGATGGTCGCCGGCAGGTTCCCGCTCGAAGCCTCCGGCGGCATCACGCTCGACACCATCGCCGAGATCGCCAAGACCGGCGTCGACTACGCCTCGTCGGGCTGGATCACCCACTCGGCGCCCCAACTCGACGTCGCGCTCGACATTTGGATGGACGACGGACGACAGACGACGGAGGACAGATAAGAGAGGCGAGAGATTCTCCGTCCTCCATCGTCTGTCGTCCGATTACAGCTTCTTGGCCGCTTCCACGAGCCGCCGGGCCAATTCGATCGTCGCTTCCTCGTCGCCCCATTCGGGCGCGTCGTCACCGTCGCCCCAGGCGCGCGGCCGATAGAAGGTGTGGACGCCGAGCTTGTGCATCTTGGTCATTTCACGCACCCAGCCGGGCCGCACCCAATAGGCGTGGTAATGCGTGGCCTTGCCGACCTCGGGCAGCCACAGCTTGCCGTCGAGCATTTCGGCCGCGATGGTCTTGGCGCGTTCCCACATGTCGGGTTCGCGCACGACATCGGGGACGCGGTCGCAGGCGAAGGTGAACTGGCAGGCAAGGTGGCGGTGGGCGTTCTGGTAGACGACGCCGCAGACCGTGCTCGGATATTTGCCGGAGAAGGCGCGGTTGAGCACGACCTGGGCCACCGCCATCTGGCCGCGCACCGCTTCGCCGCGCGCTTCGAAATAGATCACCTCGGCGAGGCATTTCTCCGACCTGGCCCGGCTCGCTTCGTCGAGGCCCAGCCGCTCGGCCGGGGTCATCGGCCGCTGCAATTCGCCGGTGACCTGGCCCTTCGCGGCGATGCTCTGTCCACCCCCCGCTCCGTCCTTGAGCACGACGCTCGGATCGGAGGGCAGCGGCGGCAGGTCCGCCCGATCGACCGGGGCATCGAAGACGCCGTCGCGCCCGGCGGGCGACCACGCCTCGGGCGACAGCCCCGCCAGCTTGATGTTGGCATCGTTGCGCGCGGCGATCTCGGTCTCTTCGAAGCGCGGTTCTTCGCCGGGCGCCCACGGCTGGATCGCGCCGAGCTTCTGCCCCACGGGATCGACGCTGAAATAGAGCCGCGCTGCGCGCAGGGTCGGGTCCACGTCCACCGATGGCAGGCTGTTGGTCGAGCGCACATCTGCTTCGCCGGGGGCCTCGCCTTCGGGGCCGGTATCGGCGTCGTCACGCGGCGGCGCGAGCACGGGATAGGCGGATTTCGGCGTGATGCCGCCGGCGCGATAATCTCCGGCGCTCGCGAGCGCATATCCGCCGGCACCCTTGGCCGGGGTCTGATCGGATCGCTCGGGCTCCTCCTCGTCGGCTTGGGCAATTTCAGCCGGCGGGCGCGGCTTGAGCCGGTCGCCTTTGAGCGCGATGAGGCGATCGCCGCCGCGCGCGACGCCGTAGTCGCCCTTGCGGCTGCGGTCGACGACCGGCCCGGCGTATGGAGCAGCGTAGAAGGCGCTTTCCCCGAGAATGCGTTCGCGGATCGACCCGGTGATCTCCGCGTTGCCGGAATCGAGCGCCGCCAAGGTGTATCCGAACGACGGCGGGATCGACGCGCCGACCGGCTGGGGAATGCTGAACTTTGCTTCGTGGATGGTGCCGAATGTCGAGGCGAAGGCGGTCTTCTGGGTGCGGTCGACCACCGGCTGACGGCCAATGAGCGTCGCGAGGTCCTGGTCTCCGACCTCGCTCGTCAGCAGCAGCAACATCATGACGCCGAGGCCGAAGGGTGTTTGCAGAGCACCCTCCGGCCTGTTGCGCGATGCAACCATCAGTAGGCTTGCCCCCGCCCCTGCAAAACGCAATCCGATCCTCCCGCCGACACAAGGCAACGTGATGGCGCAAATGCGTCAGATTTTCCTTATTGGCGGATTAACCTTGCGAGCGCGTTAATTCGCCGGCCTGCCGACACAATGCCGCCGCAAGTCGTCCCCTGGCCCGGACGCAGCGCGTGTCGGGTCGGCAACCGACCGATGCCGATGGCGTTGGATGAGATCAGAACAGTCGCGTCGGCGAACCCGACACCATCGGTATCGCCACCATCAGCACGACCGCCAGGAGGAACCCGCCGAGCCGGGCGTCCATGGTCACGACCGTGCCGGGAGCGCCGCCTCGGCGCGCGAACGCGACGAACTCGAAGACCGCCATGACGATCAGCACCCAGAAATAGGGCGGCACCCAGAAATCGCGGCTCTCCGGCACGACGCACCAGAATGATTCCGACCGCCGCGCCCACGAGGCCCATGAACGCGAGGAAGATGTGATTGATGGTCATGATCGGATTTTGCGTCCGGGCTGCAACGCCGACATACAATCCGGGACCGCCACGTAAGCGTAGGGCGGGTTAGGCGTCTTCGCCGCAACCCGCCGCCTTTCGTATGGAGTGGCGGATTGCGCTACGCTAGTCCGCCCTACAGTCGCTGCAACACCGGCTGCGCTCCGCGTCACATCTTCACGCCCTTCTCGGTGAAGTACTTCACCGCGCCGGGATGCCAGGGAATCGGCGAATTCTTCAGCACCTGGTTCTCGAGCGTCATGTGCTTGGCCTCGCCATGCACGGCGACCAGCTCGTCGCGCTTCTCGGTGAAGGTCTTGACGATGTCGTAGGCGACCTGATCGGCCAGCTTGGCGTTGGCGACCAGGATGTTCTGCACCACCGCGATCGCATTGTCCTTGTCCTGGCCGGGATAGGTCTTCGCCGGAATGACGCCGGTGGTGTAGAGGTTGTTGTATTTCGCATTCATCTTGTCGACCGTATCGGCGTGGTCGATCAGCTTGATCTTCACGTTCGGCGTGGCGCCGAGATCGGTCACGGCGGCGGTCGGCAGCCCGCCGACCCAGAAGAAGGCGTCGATCTTGCGGTCCTTGAGCGCGTTGACGGATTCGGCGACGCCGAGCCGCTCGCGTCTCATGTCCTTGTCCTTGTCGAGGCCTGCCGCCTCGATGACGCGGAACGCCATCACCTCGGTGGCGCTGCCGGGCGAGCCGGTGGATACGCGCTTGCCCTTGAGGTCGGCCATTTTCTCGATGCCGGTGCCTTCGATCGTCACCACGTGCATGCGGTTGGGGTAGAGCACCATGAGGGTGCGCACGTCGACCGGGCTGCCCTTGAACTTGTCCTCGCCCTTGAGCGCGTCGAGCGCGGCGTCGACCATCACCAGCGCCACCTCGCTCTGTTGCGAGCCGATGAGCTTGAGATTGTCCACGGAGCCGCCGGTGACGCGCGCCGTCGCCTGCACCCCCGGCACGTATTTGGACAGCACGTTGGCCATGCCGCCCCCGAGCGGATAATAGACGCCACCGGTGCCGCCGGTCGCGATCGCGATGTTGACCCCTTGTTGCCCGAAGGCGGCGCCGGCAAGGAGCGCCGCGCCCATGGCCAGGGCGGAGATCACCAGTCCTTTGCGTTTCATGTTTTCCATTCCTCCCTATTGTGACCAGTCGCCGATGCCTAGTGTCCCGATTCCGAAGTTCGTCACATCTTGCAGCACGCTCAATACGAACTTCGGAATCGAAAGGACACTAGCAAACCTATGGTTCGTCAGTGCGTCGCCGGCGTCATGCGCTGTTTTAGCAGGACCGCGGCGGCAATCGCCAAGCCAAATGTCGCGGTGTAGCTGATGTCACGGCCGATGCCGGCCTCCATCAGCGCCTCGAGCAGGCTCGGAAACACCAGAAAGAGGCCGGCCAGCACCAGCAGCAGGCGTTCGGCCGTGGTGGTCTTGCGCAACGCCCAGCCCTGCGCCGCCGCCGCCAACGCCGCGAGGCCAAGTGCCGTCTTGGCCGTGATCAAGACGATGTCGATCCAGGAGCCGTCCTTGGGGAGATTGAGCAGCAGGCCGATGCCTTGCGGATCGAGCACGAACACGAACGGCACCAGGAAGGCGGGCAGCGTGTACTTCCACGCCTGCAGCGTCGTCTTATACGGATCGCCGCCGGTGATGGCGGCGGCGGCGAACGGCGACAGCGCGGTCGGCGGCGACACCTCCGACAGCACCGAATAGTAGAAGATGAACATGTGGGCGGCGAAGTCCGGCACGCCGAGCTTCATCATGGCGGGCGCGGCGATCACCGCGCAGATGATGTAGGAGGCGGTCACCGGCACCGCCAAGCCGACGATCCAGACGATCAGCGCGGTGTAGATCGCGGTCAGCAGCAGGCTGCCGCCGGCGTAGCCGATCACGATCGCGGAGAACTTGAGGCCGAGCCCGGTCAAGGTGACGACGCCGACGATGATGCCGGCGGTCGCGCACGTGGTTGCGGCGGTCAGCACGCTGATCGAGCCGTCCGACAAGGTGCGCACCAGCTTCTTCGGCGTGATGGCGGTCTCGCGCGTGAGGAAGCTCAGGCCATAGGTGAGCACCGTCGACCAGAACACCGACAGCGTCGGCGAATATCCCCACAGCATGAAGATGACGATCGAAATGAGCGAGATGAAGTGGAAGCCGTAGCGCCGCGTCAACTGCCACAGCGTCAACTGCTGCTCGAAGTCCACGGCATGGGCGTGAAAGCGCTTGGCGTCGAGCTCCACCATGAACAGCAGCGACAGGTAGTAGAGGCAGGTCGGGATGGCCGCCATCCAGATCACGTCGAGATAGCTGATCTTGAGGAACTCGGCGATCAGGAAGGCGGCGGCGCCCAGAACCGGCGGCGAGATGATGGCGCCGAGCCCGCCGGCGGCGAGCAGCCCGCCGGCCGCGTTCTTCTCGAAGCCCGCCTTCTGCATCAATGGATAGGCGACGGCGCCGATGGTCACGGTGGTGGCGACGCCGGAGCCGGACGGGCCCCCGAGCAGAAACGACGACAGCACCACGGTGCGGCCTGCGCTGTTGGCCTTGTGGCCCATGAGCGCCATCGAAAAGTCGATGAAGAACTTGCCGGCGCCGGAATGCTGCAGGAACGCGCCGTAGATCGTGAACAGGATGATCAACGAGGACGACACGTCGACCGGAATGCCGAAGATGCCCTCGAGCGTAATGAACAAGTGGCCGATCGAGTTGCGAGACGTCGTAGCCGCGGTGCGTCCATGGCGGCGGCAGATACGGACCGACATAGCGCATAGGCCATGAACAGCATCGCCACGAACGGGACGATCCAGCCGGTGGCGCGCCGCGTGGCCTCGAGCAACAGGATAATGAAAACGACGCCGAGCACGACGTCGAGCCGGGTCGGCATGGTCGCGCGGTCGGTGAATTCCTCGCCGCCTTGGATGGCGTAAACGAGGATCGCCGCGCTGACGACGCCGGCGGCGATGTCCCACCAGCGGATGCGATTGCGGAACCGCGCTGAAAACGGAAACACGAGGAAGCTCAGCATCAGCGCGAACGCGACGTGGGCGTAGCGCAGCGGCTGGGTCGGTATGATCGGGAAGTCGGTGAACGGCCAGGCACCCGCGACCGCGGCGTAGAGGTGAAACAGCGACATTGATACGGCGATCGAGGTGACCAGCCGGCCGGCCCAGCCGAACAGGCGATTGACCACGCCCTCCTCGGCCTCGACATAGGCCTCGGCTTTTTGCAATTGCTCTCGGGAAACGCCGGGCGCGGCTGCCGCGATCGCTTGCGTGTCCTCGGACATGTCGCTCCCTGGCCGGTCTCGGCTTATCGTTGCTTCCGTGTCCTGCGCGATTGAAACGAGGGCCTTTGCAGAGGACACGGGAGGCGAGCATAAGGCCCGCTCTGCGCCCCAAAAGCCAGACTTTTTCAGTGCCATATGCCCGCGTCAGCGGGGCCAATTGATCGAAAGTATAAGGCTTTACCCGCCCGGGGCCGGGGTGAGGCGGAGCGTCATCACGCCTGGCTCGGCCGCCCCTTTGCCGAGGGCGGCCTGGGCGGCCGCGAGGCGCGCGATGGGAACGCGGAACGGCGAGCACGAGACGTAATCGAGCGCGAGCTCGTGGCAGAATGCGACCGAGGCGGGGTCGCCGCCGTGCTCGCCGCAAATGCCGACCTTGAGCTTGGCGCGCGTCTTGCGGCCGCGCTCGACGCCGATGCGCATCAATTCGCCCACGCCCTCGCGGTCGATGGAGACGAAGGGATCGCTCGCGAGCACGCCGCGCGCCACATAGGTGCCGAGAAAGCTCGCCGCATCGTCGCGGCTGATGCCGTAGGTGGTCTGGGTCAGATCGTTGGTGCCGAAGGAAAAGAACTCCGCGCTCTGGGCGATGTCGCCGGCGCAGAGCGAGGCGCGCGGCAGCTCGATCATGGTGCCGACCTGGTAGGCGACGCGGCTCTCGCTCTCGCGCGCGACCGCCTCCGCCATGGCATCGATGCGCGCCTTGACGAGGTCGAGCTCCGCCTTGGTGGCGATGAGCGGGACCATCACCTCGGGCACGACCGGCTTGCCCGTGCGCTTGCCGGCTTCCACCGCCGCCTCGAAGATGGCGCGCGCCTGCATCTCGGCGATCTCCGGATAGGCGAGCGCCAAGCGGCAGCCGCGAAAGCCGAGCATCGGGTTGAACTCGTGCAGCTCGCGGGCGCGGTCCGCGAGCTTCTTGGGGTCGGCCTTCATGGCGGCGGCGACCTCGGCGATCTCTTCGTCGCTATGGGGCAGGAACTCGTGCAGCGGAGGGTCGAGCAGGCGGATCGTTACCGGCAGCCCCTGCATGATCTCGAACAGCTCGATGAAATCCGCGCGCTGCATGGGCAGGAGCTTGGCGAGCGCGGCGCGGCGCGCGGCTTCGTCGTCGGCGAGGATCATCTCGCGCACGGCGCGGATGCGACCCTCCTCGAAGAACATATGCTCGGTGCGGCACAGGCCGATGCCTTCGGCGCCGAATTTCAGCGCCACCCGCGCATCGTTCGGGGTATCGGCATTGGCGCGCACGCCGAGCTTGCGCACCGCGTCGGCCCAGCCCATGAGGGTCGCGAACTCGCCGGAGAGCTCGGGCTCGATCATCGGCACGCGCCCTTCCAGCACCTGTCCGCTCGAGCCGTCGATGGTGATGACGTCGCCCGCCTTGAACGTGCGCCCGCCGGCGCTCATGGTGCCGGCGGCGTAATCGACCCGCAGCGCGCCCGCGCCGGAAACACAGGGCTTGCCCATGCCGCGCGCCACCACGGCGGCGTGCGAGGTCATGCCGCCGCGCGTGGTGAGAATGCCCTCGGCCGCATGCATGCCGTGGATGTCCTCCGGCGAGGTCTCGACCCGCACCAGGATGAGGCGCTTGTCCTTGGTCTTGAGGCTCTCCGCTTCGTCGGACGAGAACACGATCTCGCCCGACGCCGCGCCGGGCGACGCCGGCAGCCCGGTGGCGATGACCTTGCGCTCGGCATTGGGATCGATGGTCGGATGCAGGAGCTGGTCGAGGGCCGCCGGCTCGATGCGCGTGACCGCCTCCTTGCGCGTGATCGAGCCCTTCGTTGGCAAGCTCGACCGCGATCCTGAGCGCCGCCTTGGCCGTGCGCTTGCCCGAACGGGTCTGCAGCATCCACAGCTTGCCCTGCTCGACGGTGAATTCGAGGTCCTGCATGTCGCGGTAATGGCGCTCGAGCGCGCCGTAGATGCGCGTCAATTCCTTGAACGCCCCCGGCATCGCCTGTTCCATCGACGGCTTGTCGGAGCCGGTCTCGGCGCGGGCGGCTTCCGTGATCTCCTGCGGGGTACGGATGCCGGCGACCACGTCCTCGCCCTGGGCGTTGATCAGGAATTCGCCGTAGAGCGTTCGCTCGCCGGTCGAAGGATTGCGCGTGAAGGCGACGCCGGTGGCCGAGGTCTCGCCCATATTGCCGAACACCATGGCCTGGACATTGACCGCGGTGCCCCAGCTTTCCGGAATGTTGTGCAGGCGGCGATAGGTAATGGCGCGCTGGTTCATCCACGAGCCGAACACGGCGCCGATTGCGCCCCAGAGCTGGCGGTGCGGGTCCTGCGGGAACGGTTCGCCGTGCTCCTCCTCGAGACGCGCCTTGTAGCGCCCCACCAGATCGCGCCAATCGTCGGCCGAAAGCTCGGTATCGAGCGTGTAGCCGTTGCGGTCCTTGTGGTCGTCGAGAATCTCCTCGAAGTGGTGGTGCTCGACCCCGAGCACGACGTCCGAATACATCGTAATGAAGCGACGATAGGAGTCGTAGGCGAAGCGCCGATCGCCGGAATTGCGCGCCAGCGCCTCCGCCGTCACGTCGTTGAGTCCGAGATTGAGCACCGTGTCCATCATGCCGGGCATGGATGCGCGCCCGCCCGAGCGCACCGAGACCAGCAGCGGATTGCTGCCATCGCCGAAGGTCCTGCCGGTGATGCGGCCGACCTCCGCAAGCGCGGCGTCGACCTGCGCATGCAGCTCGTCGGGATAGCGCTCGTCGTTGGCGTAGAATTGGGTGCAGACCGCGGTCGTGATGGTGAAGCCGGGCGGCACCGGCAGGCCGAGATTGGCCATCTCGGCGAGGCCCGCGCCCTTGCCGCCGAGCAGGTCGCGCATGTCGGCGCGGCCCTCGGCCTTGCCGTTGCCGAAGCTGTAGACCCACCTCGCCTTGGTGGCCTTGGCCGTTTTGGCGGCTTTGGTCGTTTTGGTGGACGCCTTCGCGCCCTTGCGCGGGGCGGCAGCCTTGCGGCGCGCCGCCGCCTTGCGCGCGGGCGCAGGGCGGGCGGGTTTTTTCGTCGATCGAGTACGGCGCGAGCTTGCTTTGACCATGGAACCACTGATGTGACTGCGCCCGGCCCCTAATGATCACGGCCGCACATGACGACGCAAGCGCGGAAATGCGGTGCCGGCGTCAGCGGATGAAGTGATGAATGTCGTTGAGCCCCACGAGGCCGATGAAGATCAGGTAGATCGCGACAATGAAGTTCAGGAGCCGCGGCATGATGAGAATCAAGATGCCGGCGATGAGCGCAACCAGCGGCGTGATATTGGCAACGGTAACGGTCATGGGGATCTCCTAGGTCAGGGTGAATAGACGACAGACCGGTGCGGCGGTTCCAACTATCCCTCGATGCGCGAGAAATCCGCGACCGCGCGCGTGGCGTCGCGGATTTCGTTGAGCAGCTTGAGACGATTCTCGCGGAGCTTCTCCTTGTCGGCGCCGTCGGCGACGTTGACCGTCACCTTGTCGAAGAAGGCATCCACGTGGGGGCGGAGCTTCGCCATGGCGCGCATGGCCGTCTCGAAATCCTCCTTGGCGACGGCCGCGGCGCCCTCGCCCCTGGCGATATCAACGGCCTTGGAAAGCGCTCGCTCTTCATCCTGGCGATAGAACGCAGGGTCAGGCTGGCTGGTGTATAATCGGCCGTCCTTCTTTTCCTCGATGCGGATGATGTTCGTCGCCCGCTTGTAGCCAGCGAGCAAATTTTTTCCATCCTCAGTCTCGAGAAATTTCCCGAGCGCCTCGATGCGGCGCACGATCGACACGATGCCCGCCTCACTCCCGCCGAGATGAAGCACGGCGTCCACAAGGTCATGCCGCGCTCCTTCATCGCGTAGCTGTACTTTGAGCCGTTCTTGGAAAAAATCCTGGAAGCTGTCCCCAGCTTCCGAGATTTCAACGTCGGACAGACTTGGTCGAATCCGCTTAATGTGGATTTCAAATAGTTTTCGCGGGAATAGATCGTTCTTCGTGGACAGAGCGATCCGAATCACTCCGAGTGCGGCCCGTCGCAAAGCATAAGGGTCCTTCGACCCCGTCGGTTTCTCGTCGATTGCCCAGAAGCCGACCAGTGTGTCGATCTTGTCCGCGAGCGCGACCGCAATGGCAACAGGATCGGTCGGCACGCGGTCGTTGGGGCCGAGCGGCTTGTAGTGCTCCTCGCTCGCCGCCGCGACCGAGGCGTCCTCGCCCTGCGCCAGCGCGTAATATTTCCCCATCAGCCCCTGCAGCTCGGGAAATTCGCCGACCACTTCGGTGAGCAGGTCGGCCTTGGCGAGCCGTGCCGCGCGCTTCGTCTTCTCGACGTCGGCGCCGACGATCGGCGCGAGCTCGGCCGCAAGGCGCTCGATGCGTTCGATGCGCTCCCATTGCGTGCCGAGCTTCTCGTGGAAGACGATGTCCTTGAATTTCTCCAGGCGATCTTCCAGCCGGGTCTCGAGATCGGTCTCGTAGAAGAACTTGGCGTCGGCGAGCCGCGCGCGGATGACGCGCTCGTTGCCGGCGATGATGGCCTCGCCGCCGTCCGCGGCCTCGATATTGGCCACGAGGATGAACTTGTTGGTGAGCTGCGCGGTCGCCGGATCGCGCAGCACGAAGCACTTCTGGTTGTTGCGGATGGTGGTGCGGATGACCTCGGGCGGGATGGCGAGGAACGCCTCGTCGAACGAGCCCATCAGCACCACCGGCCATTCGACCAGGCCGGCGACCTCCGCCAGCAGGCCCGCGTCCTCCAGGAGCTCGTAGCCCTGCGCGAAGGCGAGGTTCTTGGCGTCGGCGAGGATGATCTCCTTGCGCCGCTCGGGGTCGAGCACGACCTTGGCGCTTTCGAGCTTTGCGGCGTAATCCTCGAGCCGGCGCACCTTGAACGGTTGCGGCGCCATGAAGCGGTGGCCGCGCGTCTCGTCGCCGGCCGCGATGCCGTCGACCGCGAACGGGACGATCTCGGGCTCCTCGGTTTCCGGCCCGAAGGTCGCGACGATGGAATGCAATGGCCGCACCCAGCCGAGCGCGCCGGGCTTCTCCGAGCGCTCGCCCCAGCGCATCGATTTCGGCCACGGGAACGTCTTCACCACGTCGGGCACGATCTCGGCGATCACCTCGATCGCCGGCCGGCCCGGCTTCTCGATCACCGCCACGTAGAAATCGCCCCGCTTGTCGGGCTGCACCTTGGCCTCGCTGATCGATTCGAGGCCGGCGGCGCGCAGAAATCCCTGGATGGCGTTGTCCGGCGCGCCGACGCGCGGGCCCTTCTTCTCCTCCTTCACGTCGGGCTGCTTGACCGGCACGCCCTGCACCGCGAGCGCGAGCCGGCGCGGCGTGACGAAGGCCTTGGCCCCTTCGTAGACGAGGCCCGCGTTGACCAGCCGGTCGGTCACGAGCTTGCGCAAATCCTCGGCCGCGCGCGCCTGCATGCGCGCGGGAATTTCCTCGGAGAACAGTTCGAGCAGAAGGTCGGGCACCGTGAGCAGGTAGCAGGCGCGGCCGCCGTTGTAATCAGACGACGAAGACAGAGAACGGACGACAGACCGAAAGCACAGTTGCGTCTGTCGTCTGTCATCCGTTTGCGGCTGGCGCCGCCGCACGCGTGCCGCACACTCGCGGCTGTCGCATCGATGCTCGGAGCGCGCATGTGCGACTGAAAATTCCGAACCTAGCGCCTGCGTGCGCGCGCCGCGCTCGTCGCCGCGCTCGCGTTGGCGGCGGTTGCCGGTCCGGCGGCCGCCGGCGAGGTTGCCTATCTGATGTACATCAAAGGGAGCGAAGGGCCGCCCGCCACGCCGATGCGCGTGCTGTGGGACGTGCGCGACGACGCCAACGCGCGCATCACCATCGATCTCGGGGAGAAATACGAGCCCGCATTGACCAAGCTCGGTCTCGAGCGGGTGCTCGCCTACGACGCCAAACGGGAGAAGGCGCAGTTCGTCGTGCGCGATCCCGAATTCACGCGCTTCGTGAAGACCGTCACGAGCTCGCTCGTGCAAGCGCTGCTGACGGCGAGCTCGGTTGCGGGCGCCTGGGCGCAGCCGCCGGAGGCGCGGGTCGAAGACGCGACGCTCGGTCATCATCGCCGGCGCCCGCCCGGTTGGAGGTGACGGCATGGCTCAACGTCACCTACCTGGCGCCGCAAAAGGCGGGGCGGCCGAAGGTGCAGGACCTGATCAAGGGCGATATCGCCTTCGTCGGCCAGCCCGAGCCTGCGGGTGCCGCGGGACAACCGAGCCGGCCGTGAGGGAAGGATCGGAGAAGACACGAGCGGAGGACCGCCCAACCGCCTGAAGAAGTCGAGCTTCAGGCCTTGCGGCGCGCCGAGCTCTGTTCCCCTTCCCTCACCGGGCTCTGCCCACCCTCCTCCTGCTTCGGTCGCGAGCCACGCCTCGCCGCAGGCCTTGGCGAGCTCGCGCACGCGCAGAATGTAGCTCTGCCGCTCGGTCACGGAAATCACGCCGCGGGCGTCGAGCAGGTTGAACACGTGGCTCGCCTTGATGCACTGGTCGTAGGCCGGCAGCGCCATGAGGTGGCGCCTGGTATTGCCCGCCGTCACCCAGCCGCTGTCGATGTAGCTGCGGCAGGCGGCCTCCGCCATCCTGAACTGCTCGAACAGCATCTCGGTCTCGGCGAATTCGAAATTGTGCCGCGAATATTCCTTCTCGGCCTGCAGAAAGACGTCGCCGTAGGTCACCTTCTTGTCGCCCTCGCGGCCGTTGAAGTTGAGATCGAACACGCGGTCGACGCCTTGCACGTACATGGCGAGGCGCTCGAGGCCGTAGGTCAGCTCGCCCGAGACCGGCGCGCATTCGAAACCCGCGACCTGCTGAAAATAGGTGAACTGCGACACCTCCATGCCGTCGCACCAGCACTCCCAGCCGAGCCCCCAGGCGCCGAGCGTGGGGCTTTCCCAGTCGTCCTCGACGAAGCGGATGTCGTGGAGCTTGGGATCGATGCCGATGGCGTAGAGCGACTCGAGATAGAGCTCCTGGATGTCGTCGGGCGAGGGCTTCAGGATCACCTGGAACTGGTAGTAGTGCTGCAGGCGGTTCGGGTTCTCGCCGTAGCGGCCGTCCTTCGGACGCCGCGAGGGCTGCACGTAGGCCGCGTTCCACGGCTTGGGTCCGAGCGCGCGCAACGTCGTCGCGGGATGGAAGGTGCCGGCGCCGACCTCCATGTCGTAGGGCTGCAGGATCACGCAGCCGTAATCCGCCCAGTAACGCTGCAGCGCCAGGATCAGTCCCTGGAACGAACGTTCGGGACGCATGTGGGCGGGCAAATCAGCCATCACCAACAGAATCCGCGGCAATGAATGGGCGCGGACCCTATCGACGGCCCAGCAGGGGGTCAAGGCAACGACAATACGGAGCCTTCGGCGGTAGCTCGCAGATCGAGCGGGCCGGGCGGGCGGCCGGTCATTTGAACCGAATCCCGATGGCGGACACTAACACCCATCATTCGATCGGCGTGGGGCCGATCGAGCAAATCAGGAGACTTCAAATGCCGCTTTTCATCGCGCGGATCTTCCTCACCGGTCGAGCCGACGAGGGTCGCCGCAAGTGAAGACAACCACCTCGGTCGAACGCTGACGGGCCGGCATGCCGGCCGGTCACGTCTGCGCCGCACGGCGGACGACGACGACGCGTCATCGCAAAGGCGAACCGCGGTCGACGGAAATTCCCATGTTGCCGCGATGACTTGCAAGATTATTGCGACAATTCCGTGAACCTGATCCGCCGGTCGTTTGACGAATGGCTGTGAGGTGGATTTCGGAGGGCACCATGATCATCCAGTCGCTCGTGACGGCTTTCATCCTGGCCTTCATCGCCATCGCGATCTTCGGCCACGTGCTGGTGCTGCGGGCAGCATTCACGCCCGCCAGCGATCGCAGCTCCGGAAAGCGCGACAAGCAGCAGGCATCACATCACGCGCCAATGACCGGTGCGCGGATCGCGACGCAGGGTCGGTAGCCCCTCGCGGCCAACCGGATCGAGCGCAGTCCCCGCCTTCACGCGATCGAGCTCCTGGTTGATGCGGCGCACCTCCTTCACCACCCAGGTGACGACGGCGCCCGCGCCGAGCACGCCCAGCGTCAGCTTGACCAACGGCGGAATGAACAGGGGTGGCATGGAGGGTCTCCTCCCTTCTCACAATCCGTAGCGCGCCCACAGCGCGCGCGCCTCCAGCGCCGAGATGATCTGCTCGGCGAAATCCGGATGGCGCATCAAACCGTCGAGACCCGCTACGCCCGGCTGGACGCGGCCGAACCAGCCGCGCGGGGGCGAGACCAGCGGCGTGACCACGTCGTCGCCGAAGCGCGCACGCAACGTCGATCGCACGTCGCCGATGCGATCGGCCAGTCCAAGCTCGATCGCCTTGCTGCCGGTCCAGTATTCCCCGGAGAACACGGTTTTTTCTGGGCCCTTGAGCCGCGCTCCTCGGCTTCGCTTCACGAGCTCGATGAACTCTACGTGGATTTCGTGCTGCATCGCCTTGAGCCGCTCGACGTCCTCCGCGTTCTCCGGCAGGAACGGGTCGAGCATCGCCTTGTGCTCGCCCGACGTATAGAGCCGCCGCTCGATGCCGAGCTTGTCCATGAGCCTGACGAAGCCGAAGGAGCTGCCGACCACCCCGATGGAGCCGACGATCGAGGACGGATCGCAGATGATTTCGTCGCCGGCGCAGGCGATCATGTAGCCGCCGGAGGCGGCGACATCCTCGGCGAAAGCGATCACCGGTCGCTCGTTCTCGGCCGCGAGCTGGCGGATGCGGCGGTAGATCAGGTGCGATTGCACCGGCGAGCCGCCGGGCGAATTGATCAGCAGCGCCACCGCCCGCGCGTTGCGCATGCGGAAGGCACGCTCGAGCGGACGCGCGACAGCGGCGAGCGTAAGGCCGGGCCTGAGCGGGGTCGAAAAGCCGATGACCCCCGACAGCCGCACCACCGGCACCAGCACCGTGTCGCCGCGCAACCACTTCGGCAGGATCGGCCGCAGCGCTGCGCGCGCGCTCGCAAACAGCTGCCGCAGATGCTCGGACATGCTTTGATCGGACATGGCGTTGCGTTCTCGTCCCAGTCTAGAGCGAATCGGGGCACCCGGGGTCAAGCCTGACGCGACGGACCTTGTTCCACCGCGGCGCGATGTCGCGTCTTAGGCCGCCCGCGCACGCGCCTCAAGTTACCTTTCGTCAACCACCCGCGATGCTTATTGCACGAAAGTTGCGTGAAAGGTCCGCAGGGGATGGACCGTGCGTGAGCAAGGGGAACCGATGAAGATCTACATGCTGATGGTCCTGATCGGCGCGATCGCCGCGATGTCCCATCTCGATTTCGAGCGCAAATGGTCCGTGGGATGGCTCGAGCGCCTGCGAAAACCATCATGGCGGACCGCCCGTGAGGAGAAATGATGCGTTTCACCATGGCCCGCCCGCCGTCCTCGCTGGGACGAGCGAACGGGGGCGTGCTCAGAGCTCGCTCAGGGGAAGCACCGCGCCTCCGCGCAGCACGGACTCGGCCAGCGCGGTGGGGCGTCCGGCACGGTCATTGAGGACGAGCCCGGGCAACAGCGCGAGCGGCGCGCGGCTTGCCTTGGTCGCCCGCACCAGAACGCGGATCGCCGTTTCCCCCGGCCTGGAATGAATCGGCAGCACGGTGGCCGCGCCGAAGGCGGTGCCGAGCGCCCGCAAGACCTCGGCGAGACCGTCCGCCCGCCAGATCATGGTGAGGGTTCCGCGCGGACGCAGCAGCCGCGCCGCGGTCCTGATCCAGGCAGGAAGCGCTCCACTGGGAGCGGCATGGGCGAGGCGGCGCCGACGGTCGGGTGACGGGCGTTGCCGCGCCGGATCGTTGAAGGGCGGGTTCATCAGGACACGCGCGACCGACAAGGGCCCGAGCCCGGCCGCCGCGAAGACAGGCGCCGGCGCCGCGACGTCGAGGACGACGACATCGACCCGCGTCGCAAGCCCGTTGAGTTGCGCATTTTCCATCGCGAGCGCGGCGAGACCCGCGTCGACCTCGACCAGCGTGATCCTGGTGCCGTCAACACGGACCGCGAGCGCCAGTCCGGCCGCGCCCACGCCCGCCCCGAGATCGACCGCGCGCTCACCCGCGCGCGCCGGGCACGCCGCCGCCAGCAGAATGGCATCGTGGCCGACGCGGTGTCCATGTCGCGGTTGCTTGAGGCGAAGCCTGCCGCCGAGCACCGTATCCTCGGTCACGTCAGCGGACATCGGGACGCAGCTCGTGCCCGAGCCCGGCCTCTTCGAGCAGCCTGCGCGCCTCCCCGACGCAGCATTCGTTGACGAGTATCCGCCGTGGCAGGATGCCGATCGAGCCTTCCAGCACGCTCATGTTCTGGTCGAGCACGATGTGGGGAATATAGGCGGCATCGAGCAACGCCTGAACGGCCGACACCAGCACCGCATCGTTGGTGCGGACAAGCTCGCGCCAGGCGCCTTCTGCCTCGGACTTGCCGCCGCTTGCGTGTTCCGGCAACGCGCTGCTCCCTCACCCTTGCCGGCGGTCCCCGTCCTCGCCGGGCGCGCGCTGGTCCAAATAGGCGATCAGCTTCATTTCACGCCGGCCACGCGTCACCGTATCGAGCACGAGACCTGCAACGACTGCGAGAAAGGCCAGCAGCATCAGCCCGGTGGAAAGAACCGCCGTGGGAATCCGCGGCACGATGCCTTCGCGCAGATAGGTCACGAAAATCGGAATCGAAAGGCCGACCGAAACGACCGCGAGCGCGGCGCCGATCCCGGAGAAAAATGCCAGCGGTCGCTCGGAGCGGTAGAGACCGACGATGGTGGACAGGATTCGCAAGCCATCGCGCCAGGTGCTGAGCTTCGACGCCGACCCTGGCGGCCGTGCATAATAGGGTGTCGGGATCTCGGCCACCGGCAGGTCGAGCTCGAGCGCATGAACGGCAAGCTCGGTCTCGATCTCGAATCCCCGCGACAGCACCGGAAACGACTTCACGAAGCGGCGCGAGAACACGCGGTAGCCCGAGAGAATATCCGTGAGCCTGGCGTCGAAAACCGAGGCGAAAAAGCGCCCGAGCAGCCGGTTCCCGGTCCGATGACCCGGGCGAAAAGCCGCCGCATCCTTCTCGACGCGCGCCGCCACCACCATGTCGAGACGGTCTTCGATCAGACGCGCGACCATGGCGCGCGCGCTCGCCGCATGATAGGTGGCGTCGCCGTCGACCAGGACGTAGATGTCCGCATCGACATCGGCGAACATGCGCCGCACCACGTTGCCCTTGCCCTGCCGGGTCTCGCGCCGGACCAAGGCACCGGCGGCGCGGGCGACCTCGGGCGTGCGATCGGTGGAGTTGTTGTCGTAGACGTAGACCGTGGCCTCCGGTAGCGCGGCGCGGAAATCGGCGACCACCTTGGCGATGGCCGCCTCCTCGTTGAAGCAAGGCACCAGGACCGCCAGCCGCTGGCCGCCGCGGGGGCGCCATTCCTCCGCGCGTCCCACGATCGTCTCGGCCCTGGACATCAATTCGCCTCTTTCGAAACCGGCCGCTAGTGTCCCGATTCCGAAGTTCGCATCATTGAGCGGCACCCTCGTTTGCGAACTTCGGAATCGAAGGACACTAGCAACTTATTGATCTAGTGTGGCTTTGGTTCGGAAGCCCGCATTTCGAACTCGCCGCGAGAATGATGCGGACTTCTGAACCGCCACACTAGCGAAGATGTGCATTTTGGCGCACTTGCCGCGCCACCATAGCGTTTCTATGCTCGCGCGTCCTTGCGTTCGGAGCCCGCCTGTTGGCCGTCATCGTCCCCTTCGAAAGCCGCTCGCCGGTCACCATCGACCGCCTGGTCGATCTCGTGGCCGCCGACATGGCCCGCGTCAACACGACCATTCTGTCGCGCACCGGGTCGCAGGTGACGATGATCCCCGAGGTCGCCAATCACCTGATCTCATCCGGCGGCAAACGGCTGCGCCCGATCCTCACGCTCGCCATGGCGAGGCTCGCGGGCTATGTCGGCGAAGGCCATGTCAAGCTCGCGGCCGCGGTCGAATTCATGCACACCGCCACGCTGCTGCACGACGACGTCGTGGATGAAAGCGAGATGCGGCGCGGCAAGCTCGCCGCCCGCATGCTGTGGGGCAACGAGGCGAGCGTGCTGGTCGGCGATTTCCTGCTCGGCCAGGCCTTCAAGATGATGGTCGAGGTCTCCTCGCTGCGGGCGCTCGAAATCCTGTCCTCGGCGGCCGCCGTGATCGCCGAAGGCGAGGTGATGCAGCTCGGCGCCGCCAAGAATACCGCCACCACCGAGGACGACTATCTCGCCGTGATCCGCGCCAAGACCGCGGAGCTGTTCGCCGCCGCCTGCGAGGTCGGTCCGGCGCTCGCCTCGCGCCCCAAGGACGAGCAATCCGCCTGCCGGTCGTTCGGCATGAATCTCGGCATCGCCTTCCAGCTCGTGGACGACGCGCTCGATTACGGGGGCAAGGCGGCCAAGCTCGGCAAGAATGTCGGCGACGATTTTCGCGAGGGCAAGATCACGCTGCCGGTGGTGCTGTCGTTCCGTCGCGGCTCGGAGAGCGAGCGGTCGTTCTGGCGGCGCACGCTGGAGGACGGCGACGCGACCGATACCGATCTCGAGCAGGCGATCGGCCTGATGATGAAGCATCGCGCGCTCGAAGACACCGTCCAGCGCGCACGGCACTACGGTGCCATCGCCACCGACGCGCTCGCCTTCTTTCCCGCCTCCGCGATGAAGGAGGCGCTGGAAGAGGCCGTCGAGTTCTGCATCAGCCGCTCGACGTAGCACGCGCAGGCTCCGCTCTACGGCTTGTAGCCCGGATGGAGCCTCAGCGCGTTTACGCGCGTCTTCGACGCGCTATGGCGCAATCCGGGGGCATCCCCGCATTTCGCTGCGCTTCATAGCCCGCGAAGACGGGCATGAACGCCCTAAAGGCGGGCTACGATTGCTACGGTTGCGAATCCCCGAGCACCGTCGAACGCACCCACCACGCGGGATAGCCGACCCTTAGCGTTCGCCCGGCCGCGGTTGCGGTGCGCGTCGAATCGAACAGGCCGAAGCACGTCGCGCCCGAGCCCGACATGCGTGCGAGCCGGCAGCCCGGCAGCTTGCGCAGCACGGCGAGCACATCTGCGATCACGGGCTCGAGCTCGATCGCCGGTCCCTCCAGGTCGTTGCGACCATCGGCAACCTGGTCGAGGAGCGCTGCCGTCGTGGGTAAGGGCCCGGCCGGCGCGGCGCCTCCGCCGGTTGGAAACGTCAGCGCTGCGAATACATCGCGGGTCGCAACTGCAACGCCCGGATTGACCAGGACCGCAGGGAGCCGGGGCAGATCGAGCGGCTCGGACAGAATGTCGCCGATGCCCCGCATCCGGCGCACCCGGGGATCGAGACACACCGGCACGTCGGCACCGGTTGCCCGGGCCGCCTGCACGAGGCGGGGATCGCCGAGCGCAATGCCGTTGGCGCGGGCGAGGAGCCGCAAAGCGGCGGCCGCATCCGCGGAGCCGCCGCCCAGCCCGGCTGCGACCGGCAACCGTTTGGACAGCGCGAAGCGGCCGAGCTCGAGGCCCGCGACCTGATCGGCGAGCGCGCGCGCGGCCTTGAGCACGAGATTGTCGGCGACCTCCCCGGCGGCGGGCGCGGTCGGTCCGGTCACTGCCAGCGCCAAAACGGCGCCGGGCGTGAACGCCAGCGCATCGCCTACGCCGGCGAAGGCGACCAGGCTCTCGATCTCGTGGTAGCCGTCGGCGCGGCGGCCGAGCACGTGCAGTGTCAGGTTGATTTTGGCGGGCGCCTTTTCGGCACGCGCAGCAGACGCCATCGCTACTCAGCCGCCGCCGGGCTTCTTGTGCTCGGCCTCGGCCGCCGACGAGGTATCGTCGGGAAGCCCCGATTTCAGCTTGACGTCGATCTTCTCCAGCTCTTCGGGCTCGGGCTTGAGGTCGCGCGCGTGCGACCACTGGAAGCGGGCCTCGAGCTGGCGTCCGACCTTCCAATAGGCGTCGCCGAGATGGTCGTTGATGGTCGGGTCCTCGGGCTTGAGCTCGACCGCGCGTTCGAGCTGCTTGACCGCCTCCTCCATGTTGCCGAGCCGGTAATAGGCCCAGCCGAGGGAGTCGACGATGTAGCCGTCGTCGGCGCGCTGCTCCACCGCGCGCTTGATCATGCGCATGCCCTCGTCGAGATTGACGCCCTGGTCGATCCACGAATAGCCGAGATAGTTCAGCACGTGCGGCTGATCGGCATAGAGGTCGAGCGATCGCTTGAGGTCGACCTCGGCCTTCGGCCACTGCTTGGAGCGCTCGAAGCAGATGCCGCGGAAATAGTAGATTACCCAGTTCGCCTTCTCGGGCTTGGTGATGAGGTCGACGCCCCTGGAATAGACGTCGGCACACTCGGCAAATTGCTTGCGACCGCGCAGGACGTTGCCGAGTGCCATGATCGCCTCGAGGTCGCTGGGATTGGCGGCGATCAGCTTCTCGAGACTTGCTTTCGCCTCGTCGGTGCGGTCGAGCGTATCCAGGTTGAGCGCGAGCTGGATCTGCGCATTGCGCTGGAGCGGGGAGTTCACCGGCACCCGCTCATAGGTCTTGATGGCAAGCTCCGGCTTCTTCATCGCCTCGTAGAGGTCGCCCAGCGAAAGCAGCGCGAGCGGGTGCGCGGGCGCGAGATAGAGCGCAAGCTGAAGGTAGATGAGCCCGAGATCCTCGCCACCGCGGCGTCCGAGCGCGGCCCCGAGCCCGTACAGCACCTCGGCGGCGCCCGCCTGCGGCGTCTCCACCATGAGGGGAAGCTTCTTGCCGGCCTTGAGCTCGGCGGTCGCCTCGACGACCAACGGATGACGCGGCAAGGCCTCGTCGAACGTGGCGAAGACTTTCAATGCGTCGGCGTTGCCTCCCTGCCGGGAGAGAAAGCTTCCATAGCTCTGCACCACGCGCAGCGCGGTCGGGTCGAGCTTGTAGGAGCGCTCGTAGCGTTTGCCGGCATCCTTCTTCTGACCGGCGAGGTCGAGGATCAATGCGGTATGGAGATCCTTGAAGATGGCGTACCAGTCCGCGCCGGCAAGCTTGTCGACCGACTCCGTCGCCTGCTTCGCCTCGGTCGGGCTCGCCATGGTCCATGCCGACAGCAGTGTCGCGGCAAGGTCGGTGATCGGACCGCGGATCGACTGGGCAAGCTCCCGGCGCGCGACCGGATATTGCTTTTGCTTGATCGCGCGCACCCCGAGCACGAGCCGCGCGATGCGATCGTTCTTGTCGACCTGCACGACGCGCTCGGCCAGCCTGACCGCCTCGTCGACTTCGCCATTGGCCAGCACCGCCAGGAAGGCGCGGCTGAGAAGCTCGTTGTTGCGGGGATCGCCGCGCAGCGCGGCGCGATAGTAGGAAGCGGCGGCGGCGGCGTCCCGCTGGCCGCCCGCATGCCGGGCAGCGAGATAGCTACCCGATGGGGACGTGCGGGAGAAGCTCGCGGGTGCCTCCGCCCGAGCGGAAGACATTCCCGGCCAAGTAACGGCACAAGTAACGGCAACTGCGGCCAGTGCGGCCAAGGCCGCACGCCGGAAGCGTGGCGAAGGGATCACGGCTCGTCGACTCCATCTGGCGGACGAACGCCTTTGGCGCGGCCGCGTTGCGCAGAATGGACTGTTTGGGCCCGGCCCGCAATAACTGCCCCGACGGATAGGTCCACCGACCGCCGTTGAAGGCCTCGATAAGGGCAGCATCGTGACGCCGGAGGTCACATCGTCACATATTGGGGTAATTGGGTCCGCCGCCGCCTTCGGGCGGAACCCAGGTGATGTTCTGATTGGGATCCTTGATGTCGCAGCGTCTTGCAGTGGACGCAGTTCTGCGCGTTGATCACGAAGCGCGGCGAGCCGCCGTCCTCCACCCATTCGTAGACGCCGGCCGGGCAGTAGCGCGCCGACGGCCCGTCATAGCGATCGTGCTCGGACGCCTTCTGCAGGGCAGGATCGGCGACCTTGAGGTGCACCGGCTGGTCTTCCTCGTGGTTGGTGTTGGAGAGGAACACCGAGGACAGACGGTCGAACGTGAGCTTGCCGTCCGGTTTGGGATAGACGATCGGAGCGCACTGCGCTGCCGGCTTGAGCGTCGCGGAGTCGGGCTTGCCGTGGCCGAGCGTGCCGAACAGCGAAAAGCCGAGCGTGTTGGTCCACATGTCGAAACCGCCAAGCGCGATGCCCAGGAACGTACCGAAGCGCGACCACAGCGGCTTGGCATTGCGCACCCTCCAGAGGTCGGGGCCGATCTCGGAGGAGCGCCAGGCGGCCTCGTAATCCGCGAGCTCGTCGTGGGCGCGGCCGACCTTGAGCGCTGCGGCCGCGTGCTCGGCGGCGAGCATTCCCGACAGCATCGCATTGTGGCTGCCTTTGATGCGCGGCACGTTCATGAATCCGGCCGCGCAACCGACGAGCACGCCGCCGGGAAAGACGAGCTTCGGCACCGACTGCCATCCGCCCTCGGTCAATGCGCGCGCGCCGTAAGCCAGCCGTTTGCCGCCCTCGAATGTTCCGCGCACCAGCGGATGCGTCTTGAAGCGCTGAAATTCCTCGTACGGCGAGAGGTACGGGTTCTCGTAGTTGAGATGGACCACGAAGCCGACCGAAACGAGGTTGTCGTCGAAATGATAGAGAAACGAGCCGCCGCCGGTGCGATTGTCGAGCGGCCAGCCGAAGGTGTGCTGCACCAGACCGCGCCGATGCTTGTCCGGCGCCACCTGCCACAGCTCCTTCAGGCCGAGGCCGAATTTTTGCGGTTCGCGGCCGTGGCCGAGGCTGAAACGCTGCACCAGCGTCTTGCTGAGGTTGCCGCGCGCGCCCTCCGCGAACAGCGTGTATTTCGCGCGCAGCTCCATGCCGCGGGTGAAGCTATCCTTGTGGTGGCCATCCTTGGCGACCCCCATGTCGCCGGTGGCGACGCCGGCCACTGCGCCGCTGCCATCGAACAGCACCTCGGCGGCGGCAAAGCCCGGATAGATTTCAACTCCGAGCGCCTCCGCCTTGGCCGCAAGCCAGCGGCAGACATTGCCGAGCGAGACCACGTAGTTGCCGTGGTTGCTCATCAGCGGCGGCATCATCAGGTTGGGGAGCCGCAACGCGCGCGATTGCGAGAGCCAATAGAAGCGGTCGTCGCTCACCTGGGTCTTGATCGGAGTGTCTTCGCCGCGCCAGTCCGGGAGGAGCTTGTCGAGGGCGATGGGATCGATGACCGCCCCCGAGAGGATGTGCGCGCCGACCTCGGAGCCCTTCTCCACCACGACCACGGTGGTGTCGGGCGAAAGCTGCTTGAGGCGGATCGCGGCGGCGAGCCCGGCCGGCCCGGCGCCGACGATCACCACGTCGAACTCCATGGCCTCGCGGGCGGGCAATTCATCAGGGCTCATCGGTCCTCCGACTACGCTCGGCGCTTCCTTCGAGGCGGCGAGCATCCGCGGCATGCAAGGAAACGAATGCAGATTATTCCAATGCGAAGATAGCGCCTTTTTGAACGATGCGTAGGCCGGCTGGAGGCTGTTGCCGATCGCCGACCATCGGGCTGCCGCCATCGCCGCGCGGCTGCGGTGGCGAAATGCGCAAGCGGCACACGCGGCCCTTCAAATATGGCTGAAGAGGAGGCATTGTTGCAGGGATTGCGCCACCGCCTTCGCTAGTCGAGACCGCACGATCATGACCACGGACCGCGACCGGGCCGCCCGCGAGCTGCTCGCCTTCTACCGGGAGGCGGGCGTCGATGCGCTCGTCGGCGAGACGCCGGTCGACCGTTTTTCGGACCAGCCGCCAAGCGGCGCTCCCGCGCCGGGGGCGGCAAGGCCGGATGCGGCAACCGTCAAGGCCAGTGCCGGCGCGGCGACCCGCGCGCCTCAAACGCGTGATCTTGAACTCAAGGGCCGAACCGGTGCGCTGCCTCCGCCATCTCCCGAGGCTGCCGTGATGGCGGCGCGCGAGGCGGCAAGACATGCCGCCAGCCTCGAGGAGCTGCGCGCGATTCTCGACCGCTTCGAAGGCTGCGCTCTGCGCACGACGGCGACCCAGCTGGTCTTCGCCGACGGCAATCCGCAAGCGCGCGTGATGTTCGTCGGCGAAGCCCCCGGACGCGACGAGGACATCGAGGGCCTGCCGTTCGTCGGCCGCTCGGGCAAGCTGCTCGACCGCATGCTGGCGGCGATCGGGCTCGACCGCAGGTCGGTCTATATCGCCAACATCGTGCCGTGGCGGCCGCCCGGCAACCGCGATCCCAGTGCGCAGGAATCGGCCATCTGCCTGCCCTTCATACGCCGCCAGATCGAACTTGCGAATCCCGACGTACTGGTTTGTCTCGGCAAGCCGTCCGCGGTCACGCTGCTCGACATCAAGGAGGGGATTCTCAAGGCACGCGGACGCTGGTTCACCTACCACACCGGGACACGCGACATTCGGGCCACCGTTACGCTGCACCCCGCCTATCTGCTGCGCCAGCCGCTGCAGAAGCGCCTCGCGTGGCGGGATTTCCTGGCGATCAAGAAGGCGCTGGCGACGTAGCGCAGGATCCTGTCGACGATCAGAGAGCAGAGGCACACGCGATGGCAAAGACGATCGAGCACGTGCACTGGCCGGATGCACCCGACATGTGGATGCCCTATGCGCCCGCGATCAAGGTGACGGGCGGCACCACCATCTATCTCGCCGGCGTCACCGCGGCGCCGGTCTACCACCATCACCCGCACCGGCCCGAGGAATTCGATTCGATGCCGCGCACCATGGAGGGGCAAGCCCGCGCCGCGCTCGAAAACCTCAAGCGCGGCCTCGAAGCGGTGGGCGCGACGTTCGCCGACGTGGTGACGGCCGACCGCTTCGTCACCGACCTCTCCGACCAGGACGCGCTCAACCGGGTCTGGGGCGAGTATTTCCGCGATGCCAAGCCGGCGACGACCACGGTGCAGGTGGTGCGGCTCGCCACCGACCCCCGCTGCCTCGTCGAGATCAATGCCGTGGCGGTGACCGACTGATGATCATCGGTAGCCCGGATGGAGCCTAAAGCGCGTTCACGCGCGTCCATAACCCGCGAAGACGGGCGTGAACGCCCTTAAGGGCGCGCTATGGCGAAATCCGGGGGTTGGTACCGCGCGGCAAGACCGCCCCGCATTGCGCTCCGCTCCATGCGGGCTACAGACTGCGCGCTGTCGGCAGTTGGGCACGAAACAGCTATCGAGCACTATGCCCGGCAGCGCAAACTTGACGGCGAAGATGATTGCCAGGATCACCACCGCCGGCTTGGCCTGATCGAATCGTCCGGCGATGAGCTTGGCCAGGGCATACGTGATGAAGCCGAGCCCGATGCCGGTCGCGATCGAATAGGTGAGCGGCATCGAGACCGCGGTCACCACGGCCGGCGCGTATTCCGTGATGTCCTCCCAGTCCATCTCGGCCAGCCCGCGCGTCATCACGCAGGCAACGTACAGCAGCGCTGCCGCCGACGCATAGGCCGGGATCATGCCGGCGAGCGGCGAGAAGAACAAAGCCAGGAGAAACAAGATCGCCACGAACACCGCGGTCAAGCCGGTGCGGCCGCCCGCCGACACGCCGGCGGCACTCTCGATATAGCTGGTCGTGGTCGAGGTGCCGATCAGCGAGCCGAACATGGCGGCGAAGCTGTCGGCGACCAGCGCCTGCTTCATGCGCGGCAGGTTGCCGTCCTGGTCGAGCAGGCCGGCGCGATGGGCGACACCGATCAGCGTGCCGGCATTGTCGAACAGATCGACGAACAGGAAGCTGAACACGACGATGATGAAGGTCAGCTCGGCGATGCGGGAGAAATCAAGCTGCAGGAAGGTCGGCGCCAGCGACGGCGGTGCCGACACGATGCCGGTATACTGCGTGAGCCCGAGCGGCAGGCCGATGAGCGTCACCAGCAGGATGCCGATCAACGTGGCGCCGATGATGTTGCGATAATTGAGCGCCACGATCACGATGAAGCCGAGCAGGCAGAGAATCGCCGGCCATTGCTTGAGATCGCCGAGCGTCACCAGCGTCGCCGGGCTCGCCACCACGATCTTGGCCTGCTCGAAGGCGATGATGCCGAGGAACAGCCCGACGCCGGCCGCGATCGCGAATTTGAGATTCTTCGGGATCGAATTGATGATGTATTCGCGGATCCGGAAGATCGAGATGAGGAAAAAGAGCACGCCCGAGCAGAACACGCCCGCCAGCGCCTGCTGCCAAGTGTATTTGTAGCCGAGCACCACGGTGAAGGCGAAGAAGGCGTTGAGCCCCATGCCCGGCGCGAGCGCGATCGGATAATTGGCATAGAGGCCCATCACCAGGCTCGAGACCGCGGCCGCCAGGCAGGTCGCGACGAACACCGCGCCCTTGTCCATGCCCGCTTCGCTGAGGATTTGCGGGTTGACGAACACGATGTAGACCATGGTGAGGAAGGTCGTGATGCCGGCGATGAACTCGGTGCGGACATCGGTGCCGCTCTCGGTCAGACCGAAATAGCGATCGAGAAACGGTCGCTCGCTCGAAGGCTTGGTCACGTCGGTCATTGAAGTCCCCCAACCGATTGAGCGCTCCGCGCCCGCCTGTTCCGTCACAACCCGCACAAGACCTGACTGTAGCCTGCCTGCCACAATAGCGGCGAACCGGCCGCGAACCCACTGCAAAGGCTCTGCGATCGGCGACTTGTCCACCGGACCGGCGATATCCCCTTCGGGTCACGGAACCGATGCAATAATTCTCCATTGGTGTTGGCGGCGGCGCCGCCATGGGCGATCATGCAGCCGCCACGGTTCGATGCTCCCTATGGATTGCCGGGAAATGACCGATGGACCTCGACCCCGTCCTGCTCGCGCGTCTCCAGTTTGCCTTCACGGTGACGTTCCACATCATCTTCCCGAGCTTTACCATCGGCCTGTCCGCATTCATCGCGACCCTCCTGGTGCGGTGGATGGCCACCGGGCGCGAGCATCTTCACCGCCTGGCCCGCTTCTGGACCAAGATTTTCGCCGTTTCCTTCGCCATGGGCGTGGTGTCGGGGATCGTGCTCAGCTACCAGTTCGGCACCAACTGGAGCCGCTTCTCGGTCGTCGTCGGCAACGTGGTCGCCCCGCTCATCGGCTACGAGGTGCTGACCGCCTTCTTCCTGGAAGCGACCTTTCTCGGCGTGATGCTGTTCGGGTGGAAACGGGTGCCGCCCTGGCTGCACGTCCTCTCCGCCGTTGCAGTGGCCGTCGGCACAGGGATGTCGGCGTTCTGGATCCTGTCCGCCAACAGCTGGATGCAGACCCCGGCCGGCCACGAGATGCGCGACGGCATCGCCTATCCGGTGGATTGGCTCGCCCTGGTCTTCAACCCGAGCTTCCCTTACCGCCTCGCCCACATGCTCACGGCAGCCTACCTCACGACCTCGCTGGTCGTGCTGGCGGTGGGGGCGCGCTACCTGCTCGCCGGACGGTACCAGGAGGAAGCGCGCACCATGATGCGCATGGGGGTCGGAATGCTGGCTTTGCTGGCACCGTTGCAGCTTTTCATCGGCGACCAGCACGGCCTCAACACGCTCAAGCATCAGCCGATCAAGATCGCGGCCATCGAAGCCCATTGGGACGGCAGCAAGCCGGGCGCGCTCGTGCTGTTCGCCTGGCCGGACGAGAAGACCGAGACGAACCGCTTCGAGATTGCAATTCCCAAGGCCGGATCGCTCATCCTCACGCATGATCCCGAAGGGCTCTTCCCCGGGCTCAAGAGCGTGCCGCCCGCAGACCGGCCCCCGCTGGTGCCGGTTTTCTTCGCCTTCCGCAGTATGGTCGGCATCGGCCTATTGATGATCGCAATCGGCTTGACCGGCGCGTGGCTGTGGTGGCGCGGACGCTTGTTCGATACCCGCTGGTATTTGGTGCCGGTGGCATGGAGCTGGTGGCTCGGCTTCGTCGCCGTGATCTCGGGTTGGATCGTCACCGAGAGCGGACGGCAGCCATGGGTCGCCTACGGGATATTGCGCACCACCGATGCCATCTCGCCCGTTCCGGGCGGCAGCATCGCGACGACGCTCGCGCTGTTCGTGCTCGTCTACGGCATCGTGTTCACGATGGGCATCTATTACATCAACCGGCTCATCAACAAGGGACCGGAAGGGCGCGCGATCGAGCCGCCCGAGATGGGGACGCCGGTGCGGCCCTTGTCGGCCGCCACCGAGGCCGGGCTGGACGTCCTGTCGCCGCAACGGTGAAACGAGAGGGGGCCGCCATGGAATGGTACCTTCCCGTCATCTGGGCCGCCGTGATCGGCACCGCGGTTGCGCTCTACGTCATCCTCGACGGCTTCGACCTCGGCACCGGTATCCTGTTTCCGCTCGCGAAAACGGAACGCGAGCGCGACCAGATGATGAACTCGATCGCGCCGTTCTGGGACGGCAACGAGACCTGGCTCGTTCTCGGCGGCGGCGGGTTGTGGGTCGCCTTCCCGCGCGCCTATGCGGTGGTCATGCCGGCGCTCTATCTGCCGGTCATCGTCATGCTGCTGGCACTGGTCTTTCGCGGCGTTTCGTTCGAGTTTCGCGCGGTCGCGCTCGCGAGCAAGAAGTACTGGAATTTTGCCTTCGCCGCCGGCTCGACGCTCGCCGGGTTTTGCCAGGGCCTGATCCTCGGCGGCATCATTCAAGGCATCAAGGTGGAGAACGGCGCTTTCGCCGGTGGGCCGTTCGACTGGGCGACGCCCTTCGCGTGCCTGTGCGGCCTCGGCGTGGTGGTGGGCTACGCGTTGCTCGGCGCGACCTGGCTGGCGATGAAGACCGAGGGCGAGGTTGCCGAGCGGGCTCGCCTCCAGGCCAAGGCGCTGCTCATCGGCGTGCTGGCATTCATGGGTGTCGTGAGCATATGGACGCCACTCGCCTTCGAGCGCATCGCCGCCCGCTGGTTCTCGACCCCGAACATCTACTTTCTCTGGCCGGTGCCATTGCTCACGGCGCTGACCGCGCTGATGGCGTGGCGCTGGCTCGACGAGCGGCGGGACGTACTCCCCTTCCTGGCAGCGATCGCCCTGTTCCTCCTGGGCTATCTCGGCCTCGTCATTTCGAGCTACCCGTATCTCGTCCCGCCCGCGCTGACGATCTGGCAGGCCGCGGCCGCGCCCGCGAGCCAGCTTTTCATGCTCATCGGGACGCTGATCCTGCTGCCCATCATCCTCGGCTACATCGTGTTCGTTTACTGGGTCTTCCGCGGCAAGGTGCGCGAAGGCGAGGGCTACCATTGAGGCAGACGACGGAGGACGAAAGACAGAAGACAGATGCGAGCGGAACGACTACGGGTTCGGTCCTTTGTCCTCTGACGTCTGTCGTCCGTCCTCTGTCGTCCGTCGTCCGTCGTCCGCCTGCGGCCGGATCACCGCCCAGCCGATGCGGATGAGCGGCAGCCGGCCCTGCACCGGCCGCTCGAATGCACGCGGAACTTCGGGCACGAGATCCGGGAAGCGCTCCTTGATCGCGGCCGGCGGCGCGCCCGCGGTATCGGTCGTCGGCCAAACCACGATTGCGCCCTTGCTCCTGATCGCATCGCCCGTCACCCACGGCGAGCGCTCCGGCGTGGCATCGAGATAGACGCTCGGACGGCTCGGGGCGCCGAGCGCCACCTGCGCGGCGGTGCGGGGGTCGCCGGTGACGATCTGCAGCGGCGTGCCGGTGCGACGTTCGAAACTTTCGGAGAAGAACCGCCCCATGGCCTGCGCCGGCTGCATCACCCTGAGATCGATGTTGAGCCATGGCAGGATCACGAGCGAGGCAACCGCCATGATCGGCGGAATGATCAGAAGGCCGAACCAGGCCGCGATGACGACGTGCTGGCGGCCGAACTCGATGCCATCGCCCGCCGCGACCACGACCAGCAGGCCGGAGAGAATGACCAACGGCGCGATGCCCCCGACCGGCCCCGACCACCCGATGAGCACGGCCGCGAGCGTACCGGCGAAGGCCGGCGCCACCGCGAAGAAGTACACGAACTGCCGGGCCAGTGGATCGACCTTGGGGCGCACGATGACGGGCGCCGGATCATGCCGCGGCCATGGCCATCCCGCCACCAGCGCAACCAGGACGATGAGGCCAGCATGGGCAGCGAAGATCAATCCGATTTGCCGCAGCCAGGCGACGAGATTGCCGGTCACGGCTTCGGGCGTGCGCAGGCGCTGCAGCATCGGCCGCAGGGCTTCGCCCAATTCCGCAAGCCAGATCAGGTGCGGACCCATCACGATGCCGGCGACCACGACCGCGATCAGCGGGTCATATGAGTTGAGCGTGGCACGCGCTCGCGCGTTGCCGAGCGTGAACAGGACGAGCAATCCGACCAGGATCAGGCCCACATAGGTGGTGAGCAACAACAGCCCGATCTCGATCGCGAGCGGCAGCCAATACGCCCGTCGGCCCTCGCCCACCGCCCGCCAGTAGTGCAACAGGATGAGCGCCCACAGCGGCATGGTGAGGATGACCGGCCCGAAGTCCGGCGTCGGCACCGTGAAGGCGGCCACGCCCACCATGAGCAGGACCGCCAGCGCCGCGTGTTGTGCGCCGACGATCGAGCGTCCGAGCGCGAACACCGCCCAATAGGTCACGACCACGCAGACCTGGGAAAGCAAGTAGACCCCGAGGAGGCTGCGGCCGGCGAGTTCGAAGACGAGCTCCGCGAGCCAGAAGGCGAGCGGGGGGCCGAGATAGGTGCCGAGCTGGAACTCGTGGCCGACCGCGAGCACCTCCGGCACGTCGCCGGGCGGCCCGGCATAGAACAGCGACGGAACCAGAAACCACAGCAGGGCCTGCATCAGCGCTGCCAGCCAGACCGCCAGCGCGGGGCGCGACCGCAACAGCTCGACGAAGATGGAGACGTAAAGCATCAGCCGACGTTACTCGACGCAACCGGCAGAGATAAGGCGCAAATGCCGAAGAGCGAGACACACTATGCTGGTGAACAAAATCAGCGGATCGTCCTCCATGCCTGGACGTCAGCTTCGGGCGAGACGCGGTCCTTGAGCGTGATTGCTTTAGGTTGACTCGCAATCACGCTCCAGCTTTTCGTTTGAGCATGATCTTTTCGGAAAACCGGTACCCACCCCGGATCAAGTCCGGGGCAGGCTTTTTCCGGATCATGCTCTAGCAGGCCAACGCTGCGGCCGCCAACTCCGCCACCGCGAAGTCGGTCTCAGGCGGCACGCCGTCGCTTAGAAACCATGCCGCCGAGAGGCCGGCCCACGCCAGGATCCACTGCAGCAGTCGCTTGCGCTCGAGCCTCGCCGCCTCGGTTACCACTTCGACGCGCCGCTGAAAGCGACCGGGGTCGGTCGCGGTTTCATGATCGGGATTGCAGAAAAGGTTGGCATAATCGAAACCGCGTTCGCCGACGAGGCGCTTGGGGTCGATTGCAAGCCATCCGCGACTCCCGAAGTCGAGAATATTGTCGTGATGGATGTCGCCATGGAGCACCCCGACTTCTCGGGGGTCGCCAGCAGTTCGCGTGCGGTCGCAGCGGCAAGAGGCAGAATGCCGCCATGTGTGGCCGCGGCCGGCTCCAGCTCCCGGAACCACTGCCTTAGGGGAATAAGGTCCGGGAGAGGCTTGTCTCTCGGTGCATGGAGCTTTGCAACGGTGGCGCAGATGATTTGGCTCGCCTCATCGTCCCGCCCGTCCCGCGCCAGCTTGGCCAAGGAGACATTGCCCTCTGCCCGCTCCAGGAGGATCGCATCGCCTTGGTGGGCAATGACCCGCGCCGCGCCTTGACCATCCCACCACGCCATAAGCACGCCGCCGAACTTTTCCTCGGCCTCCACGGCGACTTTGAGCATCGCCGGCGCGCCATGCCGCCGCACCGGCAGGAGTTGGCTGTGAGGAGTCACGATGGGTTCGCCGTCGGGTGCGAGCTCCCAAAGTGTGAGATAGTCGCCGAACATTTCGGGAAACTACCACGGTACGCAAAGGTCGGCTGCAGGTCGGCCGAGGGCGCTCGTCCGATGACGCTCCGGTCTATCCGATTCATGCGACTGCTAGAGTGGCAGCACGCCCGGCTCGATTTCGCCGGTTTCCATGTCGCCCGTGACGGCGTCGCCATAGGCGGCGGCGACCGGGGCGAACGAGCGGCGGTGATGGATGGTGGGGCCCAGCCTTGCAAGCGCGTTGAAGTGCTCGGGCACGCTGTAGCCCTTGTGATGCTCGAAGCCGTAGCCGGGATAGAGCAGGCCCAATCGGATCATGAGCCGGTCGCGGGTGACCTTGGCGACGATCGAGGCGGCGGCAATCGAGGCGATGATGGCGTCGCCGCTGATCACCGCCTCGCAGTCGCAGCAGGTGTCGATGCGGTCGCGGCCGTCGACGAAGACGAGCTTGGGTTTGATCGGCAGCGCGGCGACCGCGCGCGCGAGCGCCCACAGCGATGCCCGCAGGATGTTGTCGCGGTCGATGCGCGAGGGCGGCGCGAAGGCAACCGCGACCTCGGCATTGGCGCAAATCCTGACATAGAGCTTTTCGCGCGTCTCGGGATCGAGCTTCTTGGAATCATCGAGCCCGCGCGGCACGCGCTTGGGATCGAGAACGACCGCGGCGGCGACGACCGGGCCGGCAAGGGGTCCCCTGCCCGCCTCGTCGCAACCCGCGACCGGCCAGACGCCGCGCTTGATCGCGGCGCGCTCGCGGCGGAAGGTCGGACGAATGTCGTCCTCGCCGAGCGGCAGGCGCGCCACGCGAATGGGTGCGGCACGACCGGATTTTGCGCCACCTGGCTTTGCGCGAACTCATGCCGCGATGGTGCGCGCCGCACGCCGCAAGTCAACCGCGTCGGCATGCCCGGTGTGAAGGGTGGGGAAAAACTGCCGTCTCAGACGACAGGGTCAGAACAAGCTCAACTGCTCCGCGGCCGGGCGCGGTGGATCGAAATGGTCGGTCGTCAGCCTGGTTCGGGTCTTGTTGAAGCCGAGCTTGTCGCAGGCGAGCTCGAAGCGTCGGCCGATCATCCAGGCGACCGGCCCGCCGCCGGTCATGCGCTTGCCCCAGCTCGAAGTCGTAATCCTTGCCGCCACGGGTATCGCGGATGAGCTTGAACACATGGCGGTAGCGGTCGGGAAAATTCGCCATCAGCCATTCGCGGAACAGGTCGCGTACTTCCAGCGGAAGCCGAAGCAGTACATAGCCGGCTTCCCGCACGCCGACGGCGGCGGCGGCATCGAGGATGCGCTCGATCTCGGCATCGTTGAGCGCGGGGATCACCGGCGCCACCATCACCGACGTCGGCACGCCCGCCGCGGTCAACCGGCGCAACGCCTCGAGCCGGCGCGGCGGCGCGGCCGCACGCGGCTCCATCGCCCGCGCGAGGTCAGCGTCGAGCGTCGTCACCGACAACGCAACCTTGACCAGGTTGCGTTGCGCCATGCGAGCGAGAATGTCGAGGTCGCGCACAACGAGCGCCGATTTCGTCACGATGCCGACCGGATGGCCGTAGCAGTCGAGCACTTCGAGGATGCGCCGCATGATCTGATGCTGCCGCTCGATCGGCTGATACGGATCGGTATTGGTGCCGATGGCGATGGTGCGCGGCACGTAGCCGGACGCCGACAATTCGCGCTCGAGCAGCTTGGGTGCTTCCGGCTTGGCGAACAGCTTGGTTTCGAAATCGAGCCCGGGCGAGAGGCCCAGATAGGCGTGGGTCGGCCGGGCGAAGCAATAGATGCAGCCGTGCTCGCAGCCGCGATAGGGATTGATCGAGCGGTCGAAGGAAAGGTCCGGCAATTCGTTGCGCGTGATGATCTTGCGCGTGGAATCGACGGTCACCGTGGTCTTGAACGGCGGCAGTTCCTCGAAGCTCTGCCAGCCGTCATCGAAGGCGATGCGCGCCAACGGCTCGTAACGGCCCGAGGCATTCGACTGCGCGCCGCGGCCGCGCCTGCGGGCGACGTCGACCGCCACCTCGCCGTCGGTCTGCGCATTGAGGTCGACGGCCGCAGGACGCGACGACGGCGCCGCGGGCAACGGGCGGCCGCGGCGGGCAAAGCCGCCCGCCGGCGCGGAGGGCTCGGGCAAGGGGGACGCCGGCGGGCGCCTGACGGCTGCGGATGAGCTAGCCATGGGGATCATCCTAGTGCACAGGTTCGAACAAAACAAGAACATAATCAGAGATTGCTTTCGCGCAAGGGCTGGGGAACGCCCATATTGCGAAAGGCGAAAACGCCAACGGGGGGTAACGCCGACACGGAGGAACGTCATGAACAGGGTGATCGCAGGGGCCGCGCTCCTGCTCTCAGTGGTCGGGACCGGGACCAGCGCGCAGGCCGGACCTTGGTGCGCCTTCTATGGCCCCTCAACTTACAATTGCGGCTTCCACAATTTCGAGCAATGCCTGGCCACGGTCCGCGGCGCCGGCGGGTGGTGCCGGCCCAATTTCTTCGAAGGCTACACCGGCGACCGCACCCCAAGCACCAAGCGTGCGCGTCAGAGCCGCTAGTGTCCCGATTCCGAAGTTCGTCACACCTTGCAGCGCGCTCAATACGAACTTCGGAATCGAAAGGACACTAGCAAACCTATGGTCCTAGTGCGGTTTTGGATTTGAAGTTCCTGTACGAGATTGCCGCGAAGACTGCAGGAACTTCAAATCCACCGCACTAGTGAACGTTTCTCTATCTTGCGTCGGCGGCTTCGCGATAAATCATGGTCGTGGGCGCCGGGTTGAGGGAATGAGGGTTCATGCTCAGCGTGGTGATTGCGACGCGCGACAGCGAGCGCGCGCTGTTGCCGACGCTGGCCGCGCTGGTTGCGGGCGCGGCGGCCGGCGTCGTGCGCGAGGTGATCATCGCCGACGCGGGCTCGCGTGACGCAACCGCGGCGATTGCCGACGGTGCCGGCTGTCGCGTGCTGACATCGAGCGCGCGCTGCGGAGCGCGGCTCAAGGCCGCGGCCGACGCAGCGCGCGGGCCTTGGCTCATGTTCCTGCAACCCGGCAGCGTGCCCGACGCCACGTGGGTCGATGAAGCCAGGCGCTTCATCGAGGAGGCGGAGCTGCGGGGGTGTGCCGGCAACCATGCCGCCGTGTTCCGCGCGGCGACCGCGACATTCCGCCCGGCGCTGGTGGAGGCGCTGGCTTTGCTGCGCGCGGCGCTCGGCGCCCGGCCGAATGCGAGCCAGGGATTGCTGATCGCGAAGGGATTTTATGACGCGCTCGGCGGCCACCGCGACGTCGACGAGCCGGAACGCGAGCTGATCCGCCGCCTCGGCCGCCGCCGCACCGTGCTGTTGCGCAGCGCCGCCGTGGCGCCAAGCGACGCCGGCCAGATACTTGACTTGGTCAAGTAATTCGTTGACTATGTCATATTATTGGGCCGAGGCCAGCCATGCCGCCGGATATCGAACCGGGCGTCGCCGCCGTGCGGCGCTTCAACCGTTTCTACACTCAGCGCATCGGCGTGCTGCAGGAGGGCTGGCTGAAAAGCGAGTTCTCGCTGACCGAGGCGCGCGTGCTCTATGAACTCAGCCGGCGCGAGCGGCCGACCGCGACCGAGCTCACCAAGGAGCTGGGTCTGGACGCCGGCTATTTGAGCCGCATCCTGCGCGGCTTCGAAACCCGCGGCCTGATCGCCAGGCAAACCTCCGACAGCGACGGCCGGCAAAGCCTGCTGTCGATTACGCCGCGCGGACGCCAAAGGTTCGCTCCGCTCGAGGCCCACTCCAATGACGACGTGCAGTCGATGCTGGGCGCGCTGCCGCTCGACGCGCAGCACCGCCTGGTCGCGGCCATGCGCACGATCGAAGGCGTGTTGGGCAAGCCATCGGCGCCGGAGGTGCCCTATGTCCTGCGGCCGCCGCGCCCCGGCGACATGGGTTGGATCGTGAGCCGCCATGGTGCGCTCTACGGAGCGGAATACGGATGGGACGAACGGCTCGAGGCGCTGACGGCGGAAATCGTCGCCGCCTTCGTGCGCAATTACGATCCCAAGCGCGAGCGCTGCTGGATCGCCGAGCGCGAGGGCGAGAACGTCGGCTCGGTGCTGCTGGTCAAGGAGACCGACGAGGTCGCGCGACTGCGCCTGCTGCTGGTCGAGCCCAAGGCGCGCGGGCTCGGCATCGGCGCCCGGCTGGTCGAGGAAACCTTGCGCTTCGCACGCGAGGCGCGCTACCGCGAGGTCACGCTGTGGACCCACAGCGTGCTCACCGCCGCCCGCCACATCTACGAGGGCGCCGGCTTCAAGCTGGTCAAGGCGTGGGAACACGACGAGTTCGGCAAGATGCTGGTGGGCGAGACCTGGAATTTGAAGCTGTGACCTACAAGCTCGCGCCTTTGGCCTTGGCGCGGCGCAGATGCTCGTCGAGGCGCGGCATGATCTCCACGAAATTGCAGGGGCGGTAGCGGTAGTCGAGCTGGTGCATCAGGATCTCGTCCCAGGCATCGCGGCACGCGCCGGGAGAGCCCGGCAGACAGAAGACATAGGTCGCGCCGGCAACCCCCGCAGTCGCGCGCGTCTGAATCGCCGAGGTGCCGATCTTGGCGTGGCTCACCATCAGGAACAGGGTGGCAAAGCCGTCCATGCGCTTCTCGAACAAAGGCTCGAGGGCCTCCGGCGTCACGTCGCGGCCGGTGAAGCCGGTGCCGCCCGTGGTAATGACGACGTCGACCGCGGGATCGGCGATCCACGCTTTGACGCGGGCACGGATTTTTTCCACGTCGTCGGTGACGATCGCGCGGCCGGCGACGGTGTGGCCGGCCTTTTCGATGCGCTCAGCCAAGGTCGCGCCGGATTTGTCGTCCGCGAGCTCGCGGGTATCGGAAACGGTCAGCACCGCGATATTGAGCGGAACGAATTGCTTGCTGGTGTCGATACCGGGCATGGGCCTGATCCAGTAGTCCCGGCCAGTTATCGCGCACGCTGGTGCATTTCACAACGCTCGAACGTCCGCTGCTGGTGCGAGCACCGGCAAGCGGGGGCGGCAAAAAAGACCGAGACCCCGGCGGTGTAGCCGGGGTCTCGTCCTGTCTCGTCCGCCGCAGCTTCGCGGTTGCTCAGGCGAAGACGGAATAATCGACCGGACCGTTCGGCACCACGTAGCCGTAGCGCAGATTGGAGCGTGCCGGCCCTTCCTTCTCGTACTCGGCCTTGAGCGCGGCGAAGCGGTCGCGGCTCAATTCGAGCATCGCCCGCTTCGGCTCGATATTGTAGAGCTTCGCGTTGTTGAGGCCGAAGATCTGGCTCTTGACCGGACCGTCGGGCGGACCGAGCGGCGCAAAGCCGTGCTTCTTTTGCATGTCCTCTGGAATCTCGAGGCGGCGCAGGCCCTCGATCTGCCATTGCGGCGAGCCGGTCCACAGCGCGTCGGTGCCCCAGCAGACGTGATCGGAGCCGAGGCCTTTCACCAGGATACCCATCAGCGCCGCGCACACATTGGGCTCGGCGACGAGCGTGGTCGCGAACAACTGGCCGACATCGCCGTAGACGTTGGTGACGCCGTATTCCGCGGGAATGTCCGCGAGGTCGCTGGTCCACGAAATGCGGCCGGTGCGCTCGAACTCGGCGCGCGCCACCTTCGGATCGCCGCCGACGTGGCGGTAGGCCGAGTGATAGATCACGAAGTTGAGCTGCGGCCAGTCCTTCGCCGCCTTGCCGACGTCGGCGCAGTCCGCGAAGCCGCGCAGATGCGGGAACTGTTTTTCAACCCCCGGGGCGAACAATCCCTTGTGCACGCAGACGTTCTTGATGCCGTATTTGAGCGCCAGCTCGTAGCCCTTGTAGGCGACCTTCTCGTCGTCCATGCGCCAGGGGTAGCGGCTGATATTCTTGTGGGTGTTGTCGCCGATCGTGTAGCCCTTGATCGAGTCCGGCTTGTCCTGCGCCAGATCCTTTTCCAGGTTCTCCAGCCAATTGGGCTGGCCGGGCGTGAAGATCGCATGCGCGAACATGC
Organism: uncultured Alphaproteobacteria bacterium; assembly: GCA_963827585.1. Taxonomy (GTDB): domain Bacteria; phylum Pseudomonadota; class Alphaproteobacteria; order Rhizobiales; family Xanthobacteraceae; genus VAZQ01. The sequence continues at coordinate 90,439 of CAWHCK010000005.1, forward strand.
GCCGCGAGCCGGCCTCCTTGTTCACCTTGTCGCGCGCCGCTGCCGCCATCGCGTTGGTCAGGAACCAATCGGCCGGAACGTCGGAAGGCGCCGACGACACGAGCGACATCTTGGTATCGCTGTCGAGGAACATCTCTTTCTTGTAGTTCTCGAATTTGAGGTCCTCGATGGTCTGCTCCTTCTCCGTCAGCGACTTGTTCCAGCCGGCCTTGCCGACCGCGGCGCGCATGTTGACGAACGTCATGATGCGCGTGTCGTCACGCAGGAAGTGCGTGTGCATGTCCATGATGAACTGGTCCTTGAGCGCGGTGGCGCGCTCCTGGGCCATGGCGGGCGTTGCAGCTTCCGCCTTGCTCACCTCGAACAGCGGGCCGTAGACCTCGTTCATCGCCACGAACGACGCCGCCATGCCGGCCGCGCTCTGGAAGAAGCGGCGGCGGTCGAGGCCCTGCTTGCCGCCGAGATCGTCGGCCATCGCGAGCAGGCGCGCTTCGACCTCGCGCTGCCGTTCGTTCTGCGGATCGGGATAGAACTCGTCACTGGAGACGATCTGGGTCGGAATCGGCGTCTGATGCTGCACCAATTCGGACGGCATCAATGCTGCAATTTCCTCGTCGGTCAGTTGGCCACTCATGGGATGATCCTCCTCCATCGCGACGTTCGGAGAGCGTCGGTTGCGGAGGGAAACCTAGCACGAGCGGGCCCAGTTTGGAACGGGACTAAACTGAGGGCGCCGGCATCGGTGTCGCACCCCGCGCGGCATGCGGTTGCAAAGCAAGGTTGGGTGGAACATAACCTCGACGATCTCATCGTGAAGCTCCCTCGGGCGCCGAACCGTCGCAGACACATACGGACTTGAGCATTGCTTCTATCAATGCGCTGTCACCGCTTACGGGACCTGAGCACACATCCCTCGAAACAATTGATGACCGCACGTGCGCCAAACGTACTTCAAAAAGAGCTGCGCCGGCCGATTGACCCAACCAAGCCGGACTTGGCCCTCGCAGGTCAATTCAGAAGAATTCAGTTTCGCCCCAAGGACGCGGCGGCGCATCCCATCGAATTTACTGGACTAAGGCAGGCGATGTGTCGCCCTGAGGAGGCAAGGACATGAAGCGGCGCGAATTCATCACGCTTCTTGGGGGAGCGGCAGCGACATGGCCGCTCGTCGCACATGCCCAACAGACGGCGATGCCCGTCATTGGATTTCTGCATTCCGGTTCGCCCGAGCCGAACGCCAAACGCTTGGCCGGATTCCGCAAAGGCTTGAACGATGCCGGCTTGGTGGAGGGAAAGAACGTAGCGATCGAATTCCGCTGGGCCCAGGGAAAGGACGACAGGTTGCCGGAATTGGCAGCGGATCTGATCCAGCGGCGGGTCGCGGTGATCGCGACCCTGTCCAGCACCGCGGCGGCGGTCGCGGCCAAAGCTGCGACGTCGACCATTCCGATTTACTTTCTGATAGCGGACCCACCGATTGAATTGGGCCTCGTAACCAGCCTCAATCGACCGGGCGGTAACGCCACCGGAATCACCACCTTGGCTGCGGAGCTGGCTGCAAAGCGGCTCAGCCTCTTGCACGAGCTGGTGCCTCAAGCCGCCAGCATGGCGGTGCTTCTCAAGCCGAGCCATCCCAGTGCAAAGTCGGTGACCCTAAGCCTTCAAGCAACGGCCCGCACACTGGGAGTGCAACTTGATGTGCTGGAGGCCAGCAACGATCGCGAGATCGAGGAAGCCTACGTCGCGCTGAAGCCCGGGGCCGCGTTGCTGGTTGCCACCGACCCATTTTTCTTTACCCGTCGCACGCAGCTCGCCGCCCTTTCGGCGCGCCACGCGGTGCCTACGATCTATGATAGCCGCGAAGCTGCCGAGGCCGGCGGTCTGATGAGCTACGGACCGAACCACGTGCGCCTATGGGGCAGGCCGGCAACTATGTGGCGCGCATCCTCAAAGGCGAGAAGCCGTCCGACCTGCCGGTCATGCAAGCGGCGATATTCGAGATGGTCATCAACCTCAAAGCCGCCAAGCCGCTCGACCTCGCCGTGCCGGCGTCCATGATGGTGCTGGCCGACGAGGTGATCGAATAGGGATTTTGACGTCGCCTTGTCGCACCGAACCGAACCTAGAGCGTGATTGCTTTAGGTTAAGTCGCAATCACGCTCTAGCTTTTTGTTTGAGCATGATCTTTTCGGAAAACCGTACCCACTTTTCCGGATCATGCTCTAGCGGCATGCCTGCTTTCGCGCCGCTTGTGTGGTGGCAAGACCGGCCACTCAAGAAGGCGGCGCAGGTTGACTGCGACGTCACAGCGCAGCGCGTTCCTTTCCTACGGCCGCGCCCTTACAGTTGTGCCGACGCGAAGGTGTTGCAGCTTCCGATCGAGCCCGACCTGAAGCCGGTAAAGAACCAGCGCTGGCGCTGCTCGGCGCTGCCGTGGGTGAAGGAATCGGGAACCACGTAGCCTTGCGACCGTCGCTGCAGCGTGTCGTCGCCGATCGCGGCCGCCGTGCGCAAAGCTGCCTCCACGTCGCCCTGCTCGATGAATGCCGGCTTGCCCTGGGCCTTGAGACTTTCGTTCTCGCGGTTCGCCCAGACACCCGCGAGGCAATCGGCCTGCAACTCCACCTGCACCTGGATCTGGTTGGCTGCGGCTCTGCTGTCGGCCGCGCGTTGCGCCTGCTGCGCCTTGGGCAGGATGCCGAGCAGGTTCTGCACGTGATGACCGACCTCATGCGCGATCACATAGGCCTGCGAGAACTGGCACGTCTTGCTGCCGACGTCGCAGCCGCGGAAGCGGGTCGCGATCTGATCGAAGAACGACGTGTCGAGATAGACCTTCTGGTCGGCCGGGCAGTAGAACGGCCCCATGGCGCTTTGCGCGACGCCGCCGCAACTCGCCTGCGTCCGGCCGCTGTAGAGCACCAGAACCGGCGCGCGGTAGGCCTTGCCGTCCTTGGCGAAGATCTGCTTCCACTGAAACTCGGTGCTGCCGAGCACCTTGCTCACGAAGCGGCCCATGTCGTCCTGGGGCGCACCGGCATTGCGGCGCGCCGAGGGCGGCGCCTGCACCTGCGGCTGGCTCGGCCCGGTCAAGACCTCAGCGCCGCCGATGAGCAGGCTCGGGTCGATGCCGAGCGCCCAGCCGAGCAAGCCGAGCACCACGATGGTGCCGATGCCCAGGCCGCCGCCGCCGATCGGGAGGCCGAAGCCGCCGCCGCCACCACCGTCGCTGCGTCGATCCTCGACGTTGCTGCTTTCCGGCAGATCGTCCAAGCGCATGGCCTCGTCTCCTTGCCCGCGGCCCGATCTTGACGGGTCGCCCTTAGTCTATCACCGCACCGATCAACGCGCCTTCGCCAATATAGTTGCGAGCCAGACCTTTCCCAGGCCAGGCGCCGGCCGAGTTAAGCCGATTTTTACTTTGGGTGCCCATAGTGCGCCGCGTCGGTTGTAGGTCTCGCGTCGCCGGCCGCGTCGCCTGAGTCAGAGTTCTGGGTCATGGGTGTGTCGCATCGCGGGGCGTCCAATCGGGCGCCCCGCGTCAGTTCAAGGGCCATCGATTCCGGCCGAGTTCTGGTTGGTGACTGCGTCGCCGAATTGGCAAAGCTGCCGGCGGAAGCGGTCGACGTGGTGTTTGCCGATCCGCCCTATAACCTGCAGCTGCAAGGCGATCTCAAGCGTCCCGACGATTCGCGGGTCGACGCCGTCGACGACGACTGGGACAAGTTTTCGAGCTTTTCCGCCTACGACGATTTCACCCGCGCCTGGCTCTGCGCATGCCGGCGCGTGATGAAGCCGACGGCGACGCTGTGGGTGATCGGTTCCTACCACAACATCTACCGCGTCGGCGCGATCCTGCAGGACTTGGGCTTCTGGATCCTCAATGACGTGGTGTGGCGCAAGTCAAACCCGATGCCGAATTTTCGCGGACGTCGCTTTACCAACGCGCACGAGACGCTGATCTGGGCGTCGCGCGAACCGGGCGGCAAGGGCTATACCTTCAATTACGAAGCGCTGAAGGCCGGCAACGACGACGTGCAGATGCGCTCGGACTGGACCATTGCGCTCTGCACCGGCGAGGAGCGCCTCAAAGGCGGCGACGGCAAGAAGCTGCATCCGACGCAGAAGCCCGAGGCGCTGCTGGCGCGCGTCATCCTCGCCTCGTCGCGGCCCGACGACCTCGTGCTCGACCCGTTCTGCGGCACCGGTACGACCGGCGCCGTGGCCAAGCGCCTCGGCCGGCGTTTCGTCGGGATCGAGCGCGACGGAGCCTATGCGGCAGCCGCGCAAGCGCGCATCGCGACGGTCGCGCCGCTGCCGGCGCCGGCGCTCGCGCCGTTCATGACCGCGCGCGAGGCACCGCGCGTGCCATTCTCGGCGTTGATCGAACGCGGACTGGTGCTGCCGGGCGCGCGCCTGTGCGACGCCAAGCGCAAGGTCAAGGCGCTGGTGCGCGCCGACGGCGCGATCGCGCTGGGCGAGACGGTCGGCTCCATCCATCGCATCGGCGCGCTGGCGCAGGGCTTGGAAGCTTGCAACGGCTGGGCGTTCTGGCACCTCGAGACGAGCAAGGGGCTCGTCCCGATCGACGCGCTGCGGGCGGAGATCAGGGCGAAGATGGCCTGAGCGTTTTTTGAAACGCCTTCACCGCACCGCGAAGGGCGCATTGTAGGGCCGCCCGAACGGTACGCCGGCCGTCACCGCCTGCACCGGCTTGAGATGGGCACGGCCGGTGCGGGTATTGTTGCGGGTGTCCACGAACGACACGTTGCCCTCGACCAGCTCCATGATCGCGACGTCGCCCGGGGCGCCAACCTGAAGCGTTCCGAGCTTGGGCGCGCGGTTGATCACCTTGGCCGGGTTGATGGTCGCCATGGCGACGACCTGCTCCAGGGTGAAGCCCAGTCCCATGAATTTGCTCATCACCCAGGTCAGGTACGGCATGCCCGGCGTGTTGCCGGAGAACACGTGGATATCGGAGGAGATGGTGTCGGGCGGGCAGCCTTGGGCAATCGCCGGCTCGGCGACCGTGAAGTCGAAACTGCCGCCGCCGTGGCCGACGTCGAAGATCACGCCGCGTTGCTTGGCCGCGAGCGCCGCCGGCAGAAGCTTTCCGTCCTGCACGATGTTGGTGAAGGCGCCGCCGAGATTGGGCGCGCCGGTATAGGCGTGGGTGAGGATATCGCCCGGCCGCAGCAGGTCGAGGACTTGCGACATCAGCTCGCGCGTCTCGACGCCGCCGATATGGCACATCACCTTGGCGCCAGTGCCCGCCTTCTCGCAGGCGGAGATTGCGCGCTTGAGCGGCTCGAGGCCGTGCTTGGCGATCACGTTCTCGGACATGCGCACCTTGATGCCCAGCACCATGTCGGCATTCTCGCCGACCGTCCTGGCGGCCGCGTCAACCTGCGCGAAGTCGATATTGTAAAGCTCGGGGACGGGGAACGGCGCGAGACCCACATTCGCGATATGCACGAAGGCATAGAGGCGCGTGCGGGTCTGCGCGACGACGTGGCGGCGGAACGCCGCGAAATTGTTGGCGCCGGCGTCGCCCGCCGAGACGCAGGTGGTCGTGCATTGATGGGCGACGAGCTCGTCCGCCGGAATGCCGATCGCCGACCCATATGGATAGACGTGGGAATGCAGGTCGATCAATCCCGGCGTGACAAGCTTGCCGGCGGCTTCGAGCACGCGCAGGGCACGGGCCGCGGGAATGTCGGCTTCGACCGCTTCGATCACGCCATAGCGGATGCCGATGTCGCGCTTGCCGCGCAGCGATTGGCTCGGATCGAGCGCGTCGGCGCCTTTGATCACCAGATCGAACTTGTCGTCCGGTCCCATGGCAGCGCGTGCCGGGCCGGCGATGGCCGCGGCGAGCGTGAACGAAGCGGCGCCGGCAAGAAATTCGCGACGCGAACTCTCGATGATGCGACTTGGCGATCATGACGTCCTCCCACTGCGATGTTGAACCCCGCTTAGTTGCCTCGATCATAATACCGATTGAAGCCCAATGCGCCTTGTATCTCCGATGGGAATGACGGACGCTGGTGCACCCGGGCTCGTCTCTTTGTGAGAACAAGAATGAAATCCGCGCTCTCACCGTCGCGTCGCCTCATCACTATGGCGCTGGCGGCTGTCGCCCTGCTTTTCGCAATGCATGGCCGGGGTTGGGCCGATTATCCGGAAAAGCCGATCCGTCTGCTGTTGCCATTCCCGGCCGGCGGGACCGTGGATCATGTCGCCCGGCTCGTGACCGCGCGGATGGCGGAGGAGCTCGGCCGCCCGTTCGTGATCGAGAACAGAGCGGGCGCCGGCGGTGTCATTGCGACCGACGCCACCGCCAAGGCGGCGGCGGACGGCTATACGCTCCTGCTCACGACGCCCAATCACACCATCAATGCCGCCATCCATCCGAAGCTTCCCTACAATACCGAAAAGGATCTCGTGCCGGTCGCAATCCTGGCCGAAATCCCGGAATTGCTCGTGAGCCATCCCGCCGCGCCGTTCGAAACCTTTGCAGGCTTCGTCGACTATGCGCGAAAGAACCCGGGCAAGCTCAACTATGCGTCGGCCGGCAATGGAACGTTGCCCCATGTCACCATGGAATTGCTGCTGCGGCGTGCCGGGATCGAGGTCGCCCACATTCCCTACCGCGGCGCGGCGCCGGCGATGACCGATCTCCTGGCCGGCCAGGTACAGCTCAAGATGGACACCTATGCCACTGCCAATCAGTTGGTGGCGGATGGCAAGCTGCGCGCGCTGGCGTTCGCTTCACGCGAGCGCTCGGCGCTCATGCCCAATGTGCCGACCGTCGTGGAGATGGGGCTTCCGGGATACGAGGGCATCCTCTGGATGGGGATGATGGCGCCCGCCGGGACGCCGCCGGCGATTGTCGAGAAGCTCGCGGCAACGGTTCAACGCGCGGTGCGCGCGCCTGCCCTTGCCGAGCGCCTCAAGCGCGACGGCGTCGAGCCCGTGGGCGACACGCCGGCGGCGTTCGCTGCCCAGATCACCAAGGAAATCAGGGAGTGGCGAAACCTGGCGCAGTCCGCCAAGATCACACTCGATTGAGTCAGCCGCCCCGCCCTGCACCATCATTCAGCGAACACCGCATATGCCGATCCTCACCCAAGGCCCCGATCCGAATCCCAAGACACCGCGCCTCAAGGCTCCGCCCGGCGCCTGCGACACCCACATTCATCTCTTCGGCCCGGTGGAGAAATATCCGTTCGCGGCCAACAGTCCCTACACCTCGCGCGAGGCCTTGCCCGAGACGTTCATCGCGCTGCAGGAGCGGCTTGGTCTTGCGCGCGCGGTGATCGTCAGCCCCGGCGGCTACAGCCGCGATTACCGGATGCTGGGCGACACGCTCGAGCGCTTTCCCGACCGCTTTCGCGGCATCGCACTCATGCCGGACGATGCCGGTGCGTCCGCGTTCGCCCGCCTCACGGATCTGGGTGTGCGGGGGCTGCGCATGATGAGCGCGAAGCGCGGCCCGCACGTGCCGCACTTATCGCGCGATGTCGCGGCGCGCGCGGCGGACCACGGCTGGCATGTGCAGTTCTATCCGCACGATACCGATATCGTCGAATACGCCGACAAGCTCCTGGCCTTGCCGAACACCATCGTGCTCGATCACTTCGCCAGCATTCCCGCCGCCGGCGGCGTCAGCCAGCCGGCCTTCACAGCGGTGTTGCGCATGCTCGACAGCGGGCGCGTGTGGTTGAAATTATCGGGCCCGATGCGCTGCACGCAGCAGAACTACCCGTATTCCGAGGTCACACCGCTCGCCCACGCGCTGGTGCGCCATGCGCCCGAGCGCTTGGTCTGGGGCACCGACTGGCCGCACGTCAATCTCGACGGCCGCGAAATGCCCAACGACGGCGACCTTCTCGATCTGCTGGCAGAGTGGGTGCCGGACGAGGCGACCAGAACCCGGATCCTGGTTGACAATCCCGGTAAGCTCTACGGTTTCCCGGCGGCGGGCAAGGGATCGTAGGACGCGATCTCAGCCTCCCGGCGCGCCCTGCGTGTTCACGTAGAGCGAGTACACCGAGTGGCTCGCCGCCATGAACAGGCGGTTGCGCTTGACGCCGCCGAAGCAGACATTGGCGGAACGCTCGGGCAGCGCAATAAAGCCGATGGGCTTGCCGCTCGGGTCGAAAATCTTGACCCCGTCCTGCTCCGCGTTGCCCATGCCCCAGCCGCACCACAGATTGCCGTCGACGTCGCAGCGGAAGCCGTCGGGCGTGCCGCCGGGCTCGGCGGTGATGAAGGTGCGGCCGCTGGCGAGCTTGTCCTCGTTGACGTCGTAGACGCGGATCACCCGCGGGGTCACGGCGGCCTCGACGATGTAGAGCTTCTTCTCGTCGGGGGAGAAGGCGAGCCCGTTCGGCCGGTTGATGTCGCCCGCCGCCACTGTCGCGCGCCCGGACTTCGGATCGAGCCGGTACACATTGGTCGGCAGCTCGGGCGTGGCCACGTGGCCCTCGTAATTGCCGAGGATGCCGAAGGGCGGATCGGTGAACCAGATCGAATCGTCGGACTTGACCACGATGTCGTTGGGCGAGTTGAGCGGCTTGCCCTCGAACTTGTCGATCAGCACGGTGACGGTGCCGTCGTATTCGGTGCGCGTCACCCGCCGGCTGTCGTGCTCGCAGGTGACGAGCCGGCCCTGACGATCGCGGGTATTGCCGTTGGCGTTGTTCGACGGCTGGCGATAGACGCTGGTGCGGCCCGTGCCCTCGTCCCAGCGCATGATGCGGTTGTTGGGAATGTCGCTCCAAAGGAGGCAGCGCGCGTCGCCGAAATAGACCGGGCCTTCGCACCAGCGCATGCCGGTCGCGAGCCGCTCGACGCCCGCGAGCGCCAGGCGGTACTTCGCGAAGCTCGGATCGAGGATCTTGACCGCCGGGTCGGGGTAACGCTCGCTCGGCTCCCAGCCGCCGAGCACCGTGCGCGTGGACGTCATTGCGAAGATCGCGCTCGCGCCGGCGAGCCAGCTGCGTCGGGTGATATCCATGACATTGTCCTCTCCCGTCATTGACTACGGACCTCGGTCGGGTCGTGTTGATCGTCCTATCCTAGCGCATGCGCGAGCACTTTGCGCATGAGGTTGGGCAGCGCCTCGCCGGGAAGCTCGGCGCGCGCGGTCCAGCGCGCGCCCGGCGGCGCGGTCGCATCCGCGGACACCTCGGCCGCGTAGACCACGAGCTCCAATGGGAAATGCGTGAACACGTGGGTGACCACGCCGGGACGGCGCCGCCACTGCGGCTGCGCGCGCCCCAGACGTGGGGCGTGTGCGAGCGCCGTTCCTTCCTCGAAATCATGCGTCCATTCGGTCGTGGGCACCTCGGTCATGCCGCCGAGCAGACCCTTGGGCGCGCGCGAGCGCACCAGCACGAAACCGTCGGTGCGAACGACGACGAACGCCGCGCCGCGCCGCAGGCGTCCTTCCTTCTTCGGCGCCTTGACCGGAAACGTCTCGGGATCGCCGCGGCGGTGGGCGGCGCATGCACTCATCCATGGACAGAGCGCGCAGGCCGGCTTCCTGGGCGTGCAGATGCTCGCGCCCAGGTCCATCAGGGCCTGCGCGAAATCGCCGGCCCGTTCGGCGGGCACCAAGCGCTCGGTGAGCCGCCGAATCTCGGCCTTTGCCGCCGGCAATTCGTTCTCGACGGCGAACAGCCGCGCCACAACGCGCTCCACATTGCCGTCGACCGCCGCGGCCGGTGCGTCGAACGCAATGGCCGCAATCGCAGCCGCGGTATAGGGCCCGATGCCGGGAAGCGCGGCGAGCTCGGCCTCCCCTTCCGGAAAGCGCCCGCCATGGCGCTCGGCCACCACCTTGGCGCAGCCGTGGAGGTTCCTGGCGCGTGCGTAATAGCCGAGCCCGGCCCACAGCTTGAGCACGTCCTCGAGCGGGGCTGCCGCGAGCGCCCGCACATTGGGCCAGCGCGCGGCAAAGCGCGCGAAATAAGGGGCGACCGCGCGGACGGTGGTCTGCTGCAGCATGATCTCGGAGAGCCAGACGCGATACGGATCGGGTGTCTTGCCAGGAAGCGCACGCCAGGGAAGGTTGCGGCGATGGCGGTCGTACCAGGCCAGCAGATCGGCGCTGCGGGCACTCGTCGGCGGCGGCGCGTGCTTTCGCCCTTTCGTCCCAGCTGCTACCGTCATGGCCGACCGATGTGGCAGAGCCTTCCCGCGTGAACAAGCCCGGCAAATCGTACCCGCGCCCGTTGGCGGACGTTCTGCACAGGACGCTCAAGGACGCCTTCGCCAAGCAGGGCTTCGCCTCGACCGAACTGGTCACGCGCTGGGCCGACATCGTGGGCGCCGAGATCGCGGCGCATTCGCAACCGGAGAAGATCCGGTGGCCGCGCCCCGCCGATGGTCGCACCCCCGAGCCCGGCATCCTGGTGCTGCGGGTCGAGGGGCCGATGGCGGTCGAAATCCAGCATCTCTCCGGTGTCGTGCTGGAGCGCGTGAACCGCTTCTTGGGCTGGCAGGCGGTCGGCGCGCTGCGGTTGCGGCAAGCGCCGCTTGGCCGGCAAGAAAAGCCATCCCGCCCCGGGCCCGATCCCCAGGCAACGGCGCGCATCGCCGCGGAGCTCACCGAGATCGCGGACGAAAATCTGCGCGATGCGCTGGCCCGGCTGGGGGCGGCCATCAAACAGTCGTGACCGCCCCGTAGACATTGGTCGGGCGGCCTCCCATTGCCACATTTGGCATTTCGGGATAGCGACCAGAGCGAAACCGGCTTTCGATCGCACGGACAGCGCAGCCATGAACACGATCAAGGACACGCAAGCCAGCTCGACCGTCACGCGGCGGCATCTGCTCATCGGGGTCGCCTCGGCCGTCGCGGTGGTCGCGGCCGGAGGTGCCGGCTATTTCCTCTGGAGCCGCCCCGACACGGCGGTGGCTCAACCGGCCGCGGGCGGACAGGTACCGATGGCGGAGCTGCTGACGCCGGGTCCCCTGGGGGACGAGGTCATGGGCGCGGCCGATGCGCCGGTCACGATCGTCGAATATGCCTCGATGACCTGCCCGCATTGCAGCCATTTCCACGAGACCACCTTCCCGGAGATGAAGAAGAAGTACATCGATACCGGCAAGGTTCGTTTCATTTTCCGCGAATTTCCGCTCGATCCGTTGGCGGCCGCCGCTTCCATGCTGGCGCGCTGTGCCGGCAAGGACAAATATTTTCCGTTGATCGAGACGTTCTTCGCGCAGCAAAAGGACTGGGTGGTGCAGAAGCCGCTGCAACCGATGTTTGCCATCGCCAAACAGGCCGGGTTCACCCAGCAGACCTTCGACCAGTGCCTGGCGAATCAACAGATGCTCAACGCCATCGAAGAGGGCCGGACGCGGGCGACAACCAAGTTCAACGTCAACTCCACGCCCACTTTCTTCATCAACGGCAAGATCTTCCGCGGCACCCTCACGCCCGAGGAACTGGACAAGCAGGTCGCCCCCTATCTCAAGGGCTGATAAGGATTTTTTCCCCTCATGCGGGCGGCCGGCGGGTTCCGGCGATGCCCCCCGCAGGGCCGATCCGCTCCGCTCGCGACGGGATAACTTCTTCTTTCTGTTGCGGAATCGCACTCGGCGATTCATTCTGTCGGCCGATGCGGCAACCCTCGACCGACCGCTCGACCCACGCCCCGGGCCAGAGCCCTGAACGATTCATTCAGGGTTAACCCTTTATTACTATTACTGGGACGGCATGAAACTCACGCGGCTGCGCCTGCTCGGCTTCAAATCCTTCGTCGAAGCGACCGATTTCCTGATCGAGCCCGGGCTCACCGGGGTGGTCGGGCCGAACGGCTGCGGCAAGTCGAACCTGGTTGAAGCGCTGCGCTGGGTGATGGGGGAGACCTCGCACAAGTCGCTGCGCGCCGCCGATATGGACGACGTGATCTTTGCCGGCACCAACACCCGGCCGGGCCGCAACCATGCCGAGGTTGCGATCCAGATCGACAACAGCGCCCGCAAGGCGCCCGCCCAGTTCAATGAGCACGAGACGCTCGACATCTCGCGCCGGATCGAGCGCGAGGCGGGCTCCACCTACCGCATCAACGGCCGCGAGGTGCGCGCCCGCGACGTCAACATTCTGTTCGCGGACGCCTCGACCGGCTCGCGCTCGCCCTCCATGGTGCATCAGGGGCGCATCGGCGAGATCATCCAGGCCAAGCCGGAGCAGCGCCGGCGCGTCCTCGAGGAGGCCGCCGGCATATCGGGCTTGCACGCGCGGCGGCACGAGGCGGAGCTGCGCCTGCGCGGGGCCGAACAGAACCTGGCGCGGCTCGACGACGTCATCAATCAGCTTGCGGCCCAGATCGACGCGCTCAAACGGCAGGCGCGCCAGGCGATCCGTTACCGCGCCGTCGCCCAGCAGGTGCGCAAGGCCGAGGCGACGCTGTTTCACCTGCGCTGGGTTGCCGCCCAGGCCGAGCTTGCAGAGGCCGAGCAGGCCAAGAACGGCGCCGTGCGGCTCGTCGCCAAGCGCACCGGCGAGCAGGCCGAGGCGTCCAAGCGCCAGGCGCTTGCGGCCGCCGAGCTCCCTGCCCTGCGCGAGGCCGAGGCGCGCGCCGCCGCCGCCCTGCAACGGCTGGTCGCGGCGCGTGAGGCGCTCGAACGCGAGGAGGCGCGCGCCAAGGAGCGGATGGCTGAGCTCGATCGGCGACTTCTGCAGCTCGGGGACGACATCGAGCGCGAGCGGCGGCTTGCCGCCGACGCGGAAGCCGCACTGGCGCGGCTGGCCGCCGAGGAAGATGCGCTCCAGCGCGAGGCCAGCGCCAACGAAGGGCGGCGCGTGGGCGTCGATGAGCGTGTCGCGGAGGCCGATGCCGTGCTCGCACGGTCTGAGAAGGCATCCGACGAACTCACCGGCACGCTCGCCGACCTGACCGCCCGACGCCAGGCGCTCGCGAGCGCCGCGCGCGAGCACCGCGATCGAACCGACCGCCTGAGCGAAGAGCTCGTGGCGGTCGAAACCGAGCGCAAGCAGATCGAGGGCGCGCACCGCGCCGATCTCGCGGCGCTCGCCGACGCGGTCGCAACATCGGAAGCCGCCGTCGCGGAGGCGGAAACCGCCGCCATGCGCGCCGAGGCCGCGCATTCGGCCGCCCGCCAAGCGCTCGACGCCACCCGCGGACCGCTCGCCGAGGCCGAGCGCCGGGCGCAGCGCCTCGACACCGAAGCCAAGACGCTGGCCAAGCTTCTGCACATCGACACCAAGAATCTATGGCCGGCCGTGATCGACGATCTCACCGTCGACAAGGGCTACGAGGCAGCGCTGGGGGCGGCGCTGGGCGACGATCTCGAAGCTCCGATCGATTCGTCCGCGCCCATGCGCTGGGCGGGCGCCGCCATCGATCCCGCGGATCCCGCGCTGCCGGCCGGCGTCGAAGCGCTGCGCGACCACGTCGCGGCGCCGCCGGAGCTGGCGCGACGCCTCGCCCAGATCGGGGTCATCACCCGCGAAGAGGCCGCTCGCTTCACGCCGATGCTCAAGGCCGGCCAACGCCTGGTCTCGCGGGACGGGGATCTCTGGCGCTGGGACGGCTTCTCGGTCGCCGCCAACGCGCCGACCGGTGCTGCCCGCCGCCTGGCGGGCAAGAACCGTCTGGCGGATATCGAGGCGGAGCTCGAGGTCCTGCGCCGCGAGGTCGAGGCCAAGCAGGCGGCCGTGGCGCAGGCCGAGACGGAGGCCGCATCCGCCGCCGAGGCCGAGACCGCCGCGCGCGGCCGCTGGCGCACGCTCCAACACGAGGCCCTCGCCGCGCGCGACCAACAGGCCGACGCCGAACGCGAGATCAGCCGCAATGCGGCGCGGCTTTCGGCGCTCGGCGAGGCGGCGGCACGATTGACGGCGGGCCGCGACGAGGCGATCGCCGGGCGCGAGGAAGCAGACCGCGCGCTCGGCGCGCTGCCGCCGGCCGCCGATATCGAGACGCAGCTCGCCCGCGTACGCAGCGAGATCGAAGGTGAGCGCACGCGGCTGGCCGAGGTGCGGGCGGAAGCGCAGGCGTTGGCGCGCGAGGCGGAGATTTCCGCCCGCCGGCTCGCCGCGATCGCCGGCGATCGGCGCGCCTGGAGCGAGCGCAACGAAAGCGCGGTCGGGCAGATCAACACGCTGGAGGCGCGCGCCGAAGAGGTCAGGGGCGAACGCGCAGGATTCGAAGATGCCCCGCGCCTGTTCGAAGAGAAGCGCCGCGCATTGATCGACGAGATCGCGACCGCGGAAGCGGGCCGCCGCGACGCCGCCGATCGCCTCGTCCAAGGCGAGGCCGCGCTGGCCGAAGCCGATGGCGCCGCCCGCGCCGCGCTTGAAGCCACGAGCGCGGCACGCGAAGAATCGGCGCGGGCGCAGGAGCGCTTCGAAGGCGGCAAGCGCCGGCTCGCCGACGTCGCCCACGAGATCCACGAGATGCTCGAAGTCGAGCCCGCCGAGGTCGCCCATCTTGCCGGCATCGAGCCGGACACGGCGCTGCCGGACGTCGCCGAGGTGGAAGCCAATCTCGAACGGCTGCGCCGCGACCGCGAGCGGCTCGGTGCCGTCAACCTGCGCGCCGAGGAAGAGCTGCGCGAGGTCGAGACCCAGCACGGTTCGCTCACCGCCGAGCGCGACGATCTGGTCGAAGCGATCAAGCGGCTGCGCCAGGGCATCCATAACCTCAACCGCGAAGCGCGCGAGCGGCTGCTGGCCTCCTTCGAGGTGGTCAACAACCACTTCAAGCACCTGTTCGCGGAGCTGTTCGGCGGCGGCACTGCGGAGCTGCACCTGATCGAGCACGACGATCCGCTCGAGGCCGGCCTCGAGATCATCGCCAAGCCCCCGGGCAAGAAGCCGGCGACGCTGTCGCTGCTCTCGGGCGGCGAGCAGGCGTTGACCGCGCTGGCACTGATCTTCGCGGTGTTTCTCACCAATCCGGCGCCGATCTGCGTGCTCGACGAGGTCGACGCGCCGCTCGACGATCACAATATCGAGCGCTTCTGCGATCTGCTCGACGAGATGACCCGTTCGACCGACACGCGCTTCGTGATCATCACTCACAATCCGATCACCATGGCGCGGATGAACCGGCTCTACGGCGTCACCATGGCGGAACGCGGCGTGTCGCAGCTCGTTTCGGTCGACCTCGAAGACGCGGTGAAGCTGCGCGAGGCGAGCTGAGGCCTGCGCGCTCTGGACGATCGGGTTCCGCGTCCCCACATAGACGGCGCTCAATCGAATGAGGAGCCGTCATGTCCATTCGACCGGTCAAGCGGGTCGTCAAGTCCGTGCCCACCATGGAAGGCGCCGGGGTGAAGCTCCACCGCGCCTTCGGCTTCGGCGACACCGGCGAATTCGATCCGTTCCTGCTGCTCGACGACTTCCGCAACGATCGCCCGGATGACTATCGCGCCGGCTTCCCGTGGCATCCGCACCGCGGCATCGAGACGATCACCTATGTGCTCGCCGGGACGGTGGACCACGGCGACAGCCTGGGAAACCAGGGCACGCTGGGCGCCGGCGACGTGCAATGGATGACCGCCGGCAGCGGAATTCTCCACCAGGAGATGCCCAAGGGCGATCCGCGCGGGCGCATGCACGGATTCCAGCTGTGGGCCAATCTGCCCGCCTCGCTCAAGATGACGGCGCCGCGCTATCAGGATATTCCGGCAACGGAAATCCCCGAGGTGGTCGACGACGACGGCACGCGCGTGCGGGTGATCTGCGGCGACTTCTGGGGCCGGCGCGGGCCGGTGGACGGGACCGCCGCGGAGCCGCGCTATTTGGACATTTCCGTTCCGGCGGGCCGGCGAAAAACGTTGCCGGTGGAGACCACGCGGCACGCCTTCGCCTATGTCTTCGAAGGCTCGGCGTCGTTTTCCGAGGCATCCCAGCCGTTCGGCGTTCTGACAGAGAAGGAAGCTCCGGATGGCGAGACAGTGATCCGCGAGCGCACGGGGAACCGCTCGCTGGTGCTGTTCGGTCGCGGCGACGAGGTCACCGTGCAGGCCGGCGAGGCGGGCGTCCGCTTCCTGCTCGTCTCGGGCAAGCCGATCGAAGAGCCGGTCGCCTGGTACGGACCGATCGTCATGAACACGCAGGCGGAACTGCAGCAGGCGGTGAGCGAATTGCGCGAGGGGACCTTCATCAAGCAGAGTTAAACAGGCTTGCTGCGAGGCTGCCACGGAGGAATTTTCGCTTCGCGCACATGGTTCCCGCCGCATGAGATCTATGCGTTTGGAACGCCGTCATTGGGCGGCGGGTTGTTGCGGTATGGATACGTTAGCGGAATACCAGCGGTTTGCGCAGGAATGCCATCGTCTGGCTCACCAGGCCGCGACGGAGAGACAGCGCAAGACTCTCGAGGACATGGCGCAGGCTTGGACGCGGCTCGCGGAAGAGGAACTCGAGCGGAGAGGGGTTCAATTATCGAGCTGAGGGCGGTTTTCCTCGGAATCTTGCGCGAGTGTCCTCTCATCGGCCAGCCGAAGCCATACCTGCGCCATCTGTAGCAGGATTGCCCGCGCTTGCGGGTCTTGGCTTGCATTCGCCATTCCCAAGCACTCTCTGGCGTAGCGTCGATACTCTTCTACTCTCCCCATCGGGGTACAGCCCCTTGTGCTAGCTAGTCGACGGCAACGCGGGAACGTGGGGAGATGTTCCGTCGTCTCGTCGGGCGGGGGCTCGCAGGCGGGGGGGTCGCAGGCAAGTCTCCTGACGCTCGGTAGCCGAGGCGACAGACAGTGGAACTGGGCTGCCTGGCCGGCGGTTATTCCGACCGAACGCGAGGCGCCCATGTACGGTCTCGAAAGCTTGAAAAAGACCTTGGAAAAGATCACGGGCATCGGCAAATCCACCGCCGGATCTGCGCATGCGACCGTTCGCCCGCGCCGGGCGCATACGATCATGTTCGAGGACGACGGCAGCATCCCGAACAATCCGCGCCTTCCGCTGATCCACTACAGGGGGGTCGTCCGGCTGGCGGATGTGGAGGATCCGGCGGCGGTGTTCGAGGAGTTGTTCGCGTCGAACGGATGGAAGGATTCGTGGCGCAACGGCATCTATGACTACGTGCATTACCATTCGCGCACCCACGAAGTTCTCGGCATCGCGCGCGGCCACGCACGCGTGCGCTTCGGCGGCAACGCCGGCAAGGTGCTCGAATTGGAGGCCGAGGACGTCGTCGCCCTACCAGCCGGAACCGGTCATCAGTGTCTGTCCGCCAGCAAGGATTTGCTGGTGGTGGGCGCCTATCCGCCCTCGGGCGAATACGATGAATGTGCGCCCTTGCCCGAGCACCACGCGCGGGCCTTGAAATCGATCCCCAAGGTGCCGGTGCCGGCAAAGGACCCGGTTTACGGTGCCGGCGGGCAGCTCCGAGACTTGTGGCACGTGTAGGCGTTGGCTTGACGCCGCGGGCGGCGGCGTTCGCCGTGCTCATGCTTTTTCAATGATCAGCAGCATTCGAAATGCCGCGACGCGGCCCACCACCGGCTCGATCGCGCGCTCGACGCGCAGCAGGCGGCGGGCGACGCCTTCGCCGATCAGGCTCCAGGGCTTGAAGCCGCCGCTCAGCGGATAGGCTGCGAGCGAGAACCATTCCACGCGCTCAATGCGGAGCGCGGGAAACAGGCGGTGAAACCGCTCGCGGTCGCGGGTGGCGAGGAGCGTCGGGATCGCCTGGTTGGAGCGGTAGGGATCGCGACCGGGATCGGGCCTGCCCTCCATCAGGGTCTCGGCCGAGGTGCGAACCGGCTCGTGATGGAGCATCCGGTAGAACAAGGTGCTGCCCCAGGTGATCGCCGGCTCGACCATGAGCACGCGGCCGCCCGCGCGGAGGACACGCTCGGCCTCGCGGAAGAACACGGCCGGAAATTCCAGATGATGCAGCACATCGACCATGACGATGTTGGCGGCGCAGGCTCCCGCGAACGGAAGCCGCTGCGCATCCGCCACACAATCGAGCCAGGGCGCGCCCTGAATGTCGGTCGCGACCACGTCGGTCAGCCGCTGCTTCAGATTGCCGATGCCGCCCCCGATCTCGATCGTGACGCCGGGCCGGCAGGCCGCGATGATGCGGTCGTAGAAGTCGTCGTAGATGGTGCGCAGGACCGGCTTGCGATCCCAGGCGTTGCGGTAGCGCGCGAGCTGATCGAAAGCCGGCACGTCGACTACATCGCCTTGATGCGCAGGAACGCGAACAGCACCATGCGCAGCAGCATGAAGCCGTGGCGAAAGCGCGAGATCTGGGTCTCGCCGTAGGTGCGATTGGCATAGCGGATGGGAATCTCCACCGCCTTGAGACCGAGCTTCGAGGCGCCGAAGATCAGCTCGAAATCCCCGAACGGATCGAAGTCCCCGAAATAGCTGCGACCGGCCTTGAGCCGCGCATAGTCGGAGCGGCAGATCGCCTTGGTCCCGCACAGCGTGTCGGTGAAGCGTTGCGACAGCAGCCAGGTGAAGAGCAGCGAGAAGGTCTTGTTGGCGACGAGATTGAGGAAGCGCATCGCCTGGTCCTCCATGGGATAGACCAGACGGGAGCCGTTGACGAATTCGCCCTTGCCCGAGCGGATCGCGTCCCAGAACTTGGGCAGTTGCTCCGGCGGCACGGTGAGATCGGCGTCGAGGATGATCAGGACGTCGCCGCGCGCAGCCTCCAACGCAGTAAACACGGCGTCGCGCTTGCCCGTGCCGGGCTGCCGCATCGCCTTGATGTCGTAATGCGGGTAGGCAGCCGCGACGCGCTCGATCTCCTCCCAGGTGCCGTCCCGGGAATGGCCTTCGACGAAGATGATTTCGAGCGCGTCCACGAAGCGCGGAATGCGCTTCACCGCCGCTTCGATATTGCCGCGCTCGTTGCGGGTCGGAATCGCGATGGTCGCCGACATCACGTCGGTGGCGCAGCGCCGCAGCGAGCGGCACACGGTGTAGTGGCGCAGGCACAGGCTGGCGATGAGCGGCAGCGGCGCCACGAACCGGTTGACGAAACGGCCCACTCCCAACAGCCGCATCGGCAACAGCACCCGCTTTTCGTTCTTGACCGCCTCGAAATCGGCAAGCGCCACCAGCGCGCGCACGTCGGCGGGAGACAGCACATTTTGCGGCGGCTGCGGCATCTTCAGCCCGACCGCCTCGGCGGATTTCAGCGCCGGATACCACAGGTGCGAGAAATAGCCGACGACGAGCCGGGTCTCGCGCGTACACAGGTCGTGCAGGTTCTCGAGCATGGCCTGGCAGTCGTCGAGCGCGCCAAGCGTGTCCACCACCACGATGACGTCGAAGGGTCCCGGCAGGGAGCGGATGAAGGCGGGGTCCTCGATGTCGCCGACGAAGAACGTGAGACCGGGATGGGCCTGGCGCGCCTGCGCAATCATGCCGGCGCTGAAATCCACTCCGACGCCGAACGACGGCTTGAGCGCGGCCAGCAGGTCGCCGGTGCCGCACCCGAGCTCGAGCACGCGGGCGCCTTCCGGAATCAGGAACTTGAGATAGAGCAGATCCTCGTCGTGGAAGAAGGCGCCGCGCGCGAGCCACGTGCGGCGCTCGGACGCGCTCGCGTCGGCGAGGCGGCGAATGGCCTGCTTGCGCGCCGACAGTTCCCTGCCACAGGCGGATGAATTCAAGGTCAGCGGCCCTCCCCGCCCGCGGACACGAGGTCCCGGCGGGTCCCTCCCTTCAGCCCGCTACCTCTAAACCGTCGATGCGATCAGGTCGAGGCGGGACCGCGCCTCCTGCCCACTCGAAGCAGGGCTGCCGGGAGCGGGTAGGCGCCCACCCGCCCAACGGGCATCATCGCCCGCAAATGCAACGCTTAGCGCATGTTCCGGAAAAGTGGGCACCGGTTTTCCGATAAGAACATGCGCAAAAACGAAGGATCTAAGTGCGCATCCCGATTCAACCCAATCGGGATGCGCACTAGGGTAACTCGCCTCCGATCGCCGCTGCCGCGATTTCGCGCCTTGCTTCGCGCGGGCGTTTTCTTCCACACTCGGACAAACAGCGTGGGCGGACGTCGATCCGGCCGGAACGCAAAAACCAAAACGGGAGGCGCATCGTGATGAGATTTGCTGTGAGGAGCGCGACCGTAGCGACGGTCGCGGCAGCGTCGATCATTCTCCTGCTCACGGCCGGCGTCCCGACCCGCGCGGCCGAGCAATGGAATTTCTACATGCACCAATCCGCGCCGAACTTCGCGACCTCGCGCGGGGCGAAACTGTTCACCGAAGAAATCGACAAGGCGACGGGAGGCGAGCTCAAGGTGAGGCTGCACCTCTCGGGCACGCTTCAGATCAGTGCGAGCAACATCACCCAGGCGGTCGGAGAAAACATCGTCCAGCTCGGCGACGACCTGTTCAATTCCGGCAACATCACCGTCGCAGGCATCCCGCGCTTGCCGATGCTGATCCAGTCATATGAGGATTTCGCCAAGGCCGATGCGGTGCTCAAGCCCTACATCGAGAAAGCGTTCGGCCAGAAGGGCTCGACCGTGCTCTCCTCGTACAGCTATCCCATGCAGGTCATCTGGGGACGCAAGAAGCTCGAATCCCTCGACGACATCAAGGGCATGAAGCTTCGGGTTGCCCAACCCGAGCAGGGCGAGTTCGTCCGCCGGTTCGGCGGCACCTCGATCACCATGAGCGCGCCGGAGGTTCCCTCCGCGCTCGATCGCGGCGTGGTCGAAGGAATCTTCACGGCCGGGGTCGGCGCCGTGCTGTGGAAGGATATGCTCAAGTACGGATATCTGCTGGTGGTCAACGTCAACAACTCCTATTTCATCGCCAATACCGACGCCTATCGGAAGCTCTCTCCCGGCCTGCAGGGCGCGCTGCGCAAGGTTGCCGAGGACACCGCGCGGTGGAATCAAGAGACGATGAAGAAGGAGGAGATGGACTCGCAACGCATCCTCTCTTCCGCCGGCTATACCCTGACGAATGCGAAGCCCGAAGACATCGTGCGCGCGACCGAGGCGGTGAAGCCCTACTGGGCTGAATGGGCGAAGGGGCGCGGACCGGATACCGTCGAAGCCCTGGACAAGGTCCGCGCCGCGCTCAATCGCTGACATTGGGCGCAAGGCACGGACGATGACCTCGATCGAAGAGGCCGCAACGCAGGCGCCGAGCGAGCGCCGCCTGCGCGCCGTGCGGGAAGGCCCGGTCGAATGGACCTGCAAGGTCGCAAGCGAGGCAGCGCTCCTCGTGATGCTCGTTCTGATCACCGTCGACATCGTGACGCGCTCGCTCTTCAACTTCTCGTTCGAGGCGTCGGACGAGGTCGGCGGCTACATGCTGGTCGCAATCTCCTTCCTCAGCCTCTCGACGTGCCACGTCAATCGCAGCTTCCACGAGGTCGAGCTCGTGCAGGCGCGGCTCACGCCGCGCGGGCGCGCCGTCTCCCACCTGATCTTCGGGTTGCTCTCGCTCGCTGCCTGCGTGCTGCTGGCTTGGCAGTTTGTACGGCTGGACATGTCGTCGTGGCGGTTCGGCAACGTGGCGCCCACCTACCTCGCGACGCCGCTCTGGCTGCCACAACTTGCGATGGCGTTGGGCATGATCGCGCTGTGCTTCTCGCTGTGCCGGACGTTGATCGCAGAGACGAGGAGGCTGCGGCTGCCGGCAGCGGCCGGCGACAAGCGCGATGTCACCTGAGCTCCAGCTCCTGGTCGTAACGGTCCTGTTCCTCGGCCTGCTCATGGCCGGGATGGCGGTGCCGTTCGCGATCACCATACCTGCGCTCATCTACCTGCTCCTGCAGGGCGGGCTCCCGGCGCTCAACAGCCTCGGGCTGGTGGCTTGGGGAAGCATGAACAGCTTCGTGCTCACGACCGTGCCGCTGTTCATGCTGATGGCGGAAATCCTGAGCGCCAGCCGATTGAGCACCCGCATCTATGGCGGGCTCCAAAAGCTCGTTGCCAGGCTCCCGGGCGGCCTCTTACAGACCAATATCGCGGGCTGTGCGATCTTCTCGGCGGTCAGCGGCTCGAGCATCGCAACCGCCGCCTCGATCGGCGGCGTCGCGCTGCCGCAACTGATCGCGCGAAAGTACAATCGCGCGCTCGCGGCCGGATCGCTCGCCGCCGGCGGCACTCTCGGCATCCTGATCCCGCCGAGTTTCCCCATGATCATCTACGGCACGTTCACCGAGACGTCGGTACCGAAGCTGTTCATCGCCGGGGTGATTCCCGGTTTGATCATGACGGCGTTGTTCATGGCCTACATCGCGGTGCACGCCAGGCTCGTGCCGTCCATCGCGCCGAACGAAACCGGCCCGCGCTCGCTTGCGGAGCTTGTCCGCGCCGTCGCCGACGTTTTTCCGTTCTTCGTGCTGATCGCCGTCACCATCGGCGGCCTCTATTTCGGCGTCGTCACCACGACCGAAGCGGCCGCGATCGGCTGCGTGCTGTCGATCCTGCTCGGCGCGACCCTCGGCGAGCTCACGCTGCGGCGCTTCATCTCGGCGATGCACAGTACGATCTATTTCAGCGGCAATATCCTGTTCCTCATCCTCGCCGCCTACATCTTCTCCACCGCGCTGAGCTTCGGCGGCGTCGGTGAGAAGGTCACCGAGCTCATCGTCGGGCTGCGTCTGACCAAGTTCGAGTTCTACATCGCGCTGCTCATCCTGTTCACGATCCTGGGCTGCCTCATCGAAAGCCTCGGGATGATCGTCATCACCGTCCCGCTGCTGTTTCCCGTCCTCGACAGCTACGGTATCGACCCGATTCTGTTCGGCGTGATCCTCGTGATCTTCATCGAGCTCGGCCAAATCTCGCCCCCGATCGGGATCAATCTGTTCGTCATCCAGAGCATCTGGGATGGCAAGCTGAGCGAGGTCGTCATCGGGACGATCCCGTTCCACCTCATCATGTTCATCGTGCTGGGCCTGGTGATCTTCTGGCCGGAGCTCGCCTTGTGGCTGCCTGCCCGCATGTCGAATTGACCGGAGTGAGCGGCGGCGTGGAGCGAAAATGATGCAACGAAGCTCGGACCGGATCCTGACGACCCATACCGGCAGCCTGCCGCGGCCGCGGGACCTGACGCGGCTCTATGCGCTGCGCGCGCAGGGGGCTGCGGTCGATGCGGCCGAGATCGAGCGCGCCGGCCGCGAGGCCGTGCGGCGGTCCGTAGAGAAGCAGCGCGCCGCCGGTATCGATGTCGGCAACAACGGCGAGCAGCAGCGCGATTCCTTTTTTCTCTATCTCAAGGCCCGGCTCTCCGGCCTCGGCGGAAGCTGGGAGCGGCCCTCGCGTGCCGATATCGACCGCTATCCGGAATTCAAGCGAATGTGGGCCGAGCAGCACGCCGGCAAGACCCAGGTGTCCTCGCTCGGCGGACTGCCGAAGGCGGTCGCGGAGGTGCGCTATCTCGACCACCGCGCGATCGACGACGAATGCCGCCATTTCAAGGCCGTGCTCGACCAGAATCCCGGAGCTTTCGTCGAACCGTTCATGAGCGCGCCCTCCCCGGCATTCTCGCCATGGCGGTGCGCAATGAGCACTACGACACCCTCGAGGCCTATCTGGCGGCGCTCGGCGCCGCGCTCAAGGTCGAGTACGAGGCGATCGTAAAGCACGGCTTCTTGTTGCAGGTCGACGCGCCCGATCTCGCCCTCGAGCGCCACATCACCTACAAGGACCGGCCGGTCGCCGCGTTCGTCGGGTTCGTCGAGCAGGTCGTCGCGACCATCAACACGGCGCTCGCGAACGTCCCGCGCGAGCGCGTCCGCCTGCATGTGTGCTGGGGCAACTCGGAATCGCCGCACGACAGCGACGTCCCGCTCGAAGACATTCTCCCCGCTCTGCAGCAGGCCAAGGTCGGGGGCTTCGTACTGCCGTTCGCCAATCCGCGGCACGCGCACGAATTCCGCTGCTTCGAGAGGCATCCGCTCGCGCACGACCAGATCCTGGTCGCGGGTGTGATCGACAGCCTGACCAATTTCGTCGAGCATCCGGAAGTGGTGGCGGACCGCATCGAGCGTGTGGCGGCCGTCGTCGGCGACCCCTCGCGCGTCCTCGCCGGCACCGATTGCGGCTTCGACACGTCCGCCGGCTGGGGGCGCGTCGCCGAGGATGTCGTGTGGGCCAAGCTCGCGAGCATGCGCGACGGCGCCCGCCTCGCATCGCAACGGTTGTTCCGATAGACGGGAGGAACCGCTCCGATCGACGATCTACGGTGCCGTCAATCGGCAGCGGCGAGCGGCCGGGAAACGCTCTCCAACGGCTTGCGTTCGGCGGCAACGGCGTAGCGTGCGGCGATCACCGCCGCCGCGAGCATCAGCACGGCGCCGAGGAGATAGCCGCCGAACACGCTCCAGCGCGAGCCGGTATCGATCAGGGCGCCGAACATCCAGGGTCCGGCCACCCCGCCGATCCCGGTGCCGACGGCATAGAAGAAAGCGATGGCGAGCGCGCGGATTTCGAGCGGGAAGGTTTCGCTCACGGTCAGGTAGGCCGAGCTTGCCGCCGCCGAGGCGACGAAGAAGATCACCATCCAGGCGATGGTCTGGCCGGTCGCGGACAGGACGCCGATGGCAAAGAGATAGCCCGAGCCGGCGAGCAGCAGGCCGGAGAGCGCATAGGTGGCCGCGATCATCGGGCGGCGGCCGACGGTGTCGAACAAACGGCCGAGAACCACCGGCCCGAGGAAGTTTCCGGCCGCGAACGGCAGCAAATACCACCCGACGTGATCGGCGCGGATGCCGTAGAAGTCGGTCAGCACCAGCGCATAGGTGAAGAAGATCGCGTTGTAGAAGAACGCCTGCGCCGCCATCAGGCTCAGGCCCACGAACGTACGCTGCCGCTCATTGCGAAACAGCGTGCTCGCGACCTCGAGCAGGGGGGTCGAGCGGCGCACGCGCAGCCGGATCACGGGCAACGGTCCGCTCGCGAAGGCATGACCTTGGGCGCGGAATTCGGCCTCGACGCGATCGAGCACCGCGTTCGCCTCCTCGAGCCGGCCATGCGTCATCAGCCAGCGCGGCAACTCCGGCAGCCACAGCCGCATGAGAAAGATGACGAGCCCGAGCACCGCGCCGATCAGGAACGCCAACCGCCATCCCAGGTCGGGCGCCAGCACGTCGGGATCGAGCAGCACGATCGAGCCCGCCGCACCGAGCGCGGCGCCGATCCAGAAGCTGCCGTTGATGACGAGGTCGGTCCAGCCGCGATAGCGCGCCGGCACGAGCTCCTGGATGGTCGAATTGATGGCGGTGTATTCCCCGCCGATGCCGGCGCCGGTGAAGAAGCGAAACAGCGCGAAACTCCACAAATTCCAGGACAGCGCGGTGGCCGCGGTGGCGACGAGATAGACCGCAAGGGTGATGAAGAACAGCCGCTTGCGTCCGAGCCGGTCGGTGAGCCAGCCGAAGAACAGCGCGCCCAGCACCGCGCCGGCGAGATAGGCGCTGCTGGCGAGCCCGACATCGGCGTTGGAGAACTTGAGCTGCGGGCTCGCCTTCAGCGCCGGCGCCACGGCGCCGGCCAGCGTCACCTCGAGACCGTCGAGGATCCAGGTGATGCCGAGCGCGACGACCACCAGCGTATGGAAGCGGCCCCACGGCAGCCGATCGAGGCGCGCCGGGATGTCGGTCGCAATGATTGCCGCGTCTGCTCGCGATGATGCGGGTGCGGTCATGCCATCTTCTCATCGCGCTCGCGTCATAGGAGCTCCGACCAAGGCAACGATTTGCCGGGTGCGGCGTTCCGCGGCGGACCCGCGCGGCTTCCCTCCGGCCCCGCTCCGCCATAGATTGCAGCGGCCAACCATAAACCTTCGCCTTCCCAGGAGCCCGCCCCCATGTCCTCCACCGTCGTCACCTGGATCGTCATCGGTGTGATTGTCGTCCTCGTGCTGTGGATCGTCATGATCTACAACGGACTTGTCGCCATGCGGCAGCGGGTGAGCCAGGCGTTCTCCGACATCGACGTGCAGACCAAGCAGCGCCACGACCTCATCCCCAACCTGGTCGAGACGGTGAAGGGTTATGCCTCGCACGAACGCGGCACGCTGGAGGCGGTGGTCCAGGCGCGCAACGCCGCCGTTGCGGCCCAGTCCGGAGGGGTTGCCGCGCAGGCCGCGGCCGAGAACGTGCTGACCGGGGCGCTGCGGCAGCTGTTCGCCCTGAGCGAAGCCTATCCGGACCTCAAGGCCAGCCAGAATTTCCAGCAGCTCCAGAGCGAGCTGTCCGATATCGAGAACAAGATCGCCGCCGCGCGCCGCTTCTTCAACAGCGCGGTGCAGGAATACAACACCGGCATCCAGCAATTCCCGGCGGTGCTGCTGGCGGGCTCGCTCGGCTTCACCCAGAAGGACTTCTTCGACGTCGGCGTCGAGGAGCGCAAGGTGCTCGAGCAGGCGCCGCAGGTGAAGTTTTGAGGAAGCGCGCCGCGGACAAGCGACGGTGAAGCGAGCGCCGATGCGGGACCGAGGCTGCGCGATGACTTCGATGGCTTTACGCTCAAGCGCGACTAGGTAAAGCCGTCAATGGCCGCCTACGGACTCTATACCCATATCCAGTCGAACAAGCGGCGATCGATCGCGCTGCTGATCGGCCTGTTCTTCCTCGTCTATCTGCTGGTCTATGCCGGGGCGCTCATGGGCGAGGCGTTCACCACCGATGCCCAGATCGACGTGCTCGTCCGCCGCGCCCTGACCGACGCGCTCTACGCCGCACCCTTTGCCACGATCGGCACCGCGCTGTGGATCTTCATCGCCTACAAATTCCACCAGTCGATGATCGACGCGGTGACCGGCGGCCGCGACGTGACGCGACAGGAAGCGCCCCGGCTCTACAATCTGCTGGAGAACCTGTGCATTTCACGCGGCATCACCATGCCGAAGCTCAAGATGATCGAGGACGACAACCTCAACGCCTTCGCCACCGGCATGAACGACAAGCAATACGCGATCACGGTCACATCCGGGCTGGTCAATTCGCTCGATGACGCCGAGGTCGAGGCGGTGCTTGGTCACGAGCTCACGCACATCCGCAACGGCGACGTTCGCATGCTGGTGATCGCCGTGGTCATCGCGGGCGCGATCGCGTTCTTCGCCGAGCTCGTGTTCCGGCTCATGTTCCAGGGCGGGTTGAGCTGGCGCGGCGGGCGCAGCGGCGGCGATCGCAAGGGCGCGGGGATCGCGATCCTCATCGCCATCGCGCTCGTCGCGATCGCCTGGGTGCTCTCGATCGTCATCCGCTTCGCGCTGTCGCGCCGGCGCGAATATCTCGCCGACGCGGGCTCGGTCGAGCTGACCAAGAATCCGGACGCGATGATCTCGGCGCTGCGAAAGATCGAGGGCCGCGGCGAGCTCCCCGGCGCCACCTCCGCGGTGATGGAAATGTGCATCGACAACCCGCGCCAGGGATTTTCCAATGTTTTCGACACCCATCCGCCGATCGACGCACGCGTGGCGGCGCTGGTGAAGTTCGCCGGCGGCCACGATCCAGGTCCGCTCGCGCTGCCCGCGCCGAGCGGGCCCGAAGCTGGCGCCGTGCAGGAAAATGCCGAACAGCCCGCCCCGGCTGGGCCGTGGGGCGCCGCCCCGGACCAACAGGCGCCCGGCGGCGCCACGCCGTTTCTGCCGCCGCGGCCCCCGATCGAGCTCGGCGGCTCCTCCGCAACCGGGGAGCCCGGCCCGTGGGGGCCGCACCGGAAATAGCCGCGCTTCAATGCCCCTCGAACGCAATGAGCGTTCGCACCGGGACATCGAGCTTGCGCAGCTTGTCGGCGCCGCCGAGGTCGGGCAGGTCGATGATGAAACAGGCGGCGAGCACGTCCGCCCCCAATTGGCGCAGGAGCTTGACCGCGCCCTCCGCGGTCCCGCCGGTGGCGATCAGATCGTCGACCAGGATGACGCGGTCGCCCTCCGCCACCGCATCCTCGTGCATCTCCATCTCGTCGAGGCCGTATTCCAGCGAATAGGCGATCGAGACCCGCTTGTGCGGCAGCTTGCCCTTCTTGCGGATCGGT
Organism: uncultured Alphaproteobacteria bacterium; assembly: GCA_963827585.1. Classification (GTDB taxonomy): domain Bacteria; phylum Pseudomonadota; class Alphaproteobacteria; order Rhizobiales; family Xanthobacteraceae; genus VAZQ01. The sequence goes on from CAWHCK010000005.1 coordinate 118,407, forward strand.
ACGAAGCCGGCCGAGACCTGATGCGCCACCGCCCCGCCCAGGATGAAGCCCCGCGCCTCGATGCCGGCAACCTTGTCGATCTTGGACCCCGCCCAGGGCTGGACCAGCTCGTCGACCGCGCGGCGGAAGGCACGCGCATTGCCGAGAAGCGTGGTGATGTCGCGGAACATGATCCCGGGCTTGGGATAGTCCGGAATGGTGCGGACGGATTCCTTCAGATCGTGCTCGAATTGGACGCTGATCATGAGGTTCTCGCGTTGAAACGGGCCGGCAGGCTTGCGGGCGATCCCACTCTGGCGAACCATGGGGGTACGTGCAACCGCAGACGGAATAGGCCGTGGCGGATCGATTGACAACGTCCGGCGTGCCGACGGTTCCGATCATCGGAGGCGGGCCCGCGGGCATGTCCTGCGCGCTGTGGCTGCACAATTTCGGGCTGCGCCCGGTCATCATCGAAAAAGGGCCCGTGCTCGGCGGCATGGCGCGGTGCAGCCCCTATCCCAATGACTGGCTGCTCGGGCGGCCGGGAGAAAGTGCGCGCGAGAATGCCGCCGCGTTCGCCGGCCACATCCGGAGCCTTGCGGTCGAGACCTGGCTCGGCGCCCGTCCCGAGCGCGCGCGACGGGAGAGCGGGGGCCAATTCGGGCTCGACATCGCGTCGGCCGGCTCACCGACACCGCGGTCCTTGTCGGGCCCGGCCGTGGTGATCGCAACCGGAACGAGTTTCCGCGGCGGGGAGTGGCTCGACGAGGTGAAAAATGCACGTCGGCTTGCGGAGGCCGGCCGCGTCCATCTCGGCCCTACCGGCGTGGGCGAGCCGGGCGCCCATCTGGCCGCGCATATCGCCGTGATCGGCGGCGGCGACAATGCCTTCGACGTCTCGCGCATGCTGGCCGAGAAGGGCGCGCGCGTGACCCTTCTCATGCGCTCGAAGCAGCCGAAGGCGCAGCCGCTGCTGGTCGAACGCCTGCGCCAGCATCAGGCATCAGGAAGGGTGACGGTGGTGGCGGAGCGGCTGGTCGAGGCGCTCGACGATGCCGGGGCCAGAGTCCGCGTCCGGCTGGGCGGCGGCGGCGAGATCGAGGTCGATCACGTCGTGCTCCTGTTCGGCTATCGGCCCAACACCAGCGAGCGCTGGCTGGCCGAACTCGCGCTCGAGCAGGACGCGCACGGCTATGTGGCCGTCGACGGCAACATGGAAACATCCTGCCGCGGCGTGTTCGCGATCGGCGATGTCGCCAATCCGGCGCATCCCTGCATCGCCACCGCGATCGCGGCCGGGACCATCGCCGCGCGGCAAATTCAGAAATCGCTGGCGCGCTAGAGCGTGATTGCTTTAGGTTGAGTCGCAATCACGCTCTAGCTTTTTGTTTGAGCATGATCTTTTCGGAAAACCGGTACCCACTTTTCCGGATCATGCTCTAGCGCCGGCTCTCGGCGAGATAGCTCTCATCGACGAACCGCGCCGGTTCGAACGGCGCGCCGGGCGGGAGAGCGCCGGCCTGCTGCATGATGCTGAACACGCGCCGCAGGCTTGCGTCCGCGAGGGAGAGATCGCGCGCCATGATATCCATGCTGAGCGTGTCATCGAGCGCGCGGCGCGCGAATGCCGGACTGGTGCGCAGCTCCTTGGCGCCGAGCTCGGCCAACTCGTCGGGATGGGCGAACATGTAGTCGGTGCCGCGCCTGAGCGCCTTGAGGAAGCCGACGAGAGCCGTCCGGTTCGCGCGCGCCCAAGTCTCGTCGACCATGACAGAGACGAACTGGTAGTCGGGGACAAGTTTCGCCATCGCGCCCAGATTGGTGAAGCCCTGCGCTTCGGCCTCGTAGCTCAGGGGATAGGGCTGCAGGCCCATATCGATCTTGCGCTCCCTGAGCAGGCGCGCCCGGGTGGGCGAACCACCGACCGCCTCCACTTTCACGTCCTCGAGCTTGAAGCCACCGGCCTTGGCGATGTCGGCGACGAAGAACGTGGTGCCCTCGTGCATCGACACCACGCCGATGGTCTTGCCCTTGAGATCCGCGAGCGTCTTGATCTCGGGCTGCGCGATGATGAAATGCGGAGGCCGCTTGGCGATGCCGGCGACGATCCGGACCTTGCCGCCCTTGTAGGAATCGGCAACGACGCTTTCGATCGAGGCGATGCCGATTTGATGCGTACCGGCGCGCAGATCATGAAAGATCTTCTCCGACGCGTCGTAGACCTCGATCTTCACGTCGAGGCCTTCCTGCTTGAAGAAGCCCTGCTTTTCCGCCGTCCATGCCGGCAGATAAAAGATGGTGCGGGAAACGACCGGCACCCTGAGCGTCGTTTGGGCATGCGCGACCACTGGAGTGAGGAAAGCCGCAAGCAGAGCCGCAGCGGCGAACGCGCGCGAGAACATGAATGCTGACATCGCTCTATCTCTCTCCTCGGGGCTGGGTGCGACGCATCGGCGAATGCCACCCTTGTTCTTGACCTCACCGGTATAGGCTTCGAAGCGCTTGCGCAACGCTGCTCGGGATGAGGGCGGAGCAGGCGTCAGCGCTTCTTCTTCAACACGCGTCCCGCCACCGCGTCGAGCTTCCTGAGTAGCGTCTTGTCGCGCGCCTCCGGAGCCGTGATCAACGCAGTGTCGAGCGCGCGATCCGAACCGATCGGGCACGGCTCGTGCTCGCGCGGGAAATCTCTCGCCAGGCGAGCCACAAGCCCCTTCGCCTTGTCCGCGTTCGCCGTGAGCACGGCGATGATGTCCTGCACCGTCACCGCGTCGTGGTCGGGATGCCAACAGTCGAAGTCGGTGACCATGGCGACGGTCGCGTAGCAGAGCTCGGCCTCGCGCGCGAGCTTCGCCTCCGGCAGGTTGGTCATGCCGATCACCGAATAGCCCAGCTCCTTGTAGGTCATGCTCTCGGCCAACGTGGAGAACTGCGGCCCCTCCATGCATACATAGGTGCCGCCGCGCGCGAGCTTGATTCCCTCGAGACCGGCGGCGGCGGCGATGCGGTCCTGCAAGCGCGGCGAGACCGGATGCGCCATCGACACATGGGCGACGCACCCCCTGCCGAAAAACGAGCTTGCCCGGTTGAAGGTGCGGTCGACGAACTGGTCGACGAGCACGAAGGTGCCGGGCGGCAGCTCCTGCTTGAACGAGCCGCAGGCTGAAAGCGAGACCAGATCGGTCACGCCCGCGCGCTTGAGCACGTCGATATTGGCGCGATAGTTGATGTCGGACGGCGAGAGCCGATGGCCCTTGTCGTGGCGCGACAGGAACACCACCGGCGTTCCCGCGATCTCGCCGACGCGCAGCGGGGCCGATGGCTCGCCCCACGGGCTCTTGATCTTCCTTTGCCGCACCTTCTCGAGCCCCGGCAGATCATAGATGCCGGAGCCGCCGATGATGCCGAGCACCGCTTTGGTCATGCGCTTTTCCTGGATCGGGTTCACGCGAGCTCAAGTGTCATGCACGGGCTCGCATATCTGCGGCGGTTTTGCCATTGTCATGCTTCGCGTTTGTTTTGCAACCGCCGGCCGCAAGCCGTGCTCGTGCGCAACAGAGGCATCGACCATGTCCAATTCCGGCGTTCTCGACACGCGCTTTCGTTCGGCGCTCGACCGTATGGCAACGCTTGGACGGCTCAATGCCTATACGGCTTCGGTCGATCCTCACCTCGAGGTGGCAGCCATCATGAAGCAGCTCGATGGCGGACCGGCGCTGCTGTTCACCGCCGTCGACGGCCACGACATGCCGGTCGTGGGGAACCTGCTGTCGTGCCAGGCGAACTGCGAGGCCGCCTTCGGCATCGACTTCAACGGCATCCGCGACTTCATCGGCCGGGCGCTCGGCTCGCCGCAACCGCCGGTGATCGTCGAGAAGGCGCCGGCGCAGGAGCACGTGCACCGCAAAGACATCGACCTCGGCCGCATGCTGCCCGCGCTCCACCACACGGCGGCGGATGCCGGACGCTTCGTCACCGCCGGCATCGTGATCGTGCGCGATCCCGACACCGGCACCTACAACGCGTCCTATCACCGCCTGCAGCTCGTGGGCGGGAGCCGTACCGGGGTCAAGCTCGACTTCGGCCGGCACTTGCGCCTCGCCTTCGAGCGCGCAAAGCGCAAAGGCGAAGCCTTGCCGATCGCCGTATGCATCGGATCGGATCTGGCGCTGCACTACACCGCCGCAACCATGGGCTCGCAGATGCCGGAGCATGCCGACGAGATCGCGGTCGCGGGCGGGCTGTGCGGGCGGCCGCTCCCGGTCGTGCGCGGCGTCTCGCAGGACCTGCTGATCCCGGCCGAGACCGAGATCGTGCTGGAAGGCCGCATGCTGATCGACGACACGGTCACCGAAGGCCCGTTCGGCGAGTTCGTCGGCTATCTCTCGCCCGCCGATCAGGCGCCGGTGTTCGAGGTCACGGCCCTCACCCACCGCGACCGGCCGATCTACCACGCCATCAACGGCTACGGCCGCGAGACCATCATGCTGCGCAAATACGTGCTGGAGGCGAGCCTGCTCAAGGTGCTGCAGGCGGCGGTGCCGATCGTCGTCGACGCCGAAATGACGGCGGGAGGATTGCACCGCTTCCACGCCGTGGTGCAGGTGAAGAAGGCCACGCCCCAGCAGGAGGGCTTGCAGCGCAACGCGATCTTCGCCGCCTTCGGCGCGCTCAAGGATCTCGATCTCGTCATCGTCGTCGACGACGACATCGACATCCGCGATCCGCACGACGTGGAATACGCGCTGGCGACCCGGATGGAAGCGTCGCGCGACCTCGTGGTCATGCCCGCGGCGCGCGGGCATGAATATATCCGCGTCGGTCAAAACGGAATCCGGGCCAAGCTCGGCATCGACGCCACCATCCCCTTCGGCGAGAAGGCACGCTTCGCCCGCTGCGAGTTCGAGAAGGTCGCCATCGACCCGAAGGCTCTGTCGGCCGACCCGAACCTAATCAGGGCCCGGCTCGATCCGTAGGGCTCACGCGCGCGGATATTCCGTCGGCGGGCGCGGGGCGAGCTTGTCCGGTTGCAATTCCACCTGGTGCCACACCTTCTTCTTGGTGAAGTAGAGCAACCCGGACAGCACGATGAGGAAGATCACGACCTGCAGGCCGATGCGCTTCCTGGCTTCGAGGTGCGGCTCGGCCGTCCACATCAGGAAGGCCGAGACGTCCTTGGAATATTGCGCGACCGTCATCGGCGCGCCGTCGGTATATTCGACCCGCTGGTCGGTCAGCGGCGGCGGCATCGCGATGGCGTGGCCGGGAAAATACTCATTGTAGAAGTTGCCGGGGGGAAGGGTGACGCCTGCCGGCGGCGTGTCCCGGTAGCCCTGCAGCAGCGCGGTGAGGTAGTCGACGCCCTGCTCCTGGTACTGCGTGAACATATCGCCCACCCAGCGCGGGAAGCCGCGATCGTAGCCGCGCGCCTTGGCGATCACCGAGAGATCGGGCGGCACCGCATTGTAGCGAGCGCGCGCCGCCTGCTCGTTGGGGAACGGCGCCGGGAAGTGGTCGGCGGGCCGGCCCGGGCGCGGCTTGACCTCGCCTTGATCGTCGGGCTCGCCCGGCACCTGGTATTCGGCCGCGATGGCCGCCACCTGCGCGGCGCGTGAACCCGGGCCCGCCCGGCTCCGCAAGCGTGCGGAACGCGACCAGCGTCAAGCCGTGACAGACCTGGCAGACCTCGCGATAGACCTTGAAGCCGCGCTGGAGCTGGCCGCGGTCGAATTTGCCGAACGGGCCGGCAAACGACCACTTGTTCATCGGCGGCTCCGGGGCGTCGTGATCTTGCGCCAGCGCCGGAGCGGCGGGCACGGCGAGCGAAACGGCGAGAGCGAGGATGATGCGCGCGATGGCCATGGCGTTCCGCTGAGCCTTGTTGCACTAAGCTTTGGCGACCGGCGGCGGCGCAGGCGCCCCGATGGGTTGGCCGTGCCGCAACACCGATTCCGCGATCGAGTTCGGCACCGGCTTGGTCTTCTCGATCTTGCCGAGCACCGGCAGAATCACCAGGAAATAGGCGAAGTAGTAGACCGTGAAGATGCGCGCGAAGAGCACGTAATTGCCTTCCGGCGGCTTCGAGCCCAGCCAGCCGAGGCCGATGCAGACGATGACGAAGACCCAGAAGAATTGACGATAGAGCGGGCGATAGCGCGCCGACCTCACTTTCGAGGTGTCGAGCCACGGGAGGAAGGCAAGGATGAGGATCGAGGCGCCGAGCGCGAGCACGCCGAGGAGCTTGTCCGGGATCGCGCGCAGGATGGCGTAGAACGGCAGGTAGTACCATTCCGGCACGATGTGCATCGGCGTCACCGCCGGGTTGGCCGGGATGTAGTTGTCGGGATGGCCGAGAAAGTTCGGAATGTAGAACACGAACCATGCGAACAGGATGCAGAACACGACCATGAAGAACCCGTCCTTGATCGTGGCATACGGCGTGAACGCCACCGTGTCGTGCTCCGTCTTCGGCTCGATGCCGTCGGGATTGTTCTGCCCCACCATGTGCAGCGCCCAGATGTGGAGGACGACCACGCCGACGATGACGAACGGCAACAGGTAGTGCAGCGAGTAGAAGCGATTGAGCGTCGGATTGCCGACCGAGTAGCCGCCCCACAGCCAGGTGACGATGGATTCGCCCACCAGCGGGATGGCCGAGAACAGGTTGGTGATGACGGTCGCCGCCCAGAAGCTCATCTGTCCCCAGGGCAGCACGTAGCCCATGAATCCCGTCATGATCATGAGCAGCAGGAGGATCACGCCGAGGATCCACAACACTTCGCGGGGGTCCTTGTAGGAGCCGTAATACATGCCGCGGAACATGTGGATGTAGGCGGCGAGGAAGAACATGGAGGCGCCGTTGGCGTGCGTGTAGCGCAGCAGCCAGCCGTAGTTCACGTCGCGCATGATCTGCTCGACCGAATTGAAGGCGAAGTCCACATGCGGGGTATAGTGCATCGCCAGCACGACGCCGGTGACGATCTGCACGCCGAGCATGAAGGCGAGGATGCCGCCGAACGTCCACCAGTAGTTCAGGTTGCGCGGCGTCGGGTAAACGATGAAGGAGGAATAGACGAGCCCCGCGATCGGCAGTCGGCGCTCCATCCATTGCATGAACGCGCTTCGCGGCTTGTAGATCGAATGTCCGCTCATGATCGAACCTTGGAGGATGAAGTCGAAAGGCCGTCAGCCGATCCGGATCTTGGTGTCGGAGAGGAACTCGTAGGGCGGCAGCGCGAGGTTCAACGGCGCGGGTCCCTGCCGGATGCGGCCGGACGTGTCGTAGATCGAGCCATGGCAGGGGCAGAAATAGCCGTCGTAGGGACCTTGATGGGCGATCGGGATGCAGCCGAGATGGGTGCAGATTCCGATCAGGACCTGCCACTGGGTGTGGCCGGGCTTGACGCGGGCCGAATCCGGCTGCGGGTCGGGCAGCTTCGCCACGTCGACGTTCTGGGCTTCCTCGATCTGCTTCTGGGTGCGGTGATTGACGTAGATCGGTTTGCCGCGCCAGAACACCTTGATCACCTGGCCTTGCGCGATCGGCGAAAGATCGACCTCGATCGGCGCCCCCGCCGCAATCGTCGAGGCGTCGGGATTCATCTGCGCGATCAATGGCACCAGCGCGGCGGCGCCTGCGACCGCCGCGACGGAGGCCGTCGCGATATAGAGAAAGTCGCGACGTGTCGGCTCGGCCGAAGACATCGTGGTCACGGGTCAGTCCCTTTCTTGTCCCGTCAGTCCGCCCGCAACCAACTCGTGCAGGCTGCGCAAACCTACTCCGTGCAGGCCGCGCAGCTCCCTCCGGCGCCCGACACGGAGACGCCGCCTGGCGGCGGCAAGCGAACCGGCCGCTCTCCACCCTGCAAGCAAGAGGCCAAGCGGCAAAATCCAGCGGCGTTCTATTGGCACCCTTGCCAGGGGAGCGCAAGTGGGGACAGCGCGGGCCTGCGCCGCCATGACCAAAAGTCGCATAAGGCGTTCGCCGGTCGAACGTTTTGGCCGCGAGCCCGGTTCGTTGCCGGCTCGCAAGCGAGGCCCTCTTGATCGCGCTGTTCGAGCGGCGTTCCCCGCCACCCACGGGGGACGATTCTGCGCGCGGCAACGGCTGGTCTAAAGATTGACCTGCCACGGCGGAACCGAGCCTGGCGGACGACCATGCGCATTGCACTGTTTGAGCCCGACATTCCCCAGAACACGGGGACGATTCTTCGCCTCGCCGCCTGCCTCGGCGTCGAGACGCACATCATCGAGCCGGCGGGCTTTCCCACCAGCGATCGTGCCTTCCGCCGCGCCGGCATGGATTACCTCGATCAGGTCGATATCGTGCGGCACGCGAGCTGGGAGATGTTCGAAGCGTGGCGCCGCGGCGCGGGCGCGCGGCTCATCCTTTTCACCACGCACGCGCGCTTATCCTATCTCGATCACGCATTCCGGACGGGCGACGTCTTGCTGTTCGGCCGCGAGTCCTCGGGCGCGCCCGAAAAGGTGCACGCGGCCGCCGACGCGCGGCTCATCATTCCGATGCGGCGAGGCTTGCGCTCGATCAATGTGGCGATGGCCGCCGCCATGGCGGCGGGTGAAGCGATCCGGCAACTCGGATCGTTGCGTTCAACAAGCGAGGATGGGGCGAGTCACGTACGCTGAAGCCAAGACGAGTCACGAGGCGGGTGAGGGACAATCTCACGCCCCTAGGCGTACCCCTCACCCGCATCGCTTCGCTGGCGCTGTCGCCACCCGCCGCTTCCCAGATCTCCCCACGCAGCGGAGGCCAACACCGCACTCCCCAACATCCCCCACGCACGCAGGGTTTACCGAAACAATGGCAAAAAAAAGCTCGACTGGAATTTTCCTCGATCCAACGATACGCTGCGCAATCCAGCGCGCGCACGCGATGGTATCAGCATGCCCGATAGTGACCGTTGCCCGACTCGTGTCCCAAAGAAACCGCGGAGGTTGCGATGAATCCCGGCCAGCTTGAAACGCGCAAGGCACGCGCGCGAACGTGGTTCGAAACACTGCGGGACGACCTCTGCGCGGCGTTCGAAGCGCTGGAGGCCGCTTTGCCGGCAGGCGCGCAGCTCGCGGACCGCACCGCGGGGCGTTTCGTGCGCACGCCCTGGAGCCGCACCGATCACGGCGGCGAAGCGGCGGCGGCGGCGTGATGTCGCTCATGAAAGGCCGGGTGTTCGAGAAGGTCGGCGTGCATGTCTCGACCGTATTCGGCGAGTTCGCGCCCGAATTCCGCAAGGACATCCCCGGGGCCGAAGCCGACCCGCATTTCTGGGCCTCGGGGATTTCGCTCATCGCGCATCCACAGAACCCGCATGTGCCGGCGGTGCACATGAACACGCGCTTGGTGGCGACCACGAAAGCCTGGTTCGGCGGCGGCGCGGATTTGACGCCCGTGCTCGACGCGCGCCGCCGGCAGGACGATCCCGACACCATCGCGTTTCATGCCGCGATGAAAGAGGCCTGCGATGCGCATGCGCGCGTGGCGCCCTACGAGAAGTACAAGCGCTGGTGCGACGAGTATTTCTACTTGAAGCACCGCCAGGAGATGCGCGGCATCGGCGGCATTTTCTACGACTATCTCGACAGCGGAGACTGGGAGGCGGACTTCGCCTTCACGCAGGAGGTGGGCCGCGCCTTTGTGCGGATTTATCCCGAGCTCGTGCACGCGAATTTCGCCGCGTCCTGGAGCGAGGCCGAGCGCGCGGAGCAGCTCGTGCGCCGCGGCCGCTACGTGGAGTTCAACCTGCTCTACGACCGCGGCACCATCTTCGGGCTGCGCACCGGCGGCAATGTGGATGCGATCCTCTCCTCGCTGCCGCCGATTGTGACATGGCCGTGAAGACTTGGGCCGTGAAGACTTGGGCCGTGAAGACTTGAGCCGTGCCGTGATCGATCTGTCATGCACGGCGGGTATGGTGATCCTCGCAGCTGCAAACAGGAGGATGCCCATGGCGTTCGAGCCCGGAGACGTCGTATTTCTCAAATCAGGGGGACAGCCGATGACGGTGGCGGCCGTCGAGGAGGACAGCATCGATTGCATTTGGGTCGGCGAGGAAGGCGAATTGTTCCGCGAAACCATTCCGAGCGTTGCGCTGACCGCCGCGCCCGCCGACGAGGAAGAGCTCGACGACGAGGCCGACCAAACGGATCACGACGATAGCGATCACGAAGACACCGATCACGAAGACGTCGATGAGGACGAGATCAAGCCGGCAAAAAGCAAGCGGAAGACGGCCTAAGCCGCCGTCCGCCATTGCTGCAGCCCGGATTGTGGGACGGTCTGCTGCCGCATCTCACCACGCGAATGCGTGGACGATCATCATGATGCCGCCAGCGATCACCACCGCGTCGAGGATGGCGGCGTGGAGATGTAGCGGCAAGTGCCCGACCAGCGTCTTGGCCAGGAAGGCGCCGGGAAACGCCACGCCGCCGATGAGCAGCGCGATCGCGATCACCTTCGCATCGACTGCGCCTGCCAGCCCGAAGGTCGCAAGCTTGGTGAGCCCGATGCCGATCGAGATGACGGCGTCGGTTGCGACCACGGCGGCGCCTTCGAGCCCGGCGGCCATCAACAGCGAGAGCAGGATGATGCCGGCGCCGACGGTGCCGCCGGCGAGCGGCCCCCAGCCGAAGGATGCCGCCGCGAGGCCGCGGGTCGACAGCGCAAGCCCGCGCCCGCCGCATCAGCCGGCGCAGCGGCACGCTTGCGATCAGCATGGCGCCGATCACCAGCGCCGCGCCTTGCCCGGTCAGCAGGGTATAGCCCCAGGCGCCGAGCGCGCAGGTCGGCACCGCGGCAACGAGCACGATCAGCGCCCGACGCCGATCGACAAGACGCCAAAACGCCGCTGCCCGACCGGTATTGGTGAACAGCGCTGAGAGCGAGAGGATGGGCACCACCGGCTCGGCCCCCACGATCGGCACCAGCACCAGCGGCAGCAGCGCGCCGGTGCCATAGCCGGCAACTCCCCCGACGACCGAAGCGAAAAGCGCCATTCCCGCGATGAGGGCGAGCTGCAGCAACGAGATATCGGCGAAGGTGGCGAGAAGAGAACTCGAGCATCAAGTCCAGTCATACATGCCGAGGCTTCAGCGTGCCATGAGATCGGCGGGCGAGATCAGGACGCTGAAGCGCTCGCACCAGATGACCACGCTCGGATAGTCCTTGAGGTTGATGCCGGCGGGAATTCCATAACGCTGACTGCCCTTGAAGGCGCGCAGCCCGCCGAGATCGACATACATCAGGTCCTTGACGTCGGCGGAGCTGCGAATATTCGCCTTCGGCACAAGCAGCACATGAAAGGCTGGCCCAGGGCCAACTTCAAAGTCGGACTCGAGGAATACTGCGCTCTCGTAGACGCTGACCTTGCCCTTTCCCCAGTGCACCGGATCCGAGGGATTGGCGTGAACAAAAGTGCCGGCGGCGACCGGCTTGGAGCGTTCGGCCTCGCTCAAGCTCTCGGCCGCGGGCGGCGGTGGGAACACGTACGGAAAGAAGAAGAAACCGAGCGCCACACCGAAGCCGGTGCCGAGAATTCCACCAAGAAGGAAGATCGCGAAGCCCCGCCAGAATCCGCGCATGGAGCAGCCCCGCGTGCCGTCGCTCGCCCTATCCCGACTATGGTCGGCGCTTGCCGACGTTCCACGATCCTCTCGCGGTCGCGCTGCCCGCCGGGAGGCGCTGCCCGCTCAATCCGCGCTGGGAAGTCGCCGCACGGTGAATTCGATGCGATCGCCGGGCAGCACGCGCCAGGATTCGATTTCGGTCATGTAGGCCGCCTTGGGGAAGCGGCGGAACATTTCACGCGCCTTCTCGCGCGCGGCTTCGCGCGGCAGGGCAAAGGTCTCGCGCCGGAAGGCGTCGCGCGGCCGCTCACGGCCGGAAAGCGCTTTTGCGGCGCGGCGCGCGATATCGGCGGGACCACGGGTATTCATGGCTGCGCAATCTAATGCGTAACGCGGCATCTAGCGAGTCGCAGCCGCGGGGTTCCTGCAATGACCCGACCGGATCGCGCGGCGCCTGTCACGTCGCCTTCGCCACCGCCGCATCCGCGATCGCCGCCACTGCCGCCGCGTCCGACGGGAAGCCGGCCGCGATCCATGCCTCCTCGGCGGCCGCGAGCGCGGCGCCGAGGCGAGGCCCGGGAGGCACGCCGCGCGCAATGACGTCGGCGGCCCTGAGCGGGAAGGCCGGCGCGGCCCAGTGCGCCGGCAACGTTGCCAGCCGACGCCAGGGCTGATCCGCCGCGCCGTGGGGCGAGCGCGTCCAGGCCAGCAGCACGCGATCGGTGAAGCGTTCGGGCCCGAGGCGATAGAGCAGGCCACGGCCGCCCCGCTCGCCCAATTCCCATGAAATGTGCCACCAGCCGTCAGCCATCGACGCGAGCCGCTCATACTCCGCATTGGCGAGCCGCAAGCGCGCCCGCAAGCGCTCGGCGTCCTCCGTGACCGAGACACCGAGCGCGCCGAGGCGCCGGACCGGATCGGGCGCGAGCGCAAGCCCGGCCTCGAGCTTGATCATGTTGGCGTAGCTCGCAAGCAGCGGCACGCCGCCCAGCACCTGCTCGAGCAATCCCGCTTCCGTCATCAGCGCGAGCGCCGGCACCGCGTGCCGGGCAAGCAGGAGCTTGACGAGCTCCATGCGGATGCGCTCGCGCGACAATTGGCCAAGGCCGGCGCGGCCGGCGATGCAGGCGGCCACCCCTTCCGGATCGGGCGCGCCCTCGCCATAGGCGGCATGAAAGCGAAAGAACCGCAGGATGCGGAGATAGTCTTCGGCGATGCGCCTTGCCGCCTCGCCGATGAAGCGCACGCGCCGCGCCGCGATGTCGGCAAGCCCGCCCACATAGTCGTGGATCATTGCCATCCCGCGCCGCCGACAGCGCGTTCATGGTGAAGTCGCGGCGCTCGGCGTCGCGCTTCCAGTCGCGGCCGAAGACCACTTTCGCATGGCGTCCGAACGTCTCGACGTCTTCGCGCAAGGTCGTGACCTCGAACGGCCGCCCAGCGGCGACGACGGTGACGGTGCCGTGCTCGATGCCGGTGGGCACCGCCTTGAAGCCGGCGGCCTCGACCCGGCGGATCACTTCGTCCGGATGCGCGGTGGTGGCGATGTCGATGTCGCCGAGCGGCTCGCCGAGCAGCGCATTGCGCACCGCGCCGCCGACCACGCGCGCCTCCTCGCCGGCGCGGTCGAGCGTGCCGAGAAGATCGCCAAGCGGCGCCGCTCGCAGCCATGCGGCATCGAGGCGGCGCAGGACTTGCGTCACTTGGTCTCCCCCGGCACGAACTGGCCGTCCTCGATATGGGCGGGAATGTAGGTCGAGCCCGGCGGCGAGCCGCCCCATTGCGCGAGCACGATGAAGCTGCCGATCACGAGAAAGAGCGCCACGAGCACGAGCCAGGCAACGCGCGGCAGGCTCCACGAGTCCGGATGCAGCACGCCCGCCTGCGTCGCCCACAGGAAGATGGCGTAGATGATGAACGGCGCCAGAAACAGGGCGATTTCGGTGAGGACGGGGCGGATCATCGGTCTCGTGTCCCGGGCAAGGGCAGCGACGGCGTCAGCCCGAGCGGAACGAGACTCGGGATCGACCGCAAGAATATAACGAAGCACAGCATGAGTTACGAAGGCCTTGCCGCGCGACACGTTTACGCCGGGTGCGTAGCCCTCCGTGCAGGGCTCGCACGTGCGGGAGACGAAGGGTTACTCCCCGTAAATCCGCTCGTACAAATTCCGCAGGATTCCCGCGGTCACGCCCCAGATATAGCGCTCGCCGAACGGCATGGCGTAGTAGCTCCGGATCACACCCTTCCAGTCGCGGCTATGGAGCGCGTGGTTCTGCACATCCATCAGGAAGGCGAGCGGCACCTCGAAGGCGTCGGCGACTTCGGCTGCGGACAGCACGAGCGCGTAGTCGGGGCGCACCCGCGCGACCGTCGGCAGGATGCGGTAGCCGGAAAAGGTCAGATAAAGGTCGAGATAGCCGATCGGCTCGATCAGCGCGCGGGCGAGCCCGATCTCCTCGGCGGCCTCGCGCAACGCGGCGTCGGCCGGCGTTGCGTCATGGGGATCGATCTTGCCGCCGGGAAAGGCGATCTGGCCGGGATGGCTCGGAAGCTCGGTACGCTGCGTGAGCAACACCATGGGCTCGGGCCGGTCGACGACCGGAACGAGCACCGCCGCCGGCCGCGTCGCCCTGACGCCGGCACGCTCCCACTGCGAGGGGTCGAGATCGAGGTCGCCGCGCCTTGCTTGGGCGGCGGGATCGTTGAGCGCCGCCGGCACCTCGAGCGTGAGTCGCGCGCGGGCGCGGCGGAAGAAGTCATTGCTCGTCTCGCCGCTCGGCGCTGCCGCGTCCATCAAACAAGATCCCGCAGGCTTTCGGCTGGCGCCATGGCGAAGAACTCTCCCGCCGAGGCAACGCCGAACATGCGTCGGCCGTCGATGTCGCGCTCCTCGCCCAACTCGACGAGATCGTAGAACAAGGCGCGCGTCACCTTCGCCCAGAGGTCGCGCCGCACGTGGAGATAGGGCTTGAGCCCCCCGGTCGCGGGCTCGCGGTCGAAGCGCAGGGCGTGACCGCGCCCGCACGCCACCCAGTCGTCGACATTGGTGCGGAAGTGGAGCGCCCGGCCGTGCTCGCCTTGCTCGACCTTGAGCTCGACCGCGAGGAACGGCGCGTCGTCGACGACGATCCCGCATTTCTCGACCGGCGTGACGAGGAAGTACTTGTCGCCTTCCCGCTTCAGGACGGAGGCGAACAGCTTCACCAGCGCCGCGCGCCCGATCGGGGTCTTGAGATAGAACCAGGTGCCGTCGGACGCGATGCGCATGTCGAGATCCCCGCAGAACGGCGGATTCCACAAATGCACCGGCGGCGGCCCTTTGCGCGCCGTGCGCGCAACGTCCGCGATGGCGTCCAAACCATGCCGTGCCTGCTCGGTCTCCTGCGCCATGGCTGCAATCTGTATGGCTGCGGTCTGTATGGCTGCGATCTGTGCTCGGGAACGATGGCGGGCAAGTTTAGCACTTCGCTGCCGCCGGCGGGCCTCTGCGCACGAGCGGAGCATTCGCAAATTTGTGAGCTGAATTCAAATCTCGATGCGGAAGCCCACCTCGGACAGGCGCCGATGGGGAATCCTGAAAAAGTCGGGGGCTCGGCTCGCGATCTTCGTGAGGAAGGAGAAGATCGCGAACGGGAGCGGCGCCATCGCCGAGTCCTTGGCGCGCCGCACCACGATTTCATGGGCGATGTAGTAGTGCACCTGATCGAGATCGCATTCGAAGCCCCACACCGTCCGGCAATTCCGGAGCGTCAGCGGAATGTCCGGCGTTTGCATGAAGCCGAGCCGCACTTGGATGTGAAAGATGCCGTGACCGAGGCTGGCGATCGAGTGGCGCTCGCGCAACGGCACCCGCGGCCGCGGGTCAGTAAGAAAGGTCATCAGCACCAAGGTCTTGTGCATCACGGCGTTGTGCTCGATGTGGTGCAGCAGCACCGGCGAGGCGCCGTGCGCCACTTTCGTCAGCCAAACGCCCGTGCCCGGCGTGCGCGCCACCACCATCTTGTCGATATTCGCGATGAATTTCTCGATCGGCATCGACATTTCCTGCAGGCGATGCCGCACCAGCGCCGAACCCTGCCGCCAGCACAGCATCAACCCCACCAGTGCGCCGCCCACGGTGATCGGGAACCAGCCGCCCTCCATGATCTTGAGCGAATTGGACGCAAGAAACAGCGCGTCGATGGCGCCGAACCCCACGACGATGAGAAGCGCGAGCGCAGGAGGCCAGTTCCAACGCCCGATCGCGACCCGATAGAGCAGGATCGTCGTGATCAACATGGTGCCGGACACGGCGATGCCGTAGGCGCCGCCCAGGCTGTCGGAGGTCCTGAACAGGACGACCACCAGCAACGTGCCCGCCATCAGCAGCCAATTGGCCGTCGGCACGTAGATCTGGCCGGCTTCGTCGCTCGACGTCGGCACGATCCGCATGCGCGGGCAAAGTCCCATCTGCATCGCCTGCCGGCTGAGCGAGAAGACGCCGGAGATGAGCGCCTGTGAGGCGATGATGGTCGCCATCGCCGCCAGTATGACCATCGGGATCAGCGCCCAATGTGGCGCCAACTTGTAGAACGGGCTGTCGATCGCGGTGGGATCGGCGAGCACCAGCGCACCCTGGCCGAAATAGTTCAGGAGCAGCGCCGGCAGCACGAGCCCGAACCAGGCTGAGCGGATCGCCCGCGCACCGACATGGCCCATGTCGGCATACAGCGCTTCCGCGCCGGTCAGCGCGAGGAAGACGCCGCCCATCACAGCGAAGCCGATAATCGGCTTTGCGCCTACAAAGACGGATGCTTCCAGCGGGTTGAGCGCCTTGAGAATTGCCGGCGCGGCCCAGATATTGACGGCGCCGAGCAAGCCGATCACGACGAACCAGATGACCATGACCGGGCCGAACAGGCGGCCGATACTCGAGGTTCCGCGGCGCTGGATCATGAATAAGGCGGTCAGGATCGCGAGCGTCGCCGGCACGATGAATTTATCGAATTCGGGCGCGATCAGCTTGAGGCCCTCCATGGCCGAAAGCACCGAAATGGCCGGCGTGATGACGCCGTCGCCAAAGAGCAGCGCCGCTCCCACGATGCCGAGCAAGACGAGAATTGGAACGCCGGGGCCGTTGGCGATGCGCTTGGACGCTACCAGCGACAGCAGCGCCAGGATCCCGCCTTCGCCCTCGTTGTCGGCACGCAGTACGAAGACGATGTATTTGAGCGACACCATCACCATCAGCGCCCAGAAGATGAGCGAAATGACGCCGACAACGTCGGCCGCAGGGGGTGCATGGCCGGCCGCGTCCACGGCCACGGAGAAGGTGTAGAGCGGGCTCGTCCCGATATCGCCGAACACGACGCCAAGGGCGGTGAGCGCAAGGAACCAGGGGTTGCCCTTGCGGTGCGGCTCACCGCCGCCGGAGTGATCGGGCTGCGAAGATGCGGACGCGGCACGCCGGCTCGAAGTATTCACGTGCGTATGTCCCTGGCCAAAAAGTAAAACTTGCTCGAGAGTCGGCACGACTGCGGCCAATTGCCGAGCAACCGGATCGGCGCGCGATGCGCGCAGCGGCGTGATCTCAAGCCAGTTGCTCCCAGCCTCACGATGAGTTGAGGGAAAAGGCTCCGCCCTGCGTTCGCCATGGTTTGCCTGGAACTTGTGCGGATGACCGGCCGTTTCTTTCGCGATCGTGGGCGCAAGCAAGCCTATCCACTACGCCGAATTGGCGCGGGTTGAATGGGAAAAGCTTGAAATTCCAAGTGGTCAGGATCCTTTCGGCCCGGCCGGTCCTGGGGCGATCGTGGGATACCGGCACCGAAGCGGGATCGCGTCCAGTGGAAAATAGCCCAATTTCCAGACAGTTGTGGGGGATTTGGAGCGACAGGCCACCCCCAATGCGATATTGCGTGCGATACTGGCCCGAATGTTGCACGTTTTTTGGTCAATCGAACGGCGCAAATTGCTGGTCCCGACCCATATCAGGTCCGGATAACAGTCGAATAACAAGGAGCTAAGTCATGGCTGCAGCCACGGAAGGGCTGGAAAAGCTCGAAGACATGATCGTGCGGCAGGCGGAAGCGACGGGGACCCAAGTCGCCGCCGCCAAGGCCGCGATCGGCAACGTGATCTTCGGGCAGGAACGTGTGGTCGAGCAGGCGCTCATTACCGTGCTCTGTGGCGGCCACGCCTTGTTGATCGGGCTTCCCGGCCTCGCCAAAACCAAGCTGGTCGAAACCATGGGCATCGTGCTCGGGCTCGACGCCCGCCGCATCCAGTTCACGCCCGACCTCATGCCGTCCGACATCCTGGGCAGCGAGGTGCTGGAGGAGAACCCCGGCGGCAAGCGCAGCTTCCGCTTCATCCCCGGCCCGATCTTCTGCCAGCTCCTGATGGCCGACGAGATCAACCGCGCCAGCCCGCGCACCCAGTCCGCGCTGCTGCAGGCGATGCAGGAACACCACGTCACGGTCGCCGGCAATCGTCACGATGTTCCGCGCCCGTTCCACGTGCTCGCGACCCAGAACCCGATCGAGCAGGAAGGCACCTATCCCCTGCCGGAGGCGCAGCTCGACCGGTTCCTGATGCAGATCGACGTCGACTATCCCGACCACGAAGCCGAACGGAAGATCGTTTTCGACACCACCGGCACGGAAGAGAACAAGCCGAAACCGACCATGACGGCCGATGAGCTCCTGGCCGCGCAGCGCCTGGTGCGCCGCCTGCCGGTCGGGGAATTGGTGGTCGAAGCTATCCTCAATCTCGTGCGCTCGGCGCGCCCCGGTCCGCAGACCGGCGAGATCGGCAAGCTGATCTCCTGGGGCCCGAGCCCGCGCGCCAGCCAGGCGTTGATGCTCGTCGCGCGCGCACGCGCCCTCATCGACGGGCGGCTCTCGCCCTCGATCGACGATGTGGTCGAGATGGCCGAGCCGATCCTCAAGCATCGCATGGCGCTCACCTTTGCCGCGCGCGCCGATGGCGAGAGCGTCGAAGCCGTGATCGGCAAGCTCAAGACGCGCCTCGGATAGTCCGATGGCAGCGGTACAGCGACGGGCGGACAAGCTCGAGATCAAGGCGACGCAGCACGCGAGCGGCGAGGCGCGCTCGCTTGCCGAGACCCTGCCGCGTCTGATCCTCGAAGCCCGCCGCATCGCTGCCACCGTCATCCACGGGCTGCATGGGCGCAAGCGGGCCGGGCCGGGAGAGAATTTCTGGCAGTATCGCCGTTTCCTCTCGGGCGAGCCCGCGCGCCGGGTCGACTGGCGCCGCTCCGCCCGCGACGAACATCTCTACGTGCGCGAGCAGGAGTGGGAGGCTGCGCACACGGTATGGCTGTGGGCCGACCGCTCACCCTCCATGGTGTTCAAGTCGCAGCTTGCCCAGGAATCCAAGCTCGATCGCACCCTGGTCGTCGCCTTCGCCTTGGCCGAGATCCTGGTGCAGGCGGGCGAGCGCGTCGGCATGCCGGGCCTGATGCGGCCGACCGGCAGCCGCAACGTGCTGGACAAGATGGCCGACGCCATCGTGCATGACGTGACCGAACGGCCGAGCCTGCCGGCTGCCTTTGCGCCGTCCTCGCTCGCCGAGGTCGTGGTGGTGTCGGATTTCTGGAGCCCGATGGCGGAGGTGCGGGCGACGCTGGCGCAGCTGTCCGCGACCGGCGCCCATGGTCATACCGTGCAGATCGTCGATCCGGCCGAAGAGACCTTTCCTTATTCCGGCCGCGTCGAGTTCATCGAACCGGAAGGCGCGGGTTCGGTCGTGGCCGGCCGCGCCGAGGCCTGGAAGAGCGAATACGAGACCCGGGTGGCGCGCCACCGCGCTGAAATCCGGGCCGAGACCGACCGGCTCGGCTGGAGCTTCACCATCCATCGCACCGACCGGCCGGCGACCGAGCTGCTGCTGGCACTGCACGCGCGGCTCGGCGCACCGCCGCCCGGCGCAATGATCGGCGGCCGTTTGCGCGCCGCGGGCCAGTCCGGGAGGCACGCATGATGCCGTGGCTGCCGCTCGGTTTCGCGCAGCCGCTGGTGCTGCTCGGGCTCTTGAGCCTGCCGGTGCTGTGGTGGCTGCTGCGGCTCATTCCGCCGCAGCCGCGGCGCATCGCCTTTCCCCCGACGCGGCTGCTGTTCGACATAGGCCCCAAGGAGGAGACGCCCCAGCGCACGCCGTGGTGGCTGACGCTGCTGCGGCTGACACTCGCCGCGCTGGTCATCATCGCTGCCGCCGGGCCGTTGTGGAATCCGCCGGCGGCGACCTCGAGCGCCAGGGCGCCGCTCGCGCTCCTGATCGACGACGGCTTTCCGGCGGCGGCGACCTGGGACGCGCGCATGCGCACCGCCGAGGACCTGATCGCGCGCGCGGAAGCGAACAATCGCGGCGTCGCGCTCATCCCGCTGTCGGAGCCGACGCGCGACATTTCCTTCGAGACACCGGCCGCAGCACGCGTGCGGGTCAAGCAGATCAAGCCCAAGCCGCACGCGGTCGAACGCGCGGACGCGCTGCCGGCGCTCGGCCGCTTCCTCGGCGCCACGCCCGAGGTCGAGGTGGTCTGGCTCACCGACGGCGTCGATCTCGGCGGCGGCAGCGATTTCGTCGCCGCGCTTGGACGGCTGGTCGAGCAACGGCCCATCACCGTGATCGAGGGCGGCATTGCGGGGGCTCGCGCGCTGTCCAGCGCCGACAACGCTGCCGGTGCGCTCACCGTGAAAGTCCTGCGCGCGAGCAGCGCCGGCGTTGACACCGGCACCGTGCGCGCGCTCGATCTCAAGGGCCTGCCGCTCGGGGATGCGTCCTTCAGCTTCAAGGACGGCGAGCGCGAGACCGAGGCCGAGCTCACGCTCCCGGTCGAAATCCGCAACGACATCGCGCGGTTGGAAATCGCGGCCGAGCGCTCGGCCGGCGCAGTCGCGCTGCTCGACAAGCGGTGGCGCCGGCGCTCGATCGGCGTGGTCACCGGCTCCACCGCCGACACCGCGCAGCCGCTGCTCGCCTCGACCTACTACCTGATGCGCGCGCTTGGCCCCTTCGCCGACGTGCGGCTCGCCGATCGCGGCTCGCCGGCGCAGGCCGTGAGCCAGTTCATCGAGCAACGGCTGCCGATGCTGATCCTCGCCGACGTGGGCAACGTGGCCGAGGCGCGCGATCAGCTCACGCGCTGGATCGAAGAGGGCGGCGTGCTGGTGCGCTTCGCCGGGCCGCGGCTCGCCGCCGGCGACGACGACCTCGTGCCGGTCAAGCTCAGGCGCGGCGGGCGCATTCTCGGCGGCAGTCTCTCCTGGGAGCAGCCGCAGCAGCTCAACGCCTTCGCGCGCGAAAGTCCGTTCTTCGGCATGACGGTGCCGACCGACGTCACGGTGAGCCGCCAAGTGCTGGCCGAGCCCGATGCCACGCTGAGCGAGCGCACCTGGGCGACGCTCGCCGACGGCACGCCGCTGGTTACCGCCCAGCGCCGCGGCAAGGGCCTCATCGTCTTGTTCCATATCACCGCCGATACGCGCTGGTCAGACCTGCCGCTATCGGGCACATTCGTCGACATGCTCAAGCGAATCGTAGCCTTTGCCGGCTCGACGTCCACCGCCGACGGCGCCGCCGGCAGCACGCGCGGCGCACGCGAGGTGTTGCCGCCGACGCGCGTGCTCGACGGCTTCGGCATCTTCGGGCCGCCGCCCTCGACGGCGCGGCCGGTGCCGGCGAACTTCGCCGCGCGCGCCACCTTCGATCACCCTCCGGGCTTCTACGGACCGCCCGAAGGGTTGCTGGCGGTGAACGCGCTCGCGCCCGCCGATCGTCTTGCGCCGCTCGACGTGTCCGCTCTCAACGCGCGCCGGGAGGCCTACCGAATGAGCGAACCGGAAGATCTGCGCGGGCCGATTCTGCTCGGCGCGCTGACGCTGCTCGCCCTCGATGCACTCGTGGTGTTCCTGCTCGCCGGCGGGATTGGACAACTCCTGCGGCGGCGGCCGCCGGCCACGGCTGCCCTCGCCATCGCTGTTCTCGGCGCCGCGCTCGTCGCATCGCCCCAGGCATTCGCGCAGGCCGGCGACCAGCAAGCCTTGAAATCGACGCTCGAGACGCGGCTCGCCTATGTCGTCACCGGCGATGCGGAGGTCGACCGCATCAGCAAGGCCGGGCTCCAGGGCCTCACCCTGTTCCTGGCGCAGCGCACCGCGCTCGAGGCGGGCGAGCCGGTGGGGCTCGATCCCGCCCGCGACGAGCTTGCCTTCTATCCGCTGATCTACTGGCCGCTCGTGCCGAGCGCGCCCAAGCCGACGCGCGAGGCGCTCGAACATATCGACGCCTATATGAAACAGGGCGGCACCGTCCTGTTCGACACGCGCGACGCGGTCGAAGCGCCGCCCGGCGTCGGCGGCACCACCCGCGGCCCGGGCATGCAGGCGTTACGCGCCATTCTCTCCTCGCTCGACATCCCCGAGCTCGAGCCGGTGCGGCGCGACCATGTCCTGACCAAGACGTTCTACCTCTTGAAGGATTTTCCCGGCCGCTTCAACTCCGGCCAGCTCTGGGTGGAGGCGCTCGACCCCCGCGAACGAAGACGAGCCGGTGAGCCGCCCGGCGCGCGCCGGAGACGGGGTGTCGTCGATCATCATCACCTCCAACGATTTCGCCGGCGCCTGGGCGATGCGCCAGGACGGCCAGGCGATGCTGCCGCTGGTCTCGGCCGAGCCGCGCCAGCGCGAATTCGCGTTCCGCGCCGGCGTCAACATCGTGATGTACACGCTCACCGGCAACTACAAGGCCGACCAGGTCCACGTTCCGGCGCTGCTCGAACGGCTGGGACAGTAACGACGACGACTGCGTCGTCCCCGCGAAAGCGGGAAAAAGGAACAAGAACCGTTGAATCTCGGTATTTCATTCTCGCCGCTGGTCCCCGCCTATCTCGTGTGGGCGGCGGCGGCCGTCGCGTTCCTGCTTTCGCTCCTGGTCGTGCTCGGCCGCACCCGCGGCGCCTTGGTGCGCAGCATTGCGCTCGCGCTATTCGTGCTCGCGCTCGCCAATCCGTCGATCACGCGCGAGGACCGCGACCCGCTGACCTCGGTCGCCGTGGTGGTCGTCGACAAGAGCCCGAGCCAGGACTTCGACGATCGCTTGAAGCAAACCGAAGCCGTGCGCGCGGCACTCGCGGAGCGGCTCGGACGCATGCCCGGCATGGAGGTGCGCTTCGTCGAGGCCGGCCAGGCGGATGGCGAGACCGACGGCACGCGCCTGTTCACGGCGCTGTCCTCGGCGCTCTCCGATGTTCCCCACGACCGCGTGGCGGGCATCATCTTCATCACCGACGGGCGCGTGCACGACGCGCCGAGCGAGGCGGCCGCGCTCGGCTTTTCCGCGCCGGTGCATGGCCTGATCACCGGTCACAAGAACGAACGCGACCGTCGCGTCGTGCTCATGACCGCCCCGCGCTTCGGCATTGTCGGGCAATCGCAGACCATCACCTTCCGCGTCGAGGATCAGGGCGCGCCGCCCGGTCCGGCGCAAGTGAGCGTGCGCCGCGACGGCGAAACCATCGAGAACCGCAACGTGCGCGCGGGCGCCAGCGTCAGCATCAATGTGCCGATACCCCATGCCGGGCCGAACATCGTCGAGATCGAGGCGTCTCCCCTCGACGGCGAGCTCACCGGCGTCAACAACCGCGCGGTCGTCTCCATCGACGGCGTGCGCGACAAGCTGCGCGTCCTGCTCGTGTCTGGCGAGCCGCATGCGGGCGAGCGGACCTGGCGCAATCTGCTCAAGTCCGACGCCAGCGTCGACCTCGTGCATTTCACCATCCTGCGCCCGCCGGAGAAGCAGGACGGCACGCCGATCAACGAATTGTCGCTGATCGCCTTCCCGACGCGCGAGCTGTTCCAGCAGAAGATCAACGAGTTCCAGCTCATCATCTTCGACCGCTACGCGCGCCAGGGCGTGCTGCCGATCATCTATTTCGACAATATCGCGCGCTATGTGCGCCAGGGCGGCGCGGTGCTGGTGGCGGCGGGGCCCGATTACGCGAGCCAGACCAGCATCTGGCGCACGCCGCTCGACGTCATCCTGCCGGCCGAGCCGAGCGGTCGCATGGACGATGGAGCGTTTCGCCCCCAGCTCACGGAGCTCGGCAAGCGCCATCCGGTGACGCGCGGCCTCGAAGGCGCCGACGCCGACCCGCCGCATTGGAGCCGCTGGTTCCGCCTCGTCGACAGCCGGGCCTCCAAAGGCACCGCCGTGATGCAGGGCCCGGAGAACAAGCCGCTGCTGCTGCTGTCGCGCGAAGGCGAGGGCCGCGTCGCGCTGCTCCTCTCCGACCACATCTGGCTGTGGGCGCGCGGCTACGAAGGCGGCGGGCCGCATATCGACCTGCTGCGGCGCCTGTCGCACTGGCTGATGAAGCAGCCCGACCTGGAAGAGGAGGCGTTGCGCCTGCTCGTGCGCGGACGCGACCTCACCGTGCAGCGCCAGACCATGTCCGACACCGTCAACGAGGTCACGCTGACCACGCCATCGGGCAAGACCCGCACCTTGACGCTCTCGCCGGCCCAGCCCGGCGTCTGGCGCACGACCATCGAGGCCAACGAGCTCGGCCTTTGGCGCGCGACCGACGGCACGCTCAATGCGCTCGCCAATGTGGGACCCGCCAATCCGCGCGAATTCACCGACGTGACGTCGACCACCGAGGTGCTCGCGCCGCTCGCGGCTGCGACCGGCGGCGACGTCGTGCGGGTCGAGGACGGCAGCGGCGTTCGCCTGCCGCGGATCGTCGCGGTGCGATCGAGCGACACCTTTCACGGCGACGACTGGCTGGGACTGAGAGTACGCGAAGCCAGCGTGGTACGCGGCATCGGCGTGCTGCCGGTATTCGCCGGACTGATCGGGCTCCTGCTCCTCGTCGGCAGCCTGGCCGCGACCTGGATGCGCGAAGGGCGCTGAGCGCAATACTGTTGCGGAGACCGCTTGCTTGACCTCGCTCCTGCGCTCACTTAGAGGGATGCAGGGCGTTCGGAATGGGAGCTGCCAACCGAAGGTGGCATGGTTGCCATCGCCTTTGGCGGAGCACGTCGTGGACCGAGGGATTACAAGGATCCTGCGCTGGTCGGCGCTGCGCCGCGCGATTGCAGCCGCGTGCACCGCGGCCTTGCTGATCGTCGGCTTTGCTCATTCGCTTCATCATTTCGACACCGCGATACCAGCAGCTGCGGCTTCGTATGCCGGCTCGGATCCTCAGCACGACACGCCGGACTCGTCCGAGAAAGCTCGCGTCGCCATCGAGCACTGTCATGGTTGCGTGATGGTCGCGACGGCGGTCGCCGCGCAGGCGGCTCCGCCGATCTTCATGCCGCGGGAACAACCCGCTGTCGCGGTTGACCGCATGCGACCGCATCCCCCGGTCGCCGAAACACCCCCTCCCATACCGACGATCTGAGCACGTCTTCGCAGCGCTCGTACTGACGAGCGCTATCGATCGTCTCAGTTCAGGTCGTCAGAATGCGTTTCCATTCCGTGGTCGCGTGCGCGTTCGTCGCATCGCTCGTTCTGTTCACGCCGCTTGGGGCGTCGGCGGAATCCTCCGGCGCGCTCATGCTGACGCGAGCCCTGCAGCGCGCGCTCGCGGCGAACCCTCGATTGACGGCTGCCGAGCGCGACATCGGCATCGCGGCTGGCCGCGGCATACAGGCCGGCGCCATCCCGAATCCGGACGTCTATATCGAGCTCGATAAAGCCCTGGGAACAGGCGAACATCGGGGGCTGCGTCGCGCCGAAACGACGCTTCAACTGAGCCAACTGATCGAGCTCGGAGGGAAGCGGGAGGCGCGGGTCGCTGCCGGCACCGCCGAGCTCGAGGCGGCGCGCTGGCAGCGCGCCGCCATCCGCCTCGAAGATCCTTTCCGACACCGCTGTTGCGTTCTTCAACGTATTGAGCGCGCAGCGGCGCATCCAGATCTACGATACCCACATCGCCGCGCTGGACCGGCTGACGCCCTTCCTGCAACGGCGTGTGGAGGCCGGCGCCTCTTCTCCGGCAGAGATTGCGCGCGCCCAATTGGCAGTCGACCTCGTGCGCGCCGAACGCGAACGTGCGCGGGCGGTCCTGGCGATCGCTCGGCGCGAACTCGCGACCCTCATGGGCGTCAGCGCTCTCGACTTCCCCCAAGTGGTCGGCGACCTCGGCCGGGTCGGGCAGGCCGCCGTCGTTCCAGGCCGTGTTGCGTGCAATCGACAGCAATCCTCAGCTCGTCCGTTGGACAGCGATCCGGGCGCAGCGGGACGCGGAGCTCTTGTTGGCGCGGCTCAAGCCGATCCCCGACCTTAAGGTCGGCGTCGCGCTGGCGGCACATCGGGAGACGAGACGAAGGCATAACGCGACAGTGTCGTCATCGGCGTCACGGTCCCGATTCCCGTGTGGGATCAGAATGTAGGCGGGATCCTCGAGGCGCAGGAATCGCGGGCAAAGGTCGAGGCCGAACGGGCCGCAAGCAGGGCGGCTCTCATCCTCACGCTCGGCCAGGGCTTACGAAACGCTGGCGGGAGCGGCGCGGGAAATCGACATCCTGCGGAGCGTCCGCGCTTCCGAACGCGCAGTACAGCCGTCGAAGGCATCGAGAGCGGATACAGCCAGGGCCGGTTCACGCTGCTTGAACTCCTCGACGTGCAGAACAGCGCGACCCAAGCCGCCCTGCGGGAGCTCGAGGCTTTGGTCAGCTTTCACACGGCAGTGGCGACCATCGAGGGCCTAACCGGCATGCCGCTCGGCATTGGTCCGCGAGAGGCCAGATGATGCGGTTCGTACGCAATACCGCCGCTGTGCTATGCTCGCGCTCCTGCTCGTGGCGGGCTTGGCGCTCTACTGCAGCAGCCGTCCGGCGGCAAGGCCCCCGCCGGCGACCCTCACGGCCACGGCAAGCATGCGGGCAGAAGGGGCGTGGAACTGACCGACGCGAAGGTGGCGGCCGCAGGAATCGAGCTGGAGAAGGCCGGGCCCGGCGTGCTGCACGACAGCCTGTTCCTCAACGGCATCCTGCAGCCCAACCAGGAAACGCTCGTGCAGGTGACGCCGCGTTTCCCGGCGTGGTCAGGGAAATCCACAAGCGGATCGGTGATCGGGTCGAGAAAGGCGACCTGCTCGCGAAGATCGAAAGCAATCAGAGCCTCACGTCGTACGAGCTCAGAGCGCCGCTCGCCGGGACCGTCATCGACCGCAGGCGCGCTCGGCGAGCACGTCGGCGAGCAGAAGCCCGCCTTCACGATCGCGGATCTGTCGACCGTGTGGGTCGATTTCTCGGTGTACCGCCGCGACCTGAAGCGCGTGCAGGTCGGCGACACCGTGATGATCGATCCCGAGGACGGCGGACCCGCGATCGAGACCAAGATTTCCTACGTCTCGCCGGTCGGCAACAGCGACACCCAGAGCGCGCTCGCGCGCACGGTCGTGAGGAACGAAGACCTGCGGCTGCGCCCCGGCCTGTTCGTCACCGGCGGCTGTTGCTGGCGGAGAAGCCCGTGAACATTGCCGTCAAGTCGAGTGCGCTTCAGACGGTCGAGAACCGGACGGTCGTGTTCGTGCGCGTCGGCGAAAGTTCGAGCCGCGCGACGTCGAGATCGGCGAGCGCGATCCCGAGCACGTCGAGATCACTTTCGGCCTGCTCGAAGGCGACGTCTACGCCGCGAAGAACAGCTTCATCATCAAGGCGGAACTGGCGAAGGGAACGGCCACCCATGAGCACTGAATCCGGCATGACGATCGTCACCGCGCTGATCAGGCCTCACATGGAGGGGCGTGTCGTCCGGGCGCTGCACGACTGCCGGAATTTCCCGGGCTTCTTCATCACCGAGGTGCGCGGTCAAGGCCGCGGACGGGGCGCGGGCGGCGCATACCGCGCGACCGAATTCGAGCTCACCTACCATCATTTTCTGCAGCTCCAGATCGTTTGCGGCCCGAGCGTGGCCGACGAAATCTGCAACATCGATCGCTGCGGCCGCCTGGACCGGCCACAAGGGCGACGGCGTCATTTTCACCACCGACGCCAACTCATTCATGCGTATCCGCGAGGTCGGGCGGGCCGCAACATGAGGTGTCCAGATGATCGATGCCATCCTCGCCTTCTCGATCCGCCAGCGCTGGCTGGTGATGATCGCCGTGTTCGCGATCGCAGCTTCGGCGCCTGGAACTTCACGCGGCTGCCGATCGACGCGGTTCCCGACATCACCAACGTGCAGGTGCAGATCAATTCCACGGCCCGGGCTATTCGCCGCTGGAAGTCGAGCAGCGCATCACCTTCCCGATCGAGACCGCGATGGGCGGGCTGCCGCGCCTCGAATACACCCGCTCGCTGTCGCGCTACGGACTGAGCCAGGTGACCGTCGTGTTCAAGGACGGCACCGACATCTATTTCGCGCGCCAGCTCGTCAACGAGCGCATCCAGCAGGTCAAGGATCAACTGCCGACGGGCATCCAGACCGCGATGGGTCCGATCTCGACCGGGCTCGGCGAAATCTACATGTTCGCGGTCGAAGCCAAGCCCGACGCGCGCAACGCCAAGGGCGAGCCCTACAGCTCCGACCGATCTGCGGACGATCCAGGACTGGATCATCAAGCCGCAGCTGCGCACCGTTCCCGGCGTCGTCGAGGTCAACTCGATCGGCGGCTACGAGAAGCAATTCCACGTGCTGCCGAACCCGACGCGACTGATGGCGTACAAGCTGTCGTTCCGCGACGTGATGACGGCGCTGGCCGCCAACAACGCCAACGTCGGCGCCGGCTACATCGAGCGCAACGGCGAGCAGTATCTCGTCCGCACGCCCGGCAGGTCGCGAACACCGAGGAGATCCGCGACATCGTGATCGGCTCGCGCGCGCGGCGTGCCGGTGCGGGTCGGCGACGTGGCCGAGGTGCGCGAGGGCAAGGAGCTGCGCACCGGCGCCGCCACGCTCAACGGCGAGGAGACCGTGCTCGGCACCGCCATGCTGCTGATCGGCGAGAACAGCCGCACGGTGGCGCAGCGCGTTGCCGCCAAGCTCCAGGACATCGCGCGCTCGCTTCCGGAGGGCGTCGTCGCGCGGACCGTCTATGACCGCACGCATCTGGTCGAAGCGACGATCGCGACCGTCGAGAAGAACCTGCTCGAAGGCGCGCTGCTGGTCATCGTGATCCTGTTCCTGTTTCTCGGCAACATCCGCGCGGCCATCGCCACCGCCTGCATCATTCCGCTGTCGATGCTGTTCACCATGACCGGCATGGTCGAATACAAGGTCAGCGCCAACCTGATGAGCCTCGGCGCCATCGACTTCGGCATCATCATCGACGGCGCCGTCATCATCGTCGAGAACTGCCTGCGCTGCTGGCCGCCGAGCAGCACCGGCGCGGGCGCCTCCTGACCGCGCCGGAGCGGTTCGAGGCCATTCTGGCGGGCGCGCGCGAGGTGGTCCGGCCGGCCTGTTCGGCATGCTGATCATTGCGGTCGTCTATCTGCCGATCCTCACGCTCACCGGCGTCGAGGGAAAGATGTTCACGCCGATGGCGATCACCGTGCTGATGGTGCTTGCCGCCGCGGCGCTCCTGTCGATCACCTTCCTGCCGGCGGCGGTCGCGCTGCTCGTCACCGGCCGCGTCTCCGAGCACGAGAACTGGCTCATGCGGCTGGCGCGGCGCGCCTATGTTCCGCTCCTGGATTTCCATCCGCGCCCGCGGCGCTGGTCGTCGTGGCTCGCGGCTGGCGCTGGTCGTCGTGACCGCCATCGTCGCCTCGCGCATGGGCACCGAGTTCATCCCGAGCCTCGACGAGGGCGACGCCGCCGTGCAGGCGCTGCGGGTCCCGGGCACCAGCCTGTCGCAGTCGGTGGAGATGCAGGCCGCGCTGGAGAAGCGGCTCGATGAAAATCCCGGAGGTCAAGGAGGTGTTCGCCCGCGTGGGAACGGCGGAGGTTGCGACCGACCCCATGCCGCCGTCGATCGCCGACGGCTATGTCATGCTCAAGCCGCGCGAGGAATGGCCGGATCCAAGAAAGTCCAAGCGCCGAGCTCGTCACGGAAATCGAGAAGGCCGCCGAAGAGATACCGGGCAGCAACTACGAGCTGTCGCAACCGATCCAGCTTCGCTTCAACGAGCTGATCTCCGGCGTGCGCAGCGACGTCGGCGTCAAGATCTTCGGCGACGATCTCGACACGCTGCTCGCCGTCGCCGGCCAGGTGCAGTCGGTCCTGCAGACGATACCGGGCGCCGCCGACGTCAAGACCGAGCAGGTCGCCGGCCTGCCCATGCTGACGGTGAAGCTCAACCGCGCGGCGCTCGCGCGATACGGCATCAGCGTGGCGGATGTGCAGGAGATCGTCGAGATCGCGGTCGGCGGCAAGGAGGCGGGCCACGTGTTCGAGGGCGACCGCCGCTTCGAGATCGTGGTCCGCCTGCCCGAGCACCTGCGGATCGACATCGAGGCCATCAAGGCGCTGCCGATTCCGGTGCCCGAAACGCAGGTGCAAGCCCAGGCCGCGACCGTCCGCGCGGTATGGGCCAACTCGCCGCTGGCGCAGGTGCGCTACGTCCCGCTTTCGGCGGTGGCGCAGATCGACATCGCGCCCGGCCCCAACCAGATCAGCCGCGAGAACGGCAAGCGGCGCATCGTGGTCAGCGCCAACGTGCGCGGCCGCGACCTTGGCTCCTTCGTCGCCGAGGCGCAGCAGCGAGATCGGCGCACAAGGTGAAGCTGCCGGCGGGCTACTGGATCGGCTGGGGCGGCCAGTTCGAGCAATTGGCCTCGGCGACCCAGCGGCTCACGATCGTGGTGCCGATCGCGTTGCTGCTGATCTTCATCCTGCTGTTCATGAGCCTCGGCTCGGCGCGTCGATTCGCTGCTGGTGTTCAGCGGCGTGCCGCTCGCGCTCACCGGCGGCATCGCGGCGCTGCTGCTGCGCGACATTCCGCTCTCGATCAGCGCCGGCGTCGGCTTCATCACGCTGTCCGGCGTCGCCGTGCTCAACGGCCTCATCATCATTGCCGCCATCCAGCGGCCTGCGCGAAGCAAGGGCGCCCGCTGGTCGAAGCCGTGCGGGAAGGCGCGCTGATGCGGCTGCGGCGCGGTGCTGATGACCTCGCTGGTCGCGCCGCTCGGCTTCGTCCCGATGGCGATCGCGACCGGGCCGGGCGCCGAGGTGCAGCGTCCGCTGGCGACCGTCGTGATCGGCGGCATCATTTCCTCGGCCGTGCTGACGCTGTTCGTCCTGCCGGCGCTCTACGTGCTGCTCCGGCGCGAAGCCGGACGATGCCGAGACACCCGAACCCGCTCCAATCCCAACCAAGGAGAACAATCATGAAATATGCACTGCTGTTAATCGCTTGCCGCTCGCATTCGCCTGCGCCGGCCGTCGCGCAACACGCGCACGGCACAAAAGGCCCGAATGGCGGCCAGATGGAGGACGTGGCGGGCGTCCATGCCGAACTGCTGACCTCCGGCAACGACGATCACCATCAACATCTTCGACGAAGGCAACAAGCCGATCGCGACCAAGGGCTTCACGGCTTCGGCGCTCGTGGTCCGCGGCTCGGAGCGCGAGACGTCACCTGGCGCCTCGGGCGAAAACGCGCTGAAGGGAGACGCCAAGAAGCCGGTCGCGGGCGCCGCGATCACGGTGACCCTGAAGACCGCCGCCGGAAAGTCCGGGCAGGCCCGATTCAAGCCGTAGCTCCAGCGACCATGCGCTCGTCGACGGCGCCCAACTGCGCGACGACTGGGCGTCCCTCGAGCTTTCGCCACAGGACACTTGAGCGCAAGTGACACGGCGGCAATATAGTCGAGCCATGAGCGCGCACCAGCATCACGATCATTCGAACGATGCCGCCCATCGGCACGGGCCCGGCCATGCTCACGCCCCCGCGAGCTTCGGCCGCGCCTTCGCCATCGGCATCGGCCTGAACCTCCTTTTCGTTGCGGTGGAGTTCACCTACGGGGTGCTCGCCAATTCGGTCGCGCTCATCGCCGATGCCGGGCACAACCTCTCCGACGTGCTGGGCCTGGTCATCGCCTGGATCGCGAGCGTGCTGGGGAGGCGGCCGCCGTCGTCCGCTTCACCTACGGCCTCGGCGGGTCGTCGATCGTGGCGGCGCTGTTCAACGCCGTGCTCCTGCTGGTGGCGGTCGGCGCCATCGCCTGGGAGGCGATCCTGCGGCTCCTCAATCCCGAGCCGGTGGCGAGCGTCACCGTGATGATCGTGGCCGGCATCGGCATCGTCATCAACGGGTTGACCGCCTGGCTGTTCGCCTCCGGCCGCAAGGGCGACCTCAACATTCGCGGCGCGTTCCTGCACATGGTCGCCGACGCCGCGGTCTCCGCCGGCGTGGTCATTGCGGCGCTGGTCATACTTGCCACCGGCTGGCTCTGGCTCGACCCGCTCACCAGCCTGGTGATCTCCGGCGTGATCGTATGGGGCACCTGGAGCCTGTTGCGAGACTTCTTGGCGATGTCGGTAAGTGCGGTGCCGGCAACGATCGATCCGCAGGCGGTGCGAAGCTTTCTCGCGGGCTGTCCCGGCGTTGCGGCCGTCCACGATCTGCATATCTGGCCGATGAGCACGACGGACAACGCGCTGACCGCCCACCTGGTGCTTCCGGACGGCCATCCCGGCGATGAATTCCTGATGACCTGCGCCACCGAGCTGCGGCGGCGCTTCGGCATCGGTCACACCACCTTGCAGATCGAGATCAGCGCGGAAACGGCGTGCCGCTT
Organism: uncultured Alphaproteobacteria bacterium; assembly: GCA_963827585.1. Taxonomy (GTDB): domain Bacteria; phylum Pseudomonadota; class Alphaproteobacteria; order Rhizobiales; family Xanthobacteraceae; genus VAZQ01. Next base: position 150,666 of record CAWHCK010000005.1, read on the forward strand.
GGCGTCCGACAACGTCGTTTCAGTCCAACGCAAATGAACAAGGGCCGAATCCCTTCGCCCGCGATCCGGGCGCTCACCCCCGGATCGCGTTGCATTCCATCCCCCGGGCTGCGCACGCGGTGAAGCGCACGCACCCCGTTCACGATGTCAAACAGCCCGGCGCCGGATGTCCCGGCACCCACTCTTTCGATTTCGAGCTGCAATTCCTCTCGAACCGCAGCTCTCTCCTCCCGCGGCGCTTGTGACGCCCCGGTGATCCTTTTCTTGCTGCCACCCCCGAGGGGATGGCGGAGCGCCGACAGGCGCGTAGTCCTTGTAGTTGCCGCGCTGGTTAGGCGCGGCGCGCACCTTGCGATCGGTGCGCTCGCCTCTCGGCGCTCCGCCGTGACGGTTTTGGGCCTGGGGAATCCCCCGCGCGCTCCAATTCCAGCATTGCCGCCGGCACCGCCGCAAGGGCCTCACCGCCAAAGCGGTGGAACTCCCAGCCTCCCGGTCCGCACTTCGCCGGGACGCCACGCCCGCTCCGTCTTCAGGATCGTCTCCGGAGACCCCCTCATCGAGCGGGATGTGCGAATACTACATCAGACCCGATACGTAGTCAATACATTTCTTCGTATCGTAGTGAAAAAAAGAAAGGGCGTCATCAGGGCGCGGCAGCAGTGCGGGCATCCTCGCGCAGGAACGCGGCAATGGCCTCGGCGGTCGCGTCGGGAAACTCCTCGTACACGGCGAGCTTGCCGCGGGGCAGGATCACGCTGCGAATGCCGGGCAGCGCGGCGAAGGCCTCCATTTCCGCCCGCGACCTGGGCGGCGTCTCGGCTCCATAGACCAGCAGGATGGGAACGCCCGTCCGGCGACCAAGATCGAGAAATTCGTCGCGGCTCGCGAGCGGATCGAGACCGCCGGTCACGAACCGGACCGACGGAATCGCGCCCCGGCGCGCGGATGACGGCGAGCTTCTCGCGCAGGCGCTCGCCCTGCAGGAAGGCAGCATCGGAATAGACGTGGCCCGCTCCCATGTGACGGATCATGAGCCGGTTGACGTTGGCGCGGTAGATGAGCGGCCCGACGAGCGGAAGATCGACCAGGCGACAGAGCCGAGCAAAGAACGGCCGCTGCCCGCCCATCATGGTCGGCAGCGGTCCCCGCCAGGTGGGTGCGATCAGGACCAGCCGCGCCGTCGCCTGGGGCAGATGGGCGGCATGCTCGAGCGCGTAGGTCGCCGCGTGCCCCGCGGCAATGACGGCGTAGGGATGCGGGATCACGGTCGCAAGAGAAAAGCCAGGAATGCGGAACAAGATTTCCGGCGTCCAATCGAGATGCGGG
>CAWHCK010000006.1:0-69827 GCA_963827585.1 uncultured Alphaproteobacteria bacterium
AGCGCGAGGCCTTCTCGGATGGAACCAGGAGTAAGAACACGCGGACGCCTTGCAGAGATCCCAACCACGATCACTTGGCGGGCATCATGGCCAAGCGGCATTAAGCATTTCGGCTTAAATGGTGCCCGCCGATACATTGTTGCAGGCTCAAAATCGGATCATGATCGTCGGCGGCCGCAAGTCCAGCCACAAGCCGATGTCGACGCCCGCTCCGAGTTTATGTAAAGACTTCTCACATGAGTTGGTCCCGGCAAGGCGGACGCCCCCGTGGTTATCACCATGGGAATCCGAAAGAGGCTTTGATCCGGGCGGCGCTAGAATTGATCGCCCAAAAGGGACCCGCCGCCTTTACCTTCGCCGAAGCTGCCCGCTGGGCGGGGTGAGTCCGGCAGCGCCCTATCGGCATTTCCGCGACCGCGACGAGCTGTTGGCCGATGTCGCGCGGCGCGGCTTCGATCAATTCGAGGTTGTGCTGGCGCGTGCATGGGACGGCGGTCGTCCGGATGCCTTTACGGCCTTCGATCGCCTCGGCAAAGCCTATCTCCAATTTGCAAAGAGCGAGCCGGCCTACGATTCCGCGATGTTCGAGGCGGGCATCCCGCCCGAGGCAAGCCCGGAATTGCGGGACGCGGGGGAACGGGCCTTCGCCGTGTTGCGAACCGCGGCCGAGCGGCTCATCGCCACCATGCCGGCGCAGCACCGTCCGCCGGTTCTGATGATGACGCTGCACATCTGGGCCATGTCGCATAAGATCGCGTCGTTGTTGGGCGAGGCGACGCCGCGGGCCGGTCGTTCCCAATGTTGCCCGAGGATCTATTGGAGGCAGCGGTGCTCATCTATCTGCGCGGTTTGGGTCTGACCGTGCCGCCGCTCGACGAACGTGCCGGGTCTTCATAGGTCGCGGTTAGGTCGCCCTTGACAAGGAGCCCAAACGCCTCTAGCCATGTAAATGTGATTAACATTCACGGGCGAGGCCGTTATGCCGATAGTCGCAAAGCTCGATGAGTTGGGAAAGCCAGCCTGGATCGCGCTTATGATCCTCGGCTTCTTCATCTGGTGGCCGCTTGGTCTTGCCACCTTGGCATTCATCATCGGGAGGGGACGAATTACCTACTCGAATGGCCGCGGCATGAGCCGTTGGTGGGGACCGGCGGATCAAATACGTCCTGCCGGGACTTGGTGGCAGCCGTCGCCGCGGCCGAGCGGCAACCGAGCCTTCGACGAATACCGCCAAGACACGTTACGGCGCCTGGAAGAGGAGGAGCGCGAGTTTCAGGAGTTTCTCCGTCGTCTCCGGATGGCGAAGGACAAGGCGGAGTTCGATCAGTTCATGGCCGAGCGTCGCACCCGCAGCGCTACCTCATCGTCGCAAAGCTCTGACCCATCGCCGTCGCAGAACTGAAGTCGTTCGGTCTGAGAATCGAGCGACCCAATGTGCATGACGGCGGCAGCCTCGCGAACCCGGTTGGGGAGCACCGCGGATTCACGGTGAAGTGCTCAAGCTTGGCATCGATGTCGGGCAGACCACCGTGGCAAAATACGAGGCGAGGAGGAGGCAGCCACTGTCGCAGGCTGGAAGACCATTCGGCTCGGCGAACGGCATTTGCCCCATTTGCTCAATTCCAACCAAAAATATTACAACGAGGTTCGTACCCACCTGTCGCTGCACAAGGACGCGCCGATTTGCCGGCAGCGCCTCAAGGCCTTGATCGGCCGCGGCCATCCTCCTTTAGCTAGGGATGATCGAGAGCGTGTTGAAATAGATGGCGGTGGACAGTCCGGGGATGACGCAAGAAGACCTCAAGGCACTGCGTGCGGCGGCAGCGACGCTCGAGCATCCAGGATTGGCTGCCCGCCTCGGCAACTTCGCGGGCAAGCCGATCGAGCTGGTAGGCCGGGCGCTGCCTGAGGCAGCGTCCAAGGCGGTCGCCGCCGCCACCACCAAGGCGCTCGACGCGGCGCTCGCGGTCGCGCTTCGCACTATGGAAAAGGAGCCCAAGGCCGCGTCGCGGCTGCTGCATAAAGCGTTGGTGGCGGCATCGGGGGCGGTGGGCGGCGGCTTCGGCCTTGCCGCGTTGCCGATCGAGCTCCCGATCTCGACCATTATTATGCTGCGGTCAATCGGAGACGTCGCACGCAGCGAGGGCGAGGACCTTGCTGACCCGGAGAGCGCCCTCGCCTGCCTGCAGGTGTTCGCCCTGGGGACCCGCGATGGGGAGACGAATGCGGCGGAGAGCGGGTATTTCGCTGTGCGCGGGATGCTCGCCAAATCGGTCGCGGAAGCCGCGCGCTTCATCACCGAACGCGGCGTGCTCGCGGAGGGCGCGCCGGTCCTGGTCCGGTTCATTTCCCAGGTGGCATCCCGCTTCGGCGTGGTGGTGACGCAAAAGCTCGCAGCGCAAGCCGTTCCGGTCATCGGTGCGCTCGGCGGTGCGGCGGTGAACTACGCGTTCATCGGCCACTTCCAGGATGTGGCGCGTGCGCACTTCGTCGTGCGCCGGCTTGAACGACGCTACGGCAAGGGTGCCGTCCGAGCCGCATACGAGCGGTTTTGCTGCGAGACCGAAGCCGCCGCCTGATTGGGGCCGCACAAGCGCTGCGTCGATCAGCAAGCGGCATGGCCAGCGGGGCCTGCCACAACATCACTATGATCGAGACGGTCACTATTACGGGCCGAACGCCCAAGCCACTTGGCAGGAAGCTAAACCTTTTTTGGTGGTTCTTGAACGACTTTGAGCCGACGCCGCCCGACTGGTATCGCCCCGGCAAACCGTTCCGCACTCTGTTCTGGTATCTGCGAAACCCGTTCCAGAACGCCGGACGCTACGTGCTCGGCGTGGCCGATCGCACCTACACCGTGACCGGTGAATGGCCGGTGATGGCAACGGTATGGGAGGATGTGCGGTGGTCCGATTTTCCGCACCTCATGCCGCGACATGGCTGGAAGCGCGCGACGCTCAAGCTCGAGAATGGCCGCACCCTGCCGTGGATCTCGTACTCGACACCGCGCTGGCTGGCTTATTGGGGATGGCAACCGAACGGGTTCGCGGGCGTTAAGTTCAACCGACTGGCCTATCTGTTCTCGCCCCTCCTGCCGTTCGCATTCGTCGTCTTGGTCCTAGTGCGCATGTGGGTGCGCTGATGCCAACGACAGACCACGAACCCGATCCAACGCGAACAGCAAGTTGGTTCGGTCGGTGCATTGATCCACCCCACCTGCACGCCAATAGTCGGACGATCCGGCGTCGGGTCCCCTACGGCATACGGGCTACGTCATCTGCGATCGGCGGCGGAGCGCGCCTGAGACAGCAGAACGAAGACGTAGAACAGCCAGCTGCCGATGGCGGACACGGCTGCAGCCACATAAGTCCAAGCAGCAGCCCCCAGAACCTTCTGAACTCCGGCTATTTGCTCGTCGCCCCGGATAATACCATGGCTAATCAACAATTCCTGCGCCCGCGCACTGGCATTGAACTCTACCGGCAGAGTGATCAACGCAAAGAGGGAGGACGACCCAAAGAGAATAACGCCGATCCAGGCCAGGGTCGGAAGCTGTAACATTATTCCTGCGATAAACAGCCAGGGAGCAGTCTGCGAAGCCAGTTGCACGACCGGCACGATGTACGTTCGCGCCTCCAAGGGGAGGTAATCCACCGCATCCTGCAATGCGTGCCCCGCTTCATGAGCCGCGATGCCAGCAGCCGCTACGCTCGGGGCAAAGTATACTTCCTTGCTTAGCCGCAACCTCTTGTGACGCGGATCGTAGTGATCGCTCAGCACCCCCGGCGTGGACTCGACTGCTACCATTTGAAGGCCCTGCGAATCCAGCAGCCGACGCGCCACTTGGGCGCCGGTGATTTCGTCCTGGGTCTCGATCTGAGAATACTTCGCAATATTGATTTTGATGCGCGACTGCGCGTACGCCCCCAACAGCAGGCCAGGAAGAACAAATATCCAAAAAAGCGGATCTTCCAACATACGGCGATCTCTAGGCGTATCAACGATCAGCTTACCCATCCGGTCGGACAAAATCGCGGCCGTTTTGCATGAAGCATTGGCCCAGGGCATTGAGCGTAAGGACCTGCCGCCGAGAGCAGGGTATGGGTGACCTAGCCCGTCTTAGTCATGACAACGCTTCATGGAGAACAGGGAATTATGGCGTAAGTGCCTCAACCGGATTGCAGATCTCGACGAATAGATCTCATTTTTTGCTCAAGAGAGCCTCAAATTCCCTGTTATTGTTGGGGGGCACACGGCGCCGCTGCCCACTTGAGCTTGCCACGGAGGGCCCGACTTTGACCTATGAGAAGGACGCCAAGGTAAGCTTCGCCGGCCCGCAAGATTGGATCCTTAGATGCCGCATGAGAACGCGGTGTTGCTGAAGTGACGAGGACCAATGGCGCCCAATCGGCCTAAATCTGCCAAGAAAAGCGGATCGCGAAAAAGCTCTGCCGGTGCGAGGCAGACGAGGCTACCGCAAGATCCTCGGTCGAGCTTCAGCCTGCTGTCGAAGCACAAAATCTGGACCGCGGCGGCGCTCGCGGCCGTGATCGTTGTCGCAATCGGTCTCGGATACACTCTTGAACGGATCAACCAGGAACATGGCGAGCGCTTCGGCGGCCACCTTCGTCGGCAGCGAGACCTGTGCCGGCTGCCACCGCGCCGAAGCGGAGCTTTGGCGCTCATCGCAGCACCAGCTCGCCATGCAGCATGCAACCGACAAGGCGGTGCTCGGCGATTTCAACGGCGCGAGCTTCGATTATCACGGCGTGCATTCCCGTTTCTTCCGAAGGGACGGGAAATTCCTGGTCGAGACCGACGGCTCGGACGGCAAGCTCGCCACGTTCGAAGTGAAATACGCCTTCGGCGTCGACCCGCTGCAGCAATATCTGGTCGAGTTCCCCGACGGCCGGCTGCAGGCGCTGTCGCTCGCCTGGGACAGCCGGCCGAAGGAGAACGGCGGCCAGCGCTGGTTCCATCTCTACCCGAACGAGGAGATCAAGCACGACGACGTCCTGCACTGGACCAGGCTGAACCAGAACTGGAACTTCATGTGCGCGGAGTGCCACTCGACCGGCGTGCGCAAGAATTACGATGCGGCCAACCGACCGCTTCGCCACGAGCTTTGCGGAAATCAGTGTCGGTTGCGAGGCGTGTCATGGACAGGGCTCGCGGCACGTCGGCTGGGCAAGAGCGCAGCAAAGCTGGTGGCCGTTCGGCAAGAGCGAAGACCTGCGCAAGGGGCTGCTCGTTCGGTTCGACGAGCGGCGCGATGTCGTCTGGCCGATCGATCCGAAGACGGGTAACGCGCAGCGCAACTTCACGCCGCCGCTGCTCCGCAAAGAGGTCGAGACCTGCGGCCTGTGCCACGCGAGGCGCGGCGGTTTTTCCGAGGACTGGGTGCCGGGCCGGTGGCTCTCGGACACGCACGTGGTCTCGCCGCTCGCCCGCGGGCTCTATGATGCCGACGGGCAGATGCTCGACGAGGTCTACAATTACGGCTCGTTCAAGCAGAGCAGGATGTTCGCGGCCGGCGTCACCTGCGGCGATTGCCACGAGCCGCACAGCGCCAAGCTTCGTGCGCCCGGCGACGGCGTCTGCGGCCAATGCCACGCCGCTGACAAATATGCCGCGGCCGCGCACCACCGTCACGAGGCAGCAAGCCCCGCGCCTGCCTGCGCGTCGTGCCATATGCCCGCTCGCACCTACATGGTGGTCGACCGGCGGCACGACCACGGCTTCCGCATTCCGCGCCCGGACCTGTCGGTGAAGCTCGGCACGCCCAACGCCTGCAACGACTGTCACCGCGACAAGCCGGCGGCATGGGCGGCGGCGGCGATCGAAACCTGGCATGGGCCGAGCCGGAAGGGCTTCCAGACCTACGCCGAGGCGTTCCATGGCGCATGGACGGACCAGGCGGATGCGGCCGCGCTTCTGGCTGTCGTGGCGTCGGATCGCAATGCGCCGGCGTTCGCGCGCGCGAGCGCGCTGAGCGAGCTTGGTCCGCGCCTCTCGCCTTCGAACATGAACCTGGCCAGGGCCGGCCTTTCGGATCCCGATCCGATGGTACGGATCGGCGCCCTCGACATGCTCGAAAGCGTCCCCAGCCGGCCAGCTTTGGCCGCTCGTCTCACCGCTGTTGTCCGATTCGAGTCGCGGCGTGCGCATGAGAGCTGCCGCGCTGCTCGCTGCGGTTCCGACCGCCAGCCAACCCCCTGCCGATCGCGAACGGTTCGAGCGCGCCGCGGCGGAGTTCATCGCGGCGCAACGCTTCAATGCCGATCGGCCCGAAGCGCGCTCCACATTGGGAAACTTCCTCGCGCGGCGTGGCCTTCCGGCCGATGCCGAGGCCGAATACAAGGCCGGATTGCGGCTCAGTCCGCAGTATGCGCCCGCGGCGATCAACCTGGCCGACCTCTATCGGCGGCTTGGGCGGGATGCCGAAGGTGAGAGCGTGCTGCGCGCCGCGATCGCCGCAGCGCCGCGGGACGCGGGGTTGCATCATGCGCTCGGCCTCACGCTGACCCGACTGAAGCGGTCCGACGACGCGCTCGAGGAACTGCGCCACGCCACCGAGCTCGAGCCCGAGCGTGCGAGATATGCCTATGTCTACGGCGTTGGGCTGCACTCGGCCGGGCGCGCCGACGATGCGATGGCAGTTCTCAAGGCGAATCTGGCGCGGCATCCGGATGATCGCGACACGCTGCTCGCACTGGTCACCTTCAATCGCGATGCCGGAGATATCGTCTCCGCGCTCGGATACGCGGAGCAATTGACCAGGATTGCGCCGGCCGATCCGAACCTCGCGCGCCTGGTCCAGGATCTGCGGAATAGAGCGAAGAAGCCGGATGTGCCGTGATGGTCACGTCGGGGTGGTAAAGGGTCTCACTCGGCCTTGATGTTCGCCGCCTTGATGATCGGCCACCACTTCTCGATTTCTGATTTCTGCAGGGCGGCAAGGGCCTCCGGCGTCTGCTGCGCGCGCGGCCAGATTTCCTGACCGATGTCGCCGAACCGCTTCCCCAGCCCGGATCTGCCAGCGCCTCCACCACCGCCCCGTGGAGCCTGGCGATGACATCCTTCGGCGTGCCCTTGGGCACCCAGAGCCCGTGCCAGAACGACGAGTAGAAGCCCGGCACGCCCGCTTCGTCCATGGTGGGAACGTCAGGCGCGGCCCACCAACGATCCTTGGCGAGCACCGCATAGGCCTTGAGCCGTCCGCTGCGGACGTGCCCCAGGTAATTCGCCGCCTGGCCGAACGTGAGGTCGATCTGTCCGGCCACCAGGTCCTGCACGAGCGGGGCGCCGCCGCGATAAGGCACGAGCTGGAAGTTGGTGCCGGTATGCTTCTGAAAGTAGATGGCGGCGATGTCCGTCGGTCCGCCGACGCCGACCGCGCCCGCCGTCGCCTTGCCTGGATTTGCCTTCATCCAGGCGATCATGTCCGCCAAGCTCGTCGCCGGGAACGCGCTCCGTGCGACGATCCATTGCGGGGTATCGGCGAGCAGCGACACCGGCTCGAAATCCTTCACGACATCGTATTGCAGGGTCTGGGTCGCGGCATTGATGACATGGGTTTGCACGTGCCCGAGACTGAGCGTGTAGCCGTCGGGCGACGCGCGGGCGACGCGGGCGACCCCGATGGCGCCGCCCGCCCCGCTCACGTTTTCGATCACGACCGGCTGACCGAGAGAGGCCCGCATCGCTTCCGCCAGGATGCGCCCCAGCGTGTCGGACGGGCCGCCGGCGGGATACGGCACGACCATCGTGATCGGCCGCGACGGGTACGCCTGGCCTGATGCGGTCTCGATCGCTGCCAGGCCGAGAGCAACTGCGACCACGCAAAGTCGTGCTTTCATGCCAAGACTTCCCAAAACAGATGCCTCAGAGCACCGCACCCCGAACCTACCTCAGCCGCCGTAGAACGGACACCGGTGGAGGTCTCAAAAGTGCCGAGAGCCGACATGGCATTACCATTTCCCCTTCGCCGGCGGCTTGGCCACCTCGCGGGCAGAGTCGATGAACAGCTGTGCCGCCGGACTGAGCGTGCGGTTCTTCAAGGTAAAGATCCCAATCGGCATTGGCCGCAGCGACAGTTCAACGGGTACCATCTTGATACGTGGATGTGTGGCGGGAAACCACAGCGCAGATTCGGGCAGGATTGTGAGATAGCGATTGGTCGCCAGCAGGCTCACGCGCACCTCGTAGGCAAAGGCGACCACTGCCACTCGGGGAAAATCCAGTCCTTGGGCGCGAAACGCTTCACCAAGAAACGACCCTACGGAGCTGTCGGGTGATGGCAACACCCAGGGCTCGTCCATCAACTCGGCAAGCCTGACCTTTTTCCGCCGAATCCACGGATTCTTCACCCCTGCCATCACAACATACGGATTGTCGTAGAGACGCTCGAAATTCAGTTCCTCATCTGCCAGAGCGCCAAATCTGCGACCAATCACGAGGTCAACGTTCCGCTCAGCCAGTGCGCGGCGCAGAAGCTCCGTGTCCGCGACCGTCGGATGAAACACGAGGCGCGGATATCGCCTGGAGAGGCGGTCGATGATGCCGGCAACGAAGCTTGCCGCGAGCGGAGCGGTGCTTGCGACTCGTACTTCGCCCACCGTCGGATCCGCCAGAAACTCGATGTCCCTGACACCTTGCCGCAACTCGTCGAATGCCACGAGCCCGCGCCGGAGCAGGGCGCGCCCGTAAGCCGTCGGCTCGACCCCTTTCGGGCTGCGGTCAAGCAGCGGGACGCCAATCGTGTGTTCGAGCTCGGCGATCGCCTTCGAGACCACCGGCACCGAGATGGCGAGGTCGCCAGCCGCCTTGGTCATGCTGCCGGCTTGCGCGACTGCATGGAGTACATGCAGGTCCCGCAACTTGATGCGCCGGCCGATACGGTCCGCCCATTGCATGTTTTCCCTCTTAGCCAAATCGGTAAAGGGAATGAGAAAATTAGAGATTCCATGAAACACGAAAACCAGGCACCGTTACAAGGGTCGATTGGCAATTCCCGAACCGCTGCGAGGTCGAGCAATGATGTCAAGACGCCGGTTCTTGTCCGGAGTGGCGGGTGCGAGCTTCGGGCTGGTCGCTCCCGGTGCAGCAGCGCAGAGCTATCCATCGCGGCCGGTGCGCTTGATCGTGGGTTTTCCCCCTGGCGGCGTGGGCGACATCTCCTCACGCCTTATGGGGCAATGGCTGTCCGACCGGCTTGGCCAGCCATTCGTCATCGAGAACCGGCCGGGTGCTGCGAGCAATATCGCCACCGAGGCGGTCGTGAAGGCGCCGCCGGACGGCTACACGCTCCTCCATATCAGCACGACGAACGCGATCAACGCGACACTCTACGACAAGCTCAATTTCCGCCGCGACATCGCGCCGGTCGCTGGCATCATGCGCGTGCCGCTGGTCATGGTGGTAAATCCATCGGTTCCGGCCAAGACGGTTTACGAGTTCATCGCCTACGCCAAGGCCAATCCAGGCAGGATTAGTATGGCATCGGCGGGCGTCGGGAGCACCGCGCATGTAACAGGCGAGCTGTTCAATATGATGACCAGTGTCGAGATGGTTCACGTCCCTTATCGTGGTTCAGCCCCTGCGGTCACTGATCTACTTGGCGGTCAGGTTCAAGCGATGTTCGATCCCTTGTCCTCTTCGATCGAGCATATCAAGGCCGGTAAATTGCGCGCGTTGGCGGTGACGACCCGGACCCGTTGGGAGACGCTGCCGGACATCCCGACCGTGGGTGATTTCGTGCCGGGCTTCGAGGCGAGCGCGTGGCAGGGCGTCGCCGCGCCCAAGAACATGCCGGCGGAGATTGTCGAAAAACTCAACAAAGAAATTAACACCGCGCTCGCCGATCCAACGATGACGGCTCGGCTTGCCGACGTGGGCGGCACAGTGCTTCGGGGCTCGTACGTGGACTTCGCAAAGCTCATCGCCGAGGACATCGAGAAGTGGGCCAAAGTGATCCGAGCGGCCAACATCAAACCGGAGTAGAACGGCCCATCGGTGGACTTTCCATAAATTCCGTTCTGCGAATTGTCGTGCATGTCAGTTCCGGGTCAAAACCAATAAGCCTCGAAGTGAGCAAATGTTTTTCGGTTTGCCCCCGAACGCGGACCTCCGATCTGGGCGTTAATGAGTACACGCCCTAGTTCCATCCCATTGACCACGCGAAGAAGGACGACGCGCGTGTTCGTCGAGGCTCGCGCCGCCTGCCACGCACTGCTATGCTGTGCCTTGCAAGACCGCTTGGGGCCCCCCCATGAAACTCTCACGCCGTCGATTTGTGCAGCTCGCAGCGGGTGCTGCCGCTTTCCCCGCCGTCTCGCCGATCGCAAAGGCGCAAACCTATCCGACCCGGCCGGTGCGGTTGATCATCGGTTATCCGCCCGGCGGCTCGGCCGACGTGACAGCGCGTCTGATGGGTCAATGGCTCTCGGAGCGGCTCGGCCAGCCGGTCATCGTCGAAAGCCGGCCGGGCGCGGCCACCAATATCGCCACCGAGGCGGTCGTGCGTGCACCGCCCGACGGCTACACGCTTCTCCTGGTCGCTCCCGCGAACGCGATCAACGCGACTCTCTACGACAAACTCAATTTCAATTTCATCCGCGACATCGCGCCGGTCGCGGGCATCATCCGTTTTCCCAACGTCGTGGTGGTCAATCCATCGGTTCCGGTCAAGACGATCCCCGAGTTGATCAGCTATGCCAAGGCCAATCCCGGCAAGCTCAACATGGCGTCCTCCGGCAACGGGTCCACGATCCATATGTCGGGCGAGCTGTTCAAGATGATGGCCGGCATCAACATGGTTCACGTGCCCTACCGCGGAGGGGCGCTCGCACTGACCGATCTGATCGGCGGGCAGGTCCAGGTGATGTTCGACAACGTGCCCACGTCCGCCGAGTACATCAGGGCCGGCAAGCTGCGCGGGCTGGCGGTGACCAGCACGGCGCGCTCGGAGGTGCTGCCGGACTTGCCCACGGTCGCCGACGTCTTGCCCGGCTACGAGGCGAGCGCGTGGTACGGCGTGGGCGTTCCGAAGAACACGCCCGCCGAGATCATCGACAGGATCAACAAGGAGATCAATGCGATCCTCGCCGATCCCAAGTCGAAGGCGCGGCTTGCGGATCTCGGTGCATCGCTGCTGCCGGGCTCGCCCGCCGACTTCGGCAAGGTCGTCGCCGATGAGACCGAGAAGTGGGGCAAGGTGGTCGAGTTCTCGGGCGCGAAGCCGGATTGATCGGGAACCTCCATCAATAGCTCGTCGGGCGGGTTAGGCGCAGCCGTACCCGCCGCGTGCGACCTGGCATCGCATCGGCGGATCCCGGATTTCGCTGGCGCTCCATCCGGGCTACGTTGCCCCCAAACAGATCCAAGGGAAGGAAAACGCCGTGCCATTTTTCCGACGCGCGCGCTTCGTCGCCGTTTTGGCTGCCGGGACCGTCGGCATGGGCGCGAACGCCTCCGGGCAGACGCCGGAGCAGTTCTACGCCGGCAAGACCATCGACTTCGTGATCGGCTATCCGCCCGGCGGCAGCAACGACACGCTGGGGCGGCTGGTCGCGCGCCATATCGGCAAGCACATCCCGGGCAAGCCCAACGTGGTGCCGAAGAACATGCCCGGCGCCGGCAGCTTCCTCGCGGTCAATCAGATCTTCAACGCGATGCCCAAGGACGGCACCATCATCGGCATCGGCGCCCCGACCATGGCGCTCGACGAGAAGCTCGGCACCCAGGGCGTGCGCTTCAAGACCGCCGAGCTCAACTGGATCGGCCGCATCAACTCCCTCATCAACATGGTCTTCATGTGGAAGACCGCGCCGGTGAAGACCTTCGCCGACGCGCAGAAGATCGAATCGACGCTGTCCGGAACCGGCGTGGGCTCGACGGTGTCGATCTACCCCACGGTCATGAACAACGTGTTCGGCACCAAGTTCAAGCTGATCATGGGATACAAGGGGTCGAACGAAGCCATGCTCGCGGTCGAGCGCGGCGAGGTGGAAGGCCATTCCACCTCGTGGACGGCGCTGAAGGTCGCGCACCCGGACTGGATTCGCGACAAGAGCGTCTCGCTCCTGGTGCAGTTCTCGCTCAAACGGCACGTCGACCTTCCCGACATCCCCACCGCCGTCGATCTCGCGCGCAACGACGAGGAGCGGGCGATCGTGAGCGCGATCATGAATGCGACCGAGGTCGGCACCGCCTTCTTTACGACCCCCGCCGTGCCGGCGGACCGCTTGACCGCGCTGCGGCGCGCATTCGACGCCGCGATGAAGGATCCCGAGTTGCTGGCCGAGGCCGAGCGGATCAAGGTCGGCGTGTCGCCGCTCACAGGCGAAGACCTGCAGAAGCTCGTGGTCGAGGTCAGCAACCTGCCGCCGGCTCTGCTGGAGAAGGTCCGCACCGCCTACACCACGAGCAAGACGAATTGAACGGCGGGCGCGCGACTCGGCGTGAACCGGGGCTCGCCGACACTCCGTGGGCTCAGTCGCTGCGCGATGGTGCGCACCCCTCCCCCTTGTGGGGAGGGTTGACGCCGGAGCGAGCGCGGCGGGCGAGTGGAGGTCCGTTGCTTCGCGCGCGATGTTCCACCGACATCGGCGCCCGCGCCGAACCCCTCCCCACAAGGGGGAGGGGAGCACACCGGGTGTGCGACAGCTGTGCTCGAGTCCAACGAGATCGCGCTAACGCCTGCATCACTCCGGCTTGAGCCCCGCCTTCTCGGCCACCGCGGTCCAGCGCGCCACCTCGGATTTGAGCCGCGCTCCGGTGGCGGCCGAAATCGAGGTACATCGGGGTCAGGCCATGGCGCCGGAACGCGTCCTGCGCGTCGCGCGTCTCGGCGATCGCGGCAAGCTCCTTCTCCCACCATTGCACGATCGCCGGCGGAAGATTGGCCGGTCCGAGGAAGCCGAACCAGAGATCGAAGTCGAGGGTCGGATGGCCGAGCTCGCCCAGCGTCGGCACATCCGGCGCGAAAGCCGAGCGCTTGCTGCCGGCATTGGCGAGGATGCGCAGTTTTCCAGCCTGCACGTGGGGCAGCGCGGCACTGATCGGCAGGTAGGTGAAATGCACCTGCCCGGACACGAAGTCGGTGATGGCCTGCGACGCCCCGCGATAGGGCACATGCTGCACGTCGAGCCCCAGTTGCTGCTTGAACAGCTCGAAGCCCAATTGCTGCAGCGTTCCGACGCCGGGCGACGAATAGTTGTAGAACCCGGGCCTGGCCTTGACGGCGGCGATCAGCTCGTCGAGCGAGCTGACCGGCATGACCGCGGGGTTGATCACGAGGCCGACGCTGCTCGCCGCCAGCGTGGCAATGGGCGTAAAGCTCGTGACCGGATCGTAGCGCAGGTTCTTCATCAGCGCCTTGTGAACCGTGAGCGGCGCGCCGGCGGTCACCAGGGTGTAGCCATCGGGCGCGGCGGCCGCGACCATCTCGGTGCCGAGGGTGCCGCTGGCGCCCGGCTTGTTGTCGGCCAAGACCGGCTGCCCATGGCGCTCGGTGATCTTCTGCCCGGCGGTCCGCGCGATCAGGTCGAATGCCGTGCCCGGCGAGAACGGAACCACGATCGTGATGAGGCGCGCGGGATAGCCCTGCGCGAAGGCAGACGGCACGGGAGCGAGCATGAGCAGCGCGGCCGCCAAGCGGCCGATGATGTCGTGTGTCATCTCTTCGCCATTTCGCTTCGCGTGGATTTGGCCCGCTCGGCTCACGCCGCCAGACTGGCGTAGTCCTTGGTCGCCATCACCTGCACGCGCCGCATGTAGCGCGGCTCGTCGGGACGGTAATCGGGAACGGCGTTGTGCACGGTACCGATGTTGTCCCACATCAGCACGTCGCCTTCGGCCCATTTGTGGGCATGGAAGAACTTCTCCTGCTCCTGGTGCGCGAACAGAAACGCCAGCAGTCCGGCGCTCTCGGCCTCGGGCATGCCGTCGATGCGCACCGCGTAGCCCGGATTGCAGTAGAGGATGGTGCGTCCGGTGATCGGGTGCGTCCGGAAGATCGGCTGTGAAACGGGGGGCTTCTTGGCCCGCTGCTGCGGCGTCAGCGGCGCCCGCTGCGAGCCGGGGCGGCTGCGCATCATGTCCCAGAACTTGGCGAAGTCGTGGGTCGCCGTGCGCCCGGAAAGCCCGCGCTTGATGTCGGCCGGCAGGTCCTCGTAGGCCAGGTGCATGTTGCGGAACTCCGTATCGCCGAGCGGCCGGCCGTCGCGCATGGGCACCTTGATCGCATGCAGAATGTTCGCGAGCGCGATCTCCCGGCTGTAGGACATGTCGGTGTGCCAGCCCTGCCCGGCGTCGCCGAGGCCGACCGGCTTGCCGTCCTCGGTCATATTGGACAGCACCATGACTTCCGGAAAGCCCGGCTCATGGAACTGGTTGGCGACATTGATTTCGAGCTCGCCGAACATGCGCCCGAAGCGTGCGAGCGCGCCGGTCTCGATCTGCTGCCCGGGGAAGCACAGCACGCCGTGCTCGCCCAGCGCGCGAAGAATATGCCTGAAGTCGCCCTCCGGGACCGGCTGGCGGAGGTCGATGCCATCGATCCTGGCCCCCAGCGCCTGGCCGCTGGCGTGGATCCTCATGTGCCGGCCCGCTTGTCGTTTCCTCGGATTTGACAATAACACGCGACCGCGGCATCCACTAGGCTGGGCACTTCCGACAACGAACGCGCCTGCGGCACAGTGAGAATGTCGGTCGCTCGGGAACGCTGCTTCGGCAGTTCAAAGGAGTGACTGTGGACACTGTTTCGATACTACTCTTGGCGGCGGCGATCATCGTCGGGTTGTTCGCGGCATACAACGCGTTTCACTACGTCCTGTTTCTGCTCGTTACCCATCCGACCGATGCCGACGATATCGGTCACAAGCTGAACGAATTCGAACAGCGGCAACTCGTCGAATGGACGCCGAAGGCCGTCGATTTTCTCAAACACGACGACGAGAACCGCACATACGACGACGTGTTCGGTCCATTTCGCGGCGAGCACGACAATTACAGCACGTGTGTGTTTCCCCGCGCGATTTTCACTCACCCTACGATGCCGAATATGTGCTCCTCGAGCCGGCGGACGGCATGCGGCTCTTGGACCTCGGGTGCGGATCGGGCGCCGCCGCCTACTACCTTGCCAGCAAGCGCAAGGTCGAGATCGTGTGCGTGACCAATTCCCATGTCCAAGCGAAAATTTGCCGGCGCAAATTCGAGAGGTTCGACGGGCGCGTGCGCGTGATCGTGACCGACTTCGACCGTCTCGACCTTCCGGACAACAGTTTCGACGCGATCTACACCCTCGAATTGATCGGCTACACCAAGGACCTGGATGCCTGGTTGCAGCGCTGCTGGCGCTTGCTCAAGCCGGGAGGACGCCTGCTGATCCGTTCGCCCGGAGCGCTGGACCATTGTCGGCGCGAGCAGGACTACCGCAACGTCACCGCCTTTTTCGAGAATTGGCGCTACAATTTCCTCGGCGCCAATCTCCTCGTTTTCAAATTGCGCCGGCTGGGCTTTGGCCCGATCCGTTACCGTCGGCTTCCGTTCTGGGCCTGGGGCCTGACCTGCAACTTCATTCAGCACCTGCTGTTGTGGAAGTACCGGCTGCGGATGCGGACAATGGTGGACCTGGAGCGGATCATCTGGCGCACGTCGAAGGTTTTCGTTTTCGGCAACGCCTACAACATCGTGCTTGCCCGCAAGCCGGTCGCAGCTTCGCCGTCGGTGCCGATCGATGCGCGCGATCGCGAGGCGGCCACAGCCGGCGATATCCCGAGCCGCCTTCGCCGCAACATGCCATAGGCTTTCACTCCGGCTGAAAGTTCATGGCCACGCCGTTGATGCAGTAGCGCAGATGCGTCGGCGGCGGTCCGTCCTCGAAGACGTGGCCGAGATGGCTGCCGCAGCGGCTGCAATGCACCTCGGTGCGCACCATCCCGTAGCTGCGATCGGTCGAGGTCTCGACCGCGCCCTTCTCAGGATCGTTGAAGCTCGGCCAGCCGGTGCCGCTCTCGAACTTCTTCCTCGACACGAACAGCGGCTGGCCGCAGCCGGCGCAGGCGAACGTGCCGGAGCGCTTCTCGTAGTTGAGCGCGCAGCTGCCGGGCGCCTCGGTGCCGTGCCCGCGCAGAACCTGGTATTGCTCGGGCGTGAGCAGGCGGCGCCACTCCTCGTCGCTGTGGGTGACCGCGAACCGCTTGTTCTCCATCCTCGTTACTCCTGCTTATTCCTTGGCCCGAAAGGTCGCACGCGGAGCCCGCTCACGCCGGGGTGCGCTCGAGCAGCTCGATCGAAACCCCTTGCGGCGCGCGCAGGAACGCGACGCGCACCCCCGGCCGGACCGTGGTCGGCTCCCGGGTGAATTCGACGCCCTTGGCCTTGAGCTCGGCCACGACCGCATCGATGCCGGAGACCGTGAGCCCGAAGTGATCGAGGCCCTGATAGGGCGTGACCGGGGGCGGGTTGACGCCGTCGCCGGTCGCGACCGGCGCAATGAAGATATTGGCGCCGCCGAGCTTGAGGTCAATGCGCGGCTTGCCCTGCTGCATGGTCCGGATGATCTGGGCGCCGAGCATGCGTTCGTACCACTGGGCGGTCGCTTCGGGATCGGTTGTGCGCAAGTGGATGTGGTCCCAGGTGTACGTGGCCATTGTTCGATCTCCGTTGGTTGAGGCGTCAGGGTAGCAAGCGTAGCCCGGATGGAGCGCCAGCGAAATCCGGGGGTTTGGTATCGCGCGGCGAGACTGCCCCGCATTCCGCTTTCGCTTCATAGCCCGCGAAGACGGGCGTAAACGCCCTCATGCGGGCTACAGCCGAGCCTCGCGCAGGAGCTCGTCGTTGTGCTCGCCGAGCGTGGGCGGGGGCCGATCGATGCGGGGGCCGCCGTGCGCGAACGTGAAGGCGGCGAGCGGCACGCCGAATGAGCCTTCGATTCCGGGCGCGGCGGCGTGGCGGTGAATGACGCCCCGGGTCGCAAGCTGCGGGTCGGCGAGCGCCTCGCCCATGGTGCGCACGCGCGCGGCCGGGACGTGGCGGGCCTGCAGGAATTCCTCCCATTCGTCGGCGGTGCGCGTGAGCATGATCTCCGACAGCACGGCGATCTCGCGCGTCGTGATCGGCGTCGCGCTCGTCGTTGGTGCGCTTGATCATGTCGGGACGACCGAGCACCGTCCACAGGCGGCGCTGCTGGCGCAGGTTGCTGGCGCCCAGCATCACCAGCCCGTCCCTGGTGTCGAAGGCGCCGTTGGTGGCGTGGGGATGACGGTTGCCGTGGGGCTTGGGATGCACGCCGTTGCGCAGATAGCCGGTGATATGCGAGCTCATCAGAATCATCGCGACGTCGAGCATGGCCATGTCGATGCGCTGGCCGCGGCCGGTTCGCTCGCGCTGGAACAGCGCCGCCGACAGCGCGAAGGCGCCGGTCATGCCGGTGGCGTAGTCGATCGCCGGCGAGCCGAACTTCACGGGATGCACCTCCTCGGTGCCGGTCATCGCCATGATGCCGGAGGTCGCCTGGATCACGTGGTCGTAGGCGGTCTGTGGGCCGCGCGGGCCGTGCTGGCCGAAGGCGGAGAACGAGGCGTAGATCAGCCGCGGATTGATCGCGGAGAGCGCCTCGTAGCCGAGCCCCAGCGCCTCGAACGCGCCGGGACGGTAGTTCTCCACGAAGACATCGGCGGTGGCGACCAGCTTCTTGAGGATGTCGCGGTCCGCCGCCGTCTTCAGGTCGAGCGCGATCGAGCGCTTGTTGGAGGCCTGCGTCAGGAACGCGGTGCCCATGTTGCGGCGGTTGAGCGCCTTGTCGGTGCCGGAGCCGCGGCTCTGGTCGGGATCGTCGGGATGCTCGACCTTGATCACGTCGGCGCCCAGCACGGCCAGCTGATAGGCGGCGAACGGGCCGGCCAGCACATGCGTCACGTCGATCACCCGGATACCTTCGAACGGTCGCGTCACGGCGGTCTCCTTGCTGCGGCTGGTATCATCGTGTCGAGCGAGCGTAGCGCGGATGAAGCGCCAGCGAAATCCGGGCAACCTCGTTCGCCGAAACGTTGACGCCGGTTGGACCTCGGCGCATTCTCGTCTTGGCTCCGTTCGCCGTGTGGCACGATCCACCCGGGATACTCAAGGCGGGGAGACCACCATGCCCGGCACAATCAGCCCTTGGCCCGTCGTCCGCAAAGGACACCAGGAACATCCGGTACAAACGCTGCAGCATCTGCTGCGGTCGCGCGGCCACCCCGTCACGGTCGACGGCGTGTTCGGTCCGGCGACCGAAGCCGCGGTGCGCGCCTTCCAGACCAGCAAGGGCCTGACCGTCGATGGGATCGTCGGTCCACAGACATGGCCAGCTCTGGTCGTTCAGGTCCAGAAAGGCAGCAGCGGCGACGCGGTCCGCGGCGTGCAGGAGGAGTTTCAGTTCCGAAACCTCTCCGGCGATCCCAGCAAGGGGCTCAAGGTGGATGGCATCTTCGGGCCGCAGACGGACAGTGCGGTGCGCGGTTTCCAGGGGGCGCTTTCGCTCGACATCCCATCGGTGACCGTCGACGGGATCGTCGGTCCGATCACCTGGCAGGCGCTGGTCAGCGGCATGCTATCGGGATAGCGCAGCATTCACGCCGCCGATCGGTGACGGCGCTCTTGCGTTTGAAGGTCTTGCATTTGAAGGTCTTGCATTTGAAGGAGACACGCGATGGCGGAGCCCGTGTTGCGGAAAGGCTCGACTGACCCGGCCGTGCGCGATCTGCAGCAGGCCCTCAAGACTTCTCGGGCACGACCCGGGACCCGTCGATGGCGTCTTCGGGGCGCAAACCGAGATTGCGGTGAAGGCGTTTCAGCAGGCGAAAGGCATCGACGTGGACGGCATCGTCGGCAGGATCACATGGATCAACATCGATGAGGCCGACCAGAGCCATCCGGTGCTTCGCAAGGGCTCGAGCGGGCTGCCGGTTCGTCGCCTGCAGAGCCGGATGAGCGCAGTCAAGTTCGACACCGGCGGCGTCGACGGAGTCTTCGGCGCAAAGACGGAGGCCGCGGTCAGGCAGCTGCAGCAGCAGGCCCGTCTCGAGGTCGATGGGGTCGTCGGGCCGAAGACATGGGACGTGGTCGACGCGCTGGAGGACGAAGGGCCGGTGAGCTGATCATCGAATTTCGGCGGACGCTCTCTCGAGCAATCGTTCCGCTCGGCGCGGCGCGTGGACGAGGAGCCCGAGCTGAGCGTCACGGTCCGATCCGACTCGTGTCCAGTGTGATCCAGCTCACATGTATTCGCCCCCGATTTGGATGTATCCTGCGTCGAATGCAGAGCGTGGACCGCAAGGGGGGACCCCCGTCATGTCTTCGCAACCTGCCCGTGGGATGACGCTGACGATCCCGATCCCCGGCCGACCACCCGCATCGCGCACCGCCGCCTGGCGCCACGACCGTCGTCGTCGTATTTGCCTTGGCGTTCGCGGTACTCGGGGCGCCGGCCGCGAGCGCCGACGACGCGGTGGCGGCGCGCGAGCGGGGAGCGGCGGTGATCGACGCCTTCGTCGATCACTATCGCCGCACCGGCGATCCGACCAGCAAGCTTGGCGAGCTCAGTGCCATGGCTCCGCCGCTCGTGGCCGCGGTCAGGAGCTTCATGGCGCGCGGCGACAATGCCGCTGCCGCCCAAACCCTGATCCCGCTCGGAGATATCCATCGCATGCAGGGGCGGTGGGAGCTTGCGCTCACCGCCTACCGGATGGCGGAAAACTTTGCCCGCCAGGCCGCCGACCCCACGCTCATCGCCAGGGCGCTCAAGACCCAGGCCCAGGTCGAAAGCAGCGGACGCGATTACGGCGCGCGCGTTGGCGCATGCCGAGGAGGCGCTCACCCTGAGCCGCACGCTTCCGGACAAGAAGCTCTACGGCGATGTGCTCCTGGTGCTCGCGGAAATTCAAGTCAAGCTCGCCGACTTCGCCGGCGCAGCCGACAGCGTCAACCAGGCCCTGACCATCGCCGACGAGCGCCAGCGACGATGCGCTGCGGTTCTTCGCCCTGCTCAGTCGCGCCGACATCTGGATGACCATGGGCTTCTGCGATGCGATTCGCCCGACCGACCGGTGCCTGCAGCAGATCGACCTCGCTTTGAAGGACTACGCGCGAGGGACGCGCGGCGGCGACACGACTGGGCTTGGACGGGGCTCGCCCGCGAGATGGACGGCTTCATACAGCGGGCGGAGTTCCAGGCGCAGAATGTCCGCTCCATGCTTGCGCTCAACAAGACCGTCGGTCAGCTGTCGAACCAGTTCAAGCCCAGGACCGCGAGCGACGTGCTGGTCAGCGAAGACTTCGCCACTACCAACCCAGAGGCGGCCGCCAGCCTGCGCCCCGTGCTCGAGCAACTCAAGCTGAGTCGACGCCCGGTCCGGCGGCTACAGCGAGAACTGCGATCCTCACTCACTTCACGGACGGGCAGGTGCAATCATATGCAGGGCGACTTCAGGGCCGCGCTTGCGTCCTATCGCGGCGCTCTCGATCTGTTCGAAGCGGACCGCGGCAAGCTGCAGGACGACGCCAGCCGCGGCGGCTATTTCGCCAACAAGCTGAACTTCTACTATCAGCCAATCGAGATCCTGCTCGAGCAGCGCAACCATGCCGAGGCCTTCGATCTGTTCGAGCGCTCGAAGTCGCGCGCGCTGGCGGATCTCCTCGCCAGCCGCGACATCAGCTTTCCAACCGAGCAGGAACGCAGCACGTTTGCAGCCTTGATGGAGCAGCGCGCCAGGATCGCCGGCCTGCAGGGCAATCTGTTTGCGCTGATTGCGCAGAAACGTGCCGCAGGCAGAGATCGCCCGCGTGCGGGCCGACGTCGCCGCCGCCGAACAACAGTATCAAGACCATCCTCAAGCAGATCGAAGGAGGCGCGCGGAAAGGCGCGCGATCTCGTCGTGTCGAAGCCGGCTTCGCTTGCGCAACTGCAGGGAGCGATGCGCGAGCAGGGTTTCGAGACGCTGATGTATCTCGTTCGACCACAGCGGATTGACCTTGTGGCACATCAGCGCCGATGCCGTGCACGTGCGCAGCATCTTCCTTCCACAACGCGAATTGAGCGACAAGGTGCGCGCGCTGTACGACAGCCTCGCCGACCGCAAGGTCGGCTTCGACGCCGAGACGGCGCGCGAGCTCTATCTTTTTCTGGTGGCGCCGGCGCGGCCTGGATCCGCAGCCGCCACCTGGTCATCATTCCCAGCGCCGAGCTCCATCAGGTTCCGTTCGAGGCGTTGCAGAACCCCGCGGACGGCCGTTTCCTGGGCGAGGAATTCCAACTGTCGTACGCATCGAGCGCCACCATCCTGCTGGGCATGAAGCCGCCGCGCAGCCCGAAGGACGGCGTGCTGCTCGCCGTCGCCGACCCCGAGTTCAAGGCCGAGGCCGAGGCGGTCGCCGCGCTTTATCCCGGCCGCGCCACCATCGTCGGCGGCGCAACGCCGGCGACCAAGAAGGAGGTCGTCTCGCGGCTCGCCGACTACGACGTCGTGCACCTCTCCGTCCACGGCGAGTTCAACGGCCGGCAACCCCTCCTCTCCCATCTGAAACTGGCACCGGCCGACCGCGACGACGGCAGGCTCACGGCCGCCGAGATGTTCGGCCTGCCGCTCGATCGCGCCAATCTCGTCGTGCTGAGCGCCTGCCAGACCGGAATGGGGTCGGTCGGCAATGGCGACGAGCTCATCGGCATGACCCGGGCGCTGCTGTTCGCCGGCGCACGCAGCTTCGTGCTGTCGCGCTGGAAGGTCGACGCAGCCTCGACCGCGCTGTGGATGCAGACGTTCCATGCCGAGGCGCAGCGCCACCCGCTGGGCGAGGCGGCACGACGCGCGATCGTCGCGGTCCGTTCGAACCCCGCCTTTGCGGATCCCCATCACTGGGCGCCGTTCATGCTGGCCGGTCGATGAGCCCTGCCGGTCTTTGGAACGATGCCGTCGGCCGATTGCAATCGGTCGGCCTGCATTGGGGCACCTGGACCTTGATCGGCAGCTTCATCCTGTACGTGCTCGGCTATCTGACCGTCCGTTTCCATCTCAGCGTGCTCGCCGCCGGCACCGATCTCGGGATCATCGACGAGCGCTACCTGTTCGCCGGCGCGAAATTCGTCGTCTACCTGGTGTCGGCCGGCGTCACGCTGCTCCTTCTCCTGCTCGTTCCGGCCGCCGTCTGCTACGGCGCCTACCGGCTGCTGTCGCGGCCTCGCAAGCCGGTGAATGAAATGGCCGGCGTCGCGCCCGGAGGATTTCTCGCCTGGTGCCTCGACCAGAAGCGCATCCTGGTGCTCGGAATCGTGCTCGCGATCCTGTTCATTCAGCTGGTGATGAGACAGTGCTTCTTTCTCGGCAACCTGCTGCTGGCGCCGGGCCTTCCGCCGGAGCCGGCGTGGCTGTCGGCGCTGGTGATCGGCAAGGACGACGCGCTGCTCGCGCTGTTCTTCACCGGCCTCGTCGCGTCGGTGGTCGTCACCGGCGGCCTGCTGATCCTGGGCGGCCACGGGCCGGGCGATGCAGCGGCGCGCACGCTGTTCTGGCTGCTTGCCTTTCTGGTGGCGGTGCAGATCCTGCTGCTGCCGATCAACTACGGCACCTTGATCGCCGACAAGGTCCTCCCGAAGGTGGCTTCGCTCGACGGCGTCACGCCGTTGCCGGCCGGCCAGGACGCCTGGCTGGTCTGGGAAGGCAATACCGGCATGACCTACCTCGTCCGGGGCGCGGCGCAAGACGGCGCCCGGCGGTCGCTCGTGACCTTGAACCGCGGCGATGTGAAGCGGGTCGAAATCCTGGGTTACGACCGTATCCTCGCAAAGATTTTCGGTGGCACATGAGCCTGCATCGATCGGCCGGCATGGCGCTTCTCGTTTGCGCGGCGGCGCTCGCCGGCAGCGGACCGGCGCCGGCCTCCGACCTCGTCGCCAAGCTCCTGTCCTTTTTCGGAATTTCGGCGACGCCGAGCCAGATGAAGGCTCCCGACGTGCTGATGGTCGGCGACATCTGGATCGTCGATGCGGGCCGCGACGCGCGCACGCAGCTCACGAGCGACGGCGGCTACAGCTGGCCCGTGTTCGATCCAGGGGCTCCGCGGATACTGGCGCTCAAGGGAAGCGATCTCTTCGAGATACCGCTCGCTGGCGGCGGCGCGCGCCGGCTGATGCCCGTTCCCGGGATCGTGAAGCTGATCGGTTTCGACCGCGAGCAGGCGGACCGGGTGCTGGTGTTGCGCGCGGAGCCGAACGCCGAGATCGCGGTGCTTGCGCTCGCCACCGGGCAGGTCACGGCCCTCGCCTACGATCAGCGATCGAGCGAGGGCAGCACCTTCCTCGCCCACCTGCGCGGGGAGGAACGCGCCTATGGCGATACCGTCCTCTACGCGCGCAGGGAGAGCCGCACCGAGGTCACCGGCGACGTGCTCGAGTGGACCGACGTGTTCGTCAAGGACGGCGACCAACGGCCGCGGAATGTCAGCCGGTGCGACGGCGCGAATTGCTCCCAGCCGTCATTGTCGGCGGACCGCAGCAGGATCGCCTTCGTGCGGGCGCCAAGAAATTAGACTGAAGTCAGGTCCCGCTCTTGGCCGCCGGGTTCGCGACCGTGGCGATCTTGGTGGCGGTGTGCATGTGGCCGTCCCAGCGCTTGGCGAAGGGGGCGGCAATATCGAACTGGTCGAGCACGCGCGCCACGATGTGATTGACGATGTCGTCGACCGTCTGCGGATGATTGTAGAAGGCCGGCATCGGCGGCACGATCGACACCCCCATGCGCGCCAGCTTGAGCATGTTCTCGAGATGCACCTCGGACAGCGGCGTCTCGCGCACGACCAGCACCAGCCTGCGCCGTTCCTTGAGCACGACGTCGGCGGCGCGGTGGACGAGATGCTCGCCGTAGCCGTTGGCGATGCCGGCGAGCGTGCGCACCGAGCAGGGGATCACCACCATGCCTTCGGTCTTGAACGAGCCCGACGAGATCGAGGCGCCCATGTCGCCCTGGCTGTGCACCACGCTGGCAAGGCTGCGCACCTGCTCGAGGCTATAGCGGGTCTCATGCTCGAGCGTGCGCTGCGCCCACTTGCTGACGATGAGGTGGGATTCGATGTCGCTCCCTTTGAGCGCCTCGAGCATCCGCACGCCGAAGATGGCGCCGGTCGAACCGGTCATGCCGATGATGAGACGCCGCATTCCATCTTCCTCCGCCATGGCGCGTTGCTAGCAAACGCACGAAATCCCTTCGGTTGCAAGCACATCCCGCTCACTGATCCGTCCTAGGGAAGGCGATCAGGAGGGAGGGTTAAGCCGCCTTGCTCAATCGAACACGCCGTGCTGGCGATAGGTGGCGTATTCCGCTTCGCTCAGGCCGATGAGGTCGCGAAAGACGAAGTCATTGTCGGCGCCGACGCAGGGCGCCGGCCCCACGATGTCGCCGGGCGCATCGGCGAGATCGAAGCCGGGATAGCAGTAGGCATGATCGCCCATCTCCGGATGGCGCCGCACGCGAAACTGCCGGCGCGCGCAAAGCTGCGGATCCGAGAACAGGCCGGCCATGGTCACGACCGGATAGGCGGCGACGCCCGCCTCCTGCAACGCGACCGCGGCGGCTTGCGCGCTGTGTCTCGAGGTCCATGCCGAGACGACGGTGTCGAGCTCCGTGCTGTTTGCCCGACGCGCCGCCGCGGCGGCGAAGCGCGGGTCGAGCGCAAGCTTCGGCTCGCCGATCGCCTTGGCGAGCGCCGCGAAATCGGCGTCCGACCAGCACGAGAGCGCGACCCACTCGCCGTCGCTGCAGTGGAATGCGCCGTGCGGCACGGCCACCGGATCGTCGTTGCCGCAACGCTCGGCGAGGCGGCCGGTGGCGAAGAAATCCTGCAGCGCCGCGCCCATGAAGGCGAGGCCGCATTCGTATTGCGAAAGATCGATCAACGCCCCCTTGCCGCTCCTGCGGCTGCGGATCACGGCCGCGATGGCGGCGGAGGCGCCGAGCGTCGAGGCGATGTAGTCGATATAGGGACCGTAGAGCAGCATCGGCGGGCCATCGGGAACACCGGTCATGCCGCACATGCCGGCGAGCGCCGAGAGCTGCGAGCCGAAGCCCGGCTGGTCGGCGCGCGGCCCGGTCTGCCCCATGTTGCAGGTCGACAGCATCACCAGCCGCGGATTGAGCTCGGCGAGCGCGGCAAAGCCCAGGCCGAGGCGCTCCATCACGCCCGGCCGCATGTTCTCGATGATGAGATCGCACCATTGCGCCATGCGGCGCGTGAGTTCCACGCCCTCCGCCTTCTTGAGATCGACGGTGACGCTGTATTTCGAATCGTTGAAGAAGGCGAAGCAGCCGCTGCGGTTGTAGCCGGGACGATTGTCCTTGAACGGCGGATATTGGATACGGAAGCCGTCGGGTCGCTCGCGCGATTCCACGTGGATGGTGCTGGCGCCGAAATTGCCCAGCACCTTGCCGATATGGGGACCGGCGGCATAGCCGCCGAATTCGAGGACCTTCAGCCCGGCCAGCGCCTGCGCCACCGCGGTCACGGCTGGCCCCCTGCCCGTCGCCGCTGCGGCGGCTCGATCTCGAACGGGGCATCGGGATCGTGGCGCAGCGGCGGCCGCACGCCGTCGATCACGGCGAAGCTGCCGCAGAAGCGCTCGGACGATCCGGCGACGGCCTGGAAGAAGCCGCGCGCCGCGAGCTGGGGATCGCCGGCGATATCGGCGACGGTCGAAACCGGATAGCCCAGCATCTCGCGTCGGTGGCCCTCGGTCAGGAACTCGCGCTTGGTGAGGCGCGCGAAGAACTTCAACACCGGCGCCTCGATGGCGTCGACCTCGGCCTGATCGGCCTTGGTGGGATCGAAGCTCTTCCAATCGATGGCGGCGAGCGCGCCGAGCTCCGCGCCGGATTCGCGCATCCAGGCGACGAGCTGCTCGTTGGTGCGCCGCCCCGCCACGCCGCCGTAGAAGATGAAGTTGATGTGGCCGTCGCGGCACGGCCAGAACACGCGATAGCGCGCGCCCTTGATCGAGCGCCCGGTGATGAAGGCGCCGGCCCGCGTCGGCTCGATGCCGACGAGATCGACGAAGGCCGGGGCATGCGACAGCGCCGTCACCACGGATGCCTGGGCGGAGACGTCGACGAGGTCGCCGCGGCCGGTGGCGTCGCGCCTGGCAAGCGCAACCAGCGCGCCGAGGGCGGCCTGCGCGCCCGCCCATCCGTAGGATTGCGGCTCGCTCACCCGCACCGGCATGCCGTCGGGCTCGCCGGCGAGCGCCATGGCGCCGCCCGCGGCCATGAGCTCGATATCGCTCGCCTTCCATCCGCTGCGCGGGCCGACACCACCGAACGGCCGGATCGCCACCACCACCAGGCGCGGATGGTTCCGGCGCAGCGCCTCCGGATCGAGGCAATCATCGCCATCGGAAGACCCCGGCGTGAGCAGGCAGATATCGGCGGTGCGGAGCAAATCCTCGAGCCGCGCGCGGTCGGCGGCATTGCGCGCATCGAGCTCGAGAATGCGCTTGTTGACGTTGAAGGCGCGCCAGGCCGCGCGGCTGCGGTCGGCACCGGGCGGCTCGAGCTTGATGACCTCGGCGCCGAGGTCGGCGAGCACGCGGCCGGCGAGCCAGCCGAGCCGGTCCGTCGCATCGACAATCAGCACGTCGGAAAGAAGCATCGCAGTCCTTTTCGCTACCGACATCGGCACTCTGCGTCATCCCCGCGAAAGCGGGGATCCATATTTCAGAGACCGGAGTGTATGGCACGATGGGTCCCCGCTTTCGCGGGGACGACAGCACGGTATGACTGACGGCCTCAGCGCCCGGTGCGCGCGAGCGAATGCACCCAGCCCACCATGCGCGATTGCGCGTTCTCGATGTCCTTCTTGGTGAAGAAGTCCTCCGGCTTGACCCGGTCGACGGGATAGACCGGACGCAGGAAGTCGCTCTCGTAGCCGAACGGCACCGTGGCATCGATGCCCATGCCGCCCTCGAAATTGGTGTTGGAGGCCGTCCACTGCTTGTCGCCCGCGGTCATGCGCTCGGCCGGCATGAAGGTCTGGCCGCGCCCGCCCGGGATCGGGTTGAGGATGTCGGCGCGTGGATTCACCCGCGTGGTGAGGCACCACATGATGTCGTCCATCGAATAGGGATCGACGTCCTCGCTCACCGCGATCACGAGCCGCATGCCCTGCGAGCAGGAGAGCGCCGCGCCCATGAAGTTGCGCTGCCAGCCCTCGTCGAGCTGGTGGCGCTTTTTCACCTGAATGATGCAGCCACCCCAGTCGGTCATGCAGTAGGGGATCACCACGTTCTGCACGATGCCGGGCTGCAGCCGCTCGCACAGCTCGTAGATCGCGGCTTCCCGCACCGTGGTATCGATGTTGTGGTCGTCGAGGGTATGGACGCCGAGCGCGAAGATGATCGGCTTGCTCTTGGGATTGCGCATGGTGATGGCGGTCACATGGAAGGTCGGCGCCTTGTAGGCCTTGCCCATGTAGCCCGCCCATTCCGGATGGAAGTGGAAGCGGCCCTGGACGCCGGCGTCCTCCGATTCCTTGGTCTCGAAGCGGCGGTCGCGCGGATCGACGTAGCCTTCCAGCACCAGCTCGGAATCCGCCAGCGCCATGGCGTTGACCGTGCGCGCCTTGACCAGGCGGATCGGCGTGCCCTGCACCGCACCGGCGATGCCGATCTCGTCGCAGCCCATCGGCAGCACCGCATAGTCGAAGCCCGCGCCCGCGAGCAGGGTGCAGGCCGGCGGAACGCCGAAGCACATGGTGATCGGAACCGGCTCCTTCGACTTGTAGTACTTGTTGACGACCTGCCACATGTGCGAGCCGGGCGAGATCTGGAACGTGCCGACATTGCCCCAGCGGAAATTCATGCGGTTGTAGCCGAGGTCGGAGCCGCCATCGAATTCCGCGCCGGTGACGCAGCGGATGGCCGAGCCGACGGTGAGCTCGGGCTCGTAGGTGGTGTGCCGGATCGCCACCACGTGCTCGTTCACGTCCTTCGGATCCTTGATCACGTGCTCCTGGCACGGGGCGTCGTCCTGCGGGATCTCGACCGGCTTGAGCGGATGGCTCAGGGCGTAGGCGAGCTTCTTCACGCGCTCGGCATCGTCCTTCCAGCCGAACATCTTGTTGATGACCTTGATGTCGCCGAACAGGTTGGTGAGCATGCGGTGATTGGGCTTGCCCTTGACGTTGTTGAACAGCACCGGGCAGCCGCCGTCCATGTGCTTCTGCAGGCCGGTGACTTCGAGGTCGGGATCGACCGGCTTGTCGGTCTCGATCAGGTCGCCCTGCGCGCGCAGCCAGTCCAGCGCGGTGCGCAGGTCGGACGCGTGGTGCTCGTTGCCGGCGGCGGGCTTTTCCTTGCGCAGTGCTTCTTGCATGGCCGTGAAGCTCCATGATGTGGGGCGGCGCGGGTGTCCCGCCTGGCGTTTCCTCGGGAAATCCGAAATCCGATCGGGACCGCCGCGCCGGCCCCCGGCTGTGGGCGTCGGGAACCGCTGGTTCCATTACATAGATTTCTAAGTATTATGTGCCCGGAATGGAAACCTTGTCAACGAGGCGCCGGGTGGCATCGCGTCCAAGGCGCAGGACGCGGGAGACCGGCGACCGCCAGGTCGAATTTCCGCTCGCGGAAAGCTCGGGCTTTCTCGTGCGCGACGCCAATCGTGCGTTTCAACGGCTCTTGGAGCGGCGCATCGCCCCTTACGGCGTCGCGCGCGGGCAATGGTACTTTCTGCGCGTGCTCTGGACCGAAGACGGTCTCTCCCAACGCGAGCTTTCCGCGCGCGTGCGCACCATGGAGCCGACCACGGTCATTGCGCTTCGCAGCATGGAAAAGTCCGGCCTGATCCGGCGGGTGCGCAGCAGCGACGACAAGCGCCGCGCGCAGGTGTGGCTCACCCCGAAGGCGCAACGCCTGCGCAACGAGCTGTTGGCGCTCGCGCGCGGCATCACCGATGCGGCCGAGGAGGGCATCGCCCGCGACGACCTCGTGCTGTTCCGGCGCGTGATCGCGAAGATGACGGCGAACCTCGATCGGATCAAGATGTAAATCCGCGCCTTCGCAGCTTGCCGTGCCGTCATCATCCGCGAAAGCGGATGATCCAATATCCCAGAGCCGGTGCGATGAGGTGCGCGCCGGTGCGTTCAGTCAAGTACACGGGATACTGGATGCCCGCTTTCGCGGGCATGACACCGAGGGGAGCTGCGTGCGCGGTCGAAACGTTTACTTGCGCGGCGGGATCTGGATCAGCTCCGCGAGCTGGTCCCTGGTCAAGGGTGCGGCGGTGTATTTGAGCTCCACGGCGTCCTTGACGATGGTATCGAGACCCACGATGCGGTCGGGGTTGAGCGCCTCCTTGGGGAAGAAACCGTCGCGCGTGCGCCGGGCGATCAACTCGGGAATTTTCAGCCACTCGGCATACTGCTGGATCGCCGCAGGGTCGGAATACATCCAATCAATGGTCTCGCGGTAGGCCTGCATGTAGCGGTCGAGCACGGCCTTGCGGCTCTGCAGCGTCTGCGCGTTGACGGCAAGGAGCCGTATCGTCTGGCCCTTGAACACGGCGGCGTCGTTGCCCGACGCAATGATGCGGATCTCGCCCTTGTCGAGCTGCTCGAGGCCGAACGGCGGCGCCGACCAGCCGACGTCGATCTGCCCCGACATCACCTGCGTCAGCGTTGCGGGCGGACCGCCGGTGGCGGTCGGCTTGGCCTTGAGATCGTATTGCTTCATGAAGGCGGTGACGATGCCGTCGGTCGAGGAGCCCTTGCCGGAAAAGGCGATGGTCTTGCCGTCGGTGTCCTTGAGCGTCTTGATCGGTGAATCCGCCCGCACGTACCAGTAGAGATCGGCGGCGCCCGTGGTCTCGGCGCCGAGCACGCGCACCGGGGCGTTCTTGGCGAAGGCGCCGAGCACGCCCATGATGCCGGAGCCGACCCCGATATCGACGCTGCCCGAAATGACCGCCTGCGTGGTCTCGGCGCTGCCTTGGGTGTAGAGCATTTCCAGCGCCAAGTTATGCTTCTTGAAGATGCCGCCGCGGGTGCCGAGCTCGGAGATCGAGGTGTCCCAGTTGCCGCGCTGGCCGACGGCGAGTTTTATCGTGTCTCTTATTGGTTCCTGGGCGACGACCGTGGAACAGGTCATCGCGAGTGCCGCGCCCAGCGCCCATGCAAGCCGGACCGTGTTGCTGATCACCATCGCTCGCTCCTCCCGCTCGGCCTTGTCTCAAGCCTTCGCCGCGGTCCTAAAGCATTTTGACCGCAGCGCCAAGCAGCAGCGCCACACCTGCGGCATCAGGGCTTGCGATCCTGCGCGTTCCAGTAGCGCTCGAGATTGGAAATCAAGGCCGGGCTGAAATGGCAATAGGCCTGCTCGCGCGCATAGACGGCGAAGTAGGACCGAAACATATCCAAGGGTTCCTGGGTGATGCGAAACGCGCGCCGGTTTCCGGCCGCGCTCACGACGCCTGAGCTGGTCAGGCCGTGCACCACGCGCTCGAGCGCCGCATCCATCTCGCCGGTCTCCACGATCTCGTCGCAGATCAGGCGTCCTTCCGGGCTGTCGCATTCGAGCCGGCGTTCGTACTGGATCGCCTGGCGCGCGATGCGGTCGCCGGTGAAGCGCGGCAGGCGCATGTTCGCCGCACCCGGAATGATGCCCTCCTTGCGGGCGGGTAAGGTCAGGAACGCGCTGCGCTCGGCGAGCACATAGTCCATCACCAGCAGGGCCTGGCAGTGGCCGCCGATGGCAAAGGCTTCCACCGCGGCGATCCACGGCTTCTCGATGCTCCTGCCGCCGAACTCGTCGGGCGGCGCGTCGTCGGCGAACGCGAGCCCGCGGTAGATCTTGTTCACGTAGCCGAGGTCGCGCTGCAGGTACCACACGAACGGGATGCGGCCGTGATAGAGATGCGTGAGATTGATGCCGGCCCCGAACACGCGGCGGCCCTTGTACTTGGGATGCTCGACCACCGCGCCGCGCATGACGGCGATTTCGGTCGTGCGGTCGAGCAGCGCGAGATCGACGCAGATTTCGGCGCCGTCGAGCGAGGTCTGATCTTCCGCGTTGAGGAACCTCGGATTGTTCTGGGTCACCACCGCGGCCTTGCCGGCGCGGTGAACAGACGCGCCGTCGAGCGCGACCTTGCCGTCGCGCTCGAACCGCGGCAGCAGGGCCTCGGCGTCGGGCCGCGGCAGCAGCATGGCGTGGCAGAGGTGCCGTCCGGACCGCTCGCTGCCGAGCACGGCGGACAGGAACAGGCCCTGGTCGATCTCGAGCCCGCTCTTGTCGCGCTGCAGGCAGCCGTCCTCGGCGGCGATCTCCTGCGCCGTTGGCACCAGGCCCGGCACCACGCCGGCGGCCCGGATCACGAGGTCCTCGATCCGCACGAAACGCGATCGCCGCACCGTCAACGCGTCGTAGACGGCATCGCCGTGGCGTCGAAGAAAACGCATCCGCGCGTCACGCGCCCGGTCCGCGATCACGTCCGCCGCGGCATGCTCGCGCGCATGACGCCGCGCCTTGATCGGCAGCCGCCCCAACAGACGCGTCGATTTCTGCCAATAGTTGGAGAACTTCTCGCGGTCGGCAGGAAAATCGGTGGTCTCGCCGGGTTCCGCCTGCAGCCAATCCCTGATGTCGGCGGGGGCAAAGCCCGCCGCCGCGAGGCATTCCACGGTCGTCGCGTCGCTCTCGCGCACGGCGCTCATCTACGCCGCCTTCTCGAAATATTTCCGCAGGTTTGCGCGGATGCGCGCGAGCGGCGGCACGGCGAGATCGGGGAGGACAAACGCGCGTCCGGTCAGTTTCTCGTAGACGCCGACATAGGTGGCCGCAGCCTGCAGCACGACCTCGGGCGGGATCGCGGGGATGGGATCGGTGTAGGGATCGCAACGCGCCGCAACCCAGCGGCGGATGAAGTCCTTGTCGAGCGTATCGGGCGGCGCGCCGGCGGCGAAGCGCTCGGGATAGCTGGCCGAGAGCCAATAGCGGCTGCTGTCGGGCGTGTGAACCTCGTCGGCGAGGACGATCGCACCGGCCTCATCGAAGCCGAACTCGTACTTGGTGTCGACCAGGATCAGGCCCCGCCGCGCCGCCATCTCGCGACCGCGCGCAAACAGCGCCAAGGCCTTGTCCGACACCTCCCGCCACTGCGCCTCGGTCAGGAGCTTGCGCGCAACGATGTCCTGCGCGCCGAGCGGGGCATCGTGCTCGCCATGGGCCGCCTTGGTGGTGGGCGTGATGATCGTTTGCGGCAGTTTCTGGTTGTCGCGCAGGCCCTCCGCGAAGCGGTGCCCGTACATCTCCCGCTGGCCCTGCTTGTACATCTGCAGGATGGAGGTGGAGGTGGTGCCCGCGAGGTAGTCGCGCACGACGATCTCGACCGGCATCATCGCAAGCCGTTTGCAGACCAGCACGTTGGGATCGGGATACTCGATCACGTGGTTGGGACAGAGGTCCGCCGTGGCCTCGAACCAGAAGCGCGCGGTCTCCGTGAGCACCTGCCCCTTCAACGGGATCACCGCGAGGCTGCGGTCGAAGGCGCTGATCCGATCGGTGGCGATGAGGATGCGCGTGCCGTTCCTGAGGTCGTAGTTCTCGCGCACCTTGCCGCGGTAGCAGCCGGGAAGCTCGGGAATGACCGCTTCGGGCAGCGTGTAGTGCGCATAGGGGGCGAGCGCGGCAGGGCTGGTCATGGAGCTCGGGAGCTGCTGTTCGGTGATGTCGGAGTCAAGTGTAGTGCGGGACCCGCGTCACCTCAATCGGCACCTCGATGTGCCCTCCACACGACTCGGTGAAAGCCGTGGCCGCGGCTTGCGCGCGCTGCAACAAGCGACTTGAATCGCCGCGACGAGTCCGTAAGCATTACCGGAACCTGCGGCAACGACGGCTCGCTGGCCGGGGGATTTTCCGGCTATACGGCTTGAAGGGAGAGAAAGCGCATGAAGCCCAGCCTTCGTCCCGGGGTGTCCACGGTGAACCGCATCGCCGTCGGTCGCGAGCGCACCATCAGCTTCATGGGCGAGGAGGCGCGCACCTATGCCACGCCGTCGATGATCCTCGACATCGAGCACACCTGCCGCGCGCTCATTCTCGAGCACGCCGATGCCGGCGAGGATTCGGTCGGCATGGAGGTCGCGATCAAGCATTTGGCGCCAACCTTGATGGGCATGACGGCCGAGATTGCGGTCCAGGTCATGTCGGTCGAGGGGCGCAAGATCGTGTTCGAGGCGGTGGTCAAGGACGAGCTCGACACCGTCGGCGCCGGCACCCATACCCGCTTCGTCGTCGACAAGGCCAAGACCCTCGACCGCATCAAAACCAAGGCCGCACGCTTCGCGGCTCATTCCGGGGAAACGCATGGCGAGCACGGGCCGCAGGGATGAGAGCTACATGTTCGACCGCGCGGCCGAGACGATGGCGCGCGGCGAGCTCGAGGCGCTGCAGCTTCGCCGCCTGCAGGCGACGGTGTCGCGCGCTTACGCCAAGGTACCGTACATGCGGCAGAAGCTCGATGCCGCCGGGGTGAAACCCGACCAGATCAGGACGCTCGCCGACCTCGCGCGCATTCCGTTCGCGGTCAAGGCCGACCTGCGCGACAACTATCCCTTCGGCCTGTTCGCGGTGCCGCGCGAGTCGCTCATCCGGCTGCATGCTTCTTCGGGCACGACCGGAAAGGCGACGATCGTCGGCTATACCCGGGCCGATCTCGATCTGTGGTCGGACCTGATGGCGCGCTCGCTCGCCTGCATGGGGGGGGAAGCCCGGCGACGTCTTCCACAATGCCTACGGCTACGGGCTGTTCACCGGCGGCCTCGGCTTTCATTACGGCGCCGAGCGGCTCGGGATGACCACCGTCCCGGTCTCGGGCGGCGCCACCGAGCGGCAGGTGGCGCTGATGCAGGACCTCGGCGCCCGCGTGCTCGGCGCGACGCCGTCCTATGCCCTCAACATCGCCGAGGTCGCGGCCGGCATGGGCGTCGACCTGCGTGCGCTGCCGCTGCGCTACGGCTGCTTCGGGGCCGAGCCCTGGAGCGACGCCATACGCCGCGACCTCGAGGCCAAATTCGACATCAAGGCCATGGACACCTATGGCCTCTCGGAGATCATCGGGCCGGGGGTGGCGAGCGAATGCCACCAGGCACAGCGCGGGCTGCATATCTGGGAAGACAATTTCCTCTGCGAAGTGATCGATCCCGACACCACGCGGCCGGTGCCGCTGGGCGAAGCGGGCGAGCTCGTGCTCACGACGCTGACCAAGGAGGCGCTGCCGATGCTGCGCTACCGCACGCGCGACATCACGCGGCTGACCGACGAGCCCTGCGCCTGCGGGCGCACCCACCGCCGGATGCTACGTGTGACCGGACGCAGCGACGACATGCTGATCATCCGTGGGGTCAATGTCTATCCGTCCCAGGTCGAGGCGTTCCTGGTCGGCTTTCCCGGGCTGGCACCGCACTACCAGCTCGTGCTCACCCGCGAAGGGCCGATGGATGCGGTCACGGTCGAGGTCGAGCTTGCGGCGGCGGCCCCGCCCGATGAGCTGTTCGCGGCCAAGGTCGCAGCCGAGGTGCGCGATCACCTCAAGACGATGGTCGGCGTGACCTGCGAGGTCGTGCTCAAGGCACCGGGCGAGGTTCCGCGCTCGCAGGGCAAGGCGGTGCGGGTGAAGGACCTGCGGCAGGCGAGCAAGCCATGATGCTGGAGGTCCGGTTGGACGCCGCTCTCGCCGAGCATTCGTCGAAATGGGAGCATCGTTGATGGCGGAAGAGCAATTGATCCTGGTGGATGAAAGCAACCGCGCCACCGGCGCGGCAGGCAAGACCGCGATTCACCGCGCCGGGCTGTTGCATCGCGCCTTCTCGATCTTCATCGTGGATGATCGCGGGCGCATCGTCGTGCAGCAGCGCAATCCGAAGAAATACCACTCGGGCGGATTGTGGGCGAATTCCTGCTGCGGCCATCCGCGTCCGGGCGAACGCACGATCACCGCGGCGCGCCGCCGGCTCGGCGAGGAGCTCGGCGTGACGAGCCCGCTATCGTTCGGTTTTTTCGCGCGTTACCAAGCCGAGCTCGGCAACGGGATGCACGAGAACGAGTTCGTCTACGTCTATTTCGGCCGGTTGCGCGCGCAGCCCCGCCCCGACCCTGCCGAGATCGCCGATCTCGCGCATCTGTCGTTCGACGACATCAGCCGGCGGATCAAACGCGACCCGGATTCGTTCGCGTTCTGGTTCAAGCATTATTTTCGACACCACGGCGCCGACATCGAGCGCCTGGCCAGAGAGGCGTCGCGTCGGCCGAGCAGCTGACGTCGCGCCGCGAAATACCGCCACCCCCGCCTCGTCCTCCTCCCGCGATCCATCCGCCTTGACAGCCGCCAGGGCCGCCGTCACGTTTGGCAATGCCAACTGGAACAACTGCCCAGTCCAGTTGAAACAAGTGCCCACAAGAATAGTCAGGGGGAGGAAGCACATGACGCCAATCCGAACGGCATTGGTCATGGCGGGCGCGTTCGCGCTCGCGATCTCGTTGATCGACGCGGCAACGGCGCAGGAGGTCAAGCAGGAAGCGCGGCCGGCGCCGAAGCCCAGCATCACGCCCAGCAACGTCACGCAAGACATGCTCAATCGTGCCGCCAGCGACAGCAGCAATTTCCTCCACACCAACGGCGACTATACGCAGAAGCGCTACCACCCGGCGGCACAGATCAAGGCCTCGAACGTGCGGCGCCTGCGTCCAGCCTGGATTTTCCAGACCGAGGTCAAGGAGTTGATGGAGACCTCGCCCATCGTCGTGAACGGCGTCATGTATGTCACCACGTCGTTCAGCCAGGTCTACGCGCTCAACGCGCAGACCGGCGAGCAGTTGTGGTACTACAAGCATCCGCTCGGGCCGATCACGGTCTATTGCTGCGGGCCGAACAATCGCGGCGTCGCGGTCGCCGAGGACAGGGTCTATCTCGCCACGCTGGACTCGAAGCTGGTCGCGCTCGACGCCAAGACCGGAAACAAGGTGTGGCAATCCGATATCGCCGACCCCGAGCTCGGCTACAGCGAGACCATGGCGCCGACCGTCGTGCGCGGCAAAGTGCTGATCGGCACCAACGGCGGCGAATACGGCATCCGCGGCTTCGTGAAGGCCTATGACGCCAAGGACGGCAAGCTGTCGTGGACCTTCTACACCATTCCGGAAAATTCGGTCGGGGTGTGGGCGGAGAAGGACGCCACCGGCCGCGACATGAAGCGCAATATCCAGGCCGAGAAGGACCAGCTCGCCAAGACCGGCGATCCTTACAAGACGCTCGGCGGCGGCGTGTGGCAGAACCCGGCAGTCGATCTGGCGACCAACCGCATCTATTTCGTCGTCGGCAATCCGTCGCCCGACCTCGACGGGTCGCTGCGTCCCGGCGACAACCTCTACACCAACTCCCTCGTCTCGCTCGATCTCGACAGCGGCCGATACATCTGCCACTTCCAGTACATCGCCCACGACGTGTGGGATCTCGATGCGGTCAGCCCGCCGATTCTCCTCGACGTCCGCGACAAGGCCGGCAAGATGATCCCGGGGGTCATCCACGCCGGCAAGACCGGGCACGTCTACGTGCACGACCGGAAGGACTGCAGCCTGATCCGTTTCTCCGACGCGATGGTCCCGCAGGAGAACATGTGGACGCTGCCGACCGCGGAGGGCGCGCGCATGCTGCCGGGCGCCAACGGCGGCGTGGAATGGTCCCCCATGGCGGTCAATCCGCAGCTCGGGCTGAGCTACGCCATCAACCTGCACCAGCCCATGACCTATCAGGTGCAGAGCTCGCCCTATCCCGGCGGCAAGCTTTGGCTCGGCGGCGCCTTCAAGGTGATTCCGAGCGAGGAGCAATGGGGCAACATCACCGCGGTCGACTACAACACCGGAAAGATCCGCTGGCAGGTGAAGACGCCGCAGCCGATGATCGGCGGCGTCCTCGCCACCGCCGGCGGATTGGTGTTCACCGGCGAGGGCAATGGCCGCTTCCGCGCCTATGACGCCCGCAACGGCAACGTGCTGTGGACGTTCAACGCCGGCGCCGGGGTCAATGCCCCGCCCTCCTCGTACACGGTCGCCGGCAAGCAATACATCGCGGTCGCCGCCGGCGGGAACGTCCAGCTCGACTACAAGCGCGGCAATGCCATCATCGCCTTCACGCTGGATTAGCGTCGCGATTGCGCACGTCCCGCTGTGGCGGCGGGGGACAAGACTGCGGGTTGCGCTCATCGCCGCGCTGGCGACGATGAGCCTGCCGGCCCCCTCGCCTGCCCAGAGCATCGAGGAGAAGGCGCAGCTGTGCGCGGCCTGCCACGGGGAGAACGGCATTCCGCAGCAGGACACCACGCCGGTCATCTGGGGCCAGTATCAGGGCTATCTCTATCTGGAGCTGCGCGACTACAAGAGCGGGGCGCGCAAGAACGGCATCATGTCGGCGCTCGCGCAGACGCTCGAGCGCGACGACATGATGGCCCTGGCGCTCTATTTCTCGAAGAAACGCTGGCCCGACCTGCAACAGCCGCCGGCACCGCCCGATGTCGTCGCGCGCGCAATCCGCGCCAATGCCTCGGTCGGATGCACCGGCTGCCACCAGGGCCAATACCAGGGCGAAGGAACCCAGCCCCGTCTCGCCGGACAGAGCAAGGACTATATGCACCAGACCATGCTCGACTTCCGCACCCGCGCCCGCGGCAACAATCCCGGCATGACCGACCTGATGCTGGCGACCTCGGAGGACGATATCGCGGCGCTGGCGCAATACATGGCCGGGCTGCAATATATCGACGGGCACTAATTTAGTAGGCGCCGGCTCACCGCGCGAGCAGCCTCTCCCGCACGCTCGCATTGGCGGCGAGGTCCACCGCGCGCTTTCCACCCTTGTCCGCGACGGTGCGGTCCGCGCCGCGGTCCAGGAGCACCTGGACGATCGTGGCGTGGCCGAGCTCGGCCGCGATCATCAGCGCCGTGCGGCCGCGGTTGTCGGTCGCGTCGATGGGGGCGCCCGCGCCGAGCAAGAGCTCCACGACTTCGACGGCGGCGCGGGCGCCGACGCCATCCTCGGGCCCGGCGGCCCACATCAGCGCCGTCAAGTCGTTGCCGTAGGCACGCCTGGCGCCGACCCCGGCCTCGAGCAGGCGTCGCACGATGAGCGCAAAGCCGCGCCCGGCGGCATAGGTCATTGCCGCCTTGCCGGTCGCATCAATGACGTCGGGGTCGGCGCCGCGGGCGATGAGCGCATCGACGATGCGGCCGTTGCCTTTGAACGCGGCCGCGGCAAGGGGAGTGACGCCCGATGCGCCCGGCAGATTGGGATCGGCCTTGTTGGCAAGGAGCGCCGCAACGGTCGCCTGCCGCTCGTTCTCGGTCGCGGCGTAGAGCGCGGTCGCACCCTCGAGATTGCGCGCGTCGATGGCGGCACCCCGGGCGAGGAAAAGCTCGACCAGGGCCAGGTGCCCCGAGCGCGCGGCGCGCGCAAGCGCCATGGCGCCGAAGCGATCGCGTGCCTCGAGCGAGGCGCCCGCTTCGAGCAGACGCCGCGCCAGCGGCAGGCAGCCGGCGTCGGCCGCCGAAAACAGCATCAGATTGAGTTGCGTCGAGGTGGCCTCGGCCTTGGTCAGATCGAGCTTGCGTTCGAGCTCGCGGCAGGTGGGAGCGCCCGCCACACGAGCCGGCGCCGCTTGCGCCGCGTCCGCCAGCAGGCAGGCGGCGGCCAGCGAGCCCAACCGGATCACGTGACCAAGGGACCTCATGCGCACATCGCCGGCAACCATGGTTCATTGTCTGATCGGGGGCGGCCGATGTAAATTGCCCAACCAAGCTCCACTCCCGGTGACCCATGACCAGCATCCCGCTTCTCGCGACCGAAGGTGATGCCCACGCGTGCGGCCTCGCCCATGGCCGGCGGTTTGCGCAGGAAATCGCCGACAACCTGGCGACGTATCTGCGCCGCTTCGCGGTCTCGGGCCTCGATCGGGAGAGAGCCTTCGCCGAAGCCGAAACGTGGCACACGGCAATCGCCGCGCAGAGTCCCGCCTATGCCGAGGAAATGCGGGGAATTGCCGACGGGTCCGGCCAGAGCGAGGCCACCATTGCGCTCCTCAACGCACGCTATGAGCTTGCCTTCACCTTGTTCGGGCAAGAGGCGAGACAAGAGGCGGCGAGACAAGAGGCGGTCAAACAGCTCGTGGCGATCGGGCCCGACGGCTGCACGACGTTCGGCCTGCTGCCCGAGGCGACCGCCGACCACCACACCTGGCTCGGCCAGAACTGGGACTGGCTCGAAGGCGTTCACGGCCGCACCTTCGTGTTGCAGGCGCGGCGCAAGGCGCAACCGAGCTTCATCTGCCTGACCGAGGCCGGGATCGCCGGCGGAAAGATGGGCGTCAATGAATGCGGGATCGGCCTCGTCGAAAACGGTCTGGCCTCGAGCCACGACGGGTGCAATCCTTACCAAAAGCCGTTCCACGTGCGGTGCCGGGAGGTGCTGGACGCGCAGGACTTTGACGAGGCGGCGCGACCGGTGGCCGACACGCCCCGCACCTGCTCGGCCAACTTCGTGATCGGCGCCGCGGGCGGTCAGATCGTCGATCTCGAAACGAGCCCCGACCACGTCACCCGGCTCTATCCCGAGGCCGGCGCCATCACCCATTCGAACCATTTCCTGGCGCCGGGACACGGCGAATCGCTGCTGGAGACGATTGCCCCCAACACGCTCTACCGCGCCGAACGCATGCGGGAGCTGTTGGCACCGCAGCGCGGGCCGGTGTCGTTCGATCGCATGCGGGCGGCGGCGGCGGACCACTTCGGCGCGCCCTCCGGGATCTGCCGCCATCCCGATGCGAGCCAGCCGGCCGTCACGCGCACGATGACGCTCGGCGCGGTGCTCATCGACCTCGACGCGCGCACCATGCATGTGGCCAATGGGCCGCCATGCAGCAATGAGTATGTCGCGTTCAGGGTCTAGGTAGCCCGGATGGAGCCTCAAGCGCGTTTACGCGCTTAAGGCTCCATGCGGGCTACCATCCGCATGCGGGCTACGGATCGAACAGCCGCGCCCGCGCTTCCGCCGCGGCATCCTCCATGGTCATGAATACGGCGCCGGCCGCCTGCAAGCTCTCGACCAATTGCTCGAACGCCAGCATCCGGTAGCCACGGCCGATCACGAAGGGGTGCATGGTATAGGTCAGCACGCCCCATTCGACCGATTTCTGCATGTAGCGGAACTCGTCGAGCCAGCTCTCCATCACCGTGCGCGCCGACTGCAAGCCGGGCAGCACCGTGGTCGGCGTGCGGACGAATTCGAAGTGCGGATAATCGTCGAGCGACCAGCTGATCGGCATTTCCACGAGCGCGGTATCCTCGCCGAAGCGGTAGGGCTTGCCGAGCTCGACCCGATCGCCGCGGCGCGCGCGATAGGGCCAATAGTCGGCCCC
Organism: uncultured Alphaproteobacteria bacterium; assembly: GCA_963827585.1. Classification (GTDB taxonomy): domain Bacteria; phylum Pseudomonadota; class Alphaproteobacteria; order Rhizobiales; family Xanthobacteraceae; genus VAZQ01. The sequence goes on from CAWHCK010000006.1 coordinate 40,477, forward strand.
CATCAGGCTCGAGTCGTAGCGGAACCCATGCGCGAGCAGGAGATCGATCGTATTCTCGCTCAGGTCCCATGACGGCGAGCGATATCCGCGCGCCTTGCGTCCGGTCAGCCGCGCGATCGCCTCGTTGGCGCGCACGAGATCCGCCTCCTCCTCCGCGCGCGTCTGCTGCGCCGGGGGTATGTGCGCCCAGCTGTGGTGCGCCACTTCGTGCCCGTCCCGCACCACCGCCTCGCAGGCGTGCGGATGGCTCTCGATGGTGAATCCCGGAATGAACCAGGTCGCGCGAATTGCATGCGACTTGAGCAGCGCCAGAATGCGCTGCGCGCCAACGAGACCGAATTCACCGCGCGAGAGCGGCGTCGGCGTCGTCATGCCGCGGGCGATGAAGCCCGATTGCGTGTCGAAGTCGAAGGTGAGGCAGACGATATGACGGGGCACCTTGCTCTCCGGAGCGTGGACACGGGCGCAAGCGGCATAGCATAGTCCGGCGGCGATCTCCCCTCACCTTCCCGCAGCCGAAGCCGGACCGGCACGATGGCGACCCAAACGATCGGGATCATTGTCAACGGCGCCACCGGCCGCATCGGCTCGACCCAGCATCTCGCCAATGCGCTCGTCCCGATCATCGCCGAAGGCGGCCTCGCGCTCGGCGCTGACCGCCTTCTTCCACGCTTGCTACTGGTTGGGCGCGACTCGGATCGCCTCGCGGCCGTCGCGCGCGCCCACAAGGTCGCGGACTGGACCACCGATCTCGACGCCGCGCTCGCCGATCCGGCCTACGCGATCTTCTTCGATGCCGCCGCGACGGAGCAGCGCGTCGCCGTGCTCGAGCAGGCGATCGCGGCCGGTAAGCATGTCTATTCCGAGAAGCCGCTGGCGCCGACCGCCGCCCAGGGGCTCGCCCTGCTGCAACAGGCGCAGCACCGCGGGCTCAAGCACGGCGCGGTCGAGGACAAGGTCCATCTCCCCGGACTGCAAAAGCTCGCGCTGCTCACGCGCGGCGGCGAGCTCGGGCGCATCGTCGGCTTTCGGCTCGAATTCGGCTGGTGGGTCTTCGACGGCAGCGACCGGCCGTGCCAACGGCCGAGCTGGAACTATCGCGCCGGCGGCGGAGGCCTGATCCTCGATATGTATCCGCACTGGCGCTACATCATCGAGACGATCGTCGGCCGCATCGTGCGGGTCGCCTCGAACGCATGGATCGCCACGCCCGAACGGATCGACGAAGAGGGTTTGCGCTATGCCGTCGCGGTGGAGGATTCGGCCGCGACCCTGGTCGAGCTCGAGGGCGGCGCCTTCGGCACCATTCTGAGCTCATGGGCGAGCCGCGTGCGCCGCGACGACCTCCTCACCTTGCAGGTCGACGGCACCAAAGGTTCGGCCGTCGCCGGCCTGCATCGCTGCCACGTGCAGTCGCTCGTACAGACGCCGGCGATCGCCCATTTCAGCGTGATGAAGGACATCGACGCCGATTATCGCGACGGCTGGCGCCAAGCCGCGCCGCTCGCATCCTACGTCAATCCCTACCGGGTCGGATGGGAGCGCTTCCTGCGGCATGTTGCGACGAACGCTCCGCTGCAATCGGACTGGGCCGCGGGCATTCGCGACGTCGCCTTCGCGGAAGCCTGCCATCGCAGCATGACCGAGCGGCGGTGGATCGACTTTCCGCCGCCCGCGAGCGAGAAGAGGCCGTGACGTATCGTGTCCCGGACGAGCGAGCGCGAAGCGCGAGCGAAGATCCGGGACCCAGGAGTTTCGAAAACAGCTTTTGGCGGCAGGTGATATGGCGTTTCACGACTCTCGCGCTGGGTCCCGGGTCTCGTTCCGCTCGGCCAAGAGGCCTCGCTTCACTCGCCCGGGACACGAGAATTCGGCCATTGCCATCACGCCGCGGCAGCGGACTTCCCGATCGCCGCGTTCACGCGCGGCATGACCTCTTCGGCCATCAACTGCATGGAGCGCTTGTTGAGCGCCGGCTCGACCCAGTCCATTCCGGCATAGACCAGCTCGCCGAAATCGCCGATCTCCTCGCGCAGGGCCAGGATCTGGTCGACCACCTTGTTGACGCTGCCGTGGATCACGCAGTGGTCCATGACGTAGTCGTGGGTGATCTCCTCGTCCGGCTGCTCCTTGTAGGACTTGAACACGTAGAGCCGGTTGCCGCGCTTCATCTTGGCGCGCATCTGCTGGTAGTAGAACCGATAGGGGCTGTTGGGGTCATGGCGGCCGTAGCGCGCCGCCACCTTGTCGTCGTCGTGCACGCAGATCGCCCGCGCCACGCGCCAGTCCGCGACGTCGGCCTCGGCCCCCGCCTCGGCCTTGCCCTTGCAGTAGTTCTGCCAGTGCGACTTGAGGTGCTTCGAGAGCAGGAAGTTCGCCGACAGCGGATGGAAGTCGCGCTTTCCCATCAGCACCACGCCGGGCGAGAACGGCGCCACCACGGTGCCGACGATCTCGGGCCGCGGCTTCTGATAGGGCTTGGCCATGATGCCGACGCCGAGATCGAGCGTCATGGTGCGCGCGGTCGAGACCTTGTAGCGGTTGTCGGGGAAGTCGATGTCGTAGGGCGGGTCGCGCTCCCAGATCGCGAGGATGACGTCGATCGATTCTGCGAACATCTTGTTGCGGTCCTGGTCGAGGATGCCGAGCGCCTCCGCGTCCGTGGTGAGCGCGCCGGGGCTCACCCCGAGGATGAAGCGGCCCTCGGACAGGTGATCGAACATCGCCGCCTGCACGGCGATCAGCACCGGATGCATGTGGGAGAGGTTCGTGGTGCCGGTCGCGAGCTTGATCTGCTTCGTCTCCGGGATCAGCGAGGCATGGAACAGCAGGCTGTTGGTGATGGTCTCGCAGGCATCGGTGAGATGCTCGCCCATGAAGGCGTCGTGGAAACCGAGCTGGTCGGCGAGAATGATGGCCTCGCGGTCCTCCTTCAGCGTCTCGGTCCAGTTCCGGTGCATCGGATGAACCGGCATGGTGAAGTAGCCCAGGCGCATTCCTCGTCTCCAGTCTCGCCGCCGCCGCGCAAACGCCTTTGGGTTGAGGCCCAAAGGCGCGCCAAAGGCCCATCATGTGGCCCAAATCGTCGGCCCGGCACAAGCGTCATTTTGCAGCGCGTGCGCGTGGAGTTGTGCGGCCAATCCAACTTGCTCGGTCGTCATCACCCGCGAAAGCGGGTGATCCAGTCCAGAGGCCCCAACGGCTTGATCCTTCGTCGACCACCACCGGTGGTTACTGGATGCCCGCCTTCGCGGGCATGACAACCGAATATGTGGCGCCTACGGTCCTCTACTGGCTTGCGCCTTGAGCGCGGTCAGATCGGCCTCGCTGCGCAGGGTCATGACCCCCATCTGGTTAGTGCGGTAGACCGGCAGGATCACCTTGGTGGTTCCGCTGCGCTCATCGAGCGCGATGTGGCGGATTTCCGTCCCGCGCACCGGCAGCTCGAAGATCGTCCACTTGGCGCTGCCCGGGTCGTATTTGATGATCTGGTCGTTGGTCCACAGGTTGCCCCACACATTGTGGTTGTTGTCCACGACCAGATGATAGGGCTGCATCGAGGTCGGATCGGGCAGCGGGACGATGGTCGTCTCCAGCGTCTTGGTATTGATCCGGCTCAGGCTGCCGCCCCAGGAATTGCCGACCCAGAGCACGTCGGCATTCTTGTCGGTGCCCATGCGCCGCGGTCCCTGCTGCCACGGGATCGGGCTGTTGAAGGACAACTCCTCGAACTTCTCGTAGAACGCGCGCGCTTCCGGGGTGGCACGATCCATCTCGGCCTGCACCGAGGGCAGCTTCACCTCCAGCGTCTTGCCGGTCGCCATGTCGCCCTTGCCGATGGTGTCGAACGCCATCTGCGTCCACCAGCCGTTGCCGTCGCGGTCGCCGGCCGCCCCGTAGGTCAGGCCGGTGCCGCGCGCGGTCTTGTAGGACAGCGACTTGAATTCGGTGAAGCGTTCGGTCTCGGGATCGAAGCGCACCGCACCGTCGGGCGCCGACGCCCAGATCTTGCCCTTGCCGTCGACGTCGACCGTCACCGCCCCGCCGAGCGGCGACATCGGCGGAGGCGTCATGTAGACGTCGATCTTCTCGGTCTTGGGATCGAGCCGGCCCAGGCTGCGGCGGCCGGGATTGACGTCGAACCAGAAGATGCCCTGCTGATCGCGCACCAGCCCATGGGCGTTGGCGGCGAGACCGTCGTTGCGGTTCACCTTGAGCAATTTCACCTCGCCGGTCCTGGTATCGACGCGGCCGACGGTGGCCAGGCGATTGGCGTTGTTGGACGTGAACCAGAGATTGCCGTCGAAATCCATGCCGCCGTCGTGGGTGATGAGGCCGATCTTGGAGGTCGTTCCCAATGACCAATCGGTGCCGTCGTTGGTTTGATAGCGGGTTCCGATCCCGGCCTCGGGGACCATGGGAAGGTCATAGAGCGTCCACACCACGCGCGCGGCTTCGCCGGAAAGCCGCGGACGCGGCGTGAGCTTGAGCGAGCTCTCCCCCGGCCCGCGCGCGCGGGTGAGGTAGGCCGCAAGCTCCTTCTGGTGGAAGTCGATGATGGCATTCGGCTTGGGATTGGCCGGGTAGATGCCGCTGTTGGGCACCACCTTCATCATGTCGATGATCTTGTTCCAGCCGTCCTCGTCGAAGCGGAACTGCAGCACGTAGCTGGGGGCGTGACAGCCGGTGCAGTTGTTGCGGAAGATGCGCTTGATGCGCGCGTCGGCCTCGGTGTCCTCGGGCAGCGCGGCCATCAGCAGCTCGCCCGGCAGCTGGCGCACCTGCCGCTCGACATCGGTCATCGGCGCGAGCGTGAGGTCATGGCGCCGCGAACCGGCGAGGTCGACCTCGCCCTTGGCCAGCTCGAAGGCCAGCGCCTGCGCCCACACCCGGTACTTGCCGGCCGGCAGCGGCGGAAAGTAATAGGCGCCTTGCTCGTCGGTATAGACGCTGGTCGTGATCGTGCTGCCCTGCGCCTTGGCGGAGACGGTCACGCCGCCCATCTTCTCGCCCGCCGTCGACGCGACCGTTCCGCTGAGCAGGTGATCGGCGGCCCAGGCGGTGGTCGCAACGCTGCTTGCAACAAGACCCGCCGCAACGCGTGCGGCAACGCCCAACCGATATGTCGTCATGGCGTTTCTCCTCATGCTCATCGGGCTCAACGGGTGGCGGTGGCGGGAACGGTCTTGAGATAGGCGATGATGGCGTCGACCTCGGCGCCCTTGAGGTAATGCTTGAAGCCCGGCATGCGCGGCGTCCCGTCGCTGATGACGCCGCGGATGACCTCGTCGTTGCCGCCGGCGGTGTCCTTGGACAGGAGCGGACCAAAGGTGCGCGCGTTGATGGCCGGCGGGAGATGGCATACGCCGCACGACTGGGCGAAAACCTGGCGGCCCAGCTTCTGCGTATCGTCGAGGCTGTCGCCAGTGCCCGCCTGCTGCGCCGATGCGCTTTGCGGCCACGCCGCAAACAAAAGCACGAGCAATGCGGCATTGCGCAGCATCGCGAATCCTCCCGACATCGCACCTTCTTTTTCTGCGAGTCTACGCCTGCGGGCGAGCGAGCGGAAGGCTCGACCCAGAACTAGTCGACGTGACCGCCATACGCCCGGCAGAGAAGGCACGGAAAAGATATGCAGAATTTACGGCCCGATGAAGCCGAGGCGTCGATGAGAAGTATCGGGCTTTACGAGCGCTTCAAGCCGCGGCGATGCGAGCGGCGCCGTCCAATTTCAGGCCGCAGCTGTGGAATGCGGTGCGAACGGCGGCCTTCTCCGCTTCGGTCAGCGGCAGCATCGGGCGGCGGACCGTCCCGCCCGCCTGGCCGAGCAGGTCCTGCCAATACTTGGCGTGTGCCGGAGGCTTTTCCGGCGGCCGCGTGCGCTTGAGCGCCTCGCGCACCGGCTCGAGGCTGTCGCGGATCGCGCGCGCCTTGGCGATCTCGCCGCGAAACGCGAGATCGGTGTAGTCGCGCATGCGGCGATCGGTCTTGGTCTGCATGAGGTAGGGAGGGTTGGAGCAGAGGTAGAGCTGCCAGCCGAGCTCGACGATGTTGTCGAACCATTCCGCCTCGGAGGCGGTACTGACCAAGATCTTGTCGCCGGCCATGCGCGTGAGCCTGGCATACATCTCCCGCGGCACGCTGTATTTGATCGCGACCACGTTCGGCAGCTCCGCGACCCGCGCGCATAGCTCCGGGCTCATCAGATAGCCGCTGTCGGGATGGCTCCAGAGCGCGATCCCGATGTCGACCTGCTCGCTGATATGCTTGTAGTACTCGAAGAGCGTCTCATCCTGCTCGTGCAGGAAGTGCAGCACCGGCGCGTGCACCACGATGTAGTCGGCGCCGATCGCCTGGGCGTGCCGCGCGAGATCGAGGACCACGTCCATGTTCTGGTCGGAGCACGACATGATCGTGCCGAATGTTCCCTTCGCCTCGTCGACCGCGATATCGAACAGGCGCTTGCGCTCGGGGATGGAGAGCGAGAAGAACTCCGCCTGCTTGCCGCCGACGAAGACGCCGTCGATGCCGAGATCGTCCGCCCAATGGCGGAGGTTTCGGCGCAAGCCCGCCTCGTCGATCGCGAGCTCGGGCGTGAACGGCGTCAGCGCCGCGGCCCAGATGCCACGGAAGTTGCGGCGGGAATATTCCTTCGCTTCGTTTCGACGGTAGTGCATGGGCGTCCTCTGCTGCATCTCGGGCGGCTGGCCGGAGAGGATAGAAGGCCGGCACGGCAGTGTCATTTGGCCCTCACAGCGGCAGGCTTGGTTCCTATTGCCGACCACGACATCTCGTTGACCCAGGCGAGCCGCACATCTTCCAGTCCGGCATTGCGCATCAGGCCCTCGACGGTCTGACGGGGCCAATAATGGGCGATCTTCGGGAGCATCTGATCGAACACGATCGAGCGCAGGTGTCGGAACGTTATGCCACGAAGAAAGCGGAAGTACTCGATGCGCCCCACGCCGAGGCGAAGGCCGACCCATAACAGAGCGGCCGGATAGACCGCGAGATGATGCAGGAGCCAAATTGGCATGCGGCTGAACAGGGCCTTGCGGGTCGGATCCAATATGTTCACGAGCCACTCGTTGTTCTCAAGTCCATAGACCCAGATCACGACGCGCCCGCCTGGTTTCGTCGCCTTCACCATCTGGCGAACGGCGGCCTCCGGAAACTCGAGGTGGTGAATTACGCCGATCGAGAACGCGATATCGAAAGAATTCCGTGTAGCCGATCTCATAGGCGCTCATCTCGCGAACCGTCCCGTTGGGAAAGGGCGCGAGGGTCTGCCGCGCGGCGGCGAGCGAGTTTTGGTCGACATCGATGGAAACGCCGGACGTCGCGCCATAGGACAGGGGCCAGTAGCTGTTGCGGCCCATCCCGCAACCGACGTCCAGAAACGTCTTGCCCGGCCAGTCCTGAGGAGAAAGGTGAACGGTCCAGCGACGGAACTGCTCCTCGTACTCCGGCCGCATTTCGGAATACGTCTTCCACTCGTATCCGAATTGGTCGGGCGAGCCCGAGCCGATTGGCGTTGCGTGAATTGCCGCCATCCGATTGCTCATTGCTTCCCGGCCAGGACAAGGATGGAAACTCCAAACGGCGGCTTGATCGTAGAAGCCGTGCTGGTATCCAGCGCGAAGACCGCCGAGAGGATGCCGTTGAGCAGCCGATTGTTGACTTCGCCCTCGCTCTTCAGATCGACCCCGAGGAGGTCGATCACCCGGCGGGCAATGTAGATGTAGGGACAAACAAGAGATAATTGAAATGATAGTAGCGTTCCGGCGAAAGCCGGTGCACCGCGCAGCAGTGGGAGCAGCGGGTTCATGCGATAGCGGCGCTTGTGGAACGCCTTCCGGTCTTGCAGGCCCCATAGGGATTGGAACGCCGGTACGGCAATCAGCGCTTTGCCGCCGCGTGCGAGCACGCGCGATATCTCCCGGGCCGCGGCCGCGTCATCATCCACATGCTCGATCACGTCGGTGGCCAGCACGAGGTCAAAGCTGCCGTCCGCAAAAGGCAGGGCGCATATGTCGCCCTTGCGAACCGCTCCCAGGCCCTTCGACGCGCAGTACCCGATCGCCTCTTCGCTCGCATCAAGGCCGGTGACGGCGGTGAAGCCGAGATCGCGCAGGAGGCGAAGATTGGCCCCGGTGCCGGTGCCGATGTCGAGCACGCGGTCGGTCGGCTTGACGCCGGCCTTCTCCAGTTCGGCCGCGAACAGCCGCCGACGCCCCACGAACCACCAGTGGGTCGCCTCTGCTTGCGCCTCCACCGCATAGGCGGCGATATCCATCTCAGGCCGCTCCTTGTTGTGCACCGCGCGTGGCGGCGAGCAGGGAATACTGCAGGGAGAGGTTGGTGAATAAGACGAGGCGGTGGTCCGCGCGGGCGCTGCGGTGCTCCTGCCACCAGCGCTCGAGGACGAGCCCGTTGACGCCCTGCACCTGTCCGCGTCCGTGCGGAGCCAGCGACCGCAGCCACTTGGCAAGCGGGATGCCGAAGCCCTTCTTGCGACGCGCCAGAATGGCGGGTGGAAGGTGGCGGGCCATCACCTTCTTCAACAGGTACTTGCGCTGTCCGTTTCGAAACTTGAAACGGTTCGGAAGGCGGCGACAGAACGCCACCAGATCGTTGTCGAGAAAGATCGGCGCGACTCCAGCGACACCATCATGCTGGCACGGTCAACTTTGGTCAGGATATCGTCTTGCAGGTAGAAGTTGGTGAAGAACTCGAGGGTCCGATCGATGTAGTCCTTGCCGTTCGATTGGTCCCACAGCGCGATGGCTTCCTCGTAGAGTTCCTCGAAGCTGACCGGAGTATCGAGCAACTCGCTGACCTGCTGCGGTTCGATGGGCGCCATCCAGACCGGATTCCAGCCGGCGGCCGGATAGGACAGCCCAGCGAGCGCGCGGCGCAGCTTGAAATCCATGCTCATGTTGCGTGTGGAGATGGGCAGGAGGTCCGCGAGGCGCCGCATGCCGCGGTGCAAAGCGCGGGGCATTGCGGCGGCGTAGAGACGCGCCGGCGCAAGCGCCTTGAAAGGATCGTAGCCGGCAAGGATTTCGTCGCCACCATCGCCGGAGAGCGCAACGGTCACGTGCTGGCGCGTGAATTCACTCAAGAGATAGGTCGGCAGGATGGAAGCATCCCCAAGCGGCTCGTCGAGACGGCGCAGGACCGACGGGATGAGATCACGCGCGCGCTCGAGATCAAGGCAGCTCTCCTGGTGGGTGCTCCCGATGGCGTCTGCAACCTGTCTCGCGTAAGGCGACTCGTCGAAGCTGCGTTCGGTAAAGCCGATTGTGAAAGTCCTGATGGAGGCCGTTTCCGCTCCTGCAGCACCTGCGCGCTGGCCGGTCGAGGCTCTACGGCTCGTCGTGCCGTGCTCCGCCTCACCGACGTCGAGCGGCAACACCGATCCGGCGGTCCGCTCGAACCGACGTTTGGGGTTCTCCGTTTATTCGGCTGCCCCGGCCGGACGTACACATTGTGACGGTTCGGCACGAGCGCGGCGTCAATAGCGGGAGATACCCATGTCGGAATCTATCCCCGGCTCGCTCCAAGTCCGTCAACAGTTCTCCACTCTTTGACACGCCCGACGGAATGGAGTCCGGGTTACGCCCTGGCCAAAGGTCACGGTCCCGGCGTTGTGGTTGGCCCCGGCACGGATAATCCCAATACTTTCGCTCAGTCTTTTTCGGCAAAGCCCCATGAGCAATTCAAGGTCATCGCGCGAGCCGCGAGCGTCGATGCCGGCAGCTCACAAGGATTTGTGCAGATCACCTGGCACGATGCAAGCGGCAAGTTCGTTTCCCTGTCGCGGCACTCCTTCGACCTGTCGCAAGCGGAGCGGAGCGTTCGATACGATGTCGCGGCTCCGCCCGGTGTGGCCTATGGGACGTTATATGTCGTCCCAGGCGGACCGAAGGACGCCGTACGATATACCGAGATGACGCTTGCCCGCTTCGACCCGCTCGACACGTTCATATCCTATGCGTCTCTCGGGATAAAAGGTTACAGCATAGCTGTATCGGCTGCGCTGATCCTGCTGTTCGTTTTTCTGTATTCCCGCTATGGAAGCCGAGTATTTCCGGCTACCGCCGCCGTGGTCAACTCGGTGGGAAAAGCCGTTGTTGCAAGCTTCCCGTTGGTCGCACTGGTCCTGTGTGCGGCCATGTTCGCCTTCATGGAGGGCAATTACGAGCAGCACTACGACTCTCAATGGCATCAAGGTTCGATCGAAAATGTCATGCAGTGGAACAACTTTTCCATCGACCTCGGTGGCAACATCCTGCACAACTTCGGAATCCAACACGTTATCAATCCGCAACTGTCGCCGACTTTCTGGATCGGGAGCATCGTTCCCCAAGACCACAGAATACAGGTTCAAGCGGCGTTCCAAGCGGTCGTGCTGTTCCTGCTGTTCGTCCAGATAGGCCGGCTCGCGGGTGCCCGACTGACGGACGCCAGCGCCATCGGCCTCATCGCGGTCTACTACTACTGGGTTCCGATCTTAAGCGACGAATACATCAGCCTGAATGCAACCCTGGGCCTGTTGTGGCAGGAGGGCGCCATTGCAACCCTGCTGGCCTTTTTTTGCTTTGCCCAGATCGGATATCGGACGGACCGAGGCTCAACTCGAATATGGCCGATTGCCGGTCTGGCGGCGACGATCCTCTGGCTCTACCTCGCCTATCCGGAGATAGTTGCGTTCTTCACGGTGGCCACGATGGCGCTTTGCGCCGGAGCGGTTCTTGCGGTCGAGAGCCGACGAGAGTTCCTTTACAAGGCAGCCGCCTCCGTCGGGATCGTCGCATGTCTGTTGTTGATCGGACTTCATAACTACGTTCTGAACCTTTTTTCGTACACGCCTCAAATGTATTACGACGCTCTTCACTACCCATTTTCCAAATCACTGTTTTTCAGCAATACCTCGCTGCTGCTGCTGCTGTACATGTGGTTCGGGATCGGCAGCCTGAAGATTGTGGTTTTCTTTGGTTTGGCTGCAATAGGATGTATCTTTGCCTTATGTTATGGCAACAGCTTTGCGCGGCGCGTGGTCTTCGCCGGCCTGGCGCTCGAACTTGGAATCCATCTTGCCAGTGCCGTCAACATCGCGCTCCAGTTGGCGCCTCTGCAGCTTCACCTATGTGGAGCATATGGGGCTGACGGTCGTAGCTTTGCTGGCGGGAACCGGCGTATGGGGTCTGCTTCAGCTTGGCCTGCGAGTGATAGGAGCCGGCTTCGACTTGATCGCGAAAGGGAAGTGGCGGGCGAACGCACTATTGTCGTTGCCAGCGACCAGTCCCCATATAGTCCGGTCGCTGCCATACGTCATCTTGTATGCCATGGTGGGGACCATTCTCTACCAGTTGTCCAAGCAGACGACCTTTTACAGTGGGTGGCCGCCGCGAACCGATAGCGAAGCTGCACGAATTCAGATCAGCGAATTGGCGGTGAAGCCCGGCGAAACGTTCAAGGGCCGCGGAGTGATGCTCCTGGAGATGGGCAAGGAGGGGCCGGTGAGCTGGGGACACGACTTCTTTCCGGTCTTGTATTACAAGCATCGAGTGGCGCTGCAAAACGACTTGATGAATGACGCGGAAGCGGCCGGAATTCCGATCGTAAACGAGTACGGCCACTGGATTTCGCCGCCGATGCTGGCGCTGCTGGCTGCGGCCTTTTATCGGCCCGACGATCTGATCGACCGCGCTGCACAGGCGCCTCGCGTATTCCGACCCAACCTGGCGCGGCTGTTGGGCGTCTCTCTCGTCGTCTCCAACGAGCCGTTGCCCGGCGAAGTCGAGCTGTTTCGCGGGTTGGTGGTGGATTACCCCCTTTATTTGCACCGGATCGTCGGTGCCAATTTGGGCGGGTATTCGCCGACCCGGACGGTGGTCGCGACCAATGCCGAAGATATCCTAAATCACCTGCAAGCGGCGGATTTCGACGGGAAGAAACTGGCGGTCGTTGAAAAGCCCCTGGACTTGGACCTCGTTCCGGCCGAACAGGTCTCCATGCGGTTTGAAAAGGAGCCCAGGATCGAGGTCACGGCGTATTCGAAGGGAACTTCGCTCCTGGTCTTGCCCATTGACTATAGCCATTGCTTGGAAGTGGCGGGACAAGGGCTGGATCAAGTGATCCCTGTCAATCTGGCGCAGACCGGCGTGGTCGTGCACGGCACGGTCTCGCTCGAAATTTCCTACCGGTATGGAATGCTGAAGGGAACCTCATGCCGCAAGCAGGATCTCGAGCGCGCCAGGAAGCTCGAGCTGGCGAAAGCTGCGACAGGACGCCTCTTCTAGAACTCTCGGCCCACACGCCCGGCGGGTTCGGGACACTAGAGCATGATCCAGAAAAAGCCTGCCCCGGACTTGATCCGGGGTGGGTACCGGTTTTCCGAAAAGATCATGCTCAAACAAAGAGCTAGAGCGTGATTGCAACTCAACCTGAAGCAATCACGCTCTAAGGCCTGTTGAGATTCATCGGGAGTTTATGACGGCTGCCGCGAGATGGATGTTTGCGGCGAAGCTCTGATCGGTTTTGTCTGCGCGCATGGCGATGCGTTTGAATTCCTTGAGCTTACAGAAGAAATTCTCGATCAGGTGTCGCCACTTGTAGAGCTCGGCGTCGATCGGCAGAGGCAAAGCGCGCCGTGGATGCTGTGAGATGACGATCTTGGCGCCGCGCTCGTTGAGCTCGGCGATAATGGAATTGCTGTCGAAAGCCTTGTCGGCGATGAAGCCGCCAAAGGCGAGACCGTCGATGAGCGGAGCGACGCCCACGGTATCGAAGCGATGGCCGGGCAGGAGAACGAAGCGGACGAGATTGCCGAGCGCATCGGTCAGCGCCAAAATCTTGGTCGTCATGCCGCCTTTGGAACGGCCGATGGCCTGGCTCTGGGTCCCCCTTTTGCGCCCTGTCCGTGGCGGTGGACCTTGACGATGGTGGCGTCGACCATGGCGTATTCCATGTCCGGAGCGTCCGAACAGGCCTCGAAAAGCCTGACGAAAACCCCGGCTTTGATCCAGTCGCGGTAACGCTTGAAAACAGTGTTCCAGTTGCCGAAGAAAGGCGGAAGATCACGCCACGGGCTTCCCGTCCGCACGATCCAAAGTACCGCTTCGACGAAGCGGCGGTTGTCGCTTCCGCTGCGCCCGGGGTCCGTCGGCTTACCCAGACAATGACGCTCCATCTTCGCCCATTGGGCGTCCGTCAGCACGAATCGGTCCATCCAAAGCTTAAATCACAATCAAGCCTCAGATGGAATCCTGATTCTCAACAGGCCTTAGACCACGCGCCCGCAATCAAGCCCGCAAACTCAACCTGACCTGGTCGGCTTCTTGCCCCCGGCCTCGGGGAAGATCCACATCGCAGCCACCATCAGGACCGCGGCGATCATCACGAACGTCGAGAAATCCGACCTGATGGGCGAGCCGCTCCAATAGGCCAAGCCCGCGGCCACCACCAGCACGACGACGGAGAGGACCGCCTTGACGTCGTTGGGCATGGCCGCCGCCGCGATCAGTAGTTCCCGACCGGAACGGCGGCCGCCTGGTCGGGCGTTTTCGGCGTGCCGCGCAGGCGGCGCTTGAGGAAGCGCGTGTCGTAGCCGTTGAACAGGTGCCCGAGCAGGCCGCGATCGAGGTCGGACGTGCCGAACAGCCAGTCGGCGATCGGGAACGTCAGGTTCATGTTCGTTTCCATCATCAGCCGGGCGTTGTGGTGCGCGGTGTGGTGGCGCCGCAGCGTGTTGACGAAGGGGCAGTTCTGCACGAACCAGCTCTCCTCCACGTGGCAGCAGAAATGCATGAACTCGTAGATGAGATACATGCCGGTGGTCACGCACATGAACAGCCAGCCGACATTCGGCGTGAACAGCGTCCCGAGAATGACCGCCATCGGCAGCGACATCAGGATGAACACGACCAGCGCGTAGGGCGGGAATACCGTCACGCGCCAATCCTTGTGGTCGCGAAAGCGCATCTCCTCGTCGGTGAAGAACTGGTGATGATTGAGCGTGTGCCGCTCGTAGATGGCGCGCAGGCCCTTGATGTTGACGGGCCGATGCATGACGTATTTGTGCACCGCCCATTCGAACAGGTTGGTGAACACGAAGGTGAGCGGCACGGTGAGCCACTCGACCCAGGTCACGTCATGGATGTGCTGGACGTAGATGTAGAACGCGGCTGCGCCCATCGCATAGATGATGAAGACGTGAACATAGCCGTCGTACCAGCCCATGATCCGGGACCGGTACTCGTTGCGGAAATCGATCTGGCGTTGACCGATCATGGCGGGACCTCCCGCTTGGATGCCTGGCCTGGGCGCCCCGCGGCGGGAGCGCGTCTGATATATTACTAATCTATCACTGTCGCGCGGGCCCTTCAAGAGGCTCCTTGCACCCTCACGGCACCGTCACAACCCCCTCGATGATGCGCCGCACACCGGCATCGTTGCGGGCCTCGGCCGGCGGGCCGGAAAAGACGATCTCGCCCCGCTCGATGACGTAAAGCCGGTCGGCGAAGTCGGGAACGTGATGGACGTTCGATTCGGCGATGAAGATCGCATGACCGGATGCCCGGATGGCCGCGATCCCCTCGATGATCGCGGGCACGACCGCGGGAGACAGGCCCTCGGTCGGCTCGTCCAGCAGGAGGATTTTCGGATCGGCCGTCAGCGCCCGCGCGATCGAGACCATCTTGCGCTCGCCGCCCGACAATTGCTGCCCCCCGCGCTCCCGATAGCGCTCGAGCTTCGGGAAGATGCGGTAGGCCATCGCAATGCGGTCCTCGGCACCGCGCGTATTGCGCCGGGTCCAGGTCGGCAGCGCGATGTTCTCGGCCACCGTCAGATCGCCGAACACTTCGCTTTCCTCGGGCGCAAAGCAGATGCCGGCGCGGGCGATCTGGTACGGCCGCGATCCCGCGATGGAGCGGCCGTCAAGTGCGATATCGCCGGAGACCGGCTTGCGAAACCCCATGATGGTCCGGAATGTCGTGGTCTTGCCGGCGCCGTTGCGCCCGACCAGGCAGACGAGCTCGCCGGCGCGCACCTCGAGCGAAATGCCGTGCAGGATGCGGCTCCTCTGGATGTCGACGACGAGATCGCGGATGACGAGCATCAATGCTCCCGGCGTTTGCCGACCACCGTGGCGATGATGGTCGGGTCGGCGAAGAATTCCTGCGGTGGCAGATCGGCCAGGACCTTTCCTTCCGACAGCGCGATGATGCGGTCGGAATAGGCCGCGACCAGGTCCATGTCGTGCTCGACGAGAATGAGCGCCTTGACCCCGCCCCGGCGCGAGGCATCGATCAGCGTCGTCATGATGCGATGCTTTTCCGCCGTCGAAATGCCGGAGGTCGGCTCATCAAGCAGCATCACGTCGGGGTCGAGCGCGAAGGCGGACGCAACGTCGAGCAGCTTCTTCTCCCCTTGCGAAAGCAGCTGCGCCGGCTCCGGCAAGCGGCCCTCCAGGCCGAATATCGTCGCCACCGCATGGACGCGCGCCGCCACCGCTTGATCCGCGGCAAGGCTGGCGAACAGGCGCCATCGCTTGCCTTGCCTCGTGACGATCGGCGGCCGCGATGGTCTCCGCCACCGTCAGCTTCGGGAAGATCTGAACGAGCTGAAAGGACCTCGCCACGCCGCGCTCGGCGAGCTCGACCGGGCTCGCCCCCGCGATCGTCGCTCCGCGCAGCAGCACCTCGCCCGTCGTCGGCGCGGCGAGGCCGGTCAGGAGATTGACCAGCGTGGTCTTGCCGGCGCCGTTCGGCCCGACGATGGCGAGGATTTCGTTCTCCTTCAGAGTCATGCTGACGCACTCGAGCGCGCAAAACCCGCCATAGAACTTGCTCACGTTGCGCGTCTCGAGAATGGTGGTCACGCCGTCTTCTCCCTGCTGCGCAGGAGGGTGGCCGCGTCTTCGACCATCCCGGCGATGCCGCGCGGAAATCCGATCACGAGCAGCGCGAGAATGGCGCCCAGCACGAACCGCCAGTATTGCGTGATCGATTGCAATTGATCGTGCAGCAGCGTGAAGGCGAGCGCACCGACGATCGGCCCGAAGAAATTCGCAAAGCCGCCGAGCAGGCTCATGAACACCAACTGCCCGGAATGCGTCCAGTAGACGAGCTCGGGATCCGCGACCCCGGTGCGGAAGCCGAGCACGACGCCGCCGATGGCGGCGAAGCCCGCCGAAATGACGAAGGCAAGCAGCCGGAAGCGGTAGACCTGGACGCCGACATATTGTGCCTTCTGCGGGTTGTCGCGCAGCGCCCGCAGATGCAGCCCGAACGGCGAATGCACGATGCGCCACATCAGGAGCCCGGCAACCGCCAGCAGGCCCAGGCAATAGAAATAGAATGGGCCGGAGAGAAACTCGATCTTGTTGTAGCCGCTGAACTCGAGCCCCAGAATATTCAGGCGTGGGACGCGCATGCCGCTGTCGCCGCCGGTGAGGTGATAGAACTTGAACAGGAAGGAATGGAACAGCATGCCGAAGGCGAGCGTCAGCATCCCGAAGAAGATGCCCACATACCGCACGCAAAGCAGGCCGATCGGAATGGCGGCGACCATCGAGCCGACGGTCACGATCACGAGAATGACCTCGAAGCTGCGGATGCCGTAGACGCCCGCCAGCACCGCGGTGCCGTAGGCGCCGAACCCCAGGAACATGGCGTGCCCGAACGAGAGAAGCCCGCCATAGCCGAACAACAGGTTGAACCCGAGCAGCGCGATCGCATAGGCGAAGAAGGGCACCATCAGGCTGGCGTAATAGGATGGCGCCACGAACGGGACGAGCGCAAAGGCTGCGAGCCCGAGCGCCGCGACGGCGATCGCAACGCCGGGCTTCATACCGCCGGCTTTCCGAACAGGCCGGCCGGCCGCAACAGCAGCACGCCGATCACGATGACATAGATCATCAGCAGCTCGGCTTCCGGATAGACGACGAGCGAGAGCGCGCGGATGAGACCGACGATGAGCGCGCCGGCGAAGGCGCCGCGCATGGAGCCGAGGCCGCCGATGACGACGACGGCGAATGCCTCGACCACGAATTCGATCGCCATGTCGAGCGAGGCGGCGGCGGTCGGAACGACCAATGCCCCCGCCACCGTCCCCAGCATGGTGCCGAGCGTGAACACGACGGCGTAGACCGAGCGCACGTTGACGCCGAGCGCTTCCGCCATCGCGCGATTTTCCGAGGTCGCGCGCAGGATGCGGCCGTAATTGGTGTTCCGCAGAAACAGTCCGAAGCCGGCCGCGATCGCGATCGCCGCCGCAATGACGAGCACGTTGTAGACGGGAACACGGAAATCGCCCGCCACGATCGATCCGTAGACGAGAGGACTGATGTCGAGCGTGCGCGGGTTGGCGCCCCACACGAAGCGAAAGACGTCCTGAAACATCAGCAGCAGCGCAAAGGTAAGGAGAAGCTGAAAGCTCTCGTCCCGGTCGTAGATCGTGCGCAACAGCCGCTCGATCACCGGACCGATCAAACCGACGACGATGCCGGCGAGCACAAGCGCCGGCAGCAGCAGCACCGACGGCATGCCGTATTGCTGCGCGTAGCCGACGAACGTGATGCCGAAATAGGCGCCGAGCGCGTAGAAGGAGCCGCAGGCCAGATTGACGATCTTCTGCACGCCGAAAATGAGCTGCAGCCCGGCCGCGACCAGGAAAAGAACGGCGGCGTGAAACACGCCGCCGAGCAGGATATTCGCGAACGCCGACATGAACCGGGTGACAGGGCCGCGTTCACACGCCGAATTTGGCGGTCTTGATCCACTCCCAGAAATTCGCGCCCGTCGGCTTCTGCAAGTCGGGCGAGAACATGGTGTCGAAACGGTCGAGCGTCACGAAGTCATACTTGTTGGTGTGGGTGGTGAAACCCTGAATGAAGGTCTGGTCGGCGATGTGGTCCTTGCGCCAGGAGCCCTTGCCGCCGAGGCTTTCGACCGAGAGCCCGCTTTCCAGCGCGCCGATCACGTCGTCCTGCGACGGCCAATTGCCGCCCTTGGCGGCCGCCGCCTTTTCCACCGCCGCCTTGTAGGATGCAATGGCAAAATAAGCGCGATCGGCCTCCCAGTTCGGGTAGTCCTTGTGCTTGGCCTCGTACCAGGCGACGAATTCCTTCTGCAGCGGCGTCGCATTCGGATTGGCGAAGTAGAGCGTGTTGTGGCCGAACAGCATGCCTTCCGGCGTGAAGTCCTTCTTCATCAGCGTGTGCTGCCAGCCGGCGGCGGGGAAGACGAGCTTGGTGTCCCTGGTCAGGCCCGCACCGTGTGCCTGTTTCATGAAAACGGGAAGATCCGCAAACAGCAGCGAGGAGAAGATCAGATCGGGCTTGGCGGCCTGCAAGGCCGCGACATGGCTGGTCAGGTCCATGGTGCCGACCTTGGGCCATTGCTCGGTGACCACCCGATGCTCGATATTGAAGCGCTTGAGCAGCGCGACGAAGGCCGCCATGTTGTTGCGGCCGTATGAATAGTCCGGATTGATGCCGGCGACGGTTGCGAACTTGCCCTTCCAGTACTTGATGCACAGGAGCGAGGCCATGATCGCCTCGCACTCGTTGTCGGTGCTGCGGAAGAGATAACGCGGATTGGGGATCTTCTCGTCGACGCCGTCCTGGGTGGTGCCGTCCCAATAGATGGTGAGCGCCCTCGCCTCTTCCACCACCGGGCCGAGCGCCAGTCCGACCCCGGTCGAGATGATGCCCTGAACGCAATCGACCTTCTCCTGCTGCACCAGCTTGGTGAAACGTTCGATCGTGTCCTTCGGCGAGCTCTCTTCCTCGATCACGAGCTCGATCTTGCGGCCGGCGATCCCGCCCTGCGCGTTGAATTTCTCGACCGCCCATTGCGTCGCGCGAATGCCGTTCTCGCCCGGTCCTGCGGCAATGCCCGAGCGCGGGGCGAGCACGCCGATGCGGACGGGCTTTGCCTGCGCGATCGATGGTGCCGGAAATGAACCGGCCGCGGTGAGCGCGCCCGCGGCGGTCATCGATTTGAGCATGGATCGACGTGAAAAGAGCATGAGGACCTCCTTGATTTCCTTGCCTTCGCCGGGCGGGTTAACCGCCTTCTGTTCGTTGGTGTTTGCTCGGCCCTGATCCGCGCGGATCAGACGCGTAGGCCAGTGGCATATCGCTTCACTCGGAGCTCCGCAATGGCGTGGTTGATGTCGCCTGCGGTGAGCCGCCAGTCATTATCGAGATTGGCGACGACTTTCTTCATGAAGGGTTCGGAGAGCGCGATGGCGCGCCGTCCGTCACCGAGATGATCGGCGAGGATCGCAAGCGCGAGCTGGCGCGGGCTTTCGCCCTCATAGGTCCACTCGAAGCCGAAACGGGTGAACCGCACGAGGTCGTAATGCTCGTCGAGCGGCTTGCCGTCGACCGTGACGACGAGGCCATCCATGGTGCGCTTTCCTTCGTAAACCTTCGATGCCGCTGACATCGAACCGGCGTCCCCAGAGGCGGCCGTCATTCGCGACTAATATATCACACATATAATAGACCCATTTCAAACCGCGGCGCAACCGCGGCGGCCCCGCAGGAGCGCGGCAAAGTGCGCGCTCCTCAGTGGATATGGACGGTGGCGCGGGTGAAGCTCTCGACGTAATCCATCAGCGCGTCGGTCGCTTCGGCCGCCTGCTTGCCGTTGCCGCGCCCGATGGCAAGCGCCTGGTTGGCGTGCAGGCGGGCGCAGCGCGGCAAATCCGCCGCCACCCGGTAGTGCATGTACCAGAAGCGGCGCGACAGTCCCTGCAGCAGCTTCATCGAGCGCGCGGCGTAGTCGTTGCGCGCCGCCTCCACAGTGAGCAGATTCAATTCGCGGTCGAGGCGCATGAAGGCGATGTCGTCGTTGGTCTTGGCGGCCTTCTCCATGCCGCCGGCGATGGCGAGAAACGTCTCTCTCTGCTCCGGCGTGGCACGCTCCGCGCTCGCGCGCGCGAGCAGGCGCTCGAGCTCGCGACGCACTTCCAGCACCAGCAGCTGGCGCTGCGGGTTGATCTCGGACACGAGAATGCCCTTGCGCGGCAGGATGGTGACCAGGCCTTCGAGCGCGAGCCGTTGCAGCGCCTCCCGAATGGGCGTGCGTCCGATCCCGAGCGAAGCCGAGAGCGATTGCTCCGACAGGACCTGGCCCGGCTTGAGCCGCAGCGTGACGATCAACTCCTCGATCTGCCCGTAGGCCTGCTCGGTCAGCGTCTCGGCGCGCTCGACGGGCGCAGCCGGCTTGACCTTGCGTGCGGTACCCTGGCGCATCATGCCCGCCCCTGCCCTCGTCAGGCGTCAGAATCTGCCGCCGTTTGGCGACCATGGCGGCAAATTGCTCATATTCGGCATCGTTGACCGCGTAGGAGTGATCGTCGTCCGGGAAGGAGCCGTCCTTCACCTCTTTCACATATTGCTTGATTCCCGCGACCGCGACATCGGTCAGTTTGGCAAAGCGCTTGGTGAATTTCGGCTTGAAATCGGTGAACACGCCGAGCAAATCGTAGCACAGCAGGATTTGCCCGTCGGTGCCGACGCCGGCGCCGATCCCGATGGTCGGTATCGTCAGCTGCTCGGAAATGAGCCGGGCGATCCTCCCCGGCACGGCCTCGAACTCGAGCATGAAGCAGCCGGCGTCCTCGATCGCCAGCGCGTCCTCCAGGATTTTCATGGCCGCATCGGCGGTCCGCCCCTGAATCTTGAAGCCGCCGAACATGGCGATGGTGTGCGGCGTGAGCCCGATATGCGAGGCGGTGGGAATGCCGGCATCGACCAGCGCCTTCAGGATATGGGCTTGCGATTTGCCGCCCTGCGGCTTGACCGCGTCGGACAAGGCGTCCTGCATGAAGCGCGTGGCGTTCACGAGCGCACGATCGACCGTGTTGTAGCTCTGATAGGGCATGCAACCGAGCACGAACGTGCGCGGCGCGCCCCGGCGCACGGCCTGCGCATGCATGATCATCATGTCCATCGAGGCGGGGATGGTGTTGGCATGGCCGTGGGCGATCATCGCCAGGCTGTCGCCGACCACCGCGACGTCGACCCCCGCCATCTCCGCCCACTGCGCCGACGTGTAGTCGGGAACGGACATGTAGACCATTTTCTCGCCGCTCGCCTTGGACTCGCGGATCTCCGTGATGGTGCGCTTGTCGCGTTTCTTTTCCGCACCTGTGGCCGCGCTCGCGCCCGTCGCGGCGGCCGTTGCGGTGATCTTCGTCTTCGACATGGCGTCCCCCGGCAGGCCCTTCTGTCTGATATATGTGTCGTATGTTAGAAACCGCCTACGTGGTTGGCAAGCCGAGGGCCGCATCGGTTGGGCGGCCTGGCTTCGGGGGTCATTGCACATGGCGCTGCCGGATTGGCTCACTCTGGCGCTCTTTGTCGTGCTGGTGCTCGTGAGCGGCATGCACGGCCTTTCCGCCAGCGGGCACTTCCCCGCGCGCGGGCGAAACTCCGAGCTCTCCGGCTTCGGTGGCTCGTCGTTGCTGTTCGGCTCGATCGCGCTCGTCGCGGCGGCATTGATTGCGGGCACCATCGCCACCGCCATGACGGCGCCGTGGCCCGCTCTCGTGCTCGGCGGCGGCGCCGCGATATTGCTTGCGCCGATCGCGCTTCGGCTGTTTCCGGATCGCTTCGTCGACGGCCGCGGCGCACTGATCTCCTTCGCGGGTGGCGCAAGCACCGCCGCGGTCCTGATCGCCTTGACGGCGAGACTGGGCTAGGAGCACCCCCGCCGGGCTGCGTTCGTTGCACGCCAGCCACCATCAGGGCGTGGGTCGCGCAACGCGGTGCAACCGCCTAAACCTTGTGCAAGCATCTTGCGGGAAAGGACCGTCTCGTGCACTTGAACGGGGCCGTTCAGCAATTGCGAAGGACACTCTGATGAGACGACTGTTCGTATGCGTCCTGGGCGTTACCCTCTGTGCCGCAGCAGGCCTCATGTCGCGCCCGGCCCTGGCGCAGGAGCCCACCGCCGCCGGCCTGTGGGAGAAGCTGGACGACGCGGGCAAGCCCGAAGCGTGGTTTCGCATCACCGACTGCGGCAGTCGCTTTCAAGGACAGATCGCCAAGATTTTTCCGAAGCCGGGCGAAGATCCGTCGCAATGGCGCTGCGCGGACTGCGAAGGCAAGCAAAAGAACGCACCGGTGCTGGGACTGACCTTCATCAAAGGCATGCAGCGCAACGGCCTCACCTACGAGAACGGGACGGTTCTCGACCCGCGGGACGGCTCGGTCTACAGCGCCGTCATGCGATTGAGTCCCGACGGCCGTCAGCTCACCCTTCGCGGCTATCTCGGCATTCCGATGCTCGGGCGCAGCGAAGTCTGGCGGCGCCTGCCCGACAATGCGCTTCCACCGCCCAAGTCCGGGCCTTGCGTCCCCGAGGGAGCCGCGTAGCCCGCATCAGGCGATCAGCCAGGTGAACACGCCGATCAACACGAGAATGGCGACACAGAGAGCAACGAGCAGGAACACCCACTCGCGTGCCCTGCCAATCGTGAGCCTTTTCATTTCGGTCGACCCTCGCGCGTTCACGACGCAATCCCCGATAATACCGGAAGCCAACGGAAGAGCGTAAGGCATCTGGTCGACACCGCCGGTCAGACGGCCCCGCCGGCGCGGAGGTTGATCCCGTACTCGAGGTAGGCCTTGAGGCAGGTCACCATGTGCATCCAGCCGCCGCAGTTTCCGTACGACGATTTCGAGCCCTTTGGGGTCCTCCCGCCAACCCGATTCGCTGATCTGCACCATGGTGCTCGCGGCATCGAGCGGCTTGAAGACCATCTCCACCCGGATGTTGTAGCCGCCCTCGCCCACCGCCCACTCGAATACGATGCGCTCGTCCTTGATCACCTCGCGGACGACGACGTCGTGCTCCCCGGGAAACTCCGGGAATTTCCACTTCACGGTGGTGCCCTCCGCAAGCGGCCCGCTGGCGTATTGGACGAAGTAGCCGCTGAGCTTCTTGGGATTGGCGACGCCGTCGAAGACCTCGGCGACCGGCTTCTGGATCTTCAACTGCACCTGAAACTTGAGCGCCATCTGGTTCACCTCCCGTTTTGAGTTCGGGGGATCATATGTTATAGAACTATAACATGTCAAACGCCGCCCGGGACGATCTGGTTTTCAAGGCCCTGGCGGATTCGCGCCGGCGGGAGATCTTGGATCTCCTGAAAGACGCGCCGCGGACCACCGGGGAGCTGTGCGAGAATTTCGGCGCGTCGCTCGACCGCTGCACGGTGATGCAGCACATCGGGGTGCTCGAACGGGCGGGGCTGATCATCGCCCGGCGCGAGGGGCGAAAGCGCTGGAACTACCTCGACGTCACGCCCTTCAAGGGGATCTACGACCGCTGGATCTCGTCCTACGCCACCGAGGCGGTGGATCTGCTCGCACGGATGAAGCGGGACATGGAGCGCGATTGAAGGCCATCCCGGGTGTGAAGGGTGGGAAAAATCCGTTCGTGCTGACCGAAGTCTGTTGATCGCTGCCGGCCTTTGATGACGGCCCAGGTGATGGCCTGTCAGAGCAGCCTGCTTCCGTCCGGCACGCGCTGGTCGGGTGCAAACAGGACAACCGCACCGGCCTCATGCCTCAACAGCGGACGGCCGGTCCCGCGCTCATTTCCTGGTCAACATTGCGCGCAAGGTTTCCTTGCGGCCCCAGGCGATGTCGGCGATCCGCCAACCCGCCCCGAGCTTGACGAGGTCGAGGACGACGGTGGTCTGTTCGTTCAGGTTCTTGAACGAGACCGTCGCGCTCGCCTTGTCGGCTGCGGTATCGCGGACCGCGACATCGACGGTGTCGATCTCGAAATCCTGGGCATCGATGAAGGGATCGCTGTCGAGCGTTCCGACGTCGCCGCGCTTGGCCGCCTTGTTGCGGTCCTTGACGATGAGCGCCGCGAGCTTGGGCTCGAAATAGCGCTTCACGGCCGCATCATTCGCCAGCGCAACTCCTTTGGCATTCTTGCCTTTGTAGTTGGCATAGATGGCTTCCACGAACGACTTGGCGGAAGGTTCGGCCGCACCCGCGCCGACCGTCGCCAAGGCAATCAAGACAATGCCGATCCAGACTCCCATGAGGAGGTTGCGTCGCCCGATCATGATGGTCCCTTGCGGTCCTGCGAGCGGAATGGTCTCGTGAGCGGCGGGCTCATCCGCAATCCCATTCGCTCGCAATGACGAAGATGCGCCCAGGCCCAACTCCTCCACGCGGGCTCACCAGCACGCCGCTCATGAACATGCCCTCCCGCTTCGTCTCGATCAGCGACCAGGACAGGCCAATATTGGCCGGCGGCGCCCAATTGGGATCGACGTCGTTGACGTTCGCGGTTCGCAGGATTTTCGCGGCGGTGGTCTTCGGCGCGCAGCTCTGCGCCGCCTGGACGGTGACCACGGATGCCGCGACGCATGCGCAGGCGACGAGTCCAAGCGACCAGGCGACCGTGCGCATGTTGGGGGATCCTTCGCCGGTCCGCCAGCCACGGGCGGTCTCGAGCGCCGCCGAGAAAGTCCTTGCCGGCTTTGCCCGGATGATTTCCGAACCGGCTTGGCCGCTTAATGATGCGAACTTCGGAATCGGGACACTAGCGCTTTTCCGGCTGTTCTGGAAGACAGACGGAGGGACACCATCAGAGAGGACGAGCAATGACGCCCCCGCCCCAAGACGATCACATGGTCGGTATCTATGAGTTGCTTGACGCCATCGAGGCCGTCATCAAAGCGGCCGACCCTGCCAAGCGCGAAGCCCTTGCGCGCACCATCGATGCCTATGCCGAAGACTTCCCCGAGGACTTCTTCTGGGCCATCGGCTCGCAGGCACCGACGCTCCTCAACCACATACTCAATGCGATCGACGCGGCGTGCCGTCCGGAGGCGCAATCGACGCCGCGCCCCGCCATCCGCCTGGTGGACCGCAAGCCGGAGGGCAACGCCTAGAGCGTGATTGCCTTAGGTTGCCTGCCTCGGCGAAGCCATGACCGGTCAGCGTAGACGCGAGAACACGCGGCGCGGATTCGCGTCGGCAATCGCATCGATCTCGGCTGCCGACAAACCGGCCGAATGCAGGAGCGCAAGCGGCTCCATATCGGCCGGCGGGAACGAATAATCCGTCCCCAGCACGACGTTATCAAGTCCGGCCAGGTCGATGAGAAAGCGCAGGGCCTTGGGCGCGTGGACGATGCTGTCATAGCTCATCTGCGCGGCGTAGGCCGACGGCAGCTTGACGGCGACATCGCCCTGGGCGGCGCGGTCCATGCGCCGATGCATGATGTCGAAGCGCCCCGCGAGATAGGGATACGCACCCCCGCCGTGGGACAGCACGAGCCTGAGCGCGGGAAAGCGGTCGAGCACGCCGGACATCAACACCGAACCGATGCCGAGCGTCGTATCGAACGTGTACTCCGCAACCTGGACCAGACCGAACTTTGCGGCGCGCGGCGCCGGCGCCACCAGAACGGGATGGATCAGCACCGGCATGCCGAGCGCTTCGGCCTTGCGCCAGAACGGGTCGAGCGGAACCTCGCCGAGATTGACGTTCTCGACATTGGCCGAAATGATCACCCCGCAGCCCCCGAGGCCGGCAACGCGCTCGAGCTCTTGCGCCGCGGCTTGCGCATCGATCAACGGAACCGAGCCGATCCAGGCGAACCGATCCGAATTGTCGGCGCACCATTCCGCCAACGTATCGTTCAATACCCGATGCCAGGCGACGCAGGCGTCGAGGGCGAGACCGTAACCGAAAATATCCGGCCAGGTGCCGACGATCTGGCGCTCGATGCCCTGCGCGTCAAGCCAGGCGTGCCGCTGCGCGGCCGGCTCGATCAGGCGTGGAAAGAACGGGCGCACTTTGAAGCCGTAGTCGAAATGCAGCGCCGGCGGCGCGTTGTCGGATCGCACCAGCCGAACCCCGATGTCTTTTCCGCGGCCGGCGATTGCGTCGATCAATTGCGGCGGAACGTAATGGGCATGGACGTCGATCGGCATGCGGTCCCCTTTGTCGAGCTACACTGTTGGTCGCTTCACATGCGCTTCGCAATGACGAAGCGGCTCCAGAAAGAGAGCTCCACGATCCGGTTTAGCATCCGGCCGGCGGGAGCACCGAAAAAAGCCGGCCGGACGCGATCATTGCTGCGTCCCGCTGGTGACTTCGCGCGTATCTCAGCCAGCGCACCTCGGGCACCGGACTCCTGGCACTCCTTCACCCCCGAGCGTGCGTCTGGCACCAGCGACCGGGCGGTCGGCCATGCGGCCTGCCGCGGATGCAACTGCGCGAACCACAGGAGACGAAGATGACCAAGATTGTTCTGGCCCTCGCTTTGGCCATTGCCACGCTCGCAACCGTTCCGGCTTCCGCGGGGCCGTGCCAGGAAGACCTCGGATACGGCCGGACCAGCATGGGCTGCGGCGGCTAGGCCGCTTGCCTGCGCATGCCCCGGCCGCGCCGAGCGGCCGGGGCTGCTGTCCGCGGATCGTCTGCACGCTGGCAGCGTGATCCTGGTGTGCCTCCTGCCGGCAGGAATTTGCTAGGCCGCAGAAGTCCTCCGACGCCCGTCATTGAGAGAACGGTCAATTACCCCCCAGGGGCACGCCGACGAGTCGGTCGTCATCGTACGCGAGAAGATGTCACCGCAGGGCCGGCCTGAAGAAGCATCACGTTCGGGAAAATTTGGTGGGCGCACTAGGACTCGAACCTAGGACCCGCTGATTAAGAGTAAGAACTGCTGTCAGCGCACCTCCATGCAATTCGGGTCACCTCACCCCGAGTACTGCAATGAAAGCACCGATTTAGCAGCATTATAGCAGGTCATCTCAGTTCATCCTTGGACATCTCATTATAGATCGATACATTGCTTATTGCATTGATTATGCCAGCGAGCGACCATGACAGCAAGACACCTCACCGATGCCTTCGTACGAAACGTGAAACCACCTCGACCCGATGACAGCACTCGTCAGCGGGTCTACCTCGACACCCTCGAACGCGGCCTCGCGCTTGCGCTGGTCGTCTCCTATGGCGGTACGCGCGCGCTCAGGGTCATCACCTATGTGAACGGCAAGGCCAAATCCCGCAAATTGGGCACCTACCCGCAGATGTCGGTGAAGGGAGGCGCGAGAACTGGCACGCCAGTACTGGGAGTACCTCACCAAGTTCGCGCAACAGGCGGGGGTCGGTTCATTCAAAGAGGTGGCGGACAATTGGATCCGACGCCATGTGCAGGCCAACGGGTTACTGTCCGAGCGCGAGATCAGGCGTCACCTCGACATCTACGTCTATCCGAAATGGAAGGATCGACCGTTCCTCGAGATCAGGCGTCACGATGTCAACGCGCTGCTTGATCGATGTCGTCGATCACCATGGGCGCTCGCAGGCCGATGCGGTCCTCGCCACCATCCGATCGATCTGCACGTGGCATCAGAGCCGCTACGAGCACTACGTCTCACCGATCGTCAAGGGGATGCGACGCAACAAGCCCAAGGCGCGCTCCCGCGCCTTGTCGGATGATGAGATCGCGCCTTGTTCAAGATCGCACATGAGCGCGGTACCTTCGGTGCACTGATCCGCCTTCTGCCTGTGACGGCGACGGCGCGAGGTGGCCCGCATGAAGTGGAGCGATCTCGCGGGTGATGAGTGGACGATTGCAGTGGAAGAACGTGAGAAGGGTACCGCGGGTAAGATCAAGCTGCCGGCCCCTGCCCTGTCCATCATCGAACAGCAACCGCGCATCATGGGTAACCCGCACGTCTTCGCCGGTCGCGGTAAGGGTGCGTTCAACCATCCTCCGAACGCAAGGACGAATTGGATGCGAAGCTGCCGACATGCCACCCTGGACCTTGCACGACCTGCGCCGCACCGCGCGCTCCCTGATGTCAAGAGCGGGTGTGCGCCCCGACATCTCGGAGCGCGTCCTCGGGCATGCGATCCCTGGCGTGCAGGGTGTTTATGATCGGCACACCTATGATAGCGAGAAGGCCGACGCATTGAAGCGGCTCTCCGACCTGATCAGCAAGATCGTCAAGCCGCCCAAAGGCAATGTCGTGCCCTTGCGTGGTTGAGGTTATCGCACCGCTTACATTTCCGCCGTAGAAATTGCGTGTTGGAAATAGACTGATTTTAAACACACAACCTGCTATACCTCGGCTGCCAATTTTGAGCAGGAGGGCAGGATCATGCGGCGAGCGGTTTTCTATCTCCGGGTCTCGACCATCGACCAGACGACGGCCAATCAGGAGCGCGAGCTGCGCCAGGTTGCCGAGCGCATGGGCTGTGAGATCGTCAAGGTCTACAAGGACCACGGCATCAGCGGCGCCAAGGGCCGCGACAAGCGCCCGGCATTCGACGCGATGTGCCGCGATGCCAGCCGGCGGCAGTTCGATGTCGTCATGGCCTGGTCGGTTGATCGTCTCGGCCGCAGCCTTCAAGACCTGGTCGGCTTCCTCGGCGAGCTGCACGCGCTCGGCATCGACCTGTTCCTGCACCAGCAAGGGCTCGACACCACCACGCCGGCCGGCAAGGCGATGTTTCAGATGATGGGCGTGTTCGCCGAGTTCGAGCGCGCAATGATTCAGGAGCGAGTTCGTGCGGGCCTGGCGCGGGCAAGGGGTGAGGGCAAGCGGCTCGGCCGGCCCCGGTTGGCCGAGGACATCGAGGACCGCATCAGGAAGGCTCTGGCGACTCCTGGGCGCCCCGGCGTGCGCAAGATCGCTGAGCGGTTCGGCGTGGGGGTTTCCACGGTGCAGCGGATCAGCGCGAGGCGTCCGGCCCTTTCCTAGGCGCAAGCGCCGCGCCCGTGCTCCGTGAGGGGCAGGGGCGGCGTGCGATAAAGCAGGAATAGGACGAGGAAACACCCGGGGTACTTGTCCGCGAAAAAGTGGGTTCCCATATCGGGGTCTGGGGGAGGCTCGACGTTCGACACACCGCTGTGTTCGGGCCCCCTCCTACCCGGCTCCACTCCCGGAGGAAAAACGAAGGTCAGCCAGAAATGAGCGCCGGCACGGAGACCGCTGATGCCGCGACGGGGCGGGTACCCCGATGAGTACTGGTGCGTCGCCGATGATGGGCTGGGTGGAGAACTTCTGGGCCGTGCGAAGAGCCGTCGCCCGCGAGGGGTACCTCGCCAATCGTGAAACCGGATCCGCATGAAGGAAAAAGCCCCGCCGCAAGGAGGGACGGGGGCGGGGCCCAGGTTCCGATGATGAAGTGTAACAGCGCAATTGCAGTCGAGGCGGCGCAGGGATATTTGCGCAAGGCTGATGGCGTTCACGCTAACGACCGTAGGCGGCCCCTCCCGCGTCTACCAGCACCGTCAGGATTGGACGTACTCCGAGTATATGCACCTGTCGCG
>CAWHCK010000007.1:0-30112 GCA_963827585.1 uncultured Alphaproteobacteria bacterium
TGCCGGCTGCACCGACAAATTCGCCCGCGTCGGCGACGATTTCTCCACGCACCAGCGTGGTGACTGGCCAACCTTTGATCGTCTTGCCCTCATAGGGGGTGTAGTCCATGGCGTCGTGGATCATCGACTGCCGGATGGTCACTTCCTTGTCCGGATCCCAGATCGCAAAATCTGCATCGCTGCCTACGGCGATGGTGCCCTTGCGCGGATGCAGCCCGTAGAGCTTGGCGGCGTTGGTCGCGGTCAGTGCGACGAACTTCGGAAGATCGAGACGTCCTTTGCCAACTCCTTCCGAAAACAGGAGCGCGGTCCTCACTTCAAGTCCGGGAACTCCATTTGCGACTTTCTTGAACGGCGCATTGCGGCCATGCTTCATCTTTCCTTCCGGATCGTCGTAGCGGTAGCCGGCATGGTCCGATGAGAAGACCTCGAACACGCCGGTCTCAAGCCCACGCCAGATCACGTCCTGGTTCGCCTTGTCGCGGGGCGGGGGGCTGCACATGTATTTCGCGCCTTCGAAGCCCGGTCGATCGAGATCATCTGCGGTGAGGAAGAGATATTGCGGGCAAGTCTCGCCATAGACCTTGAGCCCCCGCGCCTTGGCCAGTTGGATTTGCTCCATAGCCTCGCGCGCGGAAACATGAACGATCAGGATCGGCACGTCGACGAGTTCCGCGAGCGAGATCGCCCGTGAGGTCGCTTCCCGTTCCGCGATAGGCGCATGCGCCATACTATGAAAAAGCGGCGTGGTGTGCCCCGCCGCGAGCAGCTTTTCGCTCAGCCACGAGATCACGTCGTGGTTTTCGGCATGGACCATGACCAGCGCGCGCTCGCGCCGCGCCACCGACAACACATCAAGGATCTGCCGGTCGTCTAGCTTGAGCGCCTCATATGTCGTGTAGATCTTGAATGAGGTATATCCATCTCTAATCAGCGCCGGCAACTCCTGACCGGTGACCTGCTCTGTCGGATCGGAAATGATGAGGTGAAAGGCGTAGTCGACAGCGGCCTTGGGCTCGGCGCAGGCGTGATAGTCCTTCACCACCTGCCGCAGCGACATGCCGCGATATTGCGCGGCGAAAGGAATGACAGTGGTCGTGCCGCCGCAGGCTGCCGAACGCGTGGCTGTGAAGAAATCGTCCGCCGTCATGACTCCCATGGATGAGCGCTGCTCGATGTGACAATGGCTGTCGATGCCTCCCGGCGTAACGATGCGGCCCTCGGCGTTTACCTCCCGGCGGCCGGGCCCAAGTTTCGTGCCGATTGTTGCAATGCGTCCGTCGATCACCCCGATGTCGGCACGGAACACGTCGGACGCCGTAGCCAGCGTTCCGTTGCGTATGACCAGATCGTAATCGGCCATGATGCCTACCTCCTTGTCGGATCGAACGGAATCGCCCGCAGCAAGTTTCAGATCACTAGGCGACGGCGAGCTGCTGGCCGTGGCCGCTTTGTCGCAAACGCGCCTGGAGCCGAGCCAACAGCCGGTCGAGCTCCGCTACGTCATGGGCGTCGAGCTTGGACCGGGTGGGCGCACCGCAGCCGAGCGGATGGCGCCGCGTCGGCGGAGGATTTCTTTGCGCACGGCAAGCCCGAAGCCCGGCTGTTGCTCATGGCGCACCAGCGGCAGATACACATCGAACAAGTCCTCCGCCTCGTCGCTGCGGCCGGCTGCAAACAGTGCGCATACGGACACGAGCATTTCGGGATAGGCAAACCCCGTCATAATGCCGTCGGCGCCGCGTGCCAACTCTTGCGGCACGTACAGCCCCCCATTGCCGACCAAGATGCTGATGTATCGGCGCGCATCGCCATCGCAGGCCTTCCGGATTTGCGTGAGCTTCTTCAACCCGGGACAGTCTTCATGTTTGAACATCACGATGCTCGGATGCGCATCGACGATCTTGACGAAACTTTGGGCCGAGATGTCGGCCTGCGTGGACTGCGGATAGTCTTGGTAGACCACCGGAATGTTCTCTCCCAACGCCGTCACGACATCGGCGAAATAGCTGACTATCTGCGTTTCCGTCTTGAGCCCGGTGAGTGGCGTGATCATGACGCCGCAGGCGCCAGCGTCCATCGCGATCTTGCTGAGCTTGACGAGGTTTGCAGTGCCCGGGTTCGATACACCAACGATGACCGGCACGCGTCCGTTGACGCGGCGCAGGAAATAACAAGTGAACTCGGCGGATTCCTGATCGCTGAGCTTTTGCGCCTCGCCCATCATCCCGAGAACGGTTAGCCCTTGTACGCCGCATTGCAGATAGAATTCGACTAGGCTGTCGACGCTCGGCCAGTCGATATCGCCGGCGTCGGTGAATGGCGTTGCTGATATTGTGTACACGCCCTCTTGCGGACGCATCGAGGAACTGGTTCATGTCCTGACTTCCTTGGAGCTCGCAATTTTCAGTTTCGGCGAGACGCAGCCGAAAACAAATGTATATCCCACACACGAAGGGCGCCGATCCGCGGCCGATCCTGTAGCGCAAATCGAGCATGCATCCCGACCTGTCACCTGCGCATTTGCCTTGTCGGACTCCACCCGATTGCTATAGTCCCGCTGGGGCGCCGTGCCCGCTGAAGGGAATCCGATGCCTCGATTTGCGTTTTCGACCGCCGGTGCCGTTCTGTTCCTCGCCACGTCGGTGTACGCTCAGGAGCCGCCGCCGCTGCGCGCAGCGGTCGATGGCACTTTCGCGCCGCATGCCTTTCCAAATCTTTCCGGGGGCTATCAGGGTTTCAACGTCGATCTCGCCAACGAGATCGCAAAGCGCCTCGGGCGTAGGATCATCATTGACGCTGCGCAGTTCTCTGGTCTCGTCCCGGCGCTGCAGGCCGGAACCTACGAATTTCTTGCGGCTCCCACGACCGTGACCAAGGAGCGCGCCGAAAATATGCTGTTCACCGAGGGCTATCTCAACACGGACTTCCAGTTCCTAATCAAAAAAGGATCTGCGAAAGTCGTGAAGCTCGAAGACCTCAAAGGCAAGACCGTTTCCGTCAACAAGGGTTCGGCCTACGATGCTTGGGCGCGCGGCCTCGAGGGCAAGATCGGGTGGAAGGTGGAATCATTCGGCACGCAAACCGACGCGGTGCAGGCGGTCCTGGTCGGGCGCGTTGATGCCAATGTTGCCGGCAATACGGTGATCGCATGGGCGGTCAAAAACAACCCGCAGCTCGAATTGTCGTATCTCCATTCAACTGGCCTCGTCTGGGCCGCGCCTCTACGCAAGGATTCTGGCGAGCTGCGCAAGCAACTCGACATTGCCATCGAATGCATGAAACTCGACCGCACAATCGCCAAGATGCACGAGAGATGGTTCGGCGTTGCGCCGGCGGCGGGTTCCGCGGCGGTGACAGTATTCCCGGGCTACGGCGTTCCCGACATGCCGGGCTACGATCCGACCATGCACACACCATCATGTGGCTGAGTGCGGTTGCATAAATTGTCGGGGACGCCACGGACGTGGCGATTGTCGATGACGACGCTCCCCGCCTATCCTGGAGATCCGCGGCCTACGCAAGAAATTCCAGGACGTGGAGGTGCTGCGCGGGATCGACCTCGCCGTGCAGTCGCAAGAACTGGTCTTCGTCATCGGGCCGTCGGGATCGGGCAAGAGCACGCTGCTGCGCTGCTGCAACCGTCTGGAAGAACCGTCCGCCGGCTCGATCCGCATCGACGGCGTCGATATCACGGCGCGCTCGACAGACATCAACGCCATGCGGCGCCAGATCGGCATGGTGTTCCAGTCATTCAACCTCTATCCGCACATGACGGTATTGCGGAACGTCACACTCGCGCTCGCCAAGGTGCTTCGCAAGCCGCGAGCGGAAGCGGAGCGTATCGGGATGGCGGCGCTCGATCGCGTGGGACTTGCCGGCAAGGCCAGCTCCTATCCCGGCGAACTCTCGGGCGGCCAGCAGCAACGAGTTGCGATCGCACGCGCGCTCGCTCTTGAACCCAAGGTGATGCTGTTCGACGAGCCTACCTCCGCGCTCGACCCGGAACTCGTCGGCAGCGTGCTCAATGTCATGCGCGAGCTTAAGCGCGGCGGCATGACCATGCTGGTGGTGAGCCACGAGATGCGCTTTGCGCGCGACGCCGCCGACCGCGTGATCTTCATGGATCACGGGGTGATTGTGGAGGAAGGGCCGCCGCAGCAAATGTTTTCGGCACCCAGCGAGGCGCGCACCCGCGCGTTCATCGCCGAGGTCGCGCGCTGAGACCGCCATGCAGGCTTGGTCGCGCTTTCTCGACACGTTCTTCAAGTGGGAGGTGATCGAGCGCTATTTCCCCGCGATCATGAAGGGCGTGGCGGTGACAATTGAGATTGCCGTCGCCGTCGTGGTTACCGGTATCCTGCTCGGGCTGGCGCTCGCGGTCGTGCGCTCGTTCCGGGTGCTTGCCATCAATGCGCTGATCGTGATCTTCGTCGACATGTTCCGGGCGCTGCCGCCGCTCGTGCTCGTTCTTCTGCTCTATTTCGGCCTGCCAAATACCGGGATCAATCTGCCGTCCTTCCCCGTGCTGTGGCTCGTCCTCTCCTTAGTGCTTGCAGCCTTCGCCGAGGAAATCTTCTGGGCCGGCATCCTGTCGATCCCGAAGGGCCAGTGGGAGGCGGCGCGCTCCACCGGCCTGAGCTCCTTGGGCACACTCACCTACATCGTGCTGCCACAGGCCATCCGCCTGACCGTTGCGCCGCTCACCAACCGCACCATCGCAATCACCAAGAACACGGCCCTCGGCACGGTGATCGGGGTTGGCGAAATCCTCAATCAGGCCACCACTGCGCAATCGTTCTCCGGCAATGCCACGCCGCTGATGATGGGGGCGATAGCCTACGTGGTCCTGTTCATCCCGGTGGTCGTGCTCGGCCGTTTCCTCGAGACCCGGTTCGCCTGGCGGAGGGTCTGATGGACTTGATCGCCCAGCAGTTCTTCAACCTGGCCATCATGGAGCAAGCGCTCCCGCTCGTTCTCGCAGGCCTCCAGCAGACGATCATTCTTTGCCTCATCGTCATTCCGTTGGGGCTTGCCGGGGGACTGACGTTCGCGCTCATCTCGCTGTCGCGCTCGCGCGTGCTGCGCTGGCCGGCGATTGTGGGAATTGACTTCTTCCGCGCCATTCCGCCGCTGGTGCTGTTGATTTTCGTCTATTCCGGGTTGCCGTTCGCGGGCTTTCGGCCGTCGCCCATAATGGCGGTCGCCATCGCCTTTTTCCTCAACACGTCGAGCTATTACGGCGAGATCTACCGTGCCGGCATCGAAAGCGTGGGCCGGGGCCAATGGGACGCCGCGCGCTCGACCGGCCTGCGGGGCTACCAGACGCTGGCCTATGTCGTGTTGCCGCAGGCGGTGCGCAACGTCCTTCCCGATCTCGTTTCCAACACTGTAGAGGTGGTGAAGCTCACCTCGATTGCGAGCGTGGTGGCGTTGCCGGAGCTGCTCTATTCCGCCGACATGGCGCGCTCGGTGACATTCAATTCCTCGCCGATCGTGCTGGCTGCCGCGATCTACCTTGTTATGCTGTGGCCGATCGTGCGCCTGATCAGCCGGCTGGAGCGGCGGATCGCGACGTGAATTGCGGGAGGTCGAGGTGAGCAGAGTGCTTCGGATTGGGGGCGCCCAGATGGGCCCAATCCACAAGGCGGACAGCCGGCAGGCGGTGGTGCGGCGTATGCTCGATCTGCTCGATCGGGCCAAGGCGCAAGCGTGTGACCTCGTGGTCTATCCGGAGCTCGCGCTCACCACCTTCTTCCCGCGCTGGTACATGACCGATCAGGCGGAAGTGGATGCCTGGTTCGAACGAGAGATGCCGAATGTGGCGACGCGTCCGCTGTTCGAGAAGGCTGCCGAGCACCGCATCGGACTCTCGTTCGGTTACGCCGAGCTCACGGCCGATGGCCATCACTTCAACACATCGATCCTGGTCGATCAAAAAGGAAAAATCGTCGGCCGGTACCGCAAGGTGCATCTGCCCGGCCACGCTGAATTTGATCCGCGGCGCGCATTCCAGCACCTAGAGAAGCGCTACTTCGAGCCGGGCGATCTCGGCTTTCCGGTCTGGCGCACCATGGGCGGCCTCCTTGGAATGTGCATCTGCAACGACCGGCGCTGGCCGGAAACCTACCGCGTGATGGGGCTGCAAGGTGTGGAATTGATCATGCTTGGCTACAACACGCCATCGGTCAATTCGTTGAAAGCGGACGAGGGGCCGGAAAAGCGCATGTTCCATCACCGCCTGACGCTGCAGGCCGGCGCCTATCAGAACTCGACCTGGGTGGTGGCAGTGGCGAAGGGCGGCGCCGAGGACGGCTACCCGATGATCGCCGGCAGCATCATCGTCAATCCGGACGGCGAGATCGTCGCCGAGGCCAAGACCGAGGACGACGAGCTGATCGTGGCCGATTGCGATCTTGACGCCACCATTTTCGGCAAGGAGACGATTTTCGACTTTAAGCGCCACCGCCGGACCGAGCATTACGGCCGCATCACCAGCCAGACCGGTGTCATGCTGCCGCCGGAGACATGACCATGGCCACGCCGTTTCAGGCGGATTTCACGGTTCTGCCGGCGCAGGACCGCTACAAGCTCCTATGCGCGCTGGTGGTGCCACGGCCGATCGCGCTGGTCACGACGCTCGGTCTAGGCGGGGTCGTCAATGCGGCGCCATTCTCGTTCTTCAATGTATTCGCGGAGGCCCCGCCGCTTATCGTTCTGGGTTGCAGTCTCGGCCCGACGGTTCGCTGAAGGATACATCCGCGCATATCCGAGACATCGGCTCGTTCACGGTCAACCTGGTCGACGAGGGGTTAGCCGAGCGCATGAATGTTTGCGCGGTCGATTTCCCGCCCGGCACGAGCGAGCTCGATGCAGCCGGTCTCACGGCGCTACCCGGCGTTTCGATCCCGGTGCCGCGGATCGCAGAAGCGGCGGCTTCGCTGGAGTGTCGCCACTATCAGACGCTGCAGGTCAGCCCTGAGCGTCGCCTGTGTCTCGGCGAGGTTGTTTACCTGCATGCGCGGGCCGGCATTGTCGATCCAGCGCGCATGTATGTGAACCTGGATGTCTACAGGCCGGTAGCGCGCTTGTTCGCAAATTTCTATGCCCCGCTTGGCAAGCCCTTCACGCTGGTGCGGCAAACCTATGCCGAGTGGCTCGTCTCAAGCGGGATCAAGAGCGGCTGAACTGCACTGCTCCGAGCGCCATCGTGACCGCGGCCTGGGTCGGGTCGATCACCGGGATGCCGAGTGCTCTTTCCAGCGGGCCGCGATGGCGCGCCATCCCGGCACAGCCCATCACCAGCGCCTCGGCGCCGTCTTCCTCCTTCAATTGGCGCCCGATATCAACCATGCGCTCGAGCGTCTTTTCGCCGCTCGCCGTCTCGGCGACCGATATTTCGAGCGGGCGCTCTCCGGCGAGGCGGTCCGTCAGCCCCATTTGGAGCAGATAACGCCGATGCCTGGCCATCGAGCGCTGGCTGATGGCAATGACGCCGAAGCGTCCGGCGTGGGCCAGCGCGGTCAGGACGCCGCATTCGGCGATGCCAAACACCGGCCGCGTAGTGCCCTCGCGGCAGACATGCAACCCCGGATCGCTGTAGCAGGCAATCACAAAGGCGTCGGAGGAATTGTCCGCCTCCACCAGCCGGCGCAGCGGCATCACGACGCTTTCGACGTCGGCTTGGGTCTCAATTCCAAATGGGCCTTCTGCAAGCGTGGTACACACGATCTCGGGACCGTTCGCAAATCGCAGCGGTTCCAATGCCGCATCGAGACCCCGGGTGACGTCCTCGTTTGAATTTGGATTGACAACGCGAATGCGCCGAGGGGATGCGCTCATAGGTTGCTCGCTGGCGGCTGCGATCTCGCTGCAACATCATCGCCATGTTTGGTCGTGTTGCAAGCGGTAAGCAGGTCCTCAGAGTCGCCTTCCGATGATGAGCCGCAGCTGGAGTGTCGGCGGGTTCACGGTCGCGAAGATTTTTTTGGGGCCAAGCATGTTGACCGACTGATTTCCGGCAGGAGCCGGGAAAAGAGTGCCCGGGTACAACGGTACGGTCGGCGCAAATGAATTCTCGCTTGCCGCTCATTATTGAAGGCAATCGGGTTGACGATCGGGAGCCGCACTATTGAATCTCAGAGCAACTTTTTCTGAATCTCAAGGCCTGATGAGGCTGCGCGGATAGGCGTCCTGTGCGGGCGCGACCTGCAGAAGCGCAATCGCACAAAGGGCGGTGAGGACCATGAGGAGTATTCTCATTTCAACTGCTCCGATGAATTCGCCGACCCACCGTTGTCCCCATTGACCAGCTTCCACAGATGCGCCGGCGACAGCGGCAGCTCGCGCACCTCGACGCCGAGCGAGGCAAGCGCGGCGGCCACGGCATTGGCGGCCGTCGCGGCCACCGCGACCATACCGCCCTCCCCCGCGCCTTTGGCGCCGAGCGGATTGGTCCTGGACGGCCGGAGCTCCATCGTGATTGCACGGACATTCGGGAAATCAGATGCGAACGGCACGAGATAGTCAGCAAGCGACGTATTGAGGATTTGCGCGTCGCTGTCATAGATGACTTGGTCGAGGAACACACCGCCCAGCCCTTGGACCAAGGCCCCGATGGCCTGGCCATGGACAATATGCGGATTGATGGCGCGGCCGACATCTTCGATAGCGACGTAGTCGAGAATTTCGACGTGTCCGGTGCGCGGGTCTACCGCAACGTGGCAGGCGTGCGCGCCGTAGCTGTAGGTGCGAATTGTGGTCGCGAAGGTGCCTTCCGCTTCGATACCGGCAAACTCCGCGAGACCCGCGCGTTTTTCCCCGGCGCTCACCACGCCGTTCGCGATAGCAATCTCCTCATTGGGAAGGCCGAAGCGTTCGGTTGCCGCGGCACGGATAGCAGCGATGAGATTGTTGCAACCATCCATCACCGCCGAGCCGCCCACTACCATGGACCGGGATGCGAAGGTGCCGAAACCCTCGCGCACATAGGTTGTTGAGCCATGCAGGATACGCACGCGCTCGAACGGCAACTTGAGAAGTCCCGGCAGCGACCTGTGCCAGCGTCGTCTCGAGCCCCTGCCCCAATACCGACGATCCCACATAAACGGTCACGGAGCCGTCGTCCTCGACCGTGACGCGCGCGTTCTCCTTACCCGAGCCGCTGCTCTCTACGAACGGCACGGCGGCGAGACCATGATAGCGTCCATCGATCAGACGGCTTTGCAGCAATTTCTTCTCGGGCCAGCCGATCTCGCTCAGGGCGCGCTGGAAGGTCGCGTGATAGTCGCCGGTGTCGAATTCGGTCTCGCCCTCGTAAGGCACAAGCTTGCCGGTCGCGAAAGGCAGCTCGGGCTCAGCTGATCAGATTCTTTCGGCGGAATTCCATCGGATCGAGGCCGAGATCGCGGGCGACGATATCGAGAAGCCGCTCGCGAAAGAAGTTTGCCTCGAACCGCCCGGGCGCCCGTACGGTGCCGACCGGCGTCTTGCTCGTCATCAGTGCTTCGACGGTAATGGCGACGTCGCGGATGCGGTAAGGACCGGGAAGGAATTGCGCCGCCTTGGCTGGTACCACCCCGCCATTGGTGCGGATATAAGCGCCCATATCGCCATGGATGTGGCCGCGCAAGCCGAGGATGACGCCGTCGCGCGTGCATGCGATCTCGAGGTCGCAGTCTACCTCGCGCGAGTGGTTGGTAGCCATCAAGTGCTCGCGGCGATCCTCGATCCATTTGACCGGGCGGCGGACATGACGGGCAGCGAACGGGATGAGGAAATCCTCGGGATAGAACTCTCCGCGCACGCCGAAGCCGCCGCCGACGTCGGGCTCGATCATGTCGATGGCATTTTCGGCAAGCCCCAGCATCGGTGCGAGCACGCGACGGTTGAAGAACAGGACCTTGGTGGCGCCAAAGACGGTGAGCTTCCCCTTGGTCGCGTCCCATTCGGCGATCAGGCCCCGGGTCTCCAGCGGAACCGCGGTCAGGCGGTGACAGCGAAAGCTTTCACGGCGCGTGTACTCGGCCTTCGCGAAGGCTGCATCGGCATCCCCGAACGCCACGGAATACCGCACCGCCCGGTTGCTGCTGGTCGCTTCGAACAGGAGCGCCGTGCCGCTCGCCGCCGCATGGCGGTCCGGCAGCGCCGGCAGCCGCTCGATCTCGAGGTTGATCGCCTCGAGTCGCGTCTTCGGCGAGCGCCTGGCTCTCCGCCACCACCACCGCAACCGGCTCGCCGACATAACGCACCTTGTCGCTGGCGATCACCGGCTGAAGATAGGGCGCGAATTCCGGAAGATTCGCGAGCCGCAACGGGATCACCGGCACATTCGCGCCGATCTCGGCCGCCGTGATGACGGCATGCACGCCCGGCCTCGCCCGCGCGGCGGAGGTATCAAGGCGCTTGATGCGGCCGTGCGCCACGCCGCTGCGCAAGACCACCGCGTGCAGTATGCCGTCCCGCGTCAAATCGTCGACGAACTTGCCCGCGCCGGTGAGAAAGCGCAGATCTTCTGCCCGATCGACCGGCTGACCGATCAGCGGCGCGGCTGTCACGTTCATGATGATCTTCGCGCAGGACTTCGAATAAGGTTGGACGGTAGTCCGCATCCCGCGCATCCGCAAGCAGACTGTCGCCACGCAACTCCCATGCCGGGCGCACGAGCAAGAAGGGTCCCCCATGAAGATCATCGATATGAGCCATGTGATGAACGTCCATACGCCCGGCTGGGTCGGCTATGCGGGCAACAAGATGTACTACGCGCAGAACCTGCAGACCCAGATGATCGTCGCACAGCGCATAGACACGGCCCTCCACGTCGGCACCCATTTCGACGGCGCCATGCACGCGACCGATAACCGCAAGGGCGACATGGCCTCGCTGCCGCTCGATTATCTGGTCAACCGCGGCGTGGTGGTCGACATTTCCGACAAGATGTCGGACTGGGCGGTGATCACGCCGGACATCATCGAGGGCGCCGGCGCCGACATCCGCGAGGGCGACATCTTGATTTTGCATACCGGATGGCATCGCCACTACGAGGGCCGTCCCGAGCAGGACCTGGTGAAATACTTCTGCTACCACCCCGGTCCCAATCTCGACACCCTGCACTGGATGTTCGAGAAGAAGATCAAGTGGTGGGGCATGGACACCGGGTCGTGCGACCATGCCATGAACACGTCGATCCGCACCATGCGGCCGGATCTGGCGGCGCAATTCACCAAGCTGCACGGCAAGACGCCGGGAGAATTCTTCGGCAGCTTCGAGTACGTCCACAAGAAATCGAAGCGCCGGGTGGTGTCCGACGTGTTTCCCTTCCACAACTGGGCGTTCCAGGAGGGCCTGCTGCACGCCGAGAATCTCGGCGGCGACATCGAGCTCATGCTCAACAAGCGCGCACTGATCGGCGCATTTCCCTGGCGCTACGAGGGCCTCGAGGGGTGCCCCTGCCGCATCGTTGCCTTCCTCGACGCCGGCGACGGCGTGGAGGCGGTCGGCAACGCGGCGAGGGCGATCATGGACGCTTGAGGCGCGATCACCCTGGCCTAAGTGCCCCGGACCCGCGATCGATGCTCCCGGCTAGGTGCCGAATGGCCTTGCCCGAGGATCGTCACCCAGTAGTGAGACGACGCGGCCCCAGTCAGCGAATAGAGCCCCGGCCGGCACAGCTGGACACGCCCTGCTCGTGTTTGGCAAGCACGCGTCGCAAGTCTGCTGTGATACAATCAAGCGATGAAGACCATGGATGAAAAGCCCTTTGACTTCCTGACGAGGCGCGAATCCGATTTCATGGAATTGGTGATGTGCGATCTCGCGCAGGTGCCGTGGGCAAAGCCGCTGCTCGATGACTCAAGCGGACGGGCGGCGTGACAGGGGCGAACAAGGCGAAGTGTTCAGTTGCGCTTCGGTTACCCGCCCTGCGCCGCGCCCGGAACACGCCCGATCGCACGGCACGCCGTGATCATTTTCGCGGCTTGCAGACGCGCGGCGAGTTGACTAGCCTTTTGTTTGCACGCAAACGAAGTGCGATCTCGCCGCTCTCGGCAACCGCGAAAGCACGGCAGCAATGGCGAAGGTTTCCGCACCGGACGGAGTCAAGCTCCACGTCGAGGAAAGCGGTTCCGGAACACCGGTCGTGTTCGTCCACGAATACGCCGGGGACTATCGCAGCTGGGAACCGCAAGTGCGGCACTTCAGCCGCCAGCACCGCTGCGTCACCTATAGCCAGCGCGGCTATCCCCCCTCGGACGTGCCGTCCGATCCCGCGCGCTACTCGCAGGAGATCGCCCGCGACGATGTCATCGCTATCATGGACGCGCTCGGCATCGACAAGGCGCACGTGGTCGGTCATTCGATGGGCGCCTACACCGCGCTGCACGTCGGCATCCGCTACCCCGATCGCTGCCTGTCGGTGACCGCTGCCGGCTGCGGTTGGGGCTCGACCCCGGATATCGGCAAGCGCGACGCGATGAAGGCGATGGCGGCCGAGACCGGCAAGATGTTCGCCGAGGAAGGCATCGCCGCCGCGGCCGCGAAATACGCCGACGCGCCGATGCGCCAGGCCTTCAAGCACAAGGACCCGCGCGGCTGGGCCGAGTTCGCGCGCATGCTGGCGGAGCACTCGGCCGAAGGTCACGCCCACACCATGCTCAACCTTCAGCTCAAGCGGCCGACGCTGTGGGAGATGGAGGAAGAACTCAAGCGCTTCTCGGTGCCGCTCATGGTGATCGTCGGCGACGAGGACGATCTCTGCCTCGACGGCAGCGTTTTCCTCAAGCGCACCGCGCCGACCGCCGCGCTGCTGGTGGTGCCGCGGGCGGGCCATACCATCAACAGCGAGGAGCCGGCGGCGGTGAATGCGGCGCTCGCCGAGCTGTTCTCCGCCGCGGAGGCCGGCCGCTGGCTCGCACACAGAGCCGTGTGAGACAACAGGAGACCGACATGGACCTTAAGCTCGAAGGCAAGACCGCGCTCGTCACCGGAGGCAGCGAGGGAATCGGCAAAGGGATTGCTCGCGCGCTCGCCAAGGAAGGCGTCGATGTCGCGATCTGCGCGCGGCGCAAGGAGCCGCTCGAGCAGGCGGCGGCGGAAATTGCCAAGGAAGCCAACCGCAAGGTGGTCGCCATCACCGCCGACCTCACCAAGGACGCGGATGCCAAGAATTTCATCGAGCAAGGCCACAAGGCGCTCGGCCGCGTCGACATCATGGTCAACAATGCGGGCTCAGCGCCCGGCGGCGTGATCGAGCACCTGTCGGAGGCCGCCTGGGAACAGTCGCTGCAGCTCAAATTCATGGGCTACGTGCGCTGCCTGCGCTACGTGCTGCCGATCATGGTGAAGCAGGGCGGCGGCCGCGTGGTCAACCTGATCGGCAACGACGGCGTCAAGCCGTCCTATTGGGAGATCGCACCGGGCGCCGCCAACGCCGCCGGCCAGAACCTGACCCTGTCCCTCGCCGGCCAATACGGCAAGCACAACATCAGCTTCTGCGCGGTCAATCCCGGCCCGGTGCGCACCGAACGCTGGGCCGGATTGGTGGCGGCGATGGCGCGCGACATGGGGTTGCCCTACGCGGAGGCTGACCAGCTTGCTCCGTCCGCGATCCCCTTGGGCCGCATCGCCGAGGTGGAAGAGGTCGCCAACCTCGTCGTCATGCTGGCGTCGCCGCTGATGCACATGGTCAACGGCACCCAGATCGAGATCGACGGCGGCCAGGAGAAGTCGTTGATGGATCGGCTGCGCGACCGCAAGTGAGGTAATGACGATGCTGCGTTTTTCGGCATCGGTGCGCGCTTAAGTGAGCTTGACAAGCTTTGGGGCGGCCTCGATGATTTGCATACAAACGAATTGGTGGACGACGTCGGTTCCGGTTGTGCCGTTCACACTAGTGTCGTCCCCGCGCGGGAGTCCGTTGCGGGGACCCATAACCACCGGCTCTGGAATATGGGTCCCCGCTTGCGCGGGGACGACAGAGATCAAGACATGATGCCTGTCCGCCCATGACATCAACCTCGTGAAATGGAGCACCGCATGAGCACCAGATCCCAGCTCACTCGGCTGGCTGCGGCCAGCGCCGTGGTCGTCGGTCTCGGCACGCCTGCCGTCGCGCAGGACACGGTCAAGATCGGCGAGCTCAACAGCTACAAGGCGCAGCCGGCCTTCCTCGAGCCGTACAAGAAGGGCTGGGAGCTCGCGGTCGAAGAGATCAACGCCAAGGGCGGCGTG
The DNA here is from genome assembly GCA_963827585.1 of uncultured Alphaproteobacteria bacterium. Taxonomy (GTDB): domain Bacteria; phylum Pseudomonadota; class Alphaproteobacteria; order Rhizobiales; family Xanthobacteraceae; genus VAZQ01. The sequence continues at coordinate 14,227 of CAWHCK010000007.1, forward strand.
CTCGGCAAGAAACTCGAGGTGATCTCGCGCGACGACGGCGCGAGCCCGGGCGACGCGGTCCGCGTCGCCAACGAGCTCGTCACCCGCGAAGGAGCGAACATTATCGCTGGAACGTTCCTGTCGCACATCGGGCTTGCGGTCACCGAGTTCGCCGGCAAGGAGAAGGTGTTCTTCCTCGCCGCCGAGCCGCTGACCGACAAGATCACCTGGCAGAACGGCAACAAGTACACGTTCCGCCTGCGGCCCTCGACCTACATGCAGGTGGCGATGCTGCTGCCCGACGCGGTCGCAGCAAAGAAGAAGCGCTGGGCCCTGATCTATCCCAACTTCGAGTACGGCCAGTCGGCCGCCACCTGGTTCAAGGAGATGCTCAGGAAGGCGCAGCCCGACGTCGAGTTCGTGACCGAGCAGGCGCCGCCGCTCGGCAAGGTCGACGCCGGCGCGGTGGTGCAGGCGATCGACGACGCCAAGCCCGACGCCATCTTCAACGTGCTGTTCGGGCCCGATCTCGCCAAGCTGGTGCGCGAAGGGACGACCCGCGGCACGTTTAAGAACCGCACCGTCGTCAGCTTGCTCTCGGGCGAGCCGGAATATCTCGATCCGCTCAAGGACGAGGCCCCGGTCGGATGGATCGTCACCGGCTATCCCTGGGACGCCATCACCACGCCGGCGCACAAGGCCTTCGTCGCCGCCTACCAGAAGCGCTGGAACGACTATCCGCGGCTGGGTTCGGTGGTCGGCTACGACACCATGAAGTCGCTCGCCGCCGGCATCGGCAAGGCCGGCTCAACCGACACCGAGAAGCTGATCGCCGCGTTCCGCGGGCTCAAGCTCGAAAGCCCGTTCGGGCCGTTCGAATACCGCGCGGTCGACCACCAGGCGACGCTGGGCGCCTATGTCGGCAAGATCGCCCTGAAAGACGGCAAGGGCACCATGTCCGACTTCAAGTACGTCGACGGCGCGAGCGTGCTGCCGCCGGACGCCGAGGTGAAGAAGCTGCGTCCCGCCGCGGCGATGAATTGATTGCGATTGGCAATCCAACGGCTCGGCGCGAAATGTAAACGAGTTGGCTGCTGGACTCCGTGGCCGGGCGGCGATTTCGGTGCGCTCCCTCCCCCGGAGGGGCGAGGGTTGGGGTGAGAGGGGTCGGCTCTTACGATAGACGATGACCCCTCACCCAACCCCTTCCTATTGGAGAGGGAGCCCACCGAGCGCGCCGACAGACATCGGCTCAAATACGACGACGATCCATCCCTCGGCAAGCTGCGGATACTAGGCGGCTTCTTCGTCCGATGACCCTTGAAGCCCTCCTGTTCCAGGCGCTCAACGGCCTCGCCGCGGCGTCGAGCCTGTTCTTCGTGGGCGCCGGCTTGTCGCTGATTTTCGGCGTCACCCGCATCATCAATATCGCCCACGGCTCCTTCTACATGTTGGGGCTCTATCTCGCCGCGAGCCTCGCCACCAAGGTCGGCGGGGTGCTCGGCTTCTGGGGCGGCATCATCGCGGCCGGGCTGGTGGTGGCGGCGCTCGGCGCGCTGATCGAAATCCTGCTGTTGCGGCGCATCTACCACGCGCCGGAGCTGTTCCAGCTCCTCGCCACCTTTGCGCTGGTTCTCGTCATCAACGATGCCGCGCAATACATCTGGGGCCCCGAAGACCTGCTCGGGCCGCGCGCGCCCGGATTGCGCGGCTCGGTCGAGATTCTCGGGCGCAATTTTCCCAGCTACGACCTGTTCCTGATTGTCATCGGCCCGGTCGTCCTGCTGCTGCTCTACCTGATGCTGGCGAAGACCCGCTTCGGGCGGCTGATCCGCGCCGCCACGCAGGACCGCGCGATGGTGGGCGCGCTCGGCGTCAACCAGGCGATGCTGTTCACCGTCGTGTTCGTGCTCGGCGCCTTCCTCGCCGGCTTCGGCGGCGCGCTGCAGGTTGCGCGCGAGCCCGCCAATCTGTGGCTCGACCTGATCGTGATCGGCGACGCCTTCGTGGTGGTGGTGGTCGGCGGCATGGGCTCGATCGGCGGCGCCTTCCTCGCGGCGGTCATCATTGCCGAGGTGAAGGCTTTGTGCATCGGGCTCGGCGTGGTCAACCTCGGCGGCCTCGCCGTCAACTTCTCCAAGCTCACGCTGGTCGCCGAGTTCCTGGTGATGGCGATCGTGCTGATCGTGCGGCCCTACGGGCTGCTCGGCCGCCCACAAGCCGCGGTGCGCAATCCGGCCGAGATCGACGATCCCATCCGGCCGGCGGGGACGCTGCTCAAGGCGGTCGCGGCCGCGGTGCTCGTCGGCCTGCTGCTGCTGCCGTTCGCATCCAAAGCCTCGCCCTATGCGCTGGTGCTCGGCATCGACGTGCTGATCGCAATCCTGTTCGCGACCTCGCTGCACTTCATCATGGGTCCCGGCGGCATGCATTCCTTCGGCCACGCCGCCTATTTCGGTCTCGGTGCCTATGGCGCGGCGCTGATGGTGAAGTTCCTCGCCGCCCCGACGCCGGTCGCGCTCGTCGCCGCGCCGCTCGCGGCGCTCGCGGGGGCGCTGCTGTTCGGCTGGTTCGCGGTGCGGCTGTCCGGCGTCTACCTAGCGATGCTCACCCTCGCCTTCGCGCAGATCGTCTGGTCGATCCTGTTCCAGTGGGAGGACGTCACCGGCGGCTCCAACGGCATTCTCGGCATCTGGCCGCGCGCGCCGTTCGACAACCGCCCGGCCTTCTACCTGCTGACGCTCGCGCTCGCCGTCGCCGGGGTTCTGCTGCTGCGCCGCTTCCTGTTCGCGCCGTTCGGCTATGCCATGCGTGCCGGGCGCGACTCAGGCCTGCGCGCGGAGGCGATCGGCATCAACGTGAAACGCGTGCACTGGATCGGCTTTGCCATCGCGGGTGCTTTCGCCGGCAGCGCCGGCGGAGTGTTCGCCTTCGCCAAGGGGACGATCTCGCCCGACGTGGCGTGGGTATCGCGCTCGATCGACGCCATGGTCATGGTTCTGCTCGGCGGAATCCAGACCTTGACCGGGCCGATCGTTGGTGCCGCGGTCTTCACCGTCCTGCAGGACAATGTCATGCGCCAGACCGCGTTCTGGCGCGGGCTCCTCGGCGCCGTGATCCTGCTGCTGGTGCTGGTGTTCCCGGGCGGCATCGTCGGCGCGCTCGGCAAGCGGTTCGCGGCGCGGAGAAAGGGCGCATGAGCATCCTCTCCGTCCGCAACCTGTCCAAGGCGTTCGGCGGCGTGCACGCCGTCGAGAACGTCAGTTTCGACCTGGGGGAAGGCGAGTTCCTGGCACTGATCGGCCCCAACGGCGCCGGCAAGTCGACCTGTTTCAACATGATCAACGGGCAGCTCGCGCCCGATCACGGCGACATCGCCTTTGCCGGCCGCAGCATCGTCGGCTTGCACCCGCGCGACATCTGGCGGCTCGGCGTCGGCCGCACGTTTCAGGTGGCGGCGACGTTCGGCTCGATGACCGTGGTAGAGAACGTGCAGATGGCGCTGGTGAGCCACCACGGCGAGATCTTCCGCTTCGGCGCGGCGCTCGCGGGCCGCCATCGCGCGCGCGCCGTCGAGCTGCTCGATCAGGTCGGCATGGCGGACGCCGCCGAGCGCGCCTGCAAGGAGCTCGCCTACGGCGACGTGAAGCGCGTCGAGCTCGCCATCGCGCTCGCCAACGATCCGCGCCTGCTCTTGATGGACGAACCGACCGCCGGCATGGCGCCGCGCGAGCGCAACGAGCTGATCGCGCTGGTGAAGCGGCTGGTGATCGAGCGCGGAATCTCGGTCCTGTTCACCGAACATTCGATGGACGTGGTGTTCGCCTATGCCGACCGCATCATCGTTCTGGCGCGCGGCGTGTTGATCGCCGACGGCAACGCCGAGGCGATCCGCGACAATGCGCAGGTGCAGCAGGTCTATCTCGGCACCGGCCGCACCTTTAAACCCCGTGCCGAGGCCCGGCCATGAGCGACGCGATGCTAGAGGTGGAGGGGCTCAGGGCGTGGTACGGCGCCGCGCAAATCCTGTTCGAGCCGTCGTTCCACGTCGGTCGCGGCGAAGTGGTTGCGCTGATGGGGCGCAACGGCGCCGGCAAGTCGACGACGTTCAAGGCGCTCATGGCGCTGGTCCCCCAGCGCGCGGGAACGGTCCGCTTCCTCGGCGAGGACATTTCGCGGCTGCGGCCGTTCGAGATCGCGCGGCGGGGCTTGGGCTTCGTGCCGGAGGACCGGCGCATCTTCTCCGATCTGACCGTCTTGGAAAATCTCGACGTCGGCCGCCAGCCGGTCCGCTACCACCGCGATGGCCGGCCGGCGCCATCGTGGACGCCGGAAAAGCTGTTCACGATCTTTCCCAATCTCGGCGAGATGCCCGATCGCCGCGGCGCCCATATGAGCGGCGGCGAGCAGCAGATGCTCACCGTCGCCCGCACGCTCATGGGCAATCCCCTGCTCGTCATGCTCGACGAGCCCTCCGAGGGGGTCGCGCCGGTGATCGTCGAGCAGATGGCGAGCTCGATCATCGAGCTCAAGAAGGAAGGCCTGTCGGTCCTTCTCTCCGAGCAGAACATCCATTTCGCCGAGCTCGTCTGCGACCGCGCCTACGTTCTCGAGAAAGGACAGCTGCAATGGCACGGTCGCATGGCCGATCTCGCCAAGGACGTGGCGGCGCAGCGCCGCCTCCTCTCGGTGTGACCATGGCCTCCCGCCCCCGCGGCAGAGCAGCCGCCAAGTCCGATTATCGACTCGACGACCAGGTCGGGTTTCTGCTCCGCATCGCGATGCAGCGTCATACCTCAATCTTCATGTCGCGCATCATCAAGGGACTGACGCAGACGCAATTTGCCGCACTCGCCAAATTGCGCGAGGTCGGACCCTGCTCTCAGAACCAACTCGGCCGCCTGATTTACCTCGATGCGGCCACGACCAAGGGCGTGGTCGACAGGCTCGGGGTGCGCGGCTTCGTCACCGCCCGCCCGGACGCCCGCGACCGCCGCCGCCGTGCCATCGCGCTGACCGAGACAGGCCGCGCCGTCGCGGATGCGGCGGTGAAAGTTGCCCAGCAAATTTCCTGGCAAACCTTGACGCCGCTCACGCCAGCCGAGCAGAGGGCCATTATCCGGCTGCTGAAAAAGCTGGCCTGACCATGGGCCAAAAGGTCAGAGGCGGGCGCGCTTGAGAATGTCGCGCAGCCGTTGCGGTGTCACCGGCAGTCGGGTAATTGCGCCCGGGATCCCGATCGCATCGTCGATGGCCGCAGCGATCGCCGCGCCAACAGCGTTGATGCCGCCCTCCCCCGCGCCTTTCAGGCCGAGCGGATTGAGTGGCGAAGGCGCGTCCTCAGTGATCAGCACGCTGGGCGTCGGCACTTCTCGCGCCGTAGGCAGGAGATAATCCGCGAAATTGACCGACAACGGCTCGCCTCGTTCGTCGTAGAGGAATTCTTCTAGCAGCGTGCCGCCAAGCCCCTGCGCGAACCCGCCGACGAGCTGACCTTCGACCAGCATCGGATTGACCGCCCGGCCGATGTCATAGGCGAGAAGATAATTCTCGATCGTCACGCCGCCGGTCTCGCGATCGACCTTGGCGACGGCAATATGCACGCCATAGGGATAGTTCATGTGATCGGTATGGAACCAGCCGTCGGCCGAAAGGCCCGGCGCACGCGCGCCGCGCAGACGAGATGCTGGCTCCAATGCCTTGGCGATCTCGCCCAACGTCATCGAAGGTCCGGCGACCGTCCCCTTGCGCACCACCTTGCCGTCCATCACCTCGAGCGCGTCAGCGGGCTGTTGCAATAGTTCGGCCGCAACGTCGATCGCCTTGGATCGGACTTCGACCGCGGCGAGCCGCGTGGCCTCCCCCGTCATTACCGTGACACGAGATGCGAAGGCGCCCACCCCGAATGCGATGCGGTCCGTGCGGCCGTGCAGGACCCGTATCTGCCGATAATCGACGCCAAGGGCATCCGCGCAGATCTGCGCCACCACCGTCTCAACACCCTGGCCTAGGGAAGCTGCGCCGGTGACGACTTCGACCAGGCCCGACGAACCAACCGACACCCGCACGCCGTCAAACGGCCCAAGGCCGCTCTTTTCGACGAACAGGCCGAGACCCACCCCGACGCACTCTCCGCCGGCGCGGCGTTCCCGCAGGTCAGCCTGGAGGGTACTCCATTTAACCACAGCCAGCGCCTTATCGAGCAGACCGGCGTAGTCACCAGAGTCGAGAACAACTTCGGTCCCGAGAGTCGCCAGCGGCCGCCGATACGGCATTTCCTCTTTGGGGACGAGATTGCGTCGGCGGACCTCGATCCGATCGATTCCCAAGCGCGCCCCGATTGCGTCTACCAGCCGCTCGCGCACGAACGTGCTCTCGAACCGTCCCGGGGCACGATACGTGCCGCACGGCGTCTTGTTGGTAAGCCGAACATGGCCGATCACGCGGTAGGCCGGTACACGATACGGCCCCAGCAACATTGCCGCCGCAAGATCAGGCACCGTTGCCGCGTGGGTGCGAACGTAGCCGCCCTGGTCGTAGAAGAATTCGTCGTCGATTCCGAGAATGCGGCCCTGGGCGTCGACCGCCGCGCGGATCATGTGCCGCTGCTCGCGGGAATGATTGGCCGCGATCAGATGCTCGCGCCTGTCCTCGATCCATTTCACCGGCAAACCGAGCCGCAGCGCGGCGAGGCAGACCAACACGTCCTCAGGGTAGAGCTCGCCGCGAATGCCGAAGCCACCCCCGACATGTCCCTCGAACAACTGCACGGTCGCGGGATCGCGGCCCAGCATGCGCGCGATGTTGTCGCAATTCCAATGCGGAACCTTCGCTGCGCCGTGAAGCTCCAGCACGTCGCTGGCGGCGTCGTAGCGCGCGATCGCACCGCGGGTTTCGAGCGGAACGCCGGAATGGCGCCCGACCGCGAGATCGAGCTCCACCACCGCATGCGCATCGCGAAACGCTGCTGCGACATCGCCATAGGACTTTTCCACGATCGCCGGTTCGGTCGAACGGCCGTCTTCGAATTCCCCTGGCGCCGCGCTGGCGTCGAGGATGACCGGCAATTCTTTGACTGCGATGACGACGAGATCGGCTGCGTCCTCCGCCACATAGGGATCGGTCGCGAACACTGCCGCGACCGGCTCGCCGACATAGCGCACGCGCTGCCGGGCCAGAATGGGCTGGCGATAGGGCGCCAAGCCTTCGATGCGGGTCAGGCGGAAGTCGATCGGCGGAATGTCGGAGACGTCGGCTGACGTCCAGACCGCCACGACACCCGGTAGCGCCAGCGCCGCACTCCGATCGATCGACACGATCCGCCCGTGCGCGTGGGCCGACCGCACCACCCGCATGTGCAGTCATGTGCGGAAAGGCGACATCGGCAGCGAACGGCCGCGGCCCGTCACCAAAGGCCGATCCTCGAGACGGGTGCACCGAACGTCCAACGAAGCCCATGTCAGGCCTGTGTCCGTCGCAGAAGCCGCGCGCAACGCCGCACGAATACGCTGCGGCGTCGCCGGGAACTCGTCGATCGAGACGCCGAACGGCGATAGAGCGTCGTTGATGGCATTGACGACGGCGGCGGGCGCGCCAATTGCGCCGCCCTCGCCCAGCCCCTTCGCCTTGGTGACTGATGCTTCCGTCAATGTTTCCAGATGATGGATTTCGATCGGAGGAATCTCGCGCGCAGTCGGCGGCAAATAATCCGCCAGGCTTGCCGTGAGGATATTGCCGCTCTCGTCGTAGATGATCTCTTCGAGCAGCGCGTTGGCGATGCCCTGGGCGACGCCGCCATGAATCTGCCCGTCGACGATCATAGGATTGATCAGGCGTCCGGCGTCCTCGGCCACCAGAAACCTTTCGATCATGACGCGTCCGGTCTCGACGTCCACTTCGACTATGGCGACGTGGCAGGCGTTGGAAAACGTTCCGGGCGGGTCATAGGTCGCGCTCTCGACGATGCCGGGACCGACCTCGCCCTTGAACCGGTGGGTCTGATGATAGGCGGCGCGCGCCAGCGTTACGAACGGAATGGCACGATCGGTGCCGGCGACCCGAGCGGCATCGGCTTCGAGCACGATGTCGTCCGGCCGACGCCTCGAGCAGGATGCCCGCCATTTTCGTGAGCTTGGCGCGGACCTTGCGCGCCGCCAGCAAGGTGGCGCCGCCGGCGATCACCAGAGACCGGCTGGCGAAGGTTCCCCAGCCGTAAGGCGTGCGGTCGGTATCGCCGTGCACGATCTTGATGCGGTCCGGCGACGTGCCGAGCTCGTCGGCAATAATCTGCGACAGCGTCGTGCGCAGGCCCTGCCCGTGCGGGGATGCTCCGATCCGCGCCTCGACGAAGCCGGATGGATCCATCGTCATCTCGACGGTTTCCCAACCGGGCGTCACGTCCATGCCGCGAGCTGCGAAGGCCGGCGTGCCGTAACCCGTGCGCTCGGCAAATGTCGCGAAGCCGAGACCCAGATAGCGACCTTCGGCACGCGCTTTCGCCTGGCGGGCGCGGAACGCCGGCACGCCGACGGCTTTGACCGCCACTTCCATGGTTTCGACATAGGTCGCCTCGTCGAACACCAGGCCGGTCGCCGACGTGTAAGGAAAGGTCTTGACCAGGTTGCGGCGGCGAATCTCGATCGGGTCGAGGCCGAAAGCGGCCGCCGCCTTGTCCATCAGCCGCTCGATCGTGAACGTGATCACCGGACGGGAGACGCCGCGATACGGCGCCATCGGACAGGTGTTGGTCACGACGCCACGCGACACGCAGGCATATTCGCGCACGTCGTAGGGACCGGGCATCTCCGCCATCGCCATCAGCGGCTCGACGCCGCAGGTGGTCGGATAGCATGAGTAGGCACCGACATCGGCGACGATGTCCGCGGCGAGGCCGATCAGCTTGGCGTCGGCGTCGAATGCGCCCTCGAGCGAGATGGATTGGTCACGGCTATGGAAGCAGGCGACGAGATTCTCGCGCCGGTCCTCCACCCATGCCACCGATGTCTTGAGCTTGCGCGCGAGCCAGGTCACGACCACGAATTCGGGCGGCAGCGACATTTTCTGCCCGAAGCCCCCGCCGACGTCGGGCGCGATCACCCGTAGAATCCGATTCCGGCATCCCGATCAGGTCGGCAATAATCGTCCGCATGGTGTGCGGCATCTGCGTTGCGCAGGTGAGCGTCACGCGTTCGCTGGCGGCATCCCATGCCGCATGCGCGGCGCGCGGTTCCAACGGCAGGGCATTCTGCCGGTGCGAGCGGATGTCGACTTTGATCCGCTGGTGCGCGCTCGCCATTTTCGCGTCGAATCCCGGCGTCTTCAGGTGCCCTTCGACCACGATGTTTCCGGCCGCCTCGTCATGGACGAGCGGGGCGCCGGGAGCCAATGCCGCCCCTGCGCCGATGACCGCCGTGCATCTCCTTCGATTTCGACCTCGACGAGATCGGCAAGGTCCTCGGCCTCCTCCTTGGTCGGGGAGACCACCGCCGCGATCGGCTCGCCGACGAACCGCACCACAGCCTTCGCTAGCACAGGCTGGGTGATCGGCACGTAGTTGAACTTGTGCAACATCGGCTGGATCGGCTTCACCGTGGCGAGGTCAGTGGCGGTGATGACCGTCGCACCGTCGGGTGCCGTGATGCGCATGATTCGACCCGAGGCCACTGGGCTTCTGGCGAAACGTACCCAGCGCGCCGCCGGAAGGTCGCCCGTGAAGCGGCCATTGCCGGCCACAAGCGTCGGATCCTCGAGCCGTCGAATGGAGCGGCCGACCCACCTCGCATCGCCATCCTTCTTTGTATCAGCGGCCATCGAGTCCCGCGCTTCTTTCAGGTCTAGTTCTTGTAGGAGCCGAGCTGCGTTGACCGCCGCGTCGGCAAATGAGCGATCGATCACGCGCGCCATGCTCGTATCAGCGCGCAGGCGCTCGACGCATCTCCGCGGCGGTGCTGCGCACGGCCTTGACGATATTCTGATAGCCTGTGCAGCGGCAGAGATTGGACGATAGAACTTCGAGAATCTCCTCGTCCGAGAGGTCGGGATTGGTCTCCAGCACGCTCACCGCCAGCATCAAGAACCCTGGCGTACAAAATCCGCACTGGAGCGCATGATGCGCGATGAACGCGCTTTGCATCGGATGCAACTTATCACCGTCGGAAAGACTTTCAACTGTTCGGATACGCTTGCCCTGCGCCTGGACCGCGAACATCAGGCAGGACCTTATCGCGTCATTGTCGAGGATCACCGTGCATGCGCCGCACACGCCATGCTCACAGCCGATGTGCGTCCCTGTCAGCCCGCATTCATCGCGGATGACATCGACCAGCGTCTTTCTCGGCTCGACCCGGACAGCGTGGTCACGGCCGTTGACGTGAAGCTTGATGTCGATCTTCTCAATCATCGCCCGCCATTGCGCTGTCGTGGTAGGGGAACCCGGCGCTCGCCGATCATGAAAGCGACTGTTCCAATGCGCGGCGCGTGACGGTGCGCACGAGATCGCGGCGATACTCCGCGCTAGTTTGTGCGTCTTCCATCGGATCGATAGCTTCGGCGGCGCGGTCGGCAGCGGCAGCAAAAGGGTCAGCGCCCGGCGCACGACCGATGAGCGCTCTGTTCCGCGTCGGCAATTCTGCGGGCACGGGCCTCGGCTCCGCCGACGGCAAGCCGCGGCTCGACGATACGTCCATCCTCGACTTGGTAAACTGCCAGAGCCATCGCAAGGGCAAAATCGCCAGCGCGGCGGTTGAATTCGTAAAAGCCGAAGCGCGTCTCGGGCGCAAGCAGTGGCAAGCGCACTTCTGTCAGGAGTTCGTCCTCCGCAAGCGTCGTCGTCATGATCCCAGCAAAAAACTCACGCGCGGGAATGATGCGCGTCCCGCGGGTACTCTGCGCGACCATCTCGCCACCGAGCGCGGCTGAGACAGTGCACCACTCCGAGGCCGGATCCGCGTGGGCGACGCTGCCGCAAAAGGTGCCGCGCGTGCGAATGGGATGATGCGCAATGTGGCGCACCACCGTCGACAGAAGCCTGCCCAGTGGGCCTTCGACCACCGGGCGATGGAAGGCCGAATGCCGGACGCAAGCTCCGATGCAAAGCCGATCGCCGTCGACGGCAAGCCGTCCCAGCGCTTCCACCCCGTTGATGTCAACGAGATGGGTCGGCCGCGTCAATCTGAAAGCCATAATGGGCACGAGACTCTGGCCTCCCGCCAAGACCCGTCCATCAAGCGGCGCAACTTCAGCCAGAAGGGTCACCGCTTCATCAACCGTTCGCGGTGCATGATATCGGAAGGGAGCAGCTTTCATCTCAGACCCGTGTCAGGGCGTCGCGGCATTCGAGCATCGGCAATTGCCGGATCCCGGCGTCCGATTTTGCCCCCTACGCCCGTAACTCTTTGAGTGATACATGCATTTTCCGGCGTGTAAAGCATAAGCGGAGCCCTTGTGCCCGAACCTAGCCTTGCATGATGAGCCGCTGGTGACCGACCTATACCGACGAAACCCAAGCTCTTTTCTACGGCTACAGCATCGACGAGCTGCGCCCGGGACCGACGGCCTGGAATGCCGGCAGCCCTCCACAGCTCGCTTGGTCCCCGTCAGTTCAGAAATGCTACGTCCCTGAAAACTCACATCTAGCGGCGCCGCATCACGGCGGCCTCCAGCCAGGAGATCGCGAGATACATCAGGGACGAAACAATCGCCAGGATAGTGATCCCCGTCATCACGATGTTCATCTTGAAAATCTGGCTGCCGTACTGAATCAGATAGCCAAGGCCCAGATTGGCCGACTGGAATTCACCAACAACGACACCCACCAGCGACAGACCTGCATTCACCTTGAGCGCGGCCACTAGCGTGGGCACGCTCCCAGGCAATACGACCTTCCTGATAATCTGCCCCTTAGTAGCGCCGAAAGTCTGCGCAAGCTTGACCTTGTTGGGGTCGATGCCCTGGAAACCCGAATAGATCATCAGGATTGTGATGAACACTGAAATTGCGAGCGACATGCCATAGATCGACATCGTGGCCCCCAGCCAGATGTAGAAGATCGGCACGAACGCTGTCTTCGGCATGGCGTTGGCAACGACGAGATAGGGATCGAGCACCTTGTAGAGGGCGTTCCACCACCAGAGCGCAGCAGCGACCGCCGTGCCGAGCACCATCGCGCCCATGAATCCGAGTACGGTCGCCAGCACGGTCGCCCAGGTGTGGGTGAGGATGCTCGCCTGCTGCGGCGTTGATTTGAGCAGTTCGACGAAGGTCGGCCACAGAGCCGAGGGATAACTGGTCAGCACGGGGTTGACGATAAGCGCCTTCGGCAACACCTCCCAAAGAACCAGGAACACGACAAGAATCGCGAGCTGCGTGGCTCGCACGACTAACTGGCCGCGCCGCTCGCGCTCAAGCCAGGCGAGATATTGCGGGCTCGGGGACGCAACCGCCATCGAATCAACCTTCGACATGGACTTCGAGCTCCTTCCACAGCGTATTGAAATAGCCGTTAAATTCGGGCGCATTGCGCGCCGCGAAGGGGGTCGGGCGTGCACCGTCCGAAGCCGCAAAACGGATCGCATGGTCCGACTTGACCCGTCCGGGCCGGCGAGACAAGACGATCACCCGCTCCGCCATGCTGACGGCTTCGCCGATATCGTGGGTGACGAGGATCGCGGTCTTCTTCTCGCGGCGCAGGATCATGGTAACCTCGTCGGCCAGCGCAAGCCGCGTCTGTGAATTGAGCGCAGCGAAGGGCTCATCGAGCAGGACAATGTCGGGTTCCGTGCACAGCGTGCGTGCAAGCGCAACGCGTTGGCGCATACCGCCCGAGAGTTGCCGCGGCAGGTGGTGCAAGAATTGACCGAGCCCGTAGCGGGTGAGCAACGCCGTTGCGCGCTCGCGCGCCTTCGTCATGTCGGCGCCTTGGATTTCGGCGCCCAGCACCGCATTTTCGAGAATGGTCCGCCACTCGAACAGGTAATCCTGCTGCAGCATGTACCCGACCTTGCGGCTGGGGCCGGTCACTGGCTTGCCGTCCACCAGCACCGCGCCCTCGGTCGGCATGAGGATGCCGGAGATCAGCGATAACAGCGTGCTCTTGCCGCAGCCGCTCTGCCCAATGATCGCAACGAACTCGCCGGGCGCAATTGAAATTGAGATGCCCTTGAGCGCCTCGGTCTCGCCCTCGAGACCGAAATAACGCAGGTCGACATCGCGCAGCTCGACCTTGGGCGAGGCGGCAGTTGCCGATGCCGCCACGGATCACTTCGTCCTGTTGAAGAACTCGGTGATGACCAAATCCTGAAACTTCACGCGCTTCGCCGGCTCGAGCACATGGCCTTGCACCAGGATGTCCTGGAACTTCTCCATCGCCGCCTGGTCGATCACCGGCGAGGTCTTCCAGATCTTGAGCCTGCGGTAGCGTTCGGCGGCTGCCATCATCGCTTTCGGGTTCACGCCCGGGAAGAACTGCTCAAGCGTTTTCACCAGCTCCGGGATGGGCGCTTCCGCCGTCCATTTCATGCCCTTGGCGATTCCATTAGTCCAATTCTGGACCGTCTCTTTGTTCTCGCGGATGTATTTGTCGGTGGCCATGAAGGTGGTGTAATCGGCAAAACCCACGGTTTCGCCGATAGATGCCATAAAGTGCGCCTTGCCGTCGAGTTCGAGCTGCGCGGCATCCGGTTCGATGAAGATGGCATATTGGTTTTGGCCCGCCAGCCAAGACCCTACGCGCGCCGGGATGCCGACATTATTCATAAGCTTCACGTCCCTTTGCGGATCTAGCCCGTTCTGGCGCAGCGCCGCCTCTAGATAGAGCAGCGGCGTGCTGCCCGGTCGGAAGCCCAGGATGTCCTTGCCCTTGAGCATGCTCCAGTTGAATTTGTCGACCTTCTCGCGCCCGACCAGCATGAACCCGTCGGTTGAGGTGAGCCCGCAGAAGATCGGAATCTTTGACGGGTAAATCGCTGTTCTGAACGTAGATTGCGGATTCCGGACCGATGAGCGCGATATCAGCCTGGTTGGACAGCATGACCGCCACGGACTTGTCGCCGCCTTGCGCCGTCGCCAGCGTGACGTCCATGCCCTGCTCTTCGAAGTAGCCCTTGGCAATCGCCACATAGGCCGGCGCATACAACATCGAGCGCACCACCTCGTTGTAGCGAACCTTCACGCGCGGCTTTGGCTGCGCAAAGGCGCGCAACGGAGCGGCTGCAGATAACAGCGTCGCAAGACCGGTCTGGAGAGTGCGGCGGCGATTCAACATGGTAGTCCCCACTTCGTGATCGCGATGAGAACCGGCGATCGGAATTTAAGCATCGATTTCAGCGAAAGGCCACTGATGCCCTCCGCGAGGTGCCCGCCACCTTCACCGTAATTCCGGGGAGCCCAGTCAGAATGTCATCCAGTCGCCGGACCGCTCGAACGCCGCAGCGGCGCGATAGATCGTCTCCTCGGCATAATGGCGGCCAACCAGCATAAGCCCGATGGGACGGCCGTCTTCCATCCCGCATGGCACGCTGATCGCCGGATGTCCGGTGACGTTGAACGGGCAGGTGTTGCGGGTCGGCTCCCAGCTTCGCCGCGTGATCTCCTGCGGCGTTGCATCCTTGCCGGGAATTGGCGTCGCCTTCATCGGCACTGTCGGCAGCAGCAGAAGGTCGTGCGTCGCAAGCACGGCGTCGTAACCCGCACGAACGCGCCGGCGCAGGTTCTGCGCCTTGGCGTAGAAGCGGCCGCCATAGCGGTCGAGTGTGTACTTGCTGAAGATCGAGGCGATCTTCAGCGTATCGGCGAATTCGTCAGCGCGCTTGCGCCAACCCATTGAGTGGTCGAGCAGGCTGGTGACGTAAAGGCCCTCGTGCCCGATACCTGCGCCGTTCATCTCCAAGAGCATGACGCAGGCCGCGTCGCCGCGGATCGCCGCCCACACCGGAAAACCCAAGGCATGCGTCGGCACCGACACCTCTTCGACGATCGCACCCAATTTTGCAAAGCGCTGCCCGGCATCGCGCACATGTGCATCGACGTCGGGTTCCGAATTGGGATGGCCGAAGCCTTCCTTGATCACGGCGATGCGCATTCCCTTAATGCCGCCCGCGAGTGCCTCGGTGTAGCGGCTCGCCGCTACGCCGCGCTGGCGCGTGTCGAGGCCGTCCGGCCCGGCGATGACCTCCAGTAGCAGCGCGTTGTCGCGTACATTCGCGGTCATCGGGCCGCAGGTATCAATCGTGATCTCAAGCAGCCCGATGCCGGTGTAGGGAACAAGACCGAAGGTCGGCTTCAATCCGACGATGCCGCAATGGCTCGCCGGGATGCGGATCGAGCCGGCTTGGTCACCGCCGATCGCCATATGCACGTCCTCGGCGGCCACGAGCGCCGCGCTGCCCGACGACGATCCGCCGGTGGTGTAGCCCCGTTTGCGCGGATTGTGCACCGGACCGGTCGAACTGGTATGGCTCCCGCCGGACACGCAATAATATTCGCACACCGCCTTGCCGGCGATCTCGCCGCCGGCATCGAGAATGCGCTCGACAACCGTCGCATCGACCTCCGGCACATAGCCTTCCAGAAGCTGGGCGCCGATCATCATCGGCACGCCGGCAAGGCAGACATTGTCCTTGAGCGCGACGCGGCGGCCGGCGAGCTTGCCGCCCGGCTTGCCCTTGATCGAGGTCTTCACGTACCAGGCGCCGTGCGGGTTCTCCTGCGCCGACGGCCGATAGAATTGACCGCGCGGATATTTTACCGCAGGCAGTTCATCCGGCGCCGCGTCAAGTGTGGCATAGGCATTGGCCAGTGGCGTGATGATCTCATCAACGGCGGTGAGATAGGCCTCGCTTGGACTCATGCCGAGCTTTTGCGCAGCCTGACGCAAATCGGCGACAGTCGGTTTCTGGAACATCTGAGTTTT
>CAWHCK010000008.1:0-158379 GCA_963827585.1 uncultured Alphaproteobacteria bacterium
CCTGTCACGCCGAAGGTCGTGGGTTCGGTGCCCCGTCGCTCCCGCCATGATCCCTGGCGAATTCTGGCTCGCTGGCAGAGGTCATGACGTCTGCCTCTTCGGCCCGCGATACCTCATCCGGCTCTGTTCGCGGCGCTTGCGGTGGTGTCATTCCCGAAGCGTTCGTCGAACATCTGTTACCGAACACGATCAATGTCCGCCGTGTGCTCGGTGACGACACGATCGCTTCCGGCCCCGGCGACGATCGCGCTTCGACTGCGAAAAGTCGAGGCAGAGCGATTGCTCGGTGCACACCTTCGTGTAAGTCATCCTGAGAGTCCATTGGTTTGACGAGGTCGGGCTCGGGAGACCATCGCCCGCGTATCGGACGAGACATGACATCTTACGGCTGCCAACCATGACCACCGCGCAAGCTATCCCTCCCCAAGCCTCGGCGCCCAGTAGAACCGTCCAAGACTACATCGATGAAACGCCGGCCTGGGCGGACGCAACGCCGGTGCGGGATGCCCCCATGACCACCATGCAGTGGTTCATTTGGGGGCTGGCCGCTGCCGGCAAGTTCTTCGAGGGCATGGTGGTCTTCACCACCGGCGTGGCGCTGCCCCTGATGACGGCGGAATTCGGATTAGGTGCAACCGAAAAGGGAGTCATCGCGGCGGCCTCGCTGTTCGGCATTCTCATCGGTGCCACCGCGCTTGGCGGCTTGGCCGATCGCTACGGCCGCAAGGAGATGTTCATCGTCGAGATGGTGCTCTTTGCCGTGCTTTGTCGTGCTGTTGACGTTCAGTCCGTCTTACCTCATGGTCGTGATTGCGCTCGTGGGCATCGGCCTCGCGCTCGGTTGTGACTACCCCACGGCGCATCTGATGATCTCCGAAAGCGTTCCAAGCCGCATTCGCGGGCGGATGGTGCTGAGCGCGTTCGGCTTTCAGGCCGTGGGCGGCTTGGCGGGCACCGCCATCGGGTTCTTGATTCTCTATGAGAACCCCGAAATCGGAGCGTGGCGTTGGATCTATGCCAGCACGCTTTTGCTGGCGGTGCCGGTGATTATCGGCCGTTTCTTTATCGTCCAAAGTCCCTCCTGGCTTGTTGTCCGCGGGCGGCTGGAGGAGGCCGAGGAGGCGACCGAGCGGCTGCTGCTGCGCGATCCCGCGTACCCGAAAGATGTCGTTCTGCACCGCCCGCAAGGTCGCGACAAAAGCCACCAGCATTCCCACGCGCACTGGTCGGCGCTGTTCAAGGGAAAGAACCTCGGCCGGAACATCCTGGCCTCGGTTCCCTGGTTCCTGCAGGACCTCGGCACCTACGGCATCGGAATCTTCACCCCCACCATCCTGGCGACCGTGATCGGTGCCCGGATCGACCATCCGCGCAACACCGCCGAGCTCATTCAGAGCGACATTCTGGCGACCAAGGGCGCGGCATTGATCGACGTCCTGCTGATCGTGGGCATCGTATTTGCGGTGGCGCTCGCCGACCGCGTGGGCCGCATCCGGCTCCAAATTCTCGGCTTCATCGGCTGCGCCGTCGGGCTGCTGCTCGCGGCGCTGTCGCTGCATATCGGCGGAGCGTTGTCCGGGGTGCTGCTGTTCGCCGGCTTCATGCTGTTCAGCTTCATGACCAATATGGGGCCCAATGCGATGACCTATCTGATCGCCGGCGAGGTGTTCCCGGTTTCAATCCGCGGCACCGGGGCGGGTTTCGCCGCTTCGTTCGCCAAGATCGGCGCGGTCCTCACCGCGTTTCTGTTTCCGATCCTGCTCAAGGATATCGGCACCGACCTCGTGCTGCTGATCCTGGTCGGCACCAGCCTTCTGGGCGCTCTCGTCACCTGGCACTACGCGGTTGAAACCAAAGGCATCAATCTGGAACGGATGGGAGATTAGGAGATGTGCCGCCCGGACGGCGCCCGCTAAATTAGTGCGTCGCCGCCTTCAGCCCGAGGATTTGCCGGGCGTCGGCGGGCGTGGCGACGTTGTCGCCGAGGATATCGATGATCTTGGCCGCTTTCTCCACCAGCGCCGCGTTGCTCGGCGCGAGCTTGCCCTTTTCAAGATAGAGGTTGTCTTCGAGCCCCACGCGCGGGTGGCCGCCCAGCAGCACCGCCTGGGCCACCATCGGGAATTGATGCATCGAAACGCCGAACGCGAACCAGGGCGATCCCGCCGGCAGCAGCCCACGCATATAGCTCATCGCCTCGGGGGTCGCGGGCTGCGCCCAGGCGACGCCGAGACAGAGCTGGAACATGCCGGGCGGCTTGATATGGCCGGTCTCGATCAGCCGTTTGGCAAGCAGGAGATGGCCGGCCTCGAACACTTCCAGTTCCGGCAGCACGCCCGCGTCGCGGATCGCGACCGCCATGGCCTCGAGATAGCCCGGCGTGTTGACGAAGACATACGGTCCCATGTTCATGCTGCCCATGTCGAGGCTGCAGATTTCCGGCTTGAGCTCAACGATGTGCTGCACGCGCTCGGCCGGCGATTTCATGGTGGTGCCGGGGCCGGGCTTGAGCGGATCATCGGCGCCGGGCGCAAAGCGCGCGCCGGGACCGGTCGTCAGGTTGATGATGACGTCGCTGCCGCTTCCCCTGATGCGTTCCATCACCTCGCGATAGTGCGTGGGATTCATGCTGGGCCGCGTGGTTTCCGGATTGCGCACGTGGATATGCACGATGGCCGCGCCCGCCTTGGCGGCGTCGACGGCGGATTGCGCAATCTGCGCGGGCGTCACCGGCACCGCGGGGTTGCGGCCCGGCGTGTCCGCCGACCCCGTGACCGCGCATGAGATCATGACCTTGCGTTGCATGCTGCCTCCCTGCCCAACGTGTTTCGCGAAGCCTACAGCGGAGACGGGGCCCAAGCCCAGGGGGCTTGGTTCCGACGGACGAACTCGGTTTGCTGCCGGCCCGCTGCTCGTGCATGGCGCCACTAGACTTAGTGACATGGATGTGAACGCCGCCGCGTGGATGTCGCCGCATGACAGCGAGCCAAGAGATCGTGTCCTGCAGCATGAGCTTTCGGCGCCCGCCGTCTTGCCTCCCATTGTGCACTGCGCTAAGCCTCCCTGGGCTCGTCCTTGGAACGAATCCGATCTGTAACAGGGGCGATTTTCGCAAGCGTCTGCAGGACTTTGGCCGCAGGCGGGTCGGGGGCGGGCTTTCCGTGCGGGCCGGGGCGTCGGAGGGTGAGGTCGCCGATGAACGAGCTATTGCTGGATTACCTTCCCCTCGTGATCTTCATCGCGGTTGCGCTCGCCATCAGCCTCGTGCTCCTGGTCGTACCTTTCGTGATCGCCTACCAGGCCCCCGATCCCGAGAAACTCTCGGCTTACGAGTGCGGCTTCAACGCCTTCGACGATGCGCGCATGCAATTCGACGTGCGCTTCTACCTCGTCGCCATCCTGTTCATCATCTTCGATCTCGAAATGAGCTTTCTGTTTCCCTGGGCGATCGCCTTGGGCGATCTCGGGCTCTACGGCTACTGGTCGATGATGGTGTTCCTTGGCGTTCTGACCGTCGGCTTCATATATGAGTGGCGGAAAGGAGCGCTTGAATGGGACTAGAGCGCGCGGCCCTCGTCACCCCGCCCGCCAGGGGCATTCTCGATCCGCGCACGGGCAGGCCCGCGGGCGTGGATGACGCCCTCTTCGCCGGCTTCAACGATCAGCTGGCGGACAAGGGCTTCCTCATCACTGCGAGCGACGATCTCATCACCTGGGCGCGCACCGGCTCGCTGATGTGGATGACGTTCGGACTGGCCTGCTGCGCCGTCGAGATGATGCAGATGTCGATGCCGCGCTACGACGCGGAGCGCTTCGGTTTCGCGCCGCGCGCATCGCCCCGACAATCGGATGTGATGATCGTCGCCGGCACGCTGACCAACAAGATGGCGCCTGCGCTGCGCAAGGTCTACGACCAGATGCCGGAGCCGCGTTACGTCATCTCCATGGGTTCATGCGCCAACGGCGGCGGCTACTATCACTATTCCTATTCGGTCGTGCGCGGCTGCGACCGTATCGTGCCGGTGGACATCTATGTGCCCGGCTGCCCGCCGACCGCCGAGGCGCTGCTCTACGGTGTGCTGCTGCTGCAGAAAAAGATCCGTCGCACCGGAACGATCGAGCGGTGATGGATTTCGCCCCATGGATGAAACGCTCCACAAACTCGGCGAGATCATCGCCGGCGCGCTGCCGGGCTCGGTCGTGGGCCATCAGGTGGCCAACGGCGAGCTGACGGTCGGCGCGGTCGCGCGCGACATCGTGAAGATCGCAACCTTTCTGCGCGACGACGAGCGCTGCCAGTTCTGGAGCTTCATCGACGTCACCGCGGTCGACTGGCCTGGGCGCGAGCGGCGCTTCGATGTCGTCTATCATTTCCTTTCGCCCAAGCAGAACCTGCGCATCCGGGTGAAGATCGAGGTCGACGAGACGACGCCGGTCCCTTCGATCATCGGGGTGTTTCCGGGCGCCGACTGGTTCGAGCGCGAGACCTACGACCTCTATGGCGTGCTCTTCACCGGCCATCCCGACATGCGCCGGCTACTGACCGATTACGGATTCGAGGGCCATCCCTTGCGCAAGGATTTTCCGCTCACCGGTTTCGTGGAAGTCCGCTACGACGACGAACAGAAGCGCGTCGTGTACGAGCCGGTGCGGCTTACCCAGGAGTTCCGCAATTTCGATTTCCTGTCGCCGTGGGAAGGTCCGGGCCACCTCCTGCCGGGGGATGAGAAGGCCAGCAACGGGAAAAGCTCCTGAATGAAAGACACGCTCAAGCCCGGTCTCACACATCGCTTCAGTTATCGGGTGCCGAAGAACAAGACCGTGCCTCACCTTTATCCGGAGGTGGCGGAGTTCCAGGTGATGCCGGCGGTCTTCGCCACCGGATTCATGGTCGGCCTGATGGAATGGACCTGCATGCAGCTTCTGGCGCCCCATCTCGATCCCGGCGAAGGCAGCGTCGGCGTGCACATCGACGTCAGCCACACCGCGGCCACGCCGCCGGGGCTGACGGTGACGGTAGAGGCCGAATGCGTGGCGGTCGACGGCGCTCGCCTCAGCTTCAAGGTCAAGGCGCATGACGGAGTCGACGCGATCGGCGAGGGGCGTCATCAGCGCTACGTCGTGAGATGGGAGAAGTTTGACGAGCGGGTCGCCGAGAAGGCGAAGAAATTGGAAGCGGCGAGCTGATTTCCATGGCGGAAAACGAGCTGCGCAACTTCACCATCAATTTCGGGCCGCAGCATCCGGCGGCCCACGGCGTGTTGCGGCTGGTGCTGGAGCTCGACGGCGAGGTGGTCGAGCGCGTCGACCCGCATATCGGACTCCTCCATCGCGGCACCGAGAAACTGATCGAAGCCAAGACCTATCTGCAGGCCATCCCGTATTTCGACCGGCTCGACTATGTCGCGCCGATGAACCAGGAACATGCCTTCTGCCTCGCGGTGGAAAAGCTGATGCGGCTCGCGGTGCCCAGGCGCGCCCAGCTCATCCGCGTGCTCTATTGCGAGATCGGGCGGTTGCTGTCGCATCTCCTCAACGTCACGACGCAGGCCATGGATGTGGGCGCGCTCACGCCGCCGCTCTGGGGTTTCGAAGAGCGCGAAAAGCTCATGATATTTTACGAGCGCGCCTCCGGCAGCCGCATGCATGCCGCATATTTCCGCGTCGGCGGCGTGCACCAGGATTTGCCGCCGAAACTCGTCGACGACATCTGGGCGTTCTGCGACCCGTTCCTCAAGGTTTGCGACGATCTCGAGGACCTGCTGACCGAGAACCGCATCTTCAAGCAGCGCAATGTCGACATCGGCGTGGTCACCCTCGCCGATGCGTGGGCGTGGGGTTTCTCCGGCGTGATGGTGCGCGGATCGGGCGCGGCGTGGGACCTGCGCAAGGCGCAACCCTACGAATGCTATTCCGAGCTCGATTTCGACATCCCGATCGGGAAGAACGGCGACAATTACGACCGCTACTGCATCCGCATGGAAGAGATGCGCCAGTCGACGCACATCATGCGTCAGTGCATCGAGAAGCTGCGCGCGCCGGAAGGGCAGGGGCCGGTTTCGGTGGTCGACAACAAGATCGTGCCGCCCAAGCGCCAGGAAATGAAGCGCTCCATGGAGGCGCTGATCCACCACTTCAAGCTCTATACCGAAGGGTTCCACGTGCCCGCCGGCGAGGTTTATGCCGCGGTCGAGGCCCCCAAGGGCGAGTTCGGCGTCTACCTGACCGCCGACGGCAGCAACAAGCCCTACAAATGCAAGATCCGGGCGCCCGGCTTCGCGCATCTCCAGGCCATGGATTTCCTCTGCAAGGGCTACATGCTCGCCGACGTGTCGGCGATCCTCGGCTCGCTCGACATCGTGTTTGGGGAGGTTGATCGCTGATGGCCGTCCGTCGCCTCGCCGAACCTGCGCTTCAGCCCAAGAGCTTTGCCTTCACGGTCGAGAATCTCGACTGGGCGAAGGCCCAGATCGCCAAGTATCCGGAAGGCCGGCAGGCCTCCGCGATCCTTCCGGTGCTGTGGCGCGCGCAGGAGCAGGCCGGCGGCTGGCTGCCGCAGAAGGCGATCGAGCATGTCGCCGACTTGCTCGGAATGCCGAAGATCCGCGCCCTCGAGGTCGCGACCTTCTACACCATGTTCAATCTGGCGCCGGTCGGGCAATTCCATGTTCAGCTCTGCGGCACCACGCCGTGCGTGCTGCGCGGGGCGGACAAGCTGATCGAGCTCTGCCACGAAAAAATCGGCGAGCAGCTGCACGTCACCGCCGACGGCAAGCTCTCGTGGATCGAGGTCGAGTGCCTGGGCGCGTGCGTGAATGCGCCTGCGGCGCAGATCAACTACGACTATTACGAGGATCCTCACGCCGGACAGCCTAAGCAAGTATCCTCGCCGACCTTGCTGCCGGCAAAGAGGTCAAGCCCGGCCCGCAGGTCGATCGCCAATTTTCGGCGCCGCTCGGCGGCGCGACCACGCTCAGCGACCTCAGCCTTTATGCGCGTGGGAACGGCGGTCGCACACCCGATCAGGCGCTGAGCGACGCTGACGCCAAGAAGCCGGGCGCGGCGGCCAATGTGCGTGAAGCCGGAGTGCCGAAACCCCCGATCGGCGATGCATCGGCAAACAGGCAGTCGTGATGCTCGAGGACAAGGACCGCATCTTCACGAATCTCTACGGTCTCCACGACTGGGGCCTCGCGGGCGCGCGCGCGCGCGGCGCCTGGGACGGGACCAAGGCGATCCTGGAGAAGGGCCATGACTGGATCATCAACGAGTTGAAGGCTTCGGGATTGCGGGGGCGCGGCGGCGCCGGGTTCCCGACCGGGATCAAATGGTCGTTCATGCCCAAGCAGTCGGACGGCCGGCCGCACTATCTCGTGGTCAATGCCGACGAATCCGAGCCCGGCACCTGCAAGGACCGCGAGATCATGCGCCACGACCCGCATCTGCTGGTCGAGGGCTGCCTGATCGCCGGCTTCGCCATGAGCGCCCACACCGGCTACATCTACATCCGCGGCGAATTCATCCGCGAGCGCGAGCGCCTGCAGGCGGCGGTGGACCAGGCCTACGAAGCCCGGCTCATCGGCAAGGACAATATCCACGGCTTTCCCTTCGATCTCGTCGTCCACCACGGCGCCGGCGCCTATATCTGCGGCGAGGAGACGGCGCTGCTCGAGAGCCTCGAAGGCAAGAAGGGCGAGCCGCGCCTGAAGCCGCCGTTCCCGGCCAATGTCGGCCTCTACGGCTGTCCCACTACCGTCAACAACGTCGAGTTCGATCGCGGTGGTGCCGGACATTTTGCGGCGCGGGGCGGCCTGGTTCGCCAGCATCGGACGGCCGAACAACACCGGCACCAAGCTGTTCTGCCTGTCCGGCCACGTGCAGAAGCCCTGCACGGTCGAGGACGCAATGGGAGTTCCGCTGCGCGAGCTGCTCGACACCCATGCCGGCGGCGTGCGCGGCGGCTGGGACAACTTGCTCGCGGTCATTCCCGGCGGCTCGTCCATGCCGCTCATTCCGGCCCATCAATGCGACCATCTGCTGATGGACTTCGATGGCTGCCGCGAGTTCAAGTCCGCGCTCGGCACGGCGGCCGTGATCGTCATGGACAAATCGACCGACATCATCCGCGCGATGGCCCGCATCTCGTATTTCTACAAGCACGAGAGCTGCGGCCAGTGCACGCCGTGCCGCGAGGGCATGGGCTGGATGTGGCGGGTGCTCATGCGCATGGCGGAAGGCCGCGCGCACAAGCGCGAGATCGACATGCTGATGGAGGTGACGACCCAGATCGAAGGTCACACCATCTGCGCCTTCGGCGACGGGGCGGCCTGGCCCGTGCAGGGCCTGCTCCGCCACTTCCGCCACGAGATCGAGCAACGCATCGACGACTATGCCGCCAATCCGCACCCTGACCCGGTGCGGGTGGCGGCGGAGTAACGCAGGACTGACGCATGACCAAGCTCATCGTCGACGGCAAGGAGATCGACGTCCCGCCGGCGTACACGCTGCTCCAGGCCTGCGAGGCCGCGGGCGCGGAAATCCCGCGCTTCTGCTTCCACGAGCGGCTCTCGATCGCCGGCAACTGCCGCATGTGTCTGGTCGAGCTCAAGGGCTCGCCCAAGCCGGTAGCTTCGTGTGCCTGGGGGGTGCGCGACTGCCGGCCCGGGCCGAACGGCGAACCGCCGGAGGTCAGCACCAAGACGCCGATGGTGCGCAAGGCGCGCGAAGGCGTGATGGAATTCCTGCTGATCAATCATCCGCTCGACTGCCCGATCTGCGACCAGGGCGGGGAATGCGACCTGCAGGACCAGGCGATGGCTTACGGCGTCGATTCCAGCCGGTTCCATGAGAACAAGCGCGCGGTCGAGGACAAGTATGTCGGGGTGCTGGTCAAGACCATCATGAATCGGTGCATCCACTGCACGCGCTGCGTCCGCTTCATGACCGAGGTCGCCGGCGTTCCGGAGCTCGGCGCCATCGGCCGCGGCGAGGACATGGAGATCACGACCTACCTCGAGCAGGCTATGACGTCCGAGCTGCAAGGCAACGTGGTCGATCTCTGCCCCGTCGGCGCGCTCACCTCCAAGCCCTACGCCTTTGCCGCGCGGCCCTGGGAGCTCAACAAGACCGAGTTGGTCGACGTCATGGACGCGGTCGGCTCGGCCATCCGCGTCGATACCCGCGGGCGCGAGGTCATGCGTATTCTTCCGCGCACCAACGATGATGTGAACGAGGAGTGGATTTCCGACAAGACGCGGCACGTGGTGGACGGCCTGCGCACCCAGCGCCTCGACCAGCCCTACATTCGCGAGGGCGGACAGCTGTATCCGGCGTCCTGGCGGGACGCGTTCGACGCCGTTGCCGCAAAGGTCGGGCAGACCCAGGCGACGCACATCGGCGCCATCGTGGGCGATCTGGCCGCCGTCGAGGAAATCTTCGCGCTCAAGGATTTGATGACGCGGCTGGGGGTCGTGAACCTCGACTGCCGGCAGGACGGTGCTGTGCTCGATCCGAAATGGGGGAGGGCGACCTATCTCTTCAATGCCACCATCGCCGGGATCGAGAAGGCCGATGCGCTGCTGCTGGTGGGCTCGAATCCGCGTCGCGAGGCGGCGGTGCTCAACGCGCGCATCCGCAAGCGCTGGCGCATGGGCGCCTTCCCGATCGGCTTGATCGGCGAGCGCGCCGATCTCACCTATCCCTACCACTATCTCGGCGCCGGGCCGCAGACGCTGGCGGAGGTCGCGGCCGGCACGCATGAGTTCGGCTCGGTGCTCGCGAAAGCCGAGCATCCGCTGGTGATCGTCGGCATGGGCGCGCTCGCACGCCCGGACGGCGCGGCGATCGCCTCGCTCGCCGCCCAAGCCGGGCAGGGCAAGGGTGCCGCCGCCGGCTGGAACGGCTATTCGGTCATGCACGCGGCGGCGTCACGCGTCGGGGCGCTCGACGTCGGCTTCGTGCCCGGCGCCGGCGGCCGCGACGCGAGACAGATGGCGGAAGCGGGCGCGCTCGACGTCGTGTTCCTGCTCGGGCGCCGATGAGATCGACGTCGCACCCGGCGCCTTCGTGGTCTATATCGGCACCCACGGCGACCAGGGTGCGCACCGGGCCGATGTCATCCTTCCCGGTGCCGCCTATCCCGAGAAATCCGGCATCCATGTCAATACCGAGGGCCGCGTCCAGATGGCGTCCCGCGCGTCGTTTCCGCCGGGCGAGGCGCGCGAGGACTGGGCGATCCTGCGCGCGCTGTCGGACGTGCTCGGCCGGAAGCTTCCTTATGACTCGCTCGCGCAATTGCGCCAGGCCCTGTTCAGGGCCCATCCCCACCTGCAGCGCATCGACCAGATTGCCCCGGGCAACGCCGCGGATGTCACGGCGCTTGCCGCCCGCGGCGGCACCCTCGAGCGGGCAGCGTTCGGCGCCGCGATCGACGACTACTATCTCACCAATCCGATCGCGCGGGCGTCCGCGGTCATGGCGGAATGCTCGGTGATCGCCGAGGGCCACGCCGCGCTCACCGCGGCGGAGTAGCTGACATGGCCGAAATGTGGATCAACTACATCTGGCCGCTGCTCATCGTGGTCGCGCAGAGCGTGCTGCTGCTCGTCCTGCTCCTCCTCGTCACCGCCTATGTGCTCTATGCCGATCGCAAGATCTGGGCGGCGGTGCAGATCAGGCGCGGTCCCAACGTGGTCGGGCCGTGGGGGCTGCTGCAATCCTTCGCCGATCTCCTGAAATTCATCGTCAAGGAACCCATCATTCCGGCTGGCGCCAACAAGGGCGTGTTTCTGCTGGCGCCGCTCGTCACCGCCGTGCTGGCGCTTTCCGCCTGGGCGGTGATCCCGGTCAATGCCGAATGGGTGATCGCCGACATCAATGTCGGGATCCTCTATATCTTCGCCATCTCCTCGCTCATGGTCTACGGCATCATCATGGCGGGGTGGTCGTCGAACTCGAAGTATCCATTCCTCGCCTCGTTGCGCTCGGCGGCGCAGATGGTGTCCTACGAGGTCTCGATCGGCTTCGTCATCATCACTGTCCTGCTCTGTGCCGGCTCCCTCAATCTCACCATCATCGTCGACGCCCAGGAAGGCAACTGGGGAATGTTCAACTGGTTCTGGTTGCCGCTGTTCCCGATGTTCGTGGTCTTTTTCGTCTCGGCGCTCGCGGAAACCAACCGTCCGCCGTTCGATCTGGTAGAGGCGGAATCCGAGCTGGTCGCCGGCTATGCGGTGGAATATTCGGCAACCCCATTCCTGCTTTTCTTTCTCGGCGAGTACATCGCCATCCTCACCATGTGCTCGATGGCGACCATTCTGTTCCTCGGCGGCTGGCTGCCGCCGTTTGCGGTCGCGCCTTTCACTTGGATACCGGGCGTGATCTGGTTCGCGCTCAAGTGCCTGTTCATGTTTTTCCTGTTCGCGATGGTGAAGGCGATCGTTCCGCGCTACCGCTACGACCAGCTCATGCGACTGGGCTGGAAGGTCTTCCTGCCGCTTTCGCTCGCCATGGTCGCGATCGTCGCGGGCGTCTTGCAATATGGGGGGCTGACGCCGAAATGATGGGGACACGGCATGACGGACCTTTCCCTGGCCGGGCTCCTCGGAGCGGTCGTCGGTACGATCATTGCGGCGGTGGCCTACGGGCCGCTCGTCGCCGTCATCGAGCGCGGTTTCAGGTCGCGCGCCCCAGCCGAGAGCGCCGAGGAGCGCAGGACGCTCGAGCAGGAGATGGCCATACTGCGCCGGGCCGTGCTTGCGGCCGATATCCTCGTGCTGGCGGGAATCGGTTATTGGCTCGGCGGCATGATCGGGGACTGACCGCGGTGCTCCTGCGGAACGCACTGCCCGAAAGGATGGCGCCATGAGATTGGACCAGGCAGCCCGCTCGTTGTTCCTCAAGGAATTCGTATCGGCGTTCGTGCTCGCCATGCGCTATTTCTTCAAGCCGAAGCCCACGCTCAACTACCCCTTCGAGAAGGGGATGATCTCGCCGCGCTTTCGCGGCGAGCACGCGCTGCGCCGCTATCCCAACGGCGAGGAGCGCTGCATCGCCTGCAAGCTCTGCGAGGCGATCTGTCCGGCGCAAGCCATCACCATCGAGGCCGGGCCGCGCCGCAATGACGGCACGCGCCGCACCACGCGCTACGACATCGACATGGTCAAGTGCATCTATTGCGGGCTTTGTCAGGAGGCCTGCCCGGTCGACGCCATCGTGGAAGGACCGAATTTCGAGTTCGCGACCGAGACGCGCGAGGAGCTCTACTTCGACAAGGAGCGCCTGCTCGCGAACGGCGACCGCTGGGAGCGCGAGATCGCCAAGAATATCGCGCTCGACGCGCCGTATCGGTGAGGTCGGGGAATGATCTTTCCAGCAGTCTTCTTCTATCTCTTCGCCGGCGTGTGCATCGCCTCAGCCTTCATGGTGATCGCGGCCAGGAACCCCGTACATTCAGTGCTGTTTCTCATTCTCGCCTTCGTCAACGCCGCGGCGCTGTTCATCCTTCTGGGCGCCGAGTTCCTGGCGATGATTCTCGTCATCGTCTATGTGGGCGCGGTGCTGGTGCTGTTCCTGTTCGTGGTCATGATGCTCGACGTCGATTTCGCCGAGCTGCGCCAGGGCTTTTTGCAATACCTGCCGATCGGGGCTTTCCTCGGCATCATTCTTCTCGTCGAGCTCGTGCTGGTGGTGGGCGCCTGGGTGATCGGCCCTGACGTGCAGCAGGCGATCGCGACACCGATTCCGCCCATGGGCAGGATGTACAATGCCGAGGCGCTCGGACACGTGCTCTATACGCGCTACATCTATTTCTTCCAGGCGGCGGGAATGGTGCTGCTGGTGGCCATGATCGGGGCGATCGTGTTGACGCTGCAGCACAAGCCGAACGTCAAGCGCCAAAACGTGGCCGATCAGATTGCGCGCACCAAGGCGACCGCGATCGAGATCGTCAAGGTGCGGCCGGGTCAAGGGCTCTAGAGTTCGCAGGGGAACGCCATGACCATCGGGCTGGGCCACTACCTCACGGTCGCCGCCATCCTGTTCACCATCGGCATTTTCGGCATCTTCCTCAACCGGAAGAACGTGATCATCATCCTGATGTCGATCGAACTGATCCTGCTCGCGGTCAACATCAATCTCGTTGCGTTCTCGAGCTTTCTCGGCGACCTGGTCGGCCAGGTGTTCGCGCTCTTGGTGCTCACCGTGGCGGCGGCGGAAGCGGCCATCGGGCTCGCCATTCTGGTCGCCTACTACCGCAATCGCGGCTCGATCGCGGTCGAGGACATCAACCTGATGAAGGGCTGAGAGCGAGGCATGTATTACGCGATCGTCTTCCTGCCGCTACTCGGCACGCTCGCAGCGGCCCTGATCACGCTCGCCGGTGCGCGCGCACGCCATCCCGGTGGGCCGCCGGCCGATGCCGGCGCCAGTCACGCGCACCCTCCGGTCGACGAGAGCCACGCGCGCGGCGCGTCCGCTCCGGACGCGGCGCATGCCGTCCTCGATGCCTCCCACGGCGAGCCGGAAGGGCAGCAGCCGACGGCCGCCGGCTCGCGTTCGGCCGAACTCGTGACCACGGTGTTCCTGTTCGCCTCGATGCTGCTGTCGTGGTTTGCCTTCGCCGATGTCGGATTTGGCCATCACGACGCCCGCGAGGCGGTGTTTTCCTGGATGGTCTCGGGCGATCTCAAGGTCGATTGGGCACTGCGCATCGATACGCTCACTGCGGTCATGCTCGTGGTCGTCACCACCATCTCGGCCTTCGTCCACCTCTATTCCATTGGCTACATGGCGGAGGATCCGTACCGGCCGCGCTTCTTCTGCTATTTGTCCTTGTTCACCTTCGCCATGCTGATGCTGGTGACGGCGGACAATCTCGTACAACTGTTCTTCGGCTGGGAGGGCGTCGGCCTGATGAGCTATCTGCTCATCGGGTTCTGGTACCACAAGCCGGAGGCGAACGCCGCCGCGATCAAGGCCTTCATCGTCAATCGTATCGGCGATTTCGGCTTTTCACTCGGTATTTTCGCGGTGTTCCTGATGACCGGCGCGGTCGACTTCGACACCGTTTTCGCACAGGCGCCTTCGCTCACCGGCAAGACCATTCACTTCCTGTCCTGGGACGTGGATGCGCTCACGTTGATCTGCCTGCTGCTGTTCATGGGGGCGATGGGCAAGTCGGCGCAGTTCCTGCTGCACACCTGGCTGCCGGATGCCATGGAAGGGCCCACGCCGGTCTCGGCGTTGATCCATGCCGCTACGATGGTCACGGCAGGCGTGTTCATGGTGGCGCGGCTCTCCCCGCTGTTCGAGCTGGCGCCGAACGCGCAGACCTTCGTCATCTTCATCGGCGCGACCACCGCGTTCTTTGCCGCCACCATCGGCCTGGTGCAGAACGACATCAAACGCATCATCGCCTATTCGACCTGCTCCCAGCTCGGCTACATGTTCGTCGCCATGGGCACGGGCGCCTATTCGGTGGGCATGTTCCACTTGTTCACCCACGCCTTCTTCAAGGCCCTGCTGTTCCTTGGTTCGGGCTCGGTGATCCTGGCGATGCACCATGAGCAGGACATCCGCCACATGGGTGGGCTCAAGGACAAGATCCCGTTCACCTACTGGACCATGGTGATTGGAACCCTCGCGCTCACCGGGTTTCCGCTCACCGCCGGCTACTTCTCCAAGGATGCCATTATCGAGGCGGCCTATGTGAGCACGAACCCGATGGCGATCTACGCCTACGGGATGACCGTGGTCGCGGCCGCGCTGACCGCGTTCTATTCCTGGCGGCTGATCTTTCTCACCTTCCACGGCAGTCCGCACGACCACCATCACTACGAGCAGGCGCGGGAGAGTCCCATGGTGATGCTCGTTCCGCTCGGCTTTCTCGCCGCCGGCTCGATCTTCTCCGGCTACCCGTTCAAGGATTTGTTCGTCGGTCACGGGGTCGCCGAGTTTTTCCGCGATTCACTCAGATTTGCGGAGAGCAATCATATCCTCGAGGACATGCACCACGTCCCCTATCTGGTGTCGCTGCTTCCGACGGTGATGATGGCGATCGGCTTCGTCGTCGCCTGGGAGTTCTACATCCGCCGCCCGGAGCTGCCGGCCGAACTCGCCCGCCAGCAGCAGCCGCTCTATCAGTTCCTGCTCAACAAATGGTACTTCGACGAGATCTACGACTTCCTCATCGTTCGCCCGACCCTGTGGCTCGGCCGCGTGTTGTGGAAATACGGCGATGGCCGGATGATCGACGGTTTGGGACCTGACGGCATTTCCGCGCGCGTGCTCGACGTCACGCGCGGCGTGGTGCGGCTGCAGACCGGCTATCTCTACCACTACGCCTTTGCCATGCTGCTGGGCGTCGCCGCGCTCATCACCTGGTTCATGTTCGGCGGACGGGCGGGCTGACCATGAGCTGGCCAATCCTCTCGGTGATGACCTTCCTGCCGCTGGTCGGCGCGCTGTTCATCATGATGATGCGCAGCGACGGCGAGGCGGAGAAGCGCAATGCGCGCTGGATCGCGCTATGGACCACGCTGATCACGTTCGCGATCTCGCTGATCCTGCTCTACCGGTTCGATCCTTCGTCGCCCGAGTTCCAGTTCGTGGAGAAGCGGCCGTGGCTCGGCGGCGCGATCACCTACCACATGGGCGTCGACGGCATCTCGCTGCCCTTCGTCATTCTCACGACCGCGTTGATGCCGGTCTGCATCATCGCGAGCTGGTTGCCGATCCAGCAGCGCGTCAAGGAATACATGATCGCGTTCCTGGTGCTCGAGACGCTGATGGTCGGCACCTTCGCCGCCCTCGACCTGGTGGTGTTCTACCTGTTCTTCGAGGGCGGCCTCATTCCGATGTTCCTGATCATCGGGGTCTGGGGCGGTCCGCGCCGGGTCTATGCCAGCTTCAAGTTCTTTCTCTATACGCTGCTCGGCTCCGTGCTGATGCTGCTCGCCATCATGGCGATGTACTGGGAAGCCGGCACGACCGAAATCCCGGCGCTCCTGCGCCACGGCTTCCCGCGCGGCCTGCAAACCTGGGCCTGGCTCGCGTTCTTCGCCTCCTTTGCGGTCAAGCTGCCGATGTGGCCGGTGCATACGTGGCTGCCGGACGCGCACGTCGAGGCGCCGACCGCGGGCTCGGTGATACTTGCCGCCATCCTGCTGAAGATGGGCGGCTACGGCTTTCTGCGCTTCTCGCTGCCGATGTTTCCGGCGGCCTCCCATGATCTTGCCCCGCTCGTCTTCGCGCTCTCGGTCGTGGCCGTCATCTACACCTCGCTGGTCGCGCTGGTGCAGGAGGACATGAAGAAGCTCATCGCCTATTCCTCGGTCGCCCATATGGGCTTCGTCACCATGGGCATTTTCGCGGCCACCACGCAGGGCATTGCCGGCGGCATCTTTCAGATGATCTCCCACGGCATCGTGTCGGCGGCGTTGTTTCTGTGCGTCGGCGTCGTCTATGACCGCATGCATACACGCGAGATCGCGGCCTATGGCGGCCTCGTCAACCGCATGCCCCTTTATGCCGCGGTCTTCATGGTGTTCACGCTGGCCAATGTGGGGCTGCCCGGCACCTCGGGCTTCATCGGCGAATTCCTCACGCTGCTGGGCACGTTCCGGGTCAATACCTGGGTCGCGGCGCTGGCGACGCTGGGCACGATCCTGTCGGCGGCCTATGCGCTATGGCTCTACCGCAAGGTCGTTTTCGGCGCGCTGACCAAGCCGAGCCTGGCCACCATCAAGGATCTCGACTATCGCGAGATCATCACGCTCGGTCCGCTGGTCATCCTGACCATCCTGTTCGGCATCTATCCCAAACCGGTGCTCGACATGTCGGCGGCTTCGGTTGCGCAATTGCTCGAAAACTACGACCGCGCGCTCGGCGCGGCCAAGGCCGCCGCCTTGCTGGCGCATTGATCACGGGCGCGAAGCTCACGATGACCGAGACCGCTGAAATTCCCGCGCTGCTGCCGGCTCTGCCGGAAATCGTGCTTGCCGTCGGCGCCATGCTGCTGCTGATGGTCGGCGCGTTTCGCGGCGAGCAGGCGACGCGGGGCATCGACGGGGCCGCGATCCTGCTGTTGATCCTCGCCGGTGTCATCATCGTTTTCCTGCCCGCGGGTACGCTCGTCACCTTTGGCGGCAGCTTCGTCGTCGACGGTTTCGCCCGCTTCCTCAAGCTGCTGGCGTTGACCGGGTCGGCGGCCGCGATCCTGATGTCGTCGGATTATCTCGCGGTCGAGAAGCAGCAGAAGTTCGAATATTCGATCCTGATCCTGCTGTCGGCGACCGGCATGATGATGCTCATCTCGGCCGCCGACTTGATCGCGCTCTATCTCGGGCTCGAGCTGATGAGTCTCGCCCTCTATGTGCTCGCAGCCATCAACCGCGATTCCGTGCGCTCGACCGAGGCGGGGCTCAAATATTTCGTCCTCGGCGCCTTGTCTTCCGGCATGCTGCTGTACGGCGCGTCGCTGGTCTACGGCTTCACCGGCACGGTGAGCTTCGCCGGCATCGCCAAGGCCGCGAGCCAGGGCGGGCCCAGCCACACCAGCCTCGGGCTCGTATTCGGGCTCGTTTTCCTCGTCGCCGGCTTCTGCTTCAAGGTCTCGGCCGTTCCGTTTCACATGTGGACGCCCGATGTCTACGAGGGTGCGCCGACGCCGATCACCGCCTTCTTCGCTGCCGCACCCAAGGTCGCCGGCATTGCCATGTTCGTGCGCACGACCGTCGTGGCTTTTCCCGGCGTCCTGACCCAATGGCAGCAGATCGTGGTATTCGTGGCGATCGCCTCGATGGCGCTCGGCGCCTTCGCCGCCATCGGCCAGCGCAACATCAAGCGTCTGATGGCCTATTCCTCCATCGGCCATATGGGTTTCGCCCTCGTCGGGCTCGCCGCCGGCACGCAGGAAGGCGTGCAGGGCGTGCTGGTGTACATGGCGATCTATGTGGCCATGACGCTGGGGACGTTCGCCTGCATCCTGTCGATGCGCCGCGACGGACAGATGGTAGAAGACATTGCCGATCTCGCGGGCCTTGCCCGTACCAAGCCGGCAATGGCGTTCTTCCTCGCCATGCTCTTGTTTTCGCTCGCCGGCATCCCGCCGCTGGCCGGGTTTTTCGCCAAATTCTACGTGTTCCTGGCGGCGATCAAGGCAGGGTTGTTCACGCTCGCCGTGATCGGCGTGGTCACCAGCGTCGTGGGCGCTTACTATTATCTCGCGATCGTGAAGATCATGTATTTCGACGAGCCGGCCAAGCCATTCGAGCCGATGCCCTACGAGCTCAAGGCCGTGCTTGCGGTCACCGGCCTGTTCAACCTCCTGTTCTTCGTCTATCCGAGCCCGCTGGTCGAGGCGGCCAATGCGGCGGCAAAGTCGCTGTTCTGAATGAAGCCGGATTCTGAATGAAACTCGAGCCCAGGGCGACCGCGGCGGGTGTGCGGCTGGTTGCGCACGACGTCTTGGGTTCGACCAACGCTGAGGCCTTGAACCTGGCGGCTCAAGGCGAGCGCGGTCCGCTGTGGGTGATGGCCGCTCGCCAGACCGCGGGTCGCGGCCGGCGCGGGCGGGCGTGGATATCCATGCCCGGTAATCTGCATGCGACCCTCCTGCTCACTGACCCGTCGCCGGCCGAGCATTGGCCGGAACTTTCATTCGTCGCGGCGCTGGCAGTCCATGATGCCGTCATGGACCTCGCCGCCGGCCTCCAGCCACGGCCGACGATCAAATGGCCGAATGATCTTCTGCTTGGCGGTGCGAAGTTTGCCGGCATTCTGATCGAAGGCGAGAGCGGCGAAAAAGCCGCGGTTGCCGTCGGCATCGGCGTCAATTGCGCAAGCCACCCCGCGGACGTCGAATCTCCCGCGACCGATCTTGCCGCCGCCGGTGTGCCGGTTTCGCCCGCTGCCCTCTTCGATGCGCTCGCGGGCACGATGCTCGCGCGCATCGCGCAATGGAACGGCGGGCAAGGCTTTGCGGGCATCCGTGCCGACTGGCTCGCCCGTGTGTCCGGTGTGGGCGAGGACGTGCGCGTGCGCCTTGCGGACTGCGAAATCAATGGCCGCTTCGAAGCGATCGACGCCGCAGGCGGCCTGGTGCTGCGACTGCCCGACGGCAACGCCACGACCATCACCGCCGGCGACGTGTTCGTGTCTTCAGCGCCGTCCCTCCGCCAGGGAAGCTGACCGGAGCCCGCGATGGTGCGCCCCACCGATGAACTCGTTTTTGCGCCGCTCGGCGGGGTCGGCGAGATCGGGATGAATCTCGCGATCTACGGCCTCGGGGACGAGCATCGCCGGCAATGGATCGCGGTCGATTTCGGCGTGGCCTTTGCCGACGATGCGCTGCCCGGCATCGATCTCATCCTGCCGGACATCCGTTATCTGGTGGAGGAGCGGCGGAATCTTCTCGGACTTGTGCTCACCCACGCGCACGAGGATCATTTCGGCGCGCTGCTCGATCTGTGGCCACGGCTCCAGCTCCCGGTCTATGCCACGCCGTTTACCGCGGCGCTGTTGCAAGCCAAGCAGGAAAGCGAACCGGGCGCCCCCGAAATCCCGGTGAATATCGTGCCGCTCGGTAGTCGATTCACGCTCGGACCGTTCGATATCGAGCTCGTCTCCATGGCCCATTCCATCCCGGAATCGAATGGCCTCATCATCCGCACACCGCTCGGCGCCGTGCTTCATACCGGCGATTGGAAGATCGACCCGACGCCACTCATCGGCCCGCCGACCGATGAGGCAAGGCTGCGCGCATTCGGTGACGAGGGTTGCCTTGCGCTGATCGGGGATTCCACCAATGCATTTCGCGAGGGCCGCTCCCCCTCCGAGTCCGATGTCGCCAAAGCTCTCGCCGACCTCATCCGCACCGCGCCCGCGCGGGTCGCGGTCACCACCTTTGCCTCCAACGTGGCCCGCCTGCGCGCGGTGGCGGAAGCCGCGGCTACCTGCGAGCGCGAAGTCGTCGTGGTCGGCCGCGCCATGGAGCGAATTTCGCAGGTCGCGCGTGAGACCGGCTATCTCGACGGCATCCAGGATTTTCGCTCCGTCGACGTCTACGGGCACCTGCCGCCGGACAAAGTGGTCGCGCTCTGCACCGGCAGCCAGGGCGAGCCGCGCGCGGCGCTGTCCCGCATCGCCCAGGACGATCATCCCGAGGTCGCGTTTTCGCGCGGCGACCGCGTGATCTTTTCCTCGCGCGCTATTCCCGGCAACGAGAAGGCGGTGATGCGGGTGATCAACGGTCTCGTCAGCCAAGGCATCGAGGTCATCACCGACCGCACCCACCTCGTGCATGTGTCCGGCCATCCGAGGGTGGACGAGCTCAAGGACATGATCGGGTGGGTGCGGCCGCGAGATTCTGATCCCGGTCCACGGCGAAGCATTGCACATGGCCGAGCATGCCGAGCTCGCACGCCGCAGCGGGGTCGGCAAGGTGGTCGTATGCCGCGACGGAGAACTGGTGCGGCTGGCACCCGGCGTTCCCGGGAAGATCGATGAGGTGCCGGCGGGACGGATCTACAAGGATGGTTCGCTGTTGGTCAGCGCCGAGGAGCGCACCGTCGCCGACCGCCGCCGGCTCGGCTTTGCCGGGGTGGTTTCGGTTGCGCTCGCCGTGAGCGCGCGCGGCGAGCTCATCGGCGATCCGGCGGTGACGCTGACCGGCATTCCCGAGGCCAATGCGCTGGGGCATAGGATCGAGGACATCGCCTATGACGCCGCGGTCGAGGCCTTCGAGTCGATGCCGCGTCCCCGCCGGCGCGACCCCGAAGCCGTCGGCGAGGCGGTACGGCGGGCCATACGCGCCGCGCTGAGCGCGGCGTGGAACAAGAAGCCCACATGCCATGTGCATGTGCTCGAGGTGTAATCTCGAGCCCCGCAAGGGGGCGTAAAGAGGAGCGTCGAGGGAGGTTGAAGGTGATCAGAGGACCGCACTATCTCACGGCGGCGCTGCTGGCCTGCGTAGCCATCAATTCGGCGCCGGCCGCGCTCGCTCAGGACTATCCGACACGGTTCGTCACGATCGTGGCGCCGTTCCAGGCGGGTGGTCCGTCCGATACGGTCGCGCGCCTCATCGCCGCGCCGATGTCCAAGGCCTTGGGCCAGCAAGTCGTGGTGGAGAATGTGAGCGGGGCGGGCGGCACGATCGGATCGGGCCGCGTGGCGAAGGCCGCGCCCGACGGTTACACCCTGGGCATCTCGGGTTCCGGCACCCATGCCGCGGTCGAGCAGCTTTACGCCAATCCACCTTATCGGGCGCTCGACTTCGAGTCGGTTGGCCTCATCAACACGACCCCGGTCGTGATCGTGGGAAAGCGCGACCTGCCGCCCAACACGCTGCGGCGAACTCGTCGGCTTACCTGCGTGCGAACGAGAAGACCGTCACGGAAGCCGATGCCGGTGTGGGCTCGGTTTCCCACCTGGCTTGCTCGGTGTTCCATTCGCTCATCGGCATCAAGCCGACCGTGGTGACGTATCGCGGCACGCCGCAAGCCACCCAGGATCTGCTGGCCGGAAACGTCGATTTCCTGTGCAACCAGATCGTCAACATCGTCGAGCACGCGAAGGCCGGCTCGCTCAAGGCCTATGCGGTCACCGGCGAGAAACGCTCCCCGATGCTGCCGAATGTGCCGACCACCGCCGAGGCCGGATTGCCCGATTTCAAGCTCACCGTCTGGTATGGCCTCTCCGCACCCAAAGGCACTCCGGGACCGATCGTGGCGAAGCTCAACCAGGCGCTCTCGGCCGCCATGGATGACCCGACCGTGGTCAAGAGGTTCGCGGATCTCGGCTACGACGTGGTGGCCCCGCAGCAGCGCTCGCCGGCCGCCTTCGAAGAGTTCATGCGCGGGGAGGTCGATCTCTGGACGCGGGTGCTCGGATCGATGAAGCCGCCGAACTCCCCATGACCTGGAAGCCGCAGCGCGAGCTCGAGATCATTGCGGGCACGCCGCCGGGCGGCGGTCTCGACCGCTCGGCGCGGGCGCTCCTCACCTCCATTACGGCCAATGCGCTGGTCGACGTTCCTGTAAGGGTGGTCAATGTCGGCGGCGACGGGGGGCGAAACGCATGGCGCCACATGGAGCGCCGTGCCGGCGACGGCCACGTGATCGGAATAAGCTCGCCCAACATGACGGCGGATTACCTGACGGGCGCGACCAAGTCCGATCCCGATCGATTCACGCCGCTCGCGATCCTCTATTCCGAATACATTGCGTTCGTCGTTCGCGCCAATTCCGCGATCTGCAGCGGCGCCGATCTGGTCCGGCGGTTTGCGCAGAACGCCGTCACGATCGCGCTCTCCACGTCGCTCGGCAATTCCAACCACGTCGCCGTCGCGAAGGTAATCCGTCACGCCGGCGGCGACACCCGTGCGCCGAAGATCCGGGTGTTCGACACCGCCCTCGACGCCGTTGCCGACGTGGTTGCGGGCCATGCCGACGTTGGCGCCATCACGGCGGCGAGCGCCGTGCCGGAGCTCGAGGCCGGCCAACTTCGCGCCATCGGCATATCCTCGCCGGCACGCCTGCCCGGACCATATGGAGCCGCGCCGACATGGAGCGAGCAGGGGGTGGATTGCATGGTGGAGTCCTGGCGGGGGGCGAGCGGGCCGCCCGCGCTCGGCCGTGCGCAAATCGCGTTCTGGGAGGCCACGCTGGCAGCG
Organism: uncultured Alphaproteobacteria bacterium; assembly: GCA_963827585.1. GTDB lineage: Bacteria > Pseudomonadota > Alphaproteobacteria > Rhizobiales > Xanthobacteraceae > VAZQ01. Next base: position 22,670 of record CAWHCK010000008.1, read on the forward strand.
GCCAGCCGGACCGCGGAATGGAAAGCACGACCTCGGCCGCCATTTTTGGACCGAGATGCATCTCGACGGCGCCGAATTGCGCGAGTACCTCGGGCGCGAGCGCACCGACATGCGGGCCGTGCTCGGCGAGCTTGGCCTGCTGCGCGCTTGAGCTGGAGCATGATCTTTTCCGAAAACCGGTACCCACTTTTCGGGATCATGCTCTAGCATGACGTGAGCGGGCCGGATATGGATGCCGCCGTCGGAGCTGCAGGAGACAACGTATGATCGGACGGCTCAACCATGTGGCGATCGCGGTTCGCGACATTGCCAAGGCGGCGAACGTCTATCGCCAGAGTTCTCGGGGCTCAGGTCTCCGAACCGGAGCCGCAGCCCGAGCACGGCGTGACCACGGTTTTCATCACGCTGCCCAACACCAAGATCGAGCTCCTCGAGCCGCTCGGGGAGGCGTCCCCGATCGCGAAATTTCTCGACCGCAATCCGGACGGCGGCATCCACCACGTCTGTTACGAGGTCGACGATATTCGCGCCGCGCGCGACAAGCTCAGGGCGCAGGGCGCGCGCGTGCTCGGCGACGGTGAGGCGAAGATGGGCGCCCACGGCAAGCCGGTGCTGTTCCTGCATCCCAAGGATTTCTGCGGGACGCTGGTCGAGATCGAGCAGGCGTGATGATGCTGGACGAATTGCAGCGCGTCGCGGCAAGCGAGGATTGAACCTGGCGACCATAACGCAGCCAATTGATGTCGCTGCCGACTGCACTCGCGATCTATTTCATCATCTGGTGGGTGGTGCTCTTCGCCGTCCTTCCCTGGGGCGTGCGCAGCCAACACGAGGACGGGGCGATCATACCCGGCAGCGATCCCGGCGCCCCGGCGATCCCTAATCTCAAGCGTAAGCTCCTCTGGACAACGATCGTCGCGGGTATCGTCTTCGCGCTCGGGTATGTCGTCTATGCCTATCGGCTGATCGCGCTCGACGATCTCGCCGCAATGCTCGGCCTGCCGCTGCGGTAGTGGGCAAGGGACCTATGGGGCCTTCCGGCGAAGCAGGAACCGACCAAAAATGTCGGCGCTGGGGGTCACAAACTCCACTTCTCAATCGTCATAAGGGCGTAAGCGCGTTTGGTTCCGTGATGAAGGAGAACGATATGAGCGAGCGCGGGGTAGTCAAATACGAACAGCAGATCTCGGACGTTTTTCAGGCACTGGCGGGAGTCCATGGGGTGCTGGCTGGCCGTGGCTTCGACAGAAGCATCCAACATCTCGTCCAACTGAGGGCGTCGCAGATCAACGGATGTGCCCACTGCATCAAAATGCACACGAAGGAGGCCCGCCAGGACGGCGAAACCAATGAACGATTGGACCGGGTGATCGTGTGGGAGCACGTCAGCGACTTCAGCGAACGCGAAAAGGCCGCCCTTGCCTGGACCGAGGCGCTGACCGTTCTCGACCGCAGGACCGACTTCGGAGCGATCCGGGCCCGATTACGGACGCACTTCACGGACAAGGAGATCGGCGATCTGACCGCGATCGTGGCCATGATCAATCTGTGGAACCGCATCCAGGTGTCGAGACACTGAAATGCCGGATCGCGATGACCTCGTCACCTTCGAGCAAACCAGCCCCGTTCTGTTGGGGCTGGCCTATCGCATGCTCGGATCGCGGGCCGATGCTGAGGACGCAGTCCAGGACACGTTTCTAAGGTGGCAGGACGCCGACAAGCACAAGATCGAGAATCCATCCGGATGGCTCACGGCCACCTGCACGCGCCGGTGCATTGATCTGCTGAGATCTGCGCACCGAGCCAGGGTGGACTACGTCGGAGCTTGGCTGCCGGAGCCTCTTCATACGCCGGCCGAAGCGAGCGCCGAAACCGCATTGTCAGTGGCGTCGTCCCTGTCGACGGCGTTTCTGCTGATGCTCGAGCGCCTGACCCCGAGAGAGCGGGCCGCCTATCTGCTTCATGAAATTTTCGACATCTCGTACCCCGACATTGCAAAGACCTTAGATGCTCCGGAGAGCACGTGCCGCAAGCTGGTATCCAGGGCGCGCGCCAACATCGATCGGTCGAAGGTCCGGCACGTCACCCCGATCGAGCAGCAGGAGAAATTGCTTGCCGCCTTTCAAGTGGCCGTCGCCAGCGGCGACACGGATCGTCTGGTGGCATTGCTCTCGGACGAGATCGAACTCTGCGTCGACAGCGCGGGCAAGGTGCCCGCCGTGCTCCGCGTCCTGCGCGGTAAGACGGAGGTGCTCGATTTCATCGCTCAGGCGCGGCAGTGGTGGCGTCCGTATCAATGGATCAGGTCGGACATCAATGGAGGCCGCGCCGTTATCCTCCGGCACGAGGGCGTGGCCACGGCCTCCATTTCCTTTTCCTATGACGAAGGCGGCGCGGCGACGAACATCTACATCATGCGTAACCCCGACAAGCTCGCCCGCTTGGGCGAGGTCGCCAACCCCTGATTAGATGCTGCGGGAGCAGGTGGAGGCAGCAGCGCCTTCAGGTCGGCCGTGCCTAATAGTCGCGCGCGCGCCGACGGGCGTCGCGGCTGGAGCCGCGGTTATAGCTCTGGAAGAACGGGTTGGGCGAGCAAAAGCCGCCGATACCGCTGATGTCGGCCTGGCATTGCGCAAAGGTGTGAAAGCCGCAATTCGTCCCGCCCTTGGTGTCGCGGGCGCACCACGCTCCGTCGGCGCGCGCATCGACGCTGGTGAAGGACAATGCCGCCAGCGCGGCCGCGGCGAGAACGATGTTTCGCATGAAAAGGCTCCTCGGCAGGTGAAACATCCACCTCCTCTACTATAGCAGAGGCGGACGGATGTGCTGTTCATCCGAGAACACGTTCGCGCGATCTGCGTGGACGTGATTGCTCCAAGATCGGTCTTGCTTCCATAGCTTTTGGATATCGCGCTTCGCGAGCCTTGCACTCGCTCGCGAGCTCGCACGTTGGCGCAACGCGCTCGATGCCGTCGCGACGTTTTCAAAAAAAATTGAGCAGGGCCGAGCCCTGCTCCAAAGACGCAATCGACTAGACGCTACGCTCACGCCTCGAATTGCTCTGTTGTGGATCGAGACGGCCACGGCTTTTTTGCGCCGGCTTGTCCTCCCAAGACTTGGACCGCGTGGCCGGGCGCAGTGATTGCCCAGCGCCCTTGACCTCGCAGCTTCGACGCTATCCGATCTCATTTGACTTGTCACCGAAAAGTAACGTGCCGGCAGCCCGGGAAATCGATACCTTTGCCAGTGCCCCGAACCCGAAGCTCGCACGCCCATGCCGCCAGTTCGATTGCGAACTTCGGGTTCAAAAGGGGCACAAGAATCATAGAGTTGCTAATGTCCCTTTGATTCCGAAGCTCGCATGAGAGTGTGCCGCGAGTGTTTGCGGACTTCGGAATCGGCACACGATTAGTCCGGGCGTGCCATAACGATCGAGAGGGGCCACCCAAAGCAAACGTAATGGCAGCTGGAAGGCATTGATAGCCCTTGTCTTTTTTCCGGCGATCCGGTTTCACTCGGGTGGATCCCGAAGCGAGCGATTCTCAATAGCCATGCGCCTGTCCCGCTACTTCCTGCCAATTCTGCGCGAGACGCCGAAAGAGGCCGAGATCATCTCCCACCGGCTCATGCTTCGGGCGGGCCTCATCCGCCAGGAGGCCGCCGGGATTTATGCTTGGCTGCCGCTCGGTTTTCGGGTGCTCAAAAAGATCGAGCAGGTCGTGCGCGAGGAGCAGAACCGCGCGGGAGCCATCGAGCTCCTGATGCCCACGCTGCAGCTTGCCGACCTTTGGCGCGAGAGCGGGCGCTATGATGCCTATGGCCCGGAGATGCTGCGCATCAAGGATCAGCACGGGCGCGAAATGCTCTACGGCCCGACCAATGAGGACATGATCACGGAGATCTTTCGCAGCTACATCCGCTCCTACCGCGAGCTGCCGAAAATCCTCTATCACATTCAATGGAAGTTCCGCGACGAGATCAGACCGCGCTTTGGCGTCATGCGCGGGCGCGAGTTCTTGATGAAAGACGCCTATTCCTTCGACCTCGACGAGGCGGCGGCGCGGCTGTCCTACAACAAGATGTTCGTCGCCTATCTGCGTACGTTCTCGCGCATGGGGCTGCGGGCGATTCCGATGCGGGCAGAGACCGGTCCGATCGGCGGCGACCTATCGCACGAGTTCATCATTCTGGCCGAGACGGGCGAATCCGGCGTCTTCTGCAACAGGGACGTTCTCGATCTGCCGGTACCCGGCGAGGACGTCGACTATGACGGAGACCTCGCGCCGATCATTCGTCCCTGGACCAGTCTCTATGCTGCGACCGAGGACGTGCACGACGCCGCCCGCTTCGAACGTGAAGTCCCGCAGGAGAAGCGCGTACATACCCGCGGCATCGAGGTGGGCCAGATCTTCTATTTCGGGACCAAATATTCCGAACCGATGAAGGCGGTCGTTGCCGGCCCGGACGGCGTCGAGCGACCGATCCACGGCGGCTCCTATGGCGTCGGCGTGTCGCGGCTCGTCGCCGCCATCATCGAGGCATCTCACGACGATGCCGGCATCAAATGGCCGGAGGCGGTCGCGCCGTTCAAGGTCGCGATCCTCAACCTCAAGCAGGGCGCCGCCGATACCGATGCGGCCGCCGAGCAGCTCTACCGCGCGCTCTCCGCCAAAGGCGTCGAGGTGCTGTACGACGATCTCGATCAGCGGCCGGGGGCCAAATTCGCCACCGCCGACCTGATCGGCATTCCCTGGCAGGTCCTGATCGGGCCAAAAGGGCTTGCCGAGGGCAAGGTCGAGGTCAAGAAACGGGCTGACGGCAGCCGCGAGCTCATGAGCCCAGCGGATGCGATCGAGCGGCTGGCGCCGTGAGGCATGGCGCCTTGCCGGCATGGCGCGGCCGGGGAAGGGCCTGAAACGGCCAGAATCGTGTGAAATCGGGGGGTAGGGGGAACACATCGATGGCCGAGCCAAGCAGCACCCACCCTTTCGCCCCGTTCGAATGGATGCTGTCGCTACGCTATTTGCGGGCGAGACGGCAGGAAGGTTTCATCTCGGTCAATGCCGGATTTTCCTTCCTCGGCATCATGCTCGGGGTCGCCACCCTCATCATCGTCATGGCGGTGATGAACGGGTTCCGCAAGGAACTGCTGGACAAGATTTTAGGCCTCAACGGCCACCTGCTGATCCAGCCGCTGGAATCGCCGTTGACCGACTGGGAGGTGGTGGCTGGGCGCATTTCCAAGGTTCCCGGGGTGACCCTGGCCGCGCCGATCGTGGAAGGCCAGGCGCTGGCCTCCTCGCCCTTCAATGCCTCCGGCGTGCTGGTCCGCGGCCTGCGCGCGTCCGATCTCGCCAAGCTTCCTTCCGTGGCCAGCAACATCCGGCAAGGCACGCTCGAGGGCTTCGACGCAGGGCAGGGGGTGGCGGTCGGCAAGCGCCTCGCCGATCAATTGTCGCTGCGGGTGGGCGACAGCGTGACGCTGGTCGCTCCGCGCGGGGCGGTCACGCCGATGGGCACGACACCGCGCATCAAGCCCTACAAGATCGCGGCGATCTTCGAGGTCGGCATGTCGGAATACGACTCCGCTTTCGTGTTCATGCCGCTGCCCGAGTCGCAGGCCTATTTCAACCGCGCCGGCGACGTCACCGCCATCGAGGTGTATGTCGACAAGCCCGATCAGATCGATCGCTACCGCAAGCTCATCACCGAAGCCGCCGGCCGGCCGATCTTCATGATCGACTGGCGCCAACGCAACTCGACCTTCTTCAACGCGCTGCAGGTCGAGCGCAACGTGATGTTTCTGATCTTGACCATCATCGTGATCGTGGCGGCGTTCAACATCACGTCGGGCCTGATCATGCTGGTCAAGGACAAGGGGCGCGACATCGGCATTCTGCGCACTATGGGCGTGACCCAGGGCGCGATCATGCGCGTGTTCATGATGACCGGCGCCTCGGTCGGCGTAGTCGGCACGCTCGTGGGCTTCCTGCTGGCGCTGGTGGTGTGCCTTAACATCGAATCGATCCGCCGCTTTCTTTCCTGGCTCACGAACACCGAGCTGTTCTCGCCCGAGCTCTATTTCCTGTCGAAGCTGCCGGCCGACCTCGATGCCGGCGAGACCACGGCGGTGGTGGTGATGGCGCTTGCGCTCTCGCTGCTGGCGACACTTTATCCGGCCTGGCGCGCGGCGCGCCTCGATCCGGTCGAGGCGTTGCGCTATGAGTGACAGCGCGATCAACGGCGAGAGCAGCACGGAGATCGGCGTCGAGACGAGCGCGGAGGACGCCCCGATCCTGTTCCTGCAGGGGATCGACCGGCATTATCGCCAAGGCGACGTGACGCTGGAAATTCTCAAAGGCGCCGAGCTTGCGATCTGGCCGGGGCAATCGGTCGCGCTGGTTGCGCCTTCCGGCGCCGGGAAGTCGACGCTCCTCCACATCGCCGGCCTGCTCGAGCAGGCCGATGCCGGCGAGGTCTATGTCGACCAGGTTGCGACGTCGCGGCTCTCGGATGCGGAGCGCACGCGCATCCGTCGCAGCGAGATCGGCTTCGTCTACCAGTTCCATCATCTGCTGATGGAATTCTCCGCGCTCGAGAATGTGATGATGCCGCAGATGATCCGCGGCCTGCCGCAGGCCGAGGCGGTTCGACGCGCGAGCGACCTGCTCGGCTATCTCGGTCTCAAGGACCGTCTCGCGCATCGCCCGGCGGAGCTTTCGGGCGGCGAGCAGCAGCGGGTCGCGATCGCGCGCGCGGTCGCCAATGCGCCGCGCATCCTGCTCGCCGACGAGCCGACCGGAAATCTCGACCCGCGCACGTCCGACCACGTGTTCTCCGCGCTCACCCAGCTCGTGCAGGCCTCGGGGCTCGCCGTGGTCGTTGCCACCCACAACATGGATATCGCCGCGCGCATGGACCGGCGCGTCACGCTCCGGGACGGGCTGGTGGTGGAGCTGGCTTGAGGCCGCGCGGCCACCGTCACTTCGGCACTTGCACCAGGGTGGCCAACTGGTCCCGGGTGAGCGGTGCCGGGATGTACCTGAACTTCACCGCATCCACCATCATGTCCTCGAGCCCGACGATGCGGATCGGATCGATGCTGTCCTTCGGAATGAAATCGGGCGCCTGCCTGGCGAGACGTTCGGCGAGGCCGGACCAGGCGGCATAGGCTTTGATGGCGTCGGGGCTCGAGTAGAGCCAGTCGAGGGTTTCGCGGTAGGCCGTCACGTATCGCGTCAATGCATCCTTGCGCCGCTCGAGCGTGCTCGCGTGCACGATCCATGCGCGGATCGACTGGTTCTGGACGTCCGGAATGTCGGCACCCTTGGCCACGAGGCGGATGCGTCCATCCTCCACCGCATCGAGCACGAATGGCGCCTGCGCAAATCCGATATCGACCTGCTTGGTCATGACCTGCGTGAGAGTTGCCGAATAATTCCCGGTCGCCTGCGGGACCAGGTTGACGCCGGAATGCTTGGCGAGCGCCAAGGCGAGCATGTGCGAGCTCGATCCGCTCGTGGAAATGCCGATGGTCTTGCCCTCGGCATCCTTCATGCTGCGAATGGTGGAGTCGGCCCGCACGTAATAGAGCTGGTCGCGTGCGCCCGTGAACGAGGCGCCGATCATTCGGATCGGCGCGCCCTTCGAGAATGCGCCGAACACCGCATGCGTGCCGGGGCCGATCCCCACATCGACGCTGCCGGAGAGCACGATCTGGATCGTTTCGCCGCTCCCTTGCGTGTAGAGCGCCTCGAGCACGAGGCCATGCTTCTTGAAAATCCCGGCGTTCTGGCCGAGCTCCGACACGCATTGCTCCCAGCCGCCGCGCTGTCCGATGGCGATCTTGAGCGCATCCTCCGCGGCAGCGGCGGAGTGCAACAGGACGAGCGAAAGGGCGGCGGTCAGGCCTCGGCCCAGCAAAGATGGCGACATTGTATCCTCCGGCGTGGATGGATATCCCTATCACACCGCATCAACCGAGGCGTTTGGCGTTCGATTGCGGGGCCGGGCTCCGGTCCGGCCTGGAACAACGGGGCTATCGTGGGGTTCAATCGGGCGGGTGGGCGATATCGGGAGGAGAGCCGGCCATGATCATGCTCCGCGCCGCTTTGGCCCTGGTGGCGGTCGCAGCACTTGCGGGGGGCGGCGCCAAGCCTGCGGCCGCTGAAATCTATCGGCCCTGGTGCGTTCAGTACCAAGGCGCCAGCGGCGACAACGGCACCACCTGTACCTTCATGTCCTTTGAGCAATGCATGTTAACGGCGCGCGGGTCTGGCGCCTTCTGCGTCCAGAATCCGTGGTATCTGCAATACGGCAGCGGCCAGAAAGGCGCCGAAACCAACGGTGAGCGGCCGAAGCGGCGATAGGGATGGCGCCCGCGCCGGAACAAATAGACTTGGACTACGCCCAAGCGAGACGTTCGATGCCGGGAGGTTTGCCATGACAATGATCCGCGCCGTCTTGTCCGTCGCCGCGGCGCTTGCCGCCATGGCGATCGATGCCCGTCCCGCGGCCGCAGAAATCTATCGGCCGTGGTGCGTTCAATATCTCGGCGGGTTCAGTGGAGGCACGACCTGCGCCTTCATCTCCTTCGAGCAATGCATGGAGACGGCGCGCGGCAATGGGGCCTTCTGCTATCAGAACCCCTGGTATTTGGAGTGGGAGCGGGGCCAAGCTCGAGGCGCGGATCGGCAACGGTCCCGGCAGCGCTAGCCTGCGGCACTGATCTGCACGGCCTAAACAAAACTCTCTTGACTTTAGAACGTATCATGAACTATGTTCATGGCCTGTTCTTGTCAGTGCGGGGAGTAGGGACCATGGTCCGCGCCGTCGTCGAAGAAGCTGCCACGCTGGCCTCGCTGGCGCTGTTTCTCGGCATGATTGCCATCTGGGCACAGGTCATCGCCGCCCTCTGAGGCCCTGCACTCGTGGAGACGTCCAGAGGACCCTGCGGACAAACTGCCTGGGGATAACCCGCGCCCCGCCTTCGCGAACTGCGGTCGCGGTGGACGGCATCGGCAGCTCGCCCTCACATTCGCATGCGCAAGAGAATCGCGAGGGTCGAATGCCCGGTTTCGTGCATCTGCATGTCCACTCGTCCTATTCGCTGCTCGAAGGCGCCTTGAGCATCGCGCGGCTGGCCGAGCTCGCCAAGGCCGACCGCCAGCCCGCGCTCGCGCTCACCGACACCGACAACATGTTCGGAGCGCTCGAATTCTCCGACAAGATGGCGGCGGCGGGCATCCAGCCGATCGTCGGCTGCGCGCTCGCAGTCGATTTCGCCGATCAGGATGCTGGTCCGCGTGCTGGCAGTGGGCCGGCCCTGGAACGGCCGCGCATCGTTCTCCTGGCCGCGCGCGAGAGCGGCTACCGCAGCCTGATGCGGCTGAACTCGCGCGCGTTTCTCGAGACGCCGACCAACGAGCGGCCACACCTCAAGCTCGCCTGGCTCGAGGGTGAGACCGAAGGTTTGATCGCGTTGACCGGGGGGCCTGGCGGGCCGCTCGACGCCGCCCTCGCTCGCCGGGCAGGGCCATCTCGCGCGAGGAGCGCTGCGAGGCGCTGGAACGGCTGTTCGGCGACCGGCTCTATATCGAGCTGCAGCGGCACGGCATCACGAGCGAACGAACCATAGAGCCCGCGCTCATCGCGCTTGCCTACACGCGCGGGATTCCGCTCGTCGCCGCCAACGAGCCGCTGTTTGCGCGACGCGAGGACTATGAGGCGCATGATGCACTGATTTGCATCGCCGAGGGGCGGCTGGTGGTCGAGACCGACCGGCGCCAGCTCACGCCCGAGCATCGGTTCAAGACGCGAGCCGAAATGGCCGAGCTGTTCGCCGACCTGCCCGAGGCGGTGGCGTCCACGGTCGAGATCGCGCGGCGTTGCGCGTTCCGCCCGCGCGTGCAGCCGCCGATCCTGCCGCGCTTCTCGGTCGGCGTCGACGGCGCGGCCGTCGACGAGGCGGCGGAACTGCGCAAGCGCGCCGCGGCGGGCCTCGAGTGCAGGATCGAAATCCACGGGCTCGCGCTCGGACGCACGGTCGAGGAATATCGCGATCGCCTGGCCTTCGAGCTCAATGTGATCGAAGGCATGAAATATCCCGGTTACTTCCTGATCGTCTCCGATTTCATCCAGTGGGCGAAGGGGCAGGGCATTCCGGTCGGGCCGGGGCGCGGCTCGGGCGCAGGCTCGCTGGTCTCCTACGCGCTCACAATCACCGATCTCGATCCCATGCGTTTCGGGCTCCTGTTCGAGCGCTTCCTCAATCCCGAGCGGGTGTCGATGCCCGATTTCGACATCGACTTCTGCCAGGACCGGCGCGACGAAGTCATCAGCTACGTGCAGGAGCGCTACGGCCGCGACCGCGTGGCGCAGATCATCACCTTCGGCACGCTGCAGGCGCGGGGCGTGCTGCGCGACGTCGGCCGCGTGCTGCAGATGCCGTACGGCCAGGTCGACAAATTCTGCAAGCTCGTGCCGCAGAACCCGCTCAATCCCGTCACGCTCGCCCGCGCAATCGACGACGAGCCGCGCCTGCAGGCCGCCCGTGACGGCGACCCGGTGGTCAGGCGCGCCTTCGACATCGCGCAAAAGCTCGAGGGGCTGCACCGCCACGCCTCGACCCATGCCGCCGGCATCGTGATCGGTGAACGGCCACTGACCGAGATGGTGCCGCTCTATCGCGACCCCAAATCCAACATGCCGGTCACCCAATTCAACATGAAATGGGTCGAGCAGGCGGGCCTGGTGAAGTTCGATTTTCTCGGTCTCAAGACGCTTACCGTGCTGCAAACGGCGTTGGCGCTGCTGCGCAAGCGCGGGGTCGAGATCGATCTCGCGGCGATCCCGCTCGATGACGAAAAAACCTACGCCATGCTCGCGCGCGCCGAGGCGGTGGGCATCTTCCAACTGGAAAGTCAGGGCATGCGGCGCGCCCTGCTCGACATGCGGCCGGACCGCTTCGAGGACATCATCGCGCTGGTCGCGCTCTATCGGCCGGGTCCGATGGCGAACATCCCGACCTATTGCGCGCGCAAGCACCGCATGGAGGAGCCGGACTATATTCATCCCAAGCTGGAGCCCGTGCTGCGCGAGACGTTCGGCGTCATCGTCTACCAGGAGCAGGTGATGCAGGCGGCCCAAATCCTCGCCGGCTATTCGCTCGGCGAAGCCGACCTGCTGCGTCGCGCGATGGGAAAGAAAATCCGCAGCGAGATGCAAAAGCAGCGCAGCCGCTTCGTGTCCGGCTGCGTCGAGCGCGGCATCGAGCGCGGACATGCCGAGGCGATCTTCGAGTTGCTCGAGCGCTTCGCCGACTACGGCTTCAACAAGAGCCACGCGGCGGCTTACGCGCTCGTCGCCTATCAGACCGCCTATATGAAGGCGAACTACCCGGTCGAGTTTCTGGCAGCCTCCATGACGCTCGACATGGGCAATACCGACAAGCTCTCGGAGTTTCGGGCCGAGGCCGAGCGCCTCGGGGTGAAGGTCGAGCCGCCGTCGGTGAACTGGTCGGGCGTGGCCTTCGAGGTCGAGGGCAACACGATCCGCTACGCGCTCGCCGCCCTCAAGGGCGTTGGCCACCAGGCGGTAGAGGCGATCGTCGAGGCACGCGCCCAGCGGCCGTTCGCGGATCTTGCCGATTTTGCCAGCCGCATCAATCCGCGCGCGGTGAACAAGCGCGTGCTCGAGAGCCTCGCCGCTGCCGGCGCTTTGGATGCGCTCGAAAGCAATCGCGCGCGCGTCTTTGCCGCCGTCGATGCCATGCTGGCGACCGCACAACGCGCCCACGACGACGTGGCGGTAGGGCAATCGGAATTGTTCGGCGGCGACGCGGCACGAACGCCGCTCGTGCTCGCCAACATCGAACCGTGGCTTCCCGCCGAGCGGCTGCAAAGGGAGTTCGATGCCATCGGCTTCTTCCTCACCGGCCATCCGCTCGACGATTACGCCGCCACGCTCAAGCGCATGCGGGTACAGTCCTGGGCCGAGTTTGCGCGCGCGGTGCGCGCCGGCGCGACCGCGGGTCGCGTCGCCGGGACCGTCGTGGCACGGACCGAGCGGCGCACGCGTACCGGCAGCAAGATGGGCATCATCGGCCTGTCCGATCCGACCGGGCACTACGAGGCGGTCGTCTTCTCCGAGGGCCTGGCGCAGTTTCGCGACCTGCTGGAGCCGGGCGCAGCGGTGTTGCTGATGCTTTCAGCGGAGCTCCAAGGCGACGACGTGCGTGCGCGCATCCAGATGGTCGAGCCGCTCGAACAGGCGGCGGCCAAGCTGTCCAAAGGATTGCGGGTCTTCTTGCGCGGTGAAGCGCCGATCGAGAGCGTCGCCAAGCGGCTCGAAGGCCCGGGATCGGAGCGCTCGCCCCAGGACAACGGCGAGGTTGCGCTCGTGCTGATGCTGGGCGAGGGCACCGAGGTCGAGGTGAAGCTCCCCGGGCGCTTCAAGGTCTCCCCGCAGATCGCGGGCGCCATCAAGGCGGTGCCCGGCGTGGTGGCGGTCGAGGCGGTGTAATCGCTGCGCAGTCGCGCTACTCTCCGGATCGACGCCTGAAGATCAAGATTGCCGGCTGTGCGGGAGGGATGTCATGCGGTTGCTGATGCGGCTTTTTGCGGTGCTGGCGTTGGGCGCAACGCCGTCGTTCGCCGACTACGATTGCACCCGCGTCACGGTGGTGGTGCCCTATCCGGCAGGCGGCGCCGCCGACGTCGCGGCCCGCCTCGTCGCCGATCGCCTCGAAGCGCTGACGAAAAAGAGCTTCGTCGTCGAAAATCGGCCGGGTGCCACCGGCAACATTGGGACCGCCGCAGTCGTCAACGCCAAGCCTGACGGCTGCACACTGTTGGTCAATGCGGCGGTGATCGCGACGTTTCCCGCAAGCTTCACCAAACTCGCGTTCGATCCGCTCAAGGACCTGGTCGCGGTCGGCGGCATCGGCGTTACCCCGACCTTGCTCGTGGCGGCGAAATCGGTGCCGGCCGACGATCTCAAAGGCCTCGTGCAATTGAGCAGGCAGCGCCCGGAGGGGCTGAGCTTCAGCACCGCCGGCTATGGGCTGCTGCAGCATCTCGCGGTCGAGGAGATGTCGCAGCGCACCGGCGCCAAGTTCGTGCACGTGGTCTACAAGGGCGGCGCGCAAGCCGCCACCGATCTCATCGCCGCGCGGGTGGACTTCGGCAGTTTTGCGGCCGGCTCCGTGATTCAATTCGTGAGGGAGGGACAGCTCAAGCCGTTGGGTGTCATTCAGGAAACGCGCTCTGCGCTCCTTCCCGACGTGGCGACCACCGCCGAGCAGGGGCTGCCTGGCCTCGATGCCGGTGTTCATTTCATGCTGTACGCGCCGGCGGCAACGCCCAAAGACGTCGTCTCCATGCTCAACACGCAGCTCAACAGGATCGTCAGCGATCCGGCGTTGAAGCAGCGTTTTGCCAATATCGGTTTCGACCCGACCGCGATCAGCTCGGATCAGGCGGCGGCGGTCATGCGCAGGACCGGCGAGACGTGGGCACCCCTGATCACGCGGCTGAACATCAAGCTTGATTGATTTCAGCCGCCGGGGGTGGGTGACGCGACTAGAGCGCGATAACTTTCCTTCGAATTGTCATCGCGCTCTAGCTTATTGCTGGAGCATGATCTTTTCCGAAAACCGGTACCCACTTTTCGGGATCATGCTCTAGCGTCAGCGCGCGGCCCCGTCGTTGCCCCTCAAAAGTTCCAGTCGAACCGTAAGATTGCTTCGATGCTGGCGCCACCCGAGAGCACGGCGGCCGAGATGGCCAGCGCTGCATGGAGATTTCCGCCCGGTGCGCGGTGCACCACGCTGGCCACGACAATCGCTATCAGCGGGAGGATCGCGACGAAATAGCGTCCCTGCACGCCCCAAACGGTGTCCGCCTGGGGCGGCGTGAACGCCAGGTAGCAGACGAGGTAGGTCGCGGCGGCATAGGTCAGGGCCGCTGCGGCGGCGACGAGCGCCGCCTGAGCGCGCATCGTCGACGGGAGCGGCAGCCGTGTGAAGAAGGTCCCCAAGAGGAGCGCGGTCAACGCCGGATAGACCCAGGGCTGCAATACCGTATCGAACAAGCCCAGCACGCCCACGACCTGTCGCCACAGCTCGGCGAGATGCTCGGCGCCAAGGGCATTGATCACCGCGCCGGCAAAATGCAGGGGGTGAGCGAGCGCATGGGCGAGCCTGGCGGCTGGATCGAACGCCACCGGACTGTGACCGGTCAATTCGGTCATCCGCCACGCCGCCGTGTCGGCACCGCTGCCCATGCTCCAGAGCAACCCGACGGCGATCGCGGGAAGTATGGTCAACGCAGCTCGCTGCCAACGCCGCGGTTTGGCTCCGAGCGGCGTCAGAAGCACAAAAGCGAGGTTTGTCGGCTTGGTCAACGCGCCCAGCATCAGCCAGAACGATTGCCGCCCCGGCAAGTAGAGATGTGGAGCCACAAGGGCGCGCAGCCAACACACTGTCACGACCATCGCGGTGGCGAGTGCGCTGCCATCGGCGCTGATGACCGAACGCCCATAGAGAGCGGCCGGCAGCATCGCGATTGCGACCAGCGTCCAGGCGAGGCCCGGCGCCACTGCGATGGCGAATGCGATGAGGGCGGTCAGGGCGGCAAGCCCTGCAAATCGCATCAGATAGAGGGTGGGGACGAAATCGAGGTCGAGCACGCGCGCGACCAGCGCCGCCGCTATCTGCGGCAGGTAGGCGATGGGCGAATAGCCCTCCGATCCGCCGTAGGGCACGAAGGCTGCAGCGGCTGCCGGCGTTGCGGGTCGGTTGTAGTAGTCGCGGAACACCGGTCCGTAGCCGAAGCCGGCCTGCTTCTCCCTTACGCGAACGGCTTCGAAAAATTCGAAGCCGTCATAAAGGGTCGGCGGCAGGAGAACGCCCTTGCGTCCCTGCGCATCGCGCAGGGACGGGACGATATCCCCCTGCGCGGCGCCATAGGCGCGCAAGAAATGCGCGGTTTCGTCCGGCCCCCGAAGGGGCGGGGTGGCAAGGATGATGAGCGTCCCGAACAGCAGGGAAAGGACGATAAAGGCAGGGGTCGGACGAAGCGAGACCCGCGTCCCCGAAACAGGTCGCGGCACGGCCGTTCGATCCCAGGAGATTGCCACCGCGCACCGTCGGATTGCATCGCCATCGGCCCCAACGCAACGCCTTTACACCGGTTCCTGCGACAGTTTGGCGACACGGCGGGGCGCCTTGCTTCCTGTGCTCGACATGGCTATATGCACGCCATCTCACACGCGGACCTTGGCCTTACAGCCGTCCGGTGGCTCGTTCCGACCGCAAGGTCAGGAGAGGAGCTCACGGGTCCGCGGCGGCTCAACCGGAGAACACAATATGGCGCTTCCGGACTTCTCCATGCGTCAGCTCTTGGAGGCTGGCGTTCATTTTGGCCATCAGGCCCACCGCTGGAACCCGAAGATGTCGGAATACATCTTCGGCGCCCGCAATAACATCCACATCATCGATCTCGCGCAATCGGTGCCGATGATGCATCGCGCGCTGCAAGCTGTGAGCGACACGGTCGCCAATGGCGGGCGCATCTTGTTTGTCGGCACCAAACGCCAGGCGCAGGATGCGATCGCCGAGGCCGCCAAGAAGTCGGCGCAGTATTACGTCAATTCGCGCTGGCTGGGCGGGACGCTGACCAACTGGAAGACCATCTCGCAGTCGATTTCGCGCCTGCGCAAGCTCGACGAGATGCTCTCTTCGGGCGATTCCCAGGGTTACACCAAGAAGGAGCGACTCACGCTCCAGCGCGAGCGCGACAAGCTCGACCGCGCGCTTGGCGGCATCAAGGACATGGGCGGCTTGCCCGACCTCCTGTTCGTCATCGACACCAACAAGGAGGACATCGCCATCAAGGAGGCGCGGCGCCTAGGCCTGCCGGTCGCCGCCGTCGTCGATACAAATTGCGATCCCGACGGCATCACCTATGTCGTGCCCGGCAACGACGATGCGAGCCGCGCCATCACGCTCTACTGCGATCTGGTTGCGAAAGCGGCGATCGATGGCATCTCGCGGGCGCAGGGCGAACTCGGCGTCGACACCGGGGCCGCGGCCGAGCCGATTGCGGAAGAGCTGCCGGCGCCCGCGGAAGGACCCGGCTACGAGGTGCTTTCCGGTCCGCGCGGCGTCGCCGACGACCTCAAGAAGCTCCACCACGTCTCGCCCGCGATCGAGAAGAAGCTCAACGATCTCGGTATCTTCCACTACTGGCAGATTGCCGGGCTCGGGCCCGACGCCGCCCACGCGATCGGCGAAGAGGCGGGACTGCCCGGCCGCGTGGAAAGCTGGATCGCACAGTCGAAAGAACTGACTGCAGAGTAACACCGTCGTCGTGCCGGCGTGCGCATGTTCGCCGTGCGAACGAAGGACGCGGATGCTCCGACCCACGCGGCCGCGGCGAACAGAGGGATCACACTCATGGCCAAGGACGTCACTGCGCAAATGGTGAAGGAGCTCCGCGAACGCACCGGCGCAGGCATGATGGACTGCAAGGCGGCGCTTCAGGAAACCGACGGCGACATGGAGCCGGCCGTCGATCTGCTGCGCAAGAGGGGGCTCGCCAAGGCCGCCAAGAAGGCCGGCCGCGTCGCCGCCGAAGGCCTCATCGGCTTGGCGGTAGAAGGCTCGAAAGGCGTCGTGGTCGAGGTCAATTCCGAGACCGATTTCGTCGCCCGCAACGATCTGTTTCAAGGGCTGGTGAAGATGATCGCGAATGTGGCGCTCGCGGTCGGCGCCGATGTCGAGAAGATCAAGGCGGCGAAGGTGGGAAGCATCACGATAGCCGATGCCATTGCCGACACGATTGCCAAGATCGGCGAGAACATGTCGCTACGGCGGGCGTCGCAGATATCGGTCGGGACTGGGGTCATCGGCACTTATACGCACAATTCCGTCGACGAAGGGCTCGGCAAGATCGGGGTCCTGGTGGCGCTGGAATCGCCGGGCAAGACCGACGAGCTCAAGCGCTTCGGCCGTATGGTCGCGATGCACGTCGCCGCCTCCAATCCGCAGGCGATCGATCCCTCCGGCCTCGACCCCGACGTGGTGAGGCGCGAAAAAGAGGTCTTTGCCGACAAGTTCAAGGCGGAGGGCAAACCTGCGAATATGATCGACAAGATCGTCGAATCGGCGCTCAAGACCTTCTACAAGGAGGCATGCCTGCTCGACCAGGCTTTCATCCACGAGCCGGACAAGAGCGTGGCCCAGGCGATCAAAGAGGCGGAAGGCAAGGTCGGCGGCCCGATCAAGGTCACGGGCTTTCTTCGCTATGCGCTCGGCGAAGGTATCGAGCGGCCGGACAACGATTTCGGCGGAGAGGTCGCGGCCTTGGTCAAGTCGAATTGAGCGTCGTCCAAGCCGTGTCGGGCGTTCTAGCGAGGCGATAGCCGTTGCGCACCGTAGCGACCGGCGAATTGCAGGAGCTGCCATGACGAAACCCGTCTACCGGCGCGTTGTGGTGAAGGTGTCCGGCGAGGCCCTCATGGGCCCCGAAAATTTCGGCATCCATCAACCGACGCTCGAACGGATCGCGGGCGATCTCATTGCCACACAACAGCTGGGCGTATCGCTTGGCGTCGTGGTCGGCGGCGGCAACATCTTCCGCGGCGTGAAGGTGTCCGAACAAGGCATCCCGCGCGTGACCGGCGACATGATGGGCATTCTGGCGACCGTCATGAACGCGCTGGCGCTTCAGAGCGTGATCGAACGGGCGGGAGTTCCAAGCCCATACCATGTCGGCGCTGGCCATGCCCGGCGTGTGCGAGACCTACGAGCGGCCACGGGCGCTGCGCCACCTCGAGGAGGGACGGATGCTTCTGTTTGCCGCCGGTACCGGCAATCCGTTCTTCACCACGGATACCGCCGCGGTGCTGCGGGCAGCCGAGATCGGCGCCGAGGCGGTGCTCAAGGCGACCGATGTCGACGGGGTCTACAGCGCCGATCCGAAGCGGGACAAAGACGCCAAGCGCTATGACACCTTGACCCATCGGGAGGCGATCGAGCGCAACCTGAAAGTGATGGATACCGCTGCCTTCGCGCTTGCCCAGGAAAACCGTATGCCTATCATCGTGTTCTCGATCCGCGAAAAGGGAGCGATCGCGGCGGTGCTGCGCGGAACTGGGCGCTCGACCGTCGTCGGGAATTGAGTTGCTCGCGCAGGTGGCCTAACGCGGCACACGAAGGCAGCACGCTCGCAGATCGACCAACCTTGTTCGAGGGTCGCCATGGCAAACCCGACGCATGACATCAACGAGCTCAAGCGCCGCATGCAGGGCGCAATCCAGTTGTTGAAGCAGGAATTGGGCGGGCTGCGCACCGGTCGCGCCTCGGCGAGCCTGCTCGAGCCGGTGCAGGTCGAGGCCTACGGCACCCACATGCCGCTCAACCAGGTCGCCACCGTGAGCGTGCCCGAGCCGCGACTTGTCTCGGTGCAGGTGTGGGACAAATCGATGGTTCATGCCGTGGAAAAGGCGATCGCCGCGTCCAATCTCGGCCTCACTCCGTCAACCGAAGGCCAGGTGCTGCGATTGCGCATCCCCGAGCTCAACGAGGAGCGGCGTAGGGATCTGGTCAAAGTCGCGCACAAATATGCCGAGGCGGCGCGCGTCGCCGTGCGGCACGTGCGGCGTGACGGCCTTGACGTGCTCAAGAAGCTCGAAAAGGATCACAAGATCAGCGAAGACGACGGCAAGCGATCCTCCGAGCAGGTGCAGAAGGCGACCGACGAGGTGATCGCCGAGGTCGACAGGATGCTGGCGGCAAAAGAAAAGGAGATCCTCACGGTGTGAGGTGGAGCGCAATGTCGAAGAGCGAGCCGCTGCGCACCGCCGGGATCGGCCATTTCGCCGTACCGCGGCACGTTGCCATCATCATGGACGGCAACGGGCGCTGGGCGGCGGCGCGCGGGCTGCCGCGTGGGGAAGGGCACCGCCGCGGCGTCGAGGCGCTGCGTCGCACGGTGCGCGCCGCGGGCGATCTCGGTATCGGCTTTCTCACGATTTTCTCGTTCAGCGCTGAGAACTGGTCGCGCCCGGCCGCTGAAATCCGCGAGCTGATGGCGCTGCTGCGCCGCTTCATTCGCCATGATCTCGCCGATCTTCACCGCAAGGGCGTGCGCGTGCGCGTCATCGGCGAGCGCGAAAGTCTCGATGCTGAGATCCGCCGACTGCTCGATGAAGCCGAGGAACTGACCAAGGACAACGACAAGCTCGTCCTGGTCGTGGCCTTCAATTACGGTGCGCGCCAGGAAATCGCACGCGCGGCTCGACGCATGGCGGCTGCCGTCGCAGCCGGAAATCTGCCGGTCAGCGCCGTCACGGCCGACACGCTTGCGAACTATCTCGACGCACCCGATCTGCCCGACCCCGACCTCATTATTCGCACTAGCGGCGAGCAGCGGCTCTCCAATTTTTTGCTCTGGCAGGCGGCCTATAGCGAGCTCGTGTTCGTGCCGACCTATTGGCCGGATTTCGACCGCGTGGCACTCGAAGGCGCGATTACCGAGTATCACCGGCGCGAACGTCGCTTCGGCGGCCTGGTCGTGCGGACCGGGTCGTGATCGATGGCCGGTGCGGACCATCTCTTGCGCGCTTTCGGGCCCCGCGGCAGCGAACTTGCGTTGCGCGTTTGCTCGGCTTTGGTGCTGGTGCCGCTCGCGATCGCAACGGCCTATGTCGGCGGCTGGCCGTTTGCCGTCTTTTGGGGCATCGCGGCGATGGGCGTGCTCTGGGAATGGACCTCGCTGGCGGCGGGCTCCGACAAGCGATCCGTGCTGATGATCGGCGGAGCATCGCTTGCGCTCGCACTGGCGCTTGTGGTCGCCGAGCATCTCTTGGCGGCGGTAATCGTGCTTGCCATCAGCACGCTCGGCGCGGCGGCGCTGGCGCCCGCCGAACGCCGGACATGGGTTGCCGGGGGCATTCCCTATGCCGGCGCGCTCGGAGTGGCGCCGATCGTCCTCCGCTCCGACAGCGAGCAGGGTTTTTGGGCCGTGATACTCCTGTTCGCGGTCGTGTGGACGACCGACATTGTGGCCTATTTCGTGGGGCGCGCGGTCGGCGGTCCCAAGCTTATGCCGCATGTGAGTCCGAAAAAGACTTGGTCGGGTGCGGTCGGCGGCACGGTGGCCGCCGTCGTCGTGGCGCTCGCGGTGGCTGAGGCAGCCGCTCTTCCGGGCTTGTTTGCAATCGCCATGCTTGCAGTGGTCTTGTCGGTGTTGGCGCAGGCCGGAGATCTGTTTGAATCATTCCTAAAACGCAGGTTCGGCACCAAGGATTCAAGTCATCTCATCCCCGGCCACGGCGGGCTGATGGACCGCCTTGACGGTTTCATCGCCGCCAGCGTCGCGGCCGCGCTGATCGGATTGGCGCGCGGCGGTTTCGAGGCGCCGGCGCGCGGCCTGTTGGTGTGGTGAGATGATGAAGTCCGATACGTCGCCATTCGTGTTCGCCGGCCCGGCGCCAGCATTTGCTGAGCGCACGGTGACGCTCCTCGGCGCCACCGGCTCGATCGGCGCGAGCACCATCGACCTGCTCAAGCGCGAGCGCAAGCGCTTTCGCGTCGAGGCGGTGAGTGCGAACACGAGCGCTGCTGCACTCGCTGCGCTCGCGCGCGAGCTTGACGCGCGGCTCGCCGTCGTTGGCAGTCCCGCTGCCTACGGCGATCTCAAGGATGCGCTCTCGGGAACCGGGATCGAGGCGGCGGCCGGCGAAAGCGGTCTGATCGAGGCGGCCGAGCGGCCGGCCGAATGGGTGATCGGAGCGATCACCGGCGCGGCCGGCCTCAAGCCGACGCTTGCCGCCGCCGAGCGCGGCGCGATCGTCGCGCTCGCCAACAAGGAAACGCTGGTTTGTGCCGGCGGACTGTTCATGCGCCGCGCCGCGGCGTCAGGCGCGACCGTGCTGCCGGTCGATTCCGAGCACAACGCCCTGTTCCAGGCCATGAGCGGGAGCCGACGCGAAGATGTGCGCCGCGTCATTCTGACAGCCTCCGGAGGTCCCTTTCGCACCGCGAGCGCCGAGGCCGTCAGGACCGCGACCGTCGAACAGGCGCTCAAGCATCCCAACTGGTCGATGGGGGCGAAGGTCACGATCGATTCGGCCACCCTGATGAACAAGGGACTGGAACTCATCGAAGCGCATCATCTCTTCGGGCTGCCGTCCGAGCAGATCGATGTCCTGGTCCATCCGCAATCGATCGTGCACAGCCTGGTCGAATTCTGCGATGGCTCGCTCATTGCGCAACTCGGAAGCCCGGACATGCGCATCCCCATCGCCTATTGCCTCGCCTGGCCCGGGCGCCTCATGGGGCCGGCGCCGCGGCTCGATCTGGCACATGCTGCAACCCTGACGTTTGAAGAGCCAGATTTCGCGCGCTTCCCAGCCTTGGGTCTGGCTCGGCGTGCGCTCGAAGCGGGTGGGGCGACGCCCACCGTGCTCAACGCCGCCAACGAGGTGGCGGTCGCCGAATTTCTCGCCCGACGGCTGAGTTTTGGCGGGATATCCATACTGGTCGAGGCCACGCTGGACGCGGCCCTGTCCCGGAATTGGACGGCGGAGCCCGAAAGTGTCGAGGAAGCACTTTCTGTTGACCATAATGCAAGATTATTGGCGCACGATCTTCTGCCCGAAATTGCCGCAAAGGCATCCTAGAGGATGGGGTTCGGACGATCGCGGGGGACCGGCCGGGGTTAGGGACTCATGGGTGTCGATTTTCTGTCTGGGATCAACATGCTGGGCGGCGGCGTGCTGGGCTATGTCATACCTTTTCTGTTCGTCCTGACGCTCGTGGTGTTCTTCCACGAGCTTGGCCATTTCCTGGTGGCACGCTGGTGCGGCGTCCGGGTGGTGGTCTTCTCGATCGGCTTTGGTCCTGAGCTTTTTGGCTTCAACGACCGCCATGGCACCCGATGGAAGCTGTCGGCTATTCCACTGGGAGGATATGTAAAGTTTTTCGGCGACGAGAATGCGGCGAGCGTACCGGACCAGGCGGCGCTTGCGGCCATGAACGAGGAAGAGCGCCGGCACAGCTTCGTCCACCAGCCGGTGGGGCGGAGGGCGGCCATTGTTGTGGCCGGACCGCTGGCGAATTTCCTATTGGCCATAGCGATTTTTGCCGCTCTCTTCATGGTCTTTGGGAAGCCGAGCACATCGCCGCGGGTCGACGCGATCCAGCCCGGGAGTGCTGCCGAGGCGGCCGGGTTCCAGCCCGGCGACGTGGTGTTGACCATTGATGGCCGTCCGGTCGAGAGCTTCTCCGATATGCAGCAGGTCGTCAGCACCAGCGCGGGCCAGACGCTGGTGTTCGAGGTCGACCGCGGCGGCGTGCGCGTCATGCTCAAGGCGGTTCCGACGCTCAAGGAATCCAAGGACCGTTTCGGCAACGTGCACCGCATCGGTGTCCTGGGCATCACCCGCTCGCCGTCGCCGGACGACACGCACTTCCAGCCAGTGGGCCCGCTCAAAGCGGTCGAACTCGGCGTACAAAGGACGTGGTTCGTGGTCGAGCGCACGCTCTCGTATATCGGCGGCGTCATTTCTGGCCGGGAGGCGGCAGATCAGCTCGGCGGGCCGATTCGAATCGCCCAAGTGTCAGGGCAGGTGGCGACCGAGGGACTCTCGTCGCTATTCAGTCTTACTGCGGTGCTATCGGTCTCGATCGGGCTGCTCAACCTGTTTCCAGTGCCGCTGCTCGATGGCGGTCACCTTCTGTTCTATGCAATCGAAGCGGTACGAGGAAGGCCGCTGTCGGAGCGAGCGCAGGAGGTGGGTTTCCGGATTGGGCTCGCAATCGTCCTGATGCTAATGATCTTTGCGACCTATAACGACATCCTGCATCTCGCTGCGCAGTGGACGGCGTCGTAGCAAGGTTGCAACGGTGGGGGTTTAAGGGGAAAGTCGGGGGAAGGACTTGCTTGCACAGCAGGAAGAATCCTGTACAGGCATCGGCCTGGGGATAGCGACGACCTTTCTCGTGGGTACTCGGGTCTCGAGGGTGCCCAATGGGGACGATAAAGGGCGTGAGGGGAATGAAACTTTGTAGGTGGCTGGTTCGAGGTGTTGGCGTTGCCTACCTCGTCCTCGGGGGAATTCTATTGAGCGGTGGCGTCGTGTCGCTTACGGCACGCGTTGCGCATGCCCAATCTCCCAGCGTCGACGCAATCGTCGTTCAAGGCAATCAGCGGGTCGAAGCCGACACCATCCGCTCATACTTCAAGGCGGGGCCGGGCGGCCGGCTTGACGCATTCCAAATCGACGAAGGCGTGAAGGCGCTGTTTGCCACCGGCCTGTTCCAGGATATTCGCCCGGCCTTCCAGGGCGGGCGGCTGATCATTACCGTCGTCGAGAACCCGGTGATCAACCGCATCGCGTTCGAGGGAAACAAGAAGGTCAAGGACGAGCAGCTCAAGGCCGAAATCCAATCGAGGGAGCGCGGCACGCTCTCACGTCCCGTCGTGCAGGCGGACACGGCGCGCCTGGTCGAAGTCTATCGCCGCAGCGGTCGTTTCGACATTCGCATCGAGCCCAAGATCATCGAGCTTCCGAACAATCGCGTCGACCTTGTCTTCGAAATCACCGAAGGCGCAAAGACCGGCGTCAGGCGCATCGATTTCATCGGCAATCGCGCCTATTCGTCCTATCGGCTCAAGGACGTGATCAAGACGTCCACGACCGGACTTCTCGCATTCCTGCAGACGGCGGACATCTACGATCCGGATCGGGTCGAGGCGGATCGCGAGCTGTTGCGCCGGTTTTATCTCAAGCACGGCTATATCGATGTGCGCATCGTCTCGGCGGTCGGCGAATATGATCCGAGTCTGCGAGGATTCGTGATCGTCTTCACCATCGAGGAGGGCGACCAGTACCGCATCGGAACGGTCGATGTTCAATCGACGATTCGCTCGCTCGATCCATCGCGGCTGCGATGGCGGCTGCGGACCTATCCCGGCGACGTCTACAACGCCGAAGCAGTCGAGAAGACCATCGAGGATATGACCATCGAAGCCTCCAAGCTGGGCTTTGCCTTTGCGACGGTGCGCCCGCGCGCGACGCGCGATCCTCAAACCAGGACGGTCAATCTTGTCTTCAGCGTCGACGAAGGACAACGCGCCTACATCGAACGGATCAACGTCCGCGGCAATACGCGCACGCGCGACTACGTGATTCGGCGCGAATTCGACCTCGCGGAAGGCGATGCCTACAATCGTGCGCTCGTCAACCGCGCCGAGCGACGCCTCAAGAACCTCACGTATTTCAAGAGCGTGAAGATATCGACCGAGCCCGGCTCGGCTCCCGATCGCGTCATCCTCAACGTCGACGTTGAGGAACAGTCGACCGGTGAATTCTCGGTCTCAGGCGGCTATTCGACCGCGGACGGATTTCTCGGCGAGGTCAGCGTCGCGGAGCGCAATCTGCTCGGACGTGGTCTGTTCGGCAAGGTGGCGGTCCAATACGGCCAGTACACGCGCGGCGGTCAGATATCATTCGTGGACCCGTACTTTCTCGGCTACCGGGTAGCGCTCGGTCTCGATCTTTTCTACAAGGAACAGAGCCCAACGAGCTACGTGTCGTACAAGACGCAGACAATCGGTTTCGGCGGGCGGCTCGGCTTCGCATTGCGCGAAGATCTTGGTCTGCAACTGCGGTATTCGATCTACCAGCAGAAGATCACGCTGCCGGCCAATCTGATGAACTGCAACAACATCAACCCGGATTTCGTGAACACGTTCCCGACCGCCGGCGCCGTGAACACGACCCCGGCTCTCAGCCCGCCGATCGGATTTACCGGTCTCGCGAACTGCTACGTGGACGGCGAGGCATCGCTCGCGGTGAAGAGCGACTTGGCGCGGGGGCCCGTTCTCACCTCGTTGATCGGTTACACGCTGAGCTACAACACCCTCGACAACAACCGGAATCCGACCTCCGGCGTATTGACCGAGTTCAGGCAGGATTTTGCGGGCGTCGGCGGCGACGTCCGGTTTTTCCGCACCGCCGCGGACGTTTACGCATACCACGAAGTGGTATCCGACGTTGTCGGCATTGTGCATCTGCAAGGCGGGCAAATCGGCGGCTGGGACGGCGGCCTGCGGATGCTCGACCACTTCCAGATGGGTGCTAACCTCGTGCGCGGGTTCGCCCCCGCGGGTATTGGTCCGCGCGACTTGACCGTGGGGACCACCAACGACGCGCTCGGCGGCACGTATTATTGGGGGGCCAGTCTCGAGTTGCAGACGCCGCTTTATTTCCTGCCGAAGGATACGGGCATCAAGCTCGCGGCTTTCGCCGATGCCGGCTCGCTCTGGAACTATGTCGGTCCAACGACGTTCCCGGCCACCGGCGAGGTGCTCTCCGGCTCGGTCTGCGCCACGCCGCCGTGCCCCGTTGACAACGCCATGCATGTGCGCTCGTCCGTCGGCGTGGGGTTGATTTGGGATTCGCCGTTCGGTCCGCTCCGGTTCGACTATGCATTCCCGCTGTCGAAAGAATCCTACGACCGGGTGCAGCAGTTCCGCTTCGGCGGCGGGGCGAAGTTCTGATCCCGCCGGGGGCGCCACGGCTCAAAACGGCATGACCGAGCCCTTTTTCTTCAATCGGGGACGCGGGCTCACCGTGCGTGAAATCGCCGTCCTGACGGGCGCCGCACCGGCGCCCGGCGCCGATCTCGACCGCCGCATCACCGGCATTGCAGCGCTTGATCGTGCTGCCCCCGACGATCTCGCATTCCTCGACAAGCCGAGATATGTGGCGCAATTGGCCGCGAGCAGTGCCGGTGCCTGCCTGACGACGGAACGCTTTGCTCGCCGCGCTCCCGGCCATGTCAGCGTGCTCTGTGTCGCCGAACCCTATCGCACCTTCATCGAGGTGACGCGGGTGCTGTTTCCGGATGCGGTGCGGCCGTCCTCCTTATTCGAGGCGCGCGGCACGCTGCAGGGGGCTTTCGTCCATCCGACGGCGCGGCTGGAAGGCGGCGTGATCGTGGACCCCGGCGTGGTGATCGGACCGCGGGCCGAGATCGGGACGGGCACCGTGGTCAATGCCGGCGCCGTGATCGGGCCCAGCGTGCGCATCGGGCGCCAATGCGCGATCGGCGCCAATGCCTCGATCACCAATTGCTTGATCGGCGATCGTGTTGTGGTGCATCCGGGTTGCGCCATCGGGCAGGACGGGTTCGGCTACCTGATGGGAGCAACCGGCCATCGCAAGGTGCTGCAGATAGGTCGTGTCATCCTGCAGGACGACGTGGAGATCGGCGCCGGAACCACCATCGACCGGGGCGCCAATCGCGATACCGTGATCGGCGAAGGCACCAAGATCGACAACCTGGTGCAGATCGGACACAATGTTTCCATCGGGCGTCACTGCATCATTGTCTCGCAATGCGGCATCTCGGGCAGTGTCGTAATCGAGGATTACGTCATTCTGGCCGGACAGGTCGGGCTTCCGGACAATGTGACGATCGGCGAAGGTGCGATGATCGGGGCCAAGAGCGGCGTCATAGCCGACGTGCCGCCCGGCCAAAAGTGGTTCGGCTACCCTGCGATGCGCGGCCGCGAGTACCTTCGCAGCCTGACCGCGTTACGCCGATGGGTGAGCGAAGACGCTGCTGCTCGGGACGGCGATACTGGCGGTGACGATGAGCCTGGGCCAGGCGGCCCCGATGACGACGGGCGAGACCGATGAACGAGGTTGCGACTACGCTCGAGACGGCCGATATCGCAGCGATTCTCAGAGCGTTGCCGCATCGTTATCCGTTTCTGATGGTCGATCGCATCGTCAACATGCAGGGTGATGAATCCGCCATCGGAATCAAGAATGTCACCGTCAACGAGCCGCAGTTCCTTGGGCATTTCCCCGGCAACCCGGTGTTTCCCGGCGTGCTCCTGATCGAGGGTATGGCGCAGACGGCCGGCGCGGTCTGCGTGCTGTCGCGGATGGGCGGCGACCAACCCCGGAACGTCTATTTCCTTACCATCGACAAGGCCAAGTTCCGCAAGCCGGTGGTGCCGGGAGACACGATCGAATATCACGTGAGAAAAATCGCTCGCAAAAAGAACATGTGGTGGTTTCGTGGTGAGGCTAAGGTCGCCGGCCAGATGGTCGCCGAGGCGGAAATCGGCGCCATGGTTGCCTGATGTCGGCAATGGCCGCAATCGATCCGACCGCCCGGATTGAGCCGGGGGCGGTGATCGGGAAGGGCGTGTCGATCGGGCCCTATTGCGTCATTGGTCAGCACGTTGCGATCGGCGACGGCTGCCGGCTCGTCGCCCATGTCCACGTTGGCGGCCACACCACCATCGGGCCGCGCACGGCCCTCTATCCATTCGCGTCGTTGGGAACTCCGCCGCAGTCCGTGAAGTACCGCGGCGGCCCGACGCGTCTCGTGGTCGGTGCCGACTGCGAAATCCGCGAAGGCGTCACCATCAACACGGGGACGGAGGATGACCGTGGCATTACCGAAGTGGGAGATCGCTGCTGGCTGATGGTCGGCTCGCATGTCGGTCACGACTGCAAGGTCGGCAGCGACGTGACGTTCGCCAATAACGTGGTGCTGGGCGGCCACGTAACGATCGGCGACTTCGTCGTATTGGGCGGGCAGGCCGCGGTGCGCCAGTTCGTACGAATCGGCGAGGGCGCGATGGTGGTCGGTCTGAGCGGGGTACGCGCCGACGTGATACCGTTCGGCCTCGTCCAAGGCCCGCTCGCCGATCTGATCGGTCTCAATGTGGTTGGCATGCGGCGGCGCGGCTCCAGCAAGGCCGATATCCATCGACTGCGGCAGGCCTACGAGGCGATGTTCTTCGGCGTCGGCACATTTCGCGAGCGGCTCGAGCGGGTCGCGGCGCAGGACGGCGGCGACCCGAGTGTGGCAAAGGTGATTGCCTTCATCCGCTCCGGCACGCGACCATTGACGATGGCCATCCGTCGGGCGGCGGCTGACGAGGAGCCATGAGCGAAGCGGTTGCCATACCGGTCACGGACGATAGCCCGCTCGCCGTCATCTGCGGCGGCGGAAGCCTGCCGTTTGCCGTCGCCGACGCGGTCGGCAAGCGCGGGCGCCGCGTGGTGCTGTTCGCCATTCGCGGGTGGGCGGATCCGCGACGCGTTGCAGCCTATCCACATCACTGGGCGGCACTCGGACAGTTCGGTTGGTTCTGCCAGATTGCTCGCCGCGAGGGCTGCCAAGATGTAGTGTTCATCGGATCGATGCTGCGGCCGGCGATTTGGCACATCAGGCCGGATATCAAGACGCTTCGACTGTGGCCGCGAATTCTTCGGCCTTTTCCGCGGCGGGGACGATCACCTGCTCAAAGGTGTCGCCGCAATTTTCGAAGAGCAGGGTTTCCGGCTCCTTGGCGCGCATCAGATCGCGCCGGAAATCCTGATGCCGGAAGGGCCGCTCGGCCGCGAGCAGCCCCGCGCCCGCGACCATGCCGACATCGCGAAGGGGATTGCGCTGCTCGATGCGATCAGTCCGTTCGACGTCGGCCAAGCGGTGGTCGTGGCCGATGCCCGCGTGCTTGCGACCGAGGCAGCGGAAGGGACCGACGAGATGCTTGGGCGAGTGGCGGAGCTGCGCCGGAGCGGGCGAATAGCCCCGGCCTCGGGACGCGGCGTGTTGGTCAAGGCCGCAAAGCGTGACCAGGATCGGCGGTTCGACTTGCCTTCGATCGGCCCACGGACCATCGAAGGCGCCGCGCGCGCGGGACTTGCGGGCATTGCCGTCGTCGCCGGCAGTGCGGTCGTCGCCGAGGTCGAGCGCATCGCTGAGCTTGCGGATCGCGAGCGGCTGTTCGTTTTCGGCGTGCGCAACGAGACGGCTCGGCGATGACCGCGCGAGCGCAATCTACGCGCGCCTCCGAAATGCTCGATGTCTTTCTTGTGGCCGGCGAGGAGTCCGGCGATCGGCTGGGCGCCGCGCTGATGCGGGCGCTGCGGGAGCGGACCGCCGGGCGGGTGCGCTTCGCCGGAGTTGGCGGCCGCGAAATGGCGGCCGAGGGGGTCGCGAGCCTTTACCCGATCGACGATCTCCCGATCATCGGATTCAGCGCGATTCCACGCCGCCTTCCGAAAATCCTGCGGCTCATGCGCTTCACCGCCAAGGTGGTGCTCGCGCGGCGCCCGCACGTCCTGGTCATCATCGACAGTCCCGGCTTCACGCGCGGGATCGCCCGGCGGGTGCGCGCCGGCGATCCCTCGATCGCGATCGTCGAATATGTTTCCCCCTCGGTCTGGGCTTGGCGGCCGGGGCGCGCGCGGGTGATGCGCGCTTACATCGATCACATCTTGGCGCTGTTACCGTTCGAGCCCGAGGTTCACCGGCGGCTCGGCGGGCCGCCCTGCACCTATGTCGGTCATCCATTGGCGGCAGAGGTGCGCGATCTGCGTCCGAATGCAGAGGAGGCGCGCCGCCGGCTCGCCGCGCCGCCGGTGCTGCTGATGCTGCCGGGCAGCCGGGTCGGCGAGATCGAGCGGCTGCTGGCCGTCTTCGCCGATGCCGTCGCATTGCTCCGGAATCAGGTCGGATCGCTCGACGTCGTGCTGCCGACGGTTCCGCATCTCCTCGAGCCGATCCGCAAGGCAACGGAGCATTGGTCGGTACGGCCGCGGATCGTGGTCGAGACGGCCGAGAAGCATGCAGCGTTCCGCGTCGCCAGGGCGGCCCTTGCGAAATCCGGCACGGTCACGCTCGAACTTGCGCTCGCCGGGGTTCCAATGGTCGCCGCCTACAAGGTCTCTGCGATCGAATACATTGCGGTGGGGCGAGGCATCTTGAAGCGGCTTCCTTCGATTATCCTGACCAACCTCTTGCTAGGCGAGAACATCGTTCCGGAGCTGCTTCAGCGTAACTGCACCGCCGAACGCCTCGCCGCCG
Source organism: uncultured Alphaproteobacteria bacterium (assembly GCA_963827585.1). Lineage (GTDB taxonomy): Bacteria > Pseudomonadota > Alphaproteobacteria > Rhizobiales > Xanthobacteraceae > VAZQ01. The sequence goes on from CAWHCK010000008.1 coordinate 52,578, forward strand.
CCCTGGTGCCGCTGCTGGGCGATACGCCGCAGCGGCGGAGTCAGATCGAGGCGTTCTCCAGGCTCGACGCCATCATGGAAATCGGCTCGAGCGCGCCCGCGGTGCGGGCCGCCGACATCGTGCTCGACGCAGCCAGTCGCGTCCCGCCATCGCGATGAAGGAGGTCGCACCGATAGCCGCAAGTCTCAGGTGGTGCCGTGACGAGCGCCCGCGCTTTCACTTCCTGCGCGAGATCGGAACGTAGTCGCGCTGCGTGGAGCCGGTATAGAGCTGGCGCGGACGACCGATCTTCTGGTGCGGGTCCTCGATCATTTCCTTCCACTGGGAAATCCAGCCGACCGTGCGCGCAACTGCAAACAACACGGTGAACATGGTGGTGGGGAAGCCCATCGCCTTGAGCGTGATGCCGGAATAGAAGTCGATGTTGGGATAGAGCTTCTTCTCGATGAAGTACTCGTCGTGCAGCGCGATCCGTTCGAGCTCGAGCGCGACATCGAGCAGCGGATCGTCCTTGATTCCTATCTCGCTCAGCACTTCGTGGCAGGTCTTCTGCATGATCTTCGCGCGCGGGTCATAGTGCTTGTAGACCCGGTGACCGAAGCCCATCAGGCGGAAGCTGTCGTTCTTGTCCTTGGCGCGGCGGATGTATTCAGGAATGCGCTCGGGTTTGCCGATCTCCCTGAGCATGTTGAGCGCGGCCTCGTTGGCGCCGCCATGGGCGGGACCCCACAGGCAGGCACATCCGGCGGCGATGCAGGCGAAAGGATTGGCGCCGGAGGAACCCGCGAGCCTCACCGTCGAAGTCGAGGCATTCTGCTCGTGATCGGCGTGCAGGATGAAAATGCGGTCCATCGCGCGGGCGAGCACGGCATTAGGCTTGTACTCCTCGCACGGTACGGCGAAGCACATGCGCAGGAAGTTGGTGGCGTAGTCGAGCTCGTTCTTCGGATAGATGAACGGCTGGCCGATCGAATACTTGTAAGCCATTGCGGCGATCGTCGGCATTTTCGCGATCATGCGGATCGAGGCGATCATGCGCTGGGTCGGATCGGAAATATCGGTCGAGTCGTGATAGAACGCCGAGAGCGCCCCGACGCAGCCCGTCATCACCGCCATCGGGTGGGCGTCGCGTCGGAAGCCCTGATAGAACCGGCTCATCTGCTCGTGCACCATGGTGTGGCGGGTGACACGGTTGTCGAAGTCGGTCTTCTGCGCAGCGGTGGGAAGCTCGCCGTATAGCAGGAGGTAGCAGGTCTCGAGGAAGTCGCCGTGCTCCGCCAGCTGTTCGATGGGATAGCCGCGATAGAGCAGAATGCCCTCATCGCCGTCGATGTAGGTGATCTTGGACTCGCAGCTTCCGGTCGATGTGTATCCGGGATCGTACGTGAACATCCCGGTCTCGGCGTAGAACTTGCCGATGTCGATGACCGAAGGGCCGATCGTTCCCTCGTAGACCGGAAACGAGCTCTCCCTGTCGCCGACGACGAACTTGCCGGATTTGATGTTGGCGCCGGTCTTCGCATCCATGATCGAGCCCTCGGTTGTGTCGCCCGGTGGACCGCGCGGCGCGCTGGAGCGGGGCTTGTGTAGCTGCTTCGTACGCCCGGTACACCCGCGGGGGAGGCCGCTTTGTGCGTAGCCCATCCCAGTGTGCGCTGCAAGATGGCGCGCATCAGCGAGGTGGTGTGCCTGGACTTCCGGCAAGGGCGTGCGAACTTCGGGTTCGGGGCACTAGGGGTTGGCGACGGCCGGCGAGGCCTGATCGCGCAGCCGTCCGAGGCTTTCGCGCTTGCCCAGCACCGCCAGCACGTCGAAAATCGGGGGCGAGGTGGTGCGCCCGGTGAGCGCGGCACGCAGCGGCTGCGCCACCGTGCCGAGCTTGAGCCCCTTGCGCTCGGCAAAGGCGCGCATGGCCTGTTCGGTCGCCTCGGCGCTCCAGGGCTCGATCGCCTCGAGGTCCTGTGCAAGATCGCCAAGAAGCCGGCGTGCTTCAGCCGTGAGCAGACCCGTCGCTTTGTCGTCGAGGGCGAGCGGACGGTCGGCGACAATGAAGCGGGCGCCATCCACCAGCTCGACCAGGGTCTTGGCCCTTTCCTTCAGCCCCGGCATGGCCGCCAACAGTTTCTTGCGCGCGTCGGGCGTCAGCCTAGCGGCGAGCTCCGGTCCGCCGGCAATGTGCTGCAGCACGCCCTCGATCTGCGCCAGGAGGTCGGCATCCGCGGCCTGGCGCATGTAATGGCCGTTGAGGCTTTCAAGCTTGGCAAAGTCAAAGCGCGCCGGCGAGCGTCCGATCTGCGGCAGGTCGAAGGCCGCGATCATCTCCTCGGTGGAGAAGATTTCCTGATCACCGTGGCTCCACCCGAGCCGTACGAGATAGTTACGCATGGCGGCCGGCAGGTAGCCCATGGCCCGATACGCGTCGACGCCGAGCGCGCCGTGCCGCTTGGACAGCTTCGATCCGTCAGGACCGTGAATGAGCGGGATGTGCGCCATCACCGGCACGCGCCAGCCCAGCGCATCGTAGATCTGGGTCTGGCGCGCAGCGTTGGTGAGGTGGTCGTCGCCGCGAATGACGTGGGTAACCCCCATATCATGATCGTCGACCACGACGGCGAGCATATAGGTCGGCGTACCGTCCGAGCGCAGCAACACCAGGTCGTCGAGGTTTTCGTTCTGCCATACGACGCGTCCCTGCACTTGGTCTTCGATCACGGTCTCGCCCGTGAGCGGCGCCTTGAGCCGGATCACCGGCTTGACCCCGGGCGGAGCGTCTGACGGATCGCGATCGCGCCAGCGGCCGTCATAGAGCTTGGCACGGCCTTCGCGGCGCGCCTTCTCGCGCATCTCGGCAAGCTCGTCGGGCGAGGCATAGCAGCGATAGGCGTGTCCTGCCGCCAGGAGGGCTTCGGCCACCTCGCGGTGACGCGCAGAGCGCGAGAATTGATACACGGTCTTCCCGTCCCAATCGAGGCCGAGCCACGAAAGTCCGTCGAGGATGGCCTCGATCGCCGCTTGCGTCGAACGCTCGCGATCGGTGTCCTCGATCCGCAACAGCATCTTTCCGCCGCGTCCGCGGGCATAGAGCCAGTTGAAAAGTGCAGTGCGCGCCCCGCCGATGTGAAGGAAGCCCGTGGGCGAAGGCGCAAAACGCGTGACGACGGTCTCGGTCATATCGGGGTGAAGATCGCAGCCGGGTGTTCAAAGGTCCGTGTACCACAGAATGAGGAGACGGGATCAAAGGTTTCGCTGGTTCTGCGTTCTCTCGGGGCACAGCCGCCATGGAGCGGAGACCCATGGCTGACCAGGAGTGCGGGTTCGCCTCGCTTCAGCCGGCTGCAAGCATCCTCAGCGCACTTGGCGCACACCCGCAGATTTGGTACGCCCCGCCTTCGCGCAAGCTGCGGCAGACCAAGGGGTGGCGGGCCGAGAGCGGGGCGGGGAGCCCACCGTAGCTGGCAGAGCTCAAGAGGGGAACGCGAGGACATCGATAGCAGGACCTGGAGAGCATGGCAGTAAGCGAAGCAGCGGTCGCGGAAGCGGGGCGCGATTTCATCCGCGATATCATCCAGGCGGATCTCGACGCCAAACGGTATACGACGGTGGTGACCCGTTTTCCGCCGGAGCCGAACGGCTACCTGCATATCGGCCACGCCAAGGCGATCTGCCTGAATTTCGGCGTCGCGCAGGAGTTCGGGGGTCGCTGCCATCTGCGCTTCGACGATACCAATCCGACCAAGGAGGAGCAGGAATATATCGATGCTATCGAGCGCGATGTGCGCTGGCTCGGCTTTGACTGGGGACCCCACCTTTATCACGCCTCAGACTATTTCGAGCAGCTCTACCAGTGGGCCGAGCATCTGATCCGTACCGGCAAAGCCTATGTCGACGACCAGTCGCAGGAGGAGATGCGGGCGCGGCGCGGCACGCTGACCGAGCCGGGGGAGAACAGCCCCTGGCGCGACCGGACCGTGGAAGAAAACCTCGACCTGTTCCGCCGCATGCGGGCGGGCGAGTTCCCGAATGGGGCACGCGTGCTGCGGGCCAAGATCGATATGGCTTCCGGGAACATCAATCTGCGCGATCCAGTGCTCTACCGCATCCTGCATGCGAGCCATCCGCGGACCGGCACGGCGTGGAGCATTTACCCGAGCTATGACTTCGCGCACGGGCAGTCCGACGCCATCGAGCACATCACCCATTCGCTCTGCACCCTCGAATTCGAGGACCACCGGCCCTTGTACGACTGGTTCCTCGACAATCTTCCGGTTCCGTCTCGGCCGCGGCAGTACGAGTCCGCGCGCCTCAATCTCACCTACACGGTGCTGTCCAAGCGCGTGCTGACCGAGCTGGTGCGCGGTGGCCATGTCAAAGGCTGGGACGATCCGCGCATGCCGACGTTGGCGGGGTTGCGCCGGCGCGGCGTTCCGCCCGCAGCGATCCGCGATTTCGTCAAGCGGATCGGGGTTGCCAAAGCCAATAGCGTCGTCGATGTCGCCATGTTCGACTTTTCGGTGCGCGAGGTCCTCAACAGGACCGCGCTGCGGCGCATGGCGGTGCTGCGTCCGCTGAAAGTGGTCATCGAAAATTATCCCGAGGGCCAGTTCGAGGAACTCGAAGCTGTCAACCATCCGGACGATCGGGCCGCGGGAACGCGGCGCATCCGCTTTGGTCGTGAGCTCTATGTGGAGCGCGACGACTTCATGGAGAACCCGCCGAAGAAGTTCTACCGACTGTCGCCCGGGCGCGAGGTGCGGCTGCGCTACGCCTATTTCATCACCTGCCGCGAGGTGGTGAAAAACGCTGCCGGAGAGGTGGTCGAGCTGCGCTGCACCTACGATCCGCAGACCCGCGGCGGCAACGCGCCGGACGGACGCAAAGTGCAGGCGACGCTGCATTGGGTCGGCGCTGCCGACGCGGTGCCGGCGGAGATTCGGCTCTACAACCAGCTGTTCGTGCGGCCCGATCCGAACGCGGCCGACTTTGCCGCGGATATCAATCCCAATTCGCTCGAGGTGCTGACGGACTGCAGGCTCGAGCCCGCTCTCGCAGGCGCCAATTCCGGGGATCCCATCCAGTTCGAGCGTCAGGGCTATTTCTACCGCGATCCGGATTCGGCGCCGGGCCGTCTGGTGTTCAATCGCACGGTCGGCTTGCGCGATACCTGGGCGAAGGTCTCGGCCGAAGAGGCCAAGCGCTGAGTTGGCCCCATACTGAGGTGCCTGCCAGAGGTGAGCGCTGTCCTGCGCAGGCCGCTCGTGTAGGATGGGGGAGGCGTAGCGGCGCTGCGGGCGCGGTTTCGGGCTGAGCGGACACGCTCAGCTGCCCGGAAAACGCGCTCCCAATCGAAAGTGAGCGCGCGTCGAAGCGCAAGGCCGTTACCTACTTTTGCTGAACGCGCTCTGGGGGGCCGCGCGATGGTCGAGCAGGGGAGGTCGCGGGGGCGGGCCGAAACATGGCGGCCTTGGGCGGCCGTCGGCGGCAGGCCGGCCTTGGCGTGGCCGGACGGCCTCGCTGCTCTCACGCGTCGTGCCGGGCAACGCGTGCGCCAATGGGTGGCGGTGGAGGTTGGTCCGGGCCGGCTGGTGCCTTGGCTTGCGATCGCCTTCGGCGGCGGGATCGTCGTTTATTTCACCGTCGAGCGGGAGCCGGCGCTATGGGCGACAGCCCTCGTGGTTGCAGCAACGGTCGCAGCGACGATCCTGGCGCGCCGCCGCCCGTTCGCCTTTCCCGTTGCCCTGGGTGTTGCCGCCATCGCGGCCGGATTTGCGACCGCCACCATTAAACGCGAGATCATCGCCCATCCGGTGCTCTTTGCGCCCGCCTGGAACGTCGACATCGCGGGCTTCGTCGAGAAACGGGAAGAGCGCGAGCGCTCCGACCGCATCGTGGTGCGGGTCGAGCGCATCGCCGGCCCGCGCCTCAACGAGAAACTTGAACGCGTGCGAGTATCGGTGCGCAAGGGCACCGCGCCGGCGGTCGGCAGTTTCGTCGAATTCAAGGCGCGGCTGTCTCCGCCGCTCGAACCCTTGCGTCCTGGCGGCTATGACTTCGCCCGTGACATGTATTTCCAGGGGATCGGCGCCTCCGGCTTCGCGCTCGGCGCTATCCGCACCGGCGAGGCGCCACGCGCGCCCAGCCTTGGGCTGCGCTACGCCATGACGGTGGATGGCGTGCGCGAGGCGATCGACAAGCGCATCCGCGCGATCCTGCCCGGCGACCAAGGTGCCATCGCATCGGCCCTGATCACGGGCAAGCGGGACGCCATCTCGACCCAAGTGAACGAGGCCATGTATGCATCGGGCCTCGCGCACGTGCTCTCGATCTCCGGCTACCACATGGCTGTCGTGGCGGGCGTCGTGTTCTTCGTGCTGCGGGCGCTGTTCGCGCTGATGCCGGCGTTCGCGAGCCGGCATCCGATCAAGAAATGGGCGGCGCTCGTCGCCCTGTTGGCGGCGGCGTTCTATCTTGTCTTGTCCGGCGCCGAGGTTGCGACCCAGCGCGCCTTCATCATGATCGCCATCGTTCTCATCGGCGTGATGGTCGATCGCCCGACGCTCACGTTCCGTACGCTCACCGTGGCGGCCCTCGGCGTGCTGATGCTTGCGCCCGAAGCCATTGTCCACCCGAGCTTTCAGATGTCGTTTGCGGCCACGCTGGCGTTGGTCGCCGGCTACCAGCAGGGCGTCGCCTGGGCGAACAGGGGCCGCGATACGCCGCTCGCCGCGAGGATCGCGCTCTGGGGCGGCCGAGAGATCGTCGGCCTGCTGCTCGTTTCGCTCCTCGCCGGCACCGCGACCATCCCCTACCTCGCCTATCACTTCCATCGCATTTCGCCCTACGGCGTGGTTGCAAATCTGCTGGCAATGCCGGTGGTATCCGCCTGGATCATGCCGGCCGGCATTCTCGGCCTGATAGCGATGCCGTTCGGCCTCGATGGCTTCTGCTGGCGGCTGATGGGCCAAGGCATCGAGTGGATGACCGCGATCGCGCTCTGGGTCACCGGCTTTCCCGGAGCGGTGGGACGCGTCGCGGCGTTCGGCGGCGGAGCGTTGCTCCTCTGCTCCGCCGGGCTCGTCATACTCTGCCTGCTCAAGACGCCGCTGCGCTTCATCGGCGCGTTGCTGATCGGCGGAGCCATTGTCCTGATGGTGCGGGCGCCCCCGCCTGACGTGCTGGTGGCGCCCGGCGGTAGCGCCTTTGCCATACGGGGCGTGGACGGGCGGCTCGCCATGACCAAGTCAGGCAACGACGCCTTTGCGCTGCGCGAATGGCTCGCTGCCGATGCCGATGCGCGCGCGGCGAACGACAGCAGCCTGGGCGAGGGGATCAGATGCGATGAGGCAGGCTGCATCGGCCGGCTGCGCGATGGCGCGCTCGTCGCTATCGCAAGAACAATCGAAGCTTTCGAGGAGGACTGCCGCCGCGCCGCGTTGGTGATCAGCGCGCGCGATGCGCCGCCCGGCTGTGCTGCGCTCCTGGTCGACCGCGAGGTCTCACGGCGGCTCGGGGCGATCGCGCTACGGCGTCTCGGTGAGCGCTTCGAGATCACCGCGACGCGGTCGGCCGGCTACGATCGCCCGTGGGCGCCGGCGGTGGCGCACGGGAGCGACGTGCCGGAGCCGCGTCGACCAGCGCCTGACGCGCAGCCGCGCGACGCCACGCCACGCCAAGAGGATTCTGGAGCCGGGAGACTGAGCTGGGCGTCGAGACCCTATCTTGCGCCGTCACCCCAGCGACCGGCATTCGGCCGGCATCCCGAGGCCGCGCAGCTGGGCCCTGATGCCCTTCGGCCGCTCAGTACCGCCGGAACAATCCGACCAGCTTGCCCTGGATGCGCACGCGATTGGGCGGCAGGATCCTGACTTCGTAGGTGGCGTTGGCGGGCTCGAGCGCGATCGAGGCGCCCCGCCGACGAAAGCGTTTGAGCGTCGCTTCCTCCTCGTCGATCAGCGCCACCACGATGTCGCCGGTGTCCGCACCCTCGGTCTTCTTGATCAGCGCGATATCGCCGTCGAGAATACCAGCCTCGATCATGCTGTCGCCGCGCACCTCGAGCGCGAAATGCTCGCCGGTCGAGAGCAGGTCGGGCGGCATGTTGATGACGTGGCTCCGAGTCTGGATCGCCTCGATCGGCGTGCCGGCGGCGATGCGGCCCATCACCGGCACCGCCACGGAGCGGCCAGTGTCGTCCTCGGATGCGGTGCGTACTCGGCCGAGATTGCCCTCGATCACGCTTGGCGTGAATCCACGCGTGCGTGCCGAGCCCATGCCGTGCGCGACCGAATCGGGAAGCTTGATCACCTCGATGGCGCGCGCTCGATTGGGCAGCCGACGGATGAAGCCACGCTCTTCGAGCGCCGTGATGAGGCGGTGAATGCCGGATTTCGAGCGCAGGTCGAGCGCGTCCTTCATCTCGTCGAAGGACGGCGGCACGCCGGCCTCTTTCAGGCGCTCATGGATGAAACGCAGCAGTTCGAACTGTTTTCGGGTCAGCATCGTCCGTTTCCCCCGCTGCGGCGGGCCAGAGCGACTCGCCGAAACAAATCATGAACAGAACACTATATGTTCGATATGTGTTCCGCAACTATTTAATTTGGCGTGAACGCGTTCGACAAGCGCCTACAGCCTCAGGATGCTGCACGGGCTGCCCGCCTTGGCAGCCGGCGCATGCGGCTCGCGGACGACAAGGCAATCGGCCCGCGCGAGCGGAGTGAGCATGGAACTGTCCTGCACCGGCGCAGGCGTCGCCACCGGCAGACCTTCAGACCCGGGCGCGAGCGTGGCGCGCAAGTAATCGGTGCGTTCGTCATTCTGCGGAAGGTCGCAGCCGAGGCGAGCTGCTTCGAAGGCCGGCACTACGTCGCTGCGGCCGGCGAGCCGCCGGATCAGAGGAACGAGGAACAGAACCGCGCAGACATAGGCCGAGACCGGATTGCCCGGCAGGCCGAGCACGTGCATGGGGCCGAGCCGCCCGTGCATCATCGGCCGTCCAGGGCGCAGCGCCACCTTCCAGAACGACAGCGCGAGCCCCTCGACCGCGAGCGCCTTCTGCACGAGGTCGTAGTCGCCCACCGAGGCGCCACCCGACGTGACGAGGATATCGACGCCGACATCGCGCGCGCGGCGCACGGCTGCGGCGGTCTCGGAGAGGCGATCGGGTACGATTCCGAGGTCGACGGTTTCGCAGCCCTCGCCGCGCGCCAGTGCCGTCGTGGCGTAGCCATTGGAATAGACGATCTCGCCGAAGCCCGGCGTCGAGCCGGGCATGACCAGTTCGTCGCCGGTGGCGAGCACGGCCACGCTGGGGCGGCGATGCACCGGTACGGTCGGGTGATTCATGGCGGCGGCGAGCGCAAGATCGCGGTCGGTGAGGCGACGGCCGCGACCGAGAAGCACCGCCCCTTGCTGGAAGTCGAGTCCCTTGATCCGGACATTCTTGCCCTTGCCGGGACTCGTGGTGACGACGACGGCGTCGCCCTCGCGCGCGACCTTCTCCTGGATCACGATCGTGTCGGCACCGGGCGGCAAGACACCGCCGGTGAAGATGCGGGCGGCTTCGCCGGCACCGACCGTGCCTTGGAATGGATGCCCGGCCGCGACCTCGCCCACCAGCCTGAGCTTGACCGGCGCCCGCGCGACGTCCGCAGAACGTACCGCGTAGCCATCCATGGCCGAGACATCGGCCGGTGGTTGCGTCCGCAGTGCCGCGACGTCGGCGGCCAGCACGCGGCCATGGGCGTCCACGAGCGGCGCGGATTCGGCGGGCAACGGTTCGGCGCCCGCGAGCACGCGGTCAAGCGCTTCCGCAACCGGCATCAACGGCACGGCTCACTCCTTGGGCCGACCACGTCCCGACGTGTAGGATCCAGACTTGTAGGATCCAGACTTGCCGCCGCGCTTCTCGACGAGATGGATACCTTCGATGCGCATGCCGCGCTCGACCGCCTTGACCATGTCGTAGATGGTCAGGCAGGCGACCGCCACCGCGGTCAGCGCTTCCATCTCCACTCCGGTCTGGCCGGTGACCTTGACGGTCGCGCGCACCGCGAGGCCGGGGAGCTTGCGGTCCGGCTCGATGTCGACGGCAATTTTCGAAACGGGGAGGGGATGGCAAAGCGGGATCAGCTCGTGCGTCCGTTTTGCGGCCATTATGCCGGCGATGCGCGCAGCGCCGAGCACGTCTCCCTTCTTGGCATTGCCTGCGACCACGAGGTCCAGCGTCTTCGCTGCCATCACCACGCGGCCCTCGGCAATGGCCAGGCGCTCGGTCGCGGCTTTCGCCGACACATCGACCATCTGCGCCTCGCCGCTGCGACCCAGGTGGCTCAGCTTGGACACCGGCCTTACCCCGCGGCGCCCAGGGGGCGCACTCTGCGCTCCCCGATGAGCGCGCGCGTGGCGGCTTCTACATCGCGTTCGCGCATCAGGCTTTCACCGACGAGGAAGGTCGAGATTCCGACGGCAGCCAGGCATTCGAGGTCGGCAGGCGAGAAAATTCCGCTTTCGCCGACGACGATGTGAGCGCTGGGAATCCGTGGCGCCAGGCGCTGGCTGGTGCCAAGGGTCGTCTCGAACGTCTTGAGGTTGCGGTTGTTGATGCCGACCAGGCGTGAGCGCCGGCGCAGCGCGCGGTCGAGCTCGTGCTCGTCGTGCACCTCGAGCAGGACGTCCATGCCGAGTGCGTGGGCGGTCTCCTCCAGGTCCTGCGCCGCGCTGTCGTCGATCGCCGCCATGATGATCAGAATACAGTCGGCGCCCCAGCTCCGCGCCTCCACCACCTGATAACTGTCATACATGAAGTCCTTGCGCAGCACCGGGAGCTTGGTCGCAGCGCGCGCGGCGACCAGGTCATCGGGCTTGCCTTGGAACGAGGGCGCATCGGTCAGCACCGAGAGACAGGCCGCGCCGCCGGCTTCATAGGCGCGCGCCAATGCCGGAACGTCGAAATCCGCGCGGATCAGGCCTTTCGAAGGGCTCGCTTTCTTGATCTCGGCGATCAGAGCGTAGCTGCCCGCGCTGAGCCGACGTTCGATGGCACGGACAAATCCGCGTGGGGGCTGGGCGGATTCTGGCTTCGGCTTCGACGGCGGCAAAGGAACGCATGCGCTTGGCGGCGACGATCTCTTCGCGCTTATAGGCCTCGATCTTCGCGAGAATGTCGGCCATGGTTCATGCCTTCGAAATTGCAGTATCACGCATTCGAAATCGCGATCAGGCGTTGGAGCCGGCTGGCGGCTTCGCCGGAATCGATCGACGTCTGCGCCAGTGCGAGCCCCTGTTTCAACTCCTTGGCGTGGCCCGCGACCACCAGCCCCGCGGCCGCATTGAGCATGGCGACGTCGCGGAAGGCGCCCTTCTTGCCCTTGAGCACGTCGCTGAGCGCCAGCGCGTTCTCCTTCGCCTCGCCTCCCCGCAGGGCCTCGGGCTTAATCCGCTCCAATCCGACGTCCTCGGGCGTGATCTCGAAGGTGCGCACCACACCGTTCTCGAGCGCGGCGACGTAGGTCGCGCCCGCCGTGGTGATCTCGTCGAGGCCGTCCGAGCCGTGTACGACCCACGCAGCGTCGGAGCCGAGATTCTTCAGCACGTAGGCGAGCGGCTCGATCCATTGGCGCGAGAACACACCGACCATTTGGCGCTTGACGCCGGCCGGATTGGAGAGCGGACCCAGCAGGTTGAAGATGGTGCGCGTGCCGAGCTCCACCCGAGTCGGACCGACGTTCTTCATGGCGGGGTGGTGGGCGGGCGCGAACATGAAGCCGATGCCGGCTTCCCTGATGCAGCGGCTCACCTGCCCGGGTGGCAAATCGATGTTCACGCCGAGCGCTCCGAGCACGTCGGCGGCGCCCGAGCGCGACGAGAGCGCGCGGTTGCCGTGCTTGGCCACTGGCACACCTGCGCCCGCCACGATGAAGGCAGCGCAGGTCGAGATGTTGAACGAGCCCGACGCGTCGCCGCCGGTGCCGACGACGTCGATGGCGTCGACCGGTGCCCGAACGCGCAACATCTTCTCGCGCATCGCGGTCACCGCGCCGGTGATCTCGTCGACGGTCTCGCCGCGCACGCGCAGCGCCATCAGCAGCCCGCCCATCTGCGAGGGTGTCGCCTCACCCGACATCATGGTGTCGAAGCCACGCGCGGCCTCCTCACGGCTCAACGCGGCGCCGGTCGCAGCCTTGGCGATCAATCCTTTGAATTCGTCGGTCACGTCGGCTGCTCACAGCCCGCGAGTGGCGTGGAGGGCGGCTTGGCGCCGGCCGGTCGAAGCATTCCATGCCACCGCGAGGTCGAGGAAGTTGCGCAAGATGAGATAACCATGCTCGGAGGCGATGCTCTCAGGATGGAACTGCACGCCGTGCACGGCAAGCGCGCGATGGGCAAGCCCCATGACCACGCGGTCATGGGTCTCCGCCGTCACCCCCAGATCGTCGGGCAAGCTCGCGCGTTCGACCACGAGCGAATGGTAGCGCGTGGCCTTGAACGGGGCATTGATGCCGCGAAACACGCCTTCACCCTGGTGCTGGATCTCGGACAGCTTGCCGTGGACTTGAACTGGGGCGCGCACGACCTTGCCGCCGAAAGCCTGCCCGATCGCCTGATGGCCGAGACAGACACCCAGCAGCGGAATCGTTGATGCCGCCTGGGCGATCAGGTCGAGGCAGACACCGGCGTCGTTGGGCGTACACGGCCCCGGAGAGAGCACGATGGCTTCGGGGTCCATCGCCATCACCCGGTCGGTCGTGATCTTGTCGTTGCGGTAGACGACGACGTCCGCTCCCAGTCCGCCGAGATAGTGGAACAGGTTGAAGGTGAAGCTGTCGTAATTGTCGATCAGGACGATCATCGGTCTCGTGCCCGCTCTGGGTCTTAGACGCCGGTCTTGAGGGAATCAAGGCGGGCAGGGCGTCCGGCACCCGCCCTGGGGGGAGTCCTTTGGCCGGTCGGGCCGACGGCCGACCTTGAAAATGCGCGGCACGGCTCGGCGCGACATCTGAGGGCCGCCTATCGCTTGAGCCGGTAGCCGGTCTTGAAAATCCACCACACGGCGATGAGGCAGAGGGTCAGGAACAGGATCGTCATCGCCAGGCTGACGCCCACGCCTACATCGGCCGTCTCGAAGAAACTCCAGCGGAATCCGCTGATCAGATAGACCACGGGATTGAACAGCGCGACCGTCTGCCAGGCGGGCGGCAACACGCTGACGGAGTAGAACGTTCCGCCAAGAAAGGTCAGCGGCGTGATGATGAGCAGGGGTATGACCTGCAGCTTTTCGAAGCCGTCTGCCCAGATGCCGATAATGAAGCCGAACAGGCTGAAGGTCACGGCCGTGAGCACAAGGAACCCGAGCATCCAGATCGGATGGAGAATCTGAAGCGGCACGAACAGGCCCGCCGTGGCCAGAATGATCAACCCGAGCACGATCGATTTCGTGGCAGCCGCGCCCACATAGCCCAGCACGATCTCGAAGGGTGAGATGGGTGCCGACAGGAGCTCGTAGATCGTTCCCGTGAACCGCGGAAAATAGATGCCGAACGAGGCATTTGCCACGCTCTGCGTCAGCAGCATCAGCATGATCAGTCCCGGCACGATGAAGGCACCGTAGCTGACGCCTTCGATCTCGGTGATCCGCGCGCCGATCGCTGCGCCGAAGACGACGAAGTACAGGCACGTCGAAATGACCGGCGAAAGGACGCTTTGCATCAGCGTGCGTCCCGTGCGCGCCATCTCGAAGGTGTAGATCGCGAATGCTGCCCTCAAGTTCATTTTCGTTGGCTCACCAGGCCGACGAAGATGTCCTCGAGCGAGCTTTGCGTCGTGCTCAAATCCCGAAACCTGATGCCGGCGAGATTGATGTCCTTGAGCAACGCGGTGATGCCCGTGCGCTCGCCCTGGGTATCGTATGTGTAGATCAGCTCGCTGCCATCGCCCGACAAGGTCAGGCGGTGCGCGGCAAGCCCGTCCGGTATGGCATCGAGCCTCTTGTGCAGCTGGAGCGTCAATTGCTTCTTGCCAAGCTTGCGCATGAGCTCGATCTTCTCCTCGACCAGGATGATTTCGCCCTTGTTGATCACGGCGATCCGGTCGGCCATCTCTTCCGCTTCTTCGATGTAGTGGGTGGTCAGGATGATGGTCACGCCGGATGCGCGCAAGGAGCGCACGATCTGCCACATGTCTTTGCGTAGTTCGACATCGACCCCGGCGGTCGGCTCGTCAAGGAAGAGAATCTGCGGCTCGTGGGAGAGCGCCTTGGCGATCAGCACGCGGCGCTTCATGCCGCCCGACAGCGTCATGATCTTGCTGTCTTTTCTCTCCCACAACGACAGATCCTTGAGAACCCGTGCGACATAGTCGGGATTTTTCGTCTTGCCGAACAGACCCCGGCTGAAGGTCACCGTTGCCCAAACCGTTTCGAACGCGTCGGTCGTCAATTCCTGCGGCACCAGCCCGATCATCGAGCGAGTCATACGATAGTCCTTGATGATGTCGTAGCCGTCGACCGAAACAACGCCCGCGGACGGATTTACGATCCCGCAGATGATACTGATCAGCGTCGTCTTGCCGGCGCCGTTCGGACCCAGAAGGGCGAGAATCTCCCCCCGTCGAATCTCCAGGTCGATGCCTTTGAGCGCGACCAGCCCTGAGGCGTAGGTCTTTGAGAGATTGGAGACGGAAATGATCGGCTGCATGGGGCGTAACGTGATGCGAAACGGCGTTGGTCGGGATTGTGGGTGAAAGCAGGAAAGCGGACTTTTGAATGGCAGAGGGCGCCGTTCTCCGCAAATGAACCCGTACTGTCCAAAATGGGGGTGCAGACGAGCGCGACAAGGGCTCCGTCCGCTGCCCCCCGTGGTTCCAGTGCGCGTACGACGCTTCCCCTCGAGGCCGAGGGCCGGCCGGTCTCGCCGCGATCGATCCTGGCGACCGTGGCGGGATGACTAGAGGCGCAAGACGCGTGCGGCGTTTGCGTGGGCGACCTTTTCCAGATCGTTCGGACCCAGCGCCTGGCGCTTGAGGAAATCCACGGCGGCCGAATTCGATTCGTACGGCCAATCGACCGAGAACAGCACGTTGTCCACGCCGAGCGCCATCACGGTGCAGAGGAAGGCTGGGGTGGAGAAATTGCCGCTGCAGGTGACCACCAGATTTTCGGTCAAATACTGTGTGGGAGTTCTCTTGAGTCCACGGCGTGCGGCCGCCAGGTGAGTCTGGTCGTTGATGCGATGGAGCATGAACGGCAAGCCCTCGCCAAGATGGCCGAGGATGAACGTCAGATTGGGAAATGCATCGAACACGCCGGCGAAAACGAGCCGAAGAAAATGCGCGCCGGTATCGATGCCGAACCCCCAAGCTCCCAGTGCCAGCTCCTCATAGCCCTCGAAATAGGCCTTCATCACGGCGGGATGGGGCTTGCTCGGGTGCAGATAGATCGGCACGTCGAGGGCCTGCGCACACTCGAATATGCACCAGAACCTCTTGTCGTCCAGGAAGCTGCCTCGCGTGTGACCATTGATCATCGCGCCCTTGAAACCAAGCCTGCCGATGGCGCGATCGAGCTCCTTCGCCGCGGCCGCGGGATCCGCGGTCGGCAGCGCAGCGAGCGCGGCGAAACGATCGGGATGCGCCCTCACGGTCTCGAACAAGATGTCGTTGACGTCCCTGGCCATGGCGATCGCAGCTCCCGCCTCGAGCGCCTGACAACCGGGCTGATTGTGGGAGAGCACCTGCAGGTCGATCCCGGCGGCATCCATGGCGGCAAGACGGGTTTCGCCGAGGTCGAGCAGCGCTGCAACGACGTCGAAACCAAGGACCTTCTCGCGGTCGTTGCCGCGGTGTGCGCCGGGGGGAAGGTTCTGCTCCTCGCTCGGCATGATGAAGTGTTCCTCGAGCGCTATGATCTTCATCTAAAAGTCCCCTCGATGCCACGGCGCGCGGCGGCGCCGAACCCTAACGGGCGGTGCCGCCGCGGGCAAACGATCGGCGTTGCATCGGCGGCGCAGGCACAAAGCAAGGGTTGAAGCCGCGCGCGCGAGTTTGCAAATGGCGGTCCCTGCCGATACCGTCCCATCGTCGACTCCCCACCCAACGGCCTGGCGCATGTCGGACGCTCCCATTGCGGCGATCGAGCTTCATCACGTGGCATTGCCGACGCGGCGCGAGCACAAATGGACCGGACTGACCGAGCCGATCGGCGGCTACGTGCTGGTCAAGATGAGGGACGCGGCCGGGGCTGCGGGCTGGGGCGAAGCGCCGGCGCTCAAGGATTGGGGCGGCGAGTTCGGCCGCTATTTCGGCGAGAGTCCCGCAACCACCATTGAGGTCATCACCCGATATCTCGCGCCCGCCGTGAACGGCTGCATGCCTGGCGAGATCGTGGAACTGCACGCGCGCATGGATCGCGCCATCAAGGGCTACCCCTATGCCAAGGCGGCCGTGGAATTCGCCGCCTATGATCTTGCCGGCCGACAATGGGGGCTTCCGGTGCATCGCCTCCTCGGCGGCGCGGCGCGTCGGCGCATCCCGGTCACTCATTCCATCGGGCTGATCGGTCCGCAGGATGCCGAACAGGAGGTCGCCCAGGTTGCGAAGGAGGGTATTCGCACCATCAAGATCAAAGTCGGGGTCGATCCGGACCGCGACGTCGCCATGGTGCGGCGGATTCGCGAGACCGTCGGACCCGATATCGCCCTGTGCGTCGACGCCAACCAGGGCTACCGCACACCGGCCGAGGCCATCCGCACCTATCGTCGCATGGAGCGTTTCGAGCTCAGCTATTTCGAGCAGCCGGTCGAAGGCATCGCGCGGCTTGCCGAGGTTGCGCGTGCCATCGACGCGCCGGTCATGGCGGACGAAAGCGCCTGGAACGCGCACGACATCATCGAGATCATCGAGAAGCGTGCGGCCCAGATCGTATCGATCTACACCACCAAGCCCGGCGGCCTCTACCGGGCCATGGAGGTCGCGGCGGTCGCGCGCGCGGCCGGGCTCGTCTGCAACGTCAACGGCTCGGTCGAGACCGGCATCGGCAATCTTGCCAACCTCCAGCTCGCGGCAGCGGCGCCTGCCGCCACGCTCTCCTGCGTCGTTCCGGTTTCGACGCCGGCCGAGGCGCAGTCGGGGCAGGTGGCCGGGATCTACTACAAGGATGATCTGATCGCGCAGCCGATGCGCCTCGTCGACGGCGCGATCGAGCTGCCGAACGGCAACGGGATGGGAATCGCTGCCGACGAGGCGAAAATCCGGCGCTACGGCGTCGCTGCAAGGGGATAAGGCGCATGCGCCAGGATGTGATCGCGCGTCAGGTTCGCGCCATGAAGAACGTCGGGCTCGACGCGCTCGTTTCGATCTCGCCCGAAAATTTCGCCTATGTCACGGGCTTCCTGTCACCGACGCAGCCGCTGATGCGCTGGCGTCACGCCATGGCGCTGGTCACCGCTGACGGGACCGTGGCGCTCGCCGTCGTCGACATGGAGGCGAGCACCATCCGCGCCAAGTCGCCGCCGGGAACGGAGATTGCGGTCTGGCGCGAATTCAAGTTCGAGGCCATGAGCGTGCTCGCCGAGTTGTTGCGCACGCATGGACTGGCAAATGCGCGCGTGGGCATCGAAATGGATTATCTGCCGGCCGGTGACCTTGCCGCATTGAAGGAAATACTGCCGCAGACCACCTTCACCGCCGCGCAAGCCATGCTGGCGCGCCTGCGCGAGATCAAGACAGCCGAGGAGATCGATATTCTGCGCCGACTATCACGCATCGCCGACAAGGCGATCACCGACGCCTACAAGTCCGTGCGGGCGGGGGCCACCGAAATGGACCTTGCCGCGGCGCTTACGCGCGGCGTCTACGCGCAGGGCGCCGAGTATTTCAAGCTCATGATCGTGGCCACGGGCGAGCGCAGCGTCTTTCCCAATGTCGGTCCGACCGACCGCGTCCTCAAGCAGAGTGACGTGTGCCGGGTCGAGATTTTCCCGATCATCGGCGGCTATCACGCCGGCGTCTGCCGCACCGCTGCGATCGGAGCGCCGCCGCCGCAGGCGCAACGCATCTGGGCGAACCTCACCGCGTGCAAATACCTGCTGCTCGATGCGATCAAACCGGGCGCTTCGAGCCGAGGTATTTACGAGCTTTACCTGCAAAAGGTGGGGGAGCTCGGTCTGCCGCCGATCTCGTTCATCGGTCACGGAATCGGCCTGCACCTGCACGAGGACCCCTATCTCGGTCCGACCGAGGACCGCGCGCTCGAAGCCGGCATGGTGCTGGGAATCGAGCCGCTGATTTACGAGACCGGATTTGGCTTCGGCATGCAGAACAAAGACATGGTTCTGGTCACCCGCGACGGCTGTGAGCTGCTGTCGGATTATCTCGATACCGACGAACTGTTCGTCGTCGCGTAGCGGCAGCTCGGGCCCGCCACGATGGGCATGCTCCTGCCGTCGCAGGGCCGGCTCAACCGGCCGCCATCCGACTCACTGCAGCCGCAGCTCGGCGCGCGGTGGCAGATAGTCGGGACGGTAGATCGACGCCAGCTCGGGTGTCGGAAGATTGAATGTCTGGGTCACCATCTCGATGGTCTGCTTCATCCGATCGGGATCGACGGCGCTGAGACCCTCGCGCCGCACCCGGTCGGTGACGATGGCGTTCTTGATGACGAGATCGAGACGGCCGCGCTCGACTTTCTCGTCGACCAGCGGCTCGCGCTTCTTGATGGCCGCGATCGCGACCGCCGGATCGGCAATGGCGGCCTTGAGTGCCTCGGCAATGCCCTTGACCACTTTCTTGACGGTGTCCGGATTCTTGGCGGCGAATTCGGGGGTGGTCAGGATGCAATGGCCGTAGAGCGCTACTCCGAAGTCGCTGAAGCGCATGATATTGAGGTCGTTCTCGGTAATGCCAAGACGTTCGAGGCCGGCAAGATCCGTGACCAACGCGGTCGTAGCGTCGGTCTGGCCCTGGACCAGCAGGGTCTCGCGCAATTGCGGCGTGACGTCGATCCAGTTGACCGAGGACGGGTTGAGGCCGTTGGCGGCTGCGAACAGCGGGAATATGACGCGGCTCGATGCGCCCGGCGGCGAAGCCACCCGTTTGCCGGCGAGGTCGGACGGTTTGGTGATGTTCGACTTCTTCAAGGACAGGATCAGCATGGGCGCGGCTTCGTAGACCTGGAACACGCTGATCACCTTCGCGCCGGCCTGTTTGCCATTGAACTGGATCAAGGCGCCGATATCGGCGAAGGCCATGTCATAGGCCCCGCCGGCGACCTTGGTGATGGCATCCGCCGACCCATAGCCGCGGTCCACCTGCACGTTGACGCCCGCGCGCGCAAAGTGTCCGCCTTCGGCCGCCAGCACGTACGGCGATTGCTGACCCTGAATGGCGAAGTCGAGGGTGAGCTTGACGTTGGGCGTCTGAGCGCCGGCGCTCGCCGCGAGGCCGCCGAGGATGAGGCCCGCGATGCCGGTTCGAATGAATGATGAGATCATATGTGGTCTCCTTGCTGGATCGGCAGTACAGGCGCCCCGCCGAACGGGCGCATCAGGTGGGCGCACACCCCAGAGCATGATCCCGAAAAAGCTTGCCCCGGACTTGATCCGGCGTGGGCACCGGTTTTCGGAAAAGATCATGCTCCAGCGATAAGCTAGTCATCGGCGTCGAACTCCATGCGACGCGTTGCCCAGTGGGTGGTGCGCAACTCGAGCATCGCGAAGCCGGCATACATTGCTATGCCCATGACGGCGGTGACGAGCAGGCCCGCGAACACCAGCGCAATGCGGAAATCGCTCGACGCTTGAACCATCATGGTTCCGATGCCGCGGTTGGAGGCGATCGACTCCGAGATCACCGAACCGACGAAAGCGAGCGTGATCGCGACCTTCAGCGATGCGAAAAAGTACGGCAATGCCCGCGGCAGCCCGACCTTCACGATGATGTCGCGGGGCTTGGCGCCGAGCGAGCGGAGCACGTCCTCCATTTCCGGCTCGACCGTGGCCAGCCCGGTGGCGACGTTGACCGCGATCGGGAAAAAACTCATGAGGAACGCGGTGAGCACGGCCGGGATCGTCCCGATCCCGAACCAGATCACGAGCACGGGGACGATGGCCACCTTGGGTATCGAATTGAAGCCGACCAGCATCGGGTAGAAGCCGCGATAGGCGAGGCGCGATGACCCGACCGCAATACCGATGAGAACGCCGGCCACCACCGACAGCGCAAAGCCGAGGATCGTGGTGACCAAGGTATGGCTGGCGTGCAGCCAGATCGGGCCCGCCCACTGCACCAGCGCGCCCACGATGACGGTCGGCCGGGGCAGCACGAATTCCGGCACGTTGAAGACGATGCAAGCGATCTCCCAGATCGCCAACAGGCCGAGCGAGGCCGCCCACGGCACCGCGCGTTCCATGAGTTCGGAGGACATCAGGGGCGCTCCTCGCGGACAGCGTGTGATCCCGGCCGGTCGTTGCGTTCGCCGCGGATCTCCTCCCGGATGCGGGCGACGATCTCCACGAAGCGCGGCTCGTAGGTTGTGCGCGGCCGGCGCGGCCGCTCGAGGGGAACGTCGTGGGTGCCGATGATGCGCCCCGGCCGGCTCGACATCACATGCACGGTGTCGGCGAGATAGACCGCTTCGCGCAGATCATGCGTCACCAGGATGGTGGTGAAGCGCCGCTGCATCCATAGATCCCGCAGCACGTCCCACAGCTCTTCTCGGGTAAACGCGTCAAGCGCACCGAACGGCTCGTCGAGCATCAGCAAGGCCGGCTCGTGAATCAGCGAACGGCACAGCGACGCGCGCTGCTGCATGCCGCCGGACAACTGCCAGGGATACTTCTCGCCGAAATCCTGCAGTCCCACCATCCCAAGCAACGCGTTGGCCTGCTGCCGGTAGCGTGCGCGCTCGCGGCGGAGCTGATGGCGATGCGGCTCGACGATCTCCAGCGGCAACATCACGTTCGAGAGCGTGGTGCGCCAGGGCAGCAGCGTAGGATTCTGAAAGGCCATGCCGACGATTTTCAAAGGTCCGTCGACCTCCTTGCCGGCGACCACGATGGTGCCCGAGGTCGGCCGCCGCAGCCCGGTCACGAGCTTCATCAGCGATGACTTGCCGCAGCCTGACGGCCCCACGACGGCCACGAACCGGCCCTCGTCGATGTCGAGATCGAGCTGCTCGATAGCAAGCGTAGGGCGGCGCCGGCCATAGACCAGGCTCACCTCGCGAATCTGCAACAGTCTGACCATGGGCGCCTATCGCCGCGCAATGTCGCGTACGACATCGAGCGCCAGCTTGCGCTCTTGGGCAGTGCCCGAGACCTCGATGACGGGTTCGTCGAGCCCCATGGCCAGATACTCCTCCAGGCGAGTCCGACACTGCGCCGGCGTGCCGGCGACGGCGAAGACGTTGGCTGCCTCGACCGGCAGAAGCCGTGCCGCACCGTCGAAGTCGTGACGGGCATGGGAAGCCATGATGGCCTGGTGGTCGATATCGAGGTTGGACGACTTGATATTGTCGGCATGTCCCCGGCTGCGGAACAGGAAGGCGAGCTTGCGCAGCATCGCCGCTCTTGCCGCCATGCCGTCCTCGGAGACGTTGCAATTGATGAAGGAACACCTGCGCAACGCGGCCGGATCGCGTCCCTTGGCGGCTACGCCGGTGTGCGCGAGCTCGAGACAGCGTCGCGTCGAAGCGAGCGTGAGGCCTGCCGAGAGCAGCACGCCGTCGGCGATCTCGCCCGCGAGCTTGAGCATCTGCGGGCCCGTCGATGCGACATAGATTGGGTATTGCCGGCCTTGATCGAACACCATCTTGGCGCCGCGCAGCTTGTGCAGCTCGCCCTCGTGGGTGACCGGCGCGCCGGCCCACAATGCGCGCAATGCCTCGACGTATTCCCGCATGATCCTGATCGGCTTGAGGGGTTCGATGCCGGATTCGCCGAGATTGAGGATATTGCCGACCGATACGTTGAGGATCACCCGCCCTTGCGCGAACTCGCCTAGCGTCGAAATCGCCATTGCCACCGGCAACGGCGGCCACAAATACGGGCTGATCGCAGTGGGCACGAGGATGGCGCGCTGGGTCACGCTCGCCGCGGCCGTAGCCCAGACCACGGCCTCGCGATAGCCCATATGCTGGGCAAACCAGAGGCTCGATGCGCCGGCCCGCTCGGCCTCGCCGCAGACTTCGAGCATGTCGGCGGTTGAGGAGAATCCATCGAAGAATACGCCGACCGGCATTAACCCTTGCTCTGTTCAAGACCGCCGCATGGCCGCGCGTGCCGAGGCGTCTACACCCCGATCGGTTGCGGGAATCGTTCCGTCCGGCAGAAGCCGCCGCCGTCGCCGGATCCTAGTAGCGCAATCGCGGTTCGGGTCCAAGACGAAGTCGTTGGCGGAAGCGGAACGCGCGACTCGCACTCGCGCATGTCGCAGATACCGGCTAGTGTCATGCACGCACTGCGTGCGGCGCGCGCCTCGAAAGCCAGGGTCCGGCGTCGCTTTGGAGCAATCGGAATGGCAAGCAACATCCCGCGGCGCGCGGTACTTGTCGGCATCTCGGCCTGCATTGCGTTGTCTGCTCAGGCGCAGACCCCTCCCGCAAGCAGGACCGACCCCGCCGGCGGGGAATTTGCGGTGCTCGAACGCCCGGTCGCCCTCGACGTCGCTTCGAGCAGCGGAAGCCTCAAAGAGACGGCGCAGCAAGGCCAGGAGCTCATCTGGCACCGCAAGGACCAATCGAGCGATCGTCGATTTCAACTCAGCAATATCTCCGTCGCGTTCCTTCGAAGCGAAACCGGTGGCCAGGTCAAGATGACGTTCTCCGGTAACGTTTCGGCTCTCGGCTATCGCACGTCGGAGGAGGCGAAATTGAACGTCATCGTGCGCTCCAAAGGCGGAGCATCGCTGTACGCTTGGAGCGTTGGCATTTCGGTCAGATGTACCGACAACAATCAACCGCTCACGCCGATTACCCACGATCTGCCCAGGGACATCGCCGCCAATGTCTTTACGAGTGTGGGCACGATCGAAATTGCGGAACGCATCGAGCCGAACTCTGCCGGGGTGAGCGTTCAGCGCTGCAGCTGATGGCAGTCGCGCTGGACGGGACGCGGGCGTCGCCCAACGCGCGCACCGAAACAGCGCGTCAATCGAGATATTTCTCGGGCTTGGTCTCGGGCAGCAGAGCCCATAGCAGGACCATGGCCACGCTCGTCCCCGCGGCCATGACCACAAATCCCGTCACGTCGCCGTAGCGCTCGACGGTGAATCCAATGGTGCTGGTGCCGAGCGCGACCGCAATGCCCATCAGCGTGCCGAGGATGCCCTGCGCCAAGTTGAATCGGCCGGTGCCCGTGGTGAGGTCGGTAAGCACCAGGATCGTCAACACCGTCACTGCCGCGCCGGTAATGCCGTCCAGCACCTGGACGGCGATCATCATCCATGGGTCGCTGACCATCGAGAAGAGCAGCGCGCGTGCTATCTGAGCGGCGAACCCGGCGAGCAGCAGCGGCTTGCGTCCCCACAGTTCGGACCAATATCCGATCCAGGGCGCGAGGATCGCGACGCCGATTTGTGGGACGATGATCAGGCCCGCCATGAAGAGCGGACCGAGCGTGTCTTTACTATGTGCCAGGTTCTGACTCACGAGCGGCAGCAGCGAAGCGTTGGAAAAATGAAACAGCACCATGCCAGCTGCGAATACCAGCAGGTTCCAGTTCTTGATGAGATCGACCAGCCGCTGCAAGTTGACGGTCTGATCCTGCATGGTGGCGTTGCGGGCGCGAACGTAGTCGATTTCCTCGGCGCGGATTTGGGCGAGCGCAATCAAGGTCGGGATGCATAGGATCGCCGCAGCAATAAAGATCGAACTGGTCGATAGGTAGGCTCCGAGCGTGCCCATGAGCGCCGCGGTCAAGGCGTTCCCGGCGGCGGAAAATCTGAGATTGCGACCAACACGGCAGGACATGCCATGACGGCCGGCGAGACCAAGGCTGATCGCCGCGATCGCGGGGCCAACAATTCCGCCAGTCAGCCCGTGCAGGATCTCGGCCGCAAACACGAGCGTGAAACTCGGGTGCAGCGCCAGAATAAGCGCCGAGGCTGCGATCATGAGAATGCCGAGCGCAACCAAGCCCCGCTTCCAGCGCACGGCGTCGGCGAGGGCGCCGCCCGGAATCTGGGCGACCACGCCCGCCAGTCCGCCGGCCGCAAGGGCTAGCCCGACTTCCTGTTTGGACCATCCCAATTCCGCCAGGTAGAACGCGAGAAACGAGCCAAAGCCCATCTGCACGTCGGCCAAGAAAAAATTGCTCCAATCGAGGCCGCGCCGGCTTCGATCGGATACCTCCCGGTCTCGCAGCTTCCGCGCCCGGCGGTGCTCCGAGATCACACGCCGCGATCTGGACTGAAAATCGGCAACGCGGTTGCGAATCCTGGACCGTCGCTTGAGCGATCCGGCCTCCGGACGACGTTTCGGGCGGGGACGCTCCGGGTTCGGCGGTGGACTCATCCGTTCTACCCGCTGGTCGCGGCCGCCTCCAATCGTGCCGCCGGCAACCGTTGCAATTCTTCTCCCAGCTCCACGAGCGGAACGCCGAGCCCATCGCCGGAGTTGCAATAAATGCCGGTAGAGGAACGCTTTCGTTCTCCATCGGCGAATTCCAAGGAGGAGAACGCCATGAAGACGAAGACATTCGTCCTGGCCGGCGTAGTGCTGTTCGCCTTAGGGCTCGATTCCGCCACGGCTGGTCCATGCACGACGGAAATCGATGCTCTCGCCAAGAGCCTTGCCGCCAAGGACGCGGGAACTGGCCCGACGGCCGGGGCCGCGGGTCCGACACTATCGGGCGTAAGCCCGCCGAGCCAGCATCCCCCGACCGCTGCCATGAGCCAGGCGACGCAGGGGCAGGCAACATCGCCCGAGGACGTGCGTCGACAAACAGCAGGTCAGCCGCCTGCAGCGCAGCAAGGGACAGCCGCCCAGCATCCGCCGACGGCCGCTATGAGCGGGGCCGTCCAGGGCCAGACGGCGCCGGCAACAACCGGCCAGCATCCCCCGACCGCGGCAATGAGTGAAGCCACCCGAAGCCAAGCGCCACGCTCGATCGGTCCTGACAATGCGAGCGAGGCGAGCCTCGCGCTGGGTCAGGCGCGAGCGCTCGATCAGCAGGGCAAGGAAGCCGAATGCATGGAGGCCATTGGACGGGCCAAACAGCTCACGCCGCCGCGTTGAACAAACGGCGGATTCGCTCTAGAGCGTGATTGCTTTAGGTTGAGCCGCAATCACGCTCGTGTTGAGCATGATCTTTTCGGAAAACCGGTACCCACTTTTGGATATGCTCTAGGCAAGGTTGGAACAGCGGTTCGCCTTGCGCGTTTGCAGGTGAGCGAGCGGGCCGGTGAGGCGGAGCTGCGTCATCCCTTGTGGATCGGATCGATCCACAAGACCTCGTCCGGTTTCTCCACCGGATCGATGTCGAGATTGACGACGACCGCCTCGTTGTCGCTGCGTACCAGCACGCATTCGAGCGGCTCGTTCGGGCTGGCGTTGATCTCCTGGTGGGGCACGAACGGCGGCACATAAATGAAATCGCCGGGCCCGGCCTCGGCGGTGAATTCGAGGCGCTCGCCCCAGCGCATGCGCGCTCGCCCCCGCAGCACATAGATGACGCTCTCGAGCTCGCCGTGATGATGGGCGCCAGTCTTCGCGTCGGGTTGAATGCTCACGGTTCCCGCCCAGATCTTCTGCGCGCCGACGCGCGCATAGTTGATCGCGGCCTTGCGGTCCATCCCCGGCGTCTGTGCGGTATGGGGATCGAGCGAATGTCCCGGGATGACGCGCACACCGTCGTGTTTCCACTTCGGTGCATGCGCGTGGTCGGTGTTGTCGGTCATGTGGCACCAAGCCTGTGGGTTGCTACTGCCCGCGGCGCGCGGCGCTGGCAAATCGTTTGGCCTCTTCCGCGGCACGGAACAGCGCCTTGGCCTTGTCGACGCATTCCTGCTGTTCAGACTTGGGATTGGAATCGGCGACGATGCCGGCACCGGCTTGGACGTACATCACGCCATCCTTGATCAATGCCGTGCGCAGCACGATGCAGCTGTCGAGTTCCCCGGCGGCGGAGAAATAGCCCACCGACCCCGCATAGAGTCCGCGCTTTTCCGTCTCGAGCTCATCGATGATCTCCATCGCCCGCACCTTGGGCGCCCCCGAGACGGTCCCGGCCGGGAAGCCCGCCGCCAGCGCGTCGAGTGCGTCGTATCTTCCATCGAGCTGGCCCTCGACATTGGAGACGATGTGCATGACCTGACTGAAGCGCTCGACGAGGAACTGGTCGGTCACCTTGACGGTGGCGGTGCGGGCGACACGGCCGACGTCGTTGCGGCCGAGATCGAGCAGCATCAGGTGCTCGGCGCGCTCCTTCTCGTCGGCCAGCAGCTCGGCCTCGAGCGCCTTGTCCTGTTGCGGGGTCGGTCCCCGCGGCCGCGTGCCTGCGAGCGGCCGAATGGTGACCGTGCCCTCGCGCACGCGCACCAGAATTTCCGGGCTCGAGCCGGCAATCGCAAAGCCGCCAAAGTCGAGGAAATAGAGAAAGGGCGCCGGATTGACGCGCCGTAGCGCCCGGTAGAGCGCAAACGGCGGCAATTCGAACGGCGCCTCGAAACGCTGCGACAGAACCACCTGAAAAATGTCGCCGGCGGCGATGTACTCCTTGGCGACGTTCACCATCCGCTCGTACTCCGCGGGCGTGGTGTTGGAGGACGGCCACACCGTAAGCGGCCCGGCCTGGATATTGGGCGGGGCATGCGCCAGCGGCGCATCGAGCGCATCGACGACCGCGGCGAGGCGTTCGCTTGCCCGCATGAAGGCCGTGTCGGCTTGGACGCCGTTTTGCCATCGCACCGGCGTGACGACGGTGATCGTGTCCTTTACGGCATCGAACACGACCACGATCGTGGGGCGCACCATCACCGCGTCCGGGATCCCAATGGGGTCGGGATTGGCCTGCGGCAGTTCCTCCATCAGCCGCACCATGTCGTAGCCGAGATAGCCGAAGACACCGGCCGCCATGGGAGGCAGCACGTCGGGGAGCTTGATCCGGCTTTCGGCGATGAGCGAACGCAGCGCCGCCAATGGCGCCTCGCTGCAGGGCGTGAAAGCATCGCTCGCGCGACGCACCGTGCGATTGATCTCGGCGCGCCCCGACACGGTGCGCCAGACCAGATCGGGGTCGAGCCCGATGATCGAATAGCGCCCGCGCACGGCGCCACCCTCGACCAATTCCAGGAGAAAGCTCTGCGGCCGCCCGCCCGCGATCTTGAGAAACGCGGATACCGGGGTTTCGAGATCCGAGACCAGCGTGGTCCAGACGACCTGGGCCTCACCCTGCGCATAGCGTTTGGCAAATGCCGGTGCTTGCGGCTCGATCTGCATGGACAAAGTCAGTTTGCGCTGTCGCCGGCCCCGCCGCTGACCACCTGGTTCAGCGCACTTTGATTGATGGTCACGCCGATCTCGCTTTCGAGCTTGGCAATATACTCACCGAGAATGTCCTCGGAGAGACCGCGATTGAGCGCCTCGACGATGCGCTTGGCGTCTTCGGAGGCGAGGTCGATGTTGGGCACCACGATATCGGTCACGCGGAACACGACTTGCTCGCCCGGCTCCCCGGCCTCGGCCTTGCCGACGGCGTCCTTGGCCGTGCGGAACACCACGTCGACGGCCGCGGCCGCAAGCGGGCCGGAGGCTTGGCCGCGCTTGAGGCCGGCCAGGGTTTCGACCTTCAGGTGATCTGCCGCGGCGGCTTCGGCGAGCGGCACGCCTGCTTTGACCTTGTCCAGAATTGCCGTCGCCTTGGCATTGAGGCGCGTCGCGATTTCCTGCTCGCGCCAGCGCGTCTCGACCTGGTCCTTCACGTCGTCGAGGGAGCGATCGCGCGAGGGTGTGATTCCCGCCACGTCGAACCAGATGTAGCCGTCCTGGAACTGCAGCGGGTCGCGCTCGACGCCAACGTCGGTGGAGAACGCCATCTGCAACAGCCGTTGCGCATCGGGAATATTTGCGGGCTGGCCGGCGGGGTCGCGGCCGGAGCGGTCGACTTCGAAGGTGCGCGCCTCGAGCTTGAGATTGGCGGCCGCCTCGGCCAGGGACTTTCCCTCCGCGCGCGCGTCCTCGATCTTGTTGTAGATGTCGAAAATCTCGGTCTTGGCGCGCGCCGTCGCAAGCTCCTGTTTGATCTCGCCGGCGACCTGCTCCAGGGGGCGGACCTGTTCCGGCTCGATCTTGAGGACCTGGACCAGCACCGTGCCGAACCGGCCTTGCACCGGCGCGCTGACCTCGCCTTCCTTGAGCGCGAAAGCGGCATCGGCGGCCGCCCGGTCGATCACGGCGGACTTGGCTACGGTGCCGAGGTCGATGTCCTTTTCGCTCTTGCCAAGCTCTTTGGCGACCTCCGTAAAGCTCGCGCCTTTCGCAATGCGCTCTGCGGCCGCGCTTGCCGTCTCGGCGTTGGGAAAATCGATCTGCAGGATGTGGCGCCGCTCGGGCGTGGCATAGCGCGCGCGCCGCTCCTCGTAGGCGCGCTTGAGGTCCGCATCGGAGATTTCGATCCAACGGCCCTGTTCGCTCGGGATCAGGGACACGACCACGAGCTTGCGGTATTCGGGCGCGCGAAACAGGATCTTGCGTTCCTCGAAGTATTTCGCGAGCACTTCCGGTGGGGGCGGGGGAATCTCGCCGGCCTGGGCGCGCGTGAGAAGCACATACTCGATCGCGCGCTGCTCGCTCTGATAGCGGTTGGCGGCGTCGACCAGCGCCTTCGGCGCGGTCATTCCCGAGGCGATGGTGCCTGCGAGCTCCCGGCGCAGGAGTTGGCGGCGCTGTTCGGACACGAAACGGGTCTCGGTGTAGCCGGCATTGCGGATGAGCTGATCGAAGCGGAGACGGTCGAACTGGCCGCTCGGCCCCTGGAAGGCCGGATCGGCCATGATGTGCTTGGCGACCTCCTCCGCGGACAGGTTGAGGCCCAGTGCGCGGGCGCGCTCATCGAGCACCATTTCCGAGACGATTTGCCCGATGACCAGCCGGTCGAGGCCCATCGTCCGGGCCTGGCCCGGACTGATGGGACGGCCCAGCTGGCGCGCATACTGCTGCAGGCGATCGTTGTAGAGGTTGCGGAACTGCTCGACCGTGACCTCGGTGCGGCCGATCTTGGCGACGGTCGAGCGCCCGAAGCCCCGGAAAATGTCGCCGATCCCCCAGATCGCAAAGCTGATGATCAGAAAGCCCACGACGGCGGCCATGACCGCCTTGCCGAGCCAGTTGGAAGAGGCTTTTCGCAGACCTCGAAGCATGCGCCATCCGATTGAGAGAACCCCCGGCGTACCGAGAGTTGTGCATCATAGGGAGGGGCCCCCCGCGTCGCAACATATGTAGGGAGCGGCAGGCGGTCACAAGGCTGGCTCTGGCGTGCCGTCGACCGCTCTGCTAACCGCTTGGCTGGATTCGGGAAAAGGCGGGAAATCGGACATGGCCGGCGGGGCGCGCCGCCCGCTCGTGGCGGGCAATTGGAAGATGAACGGCACCACCGCTTCGACGGCCGAGCTTGCCAAAATCGTCGACGGTGCGCGGGCCCTCACGGCGGTCGATGTGATGGTGTGCCCGCCGGCGACCCTGCTTGCGGGTTTTGCGGCTGTCGTCGCAGGGGAGCCGGTCCAGATCGGCGGCCAGGATTGCCACGCCGAGCCGGCCGGGGCCTTCACCGGCGATCTGTCGGCCGAAATGCTCAGGGACGCCGGCGCCATCGCCGTCATCGTCGGCCACTCCGAGCGGCGCACGTACCACCGGGAAACCGACGCCGATGTGCGGGCGAAGGCACTGGCGGCACGCCGCGCCGGACTTTGCGCCATCGTCTGCGTGGGCGAGACCCGCGCACAGCGCGAGGATGGACGGGCGCTGGCGGTGGTGGACGCACAGCTCGACGGCTCAGTGCCCGACGGCGCGAGCGCGGAGAATGTTGTCGTCGCCTATGAGCCGGTCTGGGCGATCGGCAGCGGGCTGACGCCGACGCCGACCGACATCGCCGAGATGCACGGGCTCATCCGCCGGCGGCTGATGTCGCGCTTCGGGGCGGAGGGGCAGGGCATCCGCATCCTCTACGGCGGATCGGTGAAGCCCTCGAACGCCAAGGAGCTGCTGGGCGTTACCGACGTCGACGGGGCGCTGGTCGGCGGCGCGAGCCTCAAGGCGGACGAGTTCCTGGCGATCGCGGGCGTTTATCGCTGAGGCGCTGCCGTGGAGGGGGTGCAATCGCCACCTATCTCAAGGGGCTGCCGCCGCTGTTCCTCGCCATGGAAACGGCATGGAGGATGCTGTAGACACGCGCGCGACTTCCTATATGACGCCGGTGCGGCGGAGCCCAGTGCGGGTTCCAGGGGCAGAATCCATTGGTGAAGCATGCAGACCGTCCTTATCGTCATTCATCTCATGGTTGTCGCAACGATGATCGGCGTCGTGCTGTTGCAGAAGTCGGAAGGGGGCGGGCTCGGCATCGGATCGACCGGCGGATTCCTGTCGAGCCGGGGAACGTCCAATGTGCTCACCCGCACCACGGCGATCTTGGCTGCGACCTTCTTTGCCACCAGCCTGGTGCTGTCGATTTTGGCCGGCATGGATAGAAAGCCGCAGTCCGCCATCCAGGGCACGGGCGCCCCGAGCCAGCAGACGCCGGGAGCACCGCTCGGGCAGGGCAGTGGTGGCGTGCTCGATACGCTGCGCCAGCAGGAACAGCCGACGGCCCCACCCGGGCCGCAGGTGCCACGGTCGCAGTGAGGAAGATCGGAGGGCCGGGTGACCGGCCCTTTCGCTTGAGGAGCTATGCAGGCGGCGAATGGTAATTTGAGAGTTCACATCAATACGCCGCCGCAGGCCATTACAAGACCGAGAGGATTTTCCGATATGCGCCACGCGCATGGATTCCGAGAAGATGGCCGCTGGAGCCTCTCGTCGAATCGGTGCCTCGGCGCTAAAGCTTGGGCCCCATGGCACGGTTGATCTTCATCACCGGTGGCGTGGTTTCCTCCCTTGGCAAGGGTCTCGCATCCGCAGCGCTCGGCGCCCTTCTGCAGGCGCGCGGCTACCGCGTGCGGCTGCGCAAGCTCGACCCCTATCTCAACGTCGACCCCGGGACCATGTCGCCCTATCAGCATGGCGAGGTCTTCGTCACCGACGACGGAGCGGAGACCGACCTCGATCTCGGCCACTACGAGCGCTTCACCGGCCGGCCGGCGACCCGCCAGGACAACATCACGACCGGCCGCATCTACCAGGAGATCCTCGCCAAGGAGCGGCGGGGCGATTACCTCGGCGCCACCATCCAGGTGGTCCCCCACGTCACCAACGCCATCAAGGACTTCATCCGCGAGGGCAACGAGGGCTACGACTTCGTGCTGTGCGAGATCGGCGGCACGGTCGGCGATATCGAGGGCCTGCCGTTCTTCGAGGCGATCCGCCAAATCGGCAACGACCTGCCGCGCAATCATGTCGTCTACATCCATCTGACGCTGCTGCCGTTCATTGCCGGTGCTGGCGAGCTCAAGACCAAGCCGACCCAGCACTCGGTCAAGGAGCTGCGCTCGATCGGTATCCAGCCCGACATCCTGTTGTGCCGCTCCGACCGGCCCATCCCCGAAAGCGAGCGCGCCAAGCTCGCGCTGTTCTGCAACGTGCGGCCGAGCGCGGTGATCGAGGCCCGCGACGTCGACAATATCTATGCGGTACCCGAGGCCTATCACCGCGCCGGGCTCGACCGCGAGGTGCTCGCGGCCTTCGGGCTCGAGCCCCGGGGCGAGCCCGATCTCTCCCGCTGGCGGCTGATCAACGAGCGCGTCCGCAACCCGGAAGGCGACGTGACCATCGCCATCGTCGGCAAATATACCGGCCTCAAGGACGCCTATAAGTCGCTGATCGAGGCCCTGTCCCACGGCGGTATTGCCAACAAGGTCCGCGTCAATCTGGATTGGATCGAGTCCGAGGTGTTCGAGCGCGAGGACCCGGCGCCGTTCCTCGAACACGTGAACGGCATCCTGGTTCCGGGCGGCTTCGGCCAGCGCGGCACCGAGGGAAAGATCAAGGCCGCGCAGTTCGCGCGCGAGCGCCAAGTGCCCTATTTCGGGATTTGTTTCGGAATGCAGATGGCCGTCATCGAGGCGGCGCGCAACCTCTGCGGCATCGAGGAGGCGAATTCGACTGAGTTTGGCGCCACCCCCGACCCCGTGGTCGGGCTGATGACCGAATGGATGAAGGGCAACGAGCTGCAGAAGCGCGGAATGGACGGCGATCTCGGCGGCACCATGCGGCTCGGGGCCTATCCGGCGCTGCTTCAGCGCGGCAGCCGAGTGTCGCAGATTTATCACGGCGCAACCGAGATTTCCGAACGCCACCGCCACCGCTACGAGGTCAATACCGGCTACAAGGGACGGCTCGAGCAGCACGGCATGCGCTTTTCCGGCATGTCGCCCGATGGGCTATTGCCGGAGATGATCGAATACGAAGATCACCCCTGGTTCATCGGCGTGCAGTTTCATCCCGAGCTCAAGTCGCGGCCGTTCGAGCCGCATCCGCTCTTCTCCTCCTTTATCGAGGCGGCGGTGGACCAGAGCCGGCTGGTGTAAAAGGCCGGTCGCCCTTCACCCTGCAATCCTGCGTATTCGATCGCCTGGTGCGCCACTCGCGCTTGCCGCAATCACTCCTGCGTGGTAAGAAAAACGATGAGTAGCTCGTCAGCACCACGCCCCATAGATACACATGCCATGAATGAGCATCTTCCGGGAACCAAGCTCGCCGAGCGGCTGCTCGCGCGGCCGAACGGCGCCACCATGGCCGAAATCATCGCCGCAACCGGCGGGCCGCAATACAATGTCTTGAAGAAACTCGAAGGCCGCGGCTACCGCATCCGGAAGGTCAAGGAAGGCAAAGAAACCCGGTATTTCGCCGAACCGCCAGCAGCGCCGTTCTATGAGGCCACGATCACCAGCAAAGGCCAAGTGACCATTCCCAAGGAACTGCGCGAGCAGCTCCGTCTGCGCAGCGGGCATCGGCTCCGCTTCACGGTTGAGAACGCAAATCGCGCGGTGATCGTGCCGGTGTCCAAGAGGCTCAGCGATTTGGCCGGCATCCTACCGAAACCGAAGCGGATCGCCACGCTTGAGGAGATGGAGGAAGCGATCCGCGGAGCTGCCGTCGAGCGATATCTTCGGACCGTCAGGCGCAAGAAGCGATGATTGGGCTCGACACTAACGTGCTCATTCGTCTGGTGGTGGCAGACGATCCGACGCAGGCTGCACGAGCCAAGCAGTTCGTCGAGCACCGGTGCACGCCAGATTCCCCTTGTTTCATCAACAGCGTTGTCCTGGCCGAATTCGTGTGGGTGTTGACCCGCGTCTATCAGTACCGCCGTTCCGACATTGTCGCGGCCATCGAAGGCTTACTCACTGGCGAAGATAGAATCGTGGAGTATCACGATGAGGTGCGAGCCGGCCTCGAAGACTACAGATCAGGCCGATTGGACTTCATTGATGCCTTGATCAGCCAGGTCAATCGTGCGCACGGATGCGAGGCGACGGCGACCTTCGATCGGAAGGCCGCAAGATTTGACGAGTTTATCCTTGTGGCATGAGGATCATGTACGCTTCAAGGACCGATTGCCTTTCACGCCGTCGCCATTAACGTCGGCGCCCCGGCGTTCGTACCCAAGAGGCGACGACCATGATCTATGAATTGAGGATCTATCACTGCGTGACCGGGCGGCTGCCCGCGCTGCTGAAGCGGTTCGAAACCACCACGCTCGAACTCTGGAAACGCCATGGCATTCGGCAGGCCGGCTTCTGGACGGTCCTGGTCGGAGACGGCGGCAATCAAGACCTGCACTACCTTCTCGCGTGGGAATCGCTCGCCGAGCGCGAGACGAAATGGAACAAGTTTACCAGCGACCCGGAATGGCTGGCCAAGCGCGCCGAAAGCGAGCGCGACGGCCCGATCGTCGCCTCGATCAAGAACATGTTTCTGCAGCCGACGGCCTTCTCGGCGGTGAAGTGAGGGCGATGTCCCGCGGCCTCGACCATGTTGTCCACGCGGTGCGCGACCTCGACGCGGCGGCCGAGCTCTATCGACGGCTCGGCTTCACCGTCGGTGCGCGCAACCGCCATCCATGGGGCACCCACAACCATTTGGTCCAGTTGCCGGGCTTCTTCGTCGAATTACTGACTGTGGCGGAGCCCGAGAAGCTCGGCTCCGACGGATTTTCGACCCTGTTCGGCCGGTTCAACCAGTCGTTCCTCGCCGGCCACCAAGGCCTGTCGCTGCTCCTCCTCGAGAGCGGCGATGCCGCCGCCGATGCCGCTGCGTTTGCATCGGCGGGAATTGCCGCCTCGGACGTGATGACGTTCGAGCGCGAGGGCAGGCGGCCCGACGGGTCCACGGTGAAAGTGGCGTTCTCGTTGGCCTTTGCCCGCGACGCGAAGGCGCCCGAGATCGGCTTTGCTGTCTGCCAACAGCATTTTCCTGAAAATTTCTGGAATCCGGCGTTCCAGCAGCATCCCAACACGCCGAGCGGCATTGCAGGCGTCGTGCTGGTCGCGGAGAATCCGACCGACCATCACATTTTTCTTTCGTCCTTTACTGGAGTGCGCGACCTGCACGCCACATCGAGCGGCGTCACCGCATCGACGCCGCGCGGCGACATCAAGGTGATGGACCCGGCCGCCTTCCGCAGTCATTTCGGGACCGAGCCGCCCGATATCTCGCGCGGCGCGCGGCTTTCCGCCCTGCAGTTTCGCGTGCGCGACCGCGCCGCGTTGACGGAAGCGTTGACGAAAGGCGAGATTGCGTCCTCCACCCGCATGGGCTCAATCATTGTTGCACCCGAAACCGCTATGGGCGCGACTCTCGTATTCGACTAGTGCCCCGAACCCGAAGTTCGTATCGGAGGGTGCGGCGGGATCATACGAACTTCGGAATCGGGACACTAAATTTAGCGAGATGCAATGAGCGTTCCCGCCGCAGACGGTTCTGTCAGCGCTGTGCGCGGGACGTTGATCTTCTGCCGCGACGACCCGTTCCTGACCGATCCGGTGCGGGCGTTCGTGCATGAGCCGGACGGCCTCGTTATTTGCCGCAACGGTATGATCGAGGCCGTTGGATCCTATGCTGCCTTGCACTCGAAGCTTCCACCCAACGCGGACTTTGCCGACCATTCCGGCTGCCTGATCGCGCCCGGCTTCATCGACACCCATGTCCATTACGTGCAGACCGGCATCATCGGCGCTCAGGGACTGCAGCTACTCGACTGGCTCACGCGCTACACCTTCGTGGCCGAGGAAGCCTTCGCCGACCCGGCAGTGGCGCGCGATACGGCACGGGTGTTCTGCGACGAGCTGTTACGTCAGGGCACGACCACGGCGCTCGTGTTTTGCTCGGTGCACGTTGACTCGGTCGATGCGCTGTTCGTGGAGGCGCAGAAGCGCAACCTGCGCCTCATCGCCGGCAAGGTCCTCATGGACCGCAACGCGCCCGTTGCGCTCACCGATACCGCCCGCTCGGGCTACGACCAATCGAAGGCTTTGATCGCCAAGTGGCACGGCCGCGGCCGCTGCCTCTACGCCATCACCCCGCGTTACGCGGGGAGCAGCACGCCCGAGCAGCTGGAGCTCGCGGGCGACCTGTGGCGCGAGCACCCCGGCACGATCATGCAGACCCACATCGCGGAGAACCTCGATGAGATTGCCTGGGTGATGAAACTGTTCCCGCAGCGGCGCAACTACCTCGACATCTACGACCACTACGGGCTCATCGGCCGCCGCGCAGTGCTCGCGCACGGCGTACACCTGGACGAGGGCGAGTTCGAGCGCTGTCATGCCACCGGCACGGCGCTCGCGCATTGTCCGACCTCGAACCTGTTTCTCGGGAGCGGCCTGTTTCCCATGCGCACGGCGCGCGATCCGCGCCGTCCCATCCATGTCGGTCTCGGCACCGACATCGGCGCCGGGACGAGCTTCTCGCTGCTTGCCACCATGAGCGAGGCCTACAAGGTCGCGCAGCTCCTGAGCCGGCCGATCGATGCCATCGAGGCATTTTTTCTCGCCACGCTCGGCGGTGCCCGTGCACTCGCGCTCGACGACTGCGTCGGCACCCTTGCTCCCGGACGAGAGGCGGACATGGTGGTGCTCGACCCAAACGCGACGCCGCTCCTCGCGTTCCGCAACAGCCGTTCGGCCTCGATCGCGGAGACGCTGGCCGTGCTGACCACGCTCGGCGACGACCGCGCCATTCGTGCGACCTACGTGGCGGGCAAACTTGCCCATGCGCGCCCGCCGGTTGACCCCTGAATACCACCGGCGCATGGTCCGGCCGCATGAACGCCGAGCCTGCTCCCAATCCGGTCGTCGCTGTCGGCAAAGCGCGCTTCGGCAATGCGCTGCCGCTTGCGTTGATCGCAGGGCCGTGTGCGCTGGAAAGCCGCGAGCACGCGTTCGAGATGGCTTCCGCGCTGAGGGAAATCGCCGGCAAGCTGGGGATCGGTCTCGTCTACAAGACATCGTTCGACAAGGCCAACCGCACCAGCGCCAGGAGCAACCGCGGCATCGGGCTCGACGCCGCCTTGCCGATCTTTGCGGAACTGCGTCAGACGCTCGAGGTGCCCGTTCTGACCGACGTGCACGAAGCCGAGCAATGCGCGCGCGTCGCCGAAGTCGTGGACGTGCTTCAAATCCCGGCCTTCCTCTGCCGGCAGACCGATCTCCTCGCCGCCGCCGCCGCAACCGGCTGCGTGATCAACGTCAAGAAAGGCCAGTTCCTGGCGC
The DNA here is from genome assembly GCA_963827585.1 of uncultured Alphaproteobacteria bacterium. Lineage (GTDB taxonomy): Bacteria > Pseudomonadota > Alphaproteobacteria > Rhizobiales > Xanthobacteraceae > VAZQ01. The sequence continues at coordinate 89,421 of CAWHCK010000008.1, forward strand.
CCTGGGACATGGCCAACGTCGTCGCCAAAGTGACCGGCGCCGGCAACCGCAATGTGCTGGTGACGGAGCGTGGCGCATCCTTCGGCTACAACACGCTCGTCTCCGACATGCGCGCGTTGCCGATCCTTGCGCGCACCACCGGCGCCCCGGTGATCTTCGACGCCACCCACTCCGTGCAGCAGCCGGGCGGGCAGGGCACGTCCTCGGGCGGCGAGCGGGAGTTTGTGCCGGTGCTGGCGCGCGCGGCCGTTGCCGTGGGCGTTGCCGGCGTTTTCATCGAGACCCACCAGGACCCGGACAAAGCCCCCTCCGACGGCCCCAATATGGTGCCGCTCAAGGCGATGGATGGTCTCCTGCGTCGGCTCATCGAGTTCGATCAACTCGCAAAGAACTGAGTACAACTATTTGAAATAAAGCGAGTTGTACCATCTCCCCCGTTCTGAAAATCGTCGCCCTGGTGGTCTTCGCGCAAACTCTGTTCACCCGCGCCGTGGACCCCGTGATTCCGATGATCGCGGACGACCTCTCCATCGACGTGAGAACTGCCGCGCTGCTGTCGAGCGCATTTACGCTTTCCCTACGCACTGGTGCAGCCGGCGCTCGGCGTCACCGCGGACTTCTTCGGCAAGACCCGGTTGATGAATCTCTGTCTGTTCGTCGTCGCGGGGTCGGCGCTTGTCTGCGCAGTGGCGACGAGCTTCTCGCTGCTCATTGCCATGCGCGTCGCCGCAGGGCTGGTGGCAGGCGGCGTGTTCCCGGTGGCAATGGCCCTCATCGGCGATCTTGTACCAGTCAATCAGCGCCAGGTGGCGATCGGCCGTCTGCTCGCCGTCGCCCTCACCGGTAATTTGGTCGGAGCCTCGCTTGCCGGCGTGATCGGCGACCTGTTCGGCTGGCGCGGCGTCTTCGCCATTCTCGGACTATTCGGAGCGATCGCGACCGTGGCTGCATTTTTCGCCTTCCGCGGGGTCGTGACACCGTCCCCCGCGCCCTTCAATCGTGCGTCGGTGCTGGCAAATTTCCGCGGCATTTTCGCCGACCCGCGCGCAAAAGTGTGCTTTGCATCGGTGTTCTTCGAAGCGGTGTTCATCCACGGGCTGTTCCCTTACGTGGCTCTCCTCCTCCTTGCGATCGGGGAGACTCGCGCATCGATCGCGGGACTCTTGCTCGCGGCCTTCGCGGTGGGCGGTGTCCTTTATTCGCTCTCGGTGCCGGTTCTCATCGCCAGGGTGCGGGAACGGCATTTGATGGTCACGGGCGGCGCATTCGCAGCAACGGGTCTCGTTCTGATCGCGCTGCATTTCCCGTGGGTCTGGCAGATCGCCATCTACGCCGTGTTCGGATTCGGCTTCTATGTCTTGCACGGTAGCATCCAGGTCCATGTCACCGAACTCTCCCAGACCGCCCGTGGCGCGGCCGCCTCGCTGCATTCGTGCTTCTTCTATCTCGGCCAAGCGGTCGGCCCGGTGATCTATGGCTACGGCTTCGCCCACGGCGGACCGGAGCCGAGCATTTTCGTCGGCGCCGCGGTCGTGATGGCGGTGGGCCTGATTTGCTCGCGGCTGCTGCGACACCCGACCCCGCTTTGAGCGGCAAGGTGGCCTGCGCCGGCGGGATAGGTGGCCGGGAACAGGCTTGTGCAATGGCGCTAGAATGCCCATCATGACCTTTGACGGCCTGGGGTGCCGCGGCAACGCGGCTGAGATCAAACCCGTGGAACCTGTCTGGGTCATTCCAGCGAAGGGAGCCGCCGCTTGCCGGAGCGCCTCGCACGCCTTGCTACCAAGCCCAACGTCGCCATCATCGGCGCCGGCGTCATCGGTCTCGCCATCGCTTGGCGGCTGGCGGCGCGCGGCGCACAGGTCGCGGTGTTCGATAAGGGCGCAGCCGGCAGCGGCGCGAGCCATGCCGCGGCAGGGATGCTCGCGGCCTGCGTGGAGGCCGAACCCGGCGAAGAAGCGCTGGTGACGCTAGGTCGTGAAAGCCAGGCGCGCTGGCCCGCCTTTGCCGCCGAATTGGAACGGGTATCGGGGATCGATGTCGGGTTGCGGCCCGAGGGGACGCTCGTGGTCGCATTGACCGCCGACGACCAGGCGCGCCTGCACCATCAGCTCGTGTTCCAGCAGAAACTCGGGCTGCCGCTGCAATGGATATCGGCGGCGGAAACCCGCCGACGTGAGCCGCATCTCGCCGGCAAGCTTGCCGGCGCCGTGCTGAGTCTCGAAGACACCCAGGTCGACAATCGCAAGCTGGCGGCGGCGTTGCACGTAGCCGCCGAAGCGGCCGGTGCCAGCATCAGCGAGCACCGACCGGTTGACGCCATCTCATCGCATGCCGGACAGGTCGACGGCATCGTCCTGGCCGACGGCAGCAAGGTCGCGGCCGACGTGGTGGTACTCGCGGCCGGGGCTTGGTCTCGAAGCATCGCCGGCGTGCCGCCCGAACTTCGGCCTCCGGTGCGGCCGATCAAGGGACAGATGCTCTCGCTGCGGATGGATCCGGCCGCACCCCTGCTCACCCACGTGGTCTGGGCGCCGGGCGCCTATCTGGTGCCGCGCCGGGATGGCCGCCTGCTGGTCGGGGCCACCGTCGAGGAAAAAGGCTACGATACATCGCTGACCGCGGGCGGCATGCTCACGCTGCTCGAAGCGGCTTGGCGCGTGGTGCCGGCAGTCGAGGAACTGCCGATCGACGAGATGTGGGTGGGTCACCGCCCAGGCAGCCGCGACGATGCGCCGATCCTGGGGGCGGGGCCGATCGACGGTCTCATCTATGCCACCGGTCACCACCGCAACGGAATTCTGCTCACGCCGATCACCGCCGAGGCCATCGCACGGCTCGCGCTCGACGGCATTGTCGATCCCGCCATCCGTCCCTTCGGCAACGAACGGTTCACGCCAAGTCGGGCGGCGGCGGAATGAAGGAGACTGCCATGACACACGCCGTTGGCGGGGCAAACATCCGGGTCAACGGGCAGGACGAGCCGCTGCTCGTCGCGACGCTGGCGGCGCTGCTGGAGGAAAAGGCGGTCGATACCGGCCAGCGCGGAATTGCGGTCGCGGTCAATGGTGCCATTGTCCCACGCGCAGCCTGGCCGCAGACCCCACTGCGTGCGGGCGACAGCATTGAAATCGTTCGCGCCCGCCAGGGCGGTTGAGGAGCTTCGATATGTCCGATCCGCTGATCATCGCCGGCCGCGAGTTCGGCTCGCGGCTGTTCCTCGGCACCGCCGGTTATCCCAACCGCAAGCTCATGCTCAATTCCATCGCCGCCAGTGGAACCGAGATGGTGACGGCCTCGATCCGCCGTATCAGCCTCGCCGGCGAGGACGAGAGCCTGATCGATGTCATCCCCAAGCACATTCATTTCCTGCCCAACACCGCGGGCTGCCAGACTGCCAAGGACGCCGTGCTGACCGCCGAGCTCGCGCGTGAGGCGCTCGAGACCAATTGGATCAAGCTCGAAGTGATCGGCGACCGCGAGCTGCTCTATCCCGACACCGAGGAGCTCGTGGATGCGACCGAGACGCTGGTGGCGAAGGGTTTCACCGTCCTGCCTTACTGCACCGATGACCCCGTGGTCTGTCGCAAGCTCGCGGATGCCGGGGCTGCGGCGGTGATGCCGCTCGGCTCTCCCATCGGCTCGGGGCTCGGCATCTGCAATCCGCATCTGATCGAATTGATTTGCGCGCGCTCGCCGGTCCCGGTCGTGCTCGATGCCGGCATCGGCACGGCCTCCGATGCCGCGCTTGCGCTCGAGCTCGGCTGCGCCGCGGCGCTGCTCAACACCGCGGTCTCGAAGGCGCGCGATCCGGTCATGATGGCCAAGAGCATGCGCGCGGCGGTCGAGGCCGGCCGTTTGGCCCGTCTGGCTGGACGCATACCCAAGCTCACCCACGCGGAGCCGTCGAGCCCGCAATTCGGGCTCGTCGGCACTTAACAGGGGATAGCAATCAGTAATCAGCAATCAGAACGATGCCGTTGAATCTGATCACTGATTACTGATAACCGATGACTGGCCACGTGACGCTACCCAACCCGCCGCTGCTGCTTGTCACGGATCGGCGTCAGGCTCGCCTGCCGCTTGCCGACGTGGTGCGGGCGGCCCTCGCCGCCGGCTGCCGCTGGGTCAGCGTGCGAGAAAAAGACCTGTCGGAGGACGAGCAGATCGCGCTCGTTCGGAAACTGTTGCCGATGGCGCGCCGACATGGAGCGTGTCTGACCGTGCACGGCGCCGCCGCTTTGGCGAAGGCCTGCGACGCTGACGGCGTTCACCTGCCGGCCGGCAGCGATACCCCTGCGAGCCGTGCGACTTTGGGACCCGGCAAGCTCATCGGCGTATCGCTCCATACCGTGACCGAGGCCGAGATGATCGACGCGAGCGCCATCGATTACGCCATCGCCGGTCCGGCGTTCGAAACGCCGAGCAAGCCCGGCTACGGCCCGGAGATCGGTCGCAAAGGTTTGAGTGAGATTGCGCGGGCCGCGCCTGTTCCCGTTCTTGCCATCGGCGGGCTCAATGCCACGCGGGCGGCGGAGGTGATGGCAGCGGGCCCGGTCGGAATCGCGGTGATGGGCGGCGTCATGCGTGCAGCCGATCCGGGGCAGGAGGTGAGGGCGCTGCTCGCGATCGTTGCAGGAGTGCGTAGGTAGTTTGGATGTCGTCCGAAGCCCCGTGCAGATCTCGTCTGCCCGTGGTGGACCGATCGGGGTTTCGACCCCATAATAGGATCGTGGGAGGTGCATCGCTGAGCAGCAGCATGGCCGATCCCGTCTTTCGCTTCGCCACACGCATCGCCTACGGTGCCAGGCAGTTGCCGCGGGTTGCCTGGTACGTGGGGCATGGCGTGGTCATGCGGCGGCTTTCCGCGGAGGTGCGGCGGCAGGCGGGTAAGGCTACGCCCACAGCGATCCGGCCCGGCGTGCCTGACCGCAGGCGCGTGTACGCGGATATGGCCGCCTTGTTTCGCCAGGACCTCGCCAACGTCGAGGCCGGCATCTATCCCCTGCCTGCGGAGCACGACGGCTCGTGGTCCGTGCTGCTCAACCGCTCGCGCCTTTTCTTCGAGGATTTGCCGGATGTCCATCGCCGCCGTGAGAGCGGCCAGTACCGGCAAGTGCTGACGGAGCAGACGCGCGGCAAGCGGCCGGCTTACTATCTGCAAAATTTTCACTTCCAGTCCGGCGGCTGGATGACGGACGAGTCGGCGCGGCGCTACGACACGCAGGTCGAGGTGCTGTTCAAGGGGACGGCGAACGCGACGCGACGACAGGCGCTGCTGCCGCTCCGCGAGGTTTTCGCCGGCCGCGATCAGCGTCGCCTCAGGCTTGTCGACGTCGGCTGCGGCACTGGGCGCTTTCTCGACTTTCTCAAGCAGGCCTGGCCGCGCCTCCCGGCCCTTGGGATCGATATGTCGGAGGCTTACGTTGCGGAGGCGAAGCGTCACCTCGAGCGCTGGTGCTGGCTCAGCCTCATGGTGGCAAAAGGGGAAGCGCTACCCCTCGACAACGAAAGTCAGGACGCAGTGACCAGCATCTTCATGTTTCATGAACTCCCGCCGAAGGTGCGCTGCACGATCTTTCGCGAGTGCGCGCGCGTGCTCAAGCCTGGCGGCCGCCTCGTCGTCCTCGACTCCCTCCAGTTCGGCGATGAGCCGGATTACGACGGCATTCTTGAACGGTTTCCTGAAAGCTATCATGAGCCCTACTATGCCAGCTACCTCAGGGAGGACTTTGGCGCGATCGCCAGAGCTTGCGGCCTTGCCCATATCCGCGACGTCAACGCCTTCGTTTCCAAGGTCATGGTCTTCGATAAGCGCTGAGGACGACGAAGGCTTCCATTGGCGCACGCCTCGTGCGCAGGCTTATCCCCGCCCGCGATAGGGTGCCGCGCCCTGGTCCGGCAACCATACCCCTGCGGGCAGTTTGCCCGTTTGCCAGAAGACGTCGATCGGCATGCCGCCGCGCGGATACCAATAGCCGCCGATGCGCAAGAATTTCGGCTTGAGGAGCGCGGTCAGTTTCTTCCCGATCGCGACGGTGCAGTCCTCATGGAAGCCGCCGACATTGCGGAAGCTGGCGAGATAGATTTTGAAAGATTTCGACTCGACAAGCCACTTTCCCGGCACGTAGTCGATTACGAGATGGGCGAAATCAGGCTGGCCGGTAATCGGGCAGAGCGTGGTAAATTCCGGCGCGGTGAAGCGCGCGACGTAATCCGTGTCCGGATGCGGGTTCGCAACGCGATCGAGCTCGGCCTCTTGCGGCGAGGCGGGTAGGCGGCTCGGCTTGCCGAGATGACGAAATGCCTTGGCCATTGTCTTCGACCCGTCATCGTCCGCAAGAAACATGTTCCGCGGAGCGGGAGCGGACGATCCGGCGGTATCTCCAGGTGATTGGATGCACTGCTTTCGCGGGACATGACAAGGGCGTTGTTGATCCTGTAGAAGCCCGCCGATAGCCAACCACCGGGGACCTCATGACCGCCATCACCGACATCATCGGCCGAGAAATTCTCGACAGCCGCGGCAATCCGACCGTCGAGGTCGATGTCGTGCTCGAGGGCGGGACCAGAGGCCGCGCCGCGGTGCCGTCGGGGGCCTCGACCGGGGCCCATGAGGCGGTCGAATTGCGCGACGGCGGCACGCGGTATCTCGGCAAGGGGGTGCGCAAGGCCGTCGACGCCGTCAATGGCGAGATCTTCGATGCCGTCGGGGGCATGGATGCCGAGGAGCAGGCCAAGATCGACGCGACGCTGATTGCGTTGGACGGCACGCCGAACAAGGGCCGGCTCGGCGCCAATGCCATTCTGGGGGTCTCGCTCGCGGTCGCCAAGGCCGCCGCGGCGGCCCATCAAGCGCCGCTTTATCGCTATGTCGGGGGGACCTCGGCGCGCCTTCTGCCGGTGCCGATGATGAATATCCTCAATGGCGGCCTGCACGCCGACAATCCGATCGACTTCCAGGAATTCATGATCATGCCGGTCGGTGCGACCTCCTTCGCCGAGGGTTTGCGCACGGGCTCGGAGATTTTCCACACCCTGCGGGCGGCGCTCAAACAGGCCGGCCACAACACCAATGTGGGCGACGAAGGCGGCTTCGCTCCCAATCTGGCGTCGGCCGACGCCGCCCTCGACTTCGTCATGAAGGCGATCGAGAAGGCCGGTTTTGCGCCCGGCAAGGACGTCATGCTCGCACTCGACCCCGCCGCGACGGAGTTCTTCAAGGACGGGGCCTACCGCTACGAAGGCGAGAACATGACTCGCTCGAAACAGGAGCAGGCCAAATACCTTGCCGACCTGGTCTCCCGTTATCCCATCGCTTCGATCGAGGACGGCATGGCCGAGGATGACATGGAGGGCTGGAAGATGCTGACCGATCTGATCGGCGGCAAGTGCCAGCTGGTCGGCGATGATCTGTTCGTGACCAACGTCACGCGCCTGGCCGACGGCATCAAGAATGGCATCGCCAATTCCATCCTCGTCAAGGTCAACCAGATCGGAACGCTCACCGAAGCGCTGGCCGCGGTCGAGATGGCGCACAAGGCGGCCTATACCGTGGTCATTTCGCATCGCTCCGGCGAGACCGAGGATGCGACGATCGCCGACCTCGCGGTCGCCACCAATTGCGGACTGATCAAGACCGGTTCGCTCGCCCGGTCCGACCGCACGGCGAAATACAATCAGTTGCTGCGTATCGAGGAGGAACTTGGGTCGCAGGCCAGATACGCCGGCCGCTCCGCCCTCAAGGCGCTGCGTTGAGACCTAGGCATCCACGCTCTCAACCTGTACCGTTCTTGTGCTGGACGGGGGCGACACCTCGCGCCTGCTGCAAGCCGGCTATGCCGATGGCGCAGCCGCAAAATTGCGCCTATTGAGATATTCTTTCGCCTTGCGGGTCGAGCATATGGGCGCAGACGCAGTCATTTCTCCGGGGAAGGACGTGGATCAGTCGCTTTTCTTGCGTTCGGGGGATCGCCGACGCGCGATCGAAAGCTTGAGCCGAAGTGTGGCGAGCTCCGTGGAGGCCGCGCGCGCGATCGAGACGCCCTTTCATCATCTCGTGCTGGATGGCGTTTTTCCGTCTCACGTCTACGCCGCCATGCTCGAGGCCATGCCGCGTGCGTCCGACTATCGCCCCATGTCGGGGCGCAGCAAGGACGCGACCAACGGAACGCCCACGCGAGTCAAGATCGACTTGTTTCCGGAGTACGTTCGCGGACTACCGCCCGAGAAACGCGCCGTTTGGGATGTCGTGGGTCGCGCGCTCTGCTCGCGCGAGGTGAAGCTGGCTTTCATGCAACGGCTTGCGCCGGGGCTGCGGCAGCGATTTGGCACGCAGTTCGCCAAAGTGGGCATGTATCCGGTGCCGATCCTTACGCGTGACATCCCCGGTTACAAAATCCCGCCCCATCCCGACACGCGCTGGAAGGGAATCACGGTCCAACTCTATTTGCCGCCCGACGACACGACCACGCACCTCGGCACGATCTTTCACGAACGTTTGCCCGACGGCAGCCTGCCGAAACGGACGCAAATGAAGTTCGCGCCGAACACCGGCTATGCCTTCGCGGTCGCCGACGATACCTGGCATTCCGCCGATACGGTCGGCCCCGAGGTCAAGACGCGGGACTCGATCCTGCTCACCTATTTCGTCGATGCCGGGCTGTTGCGCTTTCTGCGCAATCGCGGCAAGCGGATCGGCAATTTCCTCGGCAACGAGATCCGGCACCGCGTGAACCGGTGACTGCGGACTCCGAGGCATTAAAGCGGTCTTAACGCCAGCGCGTCATGGTCGCGGCATGGTTACCCGCAACCGGTTCCGCGCCGTCCTCAACGCGCTTGCGCTATATGCCATCGCCGCGCTGGTGATCGGCTATTTCGGGGTCAATGCCTATTCCGGCAATCACGGACTGCGGGCGAAGCAGGATCTCGACCAGCAGATCGAACAGCTTGGCGCCGAGCTCGGTAGCCTCAAGGCGGAGCGCGCCAATTGGGAGCGCCGCGTGGTGCTGTTGAAGCCCGAAAGCATCGATCCCGACATGCTGGACGAGCGTGCCCGGGCGCTGCTCAACTACGCCGATCCCCGCGACCTTACCCTGCGCCTCAAGCAACCCTGACCGCCGGCCGCCGCGGTTCTGCGTCAATTTGCGAAACCGGTTCCGCCTGCCTATGTCCTGCCGCAAAGGGACGCGCCGGGGTTTATCCCCATCGGCTTCCGCCTTCGGGCGATTTCGGCTATTGGGAGAACGGCCGCCCTCATCGACCCTACAGCCCACCCCCGAGGAGAAAAATGGCCGTTGCCAGCAACAGACCAGCGGCCCAGCCTGCCGCAGCGCGCCGCGTATCCGTCGAACCGGCGGCGGAGGTGCCTGATTTCAACCAGGAGCAAGAGTTTCGCGCCTACCGCAACATGCTGCTCATCCGCCGGTTCGAGGAGAAGGCCGGGCAGCTCTACGGCATGGGACTGATCGGCGGCTTCTGCCACCTCTATATCGGCCAGGAAGCGGTCGTCATCGGCATGCAGATGGCGATCAAGGATGGCGACCAGGTCATCACCGGATACCGCGACCACGGCCATATGCTGGCCTGCGGCATGGACCCGAAAGGCGTGATGGCGGAGTTGACCGGCCGGCGCGGAGGCTATTCCAAGGGCAAGGGCGGCTCGATGCACATGTTTTCCGTCGAAAAGGGGTTCTTCGGCGGGCATGGCATCGTCGGCGCTCAGGTCCCGCTTGGAACCGGGCTCGCCTTCGCCAACAAGTACCGGGGCAACGACGGCGTTTCGCTCACCTATTTCGGCGACGGCGCCGCCAACCAGGGCCAAGTCTACGAGAGCTTCAACATGGCGAAGCTGTGGAAGCTGCCGGTGATCTACATCATCGAGAACAATCAGTACGGGATGGGAACGTCCGTTGCCCGTGCGTCGGCGACCACCAATCTTGCCCAGCGCGGGCGCTCCTTCGACATCCCCGGCGAGCAGGTGGACGGCATGGACGTCCGCGCGGTCAAAGCCGCTGGCGACAAGGCGGTGGAGTGGTGTCGCGACGGCAATGGGCCCATCATTCTCGAAATGATGACCTACCGCTATCGAGGTCACTCCATGTCGGATCCGGCCAAGTACCGGCCCAAGGAGGAAGTGGACAAGGTGCGCACCGAGCATGACCCGATCGAGCAGGTGCGCAGCCGGCTGCTGAAGAAGGGCATTGCGACCGAGGACTCCTTGAAGAAGGTCGACGCCGAGGTGCGTGCGATCGTCAACGAGGCGGCCGAATTCGCCACCAACGATGCCGAGCCCGATCCGTCCGAGCTCTGGACCGACGTCTACGCCGGGTAGGACATGGCTCAGTTGGCATGGATCGTAGTCTTTCTCGCGCTCGCCGGTGCGTTCGCGAGCTGGATCGCCGGGGCTTGGTTCTATGCGCGCGCGCTGGCCGCCGAACGCCGACAAACGCCGCGCGCAGGGGCGCTCCTTGCTGTCATCGCTTGGCCATTCGCGCTTGGCCGGATCAAAGGCGCAGCCGCTGCGCATGCGACCAAGGTCAACAAGGCGCTCGTCGCCGTCCTCGCCTGCCTGACGGTCGCCGCCGCGGCGATGTCGGTGGCGACCAATCTCGCGCGGGTTTCCCGCCCGGCCGCCAACGGGTGATGCGCCGATGCCGACTCAAGTCTTGATGCCCGCGCTCTCGCCAACGATGGAGAAGGGCAACCTTGCCAAGTGGCACAAGAAGGAGGGCGATGCGGTCAAATCCGGCGATGTCATCGCCGAGATCGAGACCGACAAGGCCACCATGGAGGTCGAGGCAGTCGACGAAGGCACGCTCGGCAAAATCCTGGTGCCGGAGGGCACCAATGACGTGGCGGTCAATACCCCGATTGCCATGATCCTGGGCGAAGACGAGGACGCGTCGGCGCTCACCGATGGCAAGCCTCCGGCACGGAAGATGAAGGCCGGGTCCGATCCAGTGCGGGAGCGGGTAGAGGAATCGCGGCCGAAGGTGGCGGAGGCGGAGGCGCTCATTGCGCCGAAGGCCATGCCGTCGCTGGCACCGGAGCCGGTGGCGGCGCCCGAGCCGGACGTCCCGGAAGGCACCGAGATGGTTACCATGACCGTGCGCGAAGCGTTGCGCGACGCCATGGCGGAGGAGATGCGCCGCGACAAGTCCGTCTTCGTCATGGGCGAGGAGGTCGCGGAGTATCAGGGCGCCTACAAGGTGACGCAGGGCCTGCTCCAGGAATTCGGCTCCATGCGCGTGATCGACACGCCGATCACCGAGCACGGCATCGCCGGGCTCGGCATCGGCGCGGCGTTCGCGGGGCTGAGGCCGATCGTCGAGTTCATGACCTTCAACTTCGCCATGCAGGCCATGGATCAGCTCATCAATTCGGCGGCGAAGACGCGCTACATGTCCGGCGGGCAGATGAGCGCAGCGCTGGTGTTCCGCGGACCGAACGGGCCGGCTGCCCGAGTAGCTGCTCAGCACAGTCAGGATTTCACCTCCTGGTACTCGCATGTTCCCGGGCTCAAAGTGATCGCCCCCTATACCGCCGCCGACGCCAAGGGCCTGCTCAAATCCGCGATCCGCGACCCCAACCCCGTCATTTTTCTCGAAAACGAAATCCTCTACGGTCAGAGCTTTCCGGTACCCAAGCTCGACGATTACCTGGTCCCGATCGGGAAGGCCAAGATCGTGCGCCCCGGCACCGACGTCACCATCGTTGCCTGGTCGATGAGCATGACCTACGCGCTCAAAGCCGCCGATGAGCTCGCCAACGACCATATCCACGCCGAGGTCATCGATCTGCGCACGCTCAAGCCCATGGACACCGCCACCATCATCGAGTCGGTGAAGAAGACCGGCCGCGTGGTGACGGTCGAGGAGGGCTGGCGGCAATCGGGCGTCGGCGCGGAGATCGCCGCCAGCGTGACAGAGCACGCCTTCGACTGGCTCGACGCACCGGTGACCCGCGTGACCGGCAAGGACGTGCCGATGCCATACGCGGCCAATCTTGAAAAGCTCGCGCTGCCTTCGGTCGCGGACGTGGTCGCGGCGGCAAAGGCGGTCTGTTACCGGTGAGGACGTAATGAGCAATCCATATCAGGCGTTGAATATCCCTCCGGCCGCGAACGAACGCGGCGGCTTCGAAGTCTTGCGCTGCGCCATCATCGACGGCGAGCTCCACCTCACGCTGCGGCCCGTGTTCAATGAGCCGAACGATTGGGGCCGATTGTTCGCGGAGGCGGCGCGCCAGGTGGCGCGTGCCTATGCCCACCAGGACCGGTTTCCGGAAAACGAAACCCTCACCCGCATCAGTTCGACCTTCGAGACCGAGATGAGATCGCCGCCCGACGTCGTGAGCTCGGTCGGTCCGATCGGCTAGGGCGCCTTGCGGTCCTGCGGACCGCGAAGCGTCTCGGCCCTATTGTCGAGTGGACGCGTTTCCCACGACGAGCCGGTTCACGCCGGACCAAGTTGGGCCCAGGCTTCGGCGGACAACGCGAAAGGGCGAGAAATTCATGGCGACGTTCGACCCGCTCCACGTTCCGCCGATCGCGCTCGAGCGCGGCGGGGTCGAGATTTTGCGCGCGGCCATCGTGGAGGGAGGCCTGCACGTTTCGCTCCGTCGTGCTTTCGACGACCCCCAGGCTTGGGGCATGCTCATTGCCGATGTCGCACGCCATGCCGCGCGCATCTTCGCCAAGGAGACCAAGCTGACAGAAGACGAAGCGCTCGAGCGCATCCGCGCGATGTTCGATGCCGAGATGGATGCCCCGACTGATCCCGGCTCCACCAGCGCGATCAGCTGAACGATCGAGAATCCGTCATGCCGGTCAACATCCTGATGCCCGCACTGTCGCCCACCATGGAGAAGGGCAATCTCGCCAAGTGGCTCAAGAAGGAGGGCGACAAGGTCAAGCCGGGCGACGTGATCGCCGAGATCGAGACCGACAAGGCGACGATGGAATACGAGTCCATCGACGAAGGCACGCTCGCGAAGATCGTGGTGCCGGAGGGTACGCAGGACGTGCCGGTCAATCAACTCATCGCCGTGCTCGCGGAGGAGGGTGAGGACGTCAAGGCGGCTGCCGCGGGCGCAGCGAAGAGCGTTGCGCCTGCCGCCAAGCCTGCGTCGCCGGCCGCGAAACCGACCAGCGCTGCCAGCCCCGCACCGCAGCCCTCGCTCCAAACTGCGGCAGCGAGCGCACCCGGTCCGTCGCCCGCAACGCCGTCCAGCCTCCAGGGTGCAGAGGTCGTTGCGCGCAGCGCGACGGGTGAAGAGGTGCGCACCGACGGCCACGGCGCCAACCGCATCTTCTCCTCGCCGTTGGCGCGGCGGTTGGCGAAAGAGGCCGCCATCGACCTCGCCCGCATCCAGGGCTCGGGCCCGCATGGCCGCATCATCGCGCGCGACGTGGAGGCCGCCAAGGAGGCGATCAAGTCGGGCAGGGGGCTCACCGCCGCCCCTGCCGCTGCACCGGCACCAAGCGCGCGGCCGCCCCAGCCGATCGCGCCCTCCGACGAGAAAATCCGTGCCCTGTTCGAGCCGAACTCTTTCGAAGCCGTCCCGCACGACAACGTCCGCAAGGTAATCGCGCGGCGGCTGCTCGAGGCGAAGCTCACCATTCCGCACTTCTACCTCACGCTCGACTGCAACATCGGCAAGCTCTTGGCCGCGCGCGAGGAGATCAACGCCGCCGCCGCCAAAGACAAGGACGGCAAGCCCGCCTACAAGATCTCGGTCAACGACTTCGTCATCAAGGCGCTCGCGCTTGCGCTTCAGCGCATTCCGGATGCCAACGTGACCTGGACCGAAGGCGCCATGCTCAAGCACAAGCACTCCGACATCGGCGTTGCGGTGTCGATCCCGGGCGGACTGATCACGCCGGTCGTCCGCCATGCGGAGCAAAAATCGCTTTCGGTCATTTCCAACGAAATGAAGGATTTCGCCGCTCGCGCGCGGGCGCGCAAGTTGAAGCCGGAGGAATACCAAGGCGGCACCAGCGCCGTGTCGAACCTCGGCATGTATGGGATCAAGGAATTCTACGCCATCATCAACCCGCCGCATGCGACCATCCTGTCGGTCGGCGCCGGCGAGGAGCGGGCGGTCGTCAAGGCCGGCAGGATCGAAGCGGCGCATATCATGACGGTCGGGCTTGCGACCGACCACCGCGCCGTCGACGGCGCGCTCGGCGCCGAGTTGCTCGGCGCGTTCAAGGCGCTGATCGAAAATCCGGTAATGATGGTGGTGTGAGCGCCGGTGATGAGCGAGCGCGAGGCCACAATTCGAACGGCGGTGGTGACGTACTTCCCGATGTTCATCGCCGTGTTGTCGCTGGTGACGTCGATCTACAACGGCTATCTCAACAACAAGTTCGTCGACATCATCCAGCGCAATTTCGGGCGCACCGAATATTTGCGGACCTGCAAGGAGATCATCGACGCCTACTTCCAGGTCAAGTTCCGGGCCGGCATCGTCAGCGAGATGGCGGCGCGCGACCGGGCGGGCGCGGCGCCGGGCGCGTCCACGGCGGCGCAGGTCGACGCCGCCAACGCGGTCAGCAAATTCGCGGCGCTTGGAACGTATCTGGCCAATCTGCGGGACGATCCCACCCGGGAACAGTACACTCGTCTCACCCAGGAGCTCGAGAAGATCGTGCGCGATGCGGCCAGGACTTCGGCCGCGGACCTCAACAAGCTGTTCGAGCCGGCCGACCACATGTTTACCGACATGAACAACGATTGCGTGAAGATCGCCAAGGAATAGACAAGCGCACGATATCTCCGCCATAGATCGGAAGCGGATGCGATAAGGAGGACGCCATGAACGAGAACAAGTTGCGGAAGGCCAAATCGGGACGGCCGGCGCATGCAGGTCCGCTCGCGGCGGGCAGGACGCGGCGCGAGCTTGTCGCGGCTGCCGCCCTCGCGGGTGCCGTGGCGCTCCTCCCGGCCGCGGTGCGCGGCCAGGAGCAGTTTCCCTCAAGAACCATCCGCATCATCGTGCCGTTCCCGGCCGGCGCCACGACCGACATGCTGGCGCGGCTTTTTGCGCAACGTATGTCAGATGGCTTGAACCAGAGCGTGGTCGTGGAGAACGTCGGGGGCGCGGGCGGATCGCTCGGCGCCGATCAGGTCGCCAAGGCGGCTCCCGACGGCTACACGCTCCTGTTCCACAACATCACCTTCACCACCACCACGTCGTCGTTGCAGTTCGTCGGCCGGTCGCGCCACGACATCGAGCAGGACTTCGTGCCGATTGCGGTCGGAGCCTATGTGCCGCTCTTGCTGTTGGCGCATCCTTCCGTTCCCGCGCGCGACCTGAAGGAATTCGTGGAATATGCGAAGCAGACCAAGGAGCCGTTGTTCTACGGCTCGACCGGTCCGGGCAGCATCATGAATTTGATGGGCGAGGTGCTCAAGCGCGATACCGGGATCAAGATGGACCACGTGCCGTTCCGCGGCGCCGCTCCGCTGGTGCAGGAGATGCTCTCCGGCCGCATACAGTTCGGCGGCGACCAGCTCTCGAGCTCGCTGCAACATGTGCGTGCCGGCGCGCTCAAGGCGCTGGCGGTGACCAACCGCTCCGCTGCGCTGCCCGAGTTGGCGACCACGCGCGAGCTCGGCTTTCCCAACCTTGATCTGCGCGGCTGGAACGGCTTCTTCGCACCCAAAGGCACGCCGGAGGCGGTGATTGCCCGCCTGCATCAGGAGATCGCCGCGGCCGCGAAGCACCCGGACGTGCAGAAACGAATGATCGACGTCGGCGCCGAGCCTTCCGGTTCGAGTCAGGCCGAAATGCGCGAGATGCTGCGCGAGCAAATCGCCAAGGTCAGGCCGATGGTCGAGGAGCTCAAGCTCGTGGTGCAGTAAGGATCGATCTTTGAGCGTGCAGAATGGCTGATACCTCCTTCGATATCATCATCATCGGCTCGGGACCGGGCGGCTACGTCACCGCGATCCGTGCGGCGCAGCTCGGTTTCAAGACCGCGATCGTCGAGCGGGACTATCTCGGCGGCATCTGTCTCAACTGGGGCTGCATTCCGACCAAGGCGCTGCTGCGCTCGGCCGAGATTTTCCACTACCTGCAGCACCCCAAGGAATACGGGCTTTCGGCGGAGAACGTCGGTTACGATTCCGCCGCTGTGGTCAAGCGCTCGCGTGCGGTGTCGAAACGCCTCAACGACGGCGTCGGCTTTCTGATGAAGAAGAACAAGGTCACCGTCATCTGGGGCGAGGCGACGATCGACGCGCCCGGCAAGCTGACGGTGAAGGCCGGCAAGAGCGAGGCGCCGAAGGGCGCACTCGGCGCCGGCAGCTATCAGGCCAAGCACATCATCGTCGCCACCGGCGCGCGCCCGCGCGTGCTGCCCGGGCTCGAGCCCGACAGGAAGCTGATCTGGACCTATTTCGAGGCCATGGTGCCGGACCGCATGCCGAAGTCGCTGCTGGTGGTCGGCTCCGGCGCGATCGGCATCGAGTTCGCCTCGTTCTACCGCTCCTTCGGCGCCGAGGTGACGGTGGTCGAGGTGTTGCCGCAAATCCTGCCCGCAGAGGACGCTGAGATTTCGGCCTTCGCGCGCAAGCAATTCGAGAAGCAGGGCATCAAGATCCTGACCAGCGCCAAGGTGACCAAGCTCGAGAAGAAGGAGGATAGCGTCACCGCGACCATCGACGACGGCAAGGGCGGCACGCAAACGCTCACGGTCGAGCGGGTGATCTCCGCCGTCGGCGTTGTCGGCAATATCGAAAATCTCGGGCTCGAAAAGCTCGGCGTGAAGACTGAGCGCGGCGCGATCGTGGTCGACCCGCTCAATCGCACCAATGTGCCCGGCATCTATGCCATCGGCGATGTCGCCGGCCCGCCGCTGCTGGCGCACAAGGCGGAGCACGAAGGCGTCATCTGCGTCGAAGCGATCAAGGGCTTGAAGCCGCACCCGATGGACAAGCGCCTCATCCCGGGTTGCACCTATTGCTCGCCCCAGATCGCCTCGGTCGGCCTCACCGAGCAGGCGGCAAAGGAGAACAAGCTCGACGTCCGCATCGGCCGCTTTCCGTTCGTGGGCAACGGCAAGGCGATCGCGCTCGGCGAGGACCAGGGCCTCGTCAAGGTGATTTTCGACAAGAAGACCGGAGCACTGCTCGGCGCCCACATGGTCGGAGCCGAGGTGACCGAGCTGATCCAGGGCTACGTGATCGCGATGAACCTCGAGACCACCGAGGAAGAGCTCATCCACACCGTCTTCCCGCACCCGACGCTCTCGGAGATGATGAAGGAGGCGGTGCTCGACGCCTATGGGCGCGTGCTGAATATCTGAGTTCAAGTCCGGCCGTCGCATCTCCCTGCGGGCGCGCATGCCGTTCGAGGATTGGGCCGTCGGCGTTGCGGCGGACCTGATTTGCCAATGCACGGCTTGCGCCGGCTGCGTCGCGTCCGTAAGTAAGTCCCGGAGCGTCCATGACCGTCGTGCTCGATGCCAGGAACAGACCGCGCCATCCGGAGAAAGCGCATCGGCCGGACGCGCCCGCGTTGAAGAAGCCGGACTGGATCAGGGTGAAGGCGCCGGTCTCCAAGGGCTATGGCGAGACCCGGGCGATCGTGCGCGCCAACGGCCTGCACACGGTCTGCGAGGAGGCGGGCTGCCCCAATATCGGCGAGTGCTGGGACAAGAAGCATGCGACCTTCATGATCATGGGGGATACCTGCACCCGCGCCTGCGCCTTTTGCAACGTCAAGACCGGGTTACCCGGACCGCTCGATGCAGCCGAGCCCGCAAGGGTGGCCGAGGCAACCGCGAAACTCGGCCTCAAGCATGTGGTCGTGACGTCCGTGGACCGCGACGATCTCGACGACGGCGGGGGCAGCCACTTCGCTGCGGTGATCCATGCTATCCGCGCGCGATGTCCGGCCACCACGATCGAAGTGCTCACGCCCGATTTCCTCCGCAAGGAGGGCGCCCTCGAGCTGGTGGTCGCGGCCAAGCCCGACGTGTTCAACCACAATCTCGAAACCGTGCCGTCGAAATATCTCAGCGTGCGGCCGGGCGCGCGCTACTTCGCCTCGCTGCGGCTGCTGCAGCGGGTGAAGGAGATCGATCCCGCGATGTTCAGCAAGTCCGGCATGATGGTTGGCCTCGGCGAGGAGCGGAACGAAATTTTCCAGGTCATGGACGACCTGCGCGCGGCCGATGTCGACTTTCTCACCATCGGCCAGTACCTGCAGCCGACGCGCAAGCATCATGCGGTCGAGCGCTTCGTGCCGCCCGACGAGTTCAGGGCCTACGAGACCGTCGCCTATGCCAAGGGCTTCCTGATGGTTTCCTCGTCGCCGCTCACACGCTCCTCCCACCACGCGGGCGAGGATTTCGCGCGATTGAAGGCGGCGCGGGAAGCCCGGCTTGGTCGCGTCTAGTCTAGCGACACGATGCGCTGCTTCACGGAGATCGACCGCCTGCGCATCGCCGGGCTCTGCCGCGCTCGCGGCGCCGACGAATGGTTTGCAACAGTCGGAGCCGATTGATGCCCCAATTCACCACCACGCGCCGGGTGCGGCACTCGGCCGCCCACATGTTCGATCTTGTCGCCGACGTTGAGCGCTATCCGGATTTCGTGCCGCTGTGCCGTTCGCTCAAGATCCGCAAACGCATCCCCGAGCCGGAAGGGGTCGAGATCCTGGTCGCCGACATGACGGTGGCCTACAAGTTCATGCGTGAGACCTTCACCAGCCGGGTCACGCTCGACCGGCCCAACTTACAGATCCTGGTCGAGTATCTCGAAGGCCCGTTCAGCAGGCTCGAAAACCGCTGGACCTTTCATCCGACCGGCGAGCACACTTGCGAGGTGGAGTTCTTCATTTCTTATGAATTCAGGAGCCGGACCTTGGGGCTGCTCATGGGCGCGATGTTCGATGCCGCCTTCCGCCGCTTCGCTGCCGCGTTCGAGCGGCGCGCCGATGCAGTATATGCGAGGTGAGCCGTGCCGGTTTCAGCCGGACGCCGCCTGCTCGCTTGCCGCGAGCTCCCGCAGCATCGCGAGTGCCTCGACCACGGACGCCCGGCGGACTTGGCCGCGCCCGATGTCGCCGTATTTGCGCTCGTGGCGAATCAACTGGCCGCTGCGCGAGGCCGCTGCGAAATGCACGAGCCCGACCGGCTTTTCCGCCACCGCGCCCCCAGGTCCGGCAATCCCCGTGATCGATATGGCAAGATCGACCGGTGCGTGCGCCAGCGCCCCCTTGGCCATGGCTTCGGCGGTCTCGCTGCTGACCGCGCCATAGCTTGCAAGCGTCGTCGGCGCGACGCCGAGCATCGCCGCTTTGGCCTCGTTGCTGTAGGTGACGAAGCCGCGCTCGAACACGTCGGAGGAGCCGGGGATTTCGGTGAGCGTCGCCGCCAGCAGCCCGCCGGTGCACGATTCCGCGGCGGCCACCTTGAGCCTCCTCGCTCGGCAAAGATCCAGCAGCGCTTGCGCCCGCTCGACCAGGTCCTGATCCGCCATGTTATGGCCTCTCGCTCCACGGCAGCCGCACGGTTGCATTGGCGAATGCCGCCATGCCTTCGCCGCGACCGGCAAATCCCATCTTTTCGCTGGTGGTCGCCTTGACGCCCACACGCTCGATCGGCAGCCCGGCGATGGCGGCGATGCGGGCGCGTATCGCGTCACGGTGAGCACCGATGCGCGGCGCCTCGCAGACGACGGTGACGTCGAGATGGGCAATGCGCCCGCGGCGCGCGCGCACGCGGTCGACGGCGAAGGCGAGAAACCGGTCGGAAGAGGCGCCGCGCCAGCGCGGATCGGTCGGGGGAAAATGTACGCCGATATCGCCGTCGGAGAGCGCCCCGAGGATTGCATCGACCAGCGCGTGAAGCACGACATCGGCATCGGAGTGACCGGACAATCCGCGCCCGTGGGGGATGCGCACGCCACCGAGCATCACGTGATCGCCGTCGACGAACTGGTGGACGTCGACGCCAAAGCCGGTGCGCACGTCGCTCAGGCCCGCGAGCTTGGCAGCCTCGGCGCGGGCGAAATCTTCTTCGCTGGTGAGCTTTACGTTGCCAGCCTCACCTTCGAACGTGGTGACCGTGAGGCCCGCCCATTCGGCGAGCGCGGCGTCGTCGGTAAAGTCGTCGCGGCCCGCCGTTTTCGCGCGGTGATGCGCATCGAGCAGGGCGCTGAAGCCGAAGGCCTGCGGGGTCTGAACCAGGCGCAGCGGTGCGCGGTCGATCGTGCCGGTCACGCAGCCTGCCGCATCGACGGTCTTGACGGTGTCGGCCACTGCGATGACCGGGATCGCGGCGCCGCTCGCGCGCGCGGCGGCAATTGCCCGCGCGATCAGGGCAGCCGAGGCGAAGGGCCGCGCCGCATCGTGCACGAGCACCAGGTCCGGGCGATGGGGCTCCAATGCCTCGAGGCCGGCCCGCACCGAGGCCTGGCGTAACGCACCGCCGCGGACCGGCGGCAAGAGATCGAGCCCGTGAGTCGCCGCCTGAAAGAGGGCGGCATCGTCCGGGTGGATGACCGGCTGTATCGCGGCAATTCCACCATGCTCGGCCAAGGCCGCAAGGCTCGACCGGATCACCGGCTCGCCCAGGATCTGTCGATATTGCTTGGGCACATCTCCGCCGGCGCGGAGCCCGCGGCCCGCTGCCACGACAACGGCGGCGACCCTATCTGCCATGTGGTGCGACCCGAAAGATGAAGTTGGCTCATGGCTTTAACGCGTCCTGGCCGGGGCGCAAACCGGATTTCGTGCCTCCACTGGCGCGATCTTGATCAAGACGGGGGATTTTTGCAGTGCAGCACTTGCGCATTCGTCTAGATTGGCTAAACTCTATGCAGCGGGGCAACGCCGCCTAATTCGTGTGCAGAGGACGCTAAGTGCCTTCGTTCACCGTTTTTTCCCGCCTGCGGCCAGTCATCGTCGGCAACGTGACGCTGCCGAACCCGGTGATTCTGGCGCCGATGTCGGGGGTGACCGACGCCCCGTTCCGCCGGCTGGTGGCTCGCCTCGGGGCGGGTCTCGTGGTCTCGGAGATGACCGCGAGCGCGGCGCTCGCCGAGGGTTGCCCCGATGCGCTGCTGCGAGCCGAGGGACAGGGCCTGAACGTGCACGTGGTTCAATTGGCTGGCTGCGAGGCTCGCTGGATGGGCGAGGGCGCCCGGGTCGCCGAAGCGTCCGGTGCCGCCATCATCGACATCAATATGGGGTGTCCCGCCCGGCAGGTGACCGGGGGCCAGTCGGGCTCGGCGCTGATGCGGGATCTCGACCATGCCCTGGCGCTGATCGAGGCCACCGTTGGCGCAGTGTCGGTGCCGGTGACGCTGAAGATGCGGCTGGGCTGGGACGATCGCACGATCAACGCGCCTGAGCTCGCCCGCCGCGCTCAAGAGGCGGGCGTGCGACTGATCACCGTGCACGGGCGCACGCGCTGCCAATTCTACAAAGGCCGGGCCGACTGGGCTGCGGTGCGGGCAGTCAAGGAGCGGGTCTCGATTCCGGTCGTGGTCAACGGCGACATTCGCACCTGCGAGGACGCCACCGCCGCGCTGGCGGCCTCGGGCGCCGACGCGGTGATGATCGGGCGCGGAGCCCAGGGGCGGCCCTGGCTGCCCGCACAGATCGGCCGCCAGCTTGCCTCCGGCAGGCGTGAACGTGCGCCGCCGCTCGCCACCCAATTCGCTATCGTCGATCGACTTTACGAGGACATGCTCTCGCATCATGGCCGCGCCATCGGCCGCCGCCACGCGCGCAAGCATCTTGGCTGGGCCCTCGACGCGGCGGCCGCGACTGCCGGCGCATCCGACGCCCTGCTCAAGGCCCACCGCGCCCACGTGCTGACGGCCGACGATCCAAACATGGTCCGTCGCCATCTTGCCCGCGCCTATGCCGAGTTCGCCGGCAGCGAGAGGAAGGCCGCATGAGCCGGCACGAGCCCAAGCCAACGCCCAAGCCAACGCCCATGCCGACGCTGCCCTCGGGCACGGCTGATGCCGTTCTCGATGCGCTGCCGCATCCTGTGATCATGGTTACGGCGGACGGACGGATCGCAAATGCCAATGCCGCGGCGGAATCGTTCTTCGAAGCATCCCTGCCGCTCCTGCGCCGTCATCGGCTGGGGGACCTGGTGCCGTTCGGAAGCCCGTTGCTCGCGCTCATCGATCAGGTTCGCGCGCGCGGCGCGGCGGTCAACGAGTACAAGGTCGATCTCGGCACTCCGCGCAATCCCGGCGAACGGCTGGTGGACCTGCACGTGGCGCCGCTGCCGGAGCGGCCGGACCATGTGGTGATCATGCTGCAGGAACGCACGATCGCCGACAAGATGGACCGCCAGCTCACCCATCGCGGAGCCGCACGCTCGGTGACTGCGCTCGCGGCCATGCTCGCGCACGAGATCAAGAACCCGCTCTCGGGTATCCGCGGCGCGGCGCAGCTGCTCGAGCAGTCGGTGGGCGACGACGATCGCGGCCTGACGCGGCTCATCTGCGATGAGGCCGACCGCATCGTGAAGCTGGTCGATCGCATGGAGGTGTTCACCGACGAGCGTCCGGTCGAGCGCGAATCCGTCAATATCCACGTGGTCCTCGAGCACGTGAAGCGCCTCACTCATTCGGGCGTGGCGAGCCACATCAAATTCGTCGAGGACTACGACCCCTCCCTGCCGCCCGTGCTCGCCAATCGCGACCAGCTCATCCAGGTCTTTCTCAATCTCGTGAAGAACGCCGCCGAAGCGATCGGAGAAAATGCGAGCGATGGCGAAATACAGCTCTCGACCGCGTTTCGCCCCGGGGTGCGGCTGTCGCTCCCGGGAAGCAAGGCACGCGTGTCGCTGCCGCTCGAATTCTGCGTCAAGGACAACGGACCGGGCGTGCCCGAGGACCTGTTGCCCCATCTCTTCGACCCGTTCGTGACGACCAAGCCGACCGGATCGGGCCTCGGCCTCGCGCTGGTGTCAAAGATCATCGGCGACCACGGCGGCATCATCGAATGCAAGTCGCAACCGCGACGAACCATTTTTCGCGTGCTCATGCCCATGTTCTTGGGTGCCGACGCCGAGCCGGGCGGCGCTGCCTAAAGAGGGATACCAATGCCCGCTGGAAGTATTCTGGTGGCCGATGACGATGCGGCAATCCGCACCGTGCTCAACCAGGCCCTGTCGCGCGCCGGCTACGAAGTGCGCTCGACCAGCAATGCCGCCACGCTGTGGCGCTGGGTCAGCCAAGGGGAGGGCGATCTCGTCATCACCGACGTCGTGATGCCGGACGAGAACGCGTTCGACCTGTTGCCGCGCATCAAGAAGCTGCGGCCGGAGCTGCCGGTGATCATCATGAGCGCGCAGAACACGTTCATGACCGCGGTGCGGGCGTCCGAGCGCGGCGCCTACGAATATTTGCCGAAGCCGTTCGATCTCAAGGAGCTCATCGCGATCGTCGGCCGCGCATTGTCGGAGCCGAAGGAGCGCCCGCGCCCGGCGGCGAAGGCGGACGACTTCGAATCCATTCCGCTGGTCGGCCGCTCGCCGGCGATGCAGGAAATCTACCGGGTGCTCGCCCGTCTGATGCAGACGGACCTCACGGTCATGATCACGGGCGAATCCGGAACCGGCAAGGAGCTGGTCGCGCGTGCGCTGCACGATTACGGCAAGCGCCGCAGCGGTCCGTTCGTGGCCATCAATATGGCGGCGATCCCCCGCGATCTCATCGAGTCGGAATTGTTCGGCCACGAGAAAGGCGCGTTCACCGGCGCCAATACCCGCAGCTCCGGCCGTTTCGAACAGGCCGAAGGCGGTACGCTGTTCCTCGACGAGATCGGCGACATGCCGATGGAGGCGCAGACGCGGCTGCTGCGCGTGCTGCAGCAGGGCGAATATACCACGGTGGGCGGGCGCACGCCGATCAAGGCCGATGTGCGCATCATCGCAGCCACCAATAAGGATCTGCGCATCCTCATTCAGCAGGGGCTGTTCCGCGAGGATTTGTTCTTTCGGCTCAACGTCGTGCCATTGCGTCTGCCGCCGTTGCGCGAACGCACTGAGGACGTGCCGGATTTGATCCGGCACTTCTTCGCCCAGGTCGAGCGCGAGGGTCTGCCGGCCAAGCAGCTCGACCAGGCGGCGCTCGATCGGCTCAAACGTCACCGCTGGCCCGGCAATGTGCGCGAGCTTGAAAACCTCGCCCGTCGGCTGTCTGCGCTCTATCCCCAGGAAACGATTGCGGCGGCCGTGATCGACGCCGAGCTGTCGCAGCCCGCCCTGGTATCGGCTCCCGACGAGCCGCGATCGGAGGAAGGCCTTTCGGCCGCCGTGGAACGGCATCTGGCGTCGTATTTCGCCACCTTCGGGGACGAACTGCCCCCGCCCGGCCTCTATCACCGCGTCCTGCGGGAGATCGAGCATCCGCTCCTGTCGGTAACCCTCGCCGCGACCCGCGGTAACCAGATCCGCGCCGCCGACCTGCTCGGGGTCAACCGCAATACGCTGCGCAAGAAAATTCGCGATCTCGATATTCAGGTCTTTCGCAGCAGCGGTTGATCCGTCCAGACCGCGCTTTTGCGCAATGGTGCCGATCGGCCACAGCGGGGCTCCGCGCGCCCCGGAATTGTCGCAATCCGGCAACATTGTTGTATAAAAGCATCAGTGAAGATGCACCGATCAGGCTGGGGGGCCTCAAGCGGGCGTGTTTCACGCACTGTCGCGGGTTCCCGTTTGGGACGAGACGAGCTGATGACCAACGTCGGCCAAGCCGCCACCGCCGAACTGGTGAGCGCTGCCGCAGCGCCGGCCCCGGGAGGGATCTCGCGGGCGCTCGGGCTTGGGGCCGTCGCGGTCGCCCTGCTGTCCGCCCTGGTGACTTTCGTCGTGCTGGCGGGCCTCACGCCGATCGCGCCGACTCACGAGGTCGTCGTTTCGCTTCTCCTGGCAAATGCGGTCACGGTCTTTCTCCTCGTCGTGGTCATCGCGCGCGAGGTGTGGGGGGTGGTGCAGGCGAGACGTCGCGGGCGGGCGGCGGCGCGCCTTCATGTACGCATCGTCGCCTTGTTCTCCATCATCGCGGCGGTCCCCGCGGTTCTGGTCGCCCTGGTCGCAAGCGTGACGCTCGACCGCGGTCTCGACCGCCTGTTCTCGCAGCAGACGCAGGCGATCGTCGAGAATTCGCTGATGGTCGCCGACGCCTATGTGCGCGAGCACGTCCAGTTCGCGCGTGGCGACAGCATTGCCATCGCCATCGAGCTCGCCCGCGCAAAACCTCTGTTCGATCAGTCGCGCGACCAGTTCCATCAATTCCTCGCGGCCCAGGCCTCGATTCGCGGGTTGCCGGCGGTCATGCTGCTCGACAAAGACCTCAACGTGGTCGATCAGGTCGACACCCAGGTCAACCAGGCCTTCGTCAAGCCGTCCCGCGAGGTGCTCGCCGGGATCAACGATACCGAACCGCAAGTCGCGATGTTCCTCGATGCCAATTACGTCGCCGCCATCATCAAGCTGCGCGGCTACAAGGACCTCTATCTGTATATCGCGCGCCTGCTCGACCCGCGCGTGCTCGCACAGTTGCGGGCGACCCAGGCCGGCGTCGCGCAATATGCCGATCTCTCGGCGCGGCGGGTCGGCATTCAGATCGCGTTCGGATTGATGTACACGGTCATCGCGCTGATCGTGCTGCTCTCGGCGGTGTGGATCGGATTGAACTTCGCCAACTATCTGGTGGCGCCGATCCGCCGCCTTATCGGCGCCGCCCAAGTCGTCTCGACCGGCAATCTCTACGTTCAGGTGCCGACGCGGCGCTCCGAAGGCGACCTCGCTCAACTGGGCGAGACCTTCAACAAGATGACGCAGGAGCTGCGCACCCAGCGCGACGACATCGTGCGCGCCCGCGATTTGATCGACAGCCGCCGTCGTTTCACTGAAGCCGTGTTGGCGGGAGCGAGCGCCGGCGTCATCGGCGTCGATGTCGACAGCTGCATCAGCATCCTCAACCGTTCCGCCGAGCGACTGATCGGATGCTCCGAAGCCGACGCCCTCGGACGGCCGCTGACCGACATTGTCCCCGAGCTGGCGGAGATGTTCGCGACGGCGCGCTCGGGCGTGCAGCGCCTGGTCCAGGGTCAGGTGACGATCAACCGCAACGGCCGCGAGCGCAACCTCTCTGTGCGCGTGACGAGTGAGCAGTCGGGCGCGGCCGAGGGCGGCTATGTGCTCACGCTCGACGACATCACCGAACTCGTCACCGCGCAGCGCACCTCCGCCTGGGCCGACGTCGCGCGGCGTATTGCCCATGAAATCAAAAACCCGCTCACGCCGATCCAGCTCTCCGCCGAGCGCTTGCGCCGAAAATACGCCGCCGTGATCAAGGAGGACGCGGGCATCTTCCAGCAATGCACCGATACCATCATCCGTCAGGTCGACGACATCAAGCGCATGGTGGATGAGTTCTCGCGTTTTGCGCGCATGCCCAAGCCGGTCATGACGGCCGAGGACGTGGCCGACACGGTACGCCAGGTGGTGTTCCTCCAGCGCGTCGGCAATGCCGACATCGATATCGACGTCGAGATCGCGGAAGACCCCATGCGGGCACGCTTCGACCGCCGCCTCATCTCCCAGGCCCTCACCAACATCATCAAGAACGCGACCGAAGCGGTCGCCGCCGTGCCGCCGGCCGAGATCGGCCGCGGCCATATTCGCGTCCGGGCCGGCCGCGACGGCCCCGACGTCGTCATCGACGTCATCGACAACGGCATCGGATTGCCGAAAGAGAACCGCAGCCGGCTGCTCGAACCCTACGTCACGACCCGCGAGAAAGGGACCGGGCTCGGTCTCGCCATCGTTGGCCGGATCCTGGAGGACCATGGCGGGTGCATCGAGCTCGGCGATGCCGCCGACCGGATCCCCGGCCAGCGCGGCGCCTGGATACGATTGCGTTTTGCGGCGGAGGCCGCGGCCTCGAACGAGGCGCAGCCCGCACGTCAACCCGATACTCCTCACCTTGCGACGAATGTTTAACCCATGGCCGATGACATCCTTATCGTTGACGACGAAGCGGATATCCGAGAGCTGGTTTCGGGCATCTTGCAGGACGAAGGCTTCATCACCCGATCCGCGCGCGACAGCGACGATGCGCTCGCTCACGTCGCGAGCCGCAGACCCAACCTGGTCTTCCTCGACATCTGGCTGCAAGGAAGCCGGCTCGACGGGCTGCAACTGCTCGATGCGCTGAAGGGGCAGCATCCCGAGCTGCCGATCGTGATGATTTCGGGTCACGGAAACATCGAGACCGCGGTCGCCGCCATCAAGCAGGGCGCCTACGACTTCATCGAGAAGCCGTTCAAGGCCGACCGGCTGGTGCTGGTCGCCCAGCGCGCGCTCGAGACGTCGCGGCTCAAGCGCGAGGTCAAGGCGCTCAAACAGTTGGCGCCGTCGACGCTGGTCGGCAAGTCGTCGTCGATGAACCAGCTGCGCCAGACGGTCGAGAAGATCTCTCCCACCAACAGCCGCATTCTCATCGTCGGACCCGCCGGCGCCGGCAAGGAATTGGCGGCGCGCGCGATCCATGGCCAGTCGGCCCGCGTCAACGGGCCGTTCATCGTGATCAATGCGGCGGCGATGATGCCGGAACGGATGGAGCTCGAATTGTTCGGCGTCGAGCAGCCGATCGACGGCCAAGGCCGCAAGGTGGGCGCGCTCGAGGAGTCGCATGGCGGCACGCTGTTCATCGACGAGATCGCCGACATGCCGCGGGAGACCCAGAACAAGATCTTGCGGGTCCTGGTCGAGCAGACCTTCCAGCGCGTCGGCGGCACTCAAAAGATCCAGGTCGACGTGCGCATCATCTCGTCGACCGGCCGCAACATCGAGGCCGAGATCGCGGCCGGCAAGTTCCGCGAAGACCTCTATCACCGGCTTTCGGTCGTGCCGATCCGGGTGCCGCCGCTGGCCGAGCGCCGCGAGGACATTCCCCAGCTCATCGAATATTTCATGGAGCAGATCTCGATCGGGACCGGCCTGCCCAAACGCCTGATCGGCGAGGACGCGATGGCCGTGCTGCAATCGCACGATTGGCCCGGCAATGTGCGCCAATTGCGCAACAACGTGGAGCGGCTGATGATTCTCGCCGGCGGCGATCCGGAAGCGGTGATCAATGCCGACATGCTGCCGCCGGACGTAGGCTCCATGGTCCCCTCCATGCCCGGCGGCGACGGCGGTGAACACCTGATGGGCTTACCGTTGCGTGACGCCCGCGAGGTGTTCGAGCGCGAATATCTGGTGGCGCAGATCAGCCGGTTCGGCGGCAACATTTCGCGCACGGCCGAATTCGTCGGCATGGAACGCTCGGCGCTCCACCGCAAGCTCAAGGCGCTCGGGATCGACTGAGAATCCGCCGACGCGCGCGAACGGACGGATGACGGAAGGCCAAGAGCCATGCTTCTGTCCTCGGTCCTGCGGCTCCCCTCGTCCGTCGGCCGCCGCCTGCTGCTGAGCGCGGTGGTCACCGCCTCGGTGCTCACCGCGCGGGGGGGCTCCTTGGCGGCGGAAGCTCCGCAGGACGCTCAGCGCGCGGCCGAGCAGGCGATCCGCCGGCTCGATCTGCAAACAGAGCTTCCGCGCGAGCGGGAAATCCCCCGTTACACCGTCCAACTGCCTGCCGAAGTCCTCTGGGTCGTTGTGGCCATCGCGGTCGGGGTGCTGCTCTATGGGCTGCGCGACTTGATCCCGATCTGGCGGCTCGGTCATGGCGGCGCTTGGACGGCCGAGGATATGGCGCCGGACCGCATCAGGGGGCGCCCACCGGCGGCGGTCCTGCGTGCTGCGGATGAGCTCGCCGCCGAGGGCCGGTTCGTCGACGCCATGCATGAGTTGCTCCTGCAAGCTCTGGCGGACATCCGCCAGCGCCTCGATGAACAATTCGCAGACTCGCTCACCAGCCGCGAAATCCTGCGCAGCACTCGACTCTCGGAAGCGGGCCGGGCGTTGCTGCGCGACATTGTCGACCGGGTGGAGTGGACCTATTTCGGCGAGCGGCCGGCCACGCTCCCCGATTACGTCGCCTGCCGTGCAAGCTTCGATGCGCTGGCCCGGGCGCTTCGCGTTGGCGCGGCAGCATGAGCGGCGAACCGGTCTTTTCCGGCCGCTTGCTGGCGGGATGGATCGCCGGAGCGGTCGTGGTCTTTGCGATATCCCTGTATCTGATGGGCGGCGGCGAGGTGAGCGGGCCCGAGAGCACCGGCCCAAGCACGTTCTCGCGCTCTGCCGTCGGGCACGCCGGCCTCGCCGAGGTGCTGCAGCGACTCGGAATTGCGGTCGTCAAGAGCAGATACAACTCGCTGGAAAAGCTTGCGCCCGGAAGCGTGCTGGTAATCGCCGAGCCGCGTCCGGGCCAGCAGTCGGAAGAGGCGATCCGCATGCTGCTCAAGGCGGACAGGATTCTGCTCGTGCTGCCGAAGTGGACCGGCCTGCCCAGCGAGCAGACGCCGGGCTGGCTTCGCGAGGTCAGGCCGCGCTCCACCAACGACGCGCAGTGGGCTCTCAATCTCGTGGCGCCGCGCGCCCAAGTGGTGCGGGAGGACGGCGAGGTGAGGTGGACCACCAATCCGCTCGGTCCCGCTCCAAGTCTGGCGGCGCCGACCCAGCTCCTGCGCGGCGGAGACCTGCGCCCGATCATCGCCGCCGACCGCGGCATGCTGGTGGGGGAGATCAGCGGTCGTGATCGCACGATCTGGGTTCTCTCGGATCCCGACCTTATCTCCAATCACGGCCTTGCGCGGGACGCCAACGCGACCCTGGCGGTAGCCCTGATCAAGCGCCTGCGCGGTGCCGACGGCAGTGTCGTGTTCGATGAAACCGTGCACGGTTATGTCGCCAAGCCGATGAGTCCGTTGCTGCTGCTGTTCAGCTTCCCGTTCGTAGTCGCGACTGCCCAGGGCCTGATCGCAGTCGGGCTGCTGCTGTGGGCGACGATGGCGCGCTTCGGAGCGCCGCAACCCCTGCCGCCGCCGTTGAGCGCCGGACGTGGGGGGCTGCTGCAGAACATGGCGAAGCTGATCGAGCTCCACGGTCATCAGCAGATAATGGTCCGGCGCTACGTGCAGGAGACCGTTCGCGACGTCGCCAGCCAGTTGCACGCGCCGCGCGGGCTTTCGGGCGAAGCCCTGCTCGCCTGGCTCGAGCGCGTTGGCGCGGCCCGCGGCGTCGAGGTCGATTGCCGCGCCTTGATGGACGGCGCCGGCAGGCTCGGCGCCGCGCAACGGCGCGATTCGTCGTCGCTGGTGCGGTTGGCGCGCGATGCCCATCGATGGAAGGGGGAAATCCTGGATGGACGTTCAAGACATCCGCGCAATCACTGACGGCGTGCGCGGTGAGGTCCGCAAGGCCGTCGTCGGCCAGGATCAGGTCATCGAGCTGATGCTCACCAGCCTCCTGGTCGGCGGTCACATCCTGCTCGAGGGCGTGCCGGGAACGGCAAAGACCCTGATCACGCGTGCGTTCGCCGCCGGCCTTCGGCTGCAATTCGGCCGTATCCAGTTCACGCCCGACCTGATGCCGGGCGACGTGCTCGGGACCAACCTGTTCAACTTCCAGACCAACGGCTTCGTCCTCACCAAGGGCCCGATTTTCACGCAGCTCCTGCTCGCCGACGAGATCAACCGCACGCCTCCCAAGACCCAGGCCGCGCTGCTGCAGGCGATGAACGAGCGCGCGGTCACGATCGACGGCAAGGACTACCTCCTGGGCGATGAGTTCATGGTGGTGGCGACGCAAAATCCGATCGAGCAGCACGGCACTTATCCGCTTCCCGAGGCGCAGCTCGATCGATTTCTCTTCAAGATCATCATCGATCACCCCGGTCGGGACGAAGAACGCGAGATCGTGCGACGGCATGGCCATCGCTCCGCCATGCCGCGGCTCGAGGATTTCGGGTTGCAGGCGGTCGCCGACGCCTCCACGCTCGCGAGCGTGCGTGAGGCCGTGACCCGCGTGGGCCTTTCGGATGCGCTCATCGACTACATCGTCGACGTGGTCCGCTCGACGCGCGAACACTCCTCGCTCGAGGTTGGAGCTTCCACCCGAGCGGCGAACATGCTGGCGGCGGCCGTGCGAGCGTTCGCGGTGTTGCAAGGCCGCGATTTTGCAATCCCCGACGATGTGAAGGCGCTCGCACTGCCGACGCTGCGCCATCGCCTCACCATGTCGCCCGGCGCGGAGATCGAGGGGCTCACCACGGATCGGATTCTGCGCGAGCTTCTCGACCAAACGCCGGCGCCACGATGATCCGACCGACGGGCCGAGCGGTTCTGATCTTCGTCGGCGGGATTCCGCTGGCTCTCTTCGTCGTGATCTACAGTCCGAGCCTGTGGGTACTCTCGTTCAACTATGCCATTCTCCTCCTGCTCGCGGCAGGAATGGACGCCCTGCTTGCGTTCCCGCCGCGGCTGCTCAATGTCAAGGTCGCGGTGCCGGACGGCCTCTATATCGGGGAGCGGGACGCGATCACCGCCACGATCGCCGGTGTCCGATGGCCGCGGACAACCCGGTTCGACCTCATCGCCGAGCAACGCGGCGAGATCGAGCCGGCGCAGATCGTCTCCACGGAGGTCGCGGGCGGGCAGGACGCGCGGATCGCTCTCCCGGTCGTTCCACGGCGTCGGGGACGGGTGAACGTCGACCGAATCTGGTTGCGCTGGCGGGGACCGCTGGGGCTCGTCGAGTTCATCCGACGCATCGCAGTCGATCGCACCATCGACGTATTGCCCAATGCCCGCGGCGTCCACGGCGCGGCCCTGCAATTCTTCCTGCAGGAAGCGATCTACGGCATCAAGACGCAGCAGCACAGCGGTGAAGGCGCCGAGTTCGAAGCCTTGCGTGAATATGCCCCCGGCCTCGACAGCCGGTTCATCGACTGGAAGCATTCGGCCCGTCACCGCAAGCTCCTGTGCAAGGAATTTCGGACCGAGCGCAATCATCAGGTGATCATGGCGTTCGATACCGGCTACCTCATGCTGGAGCCGGTCGACGGCATCACCCGCCTCGATCACGCGATCAATTCCGGCCTGATGCTGGCGTGGGTCTCGCTCCAGAGCGGCGACCTGGTGGGCACCTACGGCTTCGATGCGGCGGTCCGGCAGTATCTCGGCCCGATCCGCGGCGTCTCGAGCTTCGCTCGCATCCAGCGTGCAACCGCCGAGCTCGACTATCATCATCAGGAGACCAATTTCACGCTCGGTCTCGCCGAGCTCAATGCGCGTCTCAAGCGGCGCGCGCTCGTCATCCTGTTCACCGATTTCGTCGATACGATCACGGCCGAACTGCTCATCGAGAGCATGCAGCGCGTCGCTAACCGGCATGTCGTCATGTTCGTCACCCAGCGCGGCTCGGTTCTGCAGCGCGCGGTCGATGCGGCGCCCAGCCGCTTCACCGACGTCGCGCAGGCCGTGATTGCGCACGACTTCCTGCGCGAGCGCAGTATCGTGTTCGAGCGCCTGGAACGGCTCGGCGTGCATTGCCTCGACGTGGCGAGCCGAGGCTTGTCGGTCGCGCTCATCAATCGCTACCTTCTGATCAAGCAACGCGGGCTGATATGACGATAGACGTGGCCCCGGACAAATCCCTACTGCCAGGCAGCAAAGCCGGCAGAACGGAGCTCGTTCTCAAGAGCAGTGAATTCCGCAAAGGACGACAGGACAGTTGGCGCGAGCTCGAAGGGCTGGTCGGCCGCGTCGAGCGGCGCGGCGTGCGCTCGCTGTCGCTCGACGAGCTGCAGCGGCTGCCGATCCTCTACCGCGCCGCGCTTTCCTCGCTGTCGGTTGCGCGTACGATCGCGCTCGACCGCAATCTCCTCCTTTACCTCGAAAGCCTTGCGCTGCGAGCATTTTTGGCCGTCTACGGGCCGCGAGCGAGCCCGATCGAGGGACTGCGCGCATTCTTCGGGCACGAGCTGCCGGCCGCGGTGCGCTCCGCCCGTTGGCACATCCTCATCGCCACGCTCTGCCTGGTTGTTGGCACTGCAGCGGGATTCATGCTCACCGTACAGGACGAAGCCTGGTTCTCGTCGCTGGTGCCGTCCGGGCTTGCCGGCGGACGCGGACCGTCGAGCACGCGCGACGATCTCTACAACAAGGAAATCTTCGCCCCGTGGCCGGGGGCGATCGAATTGTTCGGCATATTCGCCAACGTGCTGTTCAGTCACAATACGCTCGTCGGCATCATGACGTTCGGCCTGGGCATGGCGGCCGGCATCCCGACAGTGATGTTGTCGACCTATCAGGGACTTCCGCTCGGCGCTTTCATTGCCCTGCACTATGATCGCGCGTTGACCATCGACTTCCTCGGCTGGCTCGCGATCCACGGGGTGACCGAATTGGGCGCTCTGATCCTGTTTGCGGCGGGCGGTCTGGTGATCGCGGAAAAGTTGTTGTTTCCGGGCCGCTATTCGCGACTGGAGAATCTCGCCATGCATGGCCGGCTGGCGGCACAGATGGCGGTCGGCGCTGTCATGATGCTGTTCGTGGCCGCGATTCTCGAAGGCGGCTTTCGCCAGCTCGTGCAAAGCACGCCATTGCGTTTCGCGATCGGGCTAGGGGTCGGCGCGCTGTGGCTGGCCTACTTCTGCTTCTGTGGAAGGCGGCGAGGACGATGACGTCGACCTACGAGCGCACCTCGCAATTCCTCGAAGGCAGCCGGCGCGAACAGCGCCAGATCATCACCCCCGAGGGCGTGCCGGTGACTGTCGAGCTTGCGGACTATGGCGAGCGGCTCGTCGCCCTCGCCATCGACCTGGTCATCTGGCTGCTGCTGACGCTCGCGATCTTCATTCCGATCGTGTGGTCGATCGGGATGAGCGGCGGGAGCCTGATCGCGATTTCGATTGCTCTGTTCATCGGCTTCCTCGTCCGCAATCTCTATTTCGTCTATTTCGAGCTGGCATGGCAGGGCTCCACCCCGGGGAAGCGCCTGGTTGGTCTGCGCGTGATCGATCGGGCCGGCGGGCCGTTGTTGGCGTCCGCCGTTGTCGCGCGCAACCTCACGCGCGAGATCGAGATGTTCCTGCCGCTGGGTGTGCTGTTGACATGGGGGAAAGCGGCCGACGGGACGGTCGAGTGGGAGAATCTGGCGATTGCGGTGTGGCTCTTGTTCTTCGCGGCGTTGCCCTTCATCAATCGCGACCGCCTGCGCGGTGGCGACTTGATCGCCGGCACCACGGTCATCGCGGTGCCCCGGCGCACGTTGTCGAGCGACCTCGTCGAAAGGTCGGCGCGGTTCTCATTCACGGAGCAGCAATTGCAGGCCTACGGCGCGTTCGAGCTGCAAGTGCTGGAGGAGTTGCTGCGCCATCCGGAGACGCCGGATTCGACGCGCGTGCTCAACGAGGTTTGCAAAAAGATCTGCCACAAGATCGGCTGGACCGCGCCCATACTGCCAGCCGATGTCGCACTGTTCCTGCGCGAGTTCTACACCGCCGAGCGCGCCTTCCTCGAGCGCGAGCAGCTTTACGGCAAGGCGCGCCCCGACAAACACGCGCAGCCGACCCGGACGGTCTGAGGGGGCCGCAGCTTCAATCGAACACCGCCGCGATCTGCTCGATGTCGATACCCTCCTTGGCCACGCGCAGGTCATGATATGCGACCACGGCGGCGACCGCGTAGAAGGCACCCCAGATTCCATTCCAGATCAGGGAGCCGATGAGCACCAGCATGGTGCCTCCCATAGTGGCCAATACCGCATCGATGATCGGACCCGCCACGGCGCTGATGAGGAACAGCACCAGCATCAAGCCGAAAATCCTCCAGCGATAGCCGCGGGTCAGGTCCGCGCTCCGTCCCATGCTCCGGAACGGCCCCAACTTCTCGACGACGCAGGCCGGCGTCGCGACGAACCACATCGTCAGCAGTATCAGGCCGGGAATGAAGATGAGAACAAAGCCAAGCATGACAAAAAACGACATGCCGATGGCGAGCCCGACAATGGGAAAAAATCGACGCAGGCCGACCTGCAACGACTCGATTAGGCTGACCGGCCGGCCGCGCATGTTCTGAAACGCCCCATACAGGACGATGGCCTGGCTGAGGGTATAGAGCACGATCGCGAGGAAGAAACCGAGCAGTATCAGCCCAAAGCCTAGAGCCATGTTTTGGCCGGTCTCAATGACGTCTGTACTGCGAGACAACAAAACAGTCGGTAGGCCGGCGACGGCAGTCACGACAAAAAACGCCAGGAAATTTCGCGACAATACCGAAAACGTGCGGTCGAGGACGCGGCCGACCCGGAAATCACCCGCGGCAAAACGGGTGGGCTCGGATATGTCTGTCATGAATAGCCCCATTCGGCCCATCCGCGCGCAGGTCGGGAAGCCCGGGCGGATGTGAATGGTGCATATCATAGCGATGATGCAGAGCAAGGCGCGGGTGGATCTTGAGACGGCCGTTATCCATCATCACCGTTGGCCTTGACCGGAAAGAGCTGGTATGTGCACGGCGTGCGCGTACCTCTGGACCGCAAACCCCTTCGCTGACGTCGGAGATATCCTTGTCTCGCATCGCCTATGTGAACGGCCGCTATCTGGCTCATGGAACGGCAACCATTCACATCGAGGACCGCGGCTACCAGTTCTCGGACGGGGTCTACGAAGTCTGCGAGGTGAGGGGCGGCTGTATCATCGATCAGCGGCGGCACCTCGCTCGCCTCAAACGCTCGCTCGACGAGCTTGGCATCGCCGTGCCGATGGGGGAGGCCGCGCTCGCGGCCGTCATGCGCGAGTGCATGCGTCGCAACCGGGTGCGTGACGGCATCGTCTATCTGCAGGTCACGCGCGGGGTGGCACGCCGCGACCATGGCTTTCCACCGCCCGGCACCCCTCCGAGCATCGTGGTCACTGCTCGCAACATCGATCTCGCCGGCAACGAGCGCATCGCCGCCGAGGGCATGGCGGTCATCACCGTGCCCGACAATCGCTGGGAGCGGGTCGACATCAAATCGATCTCGCTGCTGCCCAACGTGCTGGCGAAGCAGGCGGCGCGCGAGCAGGGGGCGAAGGAAGCGTGGTTCGTCGACCGCAACGGCCATGTCACCGAAGGGTCATCGAGCAATGCTTGGATCGTCACCAAGGGCGGGAAAGTCGTGACCCGGCCGGCCGATAACGGAATTCTACGAGGCATTACCAGAACCGTACTGCTGGATGTCATCAAAGCTCAGGGGCTGGAGCTCGAGGAGCGTCCATTCACGGTCGACGAGGCCTATGGCGCCCGCGAAGCTTTCCTGACCTCCGCCAGCCAGATCGTCATGCCGGTTGTGCGGATCGACGACCGGCCAGTGGGCAACGGGGCTCCGGGCTCGATCGCGACCGCTTTGCGGGCGGAATTCCACCGCCACGCCGAATGGACCTGACGGGGCGGTTGCCCCGGGTCAGGGCAGCTTTTGCCCCCAACTTGTGCTTGCACTGCCCGCGGACGTGCCCTGTAATAGCGGAGTCCGGGTCCTTTCGACTGTGCAAGGCTAGAAAATGGGCACAGCGACCTGGCAATAAGCCTCGCGGGAAGGGGCCTGCGAGCGAAAAAATGGAACAATCACAATGGCGGCTGACCGCTCACAAAATCTACAAGACACCTTCCTCAATCATGTCCGCAAGAACAAGACCCCGCTTACGATCTTCCTCGTGAACGGGGTGAAGCTGCAAGGCGTGGTAACATGGTTTGATAACTTCTGCGTGCTGCTGCGACGCGATGGGCACTCGCAACTCGTCTACAAGCACGCCATCTCTACGATCATGCCGGGTCACCCGATCCAGCTGTTCGAAGGGGCCGAGGAGGCGGCGGCCGTGGACAAGGCCTGATTGGAACCGCGCCGATTCGATAGCCACAGCGACCGACTGAGCCCGCGTGAGGGCTCGGAGACCGGCCGCGCCATCGTGATAGAGCCGCACCTGCGCGGCCGAGCGCCTGCGTCCGTCGATGCACGCGGCAAGGCTGCGTTGCGCTCGCCCGCAGCCAGGCTTGACGAAGCCGTCGGGCTCGCTCGCGCCATCGACCTGACTGTACTGTCGTCCGGCATCGTGCCGCTCGCCGATATTCGTCCGGCGACCTTCATGGGCAAGGGCAAGGTCGACGAGATCGCCGGCCTCGTCAAAAGCGAGGAGGCCGGCATTGTGGTGATGGATTGCGCGCTCTCGCCGGTGCAGCAGCGCAACCTCGAAAAGGCCTGGGGCGCGAAGGTGCTCGATCGCACCGGCTTGATCCTGGAAATCTTCGGCCGCCGCGCCCGGACCCGCGAAGGCGCGCTGCAGGTGGAGCTTGCCCATCTCACCTACCAGAAGAGCAGGCTGGTGCGCACCTGGACCCACCTCGAGCGCCAGCGCGGCGGTTTCGGCTTCCTCGGGGGGCCGGGCGAGACCCAGATCGAGTCGGATCGGCGGATGATCGAGGAGCGCATCGCCCGCATCGAGGCCGAGCTCGACAAGGTCAAGCGCACCCGCAAGCTTCATCGCGACAGCCGCAAACGCGTGCCGTATCCGATCGTCGCGCTCGTGGGCTACACCAATGCCGGCAAATCGACCCTGTTCAATCGCATGACCCGGGCGAGCGTGCTCTCCGCCGACATGCTGTTCGCGACCTTGGACCCGACCCTGCGCGCGGTGGAATTGCCGAAAGGCCTGCGGGTGATCCTCTCCGACACCGTCGGCTTCATCTCGGATCTGCCGACCATGCTGGTGGCGGCGTTTCGCGCGACGCTCGAGGAGGTCATCGAAGCCGACCTGATCGTGCACGTGCGCGACATTTCGCACGAGGACGCCGACGCGCAATCGCTCGACGTCGAAGACGTCTTGGGACAGCTCGGCATTGCCGCGCGCGACGGCGCGCGGCTGATCGAGGTTTGGAACAAGATCGACCGGCTCGACGGCGAAGCGCGCGCCCGCGTGGGCAATCGCGCCGAACGCCAGCCGCCGGAGCGGCATCCAGTGTTGGTCTCGGCGCTGAGCGGAGAGGGGCTCGCCGGCCTTGCCTCCGAGATCGAGACGCGGCTCGCCGCGCGGCGGGTCACGCTCGACCTCGTCCTCGACGTCGCCGACGGCGCGGGCGTGAGCTGGCTCCACCGCCACACCGAGGTCATGACCAAGGCGCTGCGCGATGACGGCGGGCTGGCCATCACGGTCCGCGCCGACCCCGCGAACGCGGCAAAGGTGCGGGCAAAATTCAGCGGCTCCGGAGTTCCGTCGCACTGACGAGTTGCATCGGCAAGAGGTGCCGGGCGCAATGGTGCAATTGTCAAAAGCCAGGAAGGGCGCTGCCTTGGTGGCGCTGCTCGGGATCTTCCTCGTATCGGGAGCGGTCGGTCAGACGCTCAACCTGCGCTATGGCCAAGCCTATTCCGCGGCCCGCAGCATCTTTTCCCTGCCCGTTGCGGTCGCCGCCGGCGAAGGCTTCTTTGCGCGCGAAGGGCTCAAGGTGGAGATACTCCAGCCGATCCCCGGCGGGGCCGACCACCAGATCACGGCGCTCCATAACGACAGCGTCGACGTCACCCACGTCGCCACGCCGTTCCTGATCCGGGCCGCGCTCGCCGGTTCCGACGCCGTGGCGGTCGCGGCCGAGTTCAACAACCCGATCTACAGCCTGATTGCCAAGCCCGAGATCACGAATGTGGCCGCGCTCAAGGGAAAGCTGGTCGGGCTGGCGGATGAATACGGCACAATCTCGCTGTCGACGCGCAAGCTCATGACGCTGCACGGACTTCGACGCGGCGAGTTCGGCGTTCGGGTCATCGAGGGGACGTCAGGCCGCTGGGCGTGCCTGCGCCGCGGCGACTGCGATGCGGTCGTGCTGGGACAGCCGCAAGACTTGACCGCGATGGAGCAGGGCTACCGGCTGCTTGGAACCTCGACGGAAGTGGTGCCGGAACTGCTCTACACCGTCACGGCGGTCCGGCGATCTTTTGCCGAGGCGAACAAGGAGGCGATTACGCGCTATGTGCGCGCGTTGGCGGC
Source organism: uncultured Alphaproteobacteria bacterium (assembly GCA_963827585.1). GTDB lineage: Bacteria > Pseudomonadota > Alphaproteobacteria > Rhizobiales > Xanthobacteraceae > VAZQ01. Next base: position 128,378 of record CAWHCK010000008.1, read on the forward strand.
CGCATTCGAGTTCATCCGCGATGGCGCCAACCGCGATCGCGTCGTCCGCACCGTCATGCAGAGCACGAATTCGTCGGAAGCCATCGCGCAGCAGACGCTCGCGCTGTTCTTCGCACCCGAGCGCGGCGTGCTGCCCAAACGGGGAGAGATCGATCTCAAAGGCCTCGAACAGGTGATCGCGATGCTTGGGGAGGCGGGTACGCTCAAGCCGCCGCTGCCATCACCGGAGCGGTTCGTGGATTTGCAATATCTACGGGCTGCGGGGGTCGAGTAGCCGCGACCGCGAGCCGGGCTGCGGTGCCATTTCACCGCACGTTATGCCGCGCCGTCGCAGATGAACGAAGGTGCGGTGGAGGAGAACAGCCGATGACGCTCAACCGTCTCAGCGTCGCCCTTGCGCTCGTCAACCTTGCTCTCCTACTTTCGCTCATCGTTCAGGGCGGCGCCATCAACGTTGCGGCGACGCAGCCACTGCTGCGCGCCGAGCTCATCGAGCTGGTCGACGCCAGGGGCGTCGTGCGCGGCCAGCTCAAGACCGAGGACGACGGCGACGTCGTATTCCGTTTGCTCGATCGCAACGGCACCGTGCGCGTAAAGCTGGGCGCGAGCGAGATGGGCTCGGGCTTGCTGCTCGCCGACGATCAGACCGAGGTCGGCGTGCATATTCTCTCGGGCATCAGCAAGCTGACCAATGAGCGCAATACCATGATTACGTTGGCCGACCCCGGCAACGTCAAGCGCGTGATCCGGCCCCGCGAATAGCGGGGAGGGAGCAAAACCCGGGCACGGTTTCTGCAAACCGCCGAATTCGTGCCTAGACCGTGATTGCTCTAGGTTGGGTCGCAATCACGCTCCAGCTCTTTGTTGAGCATGATCTTTCGGAAAACCGGTACCCACTTTTCCGGATCATCTAACCGCTCGATCCCCTTGAGATCCACGACCCGGCTCCAGCGGGCGGCGTCACGCTCGATATGGTCCTGCATGTGCTCTGGCGTGGATGCCATCGGGATGTTGCCCACGCCGGCAAGCTTTTCGCGGATGTCCGGCAGCGTCAGGATTTCGCCGATCTCATAGTTGAGCCGGTCGACGATCGGACGCGGTGTGCCTCCGGGCGCCGCCAAGCCGAGCCATGACATGACCTCGAAGCCGGGGAGCGTCTCGTCGATGGCCGGGATCTCGGGCTGCAGCACGAAGCGCTTGCGCGAGGACACCGCGAGACCGCGCAGCGTGCCGCCCCTGATCTGGGCGAACGCGATCGTGCCGGTCTCGATCATCATGTCGAGGCGGCCACCCAGCAGGTCCTGCACGATCTGGGTATTGCCCCGGTACGGGATGCCGCGCAGCGACGTCCCGGCTTCGACATTGATCAGTTCGCCGGTCAAATGGTGCACGCTGCCGGGCAGGTTCATTCCGTAGGTGACGTCGAACGGCGCAGCCTTGGCGCGGGCGATGAGATCGGCAAAGGACTTGATCGGCGAATTCTGGGCGGTCGCCACCACCATGGGATAGCCGGAGACCAGGGTGATGAAGGTGAAATCCTTGATCGAATTGTAGGGCAGCGATTTGGCGACGGCCGCACGCGCGGAAAAGGCCCCCGTCAACATGCTGATCAGGTAGCCGTCAGGCGCCGACTTGGCGACGGTATTCCACGCCGCTACGCCGGTCGTCGCCGAATTCTCGACCACCACGGCCTGGCCGAGCCGCTCGCTCAGCTTCTCCGCGAGCAGCCGGCTCACGAAGTCGGGGCTGCCGCCCGCGGGCGTCCCGGTGACGATCTTGATCGTCCGCGTCGGCCACTGCTGGGCAGCGAGCGGCGAGGCCAGCGTTGCGCCGAGCAGGCCGGCGACGAGGCAGGGAAGTAGTCGCATGAGAGAGATCATTGCTGCGCCGCGTTGGTCCCGACGAAGTCGGGGGATGTTACCACCTCAGGCCTCGGCGAGGACAGGGTGCTCTCCCGGCTGCTTCGCGACCGCCGCTCCGGGCCCTCGCGCTCATTCGGCGGCGCTTATTCGGCGGCCTTGGCGTCGTTCCAGAGTTCGTCCATCTCCGCGAGGGTCGCCCCCTGCGGGGTCCGGCCCTGATCGGCCAGCGCTCGTTCGATGGCGCCGAAGCGGCGCTCGAATTTCTGATTGGCGGCGCGCAGCGTCGCTTCCGGGTCGACGTCGAGATGGCGCGCAAGATTGACGGCAGCGAACAGGAGGTCGCCGACCTCCGCGCCGGCGGCGGCGCGCTGGCCCGCGGCAAGCTCAGCCTCGATCTCGTCCGCTTCCTCGCGGATCTTGGCGAGCACCGCGCGCGGGTCGTTCCAATCGAAGCCCACCTTGCCGGCCTTGGCCTGCAGCTTGAGCGCACGGGTGAGGGCAGGGAGCGCGACCGGCACGCCGGCGAGCGCGCCCGCGGGCTCCTCGTCGCGTCGTCCACTGGCCTTTTGCGCGCGTTCCTCGCCCTTGATGCGCTCCCACAGGCCCTCGACCGCCGCTGGCGTGAGGCCGCGCAAGTCGCCGAATACATGGGGATGGCGCCGCACGAGCTTTTCGGTCAGGGCCTGGACCACGTCGCCGAACTCGAAGGCGCCTTGCTCCTGCGCCATGCGGGCATGGAAGACGACCTGCAGCAACAGGTCGCCGAGCTCATCACGCAGGTCCGCGAGATCGCCCCGCGCGATGGCGTCGGCGACCTCATATGCCTCTTCAATCGTGTAGGGGGCGATGGTTGCGAAGTTCTGTTCCAGGTCCCACGGGCAGCCGGTGCCGGGCGTGCGCAGCGCCGCCATGATTTCGAGGAGCTGGGCAATATCGCGGGAAGGGGGCATCGGATGACCGAGGACAGACGACCGAGGACAGATCAGCCGAAAATACCGTTCTTTCTGTCCTCTGTCCTCCGTCGTCCGTCGCTCCGCTCAGTGGCCGCCACGCTCGGCTGCAGCGGCTCGCCTCGAACAGGAACCAGCAGCGCTTCTCGGCCTCGTCAATGAAATTTTCGAGCAGGCTCGCGGTCGCCACGTCCTCGTGCTTGTCGGCGACCTCATGGGCCTCGCGCATGTGCCGGATCTGGGCCTTGTTGTCGTTCATCAGCTCCAACAGCATGTCGATCGCCGAGACGTAGTCCTTGTCGTTGTCCTTCACCCGCTGCAGCTTGGCGATATGGCCGATCGAGCGGATGGTGGTGCCGCCGATCTTGCGGGCTCGTTCGGCCAGGATGTCGATGCTGCCCTCGAGCTGCTCGGCCTGTTCGTCGAGCAGGAGGTGATAGTCGCGGAAATGCGGCCCGCTGACGTGCCAGTGGAAATTCTTGGTCTTGACATAGAGCGCAAACGTGTCGGCCAGGAGCGCGTTGAGCGCCGCCGCTACTTCGCGCACGGCATCGGACGACAGGTCGGTCGGGGTATCGAGCCGCGCCGGAGCGGTGCGCGGTCCGAGCTCTCTCACCTTGGTGGTCACGGGACACCTCGTGCTTTGGGGGAAAAACGCTATCAAACACGGCGCCGATGAGGCGCCTTGATATCCGTCAAACGCCGGGGTCGGTCCTAAAGTTCCTCTCCTGCGGGTCATGCACCGAGCGAGCGTCATCCGAGCAAGTGGCGCACCGCGCGCTCGATCCGCTGCCGCATCTCTCGCTCGGAGGGCCGCTTGTCCACGCCGAGCAGCACCCGCAGGTGAGGGTAGCCGCGAATGAGGTCGAGGAACTCCTCGGCCAGACGCCGCGGAGAAGCTCTGAGCGAGCCGTCCCACGTTGCGATGGCGTTTGAGATAGAGCTCGAGCATGTCGATGCAGGCCTCCGGACCGCTGCGGTAGAACAAGCGTCCCAGCCTGGGGAATCGCCGCGATTCTGCGACGACGATCCGATGCAGCTCGATGGTCTCCTTGGCGAAGATGATGGCGACGACCTTTCTCCCGAACGTCTCCAAGGCCTGTTTCGGTGGCAGCAGCAGCATGCCTTCCAGATCGTCGTCGATGATTTTCCGACACAAGGCGTCGATGACCCCCGCGAACAGCAATTCCTTGCTCCGAAAGTGACGATAGATCGTCATCTTGGAGACCCCCGCGCTCGCCGCAATCACGTCCATGCTCGCCGCGCCGAAGCCGTTGTCGAGAAAAACCACCTTGCCCGCCTGAATGATCTGAGCGCGCTTGAGGGCGGACAACGCGCGTCCGCTGCCGGCGCGTGAGGCCATGGCAATCTCCTTGATTGGAACGATACTCAAGAGTATCGTTAGCCTGGTCCGAGCCGGCGGTCCAGGCGTTGCCGGGACACACCCTGTGCGGGGAGACAAAATGGTGAGATCCATGAGAGGCGAGGAGATCAGGACCTTGGTTCAGCCGGGTCGCGTGCACCGGTGCGTCTACACCGATCCCGACATTTTCGAGCTCGAGCTTGCCAAGATTTTCGGCGCCGCATGGGTTTACGTCGGACACGAGAGCCAGGTCAAAAATCCAGGAGACTTTCTTGCCACCAGAATCGGGCGCAGACCGCTGCTGCTGGTGCGAGATGCCGCTGGAAAAATACAACTGTTGCACAATCAATGCGCGCATCGCGGCTCGCTCGTGGTGGCATCCGAACAGGGACATACGTCGGAGTTCCGATGTTGTTACCATGGCTGGACGTATCATCTGGACGGCCGACTCAAGGTCGCGCCGCTCCTGCACGGATATCCGCCCGAATTCGATCCGAAGGATCCGAATGTCGCGATGCGCCGCGTGCCGCGGGTCGCGAGCTATCGCGGATTTGTGTTTGGAAGCCTGGCCGAGGACGGTTTGAGCCTCGAAAATTTTCTTCGGCTATATGACGACGTCGTTCGACGACATGGTCGACCGTGCGCCGGATGATGCGCTGGAGGTGGCCGGCGGCGTCTTCAAGCACTCGTACAAGGGCAACTGGAAGCTCTACCTCGAAAACCTCTGCGACGCGGCGCATCCGCTTTTCGTTCATCAATCGTCGATCGATGCCGCGCAACAGCAGTCCGACGACGTCCATTCGGACGGCTCGGGCGAGATAGCGATCCGGCAGATGCGCCAGAATGGTGCGCCGTACAGCTTCTGGGAGGCGAAGGTCGGCATCTGGACCTATCCGAACGGCCACAGCTTTCTCGGCGACTATCATGACGACGCCAAGCTCGTTGCCGCTTTGAACGACCCCGTGTTTCGCGACTATGTCGCTGCGATGGAGGCAAAGAAGGGCAGGGAGAAGACAAAAAGCATTCTGGATACGCGGCGCTGGAACAGCAACGTCTACCCCAATCTCTCGTTCATGAGCCAGTTCCAGCAGCTGCGCGTCGTGCATCCCGTTTCCGTGAACGAGACGGTGGTGCACACATACACCTTTCGCCTGCGTGGCGCTCCGAACCGGATGTTCGAGAACGCCATCAGCTTCGCCAATATCGTAAACGGCACGGGCTCGCTCGTGCTCACCGACGATCTTGAAATCTACAATCGCGTCGGTCTGGGTCTTTCCAGCGCAGGGTCCGAATGGCTCGAGATCGGGCGCGGCTATGCGGGCGACCTGCCCGACGAGCACGGCGGACGGCGTGGCAAGAACTCGACCAGCGAGGTCTATATCCGCAACATGTTCAGCGCGTGGCTCGATTACATGGCGGAGGAGGGGGCAGCGGCGCGCCATGCGACGACCGACGCTTCGGTGCCGTTCGCGGAGATCAGGCAATGACCCTGTCTCGCATGGCCTCGGACGTCCCGGCACCTTCGGCTGCGAATGCCCGCTCGGTGGCGCTGACCCTCTCCGATTGCGAGCAATTCCTCATCTACGAAGCGCGCCTGCTCGATGAAGGCCGCTTCAACGAATGGCTCGATTTGTTCACCGCCGATGCCTGGTATTGGGTCCCTTCCCAGCCCAATCAAGCCAACCCGCACGACACGATTTCGCTGATGTATGATGATCGCCGGCTGCTCGAAACGCGTGTTCGCCGGCTTGCGAGTCCGCGCATCTACTCGCAGGAGCCCCGATCGCGCACCAGCCGCATGATCGGCAACGTGACGATCGAAGAGACGGCCCCCGACGGCAAGGCGTGCACCGTGCGCTCCAAGTGCCAGCTGCTGGAATACCGAAGAGAAGCCCAACGCATCTTCGCCGGCACGTGCTTTCATCGTTTGCTCCGAGGGGGAAATGGCATTCAAATTGCTTGGAAGCGCGTGGATCTCGTGAATTGCGATGCTCCCCACGAAGGATTGGTGGTGCCGTTCTAGATCCACGGGTCCATCGGTTGTGAAGCGATGGTCGCTTCGGTGCGAATGGATCGTGAGCGCTGCGGTACCGCGTTTGCTCCGCGAGCGCGAGCCTTGAAGGAGACAATCACCATGCGTGCAATGATCGTGGAGGACATCCGCCGGGCCGCCGCCCATGTTGCGGTCGGCATGTTGCTGGGATGGAGCCTCGCGGCAGCGCCCGCTGCCTCCGCTGCCGAGGCTGTGACTTATCTGTTCCCGGCACCGCCCAGCCTGCCGGCGTTCGGACCGATCCAGCTCGCAAAGGGCAGGGGCTATTTCACCGAAGCTGGCATCGACCTGAATTTTGCCGTCGGTCGCGGCGGCGTGGATGTGGCCAAGCAGGTCGGCGCGGGCAACGCACCGCTCGGCGGCATCGTCGCCGACGGACCGATCATGGTCCGGCAGAACGGCGTGCCCATCAAGATCGTCGCCATGTTCGGCGGCAAGGGCTTCATGCAGCTCGTGGTTCGCGAGGATTCCGGCATTACCAAGCCCAGCGACCTCAAGGGCAAGACCATCTCCGTCATGTCGTTCCAGGACACGACCTTCTACGCGCTGCTCGGATTGCTGGCGAGCGCCGGGCTCAAGCAGGAGGACGTGAACATCCAGTCCGCCGGCCCGAGCGGGGTCTGGGAGTTCGTCGCCACCGGCAAGGCCGCGGGCATGGCCGGGGTCCCGGATTGGATCCCGCCCGTTCAGGCAGCCGGCGTGCAGGTCAAGGTGATCCCGACCGACGAGTTCTTTCCCCACATGGCGCAGGCCATCGGGGCATCCGATCAGGTCCTCAAGGACCGACCCGAGCTCGTGCGCAAGTTCGTCAAGGCGGCGCTGCGCGGCATGAAGGACATCATGGACAACACCGACCAGGCGGCCGAGGATTTCGTCAAGTTCGTACCGGAATGGAAGGGCAAGGAAGGCGCGGTCAAGGCGACGTTTCGGTATTACGCGACGCTGGTCTATCCGGGCCAGAGGCAGCTGGGCGAAGTCAATGTGGAGCGTCTCGCCAACCTGCAGGACTTCTACCTGGCTAAGGGGATCATCCAGCGCAAGTCGCCCCTGGAGGACCTCTACACCAACGAGTTCATCAAATAGGGCGGCGGGGTAGCGCCGGGCCGGCAACGGACCGGCACGCCGGCGGCCCCGGACGTTCGATTCGCATAAGAGATATTATGGAACATCTCCTGATACCCGCGATGAACCGCGGCGAAGCGGGAGTTGATCCGCCGTTCCCGACCCGGGACAGCTCAATCTGGCAGCCACGAGGGATGACCCGGGCATCAATGGACACCGCCATTTAGGTGAAGATCGGCCCGCAAATGCCTGGGCATGCGGAAGAATTTGCTACGCCGCAGGTCGGCATCCCCTTGCAGAAATTCAAAACCATCGCTGCTGCAGGCGCTTGGCCGCCGTGCCTGGCAGCCGACTTTAAGAGGACGCGGGGGCCGGCATGTCGATGGTGAGCCCGTCGAAGGCGGGCTCCACATGGGGCGGCAGCCTGGTTCGCAGCTCGTCGTAATCGAGATCGGTATGGAGATTGGTCAGGATCGCCCGGGCCGGCTTGATGCGCGCGATCCAGGCGAGCGCGTCGTCAACGCTGAAATGGCTGGGGTGCGGGTGGTAGCGCAGGGCATCGACGATCCAGACCTCGGTTCCCGCGAGCGCGGTCACGCTGGCTTCGGGCAAGCCGCTCAGGTCGCACGAATAGGCCAGGGCGTCGAAGCGGAAGCCCAGCGAGGGAATGGGGCCGTGTTCCTGCAGGATGGGCAGGGCGGTGATCCGGCCCCCCTCCCCGTCGACCACGACGGGTCGGCCGGGCTCGAGCCGATGCTCGGTCACGATCGGGGGATATTCGCTGTCCGGAGGCGACTGGAAGCAATAGTCGAAGCGGGCGCGCAACGTCTTCGACGTATGCTCATCCAAGTAGACGTCGACCCGGCGCCGGCGCCGCAGGAAGAGCCCGCGCAGGTCGTCGATGCCGTGGGTGTGGTCGGCGTGCTCGTGGGTAAAGAGCACGGCGTCGAGCCAGTCGACCTCGGCGTCAAGCAGCTGCTCGCGCAGATCGGGCGAGGTATCGACCAGGACGCGGGTGACGCCGGCCCCGTTGCGCCGCTCCACCAGGAGCGACGTGCGCCGGCGGCGGTTCCTGGGATTGTTCGGATTGCAGGCCCCCCAACCGAGCGCCGGGCGAGGAACGCCGCCTGAGGAGCCGGAACCGAGGATCGTGAATTTCACCGTGATGCCCACACGCAGTCAGGCTTGCGCAGACTGCGCAAATTTGTCTGCGCTGGTTACCTGCCGCGGGACTTTGCCGAACAGGCGAAAGAAATTCTCGGTGGTCTGCCGCTCGATCTCCGCTAGCGACACCCCGCGTGCCGCGGCCAGGACCTTGGCGGTCTCGACCACATAGGCCGGCTCGTTGCGCTTGCCGCGATGGCCGCCGGGGGCGAGATAAGGCGCGTCCGTCTCGACCAGGATGCGATCCGCGGGCAGGCCTTGTGCGATGGCGCGCAGCTCATCCGAGTTCTTGAAGGTCAGAATCCCAGTGAAGGAGATGAACAGGCCGAGCGCGATCGCCCGCTGCGCGAGATCGCGGCCGCCGGTAAAGCAATGCAGCACGGCAGGGAAGGCGCCCTTCCCCGTCTCTTCTTCCAGCGTCCGCGCCATGTCCTCGTCGGCGTCGCGCGAATGGATGACGAGCGGCAAGCCGGTCGCACGCGCGGCGGCGATGTGATTGCGAAAGCCCTGGGTCTGGGCGTCGCGCGGGCTCGAATCGTAATGGTAGTCGAGCCCGGCCTCCCCGACCGCCACCACCTTGGGATGGCGCGTGCGGCCGATCAACTCGTCGACGGTGATGTCGAGCTCCTCATGGGCATTGTGCGGATGGGTGCCAACGGAGCAATAGACCTCGGGAAAGTGCTCGGCGATGGCGAGCACCTCGGCATGCCGCTTGATGCGCGTCGAGATGGTAACGATGCGCGCGATCCCGGCCGCCTGCGCGCGCGCGACGACGGCATCGAGCTCGCCTGCGAAGTCGGGAAAATCGAGATGGCAGTGGCTGTCGATCAGCATCAGGCCTGCGCGCTCCCTTCGCTGTCAACGTAACGGGGAAAGACCGGCGTCGGTGCCGGCAGCGCCGTTCCCGCGGCAATCCGGCGCGCTCCGCCGAGCTCGCTGAACTGCCGTTGGTCGCCCGGCACGGCGATCAGGTCGAGCAGCTTGGCGGCCGAGCTCGGCATGAACGGCTGCGCGAGGATCGCCACCTGCCGCAGCACCTCGGCGGTGACGTAGAGCACCGTCCCCTGGCGCACCGGATCGGTCTTGGCGAGCGCCCACGGCGCCTCGCCGGCGAAATAGCGGTTGGCCTCGGCCACCACGGCCCAGACCGCGTTGAGCACCTGGTGCAGCTGCTGCGTCTTCATCGCCTCGCGCGCCTTGGCGATCATGCCGTCGGCCAGCGCCAGCACCGCCGTTGTCGGCCTCGGAGAATGCGCCCGGTTGCGGCAGCGTGCCGCCGAGCTGACGCGCGACCATCGACAGCGAGCGCTGCGCCAGGTTGCCGAGATCGTTGGCGAGGTCGGCATTGATGCGGTTGACGATCGCCTCGAGGCTGTAGTTGCCGTCCTGACCGAACGGTACTTCGCGCAGGAAGAAATAGCGCAACTGATCGACGCCATAGGCGTCGGCCAGCGCGAACGGGTCGATGACGTTGCCGACCGATTTCGACATCTTCTCCCCGCGGTTGAACAGAAACCCGTGCGAGAAGATGCGGCGCGGCACCTCGACCCCCGCCGACATCAGGAAGGCCGGCCAATAGACCGCGTGGAAGCGCACGATGTCCTTGCCGATCACGTGCAGATCCGCGGGCCAGTAGCGCCGGAATTTCGGGCTGTCCGTGTCCGGATAGCCCACGGCGGTGATGTAGTTCGTGAGCGCGTCGACCCACACATACATCACGTGCTTCGGATTGCCCGGCACTTTGACGCCCCAGTCGAAGGTCGTGCGCGAGATCGAGAGATCCTGCAGGCCGCCTTTGACGAAGCTCATGACCTCGTTGAGCCGCTCCTTCGGCAGCACGTAGTCGGGGTGCTTGGCGTAGAGATCGAGCAGCTTCTGCTGGTAGGCCGAGAGCCTGAAGAAATAGCTCTCCTCCTCGACCCATTCGACCGGTGTGCCTTGCGGGCCGACCCGCTCACCGCTCTCGTTGAGCCTGGTCTCGTCCTCGTCGTAATACGCTTCGTCGCGTACCGAGTACCAGCCGGAATACTTGTCGAGATAAATGTCGCCAGCCGCCTCCATCCGCTGCCAGATGCCGACCGACGCGCGATGATGGCGCTCCTCGGTGGTGCGGATGAATTCGTCGTTCGAGCAGTTGAGGCGCTCCACCATGGCCTTGAAGCGCGGCACGTTGCGCTCGACCAGCTGCTGCGGCGTGAGCTTCTCCTTCGCCGCGGTCTGCAGCATCTTCATGCCGTGCTCGTCGGTGCCGGTCAGGAACAGCACGTCGTAACCGTCGAGCCGCATGAAACGGGCGATGGCGTCGGTCGCGATCGCCTCATAGGCATGGCCGATATGGGGCGGCCCATTGGGATAGGCGATGGCGGTGGTGAGGTAGTAGCGGGGCTTGTCAGCCATCGACGTGCACCAGGGAGCGTCTGCGCCATGCCCGCACGCGGCACCACAAGCCGGAGCTTTGCCCGACTCGCGGTACCTCTCGCGGCGGAACGCGGGCAAGCCCGTGTTCCTGTCCGACCAGGCCTGCAAACAGCGATCAAATCAAAGACATGCATGGCCGGGACAGGCCCGGCCATGCGATTCATAGGTATCAACGCCGGGCGGTCTCGGCAAGCCAGCCGAAGACGTTGAAAACCAGCGGTTTCCGCTCGAGATTGAACTCATTCACCTCGCGTGCGGCGAGATTGACCCTTTCCCACACCTCCGCCACCCGGGCGAGGCGGGTGGAATCCGGTGTCCCCGCCGCCAGGCGGGCGGAGAGCCACGCATTCACGGCGTCGACGAAGGCCGCGAGTGTCGCCGCGTCGGTGCCGTAGAGCCGATCGCCGAGCGCATGCAGCGCGCGCGGATCGACGGCCGGCAGGCGCTCGAGCAGCGCCATGATGCGGTTGCGCAGATCGAGGGCGTCGCCGTCCAGAAACGCCAGCGCGCGTCGCACGCTCCCATCGGCGACGGCGGCAGCGGCTGCGATATCGGTATCGTCGGGCATTCTTTCGGTCGCGGCGGCCGCGGCACGCGCCACGTCGGCAACGGGCAGCGGCCGCAAGGCAAGCACCCGGCAACGGGAGCGGATGGTCGGCAAGACGCGCGCGGCCGAATGGCTCACCAGCAGGAGCACGGCGCGCCGGGGCGGCTCTTCCAGAACCTTGAGCAGTGCGTTCGCCCCCGACGCATTGAGTTCGTCGACCGAGTCCACGATGGCGACCCGCCATCCTCCCTCACCGGGCGTAGAGCCGAAGAAGGTGACCGTCCGGCGCACGTCGTCGACCTGGATGTCCTGGCGCAGCTTGTTGGTTTTTTCATTGATCGTGCGTTCGAGCACCAGCAGATCGCCCTGCGCCTGCGCCGCGACGCGGCGCGCCACCGGATGATCGGCCTCGAGGTGAAGCGATGTCGCGCCCTGCACCGACGAGATCGCCGGATCGGGATGGGCCAGGATGAAGCGCGCCATCCGATAGGCGAGCGTCGCCTTGCCGATGCCGGCCGGGCCTGCGATCAACCAGGCGTGGGGGAAGCGCCCGCCGCGGTAGGCCGTGAGCAAGGCGCCCTCCGCCTCCCCATGTCCGTAAAGGACGGTGGTCTCGCGTGGTGGCCGGGGCTCGATACCGGCGGCTTCGTCGTCGGCCGCGCTCACGATGCGGCGCCTGCGGGCAAGGCGGGCGCGCTCCTGGAGTCGAGGCGTTCGCTCATGGTGTTCCAGATGCGGTCGGCGACCGCGGGCTTCGGCGCGGTGGCGTCGATCACTACGCAGCGGGTCGGCTCGTCGATCGCGAGCCGGCGATAGGCGTCGCGCAAGGTCTCGTGGAAGGCACGCGATTCCGCCTCGAACCGGTCGGCGATCCCCTCGCCGCGTCGCTTGCTCGCGCGCGCGAGCCCGACCTCCGCAGGCACGTCGAGAATGAAGGTGAGGTCGGGCCGCAAATCACCGACGGTCACCCGCTCGAGGGCGCGGATCAACCGGGGATCGAGGCCCCCAAGGATGCCTTGATAGACTCTGGTCGAATCGATGAAGCGGTCGCAGATCACCCACTCTCCCCGCGCCAGCGCCGGTTCGATGGTGTGTTGCACATGGTCCGAACGCGCGGCGGCGAACAGCATCGCCTCGGTTTCCACGCCGAGCGGCTCCGCCACGCCGGAGAGCAGCACGTGGCGGATTGCTTCGGCGCCAGGCGAGCCTCCCGGCTCGCGCGTCAGCACGATGCCGATGCCGAGCGCATTGAGTCGCTCCGCCAGCAGGGTCGAATGGGTCGACTTGCCGGTGCCTTCGCCGCCTTCGAAGGTGATAAAGCGTCCACGCATGTCGTCACTCGCGGCCGTGCGTCGTTATACCGGTTCCCCTGCCTGCAAAAAAGGCGCTGAAACTGCGCGACGTGAGCGCCCAAGATAGGCAGAAGCCGCAAGTCCCACGCATATTCGGGATGAGACGAAGGCGCTTCGCGAGCGGGATCCAAGCCACTCCCGTTCGGTCACGTCCCCGCTCCGCCTCCCAGGGCGCGCTGGAAGCCAGAGCGGAACAGGCCGAGCACGAGTTCCGAGGCGGCGTCGAAGGCGCGCTGGGACATCGAGCCCGTCCCCACACTCTCGGCTGCCTGCAGCGGGAGTTCGAGCACCACGAAGTCGCCGCGCCAGACCTTGAGCGTGCCGATTTTCTGGCCTTGCTGCACTGGCGCGGGGACTGGACCGGTATAGACCACGCGCGCGATGATCTTGTCGCGCGAGTTGCGCGGTACCATCAGCCGCACCTCTTTGCGCGCCATGAGCCCGACGTGGCCCTTCTCGCCGCCATAGAGCTTGGCCTGCGCGATTTCCAGGCCCTCATTGAAGAGCAGGGCGGACTGGAAACTGTGGAATCCCCAGTCGAGCAGCTTCTTGGCCTCGTCGGCGCGCTCCTTCTCCGACTTCAAGCCGTTGACGACGACGATCAGCCGCAATCCGTTCTGCACTGCCGAGCCGACGAGACCGTAGCCTGCCTCCTTGGTGAAGCCGGTCTTGAGGCCATCCGCCCCGATGTTCAGGTTGAGCAGGGGATTGCGGTTGTATTGCCGGATCTTGTTCCAGGTGAATTCACGCTCGCTGTAGAGCTTGTAGTAGTCGGGATAGGTCTCGATGATGTGGCGCGCGAGCTTGGCGAGCTCGCGCGACGTCATGAGCTGGCGCGGATCGGGAAGCCCGTTCGAGTTGCCGAAGGTGGACTTGGTCAGGCCGAGCTCGCGGGCGCGCTTGGTCAGCTTTTCCGCAAACGCGGATTCGTTGCCGGCGATCCCCTCCGCCAGCGCGATGCAGGCGTCGTTCGCCGACTGAATGATGACGCCACGCAGGAGGTCGTCGACCGCCACGCGGCTGTGGATCGGGATGAACATGCTCGAGGTGCGCGAGGGTGCCCCGCCCCGGCGCCAGGCATTGGTACTGACGATGAATTCGTCGGTCGGCTTGAGGCGGCCCTGCTTGAGCTCGTTGAATACGAACTCCGCCGTCATCAGCTTGGACAGGCTGGCCGGTGGGATGAGGTCGTCGGCGCCCTTCTCGAACAGCACGCTGCCGCTGTCGGCCTCGATCAGGATGGCGTGCGGGGCGCTGGTCTGGTAGCCGTCGCCCGCTTTCGGGCCCGACACCGGGTTGGGGGCGGCGAAGGCGGAGGCCACGGCGCAAGCAAGAACCGCGACGACGCCCCACTTGGCGAAGGACGAGTGCACCACGCTCCGAACCACGTTCATGATAGCGGCAAGCCCTGCGCGGCCGGGGTCCACGCGCCCTTCCCTGCCCCGCATGTGCTTAGCAAGTTCCGCCTGCCGTAAGCAATGCCGCTCGCGGCGGTTTAGAGGGCTCGCGGGCCATCGGCCCGCGGCGATGAGGGCGAATCCGCTGCGCAGCAGTCGGGTCATGCAGGGGTTACCTGGACTTAGTACAGCCCGCGGCCACTCATCAGACCGAGCGCGCCGCCGTCGTTGCGAAACGGCGCAAAGCCGATGGCAGAAGGCGCGGGAGCGCTGGTTGCCGTGGGCGGGGGCGCTTCGGTGCGGACGTCCGCAGCGGACGCGGAGCGCACGACCGGCTTCGCTTGTTGTCGGGTGGCGGAAACCTCGCTCGCGGCGGCCAGCGCGCCAGGACGGGCCGAGGCGCTGCTGAGCGCGAACTTACCCTCTGACGGCGGCGCCTTGCCGTCGTCGGCATGGGGGATGAAGGGCTTCGCCGCCGCGACCATCACCTTCGAGGGCGCCGGTGCCGGCACGCCCTCGCGCAGCGTCGCCATCAACATGGCGTCGTCGCTGCCTTCCATCGGCGCGCGGCCGACATATTCGACCCGCACGCGGGCAAGTCCCTTGCCGTGGAAGCCGAGGACCTTGGCGGTCCCGATCGAGAGGTCGACGATGCGGTCGCGGGTATAGGGCCCGCGGTCATTGACGCGGACGACGATCGAGCGGGCATTCTCGAGGTTGGTGATGCGCGCGTAGCTCGGTAGCGGCATGGTGGGATGTGCGCCCGAGATGCCGTGCATGTCATAGACTTCGCCGTTCGCGGTTCGCCGGCCGTGGAAGTCCCGCCCGTACCAGGATGCGATCCCCTCGACGCGATACGACGGGTTTTCGTGTGGGACATAGGTGCGGCCGTTGATGCTGTAAGGCTTGCCCACGCGATAGATGCCGCCGCCCTTGGGCACTGGCTCGCCCTCCTCCACCACCCGAGGACTGTATTCCTTGTTGGCACCTCCGGAGCAATTGGCGAGCGCGAGGCAGCAGAATGCCACCGTGCCGACGCGCACGATCCCGCCGAAACCGACGCCTTTAGTAAGCTGGAGCCCCATGCGATTCCCGCGATCCCCTGCGGAACATATCGCCGGTCGATCACGGCAGGAATGGGGCTCCGTCATGCCCCGATGCGGCAATCCAAGGCTTTGGGCGGCGTTGATGCAACGCCGCAACAGTCGAAAAAATAGTCAGTGCCTCCCGACCGTGTGCGATTGCCGCCACGAGACCGTTGAGAAAGATGCCGCCCAAACCGCGATCACGATGGCCAGCGCGCGCCATAGCCTCGCCGGGCTCATGTTTTTTATGAAGTCCTGGGCTGAACAGACTGTCAGAATGTAGATTTCAGCTTAAGATGATCGAGGCGATTGATCGACTTCACGTCGAACCGCCGCACCTGGCTGTCTTGCAGCACGTCGAGCGGAACGTCGACGCCTGCCATGCCCCGCGCCCAGACCTTGCGGTAGAAGTCGGCCAGGCTCTTCGGCGGCTGGCCGTTGACGCCGACGATCACGTCGCCGCGCCTGATGCCCGCTTTCTCCGCCGGCCCCCCCGGCGTCACGCGGCTGACGAACAGGCGCCCGCGCAGCTCATCCGTAGTGAGGCCGAGCCACGGCCGCCCGGGCCCGGTGGTGCGTCCGTCCGAAATGAGGTCGCCCAGAATCGGCGACAGCTGGTCGATCGGCACGAACATGTTGCCCGGCGTCTTGTCGCTTCCGCCGACGGCATCGCCGACGATGAGCGAGCCGACACCGACGAGCTTGCCCTCGCGGCTGATCAGCGCCGCCCCGCTCCAGGCCGGATGGGGCGGCGCCGTGAACAGGGCCTCGTCGAGCAAGTATTCCCAGCTGCCGGCGAATTCGCGCTTGGCGACGACATAGGCGGCGGCGACCATGGCGGCACCGCCGTAGCTCGCGATCAGGACGGGATCGCGTTCCTTGATCTCGGCGGACTTGCCGAGCGGCATCGGCTTGAGCTTGAGCGGCTCGAGCGTCCGCAGCAGGCCGAAGCCGCTTTCGTGGTCGTAGCCGACGACATTCGCCGGCACCGTGCGGCCGTTGTTGTCGATGACCTCGGCCGCGTAGGCCTCCACCATGAGATAGCCGATCGTCAGCACCAGGCCGTCATTGTCGATGACGATGCCCGATCCTTCGCGCTCGCGCCCCAGGCCCTCGACAGTGCGCCCTTCGGGATTGATGTGGGTCTTGATCCGCACCACTGCCGCTACGAGGTCCTCGACCCACGGGCTTTGCGCCTGGGCGGTCGAGGTGCACACGAACGCGGCAACGGCAGCGGTCAGCAGCACCCCCCGCCAGGACGCGACGGCGGCAGGGCCACGGCGACGAGCGTCGGGCATGAATGCTCCTATTCGAAGTTGGCTCGCACCTGTCCCTGGTAGAGCCTGCGACCAGCCGCAGCGCATGCACGAACCCATGCTGTCGAGCGATGGTACTCTTGGAACGGCATTGCGACTACAACGGAATCGTCGCGTCTGGACTGCCGGCGTGATCGAGCCCGGCGAGCGCGCGATGATCGCCGGCGTGATGCGATTGGGCGATCGGCCCGTGCGTGCGGTCATGACGCCCCGCCGCGACGTCGACATGATCGACCTGTCGGCCGATTCCGGCACGATTCGGCGGATAATTCTGGACAGCGGTCATTCGCGGCTGCCCGTTCACGAGGGCACGCCGGAGGAGATGCTTGGCGTGGTGCATGCCAGAGATCTGCTCGACGCCTATCTGCGCGACGAGCCCCCGGGCGTTCGCGCGCGCGACATCTGCGCCGAGGACGTTCGGGCGCGGGTGCAGCCGGCACCCACGGTGCCTGACACTGCCGATGCGCTCGACGTCGTGGACGTCATCAAGGGATCAGCGGTCCATATGGGGCTCATCCACGACGAGTACGGTCACTTTCAAGGAATAGTCACGAACGCCGACATCTTGAAAGCGATCGTCGGCGATTTCCAAACCGCCGAAGGTTCGGCCGAGCCCGAGGCCGTGCAGCGCGAGGATGGATCGTGGCTGATCGCTGGCCGCATGCCGGCGGATGAGATGGCGGAGCGGCTCGGCATCGTCATCCCGCAGGAGCGCGGCTATCACACCGCCGCGGGATTTGTGCTGTATTGGCTCGGTCATTTGCCTGCGGTGGGCGAGGGTTTCGACACCCAAGGCTGGCGTTTCGAAGTGGTCGACCTCGACGGCCGTCGCATCGACAAGATTTTGGCGACACGGCTGGCCGGCGGCCGGCGGCGCGCCGCTGCCTAGTGTCTTGGTGATCAGCTCTTGGTGATCAGCCGCATCAGCCCATCGCCGTAGCGGTCGAAGGTGTCCCGAATGATTTGGCGGATCGCTTCGACGTTGAACCCGCCGCGTTTCCACAGTTCGGGATTGTCGGTGATCTGTTGCCGCCACTTCTGGAACACTTCCGCAAAGGTTCGCTGACCGTCGAACGATGACAAATCCACGAGCAGAACCACGGCGTCGGGCACGAAGCGGCTTGCGGAGGGAGCCCAGGCGATGAGAAACGGTCCGCGACTGTTTGCAAACCCTTCCTTCTGCTTGTCCGCATCATCGATGGCCTCGAGCCCAAGGCGCAACGCATAGTTGGCGACCAGGTGCGCGCAGTCGCCGCGCCGGGCCTCGGGCGTGTCTTTCTTGGCAATCGGCCAGTACGTGATCATTTGCTCCGACAGCGGCGTATTGGCCGGGAGTTCGCTCTGCGCCATCAGCGTCGCTTTGTAGGCCTCGCAGACAGCCTTGTAGCGCTCGACATCGTGCGGCAGCGGACGGGTCGTGAAGGCCACGATGCCGTAACCCGCGACCTCGCGCGGGGGCATGTCGCCCGGCTCGATCAGGGCGCGCACCGCTTGCAGCTTCCCGTTCTTTGCTCCCTTGGCCTTGGATGAGCCACTTGCCTTGGCTGAGCCATTCTTCTTGGGTGAGCTGATGGTCGAGGGACGGCTGCTGGATGGGGGCGCGACTTCGCCTCCGGCGCCGCCAGCTCCGGCACTCTCCCGGGGCGGGCCGGGCGGCGGTGCGATCGTCACGCTCGGAGCCGGCGCGCTTGGCGCCGGTGGCGGCGGGGCGATTGTCACGGTTGGAGGCGGCGGAGCGCTCTTCTGTCGAACGTAGGGCGCCGGGCCGAGGTAGCGTCGCCGCAATTTCTCTTTTTCGCTCCTGCAGTAGACATATCGCTTGCCATCGTGGAAACGCGTCACGCAGTCCGCACGATTTGGCTGTTGGCCATAGGCTCCCGTGCACAGGAGGAGAAATGCCGAGGCCATCAGCGCTGCGCCTGCGACTCTTGCGGCCGATGAGTTCAGGATTGTGCCGGCCATATCAGCCTCCCGATACCGCTCACGACGGCGAAGACGACGATGACCAGGAGTGCCTGTCCCCCGTTGGTGTCAGGCTGGATCCAATACAGCGCCAACAGGCTCGCGATGAGGCCCAGGCCTCCGAGGAGTCCGATCTTCATGAGCATGATACGACGCTCACGCTGGGGCTTGGGTGAAGTTCATCATACAGCCGGAGATAAGACAAGGCGCGCAAACGTCCAGCTGGAGATGGACACGCATGGCACCGGACGGTCTGCCTTTGCCAGCTCGCATTCGGACGTTGCCAGCATCGGCTCGCGGCGCCGCGCGCCCCCGCCATTGAGCGCTCTCGCTGGCTTTTGTGCAGCCATGCGCTATCTTTTCGGCGGGGCTTGGAGGAACGTCATGATCGTGGTGCGAGATCCCGTTCTGCAGCCTGTGCCGATCACCGACCTGCGTCCGACCCAAATGACGGTCGGCATGCGAGAGGTGAACCTCAAGCGCGAGCATCTGCGCAAGCACGTCGCAAAGAAGATCGGCAAGTTCCTCGGCGGTCACATGATCCCCGTCGTGCTGGGTCCGAAATCGCGCCACTACATCATCGACCATCACCACCTGGCATTGGCGCTTCACAAGGAGGGGCTCAAGCATGTGCTCGTCAGCGAGGTCGCAAATTTGAGCGCACTTGCGATCGATGCATTCTGGATCGTGCTCGATCATCACGCGTGGGTACATCCCTACGATGCGAAGGGTCGCCGCCGCGCGGTCGACGACATCCCCAAGTCCATCACCGGTCTTGCCGATGACCCGTTTCGCAGCCTTGCCGGCGAGCTGCGGCGGGCCGGCGGCTTCGCCAAGGATATTACTCCGTTCAGCGAATTCCTGTGGGCGGACTTCCTGCGTCGGCGCTTGAAAGGCCGTGAGATCGAGAAGGATTTCACCGGCGCGCTCGACGGGGCGCTCATCCTCGCGAAGAGCCAGGACGCGCATTACCTGCCGGGCTGGTGTGGCCCGAGCGTGGCCTGACTGTCATCACGGCGCATCTCGTCATTCAATGCATAGGCGTTGCAGAGCCGCAGCGCCCTGATGATCTGCTTGGTTGGCGGCTTGCGCCCGTGGAGAACCCGGTTGAGCAGGCTGCGGTCGATGCGCTCCCTTCGTGCCCAGGAGGACTGGCCTCCCGCTCGCTCCACTTCCGAGCGAAGCACGCAAACCACATCCTGGTCGTCGAGCGTGCGCATGTGGTCCAACGGACAATGCCCGCCCATTTGTCTCGCCGGTTCGGCCGGTGCGGCGTTGGCCGTGACCGGAATTGGGGGGATCGGGTTGGCGATCGCTTCGTCCGTCCTCTTGATCGATACGCGGTGATCGAGCCTTGGGATGCAAGCTCCTCGTCTTCTGCGCGCGACTGTGCTGCGAAACGGCAGGCGCGTCCTTGGGCGAGACCTGAAATGTCCTGAATTCGCGTGCGCGGGCCGGGGCGGACGCTCGCGGCCCTATGGGCAATCGGGTAATGTCGCGAGGCGGAGGATCGCATGGCAGCCTACCTGATTGCTGAGCACAAGATCACCGACCCAGCCAAGTTCGAGGAGTACAGGACCAGGGTTGCTCCGATGATTGCCCGGTTTGGCGGACGCTACCTGACCAAGGGCGGCAGCCATTCGATTCTCGGAGAAGGGCTATTGGCATCCGGATCGAGTTGTCATCATCGAGTTTCCCGACATGGCGGCGCTGAACGCCTGGTACAATTCGCCGGAGTACCAGCCGCTCATTGCGCTGCGGCAAGGGGCCGCGCTCGACCAGATGATTACGATTGACGGCGCGTAGAACTCGAAATTGCGCGCTGATCTGCGTGGCGCATCGTCCGCCCGCCATCGCAGGTGCGATTGGCTCATTGCTTGACCGTCGTCAGCAGATCAGTGCAGTCTGCCCGCTCCACTCGGTGCCGGCCGATGCGACGATACTTGATGGTCTCCGCCGTCCTCACGACACTCGCGGTCGCGGGATGCAGCGAACCTAAGCCAGGGCCGCAAGGCCCAGCGGGCCCTGCCGGCCAAGCCGGCCCCGTCGGTCCGGCCGGACCTCAAGGCGCACAAGGAGCGCAAGGGCCGGTTGGCCCGCAGGGCGCTGCCGGTGAGCGCGGCGAAGCCGGCCCTCCCGGTTCGCAGGGAGCAATCGGTCCACAAGGGCCGCAGGGTGAGGCGGGCGGCCAGGGACCGGCGGGGCCTGCCGGCCAACGCGGCGAGGCCGGACCGCAGGGCCCGGCTGGTCCGCCCGGCGCAGCTGGGCCGCCCGGCTCGAAGGGCGATCCCGGCCCAGCAGCGCCCATTCGCATCGTCACCGGCACGGACAGCGTTCAGTGCGCGGCCGACGAGCTGCTGGTGTCGCTCGTCTGCTCGACTGGCGCGAGCGATGGGACAAGGTGCACCGCACCGGGCGCGGTCGTCACCGCGCTGTGCATGCGCAGGTGAGGCGCCGTTCCGGTGGGCCGCGGCAGGGTGAGCCGGCCCGCGATGCCCCACGCACCAGCCCACTGCTCCGATCTATCTTGAACAGTCGCGGGCGAGCGTGAATTCCGTTCTGGCGGAAGGGGTGTCCGCCGACATTCATTGATAAAACTTAGGAATTAGGATAATGGGATGCTGGCCCACGAGCTGGCCCACGAGCTGGCCCACCTTGGTCGCCATGGAATGGCATTTTGGCGGATCGCGTTCGGAAACGCGCCATTTGACGAGGCTCGTCCACCAAGCGCAGGCATCAGCCGCGGGGCGCCTAAAAAGCTGCCAGCCGATCGCCAAGACAATCCGGGTCAGAAAGCCGACTATGACGATCAGCACATAGAGCGCCTTTCGGATGGCCCGCAGCTCGAATAGGGCCTCTTCGGCTTGTCTCTCGTTCACGAACTCGACAAGTTCCTCTTGGATTCGCGTTCTTGCAGGTGGCGCCCGATCTATGGGCCGTGCCCTCCCCTCGAGCAAAAAGATACGCCCCAAGAAGGCCACCGCCGCCAAGCTGCGCTCCTGGCGCGTCGCCATCCTCCGCAACCGCTCCCTTATCTTGGCGATCGTCCAGGCGCCCGATGAGAAGTCGGCCGAAGCCGCCGCGGCTGTCGAGTTCAAGCTCGGACGATGAGCAGCGCAAGCGCTCGTGGTGCAGGAGCGGGATTGATCCGCTGTACTCATGGCCCGACGTAAAGGCGAAGTCACCTCCGCGATGAATGAGCGGGATTTCCCGCACATCGTTGAGCTGCCGCTCCCATCAGGCGGCTTTCGATCTCAGTCTGACGACATCCTCGCCTTTCACCGCGAGCGGGGCTTCCAGCCTCATCGTGGCCGCGGGTGGCACAACGACGAGCAGTACTATGTGCGCCACTGCTTTGCCGACCCGCTCACGCGGACGCCTTCCGTCACCAGTTCGGCGGTGAGAGGATTAACATCGCCCCCACGTCGCGGCAGGGCGCGCGAGTGATTGAGGTGCCGGCGCCTTCGATCCCTGCTAGACTGTGCAGGAATGAGCGACCGCCACCTCACCCGCATTCGCCAATTGACCGCGTTCTGCCTGTTGTTCTGTGCCGTGGTCATAATAGGCTTGGCGATCGCAGGCGCACTTAAAAGACGGCCGCTCGCCACGGGCGCCTGAACTCGCATCACATAAATGACGCGCGGCTTCCGCCATGCTCACGTTCGGACCGCGCTCGCTCGGCGCTTTCCATCGCGTCATTGAGCGCGCCAAGATCACCTAGCGATATCCTGATCGGAGCATGATCGGCGCCGGGCGCGCGCTGGCAACGCCCAAATGGGAGGTTAAGGAATCCCTTCCGGCCGGCAGCCATGGAGGCGCTGACGCGGCCCACGCGTCCATCGTCCATCAGCTTGCGGCGCTTATCGAACAGGTCGCCACGCCGGTAGCCGATGCTCGAGGTCTACGCCCACTTGCCCATCGAGGCCCCGCTTCCTGGCACTCAGCCTGCCAATCCCGGACCCCAGCGCCGCAAGGCCGTTGACGGCCGGGCATGGTCATTCACTAACGCCTCGAGGCGGCGTTGGCGAGGGTCAGGCTAGGAGACGCGCCATGCGCAGGCGGTCGTGCCCCATGCGGTATGGGAAGCGCGCGAATACGAGGTGAAGGCCACGCCGACTTCGAGGCCGGAGCAACTCGGCTGATGACCCCGGCAGCGGTGCACTTTGTGCGAAACTAAATTGCTGATCTTCGCCATCCAGCGGCGATGGCTTCAGCTTCTGTGCAAAACACACGTTCCCCTTTGCGACTATCCACGACAGTGTTCGCGTAGTGCCGCTGGCCCGGCATGTGGTAGATGCGTTCGCCTTTTGAAGCGACGCTTCCCTTGATAGAGCAGTTCGACGCAGCTTCATCGGCGCCGTGTTCAGGCGCGCTTGTGGTGACGGCGATCGAAGAAGCTGTTGCTGTCGATTTGTCGTATCATCTCCGCACCAGTTATGCTGCTTAGGACAGGGTTGCGATGATCTGGCCGGAGGCGCCTCGCACACGAACGGTACGGCAAGTTCCTCCGCTATTAAGATTTCGCCGACATCCCTTCCATTAACGGTTAATCTCCCGCAACGCCTATCGTAATTGCAGTCTTTAGCATTAGGAGCGCAGGAACACTGTATTTCGGTGAGGTCTAATTTGCCGATATCCAAAAGCGCGGCTAGCCGAGCTGATGCCCGATTACCCTTCTCAATCTCGGCCTGGCATTCGCCCAGCGCAGTCTCGGGAGTATCGTACCCAACGAGCCTATATTCTTGGTCCTTAGTATGCTTACGGTTGCCAGCGCCCATTATGATGGTGTCGCCATCTTTGACATGGACTTCGTTACGCTCAACAGGCTCTGCCATGATCGTGGCAGTCGACAGCAGCAGGCTGACAGCAGCCAGAACGGTTTTCATGGCTTGCTTTGATGCTCCAGTCGGAGCCACCGGCGCATTGCGAGCCACGAACACCCCCGTCATGTCCCTACCCTTCGTGAGGCTGCACACCGGGCCACTACCTTCCATCGACTCCCGACGCCCCGCCGTTTCCGCATATAACCTCCACCCTGCATAATGTCAGTTCTATGGAAAAAGGAACTTCAATGAATATTTCACCGGTTCTGCGGCCGGCGGGGGCGGTCTGCGGCTGCCTTGAATTACATCCCTGAATACCTCGCGAGACGCTGCTTGGAGTGAGCCTTCCAGGGAGTGCCCCGCCTTTCCGCTAAGGTTAATCCGATCCCCTTTCCGAAAGTACGGATTTGCTGCCTGCGGAGGCACTGTTTCGCTACAGGTTGCCGTTAAACGACAGTCCTCTCCGGCGCAACGATACTCGCCCTGGAATGGCAAATAAAGCACCTCCCGGCCTACGTTGAATGCCAGCCAGCCCTCCGCATTGCCTTGCTTTGTGCTAAAGAGCGCAAGCTTTAGTGTTCCTTGCGTTCCGCCTCCATCAAAAGTTCCATCCATTCTCACAGCGGCCGGATAAACAAAATTATCCTGTTGCGGAAGTGAGGATGAGAACGATCTTAAGTGCGCCCAGCTTTTTAAGAAAAATGCCGCAAAGATCTGCTCTTTCTGAGCGACATCCTGACTGCCGCCGTCTACACCGAAAACTCCGACCTCCGCGCCCGAGAAACTAGCCGGATATCTATCGGCAAT
Organism: uncultured Alphaproteobacteria bacterium; assembly: GCA_963827585.1. Classification (GTDB taxonomy): domain Bacteria; phylum Pseudomonadota; class Alphaproteobacteria; order Rhizobiales; family Xanthobacteraceae; genus VAZQ01. The sequence continues at coordinate 152,539 of CAWHCK010000008.1, forward strand.
AAACTGAGGCGTCTTTCCTTCGCCCGCGGTGTCTTTTATACTTCCATCGGTGTAGATTATCACCCGATAGAAGGCGTTTCTGTCCGAGTACCGATTTGTCGAGAGCGATTGCACCTAGAACATTTCTTCGAGGCCCTTCTTGATACTTTCCCGCCTCGTCGATGATCTTGTTCAAGCCGTTACGCAATCGAACGTCGAACACCTGAAGATTCTCGCTGCTGGTCAACCGGGTCGAGACTGGTCAACTTCTCCATATCCCCCGCGACCTTCGTTCCTCATCGATCTCCGAGCTTGAGAGTACTGGATAACAAGTATTAAATACCTCCTTTGCCTCAAAAGTCATTGGATTAATGCCAACGACGATCAATGCTCTCCGCGGGGCAAGTTTGAGGCGATTTAGAATTGTCAGCCCCCATTCAGGCTTCTCGGAACGAACTGCACCTACATCCACGTACACCACTGTCCGCCTATACGTAGGGGCCCCCTTGCAAAGCTTCTCAATATTAGGCGCTGCAATAATCTGGGCCGTCGACTTATTTGACCAAACCAGCGCTGCCGAGGCGGCAAGGTGCAGCAGCATAATCGCCACCAGCCTTTAAAAGACATATTCATCTCTCCTAGACAGCTTGAGAGCTTCATCGTGCTCACTTCGTCCGACAGTGTTTTCGACTGATTCAGCGCAACGACATTCTTTTCGCGCTCTCGGTCGTATTGCGCCTTAAGACGCCTTTCTTCTGCATGAAACGGTCGGAGTTTCTTCTCTACCGCCTTGCTGGCTCTTGAATAACCGCGATACGACTCCCTGAGGCCGGGCACCTTCTCGTGCATTCCCCATGAATACAATGTGCCAAGTCCCCAAATGAGAATGTTAAGGACGATCGTGGGCCCAACCTTAGACCAAATCATTGATGTAGGTGCGCCACCAAATGCCCCGCCCTGTATTCCTGACCCGCCTCCAAGCTGCTCTGAAATAACGAGATAGCGAAGCCAGACGACCGTTCCAAATGCCGCTACGAGAAATACAGTCGCGATAATCAACGCTATCTTACGACCCAGCACGTTGCGATACTCGACCGAGGGATGGATTATTTCAGAGATTTGCTTTAGATAGGCGCCGTGCATATGGCTAGCCCACGCAAATACTACGGCCACGATTACGGTTGCAGAAATAGCAAACACCGGGATGAACATTGCTGCAAACGTTGAAAAATTGACATACCACTCTGCAATTCCAACCAATACAAGAGGTATGATATACAAGGCCGAAGGGATATTCCTCGGAAAACCACCGCCATTAACACGGCGCAAATCTTCGAACTCCTCATGGTTTGCCTTTTGTACCTTGTATGCTCTTTCTAAGGCGGAAGTCTCGATAAGCTTCCTTGCGCTTAGCGTCTATGGCGCTTGCTTCTTGTGCCGCGAGTTGTGCGGTAGTTGTAGTCCTCCGATCTATTTCGCTCGAGAGCCGAGACTCTGCGGCATTTAGATTTCTCAATAGCTGCTGACGCTGCTGTGGTTCCGGCCTATTCGAGCCAACGTAAGCGGCAGCGGCTCGAAGTGTTGCTCGAATGTCGTCTGCCATCGGAAAATCCTATTGGTCGAGCAATTCTTTAAGGGAAGGTCGTTTAAGGGTGCCGTTCGGTAGGGGCTCGCGAACGAGTGGCCGCGCGGGAAGGGCGCTACGCGTCAAGTCAATAGTGCCTTGAGGAGCGCCGTCGCCTGATGGTGGAAGAATGGGAATACGCGTCAGACCCTTCGTACAGTCGGGTGATGAGCCACCTCCTGTTTCATGATCATTTCGGTGGCACGGATCAAACCGGATATGCTTGATGACCTCCGGCACCGCCTCGGGAACGTCTGAGATAAAAAATTCAACGCGTCTGTTCAGTGCCTGGCCTTCTGGAGTACTGTTTGTTGTCAACGGCTGTGATTTGCCCATGGGGACGATGCTTACCGCCTTGGCGGAGATGCCACTTCCCCGGAGAGCTAGTGCCACTGTGACGGCGCGCTTCTTTGAGAGGGTTTGATTATATTCGTCTGTTCCAACCGAATCCGTATGGCCAACGATCACGATCGATCTATAGGACTTGTCCTTCAGAATTGTCTTCGCAAAGTCCGAGACAGCACCTTGACCTGCAGGTTGCAGTGAGTATTGGTCGAAATCAAAAAATACCGTGCTATTGTAGCGGACGTGCGAAACAGGAATTGGGATATTGATACCGGACAAGGAACCGGCCGGCAAATTAATGACTACGTAGTCGAATGTATATTGTGTGCTGTTCGCCTTTAGGCCCTAAATAACCCGTCTCTAAACTGCTGGCTGTTTAGGCCCTCGGCCAATGTTCTGAGGCTATCAGAGTTGAGAGGCTGGAGAGCCACATCGCCCCAAGTTGCAAGCGACGTGAGGCAAGGCTTCCTTGTAGACTTCATTGGTGATTTCTCGCGATCTGCCCGCCAAGGACTTCCAATATTCCGAATTATGGGCGGCGCGGGTTCCATTTGGATTGCTAGCTATAATGACAACGGACGCGGCACCCTTCGTTTTGCTGCGGTCGACGCATCAGCGTACTCGAAATCCGGTGCTCCGGGCGGGACGCTGATGTCCCGCGCCGCCCTCGCCTGCTGCACTGTACTCGCCCTGGTCTGGTCAGCGCCGCCTGCGGTCGCGCAGACGACATCTCCGGGTCTGGACGATGAGTCGGTGCGTCTGTCGGTATGGCCGCCGCACTTGCCCAATCCGTATGTGAAAATCCAGCCCTGAAGCCAGCTGCAACCATGCCGGCGCTGCCGAAGGGCGATCGCGCCGTCGTCACCCATGCGGTGATTAAAGCCGCATGTGATCTACTTGGACCCCGGCGGCGTTCTCACGAGTACGTACGGCCGCTACGCGGCGCTTCTGGCCAAGCAAGGCAACGACGTCGAGATCGCGGCTCCTGCAACGGCCTGCACGCTGGCCGTCGCGCTCATCCCCAAGGAACGGATATGTCTCCGACTACGCTCTGCACTGGCTTCCACAAGGCCCGTCATGCCGGACGGCAACCCCGACCAAGCTACTACACCCAGCAGATGGTCGACAGCTACCCGGCCGACATTCGCAAATGGATCGTGGCCATGGGTGGGGTCGAGAAGATGCCGGTCGAGGACTACTGGACCCTGCACGCCACGATCCTGTGGGCACTCGGGTATCGCAGGTGCAGCCCTTGATCGATCCCGAAACCCGCCCGTGGGCGCTGCTATTCCGAGGTGGGCATACCGGGAGCGAGCGTGAGGCCGTCGTCACCCTCCGGAAAACCCCGCCGTCGGATGGAAGGCGGGGTTCCGAAACCTCGGTCCGGCAGGGGCTGACGGTTAAGTGTTAGTGCCGAGGCTCACTACAACCTTACGCCGCCATCAGAGTGAATAAAGCAAGAAGGGCTATTAGGGTTAATAGCGCCGCCCTGCCGCAAGGTGAAAACGATTATTGCCGCGCGCGTCGCCGCCAGCCGAGCCAGCCGAGGCTTACGAGCAGCAGGCCCGGAAGTCCGGCACCTGCGATTGGACCGGGCACAGGGGCGGGCACCGCTGCGGTGCGCACTTCAAGTTGGTCGGCGAACGACCATGCGCCGGGGGTACCCGCCCCAGGCTCCGAACCGCCGTCCTTTGCCATCCTGCCAATCGCAAACTAGCAACGCAGCGAGGTATCTTTTCGTGATCGCCTCAAGAACGAAGCGGTGAGCCCTGTGAGGAAGCCCGCCGCCCCGTAGGTATGCTTGGTTGCGCGAGAGGGTCGAAGAGATTTCCCGCGTGGATGCATCGTAGCGCACCCGCGGGCTAGGCTTCAACGCCACACTCCCCGGCCCCAGTCCTCCTCGGCCTCCCGCTTCACGGCTGGCGCGTTCGGGTTCTTGAACTTGAGCCAGTCCTTCGAGCGGCCCGAACGATAGCGGAACCTAACCGCTTTGAAACGATGCCCTCAAGGCCCATGGCGCAGGCGTGACGGAATACGATGTCACCAGAGTGCGTCAGATGTTGGTTGAACTGCAGGCCAGGAAGGCGAGCCCGTAGCAAGCTCGCCAGCGTTGCCTTGCGTACCTCTAGCGGTTCGCGCGAGAGATCCTTGCCGTCCAGCTCCAGCAGGTCAAAGGCGCAAAGGAAAACGTGCCGGCCCTCACGCTTGCGCCGCAGCCGCTCAAACACGGCGACCCCGTTGTCGTCACAGGCGACAGCCTCCCCGTCGATCAGGCAGAGCGCGCCTCGAGCCGGTTCACGGCCTCGACGATCAGCGGATACCGCGGCGACCAGTCGTGGCCGTTCCGGGTCAGCAGGCGGATACCGATCGGATCGCGGCGAGCCATCAGCCGATAGCCGTCGTGCTTGATCTCATGCACCCAGTCCGGGCCGCTCGGGCAGTTGCTCGGCGGGTGACGGGATAGATAGGGTTCGATGAAGCCGGGGATCATGCCGGTAATATTGGCCGCCACTCGCTGAGTCCAATCAGTCAGGAGGTCGCCCCCCAAGAAAAGCCCCGTCAGCAAAAAGTCTCGAAGAAAGTCTGCTGAACCCAAACCATCGATCCGACGCCAGCCCTGACACAAGACTTGAACGGAGAAACCTCTCGCCTGCTCGACGATATCTGGGATTGCCAATGCCTTCTCACTAGTCGCGTTCTGATAGGCGATGCCATGTGCGTCGAGAAACTTTGCAGCGGTCGATGCCTTGATCGCAAAATTTACGTTTTGCGGCATGTCCCCGCGCACTGCATCCAACTTGCTCACAACGACACCAATCAGTTGTCCGCTCGCGTCGAGAAAAGGGCCGCCACTGCTTCCGGACTGCACGGGAGCGGAGATCTGGATTTGATTAGGGTCGTCGCGCAGGCCGGCCAGAGCGCTAACGATTTCGATGGTTGCATTTCCAGTGGATGACAAGAGCTGTGAAGGGGAAACTGAACACCACCGCAACTCGCCGGGGCGGTGGGGCGCCCTGTCCTTAAAGCGGCAATCATCTCGATACGCCGCTCAAGCCTCAAAAGTGCCAAATCGTTATTTTGGTCAGCCGCGATTACCTTTGCGACGCGAGTTTGCCCGCCACTGCTCTTGACATGAATAACTGTAATCGCTGACGACATGTGGGTTCGCCAGCAGGTGCCCTGCCTGGGTGACGGGTAGCCCGATCCTCTGTGCATTTTGCCTTGCGGCACCGACGGCGTAATTGAGGGCGGCTTGGAGCTGATAGACGGGGCCGTAGCTACGTTTGGGTTCGCGGACTCAACTATCGCACGCCGCATTTCCTCTATTAGGCGGTGGATCGAGACGCTTCCATTCTGCTTTATCTGATTACGACCAATCTACCCGCTGCATTATAGATGCTCGCGAAAGGCTCGCTCGAAAACCTTTTCTTGACCTCAGGATACGTGAGAGCCAAATGGTTCATCATGGCCTGCGCGGTTGGAGTATCGCGAAGCACATATGGAAACAAACACTCCCCTTCTTGCAAAGCACGCAGATAGACCACCGCAGGAAAATGGCGATCTTTGTCCCCTACGAGACGATCAACGGTTTGTTCCTCGCGGATAATTCGACATGAAATATTCGATGATCTCGTCAAAGTGCACACTGCTGGTGCGTGCCAGTCGAGCCCGCACTTCCTCGGCTGCTTGGCCGTAGGTGACCGCAAACCGGCGTCCGAATCCGAGTTGCCTAGCAGCGTCATGACCTGAGATCGTCCAGCCCAAGGCATACGATCCTTTTTCAATCCCTCGACGATACCTGACCAGCTCTTTGGTTGGTTCCGAAGACAGGGTTCGCTCAATCGCATGCCTTGAGCTGGTCTCGCACAATTTCGCGTTGATGCTCTCAGCCG
>CAWHCK010000009.1:0-6032 GCA_963827585.1 uncultured Alphaproteobacteria bacterium
CCTTGACCGGGGCCCCATTTCTCGACTACGGTTCGAATATAACTATTGACTACATATCGCGGATGACGTATGAGTCGCACATCCGGGTGCCGCGCAAACGGCAACCCGGGGCTTCGCTGTTTGACATTGTGAATAGGGGTAGTGAGCGTAGCCCGGATGGAGCCTTAAGCGCGTTCACGCGCGTCTTCGACGCGCTATGGCGAAATCCGGGGCTCGTGCCGTGCGGGAAGACTTCCCCGCATTGCGGTTCGCGCCATGCGGGCTACGAGCGCATGGCTCGCGCGGCTCCTGTTATTTTTCCCTGTTGTTTACAGGAAAACAGGGTTGGACTGCATCCCCACTCATATCAGCGCGGCGAGCCGCGCAAAGGCTGGATGGTCGCTCGCGCCCGGCGCCGCCCGGGGAAGCGCCACCACGTTGATCGAGCCCACGAAGTGTTGCACGGTCGCGACCGTCTCCTCGAGCGATGCCGCGCTGCCGCCGCTTTCGCTCACCACGACCGCCGCGACATCGAGATTGCGCCGCGCCAGCACTTCGAGCGCCGTCAAGGTGTGGCTCACGGTTCCCACATAGCTCCCCGCCACCAGAATGATCGGGATGCGCAGCACCGACATCCAGTCCAGCACCGTGTGGCGGTCATCGAGCGGCACCATGATGCCGCCGATGCCCTCGATCATGAGCACACCGGGGCGCCCCGGCATGGAGCGGCGGCAAAACTCGATCACCTCCAGGAACGCGATCGCGCGGCCTTCGTGCCTTGCCGCCATGTGGGGCGAGACCGGCGCCGTGAACCGCCAGGGCGAGATGCCCTCGACCTCATCCATGGCGAGGGGCCGTCCCAGCGCCGCGAGCAGCGCCGCCGGGTCGCTCTCCTGCCACGCCTGCGGATCGAACCCGCTCACCACCGGCTTGATGGCGCTGACCGGGCGGCCGGCGGCGCGAAAATGCCGGATCAGCCCCGCGGCGACGAAGGTCTTGCCGATATCGGTTCCAGTCGCGGTGATGAAGACGGCGGGCATCAGGCCGGGCTTGCGCTTGCCGCCGCGGGCGCGCGGATGCGCGTGCGCACGAGGTCTGCGAGCCGCTCGATCTCGTCATCGGGATGTTGCGCGGTGAAGGTCAGCCGCAGGCGCGCGGTCCCTTCCGGCACGGTCGGAGGCCTGATGGCGACCACGAGAAAGCCGTGCTCCTCCAGGAGCCGCGAGGCGTCGAGCGCCGCTCTGGCCTCGCCGAGCACGACCGGGACGATGGGGCTTTCCGGCTCCTTCAGGCCGGCGCTGCGCGCAAAAGCCTTGGCCTTCTCGAGCGGCAGCGCGGCATAGCGCGGCTCGCGCTCGATCAGGTCGAGCGCCGCGTTCGCCGCGGCCACGATCGCGGGCGGAAGCCCGGTCGAATAGATCACGGTGCGCGCGCGGTTGCGGATGAGGTCGACGACCGCGGCGGAGGCGCAGACATAGCCGCCATAGGCGCCGACCGCCTTGGAGAGCGTGCCCATTTGCAGGGGAACGTCCGCTTTGGTCGCCTGCACGAAGCTCGAGCCGCGGCCGCCGCCGACCACGCCGAGCCCGTGGGCGTCATCCGACATCAGCCAGGCGTCGTGCGGTGCGCCAGCGCGGCGAGCGCGGGCAGCGGCGCGATATCGCCGTCCATGGAGAAGACCCCGTCGGTCGCGATCAGGGCGCGCTCGTGACGCCGGCGCAGCTCCCCCAGCAGCACCTCCACATGCCCCACATCGGCGTGGCGAAAGGGGATCACGGCCGCGCGCGACAGCCGCGCGCCGGCCCACAGGCAGGCGTGGGCGAGCTCGTCGATGAGGACGAGATCACGCCGCCCGACCAGGGCGGGGATGATGCCGAGATTGGCAAGATAGCCCGAGCCGAACACGCAGGCATCGTCCGTGCCCTTGAGCCGCGCGAGCTTGCCTTCGAGCTCGGCAAACAGGGGATGATTGCCGGTCACGAAGCGGGAGGCGCCGGCGCCGACGCCATAGCTGCGCAGCGCCGCCACGGCGGCGTCCATGACCGCCGGATGGTGGGTCAGGTTGAGGTAGTCGTTGCAGGAGAACGACAGCAGCCGGCGGCCGTTGCGCAGCAGCCAAATTCCCGTCACCCGGGTGGTGTCGACGAGCGCACGGCGTAAACTGTCGCGTTCGAGTTCGCCGAGCTTGGCGGTGGCGAATTCATCGAGTGAACGCATCCTCGACCTTACGTCGGTTCTTCACGGGACAGAATGGCGGCAATGAACCTCGAATGGAAGCGTTGAATGCCCGGCCGGCAAGCCCATACGGCGGCAGGCGAGGGCGCCGCGCCGGCCTGGTACAGCGCCGGGCTCGCCCATGTCTGGCTGCCCTACGCGCAGATGAAGACTGCGCGCCCACCGCTGCCGGTCGTGCGCACGGATGGCTGCCGCATCGTGCTCGCCGACGGACGCGAGCTCATCGACGGGATCGCGTCGTGGTGGACGGCCTGCCACGGCTATAATCATCCCCATCTCCGCCACGCGGTCGAGCGCCAGCTCGCGCTGATGCCTCATGTCATGTTCGGCGGGCTCGCTCACGAGCAGGCGCTCACGCTCGCGCGCCGGCTCGCCGCGCGCATGCCGGGCGATCTCGACCATGTCTTCTTCTCCGAGTTCGGGATCGGTCGCGGTCGAGGTCGCCATGAAGATGGCGGTGCAGTTCTGGCTGAACCGGGGCGTACGCACGCGCAAGAAATTCCTCGCCTTCACCGGCGGCTATCACGGCGACACGACCGGGGCGATGGCGGTGTGCGACCCCCAGGCCGGCATGCACGCGCTGTTCCGCGGCCTCATCCCCGAGCATCTGGTGGTGGACCTGCCGCACGGCGAGGATGAAGCCTTTGCGCGGCTTCTCGAGGCGCACGCGGAGGAGCTCGCGGGCATCATCATCGAGCCATTGGTGCAAGGCGCCGGCGGCATGCGCTTCCACGACGCGCAGGTGCTGCAGCGGCTACGAGAGCTGGCGGACCGCTACGAGCTCCTTCTCGTCTTCGATGAAATCTTCACCGGCTTCGGCCGAACCGGAAGCCTGTTCGCGTGCGAGGCAGCCGGCGTCGTGCCCGACATCATCACGTTGTCGAAGGCATTGACCGGCGGCACGCTGCCGCTCGCCGCCACCATCGCGCGCCGGCGTGTCTTCGACGCATTCTGGTCCGACGACCCCGCGCACGCCCTGATGCACGGGCCGACCTTCATGGCCAACGCACTCGCCTGCGCGGCCGCCAATGCCTCGCTCGACCTGTTCGAGCAGGAACCGCGCCTGCGGCAAGTGGCTGACATCGCGGTCGCGCTCGAACGCGGCCTCGCACCGTGCCGCGGCCTGCCCGGCGTTGTGGATGTGCGCGTGAAGGGCGCGATCGGGGTGGTCGAGCTCGACCGCATCGACGATCTCGATGGCCTGCGCGCGCGCTTCGTGGAAGCGGGGGTGTTCGTGCGGCCGTTCGGCTCGATCGTCTATCTCACGCCGGCCTTCACGATCGCGGAGGAGGACCTGGCGAGATTGACGGGAGCGGTCGTGAAAGTCGTACGCACCCTCTGATCCTGTTGGGACCTCGGACGCGAATCAAAACCCCACCGCGGTCCCGTGCAGGTCGTACTCATCGGCGCGTTCGATCCGCACCGTTGCGATCTCGCCCATGCGCAGCGGGCGTCGGCTTGCGACGTAGACGGTGCCGTCGATGTCCGGTGCATCGCCGCGGCTGCGGCCCTTGGCGACGGTGGCACCGACCTCGTCGATGATCACCTGCTGGCGGGAGCCGACCTTGCGCCCGAGGCGCCGTGCCGAAATCGCCTGCTGGTGCTGCATGAAGCGGTGCCAGCGCTCCTCCTTCACCGCGTCGGGAACGGCGGCCGCAAGCTCGTTGGCGAGCGCACCTTGCACCGGCTCGTAGCGGAAGCATCCGACGCGGTCGAGTTCCGCCGCATCGAGCCAATCCAACAGGAGCGCGAAATCCTCGTCGGTCTCGCCGGGAAAGCCGACGATGAAGGTCGAGCGGATGGTGAGGTCGGGACAGACGTCGCGCCAGCGTGCGATGCGCTCGAGCGTCTTCTCCTGCGCCGCCGGCCGTTTCATGCGGCGCAATACGGCGGGCGCGGCGTGCTGGAACGGGATGTCGAGATAAGGCAGCACCTTGCCGTCCGCCATCAAGGGGATGACGTCGTCGACATGCGGATAGGGATAGACGTAGTGCAGCCGCACCCAGACGCCGAGTTCGCCGAGCGCACGGGCGAGGTCGACAAATCTTGCCCGCAGCTCGCGGCCTTTCCATTGGCTCGCGGCATATTTGAGATCGACTCCGTAGGCGGAGGTATCCTGCGAGATCACCAACAGCTCCTTCACGCCCGCGGCCACCAGACGCTCGGCCTCGCGCAGCACGTCGGCGGCAGGCCGCGAGACCAGATCGCCGCGCAGCTTCGGGATGATGCAGAAGCTGCAGCGGTTGTTGCAGCCCTCCGAAATCTTCAGATAGGCGTAATGCCGCGGCGTGAGCTTGATGCCCTCGGGCGGCACGAGGTCGAGAAACGGGTCATGTCGCGGCGGCAGCGCGCGATGCACGGCTTCGACCACGCTTTCGTATTGCTGCGGGCCGGTGACCGCGAGCACGCCGGGGTAGCGCGCGGTGATCTTTTCCGGCTCGGCGCCCATGCAGCCGGTCACGATCACCTTGCCGTTCTCCTGCAGCGCCGCGCCGATGGCGGCGAGCGATTCAGCCTGGGCGCTGTCGAGAAAGCCGCAGGTGTTGACGACCACCAGGTCGGCGCCGGCGTGCGCCCGCGTGAGCTCGTAGCCTTCCGCGCGCAGGTGCGTGATGATGCGCTCGCTGTCGACCAGCGCCTTGGGGCAGCCGAGCGAGACGAAGCTCACCTTCGGGGCGCGTGCGGCTTCCGGCGTCGGATCTGGGTTCTCCATGGGGGAGGGGCTACCCGAGGGCGCAGGCGGGGGCAAGCCGCGTGTGTCGCCTGTGGTGCTTCGGCCACAGCGAGCGTGAAAGGCAATGGAACCCGCCAGGAAGTCGCCACGATCGGCCGCCCGTCATTGAACGTTCATCGATTGCTGCTTATGTCATGCGTCGCTCGCGACAGAGTTGCCGACCGCGGATGTACCGGTGGCAGCGATGGCGCTGAGGGCATGGGGCCCGCCGGGAGAGATCCTTGGCGGGTTTTCATTTCTGCGCGCGGCATCTGGATCTGTCCGCAGCATCGCGTTGCGCGCACAAAACCCGCGGCACCGGCCTTATCCGACGGGAACAATGACACCGCTTGCAATCACGGGCACCTTGGCGCCTCGGCAAGCTGCGACTCCAACCCCTGAAGGAGAGACGTCGATGAAAACCCATGGATCGGCCGTCTGGAGCGGCGGCATCAAGGACGGAAAAGGCGCAATCTCGACCAAGAGCGGCGCGCTGCAGGCTTATCCTTACGGCTTCTCCAGCCGGTTCGAGGGCAAGGCCGGCAGCAACCCGGAGGAGCTGATCGGCGCCGCCCACGCCGCCTGCTTCACCATGGCACTGTCGCTCATCCTGGGCGAGGCGGGGCTCACCGCCGATCGCATGGAGACCACCGCCGAGGTCACGCTCGAGAAGGTGAGCGACGGCTTCGCCATCACCGCGGTGCACCTCACCCTGAAGGCCAAGATTCCCGGCGCCGACGACGGTCGGTTTCAAGAGCTCGCCGGCAAGGCCAAAGCGGGCTGCCCGGTCTCCAAGCTCCTCAAGGCCGACATTACGTTGGACGCCAGCCTCACGGCTTGAGGCGAGGGGCCGTCATCCTGGCATTGCCGGCGGTCAGCTCCGCCGGTCACCGCTTGCCCGGCCGTCGGGTACGCGGCCGCGCGTCATTGATGGATGACGCCATGTCCGATAAGCAGGCGCCGGAACGCCGCACGGTAAATTCCCGAGCGCGAACGCCCCGGGTATTCAAGCGTCCGGAAGGGTGGCCGAGTGGTTTAAGGCAGCGGTCTTGAAAACCGCCAGGGGTGCAAGCCCCTCGTGGGTTCGAATCCCACCCCTTCCGCC
>CAWHCK010000010.1:0-27356 GCA_963827585.1 uncultured Alphaproteobacteria bacterium
GTGACATTTTAGCTGTCTGATGGAAGCACAAAGGGGGCACTGGGAAGCGTCCTCTACTTCCCGGTGCTTCCCGTCGAGGGGATTCTAGCATGAAGCTCACCGCCAAGACGATCGGCGGCATCCGCCTGCCGGCCGGCAAGACCGATCACATCGAATGGGATGACGATCTACCCGGGTTCGGCCTGCGCCTGCGGGGGAGCGGCGACCGGTCGCGCAAGACCTGGGTCGCACAGTATCGCGCCCAAGGCCGCACCCGCCGCATGCGGATCGGCGCCGTCGAGAAGTTGTCGTCTGACGAGGCGCGCAAGGCCGCAAAGAAAGTCCTCGCCAGGGTGGCGCTCGGCAGGGACCCGCAGGCGAGAACCCCGCCCGCCGCCCGCAGGAGCTCCGCACCTTGGGGGCGGTGGTCGCCGGCTATCTCGAGGCCAAGCAGTCGGTCGTGCGCCGAATACCTACCGCGAGTTGGAGCGCTACCTCACCGGGCCGCATTTCAAGCCGCTGCACGCCATGCCGATCGATCAGATCACCCGCCGGGATGTCGCGGTCCGGGTCACCAAGATCGCCGCCGAGAAGGCGGCATCGCCGCCGCCAGCGCGCGCCGCGCTCAGCGCGCTCTATCCTGGGCGTCGGTCACGGACTTGCCGAGAGCAAACCCCGTGGTCGGGACGCACAAGCCGCAGGAAGCGATGCCGCGTTAGCGCGTGCTGTCCGATTCCGAGCTGGTTGCGATCTGGCGCGCCAGCGGTGACGAGAATTCGGCCGGATCGTGAAGCTGCTGATCCTCCACCGGCGCGCCGCTCCGAGATCGGCGGCATGTGCTGGAGCGAGCTCGACCGGACCAGAGGCATGTGGACGATGCCGGCCGCGCAGGGCAAAGAACAGCCGCGCCACACGCTGCCGCTGCCGCCCATGGCGCTCGACATCATCGCGAGGGTGCCGCGCATGGTCGGGCGCGATCAACTGTTCGGCGAGCGCGCCGCTCGCGGCTTCACGCGGTGGTAGCGGCCAAGCGCGGAGCTCAACGCGCGCCTCGGCAAGGTGACCGAGTGGACACTGCATGATTTGCGCGGACCGGCGCGACCCGGATGGCCGACATCGGCGTGCAGCCGCACATCATCGAGGCGGTACTCAACCACGTCTCGGGGCACAAGAGCGGCGTCGCCGGAATCTACAATCGCAGTTCCTACGAGCGCGAGGTGCGGCCGCGCTGGCGCTGTGGGCGACCATATCCGCGCGCTGGTCGAGGGCGGCGAGAAAAAAATTGTGCCGCTGCGCGCGTAACTCGCTACGCCGCTCTTGCGCGTAGTTCGTGTTTCGTGTTATGGGTAACCTGAATTGAAAATTGACAGCGCTCTGCATGCCGCTTTGGACGAGCGCGGATCGCAGTGGGTAACTGAAGCTACAGTTCACGCGGGGCCGTCGAACCACCGGAGAGATCCTGGGTTCGTCGGCTTTTTCTATTTTAGCCTGACGAGCCCGACAGGGAGGTTCGTCGGTCTGAGATTACGCGAAGCAGAGCGCCGCCCTAAGCGGCGCCAGCAATCCGATCCCGTCCACGACCGAGAAAGTGAGTAGCCGCGCGCTGGACGACGAGCGCGTGATGTCCATTCCCCAATGGTGCGAAGTCTGCGGCTTCTCTTCGGGACAGGTCAGCGTCTGATCAAGGCCGGCAAAGGCCCGAAAATCACCCAGATCAGCGATCGCCGCATCGGCATCACCGTCGCCAATAACCGCGTTTGGCAGCAGTCGCGGGAGCGGGCGTGAGCCGGTGCTCCCCACAAACGCGAACTCCGCCGCTGGCGACGGCGGAACTCGGCAGGCATGTTTAGAACCAAGCAAGTCTGCCGGCCACAATAGCCTCGCATCCCCCGCGGCGCAACCAGCCGCCCCAAAGCGGCACGATGCCCCTGCGCGCGCGGTGCTCGTACAGCGGCACGCGCTGAGCGAGCGCGGGGATGATCTGTATGAGACGCCGCCGGTCGCGGTCGAAGCGCTGCTGCGGCACGAGCGGCTGCCCCATCGACTGTGGGATCCGTGCTGCGGGCCCGGCAACATCGTCAAGGTGCTGCGCGCCGCCGGTCACGAGGTGATCGGCAGCGACCTCGTGGACTACGGCGACCCGACGCACTTCTACCGCCGCGACTTCCTGATGGAGCGCAAGGCGCCGGATGGCTGCGAAGGCGTCGTAATGAACGCGCCTTTCAAGTTGGCCGCGGAATTCATCGCCCACGCGCTCGATCTCTCTCCGCTGGTGATCGCGTTGGCGCGGCTCGCCTTCATGGAGAGCGAGCGCCGCACTCCGATCCTCGAAGGCCGCGGACTCGCGCGTATCCACGTCTTCCGCCGGCGACTCCCGATGATGCACCGCGCGGCTGGCAGGGCCCGAAAGCCAACAGCGCAATGGCGTTCGGCTGGTTCGTCTGGGATCGCAGCCATGTGGGGCCGACGACGATCGATCGGATCTCGTGGGAGCGACCATGACCCGCCGCGCCCAACCCGAAGCGCAGATCGATGTGAGCTCGGCGCAGCGGCTCGTGCGCCTGCTCGGCATGCTCGGCTCCGCCCATGATGGCGAGGTGGCCAACGCCGGCCGCATGGCCGATCGCCTCATTCGCGAGCACGGCCTGACCTGGTCACAGATCATCGCGCCGACGCCGCCGGCGACGTTCACACCGCTATCCCGGCAGCCCGCGACGGCGCTCGAATGGCGCCAGCTCGCGGCCTGGATCAAGCGCAATTTCGCCGACCAACTCAATGTGCGTGAGCATCAATTCGTCACGCACATGGCGACGTGGCGCGCGATGCCGTCGGCCAAGCAACAGGAATGGCTCAACGCCATCGCCGAGCGGTTCGGGGAGGTCGCGGCATGAAGGCGCAAGCCATGGATCTGCGCCGCATTGCCCGCCTGCTGGGCGGGGAGGTTGCCGGCCCCGGCCGAATTTTTGCCCCGGCCCAGGGCATAGTCCGGGCGACCGCTCGCTCTCGATCACCTTCGTCGGCGCCGACGAGCCGATCGTCCATAGCTTCGCTGGCGACGACTGGCGGGCTTGCAAGGACCATGTCGCCCGCCTGCTCGGGCTGCCGGAATGGCGGCCTAGCCAGGATTTCGAGGAGCGGCGCCGGCGCCAGGAAGCCAAGCGCGCACTCCGCGCCAAGACCGAAGCCGAGACCGAGGCCGCAGAACACCCGCGTTGCCCGCCTCATCTGGAATCGGGGCGTTGACCCTCGCGGGACCGCCGCCGAGCTCTACCTGAAATCTCGTGGGCTCGCCCTGACGGACGACGCCTGCGCCGTGCTTCGATTCCACCCGGCAGCAACGTGGCACGTCGATCCCGACCATCCGGAATTTCCGCCCGGGCGGCATCCAACCCTGCTCGCGGCCTTCCAGGACATCGAGACCGACGAGCTCACCGGCATCCATCGGATCCGCGTCGACCGGCCGCGGCTGTGGCCGAGGACCAGGCGCAAGATGCTCGGTCCGGTCGCCGGCAGTGCCGTGAAGCTCGCCGACGTTCCTGACGGCGTCCTGGCGGTCGGGGAGGGCATCGAGACCTGCATGGCGGCAAACGCCCTGGGCTTCGGCCCGGCGTGGGCGCTCGGCTGCGCCGGCGCGATCGCGACGCTGCCGGTGCTCGAGGACATCCGCAAGCTGATCCTGCTGGGCGAGAACGACGACGCCTCCCGCAAGGCGACCGACGACTGCGCGGAGCGCTGGGTGCGCGCGGGCCGCGAGGTGGAGCTCGTCGAGCCCGAGGTGGGGACGGACCTCAACGATGAATTGATGGGGAGCCGCTGATGGCGCGTACTCGTAAGTTCAAGAAGACGGCCACTAGCGATAATCGGGATTCGCCCAAGCCGTCCGGTGAAATTCCGCCGCCGCAGGTGCCGATGGCGGTCGCTCGCTTGTTCGTGGAGCAGCACTGCATTCACGCCGGGACGCTCACGTTGCGGCATTGGCGCGGCGGCTGGTGGCAATGGCGGAAGTCACATTGGTCTGAGCTCGAGGAGCGCGCGGTTCGCAGCCTGCTCTATACCTTCACCGAGCACGCCTTCTACCTCAAGATTTCCATACATAATTTTGGACAAGTTCATGGCAACGAAGGCGAAAATTCCTGCGATTTCCTACCTCAGAACCTCATCGGCAGCCAACGTGGGGGCCGACAAGGACAGCGACCGTCGCCAGCGCGAGGCCATCGAGGCATTCGCCCGCCGTGCCGGCTACGAGCTGGTGGCCGAGTTCTACGACGCAGCCGTGAGCGGTGCTGATCCCATCGACACTCGCCCCGGCTTCGCCGCCATGCTCGAACGGATCGAGGGCAACGGCGTGCGGACGATCATCGTCGAGGCGGCCAGCCGCTTCGCTCGCGATCTCATGGTGCAGGAAGTCGGTCACGCCAAGTTGCGCGAACGAGGCATCGACCTGATCGCGGCAGACAATCCCAGCTCATTCATCGACGACACGCCCACGGCCAAGCTGGTGCGGCAGGTGCTCGGCGCGATTTCTGAGTTCGACAAGGCCATGACTGTCGCAAAGCTGCGCGGTGCCCGGGAGCGCAAGCGCCGTGAAGACGGGAAGTGTGAAGGCCGGAAATCTCATGCCGGAGGCAAACCCCGAGCTTGTCGCTCTGGTTCGTCAGCTCCGCCGCCGCCGGCCTAAAGGTGGCCAGCGATCACTGCGCGAGATTTCAGCCGAGCTTGCAGGGCGTGGCTTCGTGAACGAGCGAGGGAATGCATTCTCTGCGGCTTCGATTGCGTCTATGCTTGCAGGCCAACCGGCCTAATGATCGTGAGGCCAACTCAATCGTGCTTGGCATTGTATGGAGACAGCTTCGTCAATCGGCTCCATGGATGATGGACCGACCCTGGCGTAGCGGATCGTGCGCCTTTGCCCTCTTGCCAATCACCCTGAACGCGCGCGCGATTGGCAAAAGACCACAATTTATGTATCGATAAAATCCGTCTGCGACTTCATTGCACACCGTATCCTCGGAACTCTTCGGCGATACCCGGTTGGGACTTCGTTGCGGCCGCGATGTCTTTGTTTCCCGCTTCGGCATCGCCCTTCCTAAGCTTGGCAATCCCACGTCCATATAATGAGCTTGCCTCTCCGCCCAGCAAAAGCGACTGATCATAGTCGGCGATAGCTTTGTTGAAGTCGCCCATCTTCAGGTATACGAGGCCGCGACTGTCAAATGCATAAGGGTCATTCGGCCGCAGACGCAGCGCCTCATCGCAATCCTTGAGCGCTTGTTTGAGCTGCTCTTGCCCGCCCAGGATCGCGCGCGCCCAGCAGCGGTTGTTCCGCCCGCTCGAATTATTGGGCTGACGCTTGAGAGCCTGATCACAATTCTCGATAGCGCTGCTATAGTTGGCCTTATCAATAAACACAGCGCATCGGCCTAAATAGGCGCTGACGTTGTCGAGATCGAGCTGGATTGCCTGATTATAGTCGGCCATCGCCTGGTAATAGTCGTGCTTCTTTTTGTGAGCATTGCCGCGACTTACAAAGAAGTTGGCTTGTTTCGAATCAAGTTCGATCGCGCGATCGCAGTCCTTTATCGCCTGATCGTACTCACCCTCGGCGTTGTGGGCAAAACAGCGGTTGTTGAACGCATTGGCGTAGCCGGGCTCTAGGTTGATTGCTTCATTGTAGTTTTTGATCGCTTCATCATAGCGGCCCACGCGGTTGTAGACATTTCCTCTGTTGTAGAATGCAACGGCATTTTTAGGGTTGTGTCGGATCGCTTCGTCGTAATCCTGCGTCGCGCCGTGGTGATCGCCCTTGTGGAAATATGCGTTGCCGCGAATGATGTAGGCGGTGGCCAGATCAGTGCCCTCGTGTTTCCCCGAATTGATCGCGGCAGTGCAAGCGGAGATGGCCGCATCACCTTCTGCCTTGAAACACGCCGCCAAATCTTCTGCCGGCGCGGCAGCTTCACATCCTGATCCGGCGATGAAGACAGCGACCAGACGTGCGGCGACGCGCCGGTGCATCGCGTTAGAAGTCGGGCCGCACAAGGTTCGCCATACCGCGGTCCACATGTCCACCCCCGATGCAGAGTTTATCCAAACTACTCTAATAGTCCGATTTTATTGTCTTTGAGGTAACCCCGTGTCCATCGGGGATTGCGTGTCGTTAACGAACTTAACTGGAACTTTCGTGATCTTAATCTCGCCGACATCTATCGTTTTGAGAAAACGATTTCTGTTCAACCATTGCGTAAGATATGGTTGGCGGTCCACATCAATTGAGTGTTGACCCCACTTGGGGATCACGACGTAAATCCTGGGTAATTTGCCCCGCGCGTCTTGAGGGATCTTCAAAGACAGAATCTCGCCCGTATGCCCCAATACATGGGGTTTGGTCTTCAAATCCATCTTCTCCAGAAGATCCATGTCTCTGGATCTCCTGATCCTGGTCGACGAGTTTTATCTCTCCGGTGATCTCCCAAAATGGCCGCACCCCGCTACTAATGGCGTCGCCTGTCCTGTTAACCAGCGGGAAGATGAATACGAATACGATTAAATAGGCAGCGAACGCGCCGCTTGCTTTGACTGTGAGCCCTGCCAATGGGCCGCTGGCGGCCACCTGGGTGTTGGGAAAGAGGCGATATATCAGGATTGCAGGCAGTAGCGGCATTGCCACCCAGAAGCCGAGCAAGAGAAGAAGTTCGAAGGCGATCAATGCTGCGATCAACGCGTCAATCATCTTTAGGCTCCGCTTGGTCGTGCCAACGTTGAGCTCGCTCGGCCCCCACCGGCCGATTCCGCAACTCTGGGCAATTGACTTCTAAGCGCACCGCGGCACACCGCGAGCAACGCCACAGTCAAGTCATCGCCGCCGCGCGCCTTCGGCGCACCTCAGCGAGGTCCGGCCAGTGCCGAAGCCGTGTTGAAAATGATGACTTCGGAACAAAGGCCGGCCCCCACCAAGACAGCGATGGCCGCCGCTGCAAGAAGTAGCTTCATGTGCATGTTCCCTGTTTGGCCACATTCCTAACATATTTTTAACCCCGGCAATGTGAAGGCCATCACACAAACGGGCCAAAACAATCGACTCACACGCGCTGCGCGAAAATCGCCCCTACCTACGGCACCTGGTTTGCCCGTGACCTGATGGTGCAGGAAGTCGGCTTCGCCAAGCTCAAGGCGCTCGGCATTACGCTGATCGCAGCCGACAGCCCACACTCGTTCCTAGACGACACACCCACGTCGAAGCTGATCCGCCAGATACTCGGTGCTGTGTCGGAGTTCGATAAAGCAATGATCGTCGCCAAGCTCAAAGGCGCGAGAGAACGCAAGCGAGCGACCACTGGCAAGAAGTCGGCTATGCCCGTCGACAGCTACTGGGTGCTGCGCGCCGACACGCTGTGGAGCCTGGGCTACCGCCGTTGCAATTGATCCCCGGTCAAGCGCCGGGGACATGGTTCCCCTGCCCCGGCCATCCCGTGAAGATGCCGCGGCACCAGAGGGGAAGGACCGCCGCCGGTACCACATCCCGGCGGCGGTTCGCGCGATCGATGCTGCGCACAAGGTCGACGAAGTGAAAGGTATTCGCGATAAGGCGGCAGCGCTGGAACACTACGCGCGACAGGCGCTCAACACCGACGCTGAACTCGTCGCGCTCCTGCATGTGCTGTTCCATCTCGCGCACCAGCTCGCGGCTTTTGTCGATCTTGTCCTTGAGTATAGCCGGCCTCGGCTCGCCGCAACTCGCGCAACGCCGCTTCAACTCATGGTCGGCCTTTTGGGGGTATCTGAGCTATGGACCCGCGCGCGAAAACGCGCCTGTGGCCTTCCTACGGGCTCGGGCTTCGCCACAACCGGCGCTGGGCCTGGCCCCGGCCGGGCGCCGTTCGCTGCACCCGGAGCGGGCAAGATGAGGGCTCAATCGGCGGGCCTCACGTTTGTTCGACGATTTCTCGGCTTCTGCTCTAATTCGTTGGAGCGTCGCGTCGTCGAACCGACCTCGTTCAATCGCGTCCAACGCGGCCTCATCGTAGTAATCCAATCTTGCTACCAGCGGCGCGACACGCGATATGCCGCCCGGCGGCGTAGTGCGACGCGCTTGTCTCAGAGCCATCTTAAGGTCCTGGATTGCCAAGCTGGACGATTTGCTTCGTGCGCTCCGTTCGAGCCGCCGTTCGCGTTTGCAAGAATGGGCCGAGTTGCCCAATGGTTGCGCCCAAAAGCGCAGCACCTGCCCAAATAAGCGCAACATAAATCGCAACACTCGCATCAATCATTGGTGCCTCCGCGCCTGCGTATGGCTGGAAACCGCATTCAACCTAGTGGGCCAGTGCCCCCTAAACAAAACCCAAAAAACAATCACGGCGCTCCCCACCAAAATGGCCTTATGGAAGCACGCAATACGGCGGCCACGAGCGTCTGGGGTGCGGTCAGAGGGTCGAACCTACGTCGAACTTTTTCGAGGGCCTTTTGAAGGTCATCGATGAAGTACCCGCCAGCGTAAATCCCTATAATTGTTATCGTCACGGCCACGCCTTTTTCCCACGTCTTCATCGGCATCGCCATCAGGGCAGGCCGCGAACGATTAGCAGGAACCCGCCCATAAGAGCGGCCCCCGCAGCTGCGACCGCCCATTGCTGTTTTTTGTAGAACCGCACTTCCTCGTGCCACGCTGCGCGATGTTTTTTCCTGGTCGCTTAGCCGTCGTCCTGTTGTTGGGTCACCAACGGCCGCGCCGATGACGCGCCACAGCATCGGCAAGGGCTAGCCACAACGCAGTGCTGTTCACCGGGCTTCCGCATCGGCGTCACCCGGTCGAGCGCAGCCAGCGCCAGGTCCGGCGCCAGGCTGTTGTGGGCTGTTCCGTTCCCTGTTGCGTATCGGTGCCTGGGGCTGGCAGGGCGCGTTGCGCTTGTTCGCGCTCAAAGGCGGCGCGCCACGTTTCGGCATTGGCGGTTGCTGTTGCGAGTGCATGCCGCATGTCCTCGAGGCGGGCGCGCAACTCTGCAATCAGCTCGTCGGTCGTCGCGACGTTTCGGCGGCTGGTGCGGGATAGACACGGTGCAGCTCGGCGGGCTCGATCTGCCCTTCATTATTTTCGTCGCGGGTGGCGGAAATCTTCCCGGCCTTGATGGCGCGTAGGATGGATGACCGTGCCATGCCGACGGCTTCGGCGGCTTGTGCGAGTGAGTAGGCCATGGTGGAGCGCTCCGTCGCGTTTGGGCTTGCGTGGAGCGTGCGGCAGGTTCGTTAATAATTTGGAAACTGTACCGGCTCGCAACATTTTGGCCGGGGTGACGGGACGATGCGCAATGGGCGACGCACGGGGAAAAGTTCGTGGGAGTGCCCCGGTTTTCCGGTGACGCCGTGTGTGCGTATCGGACCGTGAGCTGTTGCGCGGCTTGGCCAGGCCGCATCGACCGCCTATTTTGGTGCCCACATGCTGTTGCGTCTTCGCCCCTCCGGCTTCATCGAACCCTGCCTGCCCTCACCCGCCGAGCGTCCGCCGAGCGGGCCCGGCTGGGTGCACGAGATCAAGCACGACGGCTTCCGGCTGATGGCGCGGCGCGATCCGGCCGGCGTGCGGCTGCTCACCCGCAACGGCAACGACTGGACGCCGCGCTACCCGCTCATCGTCGAGGCGGTGAACCGGCTGAAGGTGCGCTCGTGCCTGATCGACGGCGAGGCGGTGTGCTGCGACCAGGACGGGATCGCCGACTTTCCAGAAGCTGCGCCGCGCCGCGACGACCGGCACGTGTTCCTCTCCGCCTTCGACCTGCTGGAGCTGGACGGCAAGGACCTGCGGCGCGAGCCGCTCGAGGTGCGCAAGGCGACGCTCGCGAGCCTGTTGCGCGGATGCCGTGCGGGCCTGCAGTTCAACCAGCACCTCGCGCATCCCGGCGACGTTGTCTTTGCGCACGCCTGCAAGATGGGGCTGGAGGGCATCGTGTCGAAGCGGCTGGGCTCGCGCTACGTCTCCGGCCGCACCAGCGACTGGCTCAAGTTCAAGAACCCGGCCGCGCCGGCGGTGAGGCGCGAGGCGGAAGAGGATTGGGGCTGAGATGACTGTCCTGACGATGCGCCGCATCCGCGACCATTTCGTCGTGACCGGGCCGGACATCGAGCCGCTGACGTTCAAGACGCGGTACGAGGCCCGAAAGTGGTGTCGTTACTCACCCTCGCGGCCGTCCGGCGCCCCAACGGCAGCCCAGGCGGGCTATTGAAACCTCCCGACGGCGGGAGGTTCTTTCCTTCTCCCATCCCAGGCGGCCCTGCGGAGCCGCACAGCCGTTTTCCAGCCCGCAGGTCCTCCGGTAGCGCTGCGACCCTCTCAGGGACGATCGGCGTAGGGGCGATCGGCGTACTGCCACAGCGCGATCAGCGCGAGCTCCAGCTCGCAGAGATGCTCAAGCCCGCTGGCGATCGATGCATTGGCCGTGTCGATCAGCGCGGCGTCAACCTCGCGCAGCAGTTCATCGGCAAGGATTTGCAGTTCCTCACGCCGCATGCGGCTACTCCTGGACCGGCGCAATTGGGGGAATTAGGGTTATCCCCGTAGCCGCCGCGCTAGCGGCGCCATCGTATTTTCATCCCATCATCTAGACTGAGCGTGTACTCATAAAATCGGATTGTTCGGTAACGCTGGCTGATGTCGGCTTTACCCCCAAAAGCGGCCGAGTAGCGGATCCACTGTGCTGGCGTCATCGGCCCCATCCACATGGCCGCTTGCAGTGCGGCTTCTCGTGATTACGTTCTTCGACGACCCAGAACTTTGAAACAAGCGCAACATAGGGGGCCGATTCGGAGGTACCCATGATGGCTTTCCTATTGCTCGTGACGTGGCTCGGATATGTTCAACCGCCCAGCCATTATCAGGTGGAGTTCAGTTCGAACGAAGCGTGTGAAGCTGCTCGTCTAAAGCTCATCAAGGACGCTGAACGCATAGGGCAGTCGATGATTGAGCGCGCCACTGCGCAAGACCGACAGATAGGTAGCAATAGTAAAACTTCCCTCTTGATGGCGGCGATTTCAAATGCGCCTTACGTCTCAGCTGGCTGTGTTCAAACAAGCGCAAGCTAGACGGAATGTGGCCAAAAAAAACGGTGATCAGTCCTTCCTTGGAAGATTGCCCCTGCCTGCTGAATAGCCGATGGCAGCGGGGCGTACCTCTTCCATCATGCGGTCAAGCTTGCGCTCGATCTCGTTCTCTGCGAAGAAATTCCTCCGTGGCGTGTCATCGAATGCGACGCCCAGTGCTCCGCCAAGAGCTGCGGCAGAGAGTAGATAAAACCAGTGCCGTATGAAAGCGCCGTCGGAGAAGAGCTCGCGGAGCAATAGCTCACCACTCGCATTGAGCGTGGGCCAGCCTGCAGCTATCTGGTACCTATAGACGTAGATCACCCACAGGCAGCTCGCGGCAATGATGAACAAGCGGCTGATGAGGCGATGATGCCGCCATGCCATACCGGCGAAGAAGCATATGGTAATAAGGATGATGTACTGCTCGTAGTTCAGAAAGAAGGTACAGATCGTTTCCATTGCCAAGCCCATTACCTTTCTCCGTAACGGAGAGAGGCCCTGGCCGGTGGATGGGGGGCGTTCCCGGCCGGGGCCTCGAACTCAGCCTGCAGGTGATCTGGGAGCACCTTCTCCCACCACCCTGACGAAGCCCGCCGATCTTCCGGTCGAGCAGCCGACCAAGTTCGACCTCGTCGTTAACCTGATCGTGGCGAAGGCGATTGGCCGGGCGCGCCGCTGAAGTCGATGAAGGCCACCGTGCCGACGGGGGTCGAGAATTCCTATTTTTCGTAGCCGACGTACCAGATGCCGATTACCTTGCCCGATGCGTCCTTGATCGGGTCGTAACCGGTCACGTACGGTTTGTCGAGGATGTCGACTTCGCCGTCGAAAGCCTCACCTTTGTTGATATTCACTATCGCTTTTCCCTTAGGGTCCAGGATGGTCCCAAGCGCCCGGCCCTGTACGCTGCCCGGCACATTGGTGGATACGCGGACATAATCATCACCAGACTTTACGAAAAGCGTAGCCGTGCCGCCGGCCTCAGCCTTGACCTTGTCGACAATCGTGAAGTCGTTGTTCACCTTGGTTGAGCCAAAATACAAGCCCGGGGTCGTCTTGTCGGCTGTCTGATCGGTTCCCTCGGCCTTGGGCGCGCCCAATTTCGCCGTCTCGGCCTTCAATATCGCCATGGCCTTCGCGACTTTTGGGTCCGCTTGCGCGTTCCCAGGAACTTGTCATGAGCATGGACGTTGCGACGAAGCAACCAGCGGCCAGGAGACCAACAAGGAAGCTCTTGCGATTTATGTGAGTGCACTCCTCTATGAGAGAGGCCGGGGCCTCTAGTTAGCAGAGCGGATCAAACTTAAATTCGGCCCTTCGCTATGCGTGTGGGAGCAACGTTGCAGGAGACACATTCTTCTCTCCCACATCATCTTAGGGCCGATATCGTTTTGTAGCTCCGATCTTGTCCTCGGACTTGTTCATTTGCGCCAAAGATTTGTTCGATGAGGCCAACAGGCCGGAAATCGCCTCAGGGGAGCGTGCTAAGGTCACGCCTAGCAGCCAGTCCTGGGAGCCCCTGGCTTATCGAGATAGCCCCCGAACCGACCGGACACGGTCTCCCACTTGGCAAGTGTGAGGCATACAACCGTGTCTATGACCAATCCTGCGGATCGAGTTGAGATCATCACATCGGTTCAGCGCCGTCGGCGCTGGACAGCGTCTGAGAAGGTTCGGATCGTCGAGGAGACGTTCGAGCCGGGCATGACGGTAAGCTTGGTGGCTCGCCGACATGGCGTTGCCCCGAACCAGCTCTTCACGTGGCGCCGGCTGGTGGCCCAGGGGGCGCTGACGGCCGCCGGCAGCGGCGAAGAGGTCGTGCCGGCGTCGGATTACCGAGCCTTGCAGAGCCAGGTGCGCGAGCTGCAACGACTGCTCGGCAAGAAGACGCTGGAAGCCGAGATCCTCAAGGAGGCGTTCGAACACGCCGCGGGGTCAAAAAAACGGCTACGGCTGCCGCCGTCGCCGCCGAAGGACGGTTCCCGATGAAGACCGTGGCGGAGGTGATTGAAGTTCCCGCTCCAATCTGATCGAACGCATGCGAGAGCGACCGAAGAAACGGATTGGCCGGCCGCCGCTGCCAGCCGACAAACTCGTGGCCGAGATCAAGGCGGTGATCGCCGAGCTGCCAACCTACGGCTACCGACGTGTCCACGCCATCCTCAAGCGCCAAGCGCTGGCCGCGGGCTTCAAGCCGCCCAATCACAAGCGGGTTTACCGGGTGATGAAGGTCCACGGCCTGCTGCTTGATCGCCATGCCGGCGGCGTCGAGCGGCGACATGACGGACGCATCGCTGTCGATGCGCGCAACCGCCGCTGGTGCTCCGATGGCTTTGAGATCGGCTGCGACAACGTGAGGGGTGCGGGTCGCCTTCGCGCTCGATTGCTGTGATCGCGAGGCCATGAGTTTCCTCGCTACCACAAGTGGGGTCAGCGGTGAGGACGTTCGTGATTTGATGCTCGCTGCCGTCGAGCATCGCTTCGGGCTGATCAATCGCCTGCCGGTCACCATCGAGTGGCTGTCCGACAATGGCAGCTGTTACGTCGCCGGCGAGACACGCAGCTTCGCTCGCGACATCGGCCTCGAACCGAGAACGACGCCAATCGAAAGTCCACAGAGCAATGGAATGGCCGAAGCCTTCGTCCGTACGATCAAGCGTGACTACGTCCGCGTCAGTCCGTGCCCGGATGCGCAGACCGTCATGCACCAGCTATCAGCTTGGATTAATCACTACAACGAGGTTCACCCCCACAAGGCTCTCGGATATCGTTCACCCCGTGAGTTCATCGCAGCTCACGGAAGCTCGTGACCGTGTCCGGTCGTTCGGGGGCTACAACACTTATCCAAGCGGGCCAGGGGCTCTCCTATTGGGAGGAGCCGACAGCACAGAGGTTGGATCACAAGTGCGAATTCTTAGTTTGCAACATATACGATGCCACGCTGAAGATAATTGCTGTGGCGAAAGTTAAGGCGAA
The DNA here is from genome assembly GCA_963827585.1 of uncultured Alphaproteobacteria bacterium. GTDB lineage: Bacteria > Pseudomonadota > Alphaproteobacteria > Rhizobiales > Xanthobacteraceae > VAZQ01. Next base: position 14,026 of record CAWHCK010000010.1, read on the forward strand.
TATCGTGATCCACATTTGCAGCTCCATCGCCCTGGCAGGCGGGAGCGCGAACGGTCTCTCAGCCACCGGCGCCTGGGCTATCCTCGTCTCGTTGGACGGGGCCGCAGCCGATGATTCGAGCAGCGTGCGCCTAATACTGAAGACAAGCGAGACATTTGTTCGCCATTGGTCTGTAGTGTCGGAGCCGGGGCTCGCCTATCTGGCCGTACCTAGGCCGTACCTAGCGCTTCGCCGATTTGGCCGTTACCCATTGCGCCAACGATAGAATTTCTGAATTGCCGGAAGAGGTTGATCACCAGTTTCGTACTTGGTGGGCGCTTGCACCGGGAGGCCGGCCGGCTTCTCGCCCTTGAGGATACGGTCGACGTAGCCGGCGGCGCGGCGTAACTGGTCGGCGGCATCGACCCCATAGGAGATCAGGCCGCCGTAGGCAACAAAGAAGCGGTAAGGATAGACCGTTGGCAAACGGTGCCGAGCCGCAAGTGTAATGATCAGATCGCGATGCAGCTGCGCTGGGGCGCTCGCTATCACGATTAGGCCGCCATTCGACTGGCGCGCGAAGGCCGTGACGGCGCGTTCGATTTCACCGGCATCCCGCACATCGAACGGCCGCACATTGGGAAGCAAAGGCTTTTTCAGGACAAGTGTCCCCAATATCGCACTGATTACCGGGGCGCAGGAATTCTGCTTAACGGAAAGGAAGCAGATTTGAAACAAAATGCAGGCTCGATAGAGAGGCAGTCACGTGCGCATTCACGATGGGTAGCAGGAACGCAAAAATGAATCACACGCAGAGATGGCTCGCCAGGGTACGGCCGCGCCACAACCCCGCTGAAAATGCGCTAATCGCCAATATGCGGGACGATCCACATATCCCATGGTTGAATAGCCTTGCGGCAATGCGCCACTACGCTCGCCAACGCTGGCCGCATGACCCAGGCGTGCAATCGCTCATTACGGGCGTATGGCAGCGGTACCAACGCTGGCACGACCGGAACCTCGAAAGCGCGCTTGGTAGGCCGCCGCCTGAGCACCAATCCAACAACTGGACACTAACAGGTCACAAATCTAAGCGTCGCGCCATACGCTATTGATTTAAGTCTCACCGCTCCCACTTGCTGACGCGCGGCATGCGGAATAAAAGTGGAACGACCCGACCTCGCGCAGCAGTTCATCGGCAAGAATTTTAAGCTCCTCACGCCGCATGCGGCTACTCCTGGACCGGTGCAATTGGGGGAAGATATTCGGGAGGCCGGTTCATGGCCGTCATTTCCTCGCGTCGAGCAGGGCCAGCCAAGCCAATTGCATGATGGCCCGCGGCCGCGAAACCTTGTCGCCGTTCTGACGCTCCCGCCATTCGTCGACCGCCAGTAGGAAGTCCGCGTGGCAGCGGAGCTTTACTTGCTCGCCTGGCCCTGTCGTGCGCGGAGGTCCGGGCTTCGTGCGCTTTTTGGCCATGGCGGCCCCATATGCTGTGGTGTTGCGCAAGTACCACAAATTGCCGCTATCTGCAATAATTGTTGACCTTATGAGATAACTGTGGTACCACAGAGGCTACATTGGATAAATTAGCATTCCCCACAACCACGGGAGACTGAAGTGGAGACCGCGCTAACCATCATCGAGCCGACAACTGCTCTTTCCCCCATTTTTGAGGATGAGCTCAAGCTCGCGCATGACTTCATCCGAGCGAGCAGGGCGAGCGCGACCATGGACGCCTACGTCTCGGACTGGCGCATCTTCGCCGAATGGTGTGACGTCAGGAAATTGGAAACCTTACCGCCGACACCGGATACCCTTTGCATGTTTCTCGCGGATGAGGCGTCTCGCGGCCGGCGCCCGTCCACGCTGCAGCGCCGGCTGGCGGCCATCAAGTACGCGCTCGAGGCCGTGCTCTCCGACACTGAGCGGTCTCCGACCTCGCACAAGACCGTCAGCGCGACGCTGGGCGGGATCCGGAGAACGCTGGGGGCCGCACCGACGCAAGGACATTGCCATTGCGGCGGCGGAGCATCTCAAGCGCAAGTTTCCGAATCGCGACGTGGTGGTGAAGCATCTGCCGAGCGGGGAGGTGACGGTGGCGGCGTACAAGCCTCACGACGACACGCCCCCAACGGCAGCCCAGGCGGGCTATTGAAACCTCCCGCCGTCGGGAGGTTCTTTCCTTCTCCCTAATATCCGGTGTTTCCTGCCCGGCGCCCCAACGGCAGCCCAGGTGCCCGGCGCCCCAACGGCAGCCCAGGCGGGCTATTGAAACCTCCCGCCGTCGGGAGGTTCTTTCCTTCTCCCACCCCAGGCGGCCCTGCGGAGCCCGCACAGCCGTTTCCCAGCCGCAGGCTCCTCCGGTAGCGCTGCGACCCTCTCAGGGACGATCGGCGTAGGGGCGAACCGATTGCATCTGAACCTTCGACCGGCCTGAGGCGACAAATAGTCGGGAGCCATTCCCCCGGCGATTGAGCCGGAAGGTGGGATGGCAGAAGCGGGCGTCTCGCACAGACACGGCGGAATAGGGGCGTCACTCGGTCAGCCCGTCCGGGTGCCTAACACAAGGGGATTGGCATCATGAAGATCGTCACAATCGTAACGGGGCTCGTCGCCATGCTGAGCATTGCCGCTGCCGCCACGCCGGCCGCGGCTCATCCTTACGACCGCTATGCGGGCGGCGGCCGCTCGTTTTTCGCGAGCTTATTCGGTCCCTCAATCGCGCGCGGGGTGGTGAGCTATCCCACCAATCAAAAGCCCGGCACCATCATAGTCAGCACGGCGCAGCGCCGGCTCTACCTCGTGCTCGGCAACGGGCAGGCGCTGAGCTATGCCATCGCCGTCGGCAAGGCCGGCTACACCTGGAGCGGCATCAACCAGGTGACCGACAAGCGCGAGTGGCCGGACTGGACGCCGCCCGGGGAGATGCTGCAGCGTCGGCCCGATCTGCCGCGTCATATGGCGGGCGGGCCCGACAACCCAATGGGTGCACGCGCGATCTATCTCGGCGCGAGCCTCTATCGCATTCACGGTTCGAACGAGCCTGACAAAATCGGCCAAGCGGTGTCATCGGGCTGCATTCGCATGACCAATCAGGACGTGATCGATCTCTATAACCGGGTCCAGATCGGCGCGATGGTTATCGTGCAGTAGCAGCGGCGCGGCCGAACAACGTACGAGCGATCCGGCCCGGCGCTGATCGTGCGCCGGGTCATTGATGACGTTGGCCCGCTGCCGGTACTGCTCGAGGAGATCAGGGCGCGTGCGCTGCCTGGGCGTGAGTGTGCGCACAGATCAGCCATGTCCGCCTTCGGGCAAACCGGACATTGGAGCCGACATCGCCGAATGACCGAGTTCTGATGTGGTGGACGGCGCCCGCTCCCGGCATCGAAGTGCCATAGAGTGATCGTCGCAGACGAATCACATGAGGAGAGCCGTCCAGATGCAAATTACCACGATTGGTTTGGATATCGCCAAGAACGTGTTTCAGGTCCACGGAATCGACGCCAACGAGAAGGTGGTTGTCAGGAAGCAACTTCGGCGCAGCCAGGTAATTACGTTTTTCAATGCTTTGCAGCCGTGCCTGATCGGCATGGAGGCCTGTGCGTCGGCGCATTATTGGGCGCGCGAGTTGACGAAGCTGGGCCACGAGGTGCGTCTGATGCCAGCGAAGGACGTGAAGGCCTACGTCAAACGCAACAAGAACGACACCGCCGACGCCGCGGCGATCTGCGAGGCGGTTCGGCGCCCGACGATGCGTTTCGTGCGGATCAAGACGGCCGCGCAGCAGGGTCAGTTGATGCAGCATCGCACGCGCGATCTGATGATGCGTCAACGTACCCAGCTGATCAATGCATTGCGGGCGCATTTGGCCGAACTCGGTATCGTGGCGGCGCAGGGCGACAAGGGGGTTACGGAATTGCTCGCGATCGTGTCGGACGACCGGGATGCGCGTTTGCCCGTCGATGCGCGGGCGAGCGTCATTGTGCTGGCGGCTCAGCTTGAGGCGGTGCAGACGCTGATCGGATCGATCGAGAGGCGGATCAAGACGCAGCATCGCGCGAACGAGGCGAGCAAGCGGCTCGAGACCATCCCAGGCATCGGCGTCATCGGGGCGACCGCGATTGCGGCGACCGTAGCGGACCCAACGGTTTTTCGGTCAGGACGCGATTTTGCGGCTTGGATCGGGCTGGTGCCGCGACAGGATTCAACTGGCGGCAAGCAGAAGCTCGGACCGATCTCCAAGCAGGGCGACCGCTATTTGCGGCGCATTCTCGTCGTCGGCGCGATTTCCGTCTTGCGGCGCGCCATGCAGAACCCCGAGAAGTATCCCTGGCTTACGCAGCTCCTGGCGCGACGGCCCTTCAAGGTCGTGGCGGTAGCGCTCGCCAACAAGATGGCCCGCACGGCCTGGGCGCTGCTAGCCCATGGCGGCACATATCGGGCGCCCGAGCTTGCGGCAGCTGTGTAAGGGGCTCGGCGATGGGAGGTTGTGGGTAAGTATGTGCGTTCAAAACTGCAGGGGTGATGAAGACATTGATGCGAAACGGTCGAGACCGTCGATCGGAAAACCCGGTAATGGGTCATGCGAAGAAAGAGCGCGTGAGTTTGTTTGGGACCGATCAGCGGATCACATCAGGGCCAGCGGTCAAAACGGCCGCATTCAAAGGCCGGATACATGACTGCACCCGAACGCTTCGCTGATAGTCAGATTCCTCTTGCACCGCGGGCGCCGTCCATACATGACCCGACACGGACTTCGGCCGCCTCGTCAACGGCGATCAGGTTGTGCAGTCGCTCCGATACCCGCTGACTATTCGCCGCCAGTCCGATATCCTGCAATCCGGCCCTAGCTGGCGGAATCGAATGCGATCCGATCAATTGAAACGGCGCGAGTTCGTCACGCTGCTCGGCGGTGCGGCAGTCGCGTGGCCGCTCTCTTTGCGCACACAGCAGCAGCCGATGCCGGTGATCGGGTTTCTCAGCTCGGTCGCAGGCGCAGACCCCTCACATGAGCAGAGCGCATTCCAGGGATATAGGCAACAATGGGCTGAGATTCCGGGCTGGGGAGGCGACGATGAGTGGACGTAACCTTGGACTATCTGCGTTTTTGGTGGCGGTTTTCCTCGGGTTCGGGTCGCCGCTGGCGTCGGCGCAAAAATTTCATCTCGAAGAAGCGACCATCGCCGACATTCACCGCGCGATCCTCGCGCGGCAACTCACCGCCACGCAACTCGTCAGCGACTATCTGAAGCGCATCGAGGCCTATAACGGCACCGTGCGTGAACGGCGCCGTCGATCCCGCGAGCGGCTATGCAGCTCGGCGACATCGAGCCGATCGAGAATGCGGGCAAGGTCAATGCGCTCATCACGCTCAATCTTCGCGGCAAGCGGTCGGAGACCGACAAGGCCGACAACGATCCCGCCATGCCCGATGCGCTCGAAGTCGCGAAGGCCGCTCGATGCCGAGTTCGCGCGCGACCGGCAAGCTGAAGGGACCGCTGCACGGCATCCCGTTCGCGATCAAGGATCAGTTCGACACCTCCGACATGCGCACGACCAGCGGCGCGGCCGCGCGCTACGCCAACGACCGTCCGCCGCGGGACGCGACGGTCGTCGCGCGGCTGCGCGCCGCGGGCGCGATCATCCTCGCCAAGGCCAATATCGGCGAATACGCCTCGGGCGACCGCAGCACGTATGGCGGCACGACCTGCAATCCCTACGACACCAGCCGCAGCGCCGGCCGCTCGAGCGGCGGCTCGGGTGCGGCGGTCGCGGCCAATCTCGTCGATGTGCGCGCTCGGCGAGGAGACCGGGCCGTCGGCGCGCAATCCCGCCTCGAACGGCAGCCTGGTCGGCATCGTCGCGACCAACAGCCTTGTCAGCCGCGCCGGGCATCGTCCCGGCCTCGCTCACGCGCGACCGGGCCGGCGTGCTGTGCCGCTCGGTCAAGGATGCCGCGACCGTGCTCTCGCGTGCTCGCGGGCTACGATCCGCGCGACCCCGCGACCGCCGAGAGCCTCGAGCATGCCGGCATGGCCCTACGAGACCTTTGCCGACAACGCGACGCTCACAAGGCGTGCGCATCGGCGTGGTGCGCGAATTCATGCAGCCGCACACCAAGGCGGACGAAGAAGCGATCCGCATCGCCAATCAGCGCGATCGCCGATCTCGCGAAGGCGGGCGCCACGATCGTCGATCCCGGTCCCGAGGGCGAGCTGTTCAAGGACGCGATCGCCGAGATCGTGCCGGCGCTCGACACGCCGACGCTGGCCGCGGTCTACAAGGAGCTGTTCCCGACCAGCACGCCGTTCGTCGATCGGACGGTCGAGATCTCGGGCAACGCGGCGCAGCTGCCGCCCGAACTGACCATCCGCCTGCTGGCCGAGCGCGAGCCGCCGACGTCTCCGGCGAAGTGCTCTACGCGCTCGACCGCTACCTGCGCGACCGCGGCGACGCCAACATCAAGACCGTGCGCGATCTCGTCGCGCAATCGACGTTCTTCGATCACGCGCCGATCGACGGCGTGACCGCTTCCGCCGCGGACGCGGCTCGAAGGTCTGCTCGAACAGACCGGAGCGGTTCACGCAGAAAGAGCGACAGCATGCCGATGGTCCAGAAGCTGCCCGTCGCCAATCTCGACATCAACGGCTGGCACGCGGTGCGCACGACGCTGCAGATGCTGGTGAACAAGGTGATGGCGGACAACCGGCTCGATGCGCTGGTCTATCCGACCAAGACGATCCCGGCGCCGCTGCTCGCCTCGCCGGTCGAGCCCACCAATCTCAAGACGTCAAGGAAACCGTCACCGTCACGATCAACGGCGAGCAATATGACCGCGACGGTCGATCGCGTGGTCGAGCTTGCGCGCTCCGCTGACGCCGCGCCTGAGCCCGAACGGCGGGTTCCCGGTCGTCGTCGTGCCTGCCGGGTTCACGCGCGAGGTCTATGACCGCGCGGTGGTGCGCGGCCGCCGACGGCGGCAAGACGAGCCGGCGATCTGCTGCCGCCGAAAGCCGGTCGCAGCTGCCGGTCTCGATCGATTTCCTCGGCCGCGCGTTCAGCGAGCCGGTGCTGATCCGGATCGCCGCGGCCTACGAGCAGGCGACGCGCCATCGCCGTCCGCCGAAGGATTTCGGGCCGTTGCCGGGCGAGCAATGAACGCCATGATACGGGTTGATTGGCGACGGCGATGCCAGCGATCGATATTTTCGTGGTCGTCTCGCTGCCAACGTGGCCGACAACTAATAGGCCGAGATCCGGTGCCGGTTTATGCAGCCGATCAGGTTCGAGCTGATCATCAACCTCAAGACCGCCAGGATGCTCGGCCTCACAGTGCCGCCATTCCTGCTCGCGCGCGCCGACGAGGTGATCGAATGGATGGGTTTGATGTCGCCTGTTGGCACGGAGCTGCCGATCGCGAATGTCCGCTTTCACGGCGAGTTTTGGAGGGTAAGCGGACGTGCCACGGAGATCGCGAAAACGACGTTCACGACCCAACTCTACCATCGGCGGCCAATTTTGCTGTGATGCACAACGCGGCATTCCCGCACCGATGTGGTAGGTATGATCTTCGGCCTGAGGAGAAGGCCATGAAACGACGCGAGTTCATCATCACCTTTCTAGGCGGCGGTGGGCGGCATTGACCCTCTCCACGCTTGCGCAGCATCGGCCGGCGAAAATTCATCGCATCTTCTGGGCATCTACCGAAGCGCAACCTGACCCGTTCATGAACGGGTTTCGCGAAGGACTACGCGAGCTCGGGTATGTCGAGGGGAACAATCTTGTCTTGCAACTTCGCTACGCGCCCGGAAATCCAGATGCGCTGCGTAGCGCGCTGTCTGAACTGACGCGCGACAAGGTGGACCTCGCGGTGTCGAGCGGTCCTGCAATTCGCGCGATGAAGGCGGCCACGAACATTCCCGTCTTATTTGCGATCAGCGGCGACCCAGTTGAACTCGGTCTTGTAGAGCTTGGCCCGGCCAGGTAGCAACTTCACGGGCAGTACGTTTCTTTCGCTGGATTTGGCTGGAAAGAGAGTTGAGTTGCTGAAGGATATATTTCCGCAGTTGCGCAGGCTCGCGGTGGTGTCGAACACAGATCACCCGGGAGAACCGTCGGAGTGGCAAGCCACTCATCATGCGGCAAAAGCACTCGACATCGAGACGCTCTATGTGCCTTTCGTCGGCGCACGTGAATTGGACAATGCGCTCGCTACTGCCGGAAGCACGCGCGCCGATGCGATGCTCGTGTTTCCGGAAGGCGTCACGATGGTGCACAGAGCCAGAATTGCCCAATTCGCGGTCGCGCAGCGACTGCCCTCGATGTTCGGATGGAGCGAATACTGTGAAGCCGGCGGACTGTTGAGCTACGGTGCGAACCAGCGTGCGACCTATTTCCGGCTTGCGACCTATGCGGACCGAATCTTACGCGGAGAAGACCCAGCCAACCTTCCCGTTGAGCAGCCGACAAAATTCGAGCTGGTAGTCAATCTCAAAACAGCGAACGCCCTGAAGATCGAGATCCCGGCATCTATCCTGCTGCGCGCCGAGAGGGTGATCGAATAGAGATGCTGTTTGCTGCGGTGCATATGTCGCTTCCTGGCACGAAGCTGCCGATCCGGAATGTCCGCTCTCCGGTGCTAATGGGGGCAAAGCGGACAACATTTGCTTGTTCTGCAAAAGCATTGTTCGTTCCTTCGCTAAAGCGTGATATCGTCCCCCCTATTGCATGCACACGACCTCCGGCGGGAGGGGTCGCATGGCAATCCACATCCGACGGCGGGAATTTATATTCACACTTGGCGGCGCAGCAGCTGCGTGGCCGCTCGCGGCGCGGGCGCAGCAGGGCGAGCGCGCGCGGCGGATCGGCGTGCTCATGAACCTCTCCGAGAACGATCCGGAAGCCCAGGGACTCGTCGCGGCGTTCCGAGAGGGGCTTGCGCAATTGGGGTGGATTGACGGTCGCAACGTGCGGATCGACTACCGCTGGAGTGCAGGCGACCTCGATCGCATTCGCAGGTATGCGGCGGAATTGGTCGCGCTCCCGCCGGAGGTCATCCTGGCCTATGGCGGGTCGACCGTGGGGCCCTTGCAACAGGTGACCCGCACCGTGCCGATCGTGTTCGTGGAGGTCATCGACCCGGTTGGCGCCGGCTTCGTCATGGGTCTGGCGCGGCCGGGCGGCAACACCACCGGCTTTTCCCTGTTCGAATTCGGCATCGCCGGCAAATGGCTGGAACTGCTCAAGCAGATCACGCCGCACATGACGCGCGCGGTGGTCATTCGCGATCCTAGCTCACCCGGTGGAGGTGGGCAGGTGGGCGCAATCCAAGCGTTGGCGCCGTCGTTGCGGGTGGAGGTGACCTCGGTCGGCCTGCGCGATGCCGGCGAGATCGAACGGGCCGTCACTGTCGCGCGCGAGGCCAATGGCGGCCTGATCGTGACGGTGAGCCCGTTGGCGACGGTCAATCGCGAACTGATCATCACGCTTGCGGCCCAGCACCGGGTGCCGGCGGTTTACCCGCTGCGCTACTTCGCCACCAGCGGTGGCCTGATCTCTTATGGTCCCGAACGGCTCGAGCCGTACCGGCGCGCAGCAGGCTACGTCGATCGCATCCTCAAGGGCGAGAAGCCGGCCGACCTGCCGGTGCAAGCGCCGACCAAGTACGAGCTGGTGATCAACCTCAAGACCGCCAAGGCGCTCGGCCTCGAAGTGCCGCCGACGCTGCTCGCCCGCGCCGACGAGGTGATCGAGTGACGACATGTCCGGTCGCTGAGGCAGAGCTGAACTCAACGCGGACGTTCCTCGGCCGGTGATGTGAAGACGCGTTGCCTGATCGCCGAGTGACCGCACTTACCGTCTCGCCGGCGTCTACACTGCCCGAATTCTGAAGGGCGCTAAGCCGGCCGATCTGCCGGTCCAGCAGTCCACCAAGGTCGAGTTGATCATCACTTCAAGACTGCGAAGGCGGCTGCTATGGGGCGAGCAGCGAGGGTGTGGCACCTTCGGCGCTGTTCAACAGCTTCATCGACCGGTGCCAGCCGCCTCGAGAGCCCAAGGTCGCGAAACAGTCGATGTCCGAATGCTCGCCAAGCCTCTTTTCAGCTTGTATTTTCAGGCGCCCGCTACGAAGCCCGCTTGCCATACAGATCAAGCCATTCTTCAGCAGTGAGGCACTTTTTGGGGAGGACATCGGTCAGGTACGCGTGGCGTTCTCCGATCGTCCTGACCGATGCGCGTGTGCTATCCCAGCAGACCTTCCGCCCGCATGGTTTCCTGCACCTTCGGCCTTGCACCAATTCGAGCCGTGTATGCCTTGATGTTCGGCCATTTTGCGAGATCGATCTTGTGGATATTGGTCCAGTTGAGCACCGTGAACAGATAGGCGTCGGCCACCGTGTATTTGTCGCCGGTAATGAACTGGTTGCCGTCGAGCAGCTTCTCGAGAGCATCGAGACGACGCCCGATCACGCCCAGTTGGACCTCCTTCATTTCCGCCGTCAGGTTCGGGTTGAAGAGCGCGCCGATCTGCTTGTGTACTTCGGACGAAGCGAAGTTCAGCGCTTCCATCAGGCGGTAGCGCTCCATGGTTCCAGATTGGGGAACGAGCCCGGCCTGGGGTTTCTGGTCGCCGAGGTACTGGCAGATGACCGCGACCTCGGTCAGGACTTGTCCGTCGTCCAGCATGAGAGCCGGAACGTAGCCCTTGGGGTTGATCTTCCAATAATCGCCGCCGTCGGCGGTCTTCTTGTTGGGGATGTCAACCCGCTCGAGATCGAAGGTGTGTCCGGCTTCGCGAGCCACGATGTGCGGCGCCATGGAGCAGGCGCCGGGGGCGTAGTAGAGCTTCATGTGCGGTTCCTTTCCGGGGCTGTTGATTGGGCGAACAGCCGTTCATAGCGGGAAGGACCCAGCTTTTGTAGCCTACGATCAATTTCTTTCGGTATCTTGCACGAAGCTGCCGCTCGCGGCTCTGCGAAATCACGGCAGATATCGAGGGTAGAACAGACATGTCACGGACGTCGCAGGACGGCCGAGATCGGACATCGGCCCGAGGGGCAGGCGCACCGCAGTGGGCTATGGTCAGAGCATAGGAGTGCCAGCAGCACGTCAATTCAGAACAATTTAGGTCCGTCCATAGGACTCGCCGGCCGCTCTGTGGCAGGCTGACCGTGCAGCGGACCCACCGCGGGGGACAAGGCCCCCATGGCCAAAAAGGCATCGCGATTTCATCCCACCTGTCGGCGGCGCGGCGGCCGCATGGCCCGTTCGCGGCGCGGACGCAGCTAGACTTAGTTGGCGCGGGGTCGGACGATGCTCGCTGGTCAGCCTGACGCTCTGCTCCACGATGGATTGATCCGATGATAGAACGCCGCACACTGCTCGTGGCATTTGGCGCAGCCGCAGTCGCGGCGCCGCTCAGGTCTTTCGCTCAGCCTAAAAAAATCCCGCGGGTAGGATGGCTGGCACCTGGCACTCAAGCGGTACAGGATCTTCTGGAGGAATATCGACGCGGAATCGCGAGCTCGGCTACGTCGAGGGCCGCAATGTCGAGACCGAGTACCTCTATGCCGACGGCCAAGTCGGCCGTCTTCCAGGTCACGCGGCGACGCTCGTGGCGCATAAGGTCGACGTTATCGTGACCGCGGGGACGCCGGGTGCCTTGCCGCCAAACAGGCGACGACGACCATCCCCATCGTCTTCGCCGTCAGCAGCGATCCGCTCAGCACGGGAGTTGTCGCGAGTTTGGCGCGGCCCGGGGGGAACATCACCGGGCTGTCGCTCATGGCCACCGATCTCAGCGCAAAGCGGCTTGAATTGCTGAAAATTTTATCCGGGTATCAGCCACGTCGCCGTGTTGTCGGATCTCGAACCCCGGCATGGCCCTGCGTGTGCGCGAAACTCAACTTGCAGCGGAGCAGTTGAAGATTACCTTCTACGACGCCGGGGCGCGTGATCTCGACGGCACCGGGGCAAGCTCGCGGCGCTGTCCGAACGACGACCCGAAGCGTTAGTGGTGACCGCCGAAGCGTTTACGAACCGCCATCGCGATCGGATCTTGATTTCACCATCCGCAACCGCATTCCGGCGGCCTATGAGGACGGCCGCTTCGCCCAAGCGGGCGGTCTGATGGCTTACGGCCCGAGCTTCCCGGACCTGTTCCGGCGGGCGGCAACCTATGTCGACAAGGTACTAAAGGGCGCCAATCCAGCCGATTTGCCGGTCCAGCAGCCGACCAAATTCGAACTGGTCATCAATCTCAAGACCGCGAAGGCGCTCGGCCTCGACATCCCGCCATCCGTGCTCGCCCGCGCCGACGAGGTGATCGAGTGAAGCGGCGCGAGTTCATTACGCTGCTCGGCGGTGCGGCAGCGGCGGTATTGAGCCGTTACGGCGCCGCGCGCAGCAGCAGCATGCACTTCCCATGTAAAGGTCTCGTCTCCATGGAGCCGACCCCCGGCGAAGCCGGTCATTCTCTTCCCGCGCCTGCACAACCGGTTTGCGCGGGTTACGGGCTCTGTGGAAGAGGACGGACGTAGTCTTGTGGAGGCAGGCAGCGCCGCCGGCCAACGGCCTAGTAAGCGGCTTCATTGCCGATCTAGTGGATCGCACTGTTGACGTATCGTCACGACCGGACAGCGGGAAGGCGAAGCCGAAGACACGCGACCTCTTCGATCCCGATCGTACTGATAGTCCGCCCCGATACCCATCGGAATGGGACTTCCACAGAGCCTGGCGGAACCTCGCCGGCGACGTGACCGGTCTGCCCGCCTTGGAGGCTGCGAGATCTACGGCAAACGCATTAAGCTGCTAAAGCGCGCTGTCCCTCGCCTTCGTCACGCCGGATTAATGGTAAGCCCCGACCGTTCGGGATATTAGGGGAGATACGCAATGGAGGCACGATCTCGAAGAGATCGCACGCTCGCCGCCGGGCTCCCTTGATTTCGTCGACTTCGACGCCGATTCTGTTGAGAGTGCAATCGTGGACCATCGCAGCGCACGAGGCGCAAGGTCTTATCTATCCGGCCGATGGCATGGCCATCGCGCGCCGCGAAGAAAGTGCCGAGAGCGCGATCGACGCAGGTTGCCGACGATCTTCGCTTTGCGCCGGATGTAGATGCGGGGGGATTGATGTCATACTCCGCCCGTATTTCCAATCTGTCGCGCCGTGCGGCCTCTTCGTTGATCGCATCTCAAGGCCCCCAAACAAGCGAGCTTCCGATCGAACAGCCCGACCACTTTCGAGTTGGTCCTCAACTTAAGGACTGCCAAGGCGCTGGGCGTGATACTCACTCCCACTTTGCTCGCCATCGCCGACGAGGTGATCGAGTAACGATGCTGATTGC
>CAWHCK010000011.1:0-114813 GCA_963827585.1 uncultured Alphaproteobacteria bacterium
TAGACTTTGAGGCCCGATCTTCGCGTCATCGGCTCCGAGCCGGCGCTGGCTGACAACCGTTTAATGTCCTGGCTCGGCTTCGAGGCGATCAAAGCTCGCCATGGTCGTAGCGAATCGCCGGTACCTATCATTCAGCTCATCACGATGGTGTTCACTTGCGGATCAGGTCGCGCACAACACGATGCAGCTTCAATCGATAATTCGTGTCTCCTAGACCAACGTCATTAAGTTGCGAGATCGGCTCAGTGGTGTCTTCGCGAGGGTCCCGAAATTGTGGCGTACACGAGGATGTTGGTATCAAAGCTGACCATCATCGCTCGTGCATTTCATCGCGCGTGAAACCTCTGAGGGCCGCGCCCCAGCGTAGGCCTTGCGCCATCACCTCAATCGCATGAACGCCGAATAGTATAGTGCCGCCTGGTGGTGGGGACGGCACGCCCCATAACAGAGTGCTCGTGAACTGGCGGTCGGCGTCGAGTCGTTCCATGCGGCGTTTTCGGCTGCATGAAATCGGTCTCAAGTGCAGATCAGACAACCCTTGTTGCCCTGCACCGCCGACACCTGCGGGACTCGCCTCAGCGAAGTCTAAAAAAAAGCAGGCCGTTCAACGGTCGCGCCGAGCAAAGAACGTTGCCTAATCTGCGCCTCCATGCAACAAACGGCAATATGACGTGATGATGGGCCCCGCGGCTCTGGAAACGCTTTGATCAGAATTCAATGAAAACGGACGCCACTTCAAACGCCGAAAAATTCTATCAAACTGCAGGCGACTGTCGTCGTGCCGCGGAACACACTGAAAGCTCGCAGGAAAGGGAAGAGTGGCTTGCCCAGGCGCAGTTTTACATGGACGCGGCGATGAGGGAGACGTTCATAGCCTTGTTAGCATCTTCCCGGGAGCGCTGTGAGTTTGCAACCGAGACATTGAGAAGGAGACCAAAGCCGTTCGTCCCAACTGGAGCCCTAAGCTCGAGAGGGGGACAAGTAGGAACCCGACGGGGCACTGGACTCCGCGACACTCTCTCGATAGGTGCCGGCGCAAACAGACGCAACGATCTCAGCTTCCCTGCATGGGATGTGGGTTAAGGTCCCCGCTGGGCAAACCGACTTCGATACCGACAAATGGCAGCCGCCGCCAAGCTGCGCGCCACCAAACAAATGTCCCGCAGAAAAGCTTGCGTTTGAGCAGGCAGCACACGAGTGGCTCAGAGGTCGATGACGTGGGGCGCATGGGCAGCAGGCTGATTTCGTCGCGCAGAACTCCGTCAGGATCTGAATTCGACCGGAATGAAGTCGCGGATCTCGATCGCCGGGACGAAATATTTAGCAATGTCTCTTGGGCCGCCCTTCGTGTCAGCCAGTGAACTTTCGACTCATAATGCCGAGCAGGCATTTGCGATTTGGATCGAACACACCTGATCCGGAGTTTCCAGTCGTGGCAACATCGCTGATCAGAGTAGAAAATTTGCTGCGTGGCCAAAAGACAATACCTGCGGCGAGATGATGTGAGACCGCGTTGCCCTCGCGTCGTCCACAACGATGACCGGATCGCCTGGCCAAGGTGGCGCTTCACATAGCTGCATCTGGAATGGCCCAATCCTCGCGGGTAGTTTTTCTTGATCGACGGATAATAGGCTCAAGTCCACATCTTCGAGTGCGCCCTGCTTCACGACACTCGCGGGCAAGGCCACGCCGGCGATGCGCACGCCCATGTTGGCATCGGCGGCAGTCAGATGGGCAGCCGTAATGATCAATCCAGACTTCAGGTATACCCCAGACCCAGAGGGCCCGCCGTTTCGTATAATGCTCGCGGCGACAATCCAAGGGGCGCGTTTCCTTCTCGGCGGCCTCCGAAAAGGCCGGTGCTGAGAGCGTCATGACTAAGCAGAGTGTCAACGCAAAGCGCATGTTACCCTTCGTTGGCATGGCCGCCGCCTCGCAATACGATGAGGCGCGCTTCCGATGGAACTGACGCCGACATTGGCACAGTTTAAATTTTCAAGCAAAGAGGGCGGGATTGGGCCTCATTGCCGAGAGAAAGCAAGCATCGAGGTGGTGGTCCGAGTGCGCCTGTAGACGCGCTGAGGAACACGCAGTGCTAGGGAGGCGAATTGCCTCTCGCTGACTGCGTTCAAGCCGGGACCTCTCACGTTATCAGCACGAATCGTTCGTGGGCGAACTACATTTCCTGGAAAGCCGTTCGACCGGTCACGCGATCCTTGGTCGCCTCGAGCGGACGCTGCGGTATGGGTCTCCGCGCCCCGGCCCGTTGCTGAAGCGTCCCGTCGGGACAAATGCAGCCAGCGAGGGAAACCGTCCCGCCGCGGTCCGAAGAAGGCAGGCCACGGGAGCGGCGTTTACTGGCCACGACACCGGGTCCATCATTATAAATCCAAGTGCGTTCGTGGTAATATTCTCAAGTGGTGATTGAGTAAAGCGAAGAGCGTCCCATGTTGTCGCGCGTCAATAAAATTTACCCGCTCTCAACGCGGGGGCTATTCGTCTCAAACAATTGCCGATTGTGCCGGCGCCAAATCCCACTCGCCAACATTCACGTGTCAAGTTGTAAATTCCGAAAGGCCGGCTGATTACCACCGTACTGCGCGTCGCCCAACGCGTGGTGGAAGCAGACCGACACGTCAAGATTACCCTCAGATTGTGAACGAGCGGCGACGCGGAGAAAGTGCATCGGCGCGGTTGCCACCCTATTGAAAAAAAATCGAGTAGATGAAACAATGGAGTTAGTCCGATGAAGAGGGTTAAACTCACGATATCCCCGACGAACCCGACGATTAGTGCCCAGGGGCCGGCAGCGCGATTGGCCCTATTTGGCCCGCCGCTGCTCATCGAGGGCGAAGACGCCGCCGCCTATGATCAGCTTCTCGCCCGTATCTGCGCGGCCGTAAAGCCGGTAGATATCATCGATGAGATGTTCATAGCCGACGTCGTGTCCTTGGAATGGGAGATCTTGCGGTGGCGCCGCTTGAAATCGAGTTTGATCCAAGCGCGCGGACTTGAAGCGCTGGAAGATTTCTTGGCTGAAACAGCTCGATTATGATCTGTACTCGGAGCACTTTGCGGACCGATCTTGCGGAAATTCTTCAGGACAATCTTCCGGAAGACCAGGCGGAAGATGCGCAGACGCTGGCGCGCGAGTGTGCCCGGAATGAACCGGACGCTGTCGACAAGGTCAATGAATTCTTGCGGCAACAGCCTGGACATGGACGACATCCTGGACGGGGCGACGGGCCCGCAAGGCAAAAGAGCTCGTGCAAGAGTACGTGCGGCGCGAACCAGACGCCGTGACGCTGGTCAATGAGCTTCTCACCGATGCCGGCATGAGCATGGACGTTTTCATGGCCGATGCACTCGCCAAGGAGCTCGACGAAATCGAGCGCATCGATCGCCTAATCACCATCGCCGAGAGCCGCCGCAATGCCAGCCTGCGCGAGATCGATCGGCGTCGCGCGGTCCTCGGCGAAACGCTGCGACGGAGCGTGCAGGAGATCGAGGACGGCGAGTTTCAAGAGATCGAGACGACGCCAGCCAAAGGAAAAAACGCGGCTTGACGAGCGACCGCAAGATCAAGGCCAACCGCGCGAATGCGCGGGCCAGCACCGGCCCGAAGACCGCCCAGGGCCGCGCTCGCTCGGCGAGAAACGCGCTTCGCCACGCGCTCAGCCTTCCCGTTTGTTCCAATCCAGCATTGTCAGAGGAGGTGGAAACGCTTGCGCGCGAGATCGCCGGCCCGGGCGCCAACGCGGAAATCCAAGAGCTCGCGCGCCAAGTCGCCGAAGCACAGATCGATTTGCGCCGCGTGCGATATGCCCGCCATCAATTCCTGTCCCGCGCATTGGCCGACCCTTATTATGAGCCCCGAGCAAACACGCGGAAGAAGGTGGCATTCCTCCGCTAGCTCCTGCAGAAGAACGCGCCAGACCTACCAGTGGCAAACGTGCTGAGGATTGTGAGCTCGACGCCGCAAGGGCCGCACAAGTTCGCAATCATTCTATCGCAAGAGGCTAAACAGCTACTGGCTATGGATCGGTATGAACGACGAGCGCTGTCGCGACGTAAATTTGCTGTTCGAGCTTTCGATGACGCACGCCGCCGGACCTCCGATGATAGCAATAATTGAATTGCACAATTTATAGTTGTATGGACACTTTGGCAGAACGAAGCCAAAATCTTCAATAGTTTTAAAGGCCACGGCCGAGGTGCCATGAGTTCGAGGCCGCTTGGCGGCAGTGGCTCGCCTGGGCGGAGCTGCGCGAGGGCATTTAACCCAAAGCCATGTTCTTGCTGGGTTCGTCAGAAATCCCGGAACACATCCGCATCGGCGCATGCGCAGACTGCAGCTTCGGCAACGCTGCCAAAGCGGCCCATCATAGTAAGCCCTTTCATATCAAAGGCCTCGACCGCCCCGTCCGGATCGACGAAGAGAACGGCGATCATGCCGCTATGGTCGTAGACGTGCAGCTCTCGGGTCATCGTCGCACCCCGCCCCAGTCGGCGGCGTTCACAATTTCCTAAGTCCACTTAAACAAGTCCGAACTGATCCGATAGTCCCGCTGGGGCAATGCAGGTCTGCGCGCGGGGTATCAGGTCACCCCCCAATTGGGAGGTGTGCCAACATATTGGGGCAAGGTGGGGGCGGCCGCAGCCTCCCTGGGGGGTCAGCCTACAGGGAATGCCGACAAGCAGCGCATCGCAGCCGTCTCCACCCCACATATAAAAAACGCACTCGGACTTCTTCGAAAACTGGAAGCGCTGCTGTCACGGCGGCCCTTCATGTCGTTGAGGCTGGGCGGGTTCATTCTGCACCGCAAAGTGAGAACAACAACGCGCGGTTTCAGGCTGTTTTTTGAAGTGGCCCGGTCTCTTTCGGCCTGCAGAACGCGCAGACGGCACCTAATTTTCTCTCCCGCCCCCGCCTCCGCCAAGCTGCACGGCGCACGGCACGCACGCGCACGGGGTCGTGTGGTCGGCCTGCGGGGCCGCGGCGAGGGCTGCTACCGCGCGTACGACCTCGCAGTGGCCCTAGACTGACGTTCTCGCCCTGGCGAGAGTTGCCCGGTTGGATGTCAGCCCATCCCTGCGCCGCGCTGGGCCCCGATCTTTGGCTACCTGGTCGGGGCCCGCCAAATTTCCCAGCAACTCGGCGATCCCCATGAAAAACCGCACCGGCGGCCGGTGCTGCCAGCTAAGTGCGGTTGAACCCAATGCCGATTGAGCACATTGTATCGGGAGCGACTGGAGCTGTGTCGATGCTGCGAACAAGTATATTGGCGCCGATAGTCTGCGGCTTCACGACCATCGCTGCATGTGCCGAAGATGCGCGGCAGCTGACGTGTAAGGGATCGATGATCGAGCCCGCCGGGATTTCCCAATCACCCAAAACAGTGAAACTGACACTCGGACCAGAGCAGAAGGTCACCCTCGACCTTGGCCAAGGCGTGATGGACGCTAGCGAAGTGAGCAACAACAGTATTCAACTGAAGTTCAGGACGCAGGACTTCGAAGGGGAGTATTTCCACTACACTGGCGATCTATTCTTCATCTACAAATCCGGCCATCTCATGCGGCTAACTTGTCAGAAAAATTGACAGGTAGAGTGCCGATTTCTTTCGTGCGCCGAGGGTCAACGGCATTTGTGAGGGACCGCGAGCGTCCCAGCACGCCGATTAGCAGGCCGCAAACCTAATCAGGTCCGCGACATGCTCCGGCACGCAGCGCGGCGCCAAGAGTGGGAGTACCCAAATGAGTACCGTCACGGCCGTGCTGGCAGCCGCGAGCTTTGCAAGTTCGCTGAGAATGTTCATGTGATCCGACTGATCCGACCGGCCGATACCGAGAGGGCGGCGAGCATCACACGGAATGGTTGAAGGTGAGTAAAAGCGGGCTGTTGATTAAGGCCCGCTCGGCACAAGCCTCGCCCAGCACGCTGGAGGGGCGCCTCCCCCGGAACCGAGGAGCGCCTGTGACGTTGAGCCGACGTGGAGGACGTTTTTGCGGCACGAAGGAGGAAACGCTTCGGCGGTTGATATTACTAGTGCTGGCGACAACCCCGCGATCATTTGTTGCCAGCAAACAGAACCCCGCCCGGCTCAACGCGCTTCAGTTGAACTCACTGCGTCACAGCAAGCGACCCATGAGGCAGGCGCTGATCGCGCTGCTTGGCAAGGACGCTGGCGGGCTCTCGGCCTCGACCATCGGGAGGCTCAAGGACGGCTGGTCGGAGGAGCATGCGCGCTGGAGCAAGCGCGATCTCTCAGCCAAGCGCTACGTCTACTTCTGGGTCGACGGCATCCACGTGCAGGCCCGGCTCGAGGATGCCGCGCAGTGCCTGCTGGTCATCATTGGCGCCACGCCCGAGGGCAAGAAGGAGCTCGTCGGCCTGATCGACGGCGTGCGCGAGAGTGCGCAATCCTGGAGGGAGCTGCTCCTCGACCTGAAGCGGCGCGGGCTTGCGATGGCACCCGAGCTCGCGGTCGCCGACGGCGCGCTCGGCTTCTGGCAGGCGATCGAGGAAGTGTGGCCTCAGACCCGCGGCCAGCGCTGCTGGGTGCACAAGACCGCCAATGTGCTGAACAAGCTGCCGAAGAGCCAGCAATCGAAAGCCAAGCGGGCGCTGCAGGAGATCTGGATGGCCGAGACCAAGAAGGATGCGCTCGTGGCGTTCGGCGCCTTCGTCGAGACCTGGGGCGTCAAATACGACAAGGCGGTCGAGTGCTTGATCAAGGATCGCGACGCGCTGCTGGCCTTCTACGACTTCCCGGCCGAGCACTGGAAGCATCTGCGCACAACCAACGTCATCGAAAGCTCGTTCGCAACGGTGCGCCACCGCACCGTGCGCTCCAAGGGTTGTCTCTCGAACAAGACCGCGCTCGCCATGATCTTCAAGCTCGCCGAGGCCGCCGAGAAAAGCTGGCGTCGTCTCGACGGTCACAACAAGTTGCCGAAAGTCATCCTCGGAGTAAAGTTCACCGACGGAATCGAGGTCGTCAGATCGCAAGCTCAAGCCGCTGCCGCCTGATCTCTTCCGTCACCAAGAATCGGCGAGCTCCGGCGATGGGCACCACTCATGCTGAGCGGGACCCCTGTCAGTCCACAGGAGACTCCGCTATGAGTGACTTCGCGTTCGAAGTGAACATCGTCGCTGTGGTACGAGTGCGTGCCGCTGATGAGAACGTTGCACTTAAAGTCGTTCCTACAGTCCTCGGAGCGCCCGCCAACGTTGAAATCAGACTGGCCAATGAGAACAATGCTGCATTGGGGCATCACGCAACTATATCCAACGTCGATTTCTCCGTTGAAGACGGCTCGATCACCCTTTTTGAGATCGACGGGGGGTTGTGTTCCGTCAACTCCGACCATTCGCTCTCCCCAACAGCGCGCATCTCGTCGGAATCGCATCGGATAGCCGGCAGCCGTGGATCGACTCCCAAGTGAATTTCCACAGCAGACGCGGCGCAACTTGGCGACACCGGGCTGCCTGGGCGAACTGCGCGAAATGTAAAAAAAGCCCCGCCTCAGAAAAGGCGGGGCTAAAGGTCTCCTGTGGTGATCAGACCACGATTGCATCCTGAGCTTTTAGAAGACCGGCACAAGGCCATCTTTTTTGGACGCCGCTTAGAACTCGCCCGCTCAAGCCCGCAGCAACTTGAGGTGTCCAAAAATTGACGGGCTCGCGAGAGACGCACACCCCCATCTGGGGGTTGCCTCCTCAACGGTCGTCGACGAGACGCTAACCGTATGTTCTACGCGCGGAAGAAATTGGTCGAGTTGGTCAAGGACGCTTGAGGGCGCCCGCGTCTGCGCTGCGGTAGGTGTTCCGAAAGCACTCCTGCTGGACACGCGCGCACACTAAGTCGCCAGTCGGGACGCAGTGGCTTGGAGTGCGGCCTGCTGCTCGTACCAGGACGTTCCCGGCTGCATTCGGCCGGGCGCTCACCTCGCGGGCGAGGTCACATTGCCTTGCCGGCCGGAGTTGTCGTGTCGAGCCCCTGCTGATGCTGGTCGGATTGTTCAGAGGATTCACAACGACCACAAGCTCCCGCGCAATTGGGCCGGATGGCCGAACTCGTCAACCGCTTGAATGACGCCAGGAAATCGCTCGCAATAATCGTGCCCACAGATGATCGATGCGCCGACGCGGCGCGCCCACTGAATGTCGACCTTGGTTTCTTCGTAGGTATGAACTGCGTCGAGGAAGACCAAGGCGGGGGCCGGGCCGTCATAGGCCCGATAGAAATCGCTCTTGTCCATTCGCACTTGCTCGACGTGTCCCGTCTCGACGAGACCAAACAACACCTCGGCCGCCAGTGCGTGATGCAGCTCGGGGGGCAGTCGCCATGGATTCCGACGGTAATTGTCGACCGTGATGATCCGCTGTCGCGCCGATTTCCACAATGCGATGCGAGTCGTCGTCAGGCCGAGCAACGTTCCGATCTCTATGATCGGGCCATCATGGTGGCCCGCTTGCTCGACGAGCTGACACAGCAAGCTTCGTTCGGCTTCGTCGAGTGTTGATTGTCGGACGTCGATCGGCCTGACGGCGCGCAGAAAGGCGCCGAGAGCGGCACCCAGGTAGCGATCAAAGAAGAGGCTCCAATGATCTTTGCTCGACCCATAGACCACGATTGCATCCTGAGCTTTTGGCCGACCGGCACAAGACCATCTTTTTTGGACGCCGGCCTAGAACTCGCCGCTCAAGTCCGCAGCAACTTATGGTGTCCAAAAAATGCCGGGTCGCAAGAGACGCGCACTCCCATTTCGGGGTTGCCCATCAACGGTCGTCACTGACGCTGCCGTGTTGCTTCCATGGGGCTGGCATTATGGAAACGAAGCTGCGCTGGATGCTGGCCGCCGAGAAGCGAATCCTGACCATTTTGCTGGCAATCGCAGTGCTGGCGCTGACATCCGCGGCGCAAGCGACAACTATCTCGATCGGATTGGCATTCGACTTGGGCAGCTTCGTCTATTTCTCCGGCGGTCCTGGCGTCAGTACCTTCGGCATCAGCAACATGGCCATTGGCGCGTTCAATGTGAACAACGTTGAGCGCGGTGGCGGCGCCCGATCTGCCCGCGCCGGGTCTGCTCAAGAGCAATTCGATCAACGTCTCCTCGATCGGTGGCAATCATGTCCTCGACATCGTGGTGTGGGCGACCGGTCTGACAGGACCGCTTGGGCGGCAGGTGCAATTCACTAGCGAGTTCACCACCAATCAAGTGCCCGTCGACTGGGCCGTGCAGGAGACGACCTATTTCAGCAGCAACAACGGAGACTCCTTGGGGAACACACTCGCGGGGACGATTTTCTACACCAACGGCGCGCCACCGCCTGAGTCGGTGGTGCTCGATAATGTTAATGTCCACGAGCCCTATCTATGCCGTGGCGCAATACTATCGCATCTACAGCCACGGCATCGGTGGCGTTAATTCCACCATCGATCTATCGGCGGTGGCCGTGCCCGGCCCCATCGCCGGCGCCGGCCTGCCCGGCTTCCTGCTCGCAAGTCTCGGCTGGCTCGGCTGGCGGCGCCGCGCGCGTAAACAATAATCGAGTTCACTTGGGGCAGGCAAACCGAACCGCTTGTGACTGTTGGCTCTGCGGGAAGGTGCTCGCGCCATTAAGGACAGCCGGCGGACGCGAGTAGCTTCTCGGTGATCTTGCACGTCCAAGAAATGATGAGTTTTGAAACCCGGCATTTCAATTGCAGTTGCCTCTGGTTGCAAGATAAGTTCCACTTGCGGAACAGAAAGTTCCTGGGGCGAGACTACTCCCGTAGTCGCGATTGACACGTGCAGACAGAACCCCGCTCCCTCTTGATTGGGCTCCAGAAACGAATTGAATTGTTTCAGCACTAAATAAATCTTTGTGAGCTGGCCGCCCGCCCACGGGAGCAGGTCGGAACTCAAAACACGCCAAAATTGTTGGCGTTGTGAGGTTCGGGGCTTTCAGAGCGTCCAGTGGGGATCGATGGATGACGAGACAACGGCTAGATTGACGGCACTGAAGAAACTGTATGAGCACCACGCGCAGGAGTGTCTTCGGGCGGCCGAGGTGACAGACGATTTACTGTGGCGTGAGCGGTTTCGCAAAATGGCGCACCAATGGACCGAAGAGGCTGCCGCACTTAAAGCTTCGGCCATGCGCTCTCCATGGCCGCCCGCATCTCGTCTGAAATCGCGTCGATAGCCGGCAGCCGTGGATCGACTCCCAAGTGAGCCTAGGCGGCGTCCAAAAAAAGATGGTCTTGTGCCGGTCGGCTAAGGGCCCAGGATGCCATTGTGGTCGCAGCATGACCACGCAGTCTCAACTCTGCGCCCCGCCCTGACTGAGGCGGGACTTTTTTACATCTCGCGCACGCTCAACCCCGCGCAACTTCTGGTATCCAAAATTGACGGGGTCGCAGCAGAGACGCATCCCCCATTTGGGGGTCGTCGCGAGCCTGATCCGCTCCTCGATGATTGCGACGACTGTGGCGGTGCGCGACAGCCCGGGGGAATGCAATGCGCGCCACTGGTCGAGCCGTTCTAGAAATTCCTCGGCCACCCGCAGCGTCAAGCTTACATACACCTCCCGGCTACGCGCCGTCTTCCTGGTCACTGGCTCTGCTCCCCTTCAGATTTGGGCGGGCCCCGGCCCAGAGGATTTTGCGGCCGGACCGAGGCCCTACGGCCTAGGAATGGCTGTAAAGTGATTCCCATCCACCCCTTCGCCGCACCCCCATCATGCGCGAGAGGGAACTTTTAGGGGGCGGCTATTTTTTGGACAGGCGGAATAAACCAAGGGACCGCCCGGTGGCGAGCCGAGCGGCCCCGTTGCGACTGCGTTGGCTATCAGGGGCGCGGCCTTGATGATCCCCTGTCACCTCGCCTCTGCCGCTTGGATTGGCTCCGGCATCTATAATTCCCGTAGCCACCACGTGAGCATCATGCGTCGCGGTTCGGTAGGATGTGATCGCCGTCACATGGCCATACGTCACTTTTTGGACAGCAATTCAAAGCGCATCAATTGGGGAGGCCGTCCGGCGGCGTGCCGAGGCCGTCCAAAATTTAACAATGGAAACGCACCGCCCTTTCTTTGCACATTTCGAGTAGCGGAGTGCGGAACAATCGCTGCGCGTTCCGAGGCCGTCAGGGCTCCGGCTGATCCACCAGCCGGGGCCCGCCCAACGCTTGTTTGAATTCGATAACGATGTCTATTGCCGCCCCGCGCGTCGGCGCCGGCCGAGCCAGCCGAGAGCCTAAAGAAAACACTGGTACGGATGAACCGCCCAGCTTCTTTCCGACTTAAGGCAGAGGGAGGACGTGTTGGGAGGACCACCCACCGATGACGCCGGCCGAGCTGCATCACTGGATGGGTCAGCAGTGGGCGCGCGATGCGTCAGCGCTACGCGCAGCAGACGCGGCCCTCTGATCACGGCCGCGCAGCCTAACTCAACATCGGTATCTTTGCTCAGCCCCGCCGTGCCGGTATTGAGCTGCCAGCTCCGCCAACCGGATGTACTCCCGAGCAGTTGCCCCTGAAGCCTCCGGTGCGGCGAAGACAGCGAGCAGATCGAAAAGCGGAAAGGGCGCCAGCACGAGCGTCTACATCCCTCGCGGTAGCTCACCCGATGGGATAAGCGTCGGTCGCCCTCAGCCGGAAGCCGTCGTGCTTGATCTCGTGAAGTCGAATTCGAGGCCGCCACCAAAAGCAAAACCCCGCTTGAGGGGGCGGGGTTCGTTTTGCTGGCAACATGATCGCGGGGTTGTTGCCAGACTCTATTTATCAACCGTCGAAGCGTTTCCTCCTAAAGCCCGCCAAACACCTCAATAGCAGATCAACGTTACAGGCACTGCTCCGTTCCGGGGGCGTCGGCCAAGTGGCGTGCCCTTCATGAGGCGAACCCCGTCGAAGCTGTGAGGGCGTGGCGGGGTTCAGAACATCGGGGCACCGGGGGCTTGAGTTCCCGGGGGTGTGGCCGGAGGCCAATACAGCCATAGGCCCTTGGTCGGCACACCGCAATGAAACTTAAGAAGGGGCGGCCCCCTCGACCGCCCCCCGACCGCCAACCCCCACCGATCTAGCGAGCTTCGGAAACAATTGGGGGCCGCCCGGTGGCGTGCCGAGCGACTACGCCGCAGGAACCTTCCTCGCTTGCTCCAAGTTGTTTCGAAGTGGTGCTCTCCAGGGAGTAAACGACTAAAAGAAAAAGCTGATGGAGAGTGGACCACGGGAGCCCCGAGTTCAGGTAGACCGGGGCTTCCCAATTGACGGCCCATCGGCCCGGTTCGACGGGGCGAGTAGATGGCTAGTCTTTCCTACATTAATGACCCTGAGCACTGGCGCAGCCGGGCAAAAGAAGCCCGCGCCCTCGCGGAGCAAATGACTGATGCCGACTCCAGAAGCGCCATGCTTCGAATTGCTGAGGATTACGATCAACTTGCCGAAAGAGCCGTAGCGCGAGCGGCCGGGCGTTCAGAAAAATCAAACTGACCCCACTTGCCGCTAGTCTCGCGCCTCGCGGATGGTGCGCAAGATCATCCCGCCATCCTTGATCAGAGTCAGAACATCTCTAGCAGCAGGACCCAGGATGAGTAAGACCAGGGCGCAGGCAACCGTGAAGGCGCCGATGTTTTCCAGCCGCCTCATGGGGGCGCTGGCTTGTTGGTGTGGGGCGACCAGTCGGGTAGTCGCAAACCAACGGCGAAGGACTTGCCGTCGTAGCGCTGTGACTATAACGGCAACTTCTTTACTGCTGCCACGCCTTGAAGGCATCGGCGAAGGCGCGCTCGCCGGGCGAGCGCGAAGCGGCGGCTCTATTTCTTTGGCGCGTCATGTCGACTTTCTCGTTCGAGAAGCTCGGCAGCATGCTCCAGGGACGCCTGAAAGTCCGCCAGCAATGAGGCGTTGGCGAAGTCCTTAAATTCTTCTCGCCGAGTTTCCTCGCGACCTTGTCCACAAGGGCACGACACCTATTCGAGCGCGCCCTGGATCGCAGCCTTCTCAGTACCATCAACGTATCAAACTCAGACAATTTCTCGTCGTCACGCATGCCACACCTCTCTCTTTTGCTTCTCCCATTTGGACCTTGCTTGAGTTGGACCGCTACGGGTTCAACATGGGGATCGGAGAAGGCGAACCCGCTATCAGCTATTCTTCATGGTTGTCCTCGCTCTCTTTCACGCCTTTCGGAGCCGGTATCTCCACCCCACCCGCCAAACTAACCTCACCGACGTGAATTGATCCACGTCAGGGCTCCTGCTGGCACAGCCCGCGCATCATGTTCGCTGACGTGACCTACACGATGCGACGGCCATCACAAGTAGCTGGATTTCATGAGTTTGGCGGCGAACAGGTTTGACGTTGCCGGTGAGGTTCTTCCAGAAACACAGCTAACCTGTGACGGCGTATCACGGCACTCCCGTCACGCCATACAGCATCATCACCACATGAGGTCGGGCCTCCCCGGCCAAGCCAAGGGGGATGATCATGCTCATCCTGTTGATTGCGCGTGATCGTCGCTACGCTCGCAACGCCCTTGATCGTCTCAGCCCTGTGGCGGCACTGGAGAGGCAGAGAGCTACGCGAGGGCAGTTCTGCGCCTCTTCGGCGTCGATCCCTCGGCCTCGAGCTCAGGTAGAGACTACGTCTCAGGTGGCGGCTCTATGCTGCCTCGTCGCGGCTCTGACGTGCGGCGGGTCTGGCATCAACTCCAAGCGCCTCGGCCGCCTCATTCCACTGGCGCGCCAGCTCGAAATATTGCTCACGCCGGCGCGGATCGCCCGCCAGCTCTGCTGCCCGAAAGCAATCCTCGGCGTGGTGCTCCATACAGCTTCTTCAATGCCGCTATCATTGTCTCGTTCTTTACCTATCTCCTGTTGGACATGCCCGCACGCAAGTGGCCAGCAAGACACGCAGCGCTCGTCGCTGGCGCCTGACTGGCTGTTTAGGTGTTTGCAATGCCCCTTCGTTCGCGCGTAGCGCCTGATGAGTTCACCGTCGCGCCATTCGACTTTCGTCGAATGTTTGCGGCCCCTCTCCGACCTCGAAACTCCTCGACGTTCCGCTAGGCTCTCCGCGCTTTGATCGCCGCGACGCCGAAGGATAACCAGTGAGTCCTGCTCGGCGGCATCACTTGCGTCGATGGTTCAAGCGAGGCGGCCACTGGCGCGCCAGCCTGATGAGATATTGCTCACGTGGTCGGGATCCAGCGTCAACTCAGCCGCCCGAAGGCCGTCGTCGGCGCGGTGCTGATACGGCTTCCTCAGCGGCGTGATCATTGTTGTCGTCTCTTCTGCCGGACACGCGCACACCCATCGAAAGTCGCCAGCCAGGACACCCGTTTTTGTTTGGGCTCTCTGGCTGGCTCAATAGGTGTGTGCAATGCCCGTTCGTCGCACCGAGCGGTCCTGGCGGTTCAATAGGCTGCGTCACGCTTGCGTGATGTCGCTGAAGCTCAGCCCGAACTTATTCTTGGCGTCGCTCTGGGTTGTCCACAGAGCGCCCTGGGGCGCGGCCGCGTGAGGCGAGATTGTCCCCCTGGCGATCTGAAGGGGACCAGAGGTTGCTGAGGCAACTCAGCCGAGCTTGCGGGCGTCCGACGGATTTGCGGCGGGGCCGAATGCAGCCATCATCCTACGGCAGGGCGCGCCGGTGATTGAGGATAGCCGGCGGACGCGAGTTGCCTATCTCTTCCGGCTTGTCCAAAAAATAGCACCACCCCTGAGAGGCTGCGCGGCGCATGATGGAGAGCGGCTTAGGGGAGCGGTGGATATCAGCCCATCCCTGCGCCGCTGGGCCCCGATCTTTTGGAACCTGGTCGGGCCCGCCAAATTCGCAGCATTAGGCGATCCGCCATGAAAAACCGCGCCCACTTCGCCCACCGCATCGATGCGTGGACCGATGATGGGGAAAGCATCGTTGAGCATTTAGCCGGCGTTGAGGATTTCGAGGTGGCGTTGGCGACCTACCGTGCGGCCCGCGAGCGCTGGCCGGAAGCCGTCCGCGAAAAAAATGCATGCTCAGTTCGGGGGAGGGACGACTCCAATCATTGGGAAGCCTCCTCGAGCCTCCAGACGTCCATTGGCGGGAAGGGCAAACACGAAGCGACGTGTTCGGGGCACCATAGAGTCGGATCGCCCATCGCCACCTATGAGCGCGAGACCGCTGCCGAAGTTCACCAGCGCCAAGATCGTGAGGTCCCCGCTGTACGTCCTTACCGGCTCCATCGCGATATCAAGAGCTTCGCCGAGCGGCTGATTGCGATAATCAAGCCGCAACTGCGGTCCAACCTCAGCAGGGCACAGCTCGACACCGATCTGCCTTGCACGTCTGTAGACATCTGAAAGGATGCGGCTTCCGCTTCCACGCCGAGCTCCGCAACCGATAGCAGGGCGAGCTCCACCTGTGTTTTCATCCTCGCATAAGGAACCGCCGGTCGGCCGAGGATCTCGTCGGCAGAATCGCCAATTTTGATTGCCGCTGCATCCAACCCTTCACGATAAGCGGCGACGCCCTTGTTGGTGCCGAGCGTTATCGTTCTCCAAATCTGGACCTCGGCGGATTGTGCTATCATTGGGCGGCCGCGCGACATGTGATGGCATGTCGTGGAGCGACGTCGTCGCTCGCGGGTAGAGCAGGCCCCAACCACAACAGTACTGCCGCGAGTAAGTGGCAAGCCCAGCGCCATTCCCCCAGCCATTTCATCGTCGGCCCCCCCGCAGGTGGTAAGGGTGCTGGCACCGATCATTCCGGTGCTGCACCGCACGGGAAAAGACGCTAGTGCTGCGTTCTCCGCTCTGTTGTGTGAGGTGGCTCACACATTGCGTTGCGATCAGGCGGGGTCCAAAAAATGAGGGGGTCGAGAGAGAGTACACACCCCCCATTTGGGGGTTGCCTACTCGCAGGTCGTCACTGACGCTGGCCCCGAAGTGCCGTTGCAGGAGGGTGGCAATCATGAAACTGGCGCGGGATTGCCGGGCGTGCTGCTCGCAAGCCTCGGCGTCCCCGGCGGTGGGGACGCGCGCGGCGACAAAAATCGTTTTCACCTGGCGGCAGGCAAAGCTCCTTGGACGGTTCCCTAGCCTTACCGAGAACCTAGGGCCTCGGTCGGGCCGCAAATTGTTTCCTCCGGCCGAGGCCCGCCCACATCCGGGTTCGTGATGAGGCACTGCACCCAGTGAGCCCCAAGAGTGACTTCGCATTCAAAGTGAACATCGTCGCTGTGTACGAGTGCGTGCGGCTGAAGAGAACGCTGCACGTAAGGTCGTTCCAACCGTCCTCGGCGCGCCCAGCACCGCCGAAATCGGATTGGCGAATGAGAACAATGCTGTGGTATTCAAAGGCGCAATCGTAACGAACGTCGATTTTTTTGTTGAAGAAGGCTCGATTAATCTCGTTGAGTTTGGCGACGCGGCGGCAGCTTGTGTACCAGCTCCCGCCAGTCGCTCTCGACGACCGCGCGCATCTCGTCGGAAATAGCCTCGATCCGATCCATATCGAGCAGGTACTTGTGCAGCCGTTTGAGATCGGCTGGCATCATGACTTGGCCGCCGACGATCGGGAAGAGTAGGTGCGCCGCTTCTGCGCCATTCCACAATGAGTACAGGCGACGTCATGAAAACCCGGACCTACTTCGCCCACTGCATCGACATGTGAACCGATGACGGGGAGAACATCATCGAGCATCTAGCCGGCCTTGAGGACTTCACAGTGGCGCTTGCGACCTACCATGCCGCGGCGAACGCTGGCCGGAGGCCGTCATCACCTTGCGACAGGGCACGAGGGAGAGGATAGCCGCGGCCCGTGGCTCGACATCAGTAACCTCCACGGGGGCTCGGCACGCCACCGGCGGCCTCTTCATCTGGGAATTCGCCGGGCGCTGGCAAGCAAAGCAGACCCGTCCAACTCGAAGCGGGGGTCTTAACGCCTTTGGGCATGTAAGCCTGCGTTTTTTCCTTCATCGCCCACCCCTCTTGCTATAGAAACCTACCGGCCTCGGCGGCTACGTGTTCCCTATCGGGTAACGGCTGCGCATGACAACCGCAGGCTTGGCTATTCCCCTTGCACTTTGGCTCGCCTTTTCGGGTCCTGCGAAGGCACAGGTCTTCGAAGAGCGCCCATCGACCCAGGGCACCGACATAACGGCACCGGCCCCGAATGACGCCGTTCGCATAACGCAACTACCGGCAATGTCTTTTCGCCCTGATCCGATCCGCGCCGGTCGAGAACGATCTGCCGGTCGAGTTCTTCGCGCGTCTGATATGGCAGGAAAGCGCGCCTAAGGCCGGATGCGGTTGGACCCCTAACTCGCGGCGGCAGGCGGGCTCAGGGTATCGCGCAGTTATGCCTTCAACTGCAGCGGAACGCCTTTGGCCGACCCTTCGATCCAGTCCAAGCGCTGCCAAAATCGGCCGAGTTCCTCCGCGAGCTGCGTGCTCAATTCGGCAACCTTGGGCTCGCAGCTGCCGCCCACAATGCTGGTCCCCAACGCGTCAATGACTGGCTTGCCGGAAAGCGGTCGTTGTCGTCCGAGACGCAGTCTTATGTGCGCATTATCACGGGTCGCCACGCCACGGAGTGGAGGAAGCCGGAGGCAAACGTTTGGAAGACCACAAATGTTGGAGATACACCGTGCACTGATGCGATGAGCGTCACCGCAAAGCCGACATCCCCGGCCTCAATTGCACAGTCCAAGTCAGTGGCCTCTTGGGCCGTTCTGCTCATCGGTGATCGATCAGAGATCAACGTCCTTGCCGCTTACAGTCGGCTTTCGAAAAAGCATGGCTCTGTACTTGGAGCTTATCAGCCTGTCGTCGTCCAGACGACGATGGGGGTGAATGCCACGGCTATTTGGCATCGGGTCCGCATCGAGGCGGACACCCGCGCAGCTGCTGAATCGCTGTGCTCAAGGCTGCGTGCGGCTGGTCGGAAGAACCTTGCAGCCTACAAAGGCGCCTGCGAGGGTTGGCCCCGCGCCACCATGAGTTTGAGGCAGGGCGCAACGGTGATTAGGGATAGTGCCGTTTTTTGTATTGGTCAGGGCTAGGTCATTGCCATGCGTTGCCGGGTCATGTGCCGCTTTGGCGGGAAGCTTCGCACTTGCCGGATGTCCCTCGCGCAATGAGATCAGGGCATCTGCGCTCGACAGCCGCGGGCGCGATCGGCGTCTTGTTAAAGGCGTTAATGGGCGCCGGGTCGAAGAACTTGCGCCATGCGTACGCCTAGCCTGCCGCCTCGATGAGGCTCCGCTTGGCAGCAGGGCTCGTATAGCCTGGTGAAGGCGGCAAAGGATGAGCCCAGCGTCTCGATCAGGTCCTCGCCCGACCTCATGCAGGGCCCGCCGCAGCATGGACCGGCCGCGAGATCGGATTCCGTTGCTGGGGCAGCGGGTCGTCGCGACGGCTCGAATGGACGGCTTCGATCGTCGGACCGTCGATCGGGTCGGTGTGTGCCTCGTCCCGCCCCCAGCAGCAAACTCTACCCCCACCCCGGGCATTAACCGGCTATTAACCTCTTTGTGGTTTCAGACCTGGTTCGCATTCTGTTAACCACAAGCGTAGGAACTAACGACCATGGCCAAGACGAAGGCGGTCGCCAAGTACAAGACCATCATTCCACGTGCGATTCGGCAGCTGTTCGGTCCTCCTCCATTGCTTAGCACGGAAATCCCGACCTCTACGAAGGGACGTTTGCCGGATTCGCTCAATCTCTGCGGCCACGAGATGCCCTCGAGTGGATGATCGTGCGTGATTTAACCGACGAGTACTGGGAGCTTCAGCGCCACAAGAACTTCAAGCCGCTGTTGATCGAGCAAGCATATGAGCGCCAGGTGAAGCGGGCCACCGAGCAGGTCGAGTCAGATTTCTGCGCCAAGGCCCACGCCTTGCGTGCAAGCCTTACGCGCGCGGCCAAACCCGCCTCAGCTGGAGCCCACAAAGACACCTCAGCGCAGCAGGACGAGGAGCACGCGGCCGCCAAGCGCAAAGAAAAAATTGAAGCAGATATCGAGAGCCTCGCTCATGCGACTGCGGAGAAGCTCGAGCTTCTGCAAAGGCCCGCGACCGACGCTGATTATGCCGGCAATTTGGAACATTGGATCTATCCCTACGAGCGGGTTGACCAGCTTCAACTGGCAGCGCAGAAGAGGCTCAATGCGGTTCGCCAGGATCTCGAATGTTACCGCGATGGTCTTGCCCGTCAGCTTCGAGACCATGACGTGGTCGACGGCGAGTTCGAAGAAGCTCCGCCCCGACCGCTACAAGGCCAAGCCCAACCCGCCTCGCCGTCGAACACAGTCATAACTGTGACGTCAGCCTCGGGCAAAGAGGGGACGGGCGCGCCAGTTAAGCCCGTCACGCCGCGAACCACGGCCCTGATGCCCCCTGAGCCGGCGCCCGTGCAGTTGGACGAGATGCCAGCCGCAAGCAACTCCCGACCGCGCAACGCGCGGACATGTCGCGGTCCACGAGTGCCTCCGAGGACTCGATTCCCGGCAGGCCGGCCTTGGTCGCGGTCGAGAACAATGACGACGGCATCCGACCCCACGATGGCTCGCCGAATGTGGTTCGACCGTATTCGTTCGGTCAGGTCACGATGCTGGCGCCCGCTTCCTCAACCTCGGAGCCGCCGAGCAAGGCGTTCGACCGCCTCTGCACGCCTTCGGAGGAGCAGGTGCTGCGCGCAACTACCAAGACCGAGGCGCAGCGCCCTCGCCCCTTGGGCAAAGACGATCCTGTGCCGGGGTCGCAGCAACGCCCCACAGCGCCATGGTCCGATGGCATTGCGCGCGCCCTCGGTCTCGCTCCGGGGAGTGCCTCTACACTTTCGCTCGAGCAGGTATTCTCTCCCCCGCTGATGAACAAGGCGGCGTCACGACCGAAATAACCGCTCGAGCGATCAAATGACTTCCGAAAGGAAAATCGCCGCGAACCGCATCAACGCGAGCAAGAGCACTGGACCCAAGACAGCGAAGGGCAAAGATCGCGCAAGTCGAAACGCGCTACGGCATGGACTGGCGACCATTACGCGCCACAATCTCTCGGTCTCGGCGCAGATTGAAAGCATTGCACGGGCCATCTGCGGGGACGGCGCGCCTCCAGCGCAATACGAGCAGGCGCTCATCATCGCCGAGAGCGAAGTTGTGCTTCTGCACGTTCGCAGCGCCCGCGTCGCCGCCATCGAGCGCGCAAGAAGAATTGCGCCGAGCTCGAACGCATTGGTTCCCGGTTTCCCCACCGATCAGGAATGGATGCATGCGTTTGACGACCTGGTTCGTGGACGTCCGCAGAAGATGACCAACCTGCTTGCTCGAGGCGCTGATGCGGTGCGCGTCTTCAGCGCGAAGATGTCAGCACCCACCGGTGACGACGAGAACAAGACCGAGCAATTGGGACAAGATCAACGGCAATCCGCATTACAGGACGACAACGACGGGCGGCCGCAAACATCAGAAAATCCATCAGCCACCATGGCGAGGAGCAAGCTCGAGGCCTTTTGCCAAGCCCTGCCTGATCTGATGAGTTTGGATCGCTACGCGCGGCGCGCGGTCTCCCGCCGGCGACGGGCCATCCGCAAGTTCATCGCAAACTCAATCGTGCATAGCCTTCCCGCTGGTCCACAGTAACACATGCTTGACGGTTGGGCCGAAGGGAGATCACTCATGACAATCGACCCGGTCAGATAGGAAGTGGGGCCAACCTAACGGCACAGGTCGCGGCAGGCGTTTTGGCTCCTTGACATCCAGCCCTGGTAAATCCTGGGATTTCTAGCCCACCTCGTGCCCACCTCCACGCGCCCATCCTGCAGTATTATCGCTGGAGCAAACTGCATCGGACGAATGTTGACTTGTTCACGGGCACAAATCCCGGTCGACGATATGGGCGCACTACTTTAAAGATGTGTCTGGCGATCCGGGTTTGCAACTTTTGCCACCGATATGGCTTGCCTGTCTTACACCCAGCGGGTAGCAATCTGTGAAACGCAATTGGAACGGGGTACCTGCTTGCAGCGGGCGGTCGTCGGTCACTCCGTCAGGAGTTGGAATGACGGGAAAGTTGGGAAGCGTTCGCGAGGTCGTCTGATCCGCGCCATCACGCGGCCACCCTTCCGAGACGAGTTCGGCCGCAAGGGCTGGTTTGAGTGGATTGCGCGGGCGCGCCCGCATTTGATTCGCAGAGTGCAGCTCACAGTCGATGGTTGGCCGCGATGGTCCCGTCCGCTCCGAGTGGTCTTCCTTTCTGATTTTCACACCGGCTCGCATTCCGATGACGTCGCCCGCCTCAAGGGCATCGTCGCTGAAGCTCGCGCCTTCAGCCCCGATCTCGTCCTCCTCGGTGGCGACTTCGTCAATCAACAGCTGTTCGGCGGCGGACGAGTGCCGCCCCAGGTCACAGCCGCGATCCTGGCGCACCTGCATGGGTCTCGTGGGCAATTCGCTGTGCTGGGAAATCATGATTACATCTACGGCGCCGAGGAGATTGCCGAGGCGTTGCGCAAGCATGCCATCACCGTGCTTGATAACGACAGGCGAACCGTCAGTTTCGAAAATCACTCGATTGACCTCGTGGGAATACCCGATGCTCGTATCGAGAGCGAGTGCTCGAAACAGGTCCTTGCCGGTCTCGCTCCGGAGCGACCGACCATTGTGCTTACGCATGATCCGGTATGGTTCGCGCACGTGCCGGCAGGACCGCATCTAACACTTGCCGGGCACACGCATGGCGGCCAGATCCGGCTGCCGGGCCTCGGCATCGTAAAGAACTCTAGTAAGGCACCGCTGCACTGGACCCACGGGCTTGTCAGGGAGCGAGGACAATATCTGTACGTGACCAGCGGCATCGGGACGAGCGGCGTGCCATTGCGGTGGCGCGTTCCTCCGGAATTCGTCGTGCTGGACGTGACAGGGTCCGCATGAAATCCGGATTTTAAGTCCGCGCCGTCGGGCGATCCGATAAATTTCTGGCATCAGCACGGCTCAAGGCTTCACGCCAAGGCGATGACGGTGCCGCACAACATCTCTCGTGGTAGCGCGACGTGGCCAGCCGGACGCAGCAATGGCTGCACCCGGCTGGCTTGCGTCGGACGCGCATGACTAGCCATTTACGGCCGGATGACTAGGCAGTTGCTGTCCGAACTAGCATCCGCACGTTCGTCGCGAGAAGTGTCTTGAAGGTTCACAAGGCCGGTTGCGGCGGCGCCCGTAAGGCTGACGGGACGTGTCCGCCTAGGCGGCGGCAGGAATGCGGCAAAGTTTCCGGCCGAACTAACCAGCTCCTATCGAAGGCAGGGCGATCAGCCCCTCGTGCCCCTCAACGCGCCAAGTCCTGTTGGGTGCCAGGGGGCGTGCGCGAAACCGCGCGTGAAATTCACCTAGAGGCAATTCGCCGACGCCGGCTGTCCTCGATCAGCCGGCCACCCTGCCGCAGGGTGATGGCCGTTGGGCCAGCGCTCGCAGGCGGTCGGTAGGTCGCCAGACTGAAGCCCCCGGCCCCTCCCGAGGCAAGGCTTTTCGTTACCAGGTATCCATCGCGGCCACCAATCGAGCTTGGCGTCGTGCAACAGTGCGAGTTCGAAGAGAGGAAAGTCCAGACGCGCTCGGGGAGCGTCAGTGATGACCGTTGAGGAAGCAACCCCAAATGGGGGTGTGTGCATCTCTTGCGATCCTCGCTATTTTTTGGACGCCGCTTACCGTCTTGATTTGATGCCGGCCAAGCGCTGGACGATGTTCTCGCCAGCGTCGCCCCAATACTTGCCAGGCTCGACGTTCGGAGGGACGACGTTTTGAAACCGTTGCCCGCGAAGGAAGCCGTACCAGCGACGGATTTGATCTCGGCGAATTGCAAGTTCACGAAGGTGTGCGTCTTTGCACGCCCTCTTGCAGAATCTTATTGCTCCACCAACGGTGCGTCACCAGGCCAAAACGTCCTCCACAATGGTCGCAGACTTGGGGCTGCCTCATCATACCCTCGCACAGCAGTTTGATAAAATTTCGTTGAGGCGGCAACAGAAGATCGCGATGGACACTTTCTCTCCCAATTGCTCGGACGGCAAATCCAGCAGCGTCAGTCATGACCCGTTGAGTAGGCAACCCCCAAATGAATGATGTGTCTACTCTCGCGACCCCTTCATTTTTTGGATGTCGCCACCGTCTTGCTTCGTCACCGGCCAGCTCGACGATGTTCTCGCCGTCATCGGTCCACTGGTCGATGAGTGCGCAGAACCGCGCGTGAAATTCACTGAGAGGCAATTCGCCTGCGCCGCCTGTCCTCAATGATCCGCGAACCCTGCTCCAACGTAATGACTGCACTCGGCCAACGCTCGCAGGCGGTACGGTAGGCCGCCTTGGCAATCGCGAAGTCCGACGAGCCCGCAACCTGTTGCGGGCCATAGTCAGTCCACACAACGATGCGGAAGGCGAAGCGGGTGCCTGTCCTCATGAGCAACACCGACTTAGCGATATCAACACTTGGCTCACCGAGGTCGTGGCCCATGCCGGGCCGGCGCCTGCGGGTGGCGTGGTATCGCCAGCCGGCCTAGGTGAGCAGTACCATGGTCCAGGCGAAAGCTGCGCAGAACACCAATAGGGCCAATACCGCACGCGGGTCACGAAACATCGATGGTTCCAATTCCAAACAGAGCCAAACACAAAATTGAACCCCGACGCTGTCGGTGGAGATGGTCGGGGCTCGCAGGCTAACGACGTGCACATACCGAGGTGGATCTCGGAACCCTCAACAGGCGCTCCGTCCCTAGCCCCGTTAGAGAATATGGCCGGTTGCGTTCCGCTGTCTATTCTCGCAAACCTTTCATTTTTTGGACAACACAAGCTGCCGCGGCGCGGGCCTTGTGTTCATGTTGGGCGTCCAAGAAAGATAGCCTTGTGCCCCGATCGCGCGAAAGCTCAGGGTGTAATCGTGGTCTAGCAGTCACTCCCCACCTCGCGCCCCGCTTCGGCGGGGCTTTTTTTGCGCGCCCATCTTGCCCTGGCTAGCCCGCATCCGACTCCGGCGGAAGAGCCCAGGGCATCAGCCCCTGGAAGCGCCCGATTTCAGCCGGCATCCGTGGATCGAACTCTTAAGGGACGTCCACAGCGGACTTGGCGCAACCTGGCGGCGGTGGCTCGCCTGGGCGGGGCCGCGCGAGATGTAAGAAAGCCCCGCAAGGGGTGGGGCTCAGGGTTGAGGCGAGAATTCGTGGTCAATGGCTGCGACCACGATTACATCCTCAGCCTTCACGAGATCGGGCACAAGGCCATTTCTTTTTTGGACGCCCAACATGAAATGGGCGTCGAACCTTTGTCCAAAAAATGAAGGGGTCGCGAGAGTAGACCCAGCAGCTCGGGCTCCTATCATGTCGAGCAGATTCCCGGAGCCATTTCATCGTGAGGTTTGATATCGCACCCGAGAGTGACGCGTTGAATATTTACGAGGCAGACCGCGGCTCTTATGTCGTTGGAATATTTCGACGCACACGACCGCTGTTATGTCACGGTATTTGCCGGCCCTGAAGCTGAGAAGCGTGCGTGCGACTATTTAGATGCGCTCAAGACCGGACGATTGGAAATCATACGGGACGCTCTTTGCCATGACCGATAAAGGCTCTCGGCACCCACCGGGCGGCCCTCTTTGTACTTTCAGAGTCCCGCAGGGGCAAGACAGGTCTGCACCGAGGGATCGAGAGGGGCTCCGCCCTCGTGGGGGCATCCGTTACCCCCAATTGGGAGCTGTGCGGACAAGCAAACTTTGTCTACTTCCCAGCGGAGGCGTCCGCACTTCCAAGCAGAGCGATCCGCCTTTCGCGCGGGAATTTTTTCTAGTTGGTCTGGGTCTTGGGCACTGCCGGTTGGCACGAGCATTAGCCTACCGTGCAGTGCGGTGGAGCATGGAGCCTCCATGAGGGACATTGCATTCAAAGTGAACATCGTCGCGGTGGTACGGGTGCGTGCCGCTGAAGAGAACGTCGCACGTAAGGTCGTTCCAACTGTCCTCGCGGCGCCCGGGCACCAGCGAAATCAGATTGGCGAATGAGAACAGAGCTCTGTCCTCCAATGGCCCAATCGTAACAGACGTCGATTTGGTTGATGAAGGCTCGATTAAACTCGTTGAGTCTGCCGACGCGGCGGCAGCCCGTGCGCCAGCTCCGGCCAGTCGCTCTCGACGACCGCGCGCGCATCTCGTCGGAAATAGCCTCGATCCGCTCCAAATCGAGTGCCGTATTTGTGCGGCCGTTCGAGATCGGCTGGCATCATGACGTGGCCGCCGACGCTTCAGGGAGAGTAGATGCACCGCTCCGCCATCTGCGACGAATATGGATCGATCCCGCACCCACTTCGCCCACCGTATCGATTGCGCAGGTAAAGAGAGTGCTAAACCGTTGGTTTTCACACCTAGTCGCCCCTATCCTGGGGACGATGAAAGGCTTCGGTAAGATTGCCCTCGTGTTCGGCCTGCTCGGTGGCCTGATGTGTTATTTCATCATCCCCCTGCAATCCACGCGCTCGCGCGCCTTATCGCCAACCGACAAGGCCGAGTACGCCCTGACCGTCAGTCACTACAAAAAGCACTGCGGTCCAGTCGCCCAAAACATCGAGGAGAACGCCAAGGCCTACGACCGCGAACTGAGCGGGGAAAACATTTGGGCCGGCATCGATGCCATGTTGCAGCATCGCCGTCCGTTGATCGGTTGGCCGACCTGGTGCCGCTATATCGGCGCGCTTTGGCTCAACCGTGCGTAAAAAGGCCCCGCCTTTCAAGGAGCGGGGGGCCAGGGGACCGTGCGATCGGACTTTAGGCGCCCCCCAGGAGTATTGGGACAAGGCTGATGCCGCTCACCATGCGCCCGATCGGGCTCTGTCGCCAGGCGAATTCGAGCGAGTGGGCGATGGGCCGTATCTACGAACTGCGCGGCCGTGCCGAGCGGCATAAGCTTTGCTGATCGCACCTCGGCATCGAAGCTGCAAGAGCGCTTCCACCGACATTAGAGCAAGTTTGCTTTTTCTGGCCATTCGAAATCTCCCAATAGGAATCACGCCCAGCTCGGCGGGCCTTCCTTCGCGAATCTGTCCAAAAAATAGCACCTTTGAGAGGTCACCACACCGGGCATGATGGCGACGAGCACAGCTTATGCAGTTGGGACGGTCTGCCTCTCCTAGCCGCCGCCGGGCCTCGGCCTGATCCTCGAACCCTGGTCGGGGCCAGCCAATTCGTACCGCTGGCGTGGAGCGCCGGTTGCAGTCCGCGAACGTTTCGTCGTGAAGTTTGCCATGGGACCGGAGAGTGGCGCGCTGAATATTGTCAACGCAGACGACGGCTCTATGTTGTTGAATATTTCGGCGCAGGCGGCCGCTCTTATGTGAGGGTATCAGCAATCCCGGAACACATCCGTATCGGCGCACGCGCAGGCGGCAGCGTCGACAACGCTTTCGAAGCGGCCAATCCTAGTAAGCCCGTTCATGTCGAAAGCCTCGACCGCCCCGTCCGGATCGACGAAGAGAATGGCGATCATGCCGTTATGGCCATAAACGTGCAGCTCTCGGGTCATCGTCGCACCCCCCGCCCCAGTCGCCGGTGTTTCACCCTTTCCTAATTCCATTTAGACAATTCCGAACTCTTCTAAACATAAAAGCCGCTCCGGGGCAAGGCAGTCTGTGCGGGCGCTCCGCCCTCGAGAGGTTGCACCCTCGCATGCCTCCCAATTGGGAGGAGTGGACTTCGCCGCGGCGATGGCCGCCTTGAACGCGCCGCAGCTCATTAAGATGTCGACACGACCAATTCCCGCCTCGTTAGCTTGGGATGTTCGCCTGCTGCCGGCAAAAATTGACCGGGCTGTGATGAATATCACATCGGCCGTGTCGTGCACACGGCATAGTCCGTAAGGACATTCCCGGCCAAGTCAAGGGAGGTGGACATGCTCGATCTGCTCGCATTTGCGATCTCAGTGGCTGCACTCGGAACCCCGTTGGTTGTCCCACTGATGTGGGGGCAGTTAGAAAAAGCCTAAATCCCCTTGAACGCCTAGGAGCGCACAATGTGCAAAAAGGTGACTGAGTTCGATACCCTCGACGCTGTAGAGCGGGCAGCTACCAAGGCCGCATTAGATAGGTGTCGTGCCCTTGTGGGCCAAATCGAGGGCGAACTTTGCAAGAGAAAGCCTGGGCACTTTCACGATCTGACACTGCTTGCAGATTTTCAGGTCTCACTTGAGGTGGCCGCTGAGGTGCTTGACAGCAAGGCGGAGGCGGTCCGCCAGAGAAGTAAAGCCGCCCGATGGCCTGCCGAGCGGCCATCCAAATCGCTGCCGCACAAAGCGCAAGCCCGGCAATGCAGTTCGGAAACCCCCGCGCGCAATTCTTAAATGGTTGTCTCTTCTGCTCACACTTGCGCTAGAAGATCGGTGCGTCGGCTGCCAGTTGTCATGCTACTTAAATTCAAGTCCTCCGGGTCTCAGGTTGGCAAGTCGAACCCGGTCGCTACCAGATCGGAGGCAATGGGGGTCATCGTCGCCGGGCTGCTCTCGACGGTGCTCCAATGGCTTCGTTGGCGGTATCATGGCATAGCGTGTCGCGCGCCGGTCTCGCCGCCTCGCGGACGCAGTCTATGAAGGTCTGCACCACGGGGCTGAGCGTTCGGCTCTTCAACGTGACGACTGCGACTTGGAAGAACCGCGTGTCAAAATCGACCGGCAATACTTTGAGCGAGAATCGGTCGCTGTTGAATTGCACGACGGAACCAGGCAGTGACGAAATAAAGCGGTCGGTGGCGAGCAGACTGAGGCGCTGGTAAACGGAATACGATCTCACCCCCATCTTGGGAACGGCCAAGCCCTTCGATTGAAAAGCCTCTGCCAGAACCGAGCTGAAAATGCTCTCAAGGGGCAATAGCCACGGCTCGTCGACAAGATCGGCAAGCTCGACCTTGCGACGACCCGCCCATCGGTTCGCTCTCCCTGACACAATGAACGGCCGATCATCGTACAAGACCTCCACCTCCAAATCCTTTTCTGCAAGCGGACTTGCTATTGCGCCGAGCAAGAAATCGACGTTGCGATCGCGCAACAGCCGAAATTCACGCGACATATTATTGGCTGGATACGCACGTACAATCACGCGTGGATATTGACGAGAGAAGTTTGCTAAGGCTTTGGTAAGCAATCCAGAAGCGAACGCCTCGGGACATCCAACTCGTACCTCCCCGACCGTAGGGTCGGACAGAAACTCAATATCCTTGATCCCGCGATTTAGCTCATCGAATGCCTCACTGCCGCGCCTGAGCAGCGCCCGACCATAGGCTGTGGTTTCCACGCCTTGCGGGGTGCGATCAAACAGAGGCACACCGATCGCGTGCTCCATGTTGGAAATGGCCTTTGACACAGAAGGTTGCGAAAGCGCGAGCCGCTCGGCAGCTTTCCCCATGCTACCCATTTCCGCCACGGTCATGAAAATGTGCAGGTCGTGCAACTTGAGCCGACAGCCAATACGATCAATCCATTTCATCGCAGTGCGGCCTCCGCCAACCTCACCCGCAACGCCAAGCAGTCATGGCGCTGGCGAAGCCACGGTCTCGAAGCCTGCGGCAAAGAGCTCGCCCCGCCTGCCCCGGGATCCTGGCTGGAGGGTTACGAACAAGGCCACCTCAGCGGCCCAGGTCATCCCTATGCGATTTTTGTCTCTCGCGCAAACAATTCGAGATACGGAGATGAACTATCAAGCACGCGATCAGGCCTCCTGCTGTGTTCGCGATTGTCGCCCACATGTGCCAGAGAAAAGGCCCCCATATTTATTTCGATTGCCCCTCGACGGAATGGTGCTGGAGCACCAGCTCGAACAGGTCCTGTTTTATGATCGCGGGAATGAACGCTGCGACCAACTCCCTTATCGGCAGATCTCGTTGTTGTCGATGGAGCGGAAAAGCCTCGAGCATCGCCGGGATGAATTCGGTGTTGCCATCTTCTCGTTCCGCAGGGACAACACGGGTGGAACCGCAAGACGGTACCGCGAGGTCGGCCGGGAGGGCCTTGGACGGAAACAGCCACACCACGCTGACTTCTGCGAACGGGCTGTCAGCCCCGCGCCGCGGCAAGTAGCGATGAGGTTGAAGTGCGGATCGCGCGGTCACCGCGACCGCTGAAGGACATCCAGTTCGGCCCGGTTTGACGCTAGGCCAAAAACCCTTGCGGCTCAAATGGGCCGCGGAAAGCAGTTTGGCAGGCTAACCCCCGCGATATCATTGGTTCGCGTAACGCGCCCAAAATAACGAACACGACGGTGGACCTCGATGCTCCATGTGCGCTTGGTTCGGCTGAAGGTGCGCTCCCATATTATGCAAGCCTCCCCGACTGCGAGCCCAATGTCGCCCGCTACGGGCGATCTACGGTCGCGTTTCGCGACCATAGGCCCGCGGTACGGCTAGATATCGTGCTCGGTCGGAGCTCCCTCGAAACGCCTGTGCTCGTGCTCGAGCACGGAAGCGGCGCGCTCGAGCGATACCTGAAAGTCTGCCAACGACGTGACATTCACGAAGTGCTCAGGTCTTTTGTGGCAGAGATCACGCTGGATTCGGCGCGCGAGCGCACGACATCTATCGAGCGCAGCTTCCGTACCGGCTTTCTCTATGGCCGATAATGCGGTCTTAGCCCTCCGATTTCGTTCTTTGAGGTATGTATCGAATTCTGAGACTTGCTTGCTCTTGCGCATAGGCACTCCTAAATCTTCTGGCATCACGTCGCCCCGGTTCCGCTCAAAACTGCGTCCACGTCGAACCGCGCGGGGATGCGTATGGTGGCCGGACCGGGTGTCTCTGACTCTCAGGCGGGTGAAGTCTTAGCTGGTTGAGGATCGGAATCGTCACGAATGAGGTGGAAGAGGTCCTTCCTCACGATCCCGAGAATGAGCGCGCCAACCAATTCCCCGATCCCCATACCCCGGATTTCCGCCTCGACGGCGAGTTGACCGATCATTTCCTCATCGAGAGGTAGGTCGGTTGATCGTTCCTTACCCTTGCATTCCATTCGGATGGCGAAGACGGCTGGATCGTCCGACTTCCTACGCCAAGCCCCTGCCGGTGGCGCTCCAGCCTGCGCCTTGGCGGTTGCTTTGGCCTCTAAGACAGGCCGAGGTTTCGCTGCGGGCGTACTTTCCGGCTGTGGGCCGGATTGAGTTGGTGAGGCACTTTTGTGATCGCGCGACCGCTGTCGCCGCAACAAGCCAATCCCAATGTCAAACTTGGGTCGCCGCAGGCTGATCCCTAATTTCGAGCAGGTGACTTGCAACGTCCCGGTTGTTACACCGATGACCTCGGCGATCTCGTCTCGGCTCATCCCCCGCTCTACGAGGTTGCGGATCTGCTGTATCCTTTCGGGAGTAAACTTCGTCGGCCTTCCACGATTGCGGGATTGCAATTCGAATGAAATGGCTTCCGTCATTCTTCAGTCCCTTCCTTCACTTTCGCTCGGCCTCCCTGACCGAGCCGAGGGGGGCTGCACGCCGACCACTCGATCCAAATACCGACAAGCTTTCAGTCGAGCGGTCGCTGAGCCTCTGGCCCGACAGAAACCACGTACCACGAGCATCGCCAGAAGCGGGAAGAGCGCAATAGTTGCAACTGTAGCGATCGCTAGCTCAACCGTTTTGCCGCCAGCTCCCGGGGTCCCCGGCGGGTCCCCCCATCGAATTTTTTCCCCGAAGCCCCGAAATGGCAATTCTGCCAAGTGCGATCTGCCGAGGGGAAAGGAACGGATCATTTTGGTGGCCCGCTTTTTCTGCGCGTCTCATCCTAGAACTAAGTGCTCGCAGCACTACAACCGGTTGTTCTGAGTGCCAAGTTCCAAGATATGATAGCCCCTATAGCCATGCATCTATGC
The DNA here is from genome assembly GCA_963827585.1 of uncultured Alphaproteobacteria bacterium. Taxonomy (GTDB): domain Bacteria; phylum Pseudomonadota; class Alphaproteobacteria; order Rhizobiales; family Xanthobacteraceae; genus VAZQ01. The sequence continues at coordinate 30,848 of CAWHCK010000011.1, forward strand.
GTTTGGCCGGGGAGGAATTCGCAATTCAGTATGATGATACCCCTGTCCCATGAGGGGTCGAACGACATTGTAATGCCCCCCATAGCTGTCTATATATGCCCCCCATAGCCGCCTATATATGACCCCCGCGCTTTTCCCATGAGATGGAACGACCGTATCGGCCGCCGGCTCAAGTTGCACGACCTCCACATCTTCATGACGGTCGCTGAAACCGGGAGCATGGGGAAAACCGCCGAACTGCTCTCGATTTCGCAGCCTTCTGTGTCAAAGGCCATCGCTGAGATCGAGCACACGATAGGTGTGCGCCTACTCGATCGCACGCCGAAAGGCGTGGAAATCACTGCCTATGGTCGTGCACTGCTTAGGCGCGGCATTGGAGCATTCCATGAACTCAGGCAAAGCATCAAGGACATCGAGTTGCTTTCCGACCCCATGGCCGGCGAAGTCCAGATCGGATGTCCCGAGGCAATCGCGTGTGGGCTGCTTTTGGCGATCTTAGACCGCTTCTCTCGCCACCATCCGCGCGTTGTCGTATCCGTGCATGCAGCCAACAACATGCCGCTTCAATTTCGGCTGTTGCGCGATCGAAACGTGGAATTCCTGATCGGGGGGCTACCAAGACCCGTTGCGGACGATGATTTGGATATAGAGGTCCTGTACAAGGATCGGCCGTTCATTGTGGCAGGAGCAAAGAACCGGTGGGCAGGTCGTCGCAAGGTCGAACTTGCGGAGCTGGCCGATGAGCCCTGGCTGCTGCCGCACGAGAGCATTTTCAGTTCGCTCGTCGAGGAAGCTTTTCAATCGCAGCTTTTGACCCGGCCGAAGCTCGGGGTGAGAACATATTCTACTTACCAGCGCCTCAGTCTGCTCGCCACCAACAGCTTTATTGGGGCAGAGAGTGGTTCAGTGCTCCGATTCAACATTGACCGGTTCCCGCTCAAAGTATTGCCGGTCGATTTTCCTGTTCGTTCCTGGCCAATTGCAATCGTCACGCTCAAGAATCGAACCCTCAGTTCGGTCGTGCAAACCTTCATCGGATGCGCTCGCGAGGTGGCCACTATGATGACGCCGGAGAGTGCTCAGCAGGTAAAAAACCAACAGGACTAGCCGGGGACTGTCATCCTTGACGATGTGAGCGTAGCGAGCCTCGAAGGATGGCGACGTTGATATCGGCCTAGCACGCCCCTGTGGTCAGCCGGAAAATGTCGAGCAAGTCCGAGGTCACGACCACAGGCATTCATGACAGCGGGTCCGAAATCAGCATGCCTCACAGACCCGCCTTTGCCCTAAGCCGCTCGTTCAGACGGGGAATGAGCCTTCCCGCATTAGCGCCGGCTAGAACAGCTTGCGCTTCGGTCCCGAGCGCGCGGACCGCATCGACGTATGCAACGACCTCGTCATCGTCGCGCACAGCCTGAGGATAGTCGGTCGCAAACACGACCTGCGCCGTCGGCAACTCGGCTAGCCCGGTGCGAACCCATTCGGCGCCCCGCTCTGCGGCTCGATCAGGACCTGACCATCCGGCACAATCGTAGAACAAGCGATGATGCAGATAGTGATCGAACGGCTCTCGTGGCCGCCGGTTATGCCGCGGAATTGAAGCGGTGCCGCTTTTCTCCCGCTGCTGGAGCCCGCGAATGCGTGGGAGATATCGGCTGACGCCGCCGGCAAAATGTGAGATGTGAATATTTAAGGAGGGAAGCTCGTCCAAAAGGCCGCCGTTGATGAGCCGCACCGTTGCCACCATCAGGGAGAATTCCCAGCCGAGCATCCGGCCGAGGTCGTCCGCCTCCATCTGCCCCCATGAGATGACCCGAGGCAGGGGATGGATGAAGATGTAGAGCCCAAGGTCAGTAGCTGCCTTCCAAAATGGGCGCAGGCCTTCGGCATCGAGCGATTGCCCCTGAAGCTCGGACGCAATGACCGCCCCGGGGAAGCCAAGCTCAACGGCGCAGCGCTTCAGTTCGAGTGCTGCCTCTCGCGGGTTTAACGCCGGGACGTGAGCGAGGCCAACGAAGCGATCGGGATGATCCCGTTCCGCTTGGTGCATGCGGTCGTTAATCAGGCGGCAGGTGGCAAGGTTTGGCTGATCGAAACCCTCCCCGCAGGAGAGCACCGCAACGTCGATGCCCGCCTGGTCCATCATCCGCACATGCGCGGGAAGATCGGCGAGCTCAGCATTGAAACGGTAATTGGGATTTCCTTTTTCGTCTAGGCGAACGGTAGAACCGTCCTTGCTGCTCCTCATCAACTCGGGCGGTGTATAGTGATGATGAAAATCGATGATCATTTTGATTTCTCTGAACGAGAATGCCAGCAGCCGTCAGATTAGCTCGTATCGGAAACCGAGATTGCGCATTCGATGATCGCGCCATCGCCCGTGCCCCAGTGACATTACTGCATTGCGAGGCCGATTTGCTTGATGACCGGCTTCCACAACTGTCGTTCGCTGCGAATGAAATCGCCGAGCTCCTGCGAGGACATCGGACGCGTCGAGAGGCTAAGCTCGTCGAATTTCTGCTTGACGTCCGCCCGGGCGAGAACCTCGCGCAAGTCGCCGCTCACTTTTTTTGCGATCGAGGACGGGGTGCCGGGAGGTGCGACCAGGACAAACCACCCCGACGCGGCGAATCCAGGCACCGTTTCGGACACCGTCGGGAGGTCAGGACGCGACGCCAAACGCGCAGGTGATGCAACTGCCAGCAACTTGACTTGCCCTCCGGCGAGGGGGCCGGCGAGGCCTTCGATGATCATCGGTACCCTACCACTGATCACGTCACTCATGGCCTGTGCACTGCCGGGATAAAAGACGTAGGTCAGCTCCGCACCGGAGCGTTCGCGGAGCAATTCGGTGGCTAAATGTGGTATCCCCCCGCGGTTGGGGATCGCCACATTGAGCCCTCCTGGTTGCGTTCGTGAATAGGCGATCAACTCAGGCAGCGAATTTACTGGAAGTGTGGGAGAAACCGCGATCGCCATCGGCACTTCACCAACGAAGCCGATCGGGACAAAGTCGTTTACATTAAAGGGAAGGTTGGGCTGAATCTCTGGTAGGGATATGAACGTCGACGCGATCGCCATGTAGAGAGTGTAGCCATCGGGATTGGCGGCAGCAACGGCCCGCGCGGCAATGGCGCCACCGGCGCCCGGTTGGTTGATCAGCGTGGTTTGCTGACCCCACATCCTGCCGAGATGGTCGATGACAACGCGCATGGCAGGGTCAGTCCCGCCACCCGCCGCCAACTGAGTGATGAATTTCACCGGCCCCGCGGGGTAGTCTTGGGCAGGCGCGGAGAAGCCACCAGGCGTTGATGTTGCAAACAGGAAAACCAATCCAACTTGGAACAATAAGCGCTGCACTGCCATAGCCTTCTCCTGTGACCCGCTGCGCTGGCACCCGTGCGGCAGCACATGTCGTGACGCAAATCATTGCTTCCTGACGTCGCACTACGCAATTGTGACCCATTGACCCAACTCGACCTGAAGGATGACCCTTTGAATGATCAGCCGGGGATATCCGATGCCTAACTCTAGAGAAGGCATCAAGCAAGGTCTAGATATCGATGACAGTGAGATAGCCCCCCGATCCGACCGGACACGGTCTCCCCCACTTGGCAAGTGTCCGGACCAATCCCACGGATCGGGTTGAGATCGTCACATCGGTTCAGCGCCGTTGGGCGTGCTCGACGCTTCCCTGCAGCCGCCACAGCACAAGAGGCCATTGGTGCGATGCTTGAAACATGGTTGAAACCATTTTTCTGCTCGACGAAACCATATTTCGCTTTCGAGCATGCCTGGTCAGTGAACTGCCTACATTCCAAGGCGACCAATGGGCGGTGGTGCTGCCGATGCAGCGGCGGGTACCCCTGGTGACAACGCACGAAAGGACCGACGATGAGCGAATACGTCTTCAAGGTGAAGCTCCTCGCTGAGGTGCGCGTGCGGGCGGTCGACGAGAGCGTCGCGCGTCAAGTTATTTCCTCGGTCCTCCGTTCGCCAAGCACCGACGAGATCGGGCTGGCCAATGACAACAATGGCGCGATCGGCCGGAATGCAACCGTAATCGATGTCGACTTCGATGTTGACGGCCCGCTACGCTTTTTGAAGTGGACGGGCAGACCGTCCAGCAGACTGCCAACAGGGGCCGGCACTCCCTAAGAAAGGGCGCACCAGCTCCTCAGGCTCAGGTGTTGTGTGCCGAGGTGAGTTGAATGGGCGCGACGTCAGCTTCTGCAAGATCTACCCAAGCCAGTCAGCTGCAACTGATGCAGTGGTGTGTAAACGCCCGAAGCGAGTAGAGCATGAGACCGTGAGGGCGGAACGGCACGCTTCCGGTAACCGACATCCATCTGGACTCGCCGAAGCGGACACTGGGTACGATCTCGCGATCGATCTCAGCCGGTATGACCTCCGGCTTCGTCCGTGCCGTTCGACGTTCGCCGCAACGCCTGGCCCGATCTAGCGCACTGGATTTTCATCCAACTCTCCGGAAGGAATAGGCGCAAAGGCACCTCGCCATGGGCGAGCCTCAGTGCACTAGACTAGCGCCTGGTAGATGGCGTTCTTGGACAGAAGACTATTCGAGCATCCCGCAACAATTACCGGTCGACTGTTTTGCTGCCGATCTCAATGAGCTTAGTGGAGTCCTCATCAACCGAGAAATCGACGGCGACTATGGTGGCCTGCCTACCCATTAGGAAATCGGCTTCATTGGCCAGCCTGACCTCCTCAGTGCTTGGCGATCCGAGGGCGGAGGCCACGACTTCACGCGCAAGACTTTCGTTCTGGGCACGCACGCGCACCACCGCAACCAGCCTCACCTCGAATACGTACTCCCACATGACTATGGTCGGCCCCTATCCCAGTACAGCTAAGGTGCTCGGGATTTGTCAGTCTATAAATTCTAGAGCACATCGGAATTTCTAGAGCACAGACGAAAACGAGCTAATCGCTGTTTTGACCGCGCGTTGGCGTGGCGAACGCCCACCATCAGGATTTTCGAGGGCGGGATGATCATCTCGTGGCGCTGAGGGTGAGGGACGATGGCAAAGGCACATGGCGCAGACTTTAGGGCAACCACGGCATCGGCGATATGGTACTCGGCTCCGACTTGGCTTCGACGCCCTGCCGTCCGATGAAGGCGACCACCCAATCGCTGATGATGGCGCTACCATCGTCGTTCGTGGGCCGCAATTTTTGGCCACCATGGTCGAGACCTCGCGCTGTACCGGAAGATGAGAAACAGCCAATACCCAGCTTCGCGGAGGCCAGGCCATTAACGAGGGTCGCGAGCAGACCGCCGATAAAGCGTTCCGACTCCGTCACCACGTCCATTGCGCGGGAGAACTGGTCGACCTCGTTGACGGTTAATTACCCCATCATCGTACCGCCGCGGTGTCGCTCGGTCCAGAGGTAGGGAGCAATTTCCCCTTTTTTTTGCAGGCCCAGCCTTGAGACGCGCGATTGTGGAGGATGTCGCCAATGCACGCGTGTCAGTTGAGGCCGTGAGGCGTTGCCCTGGACAATGCCGCCGGCGAGCACGTTCTCGACGCGATCACCCGTGCCGGAGGGCCGAAATCGCAAGGGTACGAAGAAGGCTGGCGAGAGATGATTGGCCGAACCTGCCGCCGTATTCCTGTACCGGGGCGAGACCCGCGAGGTGGCAGAGCGTCTCGGCATCGACTGCTCACGCTTCCCCGGACCGATCATTCCCGTTATCTACAATGTGAACTTCCGAAATCCCGAGGGCTATTTTCTCGCGACCAAGTTCCAGATGCGGAACAAGGACGTTATCTATGTTTCGAATGCGACCAGCGTCGAGATCACCAAGGCGCTGCAATATTTCCGGCTGACCGTGGCCACCATCAACGATCCGATCGTGGCGGCGCAGAATGCATTCCTGCTGCGCAATATCATAAATGCGGATCCGTTGGCAGCTAGGGCCGCCGGCTCGGGCCGATAATCGCCGAATAGACGCCGGCAATCGTCGCGTCGCGCTGGGCGACGGTCGAAGCTCGTCCCTGCGGGCGAGCACGACCATGGTCGGGAACCGAGGCGGTCGCCAGGCGCATGGCTCTCGCGCGGAACCCGCAAACAACATACGAGCTCGCGACATATCAGATATAACGTTATATAACGGTTGCGGAGATGCAACGATTTGGGCTTATGTGAACGCGGGCCGTGGGGCCTCGACTGAGCATGTCCGGGTCGTGAATCAAGGTGTGCATCCGATGAAGGTCGCACTCGTGCATGATTGGCTGCCCGTGTTCAGCGGCGCGGAACGGGTGCTGGCCGAGATCATGCGGGTGGTCGGCGCATCGGACCTCTACACGCTCTATGATTTCCTGGACGATCGTGATCGCGCGGCGATCGGAGCAAGAAGAATTTACACGAGCAGGCTGAACGGCCTGCCGTTGGTCGAAAAATACTATCGCTGGACGTTTCCGTTCTGTCCCCAGGCCATGGAGGCATTCAACCTGTCCCAATACGACCTGGTGATTTCTTCGTCCGCTGCCTTCGCCAAGGGTGTCATCCCGCATCCCCACCAGAAGCACATCGCCTACGTTCACACCGCCGTGCGTTACGCGTGGGACCAGAGCTACGAGTATCTTTCTCAAACGCCGATGTCGCGATTTCCTGCCGGCATCGTGCTTCGCCGCCTGCTCCACAGGATGCGAATGTGGGATGTGAGGACGGCGCACTCGGCCGACATGTTCGTGGCCAATTCCTCGATCGTCAAGCGGCGCATCGAGCAGACCTATGGCCGCCGCGCGCTGGTGATCGAGCCCCCCGTCGACGTCGCCGAGATACCCCTGGTCGAGCGCAAGGACGACTATTTCGTCGTTGCGTCCCGGCTGGTTCCTTACAAGCGCATCGACCTCGTGGTGCGCGCGTTCAGTGACATGCCATCGCTGCGCCTGCTGGTCGTCGGCGACGGGCCGGAGATGCCGCGGTTGCGCGCGCTCGCAGGCGCGAACGTCACCTTCACCGGATACCTGCCGCGGCCGGCTCTCATCGAGACGATCCAGAAGGCGCGGGCCTTTGTTTTCGCCGCCTACGAGGATTTCGGGATCGTCTTGGCGGAAGCGCAGGCGGCGGGCACCCCGGTCGTGGCCTTCGGGCGAGGCGGCGCAGCCGACATCGTAGCCCCTTTGCAGGCGGAGAGGCCGACGGGAGTCCTGTTCGCCGAGCAAAGCGTGGACGCGGTCAAGAGGGCCGTCGAGCTGTTCTGTCGAGAGGAGCGCCGCATTTCGCCCTCGCGTCTGCCGTGCCAACGTCGAACGCTTTGCGCCTGAAAATTTCCGCAAGCGCTTGCGATGCTTTGATAGACAGACGTGATGCAGCCGGAATTTTCCCGATGGGCCGACGCCCCGCCGCCCGCGCCCGCGCCGCCATTGTTGCGAGCGGCCGCCGGAGCGCGATGACGGCTTGGCCGACCCGGAATGGCGTTATGTCTTAACATGGCTCGACAAGTTGGCTTGCATGTGGTGAGCGGCTGCGCTACAGTTAACAATGATCGGAACATTGCCCATGAGCATCGCTGGGATCCATATCGTGATCGACACCTGCTCGGTGGGTCCGCTCGCGTCATCGGCCGAGCCAACTCCGCAACCAGCCATATGCTTGATCAACTGCAGCGCAACCTGATCCCTTTGGATCGGCCGACCCCGTCCCTTGATGGAGCTGCAACCACAATAAACCTGGACGCCGTATTGGCGGGCGCGCGCCGCCAATACAAGGTGATTGCAGGTATTACGATCGCGGTCGTGCTGCTGGCGATTGGCTATATCGTTGCGGCGACCCCGATCTACACGTCGACGGCCGACATATTGCTTGATAGCCGACAGTTCGGCGCGGTGGACATTTCTCGCGACCAGGCGAGCCTTTCATTCAATTCCACGGCAATCGAAAGTCAGGTTGAGGTACTCAAGTCGGAAAAGATTGCGCTCTCCGTCATCGAGAAGCTGAGCCTCACCGCAGATCCGGAATTCACCGCGGAAAGCCTGATCGGCAAGTTGGTATCGATGGTCGTCGAGCGGGTGCAATTCGCCCCGGGGCGCGCCGGCGACGATGTCGAGGACAACCAGCTTCGATTGCAACGGCGAGCACTCGCGTATTTTCAGAAGATGATGCAGGTCAAGCGCCTCGAGAAGACGTTTGTTCTCGACGTGGAGTTCTCGTCTCGTAGCGCTGCCAAGGCGGCCAGCATCGCCAATGCGATTGCGGATGCATATCTGCTCGATCACCTGGACGCGAAGTACGATGCCACCCGACGCACCAGCCTTTGGCTCCAGGAGCGAATCGAAGAACTGCGACAAAAATCGTCTCAAGCCGACATGGCTGTCGAGAAATACAAGGAAGAGAACAAATTGATCGGCGCCAAGGGCAGTCTTGTCAACGAACAGCAGCTCTGCCGAATTGAATTCACAGCTGACCCTGGCGCGCGCCGAGATGGCGCGCACGCAAGCTCGCTATGACCTGATCGAATCGCTCATTCGCAGCAAGCGAGCGGATGCCGCCGTTGCCGAGGAGCTCAACAATCCGGTGATGACGGAGCTGCGCAACAAATACCTGAAAGTCTCGAAACGGGCGGCTGAATTGACGACGCGCGTCGGCCCGAACCACGAGCAGGTCACGCTTCTTGGGAACGAAATGCGGCAATATGAAAAACAGATTTTCGACGAGCTCGGACGCATCGCCGAGACTTATCGCAGCGATCTGCAGATTGCGCGCTCTCGCGAGGAGTCGTTGTCCCAAAGCCTCTCGAATTTGATGGGGGTCAATGCCGTCGACAATCGCACGCTCGTGCCGCTCCGGGAGAAGGAGCGGGAGGCCGAGAGTCTGCGGACGCTTTATCAGAGTTTCCTGCAGCGTTATCAGGAGATGACGCAACAGCAGTCGTTCCCGATCACGGAGGCGCGCGTCATCACACGGGCGACGACCTCGCTGCGTCCCAGCAAACCGCGCAAGCTCTTGATTTCCGCGATCGGCCTTGCCGGAGGTCTCTGTCTCGGCATTGGAGTCGCGATGCTGCGGGAATACCGCGATCGCGGATTGCGGACGTCCGATCAGGTTCGCGACCACGTAGGCTTGGAGTTTCTCGGCATCATCCCTTTCATCCCGACCAGCGAGTTGGCGGCGCAGGACGAATCCGAGTTGCTTCGTGTTGCTGTTGCTTCTCCGCTTTCCAAGCTTGCTGATACGCTTCGCACCGTCAAAGTGGCAATCGATCTCAATCCGGGTTCCGGGCGTTCGCACGTGGTCGGGGTGGTCTCGGCAGTTGCCGGCGAGGGGAAGTCCACGATATCGGCAAACCTGGCAATGTTGCTCGGTGCCATGGGCTCGCCAACGCTGCTCGTCGATGGCGATCTTCGCCTGTCGGGCCTCACGAAAGCAATTGGAATTGAGACCGGGCGGAGCCTGGCCGACGTGGTGACCGGTCATGAGCCGCTTTCCGCCCTGGTGAGGCAGCTACCCGACCGCAATGTCTGGTTCTTGCCTTGTTCGGCTTCGGCGAAAACGGCGAACTCGAGCCAGGTGCTCGGTTCTGCGCGGGTGCGCGACTTCTTGAAGATGGCCGGTGAGCGCTTCCACTATATCGTGGTGGACATTCCGCCGCTCTGCGCACTCGTGGATGCCAAGGCGATTGCGCCTTATGTGAATGAGCTTTCTGTTCGTGATCGAGTGGGGAAAGACCTCTCGAAGCACGGCGCAGGATGCGCTTGCGCACAATGAGGTGGTAAGCAGAAGTGCGTCGGCGCCGTATTGAACAAGGCCGATCCCGGATTGCTTCGCCTATATGACACGTATGGCGCGCAAAGCTACGGCTACAGTCGTTACTGAGAGGGCCTGGCTACTCCGTTGGGCTTCTTCGAGCAGCCGCATGCAGCCGCGATCGGTAGCTGGGTCTGCGCGCGATATCCGGTTCGGCCATGGCTGCGCGGGCACTCGAGAATTGTGTGCCGGCGAGAAAGAAGAATCCGAACACGTAGGTCAGGAGAAACGCAGCTGAGAACATGGCAAGCACGGAGATGATGCGGTCGGCGGCATAGGGTGACCGGTAATTGCGCACGATCGAGTGAACGGTCATGCCGCCCAGGATCAGAAGGTAGAAATAGCCCACATAGCCATAGCGCAGCTTGAACAGCGCCCAGCTGAAGTGAGCGTGTCCGGTGTCGGATACCTCCCTCAAGGTCAGCTGAACCTGATACACGGCGCCGTGACCGGCGCCGAACCACTCCGCAGCGGTTCCCATCCTCTGCAGCTTGTCGTTTATTGCAAGGAACTCGGCCTGTCGCTCGCCAATGGATCCTTGGGTCTGGTCCGGATCATACTCCATGGTGCCCTCGATCCTGCGCATGAGCGGGCTATCCGCGGGCAACACCACCGGCACGAGCGCCGCGAGCACGAAGCCGATCACGAGCGTGAAATACAGGCGCTTTCCATCGACAATGATCTTGGAAATGAAGATGCCGATCAGGCAAACCACGACCACCGCCAACGTGGTTCGATTGAGGTTGGGCGCGACCGGGACCAGGATGGCCCCGGCAATCGTCAGGTCGATGAGCGAAAACGTTCGCTTCACCATGAACGACACCAGCAGGATCGTAAACGATACGGCCGTCGCTGCCGCGCCCCCGAGACTGACGATGGAAGGTCGACCAATCGACACGGCTGCTATTCCGACCGCGACCATGACGAGCCCGTATGCCAGGTTGATGCGGACGAGCCGCTGGAAGTCGAAGCCGGCAAATGCCTGCTTGCGGTCCAGAAGCAGAATATTCGTCGCCAGCATGAACGGTGCGATGCTGTCGGTGATGATGCGCGATGGCGAGTTTTGCCATGCCAATCCCACGAACACGCCATGAAAGAGCATCATCAGCATCACTCCGCTGACGACGAGATTTTCGTCCTTCCTGAAGCGGTCTTGAACCAGGGCGCGCGACTGGATGACGTATTCCAGCGCGAGCAGCGCGTAGAACACCCACTGCTTTGCCTGTGTAATTCCAAAATACCATTGGCCCAGGATGCCCTCCAATACGATCCGGGCGAATAGATCGGGAATCAGAATGTAGTAGATCAGCCGCTCGAACAGCGGCGGAACGCCTTGCAAGAGCAGAGCGTGCGTGCGTCGTCTGACAGCTGAGCCATGCCGGTACGTCAACTGGAACCGCTCCACGTGCGAACCGAGACCTGGTGACCGGCCGATGCCGGCGAGGTCCTTGCCGACATGGGGCTCGGAGACATGCAAGAAGCCCGCTGCAATCGTTGCGGCGGGCTTCCGGCATGGCGTTTAACGCAGCGGGCAGTTCGGACGAGAGCGCCTAGACCAGAGCGTTCCACTCATCCGCGTACCCGATCAGCGTCAGCGTATCGCCATTGTTGAAGTCAATGACGACCGCGTCTTCCTGGCCATTGACGGTGCCCGTGACCGGACGGTCACTCGCCTGAACCAGGTCGAACAGTTCGGCGATGGTGTTTGCAAAGGTGCTGGCGGCTCAATTCGAAAGGTTCCCGGAGCGAAGGCTAGCAGGTCGCTCCCCTCCTCGAAGTCGGTCACCGTTTCGTCATCGAAGCCGCGTGCGAATTGGAAGCGATCACTGCCGCCATCCCCGCTCAGGATATCGTCTCCGGGACCGGCCTGGATATTGTCATCGCCGGCACCGCCAAAGACTCTATCGTCTCCGGAGCCGCCGCCGCTGACAAGATCATTGCCATTGCCGCCGTAAATGATGTCCTGACCGTTTCCACCCTGGATCTTATCGTCGCCGTCGCCGCCGCTGATGAAGTCGTTGCCATTGCCGCCGAGAATCAGGTTGTCGCCCTCGCCGCCGAACAGAGTGTCGTTACCGCCGGTGCCGTTGATGTTGTTATTCACCGGCGTGGTTCCAAACCACTCCGCCGCGATGCTCTGGAGCACCAGGATATCGCCGGTTTGGAACGTGAGCTGGATGCCATCGCCGGGCGCAAGGTCGACCTGCAGGTCGAAGTCGATTGCCGCCTGCTGCAGGTCGGCGACCGAGCTGATATGCACGCTCTGGCTCGGCGCGAGAAGGCCGGGCGAGAAGGCGAGGGTATCGCCGTCCGTGAAGTCCAGGATGGTATCGTTGCCGAAGCCGGAGGACAGCAGGAACGTATCGTTTCCGTCCCCGCCGCCGAGGAGGTCGTTGCCGGGACCCGCCACGACCGTGTCATCGCCCGCGCCGCCGAGCACCGTGTCGTTTCCGGCACCCCCACTGAGCAGGTCGTTTCCGCCATCGCCGTAGAGGAGATCGTTGCCGGCGCCGCCGTTGACGGTGTCGTCGCCACTGCCCAGATACACCGTGTCGTTACCGTTACCGGCGAGCACGTCGTCATCGCCGCCCGCAGTGAACAAGAGATCGTCCAGCGACGTGCCATTGGCATTTTCACCAGCGCTCGTGAGTATCGCCACGTAACTCTCCCATGTTTAGTTGATGTTGGTTGGGTGATCGTCGGAGGTTCGAGGCCCAGCCTTGCCGCAGGTCGGGGCCTTGTGTTAGGACGCTACGGCAACAGCGGGTGCGCGTCAATGTTAAATAGCAAAACTATTTGTTACAACGCTGCGATGTAACAAATCATTCACACACAGGGCGTCAATCCGGCTTTTTTCCGTTCGAAGGCGCGCCCCTCGCCAGCAGCAGCCGAGCAACACAGATGCAGGCCTCATTCGACAAGTACCTGACCACAGGCGCCTATCACTGGGCCGAGGGCAGCCCGTTTGGCTGGAGGTACAATGCTCCGCTCGTCGCCCGCTATCGGAGCGTGCTTCGCCGCATTCCCGCGGGAGCGACCAGGATCCTGGATGTCGGCTGTGGCGACGGTTACCTCACGTATCTGATCGCTAAGCGCAATCCACAAGCCCACGTCACCGGAATTGACGACGAGGAGAGCGGGATTCGACAAGCCAATGCGATGACGGCGCGAACCGGGGTGAGAAATCTCGAGTTCCGACACGTGCCGGCGGGCGCCACGCCATTTCGCGATGCCGAGTTTCCCATCGTGGTTCTGGCGGATGTGATCGAGCACGTCCCCCAAGTCCCCGCGATGTTGCGGGAACTCAAGCGCGTCCTGGCGGACGGCGGCGCGCTCATCGTCACCACGCCGAACAAACAGCCGGGATCGAAATGGGATCCTCGCCACGTGAAGGAATACACGGCGCGCGAGCTCCGCGGCGAGCTGGAAGCGCTCTTCACCGTGGACACCGTATGGGGCTCTTGGCCCATGCACTATTTCAAGACATGGCGCCGCAAGCGCGCCGGCAGAATCGTCCTCGATCTTGCCGCCCGCACGGGCTGGAACGTTTTCGATTCTGAGATTGGGAATCCGGACCAAAGCTACGGTCAACTCATCGCCGTTGCAAAAAATGACTGAGCAGCCCCAGCAGCTGCAGTTCCGGACGCACTCCGCAGGTTTTCCTTTCGGTCTCCTGTCGCCGGCGTTCTGGGGTTCTCTTCGGTCCTCGGGTAGCGGAATGTCCTGGCGTCGAATCAGTGCCAACTCGATTTACGTGTTGCTGGCGACCGCCGCATTGGCGGTGCTCCAATGGTTCATCATGGCGATGATTGCGCGCCGCGAAGGCTCCGTAGCCCTCGGCCAATATGCGTTGAGTCAGGCTTTCGCCGTTCCCGCGAGCTATCTCGCCTGGTTGTCATTGCGACAGCAGCTGCTGGTGTCGGGCGGCCAGCTGGCTAGCGCAGCCGACATGATGTTCCTGCGGCTGGTATTTCCGTTGATCGTGTTCGCAGCGGTTCTCGCCGTCATCGACGTTGCATACACGTCGGAATGGCTACTGACGATTTCCGTCTGCGTCCTGGCTCAGAAATATATCGAGGGATTCCTTGATCTCTCTTATGCCTACATGCAAAAGAGCAACAACTGGAAGAGCTTGGCGCTCTCGACGGTCGTGCGATGCGCACTCCTGGTTGGTGTCTTCGGTGCCGCGTACGTTTTGACCAACCGCCTCGTCGCAGCTTTGATCGCAGTCACCGGTTTCTCGGTCCTGTTCTATCTGATCTTCGACCGGCGCTTTAACCCTCCGCTCAAGGCGGCAGAGCTTTTCGATTTCTCCCGGCCGAGCGCGGCTCGTCGCTGGGACTTGGCGATCCTCTTGCTCCCGCTGGCTGTTTCCAGTGTCGTCATGTCGCTGACCACGAACGCTCCGCGTTTCCTGATCGATCTTGTCCTGGGGCCGGCCGAACTTGGTTTCTTTGCAGCGGTGTCGCACTTCGTGGTGGTCGGCGCCGTCGCAACAGGATCGATCGGTCATGCAATTCTGCCGGTCCTGGCCGAAACGATCCGAAACCGGCGGGAGCGCGAGTTTTGGCTCCAACTGATCGGGATCATGGTGGTCATTCAGGTGGCGTGCGGGCGTGGGTATCGTGGCCAGCGTCTTCTTCGGGGGCGAGATTCTCCGCCTGCTCTACGGCGACGCCTTCGCCGGCCAGGCTACGCTGATGACGGCCGCGGCGGTGGCGGCCGGCCCGGTCTATTGTGCATCGATAGCCGCCGCCGGCTGTTACGCAGCGGGACTGCGACAGGGATTGCTGACCTCGCAAGCTGATCGCACTGCTGACCGTGATGTTGCTGACGTTATTGGCGCTTCGATCCTGGGGCAATTTTGGCGCGTTCGGCGCAATGCTGGCGGCCGGGATCAGTGCAATTGGCATTCTGCCTGTTTTTCCTTCAGCGCTTCTGGCGGCGGCACCGAAAGCAAGAACAGCATGCGCTGACCCGGAGTCGCAGCTAGCCACCCCGCGCCCTCACCTGCTACTTCATGACGACGGTATACGCATAGCTCGAGAGCGCGCGTACATCGCGACGCCGCGCCCAGGCCGATAGCGCGTCGTCGAGCGAGCGAAGTCCGGGAATGCCCGCAAAATATTCGTGATGATAAAACGGAATGATATGCACGGCCGAGAACCCGATCTCCCTGATCATATCCGCGGTCGTGGCCGACGAGTAGCACAGCTCGTATGTTGCCGGAAACTTTGGAATATTGCCGGTGTTTCTTTCCGGCTTGAAGAACCGAAGCACCGGGCGCGTCACATTTTCGGGAAACGCGCGATTGATGAGGAATGGAGGAGAATACAGCGTGGGGTGAAAATTGAGGGCGACCCCGCCGTCACTCAGCAACTTCAGTATGTTACGATAGAATTTCTCGCCGTTGCTGACGTGCTCCTGCACCATCTTGCTGCAAATGACATCGAAGGCGCCCACGCACTCGGGCGGAACCTCGCCGCAGCTGTCGAACACCGCCTTCTCGACCGGGAACGGAATGAGGTCGAGTTCCCTCTTCACGATATCGTTGGCGGTATAGCGGATACCTCGCTCCTCGATTTCCTCGGGCGCCAGGAACGGCCTGCGACCCGCCCCGATTTCCAGCAGACGACGGTTGGCGGCGAGCGCGGCGACGACGTTCTTGTACTGCCGATAGGCCGAATCCCTGTGGTTATCCGCGAGCATGCCGCGGATGACCGTGAGCGCTTCGCGGGCGGCGACGGCGACCATGTGATCCTCCGTTAATCGAAAGAGCGCGGTGATTGAGCCTGGCCGTTATTGCGACGGCAGATTGCACGCGCGCTTAACAAGCCGAATATCACGATGTATATCTTAGCAGACGCTGATGCTACTGGGAATTGCTACGCCAATGATATCGACGTGATATTCGGCATGGAGTGTTCGGTCATGAGCTTGCGGGTGCTGTTCCTTTCTCCCGTGCCCGATTTCAAGGGCGGAGCGGAACGATCATTGTTGGATCTCCTGGGCAATCCGAGCATCGAGCCGCTGCTGGTGGTACCGGCCGGGGGGCCGCTCGGCGAGCATGCCGCGAGCAGGAATGTTCCGGTTCAGGTGCTCGAGCTCGGCAGCATCAGTGATGTCCGTCGGCCGTTTCGCTTCTTGCACGGAATTGGCGTTTTGGCGCAACTGTTCTCCGTCGCCCGGCGGCTCGTGGACATCTGTCGCCGCCGCCGCATCGATATCGTTCATAGCAACGGCCTCAAGGCTCATGTCATCGCGGTCACCGCTCGGTTGTTCGGGGGTCGACCCTGCGTGACCCACATTCGCGACATCGCCAACACGAGGACGGAGCGAATGGTTTGGAAGTCGCTCCAGCTCCTGTCGGATCAGATGATCCTCGTCTCGCGCGCATGTTGGCCGTTGCGCGAACTGCCGCGCAACGTGCACGTGGTGTACAACGGCTTGCGGATTCCCGCCGGGGAACGCCCGGCGCCGCGGAAAGCGGGACTGGTTCTGGGGTTCATAGGTCGCATTCATCCGGCGAAGGGATTGCACGTCCTGCTCGCTTGGATCGCCGAGACTCGGAAGAGCGGACTTCCCTTGCGCCTCATCGTGCGGGGAGCCTTTGCCGCGGAAACGCCGGACTACGAGCGGGAGATCGCCAGTCAAATCCAGGCCCTCGGACTTGCGAGCGACGTTGCCTTCGAAGGGTTCGTCGCCGATCCCGACGAGGTCTATCTCGGCATCGACGTTGTCTGCGTGCCCTCGACCGCGCCCGATCCATTGCCGCGCTCGGTCATGGAGGCGATGGGCCGAGGACTGGCGGTGCTGGCGGCTCCTTCGGGCGGCATCCCCGAGATGATCACCCACGGCGAAAATGGTTTCCTGGTCGGCAACCAGCAGGATTTCGCGACCGCGATTCGACGACTGCAGAGCGAGCCCGAATTGCTGCGCGATATCGGTCGCAACGCGCGTGACCGGTGCGTTGCAATGTTCACATTGGAGCGACTGCATGAGAGCGTTGGTCATGTCTATGCGCGGGCAGCACGCAAGCGTGCAGCGCATCCGCCGACACAGATCGGCAGTTCCTGAACGTTCCAGGATCGCCGCGTTGCTGATCGAAGCGCGCAGGAACTTGTGTGAGCCCCTCGAGTTCCCCCCGAATGCAATGTTTGGAGGTGCCGATGATACGACGTTTCGCTGCATACGCTCTTTCGCCGGCTTTGTTGCTTGCATTCGTCGCCCTGTATGCAGGTGGAGCGCCCGGCCCACGCTGCCAAGCAGGGTGGAAGTCTGCTCGGTGTGACCGGCCACTTCCTTCACCACGACTTGTTTTTTCCAAATCAGTCGCGATTCTGGCGCATCGAATTCACAATTCCATTGCTCAAGGAATTGGGAATCACGACGGTCCACGAGGCGGTATATGCCCTGACAGCGCCGCAGCGCGCCTTGATCTCGGACGGCCGCACCGATCCGGCAATCCTGCAGCGAATGCACGCCAACGGACGCGCAGTCAGCGATTGGCTCGCTCAGTATGACAAAGCCGGGATAAGCGTCGTCCTTGCCGTCATGGGTCATGCCCCCGCGCCCCGCTCGAACGAAAACAACGAGGAGTTCTCCACCTGGATCGCCGAACTGCGTTGCTTCGCATCCGTCGATCGTTGCAGTCCAGATGCACAATGAGCCCAATCTGCGAAGCTTCTGGCGCGGAACTCCGGAGGACTACGTCGACACCTACCGATCCTATGCCGCGAAAATCCGCGCCAAGCGTCCGGACATAAAGCTTCTGGTCGGAGCGATCTCGAGCCTTTGGTGGGGGCCTGGCGTGCAGTGGCTCAAGCGCGCCGTGGATCATGGTCTGTTGGAGTACGCAGACGGCATCGCGATGCACCCCTACAACGTGGATGCCCCGCCCGAGCTCGATCCACAATGGCGCGGCGCCGCCTGCGAGCGATCCCGATCACCGCGAGAAGGCCTTGCACGCATTCTGGGCTGAAGTCGCCAAGTGGAACACCACTGGTCGGCCCCTGACGCTGCATTTTACGGAGTTCGGATATAACACCGCGACGCAAGGGCGCGGGCACGTCGACGAGAGCAAACAGGCGGATTATCTCAGCCGCTGCTATCCTCATATTCCAGGACGTCCGCCTCCGAGGCGTACCGCTCGAAGGCGTTTATTGGTACGATCTGAAGGAAGACGGCGACAAGCCTGACAATCCGCAGCATCATTTCGGTCTGATCAACTGGGATCTCACCCACCCGAAAGCCGGCTTTCTTCGCCTACCGAGGCGATCGTGAGATTTTTTCACGACACCTGGAACTTCGAAGCCGTCGATCTCAAGGTTGTGGCGAGCGAGGCGCCTGCGACCCTCAAGCTCAAGACCTGGCGTCGCAAATCGGACGGAGCGACGATCATCGCATTCTGGAACAGCGATCCATCGCTCTCGAGCGCCGAGAGCACGCGTCTCAAGCTCACGATACCCTGGCGGACGCCGGGGCGGTCCGCCAGTTCTCGGCGAGCGAAGCCGAGCCGAGAACCGTCGAGAGCACGCCCGGCGATGGGACATTGCAGGCGGTCGTGGAGCTGTCGACCCGTGCCTCCTGGCTAGAAATTAGCCGGCGACAGTAGACGTGTCCGGAATCTGGGCTTGTCTTGGAGCCTGCGCCCGACTACTGATAACATCGGATAACACTCTAGAAGTTACGCGCTTGTTAACCGAGCGCGAAGGCGAGACCAGCGCCGTTATCGAACGCGAGCGCTCGCCCGGGTCATCACCCACATGAAGCGCTATCCCGCAGTACAGGACGTGATCGATTCCCACGCCGGCGTCGCGCCGGGGTTCAGTTTCCTCCGTCATGCCTTGGCGGTTGTTATAATACTCTATCATACGTACAATCTTACCTTCGGGCGCGACGCCAATCCGGGATATGCGAAGGGCGAGCTCATCACCAATTGGGATGAGCTCGGCGCCACGCAATTCGCGATAGAAGTTCTTAGGCCAGGCCTGTTCTCGCTGGTCGGAGCCTTCTTTGCGCTCAGCGGGTTCTTGGTTGCGGGCAGCGCACTGCGGACGAAGAGCGTGCGGGTGTTCCTGAGCTTCCGTGTTCTCAGGATCCTGCCCGCGGAATGTCCCTGTCGCTGTTGAAATAGAGGAGGCAGGCGTCGATCACCTCATGCCCTTAGGCTTGAGGTTGCGAATTGCAAACCGAGAGCGAGGAGATCGACGCCATGACGAAACGTATCGTATTGAAGAGGATGAACCAAGGGACGGCGCTGGTAACGGATACGCTGGCGTTGCCGCCTTTGGTGATCGAAGGGCTTGAGGAGTTCAAGGGTAGCTTCGACCGTCTGTGCCTGCAGGCTGGGACTGCGGCAATCGAGGCGATGCTTGGGGCTGATGCGGAACAGCTTTGTGGCCAGCGCTACCAACGTCACGCTGACCGGCAGGGCCATCGATGGGGCATGACGAGTAGTGAGGTCGGTTGGCACGGCGGCCAGGCTGCAATCCGGCGGCCACGGGTGCGTCGCCGGGGCAGCGCCGAGCTGGAGCTTCCCAGCTGGACGGCGATCCAGAAGGCGGACCTTCTGTCGCGCTGGGCGTTTAACCAGATGCTCATCGGTGTGGCGACACGCAAGTACGCGCGGTCGGTACGGCTGCCGGACGGCGATCTGGCCAGCCAAGCCAAGCGTGCCACGACCAAGTCCTCGGTCTCACGGCGGTTTGTGGCGCTGAGCACGGCGAAGCTGAAGGAATGGCTGGCGATCGACCTGTCGGGGCTCGATTTGCTGGTGATCCAGATCGACGGGCTGCATGTCGGCGACCATGTTCTGGTAGCGGCCATTGGCATCGACGGGGCCGGCGACAAACACGTGCTGGCAGTGGCCTTGGGGGCGACGGAAAACGCCGCCGTGGCCAAAGCACTGCTGGCCGACCTGATCGAGCGTGGGCTGCAACCGGATATCGCCCGCCTATTCATCGTTGACGGTGCCAAGGCACTGAGCCGGGCCGTACGCGACACTTTCGGCGGTTTCGCGCTGATCCAGCGCTGCCAGGTGCACAAGGGACGCAACATCATCGAGCGGCTCGACCCGTCATTCCACGCCGGGGTCAAGAAGGTGCTGCGTCAGGCTTGGGACAGTTCGACCGCCGAGCAGGCCGAGCGTGTTCTCAGGAACCTGGCGCGTCGGCTCGATCACGATGCCCCTGGTGTCTCGGCATCGATCCTCGAAGGGCTGGACGAAATGCTCACCGTGATCCGTCTCGGTCTGCCTGACCAGCTGCGGCGATCGCTCGGCTGCACCAATGCGATCGAGAGCCTAATGGCCGTGCTGCGCCAGATCTGCCGCAACGTCAAACGTTGGCGCGATGCACGGATGGCTTTGCGATGGACTGGGACCGCAATGCTGGAAGCCGAGAAGAGTTTCCGACGGTTGAAGGCCCACAAGCAGCTCCCGGTTCTGAGGGCCGCTTTGCTGCGACATCAACAAGCATTACTTGGCGACCAAAACATTGCCAGCAAAAATCTGGCAGCGTAGGATTCAATCGACGGCGCCTGCTGCATCAATTTCAACAGGCAACGGGACTATCGGGCCTGCCCGCGCTGATGACGGAAGTGGCGCTGTCGGCGCTGGTGCTGGGCCCGATCGTTACGACCTACTCGCTTTGGCAGTATCTTTCGGGCCCTGAATTCTACCATTACTTCGGCAACATACTGGGAATTGTCCGCTATACGCTGCCAGGGGTGTTCGTGGACAACCCGCGGGCGAATTTCGTCAATGCGAACCTGTGGACCCTGCCAGCGGAGTTCTACTGCTATCTCGTTCTGGCGGCGCTCATGGGGTTGGGAGTGTTCTTCCGACGCCGGCTGTACAACTGGACATTTGTCCTCGGCACGGTGGCGCTCTTGGTCTTGCCGCTGTTTTGGGGTCTTTCGCCGCGGGCAGATAACACTCATTACTCCGTCTACTACATTGTCTATCTGTTTTTCGTAGGCGCCTTGTTCTATCTGTACTCTCGCGTCATTCCGGTTCGGCTTGATATGTTCTTGATCAGCTTCACAGGCTATTATTTCCTGACGCTCGTCGGCGGCTTCGATGTGCTCGCAGGATTCCTGCTTGTATACTGTGTGGTATATTTGGGTGCGTGCGAGTTTCCAATCTTTGACAGAATCGTGGGAGGGAACGATTATTCATACGGCATGTATTTGTATGGATATCCGATCTCGCAGACGATAATCTTCTTCTTGCAGCCGCTGTTTTTCTGGTGGCCCGGCGTTCTCCGCCTCACAACAGTGATGATATTGTCGGTTCTGTGTGCGCTCGTCTTCGCGGCGTTCTCGTGGCACGCGATCGAAAAGCCGGCGCTCGCTCTCAAGAGAATCTTGATCAGGCGCCCGCAACACGCTCGATCCGAAACGGAACCGGCGTTGAGATGCGGAAGGTCGAGGGACAGCCACTCCTCGCGGCGACACCTGGAAGGCAGCCCGAAAGAGGGAAGGTCTGACTGCGCCGATCCTCGCTCTCGCCGCGCCGACCCCACGACGGTTCTACCGCTCGGCAATGCCTGCTCGGAGCTGGACCGCCCCGAGGCCATGGTGGGCGCGCCCCCGGATCGTCTTCCCACGTATCGCGCCGGAAGTAACGCAATTTTTCAAACGGAAATTAACATCGCAGCGACCGGGCACCGTTTCTGCTCCGGGAAATCCCAGGCGTCTGCGCCTGGCGCGGTGCTGCACCGCGACTTGAGGCGCTGCCTCTCGGTTGTCATACGTTAAGCGATGTGATATTCACATGTTAAAATATCGTTGGCATCCGGTGACCCCGGGTCGGATGCCGGGACAAATCCCACGCGAGCATAGTGGACGATCTCCAGCGCGAATGATGTCGACTTCATCTCAATCCGTCGCAACCACGTCCATTCCCCATCGGCACCCCGTCGGGCGCGCAATGCCCGGTCGCGTGGCCTTCAACAAGGCGCTGCCGTTCGAGGCGGTCGGCTGGATCGCGGTCATCGTCGACTTCGTCGCCATCATGACCACTAGCGTTCTGGCGGACGTGGGCTATCAGTGGGGGTTCCTGAATTCCGGCGGGAGCGACGAACGCTTCATCGGCATCGGGTTCCTGCTGTTCGCGAATTTCGCGGCGATCTTGGCGGCACGCGGCAACTATCAGCCGCGAAATCTTCTCAATTCCAGACGGCAAATTCGCGAGGTGATCCTGACCTGGGCGCTCGTGGCCCTGATGCTGCTGGGGGCGGCATTTTCGCTGAAGATCGCAGGAACGTTCTCGCGCGTCTCCACGATCACTTTGCTCGTGCTGGGATGCGCGCTGATCGTGCTGTGGCGCGTGGCGCTGAGCAATCTGGTTGTTCGGGCCTTCGAGGAAGGCGGGTTTGCCGAGCGAAAGATCGTTCTGATCGCCGAACAAGGTCAATTGAATTCGTCGAGGACACTCCTGGAGTTGGGCCGCTTTGGCTACAGGCCGATCAGGACATTCGAAATCAGCCCGGAAGCTGAGACGATCGGGGTGCCGCCCTCGCTGCAGGAAACGTTGAACGACGTAATCGAGCTAAGTCGCCGCGCTCCGGTCGAGGAGCTGTTTCTTCTGGTCAAATGGGATCATGCGCGGCTGATCGAAGACGTTCTCAGCATTCTGCGCGTCCTGCCATTGCCGATCCATCTCGTGCCCGATGAAAATGTCGCTCGATTTCTGGCCACGCCGATGCTTCAGGTCGGCACCGCCTGGACTGCCGAGCTCAAGCGCGCGCCGCTCTCGGTCGCAGAACAGGCACTCAAGCGAGCCTTCGATGTGCTCGCGGCTGGACTTGGGATCATACTGCTGTCGCCCCTCATGCTGACTTCGGCGTTGCTGATCAAGCTCGATTCCAAGGGACCGGTGCTCTTCACCCAGACACGCAACGGCTTCAACGGGCGCTCATTTCGGATCTTCAAGTTTCGGATCGATGCGCGCCCTCGAGGACGGTCCGCAGATTCGCCAAGCCATCAGGAACGATCCGCGCGTCACGAACGTCGGTCGCTGGCTACGACGAACGAGCATCGACGAGCTGCCACAGCTGTTCAACGTGCTTGGCGGCAGCATGTCGCTCGTGGGTCCGCGGCCGCACGCGGCCGCCCACAACACCGAATATGAAAGGCTCGTGGCCAATTACGCATTTCGATATCACGTGAAACCTGGCATCAGCGGTTGGGCCCAGGTGAATGGTTTTCGCGGTGAGACATCCACCGTCGACCTCATGGAGAGGCGCGTCGAGTTGGACCTGTGGTACGTGAACAACTGGAGTTTCTGGCTGGACGTTCGAATTTTGTGGAAGACAGTGGCAGTTGGGGCTTGGCAATCGTCCGCATACTAGAATCCAGTCCCTCCGCGGCTTGAGCACAACGGCGCCGCGATTTCGGCGCGCCTCCCTCCGCTGCGACCAAAGCGGATGATCTAGAGCCGAGACCAAAGCGAGTCGTCGCGCGTTGCGCGCGATTTGTGCTGCTGCCAAGCAACTTGCGCCGAGCGTTGCAAAAGCCGGGGCGCTCCAATGCGAAGAGCGCAGGGAACGTTCAATGTCATGTCGCGTTGCAGCATGCATAATGCTGCGGTGCAATCGGTTCCTGATACCGCCTTCGGAACGGCAGCGACATGAGGAGCAGTAGCGCCATGACGGCAGCGTTCGAGCACACACGGAAACCTGACCTTGCGCCGGCCTCAGCGCTGGCGGCAAAAGCGATCGCAATCAAAGGTGCGCTCGCGGCCTTGTGGCCTCCGGCTATGATCGGCTTGGGGCTTCTTCTCACGCTCGCCTGGAGCGGCAGCCTGCTGTGGCTGTTCGTGTCGATGATCCTGGCCGTGGTTTGAGCCGTTGCTCCGGTTTTGGCGAGTCAACCCGCCAAACCGCGTCCCCGCCTGATCCGTCCCGTCCTCCGCGGTCAGCGTGGCTTCAAGCCATCACCGCGCGCGGGCCAATTTCATCTTGCCTTTGTTCCGTTTGGCGACCCGAACGCGGGCCTCGCGCGAGGCAACCGAGGCCTTCGACGTATCGCTTCTTTGCTGGACGTGAGCCGGATCGGGACCGGGCATCGGACGCGCGAGCCCATATTTTGGGCCGTGGGCGTCGAGCCACTGCCACACCACCTCCGCATTCCCGTCCGCAGAGGTGACGTCCACGGCACGGCCGTGACCATAACCGCCGGTTCGGCGGCTGCCGCCGTGCAGCGAGTTGCCGGTGCGCGCCTTGAAGCCGGACGCCAGGGTTTGCCGATAGTCGTCGCGGAACGCACTCAGCATCGACCATTGGATGCCTTCCGCGTCCATCGCGCGCCCGGCATGATAGAGCCGCTCACGGAACCCAGGGTCCATGCCGCCGATGACATAATCCTGCAGGGGCACGCCCATGCGCTGGGCAGCGGCCGGATCCTTCCAAGTGAAGTCGCCGGTCGAATCGCGCTTGATCGGCGCACGCTGATAGACTTCCCACAGATAGTCGTCGACCTCGTCCAGGAAGGTTCCGGCCGGCCTGCGAATGCGCCGCACGATGCTCTCGCCGGTCTCCGGCTGCGCCGATTCCTTCGGCGCGAACGCAGCGAAGCCGTGAACCTTGATCAGCCCTTGGCGGTTCGTATCGCCGGTCACCGAGGCGAGCGCGACGCGCGGATTGGGATTGATGAACCGGATGGTTTGGATCGCGCGCTGAAAATACGAGACGGGCTGGTCGTCCCGGCGGACGGCAGTCTCGCCGCCTGTCACGTGAGCCTGGGAGGACGCCTCCCGGCGAAACACGATGGTCTCGTTGCCGGCGAGGCTGGCGAGCTGGTACCCGGGCGCGGCCGGCTTGACGTCGAGATTGTTCATGATGGCTAGAGCCACCGTCGCCGCGGCCAAGGCGGCGGCGGCGAGCTTGAGCCCGGATACGCCGTGCGAGAGCACCGCGCTGACGCCGCGCGATAGCGCCGCACTCAGCGCGATCGCAGGCGGCCGCAGGGCAAGGGCGAGCATCGGCCGAGGCAGCGTCAATGCAATCGCGGGCCGGCGAACGGTCGGTGCGATCGCGGGCCGGCGAGGCAGTGGCACGGGCCTAGTCGGCGTCCGTCGCGGTCCCACAGGGGCGCGCGGATGTCGCATCACAGCGACCGACTGTGCGATCAAACGAAGCTCCCCCCTCCCGATCGCTCTGGTCGGTCACGTCCCGCTGGAACCGGCGCACGCGTCGCCCTCCCCAGGACGACGGCGGCGTCAACGCCCGTACTTTCCAATCAAGACGATAAGGGAGAGGTCCCCACCCCGAACAGATGATCCCCAAACGACGGCGGCGAGTTGAATTGACAATTGAGGAAAAAGATTGACCCGGCCGGGACCAATTGACGGCGGCCGCGGGCGCAAACACCGCTGCCGCCGAGATATTTCACGCAATTCTCGGCGCGGATCAATCGCCGGACGGTTACCACCCGGTTACTACTGCGTGCATCTGCCCTACCCCTTCCGTCGATCCGTCTTTCCGAGCCTCCCGCATGCGCATTTGCGGGCGGCATGCGCGCCGCGCGGCCTTTGCGGGGCGTGCGCCAGCCGGTAAACAGATACGCAACCGGGCCACAGGCCAAGCGGGCCCGGGTACGAGAACCCGATCGGTCGATGAGCGAGGAGCCGCCCGTACCCGTCGCCCCCAGGAGCGACATCGACTATCGCCTGCTCATCCCGTTCCTGGTGCATGTGACGCTGACCCAGACGCTGATCCTGATCATCCGGATCACGACCTCCTACCGGGCGATCGAGCTCGGTCTTCCCGTCGTCTGGCTCGGAATCATCGCCGCCGGCTTCGCCATCATCCCGGTCTTCACGGCGCTGCAGGTCGGGCGTTGGATCGACCGCGGCAACGACGCCAGAGCGACCTGGATCGGCGCCGCGCTGGTGTTGATCGCGTGCCTCGGCTTCTGGGCCTGGCCGCGATCGGCCATGCACCTCCTCGGCTTCAGCGTGCTGCTGGGCTTCGGCCACATGTTCTGCATGGCCGGCCACCAGATGCTGGCGGTCCGGTCGGGCGGCGCCCGCAGCCGCGAAGCCGCGCTTGGTTACTACATGGTTGCCGCCTCGATCGGCCAGGGGCTCGGTCCGTTCGTGGTCGGCTGGCTCGGGGGCTCGGCCGCGCTGCCGCCGACAGGGCTCCTGTTCGCCATCGGCCTTGCCGCCGCCGCCGCCAGCGCGATCGTCGCGCTGCTGATCAAGCCGGCCCGTGTCAAGGCGCAGTATCGGGATCACGGCGATCCCATTCCGGTCGGCCGCCTGCTGAAGCTGCGCGGCTTTCCCGCCGTCATGCTGTCGAGCGTGGTGACCGTCACCTCCCTCGATCTGCTGGTGATCTATCTGCCGTTGCTCGGCGCGGAACGGCAAATCGATTCGAGCGACATCGGCTGGCTGCTCACCGTCCGCTCCATTGCGGCGCTGGTGTCGCGCATGTTCTACGCCCGGCTGATCTTTGCCATCGGCCGCCTGCCGCTCACCCTGGCGAGCATGCTCGGCAGCGCTGCTGGCTTTCTGGTATTGGCTTTGCCGCTGTCGCTGCCCAGCATGTATGTCGTTCTCGTCATGCTCGGCTTCGCCATGGGCATCGCCTCGACCCTGACGCTCTCCGGCGTCATGTATCTCGCGCCGCCGGAAGTCTGCGGCACCGCGCTCACGCTGCGGATGACCGGCAATCGGGTCGGTCAGATCGTATTTCCCGCGCTTGCCGGTGTCGTCGCCGCCGCGACCGGCGTCGCCGGCATTCTGCTGGCGCTCGGGGTCGGGCTGGCCGCATCCGGGCTCGCGGTCGCCATGAGCCAGCCACCACCGCCGTCCTGACGCGGTTTTGCCAACGAGGGATGCATGCCCGCTCCGATCCAGATCCGCATGGGCGGCTACGGCCCCGCCAGCACCGGCTTCAGCCGCGCGCTCGAATTCATCGGCGACCGCCTCGGCGCCGAATTCGGCGACCGCGTCGAGGTCAAGTATGTCTGGAACATCATGGAGCTGGGCTATCGCGCCGAGGATATTCTATGGCTGGTCGAGCACGGGCTGCTGACACTCGGCTACCAGTCGTCGAGCTACCTCACCGACCGCGTGCCGGAGCTCGGCATCGTCGACCTGCCGTTCCTGTTCGCACGGACCGAGCACGCACGCGCGGCGATGGACGGCGCGCTCGGCGAGGCGCTCGCGCGCAAGATCGAGGAGCGCGTGAGCTACCGCATTCTCGGCTGGTTCGAGAACGGCTTTCGGCACGTCTCGAACCGCGTGCGGGAGGTGCGGGCGCCCGCGGACCTCGCGGGGCTGCGCATCCGCGTGCTGCCGAGCAAGGTGCAGGCACGGACCTTCGAATTGCTGGGCGCGGTGCCGCTGCGCATGGATCTCACCCAGGCGCTCGAGATGATCACCGCGGGCACCATCGACGCGCAGGAGAATCCGCTCTCGAATACCGTGACCTACGGCGTGCACAAGTTTCACCGCTTCCATACGCTGAGCAACCACTTCTACGTTTCGCGGCCGATCTTCATCCATCGCGATGCGTTCGACGCGTGGCCTGCCGATCTCCAGCGCGCCATGCGCAGCGCTGTGATGGGCGCCGTTGCCTTCCAGCGCGAGCGGCATGTGCAGGAGGAGGAGGATGCGCGCGAGGCGATCACGGCGCAGGGCTGCGAGATCGTCGAGCTTACCGCCGCCGAGCACGAAGCCTTTGCCGCAGCGGTGCAGCCGCTGCTCAAGGAAGCGCGCGGGACCTACGGGCAGGAGCTTTTCGATTTGACGCAGCAGGCGGCCGCGTGAGCTTGGGCGGCGCTACCCCCGGCGCTCGTCGGGCTCGGCGAGGATCAGAGCCCAGAACACCTTGTATTTCGACTTCGGCGAGTAGGCGGCAGCGATGCCCATGCGCGTGGCGCCGTTGAGCAGCATGTTGGCGCGGTGCGAAGGCGAGTCGCGCCAGCCGGAGAACGCTTCCGCCAGCGTGTGATAGCCCGCGCCGACGTTCTCTGCCGCGGTCCTGGAGCGGTAGCCCTGGCCCTTGAGCCGGTCGCTGAAGCCGCGGATGACGTCATGGTCGAGCTTGTCGCGGCTGGCCATGGCCTGGGCCTGGGCCTCGGCGAGCTTCATCAGCTCGGGATCGACGCTCACCGCCGAGAGGCCGTTGTTTTTCCGATAGCCCGAAATCATCGAGGCGGCGGTCGCCGCATCGACCTGCGCCCCCGACGCCGCCATGGTGCGATAGAAGCTCGGGTCTTTGACGACCGGATCGCCGCTGCTGAAGCATGCGGACAGCAGCGCCGCCGCCGCGATCGCACCGGCAGGCGCGCCCAGTTTCCTGAACGTTCGATGGAAGGTCATGGTCCCCCGCCCCCTTAACCCTGCCCGACGATGGGACAACAGCATGGCAGAACCATGGTGCCAGTAGCGCCGCGGATTCGTTCGTCCCTTTGCGGAGGGAGCCATGGCCTGGGCGCGCTGGGGCCCCCCAACCCCCAGAGGAAATCGGCCAGGCTGGCGCCGGGGTGCGGCGGCGAGCACGGGTGGGCAGCCAGCGCACACACAGTTGAGTGATCACTGCGGTCCATGCGCAACCATCGCCACTCCTCCGAGTTGGGCTCTCATCCAATGACGGGGCGATACATCGAGACGATGCTCCACAGCATCAGTCGAGTACGCCCATGTTCACTCAAATCCTCGATCCCACGGGAAATCTTTTCACGACCTGGCTCATCGCGCTGATCCCGGTCGTGGCGCTGCTGATTCTGCTCGCCGTGCTTCGCATGCCGGCGTGGCTTGCCACCCTGATCGGCTCGATCATCACCTTCGTGCTGGCGCTTGCGGTGTGGCGGATGCCGGTATCGGACGGCGTGGCGGCGTATCTCTACGGCTCCGCGACCGGCGTGTGGAACGTCGACTGGATCACGTTTTGGGGCGTGATGCTGTTCAACACGCTGGTGATGACCGGCACCTTCGACAAGTTCCGGCGCTGGCTCATTGCGCAGGGAACCCAGGATGTCCGCGTGCAGGCGATCCTGTTCGCCTGGGCCTTCGGCGCGCTGTTGGAAGGACTGGTGGGCTTCGGCTACCCCTGGGCATTCGTGGCCCCGATCCTGATCAGCATCGGCATTCCCGACCTCGATGCCATCCGCGTCGCCGCAATCGCCAACAACGCGCCCGTTTCCTACGGTGCGCTGGGCGCGCCGATCATCGCCCTCGCCGCGGTCACCGGCTATCCGCTGCTGGCGCTGTCGGCCTCGGTCAGCAAGATCGTCGCCGTGCTGGCGCTGCTGCCGCCGTGGATCCTGCTTTATCTCGTATCCGGCCGCAAAGGCATGTTGGCGGCGTGGCCGCTCGCCATCGTCGGCTCGCTTGGATACATCGCGGGTCAGCTACCGGTCGGCCTGTATCTCGGGCCCTATCTGCCCGACGTGGTCGGCGCCATCGTCTGCTTCGGCTGCCTGCTTCTTCTGCTCAAGGTCTGGCGGCCGGCGGACGTGCTGGGCTACGGCGGCGTACCGGTTGCGGCCGCCACGCAGGCGACCGCGCACGGCCTCTCGAGTCGAGAAGTATTCGAGGCGTGGCTGCCGATCATCGTGCTGGTGGCGGTGGTCGTTGCCTGGACGGGACCGTGGTCCAACTTGCCGGGGATCGTCGCGTTCCATCGTGAGATCGACGCCGCCTCTTCGATCATCCCTGGCGCGACCATTGCGGCGGTCTTCAACTGGACGCCGTTCGTCGGCGGCACGGCGATCCTGGTGTCATGGGTGCTGGTCGCCCTCCTGCTGCGCGTGAGCGGCGGTCAGCTGAAAGAGATTTGGAACAAGACCTGGCAGCAGATGTGGGGCGCCTTGCTCGTGGGCGTGTTCATTTTCGGCCTGGCCTATGTCTACAACTATTCGGGAATGGCCGCGTCGCTCGCGAGCGCGTTCTCCAGGATCGGCGTCGCCTTCATCCTGGTGGCGCCGGTTCTCGGATGGATCGGCGTGGCGCTCTCGGGCAGCAATACGTCGACCAACGCCATGTTCGGCAAGTTCCAGGCGCTGGTCGGGCAGATCTCGGATTCCCGCCGCTGCTCCTGCCGACCCTCAACTCGGTCGGTGCCGAGATCGGCAAGCCGGTCGCTCCGCAGACCGCAAGCGTCGGCGTGTCGACCACCAAGTTCGTGCGCAACGAAGGCGCGGTCATCCGCCACAACATGGGCTGGACGTTCGTCCTGCTGGCCTATCTGATGCTGATCGGTGTCGCCGCCTATTGGTTCTTTCCGTCGCTGTTTGCGACCTGATCAAGGCCGCTCGCAGGATCCGCGCCACGACGATCTTGTGTGCTCAGCCGGCCGCAGTCCGAGCCGGTCAGCGCCTACTGGAAAATCTCGTTGAACCGCCGCTTGATGCGCGAGGTTTCCTTCTCGATGTAGTCGTCGTCGACCGCGACGATCTTCAGGCTCTTGAGATCGGGCGAGCCCGGCGGCGCGGCGATGTCGGTGCGGGCGGAATAGCCGCCGTCGGCGGGAAAGATTTTTTGCGCGGCGTCGCCGATCATGAATTCGGCGAACAGCTTGGCGGCGTTGGGGTTGGGCGAACCCTTGACCACCGAGGTCGGCGAGGGAATGACGAACACGCCGTCCGAGGGATAGAGCGTCTTGATCGGGTGGCCTTCCTTCTTGAGATCGGCGGCGTAGGAATCGAGGGCGCCCACCGCGATCAGCCGCTCACCGCGCTTGAGCATGTCGGACACCTGCTGATTGCCCTGCACGATCATGACATCACTCGCCTTGAGCTTCTCGTAGAAGCCCCAGCCGCGCGCCTTCGCGGTCGTGCCCACCACCGACACCTGCAGCGAGGTGAAGGACGGATCGGTCATCACCAGCTTGCCCTTGTATTTGGGGTCGAGGAGATCGTCCCAGGTCTTGGGCTCGTCGGCGGCGGCGACTTTGTCGCTGCGCAGGTAATGCGTCATCATGTTGAGCCGCTGGCCGACGAACAGGCCGTTCGGGTCCTTGGCGGCATCGGGCACCTTGTCGAAATTCACCGGCTTGAATGCGACGAAAAGGCCCTTCTTGCCCAGCGCATTGGCGGCAGCCGGCTCCGAGTGCGTCAGCACGTCGGCGGCGACGCGCCCGGCGTCCATCTCCTGCTGGAAGCGCCGCAGGATCGCCGAGCCGCCGGAGCGGAACATCTCGACCTTGATGCCGGTCTCCTTCTGGAAGGCGTCGGCGATCTTCTGGCCCTGCTCGATCGGCGTGGAGGTGTACCAGACCACCTTGCCTTCAGCCTTGGCCTTGGCGGCATCGACCGCGTCCTGGGCGTGAGCCAGCCCCGTGACGTTGGCGAGGGCGAGCAGCGCGGCTCCTCCCAATGCATACCTCAAGTTCCTCATGTCGTTCCCTCGCCTGTTGGCGTTCCGCCGAACGCTCATTCGTCATTCCGGGCCGCGCCCAGCGCGCGCGGAATCCATAGCCACGAAGCTTTTCGCGTTCAACGCAGATGCGTCATTGCAGCGCGGGCCTCCGCGCTAGTGCCCGCCCTTATAGATCGGCGCCGGCTGCGAGAAGAAGCTCTCCAGGATGTGGTAGCAGATGGCGTAGTTCTTCTGATGGAACGAGGCATGCGCGATGCCCGGCATCACCGCGAACTGCTTGTCCGGGTTGGGCAGCTTCTCGAAGAACTTCGCCAGGTCCGCAAAGCTCGCGATGCCGTCGTATTCGCCGCGCATGATCAGGGTCGGCACCGGGATTTTCGCGGGATCGCACACTGGGAGATTGGCGCACATGTCGACATAGGTGCCGGTCGGCACCGAGTCGTCGAGCTCGAGGATGGCGTCGGCGAAGGCCTCGATGACGGCCTCGTCGGCGGTGCCGGGATGGTCGCGCTCGAAGATCGAGCGCACGAATTTGCGGTCGATCGGGCGCCGGTTCTTGGCGCGGAATTCGGGCAAGCGCTTGCTGCGCTCGGCGAGGGTGGGGGAGCCTTCACCGGTCCACACCATGGCATCGAGCGCGAGCCGCGCGACCATCTCCGGGTGGCGCTGCGCGAACAAGGCGCCGCGCAGCGCGCCCGACGAGATCCCGTAGACCAGCAGCGGACGCTTGCCGCGCAGCTTCTCGATATAGCTCGCGGCGGCAAAGCAGTCGTCCGCGCCGTAGGCGATGGGCGCGTTGTTGTCGCGGGTCTTGGTCGAGCGGCCGTAGCCCTCCATGTCGACGCACCAAGTGTCGTAGCCGCGCGCGGCGAAGTAATCCATCACCGAGGAGTCCCCTCGCCCCGGCACCTGCAGGTCGAAGGTCGGCTGCGAGGCCATGGATGAACCATGCACGAACAATATCCTGCCCGCCGGGCCGGAAGGATCGGCGGCGTGCTTGTTCCAGAGGAACAAGCGGACATCGTCGCCCTTGTCGGTCCAGTGCTCCTCGCCGCGGATGACGGCGGCCGGCGAAACGGGTTTGTTCATCGTGCACTCCTTGCTCTCACGTTCTCACATCATGCCGCCGCATCTCCCGCGCCCCGGCGGAAGACGCTACATTGCGTCGCATCGACCTCGATCGCAACCTCGTCCCCGACCTTGAAACGCTGCGACGGATGCGTCTGCACGCGCAACACCTGGCCGCCGCGCAGCGTCGCGTGATATTCGCTGATATTGCCGAGGAAGACATGGCCGGTGATCGTCGCCACCTTGGCGGCGGCGACACCGGCCGGGACGCCGAGGCGGATGTTCTCCGGCCGAATGGCGACATCGACGCTCTCGCCCGGCTTGAAGCCGTCGAGCGCGGCAACCTCGAGCGCGAGGTCGGGGGCGACGTCGACGGTGCCGCCGCCGTTGGCGACGCCACGCACCTTGCCCGGCACCAGATTCACCAGCCCCATGAAGTCGGCGACCATGCGGTTGGCAGGATGGGCATAGACCTCGAACGGCGTGCCGTACTGCTGCAGCCGGCCGCCGCTCATCACCGCTACCTGATCGGAGAGCGCGAGCGCCTCGGCCTGGTCGTGGGTGACATAGACGAAGGTGATGCCGGTGCGGCGCTGCAGCTCCTTGAGCTCGCTGCGCATGCGCTCGCGCAGCTTGGCGTCGAGATTCGACAACGGCTCGTCGAGCAGAAGGATCGACGGCTCGACCACGAGCGAACGCGCCAGCGCGACGCGCTGCTGCTGGCCGCCGCTGAGCTCGTTGGGGTAGCGACCTTCCAGACCCGACATGTTCACCAGCGCCAGCGTCGCCTCGACCTGCTTCCTCGCCGCAGCCGCCGGAATCCTGCGCAGCTTGAGCCCGAACACCACGTTCTCGAACACGGTCTTGTGCGGCCACACCGCGTAGTTCTGGAACACCATGCCCATGCCGCGGGCGTCGGGCGACACCACCGCGCCGGGCGACGACAGTGGGCGGCCGTCGACCTCGATGGTGCCGCGATCCGGTACGATGTAGCCCGCGATCAGGCGCAAGGTCGTGGTCTTGCCGCAACCGGACGGACCCAGCAGCGTCACGAACGAGCTGTCCTTGACGTCGAGATCGAGATCGGCGACGGCCGCGAAGCGCGTATCGCGCGCGCCGAAGCTTTTCGACAGTCCGCGGATCGCGATGCCGGCCATTACGCCACAGACTCCTCACGCGTGTCCCGGGCGAGTGCAGCGAGTGCGCTTGCACGAGCGGAACGAGACCCGGGACCCAGCGCAAAAAGCGCAAAGCGCCGCATTGTCGACACACCGTATACTTGGCCCCTGGGTCCCGGCTCTTCGCTCGCGCTACGCGCTCGCTCGTCCGGGACACGATTGCAGTTTGTCGGAACGACCATCTGATTCCCGTCTATGTACCCACCGGTGCCGCCTCGCCGCGCGAGGCGATGCCGCCGCCGAGCCAGTTCGCCAGCCAGATGGCAATTCCGATGATCGCCATGTTGATCATGGCGAGCGCCGCGACCGGCTCGATATAGCCGGTCTCATAGAGGTTGTAGACCGCGACCGCCAAGGTGATCGAGCTCGACGAGAACAAGAGGATGGACGCCGAAAGCTCCTGGATCACCGGCACGAACACAAGGAGCCAGCCCGCGAACAGGCCGGGCCGGATCAGCGGCAGGGTGATCTCGCGCATGGTCGTGGCCCACGAGGCGCCGAGGATCTGCGCGCTTTCCTCGAGCGAAGGGTCGATCTGCCGCAGCGAGGAATTGGCCGCGCGCACGCCGAGCGGAATGTAGCGGCCGACATAGGCGAGGAGCAGGATCGCGAGCGTCCCGTAAAGCGCAATCGGCATCGCGAGCCAGAACTGGATGAGCGCGACCGCCACCACGATGCCGGGGAGCCCGAGCGGAATGAGCGCGGCATAATCGAGCGCGCGGCGGCCGGGGATGCGGGTGCGCAGATCGATCCAGCCGATGACG
This sequence comes from uncultured Alphaproteobacteria bacterium, assembly GCA_963827585.1. GTDB lineage: Bacteria > Pseudomonadota > Alphaproteobacteria > Rhizobiales > Xanthobacteraceae > VAZQ01. The sequence goes on from CAWHCK010000011.1 coordinate 64,969, forward strand.
GCGCCGAGCAGCACCGCGATGCTGGCGGCCGCGGTCGCCAGCATGAGGCTGTTGACGATGGCGCGTTGCGTCACGTTGTAGTCGAACAGGATGAACTTGTAGTTCGCGAGCGTGAGGCCTTTCCAGAAGTCGAGCCCCCACGACTTCGAGAGCGACACCGCAATCAAGGTCGCGTAGGGCGCCACGATCGACACGACGAAGATCAGCATCACGAATCCGAGCAGCGCCCAGCGGAAAGCGCCGAGCTGCATCAGCTGCGGCCGCGAGCCCTTGCCGGCGAGCGTGACGTAGGATCGCCGCGCCAGGAACGCGCGCTGAAGGTAGAGCGCAACGACGGTGATGAGCACCAGCACCAGCGACAGCGCGGAGGCAAGCCCGTATTCGGGCGGATAGTCGAACAGGGCATAGATGCGGGTCGGCAAGGTGAAGATGCGGGCGGGCAGCCCGATGATCGCCTGCGAGCCGAACAAGGCGAGCGCATTGACGAAGGCGAGCAGCGTGCCCGACAGGATCGCGGGGGCGACCAGCGGCGCGGTGATGGAGAGCGCGGTGCGCAGCTTGCTGGCGCCGAGAATTTGCGCCGCCTCCTCGTAGGAGGCATCGACCGAGAGGAGCGCGCTCGAGGCGAGCAGGTAGACGAACGGGAAGGTGTGCATCACCGTCACGAGCACCAGTCCCGGCATGGAGAAGATGTTGAAGGTGAGCCAGGGGAGCCCGGCGACGTCGCGCATGAGCACGTTCATCAGCCCGGCATTGGGACTGAACAGATAGGTCAACGCGATGGCGGTGAGAAACGGCGGCGACAGATAGGAGAGCGTGGCGGTGAGCTGGATCAGCGGCTTCGCCGGCACGTCGGTGCGGCTCACCGCCCAGGCGAGGACGAGCCCGATGACCAGGCTGAACAGGCCGGTCCAGGCCCCGAGAATCAGCGAGTTCTTGAGCGCGGTGAGGTAGAGCCGCCCGGACAGCACCTCGCCGAAATGATCGAGGCTCAGCCCGTGCTCGCCCTTCACGCTGCCGAGCAGGAGCGAAAGTAGCGGCAGTACGACCAGCACGATCAGTGCGACGATGGCGCCACCCATCACCACATGCTCGAGCTTGAGGCGTGCGCGCAGCGGCGGGCGTGCAAGACCGGGACGCAGCGTGGCACTCACAACGTTGGTCGTCATCGAGATCGCTTCCGCCCCACTCGGCCGCAGGATGGTACCCACAGCCGTTCTTGTCGTAACACCAGGTCGCGCGGAAACATCCCACTCCGTATCCGCGTCCGCTATGCGACTTTACGTCGGATTGTGGCGCCGGGACAGGTCTCGATCGCTTGCTCCATCAGGGTGCGCGCGTCAACTTCACGGCCAGCTCCGCGAAAGCCCCGGCGAAGGGATGAAAGGTGAAACGCACCACGTGCTGCCCGCGCGGGCAGACCACGGCCCGAAAGATCACGTTGGCCTGGAGGATTTCCGTCTCGGCGCCATCGACGCTCGCCCGCCACCACGGGTGCCAGACATCGTTGAGCAGGAGGAGACCGCCGGCCGGCGCGTCGACTCCGACCACGACCTCGGTATTGGCATAGCGCAGCAGGCGCGCGCTGCCGCCCATGCCGGCCGCCGCGCTCCGCGAGAACCCGACCGGCGCCTTCTGCAAGAGCACGATCCGGCGCGGATCGACGCCGGGCCAGCCGTCCCGCGCGAGTTCCGCGAAATCGGCGAGCCGCCAATCCGTCAGCAGCATCACGCGCGGCAACGCGCGCGGATTCTCGTACACATACGCATCCTTCGTGTGCGCAATGAGGTCGAGATCGCCCGGCTTGAGCGAGGAATTGATCTGCTCGACCGGCACGCCGGTCGCGATCAAGCGCACGCCGAGGAGATCGGCGAACGCCGAACGATAGGAGGGATAGAGCGGCGAGAACAAGCGCTGGCTCGGGAGGGCGACGGTGTCGCTCACGTGGGTCGCCTCCTTGAAGGAGCGCAACCGCAGCGGATTGTGACCGAACACGCCGTCGAAGCCTTGCGCCAGCGAGAGGTTCTGCCAGTGATAGCCGACGCCGATCAGCTCGATGCGATCGCGCCGGTCGGGGGCCGCGGCGGCGGCGAGCCGCGCCTTGAGCAGGCGCACGGTCTCGTCGTTGGTGTTCGGCCGCAGCGCATCGAATAGGCCGGTCGGCAGCGCGGTCGAGTTGTGCGGTGCGTCGTTCCAAGCGAGATCGACACTCATGAAAGCCGCGATCAGCGTCACCGCGGCAATCGGCTGGCGCAGGTTGAGCCGCCGCGCCCCTATCAGCACGGCGACGGCTGCCGCCGTGAACACGGCCGCCGTCGCCACCGGAATGACCGCCGGACGGATGCCGACCACCGAATGCGCCACTGCAAGCACCACGGCGATCAGGATCGCCGGACAGGCGATCTCGAAAAGGCGTTGCATCCGCATTGCGCGCGGGACCGTGCCGGTCAGCCAGCGATGGACCAGATAGCCCGCAATGACCGCGACCAGTGCACCCAGCACGAACGTCGCATCGGCTGGACGGCGATAGAGCGCCACGCCGGGCAGCAGGTCGTACATGAAGTGGAAGGCGGGCGTGTAGCCGCCGAGCGTATACAGCAGCACAAGCGCGGCCGCTATGGTGAAGAAGCGAATCTCACGCGCCCAGGCGAGACCGCGAACGAGCCCGAACGAGACGACGGCAACGAGCGTGAGCGCCCCGGCGTAAAGCAGGCTCATGTTCTGCGAGAGATAAAGCCCAGGCCATCCCCAGGCGGCGTCCCAGGCCCGGCTCTCCGGCGCCCAGAAATCGATGGTCGGGTCCATGGCGGCGTAGAGATCGGCAATGGCGAATTGCAGGAGATGGACGGGGTGGAGCGAGCCCGCCGCCGCCGAGGCGTATCCGACCTCGGGCCGGTTCGAGCGCGCAGCGAGCAAGAGCGTCATCATGACGGGCACGGCAGCGACCAGGGTGGCGCTCGTTCCCGCCGCGACGAGCGACTTGATGCTCGCGCGCATGCGGACGAGCGGATGTTCGCCCGAGAGCCAATACGCCAACACGAAACCGGCCAGCACGTAGAGCGACAGCAACGCGACCTGGTCGCGGTCGATCGCAATCAGGCCGGCCAGCCCCCCGGCCGCGAGCCCTGCCCGCCACGACGATCGCTCGAGCGCACGGGCTCCCAACCACAGCGCCAGCGGAAGATAGGCGAGGCTGATGATCTGCGTGGTGTGCTGGATGCGCGCATTGGCCGAGCCGCCGAGCGCAAATGCGAGCGCCGCCACCAGCGCGCCGCCCGCATGCCAGCTGCGATCGCGGAAGAACAGGATGATTCCGACGCCGCCCAGGAACAGATAGACGAAGGTCACGGCATCGAAGGCGCGCAGGCTGATCGCTGGACTGATCGTCGCCAGGGCGACATGAAGCGGCGAGAACAGCAGCGACTGCGGATCGGAAATCTGCGGCCACCCGGCGAAGACGTTGGGCGACCACCACGGCCATTCGCCGCGCGCAATCGAGCTTGCGAGGAATTGCACCTGCGGAAAGAATTGCGACTTCGCATCCCACGGGATGGTGACCGCCCCGGAAAGCCACGGCCAGGCCGAAAGCAAGAACCCGAGCGCGAAGAGCGCGACCGTAATCGTCAGCGGAACGCGGGCGGTCGCGAGCACGGCTGCGGGCGATGGTCGCGACGCGCCGACGACCCACGCCGCCAGGTGATGCATGCGAGGCGGCTGCACCGACGCACGCCACCGCGACGTGACCTCGCCGTCCGCCGGCATCGGCGGGTCGTTCCTCAGGTCCATTCCCTCGTTCGCCTTGTGCGCCGGACGTTGGGCGCAACATATTGCGCTCTTCGGCGATCCGCAAAGATGTCGCACCGGAACGCGACGCGTGTCCTCGGTGGATCGTGGCGCCGACCAGCCCTATCATAGCCCTTGAACGGATTGGAACACCCAGGCCATGATCACGTCGACACCCATGCTGCCGCGCGAACGCTGCGATTATTCCGCGATCGTCGACCGACCGCCGCTCAAGCTGCCCGGCGATGCGCGGCTCGCGTTTTGGACCATCGTCAACTACGAGGTGTGGGACATCGGACGGCCGATGCCGCGCCAGGTCCTGCCCGCGCCGACCGGCGTCCCGCTCCTCCCCGACGTGCCGCACTGGAGCTGGCACGAATACGGCATGCGGGTCGGCGCCTGGCGCTTCTTCGATCTGTACGAACGCCTCGGCATCAGGCCGACGCTCGCCGTCAACGCGCGCACCTGCGAGGACTACACGCGGGTCGCCGAGGAGGCCAGGCGCCTGGGCTGGGAGTTCATGGGCCACGCCTACGACCAGATGCCAATTCACAAGGTCGAGGACCAGGCGGCCATGATCAACCGCTCCATGGACATCCTGGAGCGTTTCAGCGGCAAGCGTCCGGTCGGCTGGCTCGGACCGGGCCTGACCCAGACTTTGGAGACGCCGGAGCTCCTGGTGAATGCCGGGGTGAAATACATCGGCGATTGGGTCTACGACGACGAGCCGACCGTGATCCGCACCGCCAACGGGCCGCTCGTCACCCTGCCCTACACGGTCGAGATCAACGACATCACCATGATGATCGTCCAGCACCACGAGAGCGACTATCTCGCGCGCCGCGCGATCGACCAGTTCGAGCGGCTCTATGCCGAGGGAAAGAACCGGGCCAAGATCATGGCGCTGGCGATCCATCCCTACATCAGCGGCCAGCCGCACCGGATCAAGTATCTCGAAGCGATCTACGATCACGTCCGGCGCTTCGAGGGCGTGCTGCACTGGAACGGAGCCGAGATTCTCGACTGGTATCTGGCCGCTGCGAAGGAAGCGAAGGCAGGCGTCGCGGCGTAGAGGGCGGACAGCGGCGCGGATGCGATGCCAACCCCGGCGGCCGGAAATATCATAAGTATTTCAATTTGTTATTGGAACGACGCGGACCCCGTCCGGTGCCCGCTCCTGGCCAACATTTCCTTTTATTAAGTATTCGCCGCGGCTGGGCCTGCTAGCATATGGTCCGTCGACTGGCGGTGGCTGGGGGAAGCGTAATGTTGGGTTAACGCTAGTACCCCGTTTCACGGGTGTCGGTAGCGTTGAAAGTCAGTCCCATGTTCGACAGGTGGCGCAGATGTGCTCTGGCGATCAACGCCAAGAGCTTTCGCCCCTTATTTGTCGTCTTTTTGGGATTAGCTCCGGTGCAAATGCTGTCTGGGTGCATTTTCAGCTCCGAGCGGCCGGACCTCGCTCTCGACGTCCCGCCGCGCTACGGTGCCGCGAGCGGAAATGTCCAAGCGGCGCCGCCGGCGCTGGATTGGTGGCGCGGCTTCCATTCGCGCGAGCTCACCAACCTGATGGAGGAGGCGCAGGTCGCCAACCTCGATATCGCCGCCGCCATCGGACGCATCATGCAGGCCGACGCCCAGGCCAAGATCATCGGCGCGCCGCTGCTGCCGGCGGTCGATTTCGTCGGTTTTGCACAGCGCTTGAAGCCCGCCGGCGGAATCGAGCGCGAACAGTTCAGGGCGGCGCTCAATGCCGCCTATGAGATCGATTTCTGGGGCAGGAACCGCGCCGCCTCGCGCGCCGCGCAGGAGTTCGCCGTCGCCACCCGCTTCGACAAGGAGATCGTCGTCCTTTCCACCATCGTTGCCGTCGGGACCGCCTATTTCCAGGTGCTCTCCTCCCAGGATCGGCTGCGGATCGCACAACAGAACCTCGCCGCGGCCAACCGGGTCCTCACCCTGGTCAAGCAGCGGTTCGAAGCCGGCACCGCCTCCCAGCTCGACGTCGCCCAGCAGGAGAGCCTCGTTGCGTCGGTGCGGGCGACCATTCCGATCTTCGAGCAGACCCTGCGCCAGAACATCGCCATCCTCGCGGTTCTGATCGGCAAGCCGCCGGTGGACGTCGTGATAAGGGGCGGTAGCCTCTACCGGCTGACCATACCGCGGGTCACGCCGGGGCTGCCGTCGGAAATCCTGTTCCAGCGTCCCGACATTCGCTCCGCCGAGGCCAACCTCGCCTCCGCCGACGCCAACGTCGAGTCCGCCCGCGCCGCCTTCTTTCCCAGGATTTCGCTGACCGGCCAAGCCGGCTACGACAGCGCGATCTTCAAGCTCCTGTTCACGCCGCAGACCGCCTTCTACAACATCGCCGTCAACGTCGCACAGCCGCTGCTCGACGGGTTCCGGCTGGAGGGACAGCTGGAATTCGCGCAGGGCCGGCAATACGAGCTGCTGAAGATCTATTGCCAGACGATCCTTCTCGCTTTCGGCGACGTGGAGATTGCTCTCATCGCCGTTGCGGAGACCGCCGAGCGCGAGCGGCTGCAGAACCTGGTCGTGATCAGCTCGCGGGAAGCCTTCCGGTTGGCCGAAATCAGGCTACGCGAGGGCACCGTCGATCTCGTCACCGTGCTACAAACCCAGCAGACCCTGTTCACGGCCGAAGACCTCCACGTGGTCGCCCGGCTTGCACGCCTGCAGGCGGTGTTGAGCCTGTTTCAGGCGCTCGGCGGCAGTTGGCTGCCGCCGGGCGTCGCAGCCGGTGTGAACGTGATCCGATGACGCTCTTGCGCCGAACCATCGTCCTGTTGATCGCCGGCCTCGTGATCGCCGGCGTTGTTGCCGTCTACTACATGCCGCAGGGGCAGCAGACACAGGCGGCATCGAAGGGCGGCCGTCGTGGCGGTGGGCCGGCGACCGAACCGGTACCGGTGCTCGCCAGCTCCGCACGCGCGGCCGACGTTCCGGTCTATCTCGATGGCGTGGGGACTGCACGAGCGCTCAACACCGTGACGGTTCGCTCGCAGGTCGACGGCAAGCTGATCAATATCTCGTTCACCGAAGGCCAGGACGTCCCCAAGGGGTTCGTGCTCGCCAAGATCGATCCCACGACCTATCAGGCGCAGTACGACCAGGCGGTGGCGAAAAAAGCCCAGGACGAGGCGCAGCTCGCCAATGCCCGGCTCGATCACGAGCGCTACACCCGGCTGGCGGCCTCGAATGCCGTCAACAAGCAGCAGCTCGATACCCAAAAGGCGATGGTCAGCCAGCTCGAGGCGCAGATCAAGCTCGACCAGGCGGCGATCGACAACGTGCGCGCCATTCTGTCCTACACCGACGTCATCGCCCCGATTGCCGGCCGCACCGGCATCCGTCTGGTCGATGAGGGCAACATCGTGAAGGCGGCGGACGCGACGGGCATTGTCATCCTTACACAACTGCGGCCGATCTCGGTGCTCTTCAGCCTGCCGCAGCAGAACCTGCCGGACCTCAACCGGGGCATGGCCGAGGGCCAGCTGCCGGTCGAGGCCTTGACGCCCGATGGCAGGAGCGCGCTCGATCGCGGCAAGGTGCTGGTGATCGACAACCAGGTCGACCAGACGACCGGCACGGTGAAGATCAAGGCCGAATTTCCCAATGCCAATCTCCAGCTTTGGCCCGGCCAGTTCGTCAATGTGCGGGTGCTGATCGACACGCTGCGCCAGGTAGTCGTGGTGCCGACCGCCGCAATCCAGCGCGGCCCCAACGGACCATTCGTCTACGTGCTCAAGGGCAACACCACCGTCACGGTACGGCGCGTCACGCTCACGCAGCAGGACGACGTCCTGGCGGTGGTCGCCACCGGCCTCGAGGCGGGCGAACGCGTCGTCACCAGCGGCTTTGCCCGCCTCGCCGAGGGAACCGAGGTCGCGGTCTCGAGCGCAGAGGACGCCGGGCAGGTCTCGCCCGATGCCAGGCCGCGCCCGGATGGAACGCGCGGCACGCCCGGCGCGGAGAGAGGGCGGCGGAGTCCGAGCGCGGGTATCCCGCCTCCGGCCAGAACCCCATGAGCGTCTCTTCGCCCTTCATCCACCGCCCGATCGCGACCTCGCTGCTCGGGATCGCGGTGATGCTGGGGGGCATGCTCGGCTATCTGTGGCTGCCGGTCTCCTCGTTGCCCCAGGTCGACTTCCCCACCATCCAGGTCACGACCCAGCTTCCAGGCGCCAGCCCCGACGTGATGGCGTCGCTGGTGACCGCGCCGCTCGAGCGCAATTTCGGACAGATTCCTTCGTTGCAGGTGATGACGTCATCGAGCTCGTTCGGCGTGAGCCAGATCACCCTGCAATTCGATCTCGGGCGCGACATCGACGCCGCCGCGCAGGATGTGCAGGCCGCGATCAACGCCTCCGGGTCCGTGCTGCCGAGAAACCTGCCCTACCCGCCGGTCTATTCGAAGGTGAACCCGGCCGACGCGCCGATGGTGACGCTGGCGATCACCTCGGACACCATCTCGCTGCGCCAGCTCAGCGACATCGCCGACACCTTGCTGGCGCAGCGGCTGGCCGAGGTGACCGGCGTCGGCCGCGTTACGGTGCAAGGCAACATCAAGCCCGCCATCCGCATCCAGGCCGATCTGTCGCGGCTCGCCAATTACGGCATCGCGCTCGAGGACCTGCGCAACGTGGTCGTGGCGGCGAATGTCGCAGGCGCCAAGGGCGCGCTCGACGGCGCGCACCAGTCCTACACCATTGCCGCCAACGACCAGATCACCGCCGCCGAGACCTATCGCACCATCGTCGTGGCGTACCGCAACGGCGCCCCGGTCCTGCTGCGGGACGTGGCCGACGTGGTCGATGGCCTCGAGAACAACCGGGTCGCCGGCTTCTATCAGGGCATGCCGGCAATCGTCGTCGACATCCAGCGCCAGCCCGGCGCGAACGTGATCGAGACGGTGCAGCGCATCAAGAACGAGCTGCCGAAGCTGCAACGCTCCATGCCGATCGGCGCGACGCTCACCGTGGTGCACGACGCCACCGCCAGCATCCGCGCCTCGGTGCGCGACGTGCAATTCACGCTGATCCTGAGCGTGGCGCTCGTCATCACGGTTGTGCTCATCTTCCTGCGCACGATCCGCGCCACCGTCATCGCCGGCGTCGCGCTGCCGCTCTCGCTGGTCGCGACCTTCGGCATCATGTGGTTCTGCGGCTTTTCCCTCGACAATCTGTCGCTCATGGCGCTGACGATCGGGACCGGCTTCGTCGTCGACGATGCCATCGTCATGATCGAGAACATCGTCCGCCACATCGAAAACGGCGAGAAGCCGTTTCAGGCCGCGCTGCGCGGCGCGAGCGAGATCGGCTTCACGGTGATTTCGCTCACGGTCTCGCTGATCGCGGTCTTCATCCCGCTCCTGTTCATGACCGGCCTCGTGGGCCGCATGTTCCGCGAATTCGCGCTCACGCTGACCATCGCCGTGGTGACCTCGGCGGTGGTCTCGCTCACCTTGACGCCGATGATGTGCAGCCGCCTGCTGCGGCATCAGGAGGCGGCGCCTGCGAGCGGCGGAATTACCGGGATCTTTCATTCCGCGGTCGACTGGTCGGTCGAGCTCTACCGGCGCAGCCTGCAATGGGTGCTGCGCCACGAAACCCTCACGCTCATCGTGACCGCCGCCACGCTGGTCGCGACGGTATGGCTCTACATCATCATCCCAAAGGGATTTCTGCCGCTGCAGGACACGAGCTTCATTTTCGCGGTGATGGAAGGCGGGCAGGAGGTCTCCTTTGCCGAGATGAAGCGGCTGCAGGCCACGGTCGAAAGGACGATCCGCCAGGACCCCGAAGTGACCGGGGTCGTGTCCGTCATCGGGGTGACGCCGATCAATGCCACGCCGAATGCCGCCCGGCTCGCGATCACCCTGCGCGGGCGCGACGAGCGCAAGACGCCGGTGACGACGGTGATCGAGCGGCTGCAGCGGGCGGTCAGCGCCATTCCGGGTCTGGTCGTCTATTTCCAACCGGTACAGGACATTCAGATCTCGACCCGACTGAGCCGCGCACAATATCAGTACACGCTGACCGGCACCGACGTGAAAGAGGTCGACGATTGGGCGTCGCAGCTGGCGCAGAAGCTGCGGTCATCCCCGGTGCTGCAGGAGGTCGCCTCGGAAGCGCAGAACAACGGCTTCCAACTGCTGGTCGACGTCGATCGGGACACGGCAGGACGCCTCGGCATCTCCATGCAGACGATCGTCGACACCCTGAGCAACGCCTTCGGTCAGCGCCAGATTTCGACCATCTATGGGCAGGCGAACCAGTACCGCGTGATCCTCGAGGCCAAGCCGGAGTACCAGAACGATCCGAACTCGCTGACCAAGATCTATCTCCCCACCTCTGGACTGCAGGCGGTCGCGCAATCCACCTCGTTGACCTCGAGCTCGCCGCTCAACATTCCAACGGTGGGGAACAACTCGATGGTGCCTCTGGGCGCGGTGGCGCGGCTGGAACACGGGACCGCCCCGCTGGTCATCGCCCATCAGGAGCAGTTCCCGGCCGCCACCATCAGCTTCAATCTCGCCCCGCATGCCGCGCTCAGCGACGCGGTCAAGGCCATCTCGGAGGCCGAGCGCGAGATCGGCATGCCGACGGCCGTGATCGGCAGCTATTCCGGCGATGCGGCCGAATTCGCGAAATCGCTTGCCGGCGAACCCTGGCTCATCCTCGCCGCGGCAGTCGCGATCTACATCGTGCTGGGGGTGCTCTACGAAAGCTTCATCCACCCGCTCACGATCCTGTCCACCCTGCCGTCGGCCGGGGTCGGCGCCTTGCTTGCGCTGATGCTCTACAAGCAGGACCTCTCGGTGGTGGCGCTCATCGGCATCGTGCTGCTGATGGGTATCGTGAAGAAAAATGCGATCATGATGATCGACTTCGCGCTCGAAGCCGAGCGCAAGCAGGGCCTCTCGCCGCGGGAATCGATCGTCCAGGCTTCGCTCTTGCGTTTCCGCCCGATCATGATGACGACGCTGGCGGCGTTGTTCGGCGCCATCCCGCTGGCGTTCGAGAGCGGCACCGGTTCGGAGCTGCGAAACCCTCTTGGCATCACTATCATTGGCGGACTGCTGCTGAGCCAGCTGCTCACGCTCTACACCACTCCGGTCGTCTATCTCGCGATGGACCGCATGAAGACGCGGTGGAGCCGTCCGGCGCCGCTGCAGACCGAGCTCGACCTGCCGGACCAGCCCGAGCCGTCGCAACGGCCGGCGGAGTGACGGCATGAGCTTCGCGAGCTTCTCGGAGCCCTTCATTCGCCGTCCGGTCGGCACCACGCTGCTCGCCGTCGGGGTCTTTCTGGTGGGCGCGGTGGCCTATCAGTTCCTGCCGGTCGCCAGCATGCCGACGGTGGATTTCCCGACCATCAGCGTCAACGCCAGTCGTCCGGGCGCCGATCCCGAGACGATGGCGGCGACGGTCGCGGCCCCGCTCGAGCGGCGGCTCGGAGAGATTCCCGGCGTCACCGAATTGACCTCGCGCAGCTCCCTCGGCGCGACCCGGATTTCCGTGCAGTTCGACCTCAACCGCAACATCGACGGCGCTGCCCGCGACGTGCAGGCTGCCATCAATGCCGCGCTCACCGACCTGCCGAGCGACCTGCCGTCGCGGCCGACATTCCGCAAATCCAATCCGGCGGCGACGCCGATCATGATCCTGGCGCTCACCTCGCAGACGGTTCCTCCGAGCGTGCTCTATGACGTCGCCGATACCGTGATCGTGCAGCGCCTGTCCCAGGTCGACGGCGTCGCCGAGGTCAGCGTCAACGGTTCCGAGCAGCCGGCGATCCGCGTGCGCGTGAACCCGATCGCGCTCGCCTCGATGGGACTTTCCCTTGAGAACGTGCGCACCGCCATCGCCAACGCCAACGCGACCGGACCGATCGGCGTATTCGACGGCAACGAACGCGCGATCACCATCGCCACCAACGATCAGCTGCGCGCGGCGCCGGACTACGACCCGATCGTCGTGCGCAGCGCCAACGGCACGGTGGTGCGGCTCTCCGCGGTGGCCTCGATCGAGGCGGGCGTGCGCAACAGCCGCTCCGCCGGCTGGTTCAACGGCCAGCCTTCCGTGCTGCTGGTGATCAACAAGCAGGCCAATTCGAATGTGATCGACATCGTCGACCGCATCTACGAGCTGTTGCCCGAGATCAAGCGCTGGATTCCGGCCGGGGTCGAAATCTCGGTGCTGTCGGACCGCACCAAGACGATACGCGCCAGCGTCTTGGACATGCAGCTTACCCTGATCGCGAGCGTGGTTCTAGTCATGCTCGTAGTGTTCGTGTTCCTGCGGCGCACGGCGGCGACGGCCGCCGCCGGCGTGACGGTGCCACTTTCGCTCGCCGGCACCTGCGCCATGATGTGGCTTGCGGGCTTTTCGATCGACAACCTGTCGCTGATGGCGCTCGCGATCTCGGTCGGCTTCGTGGTCGACGATGCCATCGTCATGATCGAGAATTGCTTCCGCAATCTCGAAAAGGGCATGTCGCCGTTCCGCGCGGCGATCGAAGGCGCGCAACAGATCGGGTTCACCGTGCTGTCGATCAGCATATCGCTGGTCGCCGCTTTCATCCCGCTGTTGTTCATGACCGGAGTGGTCGGCCGGGTATTCCGCGAATTCTCGGTGACGCTCGCCTTCGCGATCGCCGTGTCGACCGCCGTGTCGCTGACGGTGACCCCGATGATTTGCGCGCATTTCGTGCGCAAGCCGCCGAGCCCGGACGCCACCTGGTTCGACCGGGCGGTCGAACGCGCCTTGAGCCTCATGGTGCGCGGCTACGCGAAGAGCCTCGCCGTCGCGCTCAACCACCGCGCGCTCACGCTGCTCATCCTGATCGCGGCCATGGCGGTGACCGCCATGCTCTACGTCAAGACCCCCAAGGGCTATTTCCCGCAGGACGATACCGGTCTCATCTGGGGAGGCACCCAGGCCTCGACCGAGGTTTCGTTCCAGGCGATGTACGACTTGCAGCAGAAGGCGCAAGCCATCGTGCAGGCCGATCCTGCCGTTGCGAATGTCGGCTCCTCGATCGGCACCTTCGGCTTCAGCGCCTCGGTGAACCGCGGCTCGCTGTTCATCAGCCTCAAGCCGCTGGCGGAGCGCGGCGGGCTCTCGGCGCAGGCCGTCGCCAACCGGCTGCGGCAGCAGACCGCCGATATCGCGGGATTGCGCGTGTTCTTCTATCCCATGCAGGACGTGCGGGTCGGAGGGCGCTCGAGCAATTCCTCCTACCAGTACACGCTCTGGGACGCCAACTATAACGAGCTCCTGCTGTGGGCGCCGCGCGTGTTCGCGAAGATCCAGACGCTGCCGGGATTGGTCGACGTCTCCACCGATCGCGAGCAGGGCGGGCTGCAGGTGAACGTGTCGATCGACCGGATCGCGGCGTCACGGCTCGGCGTGCGCGTGCAGGATATCGCCAACGCGCTCAACAATTCCTATGCGCAGCGGCAGATCTCGACGCTCTACACCCAGCGCAACCAGTACCGGGTCATCCTCGAAATCGACCCGCAATACCAGCGCGATCCGTCCGACCTCGCCCGCATCTATGTGAGCGGCGCCAACAACACCCAGGTTCCGCTCACCGCGGTGACCAAGATCGAGCGCGGGCTGTCCCCCCTCGTGGTCAACCATCAGGGGCAGTTTCCCGCGATCACGATCAGCTTCGGTCTCGGCGAAAACATGACCATCGATCAGGCGACGCGGCTGATCGATCAGGCGGTGGCCGAGCTGCACATTCCCGATACGCTGCACGCCGAATATGCCGGCGATGCGCGCGCCTATCGGCAGTCGATCGGCGCACAGCCGCTCTTGATCCTGGCGGCGGTGATCGCCGTCTATATCGTGCTGGGGGTGCTGTACGAGAGCCTGGCGCATCCGCTGACGATCATTTCGACGCTCCCTTCGGCGGGCCTCGGGGCGCTGTTGGCGCTGCAGATTTTCAACACCGAGCTGTCCTTGATCGCCTTCATCGGAATCATTCTTCTGATCGGCATCGTCAAGAAGAACGAAATCATGATGGTCGACTTCGCGCTCGAGGGCGAGCGCAAGCGCGGCCTGGCGCCGGAGCGTGCGATCTTCGAAGCCTGCCTCGAGCGCTTCCGGCCGATCATGATGACGACCATGGCGGCGCTGCTCGGCGCCGTGCCGCTGATGATCGCGACCGGCCCCGGAGCCGAGCTGCGCCGGCCGCTGGGCATCACCATCGTGGGTGGGCTCGTCGTCTCGCAGGTGCTCACGCTCTATACGACACCGGTGATCTATCTCTTACTGGACAAGCTGCACCGCCGGCTGTGGGGAGCCCCCGTCCACCGCGAACCGGGGGAGCTGCTCCGCTCCGCGGCCCGCGCGTTGCGGCCGTAGCCGGGCCGGTCATGCGCGGGCTTGACCCGCGCAGCCATCCTCTTCGCAAGAATGATGCATTTCATCGCAACTCGGGCACGTCCGAGTTGCGCCATATTCAACACCGCAAGTCGGGTAAACCCGACTTGCGGTGTCAAGCCCGGCAATGACGATGTGGCCCTACGCCGATTTCGCCAGCGGCGGCAGGTCGGCGAGCTCCTGGGCGTAGGCCTGGTCCATGCGCGAAGCGATGCCGTTCTTGGCCAGCTCGTCCGCAAACATTTTCCGCACCATCGGCGTCTCGTCGGCATAGTCGATCTGATCGCCGCCGACGCGGCGGCTGATCCAGGCCTTGGGCACGCCCTGGGCGTTGCGGACCGCCACCACCTCATGCTTGAAGGCGAGATAGCGCGCCGGCGTAGTGCCGCTGTTGAAATGCTGGTGGAACCACATGTTGGGCGGCACCACCAGCGTCCCGACCTCCCAGTCGTAGCGGCGCGGCTCGTCGCCCTCGGGCCACATCAGCGAATAGCCCTGTCCTGAGAGGATGATCACGTGGGCGCCTGGCCCATGGGCGTGGCCCTTCTTGTAGGTGCCGATCGGAAACTGGGAGATGTGGCTGTTCATGGAGCCCTTGGCCATGTTGAAGCGGATATGGCCGCCGCCGGCGCCGCGCTCCTTGGCGCTGATCAGCGGCAGGTTGACCGCGTCCGCCACGAAGTTGGTGACCAGCAGGAGGCCCTTCTGCTCGCCCTTGGCGCTAAAGTAATCGGGCTCGCCGTTGAAGCGATCCTTGAAGTCGTGCCTGGTGTTGAACACGAACTCGATGTCTTCGTAGAGATTGATCACCGGCGGCGCATTGGTGACCGCGACGTAGCGTGCCGGCGCCTGCCCTGAGCCGTTGAAATGCTGGTGCCAGCAATTGAGGGGAATCGCGAACATCGCGCCCGCCTTCCACTCGAACGTGATGCGACGGCCTTCGTCGTTCCACACCGTGGTGGAGCCGCGGCCGTCGAGCACCAGGATCATCTCTTCGAACAGCTGGCGCTGGGGCGCGAGCGTCTTGCCGGGCGGAATCTCGCAGACATAGCAGTCGTTGGAGGTGCGCGAGGCCTCGTGGTTGATGTAGACGCCGGCGCCGCCGCGCCGCGCCCAGGGCTTGAGCTCGACCGTGCGCAGATTGCGTACGTAGTGCGCGCCGATGATGTCGAGACCTTCGCCGCGCACCCAGCGCAGGTAGGGCGTGTCCTTCTCGGTCGAGAACTTCTTTGCCAGCTCTTCCGAAACGATGGCGTCCTTCGCCATGCTTGCTCCTCGCACCAGGGATCACTAATCAGCGGTCGGTAATCAGAAGGGGGTAGATCACAGCTTGGCGGCCGCCGTTCAATCGGTACTGATTACCGGTTTCTGATCTCTGATCCCTAGAATGGCTATGCATTTCTCCGCCTTCATGTGCAGATAGATCGAATCGCCAGTGGGCGTACGCAGCGAAGGATGCGCCTTCGCCAGCAACACAACATCGCCGACCTTGACGTGGAAATCCAGATAGTCGCCGAGAAAATCCCTGGCGTCGACCGTGCCCTTGCAGACGTTGTCGCCATCGGCGGCCGCGGGCGGGGCTTCCGAGAGTTCCACGTCCTCCGGCCGCACCGACACGACCACGCTCGCGTTCTTGCGCACGCCCTCGCTCGCGTGCGCCTTGAGCTCGCCCATGGCCGAGCTCACGACGCAGCGGCCATCCTCGAGCGCGGTCACGGTCCCGCCGATGAAATTGGTGGTGCCGACGAAATCGGCGACGAACTTGTCGGTGGGCTGCTCGTAGATCTGGCGCGGCGTGCCGACCTGGACGACCCGGCCCTCGTTCATGACCGCGATCTCGTGCGAGAGCGCGAGCGCCTCGCTCTGATCGTGGGTGACGTAGACGGTGGTGAGATTGAGGTCTCGCTGCAGGCGCTTGAGCTCGAAGCGCATGCGATCGCGCAGCTTGGCGTCGAGATTGGAGAGCGGCTCATCGAGCAGCAGGAGTTGCGGCTCCATCACCAGGGCGCGCGCGAGCGCCAGCCGTTGCTGCTGGCCGCCCGAGAGCTTGGTGGCATCGCGATCCACCAGCTCCGCGAGCGCGACCGTATGGAGCACGCGCATCACCCGCTCGCGGACCTCTTTCCTGGCCAGCCTGCGCACCTCGAGCGGAAACGCCACGTTCTGAAACACGTTCATGTGCGGCCAGATGGCATAGGACTGGAACACCATGCCGAAGTTACGCTTGTTGGGCGCGACGAAAATGCCCTTGGACGACGAATAGACGATGCGCCCGCCGACCTCGATCTCGCCCGCGGTCGGCTTTTCCAGCCCTGCGATCGAGCGCAAGGTCGTGGTCTTGCCGCAGCCCGATGGCCCGAGCAGGGTGAACAGCTTGCCCTCCGGCACCTCGAACGAGACGTTCTGCGCGGCCTTGACCGGCTCGCCGCGCTCGTTGGCATATTCGGTGAAAAGCGATCTTACGCTCAGCACGTCGCCCTCGATGTCTTGCGCTTCCGCCCGTCTGGTTTCTTATGGTTGCGCTATTCCGAACCGCCGGCCGACGAGCTGCGCCAGCACGACCAGGCAGAACAGCGCGGCGATCAGCATGACGCCGAGCGCCGAAAGCTCCACGTACTGCCCATTCTGCCACAGCTCCCATATCATGATCGACACCACTTCGGTGCCCGGCGAGTAGAGCAGAATCGAGCTCGACAGCTCCCGGATCGAGACGATCATCACGTAGATCCACCCGGCGAGCAGCCCGGGCTTGAGCAGCGGCAGGACGACGCGGCGAAAGGTGACGCTCCAGGGCGCCCCGCTCATGGCGGCGCTTTCCTCGAGCTCCTTGTGGATCTGCAGCATCGACGCGGAGTTGTAGCGCATGCCATAGGGCAGGAAGCGCGTGACATAGGCGATGAACATGATCCAGAGCGTGCCGTAGACGCCGATGTCGATGTAAAGATAGCAGACCATGATCGCGAGCCCGAGCACCAGGCCGGGAAAGACCAGCGGCAGAGACGCCAGATTGTCGAGCATCCAGCGCCCCGGCACCTTTGTGCGCAGCACGATCCATGCAATGACCGCCGACACCAGCATGACGGTGGTAGCACTGCCGACCGCGAGCACGATGCTGTTCCACACGGTGTTGACGAATTGCGGATAATCGAGCACGGCGCGGTAGGAATCGAGGCTCACCCTGCTCAGCGCCGCCCACGACGGCACGCTGTAGAACTTCTGCAGCGACGACCACACCAGCACCAGGAACGGCATCAGGACGATCACGACCAGGTAGAGAATGAAGATCGCCGCCGTGACGTAGCGCCACTTGCCGAGGTCGATGGTGCGCGGGCGAAACCCCTTGCCGGTCACCGTTGAAAACCGCGCGCCCTCCCCCGCGAGCCGCGCCTGCGCATAGATGCCGAACGAGGTGAGCACCAGCAGGGTCACCGCATAGGCGGCCGCAAGCCCGATCTGGCTCGGATATTGGTGGATCGCCTGGTAGATCGACGAGGTATAGACGTGGATGCCGACGGGCAGCCCAAGCAGCGCCGGTACCTCGAACGATTCGATCGAGCGCACGAACAGGATCAACAGCGATCCGAGCGCCGCCGGCCAGGCGAGCCGCAAGCTGATCCGCCGCACAATCTGCGGTACCGAAGCTCCGCTCATGGCGGCCTGCTCCTCGAGCGCGGGATCCATGGAGCGGAAGGCCGCCGTCATCAGCAGAAAAGCCATGGGCGAGTAGTGCAGCCCATCGACCCAGATCATCCCCGCCATGGTGTAGATGTTCACGAACACCGCGTCGGTATCGAAGATCGCCTGCAAGGCGAGATTGATGAGCCCGATCTTCGGACTCGCCAGCATGATCCACGCCACCGTGAAGAGAATGCCGGGGATCACCAGCGGGACGATCGCCAGCGCGAAGAACAGCGTCTTGAACGGCGTATTGGTGCGCTCGTTCATCCAGGCGAGGCCGGTGCCGACGACGAGGGCGAGCACGGCGGCGCCGGCCGCGAACTGCACCGAGTTGAAGAACAGGCGCACGTTGTCGCTGCTCAGATAGGCGGTGCGGAAATTCTCCAGCGTGTATTGCGCCGGCACCGTCGCCGTCTCCGGCGTGAGAACGCTCTGCCAGAGCAGGAACACGAGCGGAACGAGCGCGAGCCAGGCAACCAGCGCAACGGGGATGCCGATCAGCAGCCATTTCGAATCGAAACGTGACGCGACATCGGGCAAGCGAGCGAGGCGCCCGGCCGCATCGGTCACCGCGAGCACCCGCGCCCGGCGTCACTCTTGGTCGTGGTGATGGTGGTGATGATGGTCGTGACCGTCGTGATCATGGGCATGATCATGGTGGTGGTGATGGTCGTGATGATGGATGCGCTGAGGCGGGCGGCCGCGGCGCGGGTCCTCGCTGAACAGCAGCGACTTGATCGTCACCGGCACGGTGTAGGACGGCATGCGGATGCGGCCGAGATCGATGTAATCGAAATCGCGCAGCACCACGCCGTCGATGGCCATGATTTCGCTCTCGACCAGCAGCTCTTCGCGCAGGATCGCCCCCAATGTCTGCGCGATGTCGCCGTCGAGCATGATGTAGAGCGGCTTCCTGCGCTCGATCGTGGTGGCAAGGCCGTGGCGGATGCCTTCGGCGAAGGCGAGAACGCGCTCGTAGGAGGGCGCGCCCAGCCAACGCAGCGCGAGCGCCACCTCGCCCTCCCCTTCCACGAGATCGAAGGCGGTGAAATGCGTGCGGATCGCGTTGGCGAGCTTGTGCGGATCGATGATGTCCGGGCAGACATAGGACGGCTGCAGAACCTGCAGATTGCGGCGCGGCAGGAGCTCGCCCGGTTTCGAGATGTAGCTGGTGTTGCCGCTCAGCTGCACGCTGTATTCGGAGGCTCCGAGCGCGGTCGCGCGGATGCATTCGCCGGCCGGCAGCAGCGGCCATGGCAGCGCGCCGGAATCGAGGCGCTTGCGGATGGCGCGGCCGAGCCGGCGTCCCATGTCGCCGAAGTCGCGGTCTTCACGGCCATAGACGTACTCGCCGACGCCGCCCGAAACCATGATGCCATCGATGCGGCCAAGCTCGGCGATCGGGTCGGTCAAATAGAGATGCTCGATCGCGTGCGGCACCGGACGCTGCACGAGCGCGGCCACGAGCAGGTCGGCCATGCTCTCCGCGACCTTGTCGAGTTGCGAGGGCGAGAGCACGTCGCCCCGCGACCAGTAGAATCCCGCCTGGCGGGCGTGAAATCGTCCCGCCGGATCGAGCCGTACGATGCGGCCGATGTCGTCGACCACCTGCAGCCGGCCGCCGATGTGCAGCGCGGCCGTCGCAACCACGTCGCCGTTCTCGACGATGCCGAGCTTGGTGGTGCCGCCGCCGATGTCGATGTTGAGGATGCGCTTGCCCTCGTCGTAGGAGACTTTCGACGCGCCCGAGCCGTAGGCCGCCAGCATCGACTCCATGTGGTGCCCGGCGGTGGCGGTGACGAAATCGCCGCGCTGCTCCGCCAGTAGCGCGGCGATCGCCTGCGCATTCTCGCGCCGCAGCGCCTCGCCGGTAAGGATGACCACGCCGGTGTCGATGTCCTCGGCCTTCACGCCCGCGGCAGCGTAGGCCTGGTCGATGATCGTGCCGAGCGCTGCGTCGTCGATGCGCTGATCGCTCGCATAGGGCGTCAACGCCACCGGCGACTGGAACAAGGTTTCCCGCGACACGACGTAATACCGGCTGGTGAGGTCCTCGCCGTAGCGGCGAAGGTTGATGCGGGAGAAGATGACTTGCGTGCCGGACGATCCGATGTCGATGCCCACCGTCACGAGCGTAACATGGTCCTGGATCCAGATCGGATTCTCTTCCAGCGGGGCGTCGGCGTCGAACTCGAAATGATCGTGGTCGTGATCGGCGTCGCCCTCGTGCTCGTGCACGAAATCCTGGCCGAGGAGATGGTCGGAGAGCGTGTGGCCCTGCTTCTTGTCCTCAGCCATTCAAACCTGCTCCTGGCAACGCGCAACGCTCGTATCCGCCGCATGCTGTTATGGCACGGCCAATTTGCCGCGGTCAAAATGCAAGTCATTTGAAAGAGTTCAGCCGGAGCGATGGTGGTCGCTCAGCGCCCGCGGGAGCGCGAGATCAGCCGCGCGCCGGCACTTCATTGACAGACCCGAGAGGGGCCGTCACCTTGCAGCGCCCAATCCCCCACCGAATGGACGTGTGACCGTGACCGACACCAAGACCCATAACGGCATGGCGGCCGAGGCCTACATCGCGCGCCTCGGCGAGCGCGGCATCGAATACGTGTTCGCCAATGCCGGGACGGATTTTGCCCCGATCGTGGAGGCGCTGGCCCATACCAAGGGCGCCAAGGTTCCGCGCTTCATGACGGTCCCGCACGAGAACGTCGCCATGGCCATGGCGCACGGCTATTACCGCGTCGCCGGCAAGCCCGCCGCGGTCATGGTGCACGTCACCGTCGGCACGGCGAATGCGATGAACGGCATCATCAATGCCGCGCGCGACAACATCCCGGTGCTGCTCGCCGCCGGCCGCACGCCGCTCACCGAGACCGGCAGCATCGCTTCGCGCAACAGACCCATTCATTGGGGCCAGGAGGCGTTCGACCAGGGCGGCATGCTGCGGGAATACGTCAAATGGGACTACGAGCTGCGCGGCGGCCAGCCGGTGGAAGCCGTGGTCGACCGCGCGCTCGACATCGCCATGAGCGAGCCGCGCGGCCCGGTCTACCTGACATTGCCGCGCGAAGTCCTCACCGCCCCCGGGGCGAAACCGCGCCGGGACACGGTGCGTCCGCTCGGGGCCATGGCGCCGGAGCCCGCGCGCGCCGTGATCGAGGAGGCCGCGCATCTCATCGCCCGGGCCGAGTTTCCCCTGATCGTGACCTCGAGCAGCGGACGGGTGCCGGACGCGGTGGGCGCGCTCGCCGCGCTGGCCGAGCAATTCGCCTTGCCGGTGGTGCAGGCCGAAGCCCGCGACATGAACCTGCCGACCGATCATCCCATGCATCTCGGCCACGACGCCGGCGCCTTCCTGCCCAAGGCCGACGTGGTGATCGTGATCGACAGCGTGGTGCCGTGGATGCCGCGCAACCACCAGCCGCGCAAGGACGCCAAGGTCATCCACATTTCCGCCGATCCGCTCGAGACCCGCTATCCGTTCCGCGAGCTCGAGGCGGATCTCCTGGTCACGGGCTCCTCGCTCGCTGCCATGACCATGCTGCGCGAGAGCCTGGGCGAGGCGATGAAGGGCAAAAAGACCGCCATCGAAAGCCGGCGCAAGGCGCTGGCCGCGATGCGCGACGAGATCGATGCCAAGCGCTGCAAGCTGATCGACACGGTCAAGGACCAGACCCCGATCCATCCGGCCTGGCTCGCGACCTGCATCAACCAGGTCAAATCAGAAGACGCCATCGTGATCAGCGAGCTCGGCGCTCCGCTTCCCTTTCTCAATCTGACCAAGCCGTCGAGCTTCATGGGCGGGCTCCTCTCCGGCGGGCTCGGCTTCGGTCTCGGCGCCGGCCTCGGCGCCAAGCTCGCGGCGCCGCAGCGCGAGGTCATCGTCACGGTCGGCGACGGCTCCTACATGTTCGGCAATCCGGTGCCGTATCATTACGTGGCGCGTGCCGAGCAGCTCCCGACCCTGACCGTGGTCGCCAACAACCAGTCCTGGCTGGCGGTGCGGCAGTCGACCCTCGACGTGTTCCCCGACGGTCACGCCGCCAAGGCCAACGTGATGGCGCTCACCGAGCTCAAGCCTTCGCCCGACTACGAGAAGGTGGTCGAGACCTGCGGCGGTCGCGGCGAGAAGGTCGAAGGTCCCGGCGACCTCGTGCCGGCGCTGCGGCGCGGCCTCGAAGCCGTGCGCGCGGGCACGCCGGTGACACTCAACGTGCAGACCCAGGCGCGCAGGTAGCCGCGCCGCGGCGGTCCGGCAAAGCGAAGGCTCTACCTGATTGGCGGATGAATAAGCACAAGCGGCTCGCGGCCATGTTTGCGGTAGACTGAGAAATCGGAATCGAGCGTGAGCACGGCGTGTCGGTCGTGAAGTTCGGCCATCCGAACAATGCAGGCATCGGCAAGCGACATCGGCCTGTCCCAATATTTCCGGTGCAACACGTGAAGTGCCGCGACATGGTCCTCGACGCGGAACGCGATCCTGAGCGCGCCATTCTCAAGCAATCCGAAGAGGGCGTCTTGCGCCCTGGGCAGGCGCGCCAGGAGGTGCAGGGCCTCCGCGAGTACCGGCTCACACACGAGCAGCGGCACCTCCAGCTCCCCAATGCGCTCGATCACCCAGCGATGATGGCGTTCCGCCCGGTCGATGAAGGCGACCAGTGGACCGGTATCAGCGATGGCGCCGACGCGCATCGCGGCCGAAGCCTGCGAGGTGCTTGGGGTTCGAGCCGAGATCGGAAACTCCCGAATCCGCGACCCCGCGTGCCCCCTTCATGAGCTCGGCAAGGCTTGGTCGAGGACTGGTCGCGCGTGGAGATTCGAGCACGAGACGCAGCCCCTCCTCGACCAAGTCCTTGAGCTTGCGGCCGCGGAGCGCCGCTTCGGCCTTGGCCCGGCGGTAGAGGTCGTCAGGCATTTCAATGGTGGTCTTCATTTCCAGGCTGCTCCAATAAAACCATAAAACCATATTTATGGACTGCCCTCAAGAATGGCTACCTGGGATGGCAACAGCATACGGCATCCGCGCCTTTGCCTGCGCGCCCGTGCTCTGCAACGTCCCGGCTCTGAAGGCCCCGGCCAACCTACTTCGGCAAATTCTTCATATAGTCGGTCAAGAATGCCCTCACCTCAGGCCGCACGGTGAGTGCGGTCTGCGCCACTTTGGGGGTGTCGGGTCCTGCCGCCCATAACGGCACGAAGCCGAAGGCATTCTCCGCCTCTTCCGCATAGGCCTTGTCGCTGTTGACGCGGGTAATCGCCGCGCGCAGCGCCTCGACCGCCGCCGCCGGCGCCTCGGGCGGCATGACGATCATGCGCTGGATGATGCCGTCGGCGCTGATGATGGCCTTGTAGATGTCCCAGAACTGGCCCGACGGCATCGTGCCCTTGATCTTCTGGTGAAGCTCATGGAACGTCGGGATCGGCAGTCCCTTCACCCCGTCCGGAACGAAGAAGTCTTTGCCGTCGTAGCCGGCGTCGTAGAAGACCGGGACCGCCTGGCCGGTCTTGACCAGGGTGGGCTCGACCACGCCGCGGTAGCTCGGCGGCGATTCCGAGAAGAAATTGATCTCGCCGCGCTGGAACGCCAGCCGCGCCGCCGGGCTCGAGCGATAGCCCGTGACGTATTTGAACGGAATGCCCAGAATGTCCATCGCGAGCCGCAGGCGCAGGTCCTTCGGCGTGTCGACGCTCAGTCCGCCCACCACGAGGTTCTTCGCCTTGATGATGTCGGTCGGCTCCTTCATCCCGGGCGCGACGTCGGCGCGCACGAAATGCACCGTGGTGCCGGGCTGAAGCGCGACGAACTGGTAGGTCTTGAAGTCCACGCGAAAGCGGTCCGGGTCGAGCGCGTACATGAAGGCGGTGCCGGTGAAATAACCCGCCATGGTGCCGTCGCGCGGCGCCACCTCGCCCAGGTACTTGGCCCCGACGATGCCGCCGGCGCCGTCCATGTTCTGGATGATGATGTTCGGCTGACCGTCCAGGTAGCGGGCGAGATGTTTGGCGAACAGGCGACCCTCGATGTCGGTCGGCCCGCCGGGGGCGAAGTTGATCAGGATCGCGAGCCGCTTGCCCTTGTAGAAAGGATCCTCGGCATGCGCGTTCGGTGCAGCGATTGCGAGCAGGATGCCAAGCGCGATGCTCGCGCGCACGACAGGCATCTTGATCCTCCCTGAGCCTTGTATTGTTGGCGCAAGCTTACCCATGGCGTCCCAGCGGGGGAAGTACTCCCGTCGCCGGCGCGACGATCTGGATTCGTCTGGTCGGCCGTGGCACAACCGACCGACTACGAGCGAAAGGAAACGCCGTGCTGGAAAAGGCCCAGGGCTTCAACGCGCAAGCCGACAGCTTCAACGCCTATGACCGGCCGCACGAGGATTTGCGCGAGTTCATCGCGCGGGCCGAGCGCGCGGACGAGATCGTGCGCATCAAGGGCGCGGACTGGAACCTGGAAATGGGCACGCTGGCCGAGATCGTGAATCACGCCCGGCCGGAGCCGCCGGCCATCCTGTTCGAGGACGTGCCGGGCTATCCCAAGGGCATGCGGCTACTTTCCGGCGCGACCAATTCATCGAAGCGGCTGGCGATCACGCTCGGGTTGCCGGTCCCCGGCCATCCGCTCGACGTGGTGCGCGCCTATCGCGACCGCATGAAAACCCACCGGCCGATTCCGCCCAAGACCGTGGCGACGGGGCCGGTGTTCGAAAACATCGACCGCGACGACAAGGTCGACGTGCTGAAATTCCCGGTGCCGTTCCTGCACGAGCACGACGGCGGCCGCTACATCGGGACCGACGATCTCGTGATCATGCGCGATCCCGAGGAGAACTGGGTCAACGGCGCGACCTATCGGGCGATGGTCCAAGACAGGAACCACGTCTCGCTCTGGATCTCGCCGGGCAAGCACGGAAGGCAAATTCGTGAAAAGTATTTCCGCGCGGGCAAGCCCTGCCCGGTGCTGATCTCCTGCGGGCACGATCCGCTGCTCTTCCTTGCCGGCGGCAACGAGCTCAAATTCGGCCTCTCCGAATACGACTATGCCGGCGGCCACCGCGGCGAGCCTTACGAGATCGTGCTGAGCGAGCTCCACGGCCTGCCGATGCCGGCCCACGCCGAGATCGTCCTCGAAGGCGAGATGGTCGAGACCGTCAAGGCGAAGGAAGGACCGTTCGGCGAGTTCACGGGCTATTATGCCTCGAGCCCGAGCGAGCAGCCGCTGGTCGAGGTCAAGCGCGTCTATTACCGCAACGACCCGATCCTCGGCATTGCCTCGCCGATGCGCCCGCCGTCCGACTTCTCCTTCAGCAAATGCGTGATGAAGGCCGGCATGATCTGGGACGAGGTCGAGCGCGCGGGTCTTTCCGGCGTCGCCGGCGTATGGGTGCACGAATTCGGCGGCGCACGCATGTTCAACGTCATCGCCATCAAGCAGGCCTATCCCGGCCATGCGCGCCAGGCCGGCCTGCTCGCGGCCGGCTGCCAGTCGGCATCCTATCTCGGGCGCTTCGTCGTGGTGGTGGACGAGGACGTCGACCCGAGCGACCTGTTCGACGTGATGTGGGCGATGTGCACGCGCTGCGATCCCGCAAGCGACATCGAGTTCGTGCGCCGCGCCTGGAGCGGTCCTCTCGATCCCTTGCTGGACAAGTCGAGCTCGACCAACTCGCGCGCCATCATCGATGCCTGCCGGCCGTTCGAGCGGCTCAAGGATTTTCCCATGGTCGCGCGCGCCAGCCCCGAGCTGCGGCAGAAGGTCCAGGAAAAATTCGCCGATCTCCTCGGCAAGATCGGCTGCACCTGAGGAAAGCTCCCCATGCCCGATCCATTCGCCGAGCTGCGCCACGAGCTCGCGGTCGCCAACCGCATTCTCGCCAATGAAGGCATCATCGATGCGTTCGGACACATCAGCGCCCGCAATCCGAAGGATCCCGACCGCTATTTCATCTCCCGCCATCGCGCCTCGGAGCTGGTCGAGCCCTCCGACATCCTGGAGATGACGCTCGATTCAAAGCCCGTTCATGCCACCAACCTTCGCCTCTACAGCGAGATGGTGATCCACGGCGAAATCTACAAAGTGCGGCCCGACATCAATTCGGTGTGCCACCACCATGCCCCTGCGGTGCTGCCCTTCTGTGCGACCGGCGTGGAGCTTGTGCCGCTCTTTCACCTCGGCGCCACCCTCGGCGGCAAGGTGCCGTTCTGGGACAGCCGGGATGAATTCGGTGACACCAATCTGCTGGTGCGGACGCCGGAGGAAGGCGCGTCGCACGCCCGCGCGCTCGGGCCGCACTACATGCTGCTGCTGCGCCGCCACGGCGCATCGCTCGCCGGCAACTCGGTGCGCGAATGCGTGTTCCGCTCGATCTACACGACCCGCAACGCCGAGCTGCAGCTGCGCGCCATGGCGATCGGAACACTGGGTCCACTGTCGCCCGGCGAGACCGAAAAGTGCGGCGGCCACAATCTCGGCGCGCGCGGGGTCGAGCGCGCCTGGGAATATTGGGTGACGCGGCTGCAGAAGGCGGAAGCGATGTGGGCCGCCGCCGGGCTCATGCGAATGAAGGGTCTCGCCGAGGTCGCGCGGCCGCGAACGGCGGGGCTCCCGCCGGCACGGCCCGCAGCGCGGCGCTCTGGCAAAACCCGTGGCAAAACCCCTGGAAAGAGCGCCGCAAACAAAAAGCGGTGATCCGCTCCCTCGTTAATGATCCGCTAACGATCCGTTAATAGTCCGTTAATGGGCGGCGGAGTTGAATCGCGGCGCGCGTCGCAGGCTCCGTCGGAACCTGCCGGCCGCAGTCGGAAAACGGCAAGAACGCGGCGAACGAGATCACAAACAGGTAATGCGATAGGCCCGATTGTCGCCAAAAACAGCCGGTACCCGCACGCCCCTTCGGACGGGAAATGGGAATAGAAATGCAAACGAGGCGGACTTATCAGGTGCAGCATTGGCCCAACGGCCAGTGGAATCGCGAGCAAAACTGGCGAAAGGTCGAGGCAGCCAGCGAGAAAGAGGCTGCGGAGAAGGTATGTGGTGCTCCATTGGCACAGGAAGGCAAGCTCGCGCAACTTCGCGCCCGCGTCCTCACCTTCGGCGATCTCAAGCAGCGTAGCGCGACGCCGTTTTATACGGTCGAATAGGCTGGCGGCCCCGCCCCCGAGCTGACCGGCGCGGGCGTTCCACCCGATCGCTGCCGGCGCCTTCCCAGCGTTTCCCTGCCAGCCGCTCGATCACGTCGTCCGCCGTGGGCGATATTGACGCGCGACCAACGCAGCGTGCACGTCGTTCCGCCTGGCGAAACGCGGGCGCCGCGGCGTGGCCGAGCGTTGCGCACCCCCACGTAATCCCGTAATGACGAGCGCATACGGTTCCATCAAAGCTCGCTTGCAATGACGGGCGGCACGGATCGCCCAAGCGCAGCCGATTCGAGGGAGGCGCCGGAATGACGGGCATGTACGAACAGGTGCGGCCAGGCATTGGTCACAACCAGCCCGACGAATATGCCGAGGAGAAGAAGCACGAGAAGTGGGAGCGCTGGGCCAAGAAGCGCACCTTCGTGCGGGCGCTCGAGGGCACGTACAGCCACCTGTACAAGGCGCTGCTCGAGGAGAAGCGGGTCTATCCATCCCAGGAGGTGCCGTGGAAGGGCGGCCCCGGCCAGTTCGGCAAGAGCGTCATCAGCCCACAGGCGACCACCATCATCCAGTCGTTGGAGTCGCATATCGAGGCCTATGCGCCGGGCGCCTATGGCCAGAAGCACGGCCACCTCAACAGCGCGGTGTTCTACGTGCTCAAGGGCCGCGGCCATGACGTGCACGACGGCCGGCATATTCCCTGGCAGGCGGGCGACGTGATGATCGTGGAGAACGGTTGCGTCCACCAGCACTTCAACGACGATCCGAAGGAAGAGGCGATCCTGCTGGTGTTCAAGGCAAAGCCGCTGTTCCTGTTCATGCACCTCCTGTTCCAGAAGATCGTGGAATGGCCGCCAGACACATTGCCGCCCGGCCAGGACAGCTACCAGCCGCCGGCGGATATTTGAGGAAACGCTAATCGGTTTGACGCGTTTTCCGCGGCGAACCGGAAAACGCTATGCGAGGAGACCCCATGCCTTTCGAGGACAAAGACGCGGCGTTGTCCGGCTCCGCCTCCTGCACCTTTCACGCCGACGACATCGCGGCTTCGCAGGACTTCCGCACGCGCTACGAGACCCTGGCCAACGTCGTCAAAGCCGAGGACATGCCGTGGGAGCGCTCGGCCGACGGCTTGATCAAGCACCTCGTCCACCATCGCCTCAACACGCGCGAATGCTGCGTGGAAGCCTATATGCAGTTCCTCAAGACGGGCGAGCGCTCCGGCAAGCACCGGCACATGTGGGAGGAGGTCGTCTTCGTGGTCGAAGGCGCCGGCTACGACCTGCATTGGGACATGAAGTTCGACTGCCTCGAAGCCTTCAAATGGGAGTGGGCGGAGCTGCCGAAGAAGTTCGAGTGGAAGCAGGGCGACTACATCTACATCCCACCCTTCACCACCCATCAGCACTTCGCGAGCGCGGACGCGCGGCTGATCATGATGAGCAACCGGATGGTCAAGGAGATGGGCTTCGACTGGTTCGATCAAGTGGAGAACGCGCCGGGGTTCGAACCCGGCCACAAGCAAGCAGGGTGACGTCCAGGGAGAAGGTCCATGCGTGCCGGGAGTTGGATCTGCGGCGTTCTCGCCGCGCTTCTCGCGCTTGCGCCGATGCTCGCCCCGCCGGTCGCATATGCGCAGTCGCCGGTGGAATTCTACAAAGGCCGAAACGTCGATCTCTATATCGGCTACAGCGCAGGCGGCGCCTACGACCTCTATGCGCGCGTGCTCGCCCGCCATCTCGGCAAGCACATCCCCGGCAATCCTACGATCGTTCCAAGGAACATGGAGGGCGCCGGAAGCCTCCGCCTCGCCAACTGGCTCTACAATGTCGCGCCCAAGGACGGCAACGTCATCGGCACCATCGGCCGCGGCACCCCGTTCGATCCGCTGTTCGGCTCCAAGGGCGCGCAGTTCCAGGCCGACAAGTTCACCTGGATCGGCAGCGCCAACAACGAGGTCAGCATTTGCGTCGCCTGGAAGACGAGCGGCATCACCAAGCTCGAGGATGTACTGAGCAGGGAGCTGATCGTCGGCGGCACCGGGCAGGCCGCCGATACCGACCAGTTTCCCCGTATCCTCAACGGCGTTCTCGGCACCAAGTTCAAGATCGTCACCGGCTATCCCGGCGGCAATGACATCACGCTTGCGCTGGAGCGCGGCGAGGTGAAGGGCCGTTGCGGCTGGTCGTGGTCGAGCGTGCTCGCCACCCAGAAACGCTGGGTCGACGACAAGTCGATCAGCATCCTGGTGCAACTATCGCTCAACAAGCACCCCGATCTGCCCGACGTTCCGCTCGTCATGGATTTTGCCAAGACCGAGGACCAGCAGCAGATTTTCAGGCTGATCTTCGCGCGGCAGGTGATGGGGCGGCCTTATCTGGCGCCGCCCGGCGTGCCGAAGGACCGCGCCGAGGCGCTGCGCAAGGCCTTCATGGATACGATGAAGGACCCGGAATTCCTCGCCGACGCCGAGCGGTCGCAGCTCGAGATCACCCCGGTTTCCGGCGCCGACGTCGAGCGGCTGGTGAAGGAGATCCATCAGACGCCCAAGGCGCTGACCGACAAGGCAGCGGAATTGATCCGGCATTAGTTGCGCATGATTCGGAATCAAGTAGATCGGCACGGCGGCGCTTTTCAGTCGCGTAAACCGATCGGTATCGAGAGGGCGCGCTGATGCAGGAACAGAGCGGGCGAGTGCAGCCCTCGAGCCAGAACTATCGCGGCTGGCAGTCCGACATCATCGTCGACTTGATCAAGCGGTACGGCTTTCCGCACATCACGCTCAATCCGGGCGCCAGCTTTCGGGGTTTGCACGATTCGCTGGTCAACTACGGCGGCAACGAGCCGCCGATGATGCTGTGCCAGCACGAAGAGATCGCGGTGCAGATCGCGCACGGCTACGCCAAGGCCGGCGGCAAGCCGATGGCGGTGATCCTGCACGATCTGGTCGGGCTGCTGCACGCCTGCATGGCGATCTACTACGCCTATCTCGACCGGGTGCCGATCTTCATCATCGGCGCGACCGGCCCGATGGACGAAAGCAAGCGCCGGCCGCACATCGACTGGACGCACTCGGCGCTGGTTCAGGGCAATGCCGTCCGCGACTACGTGAAGTGGGACTACCAGCCCACCTCGATCGAGGGGGTGCCTGAAAGCTTTGCGCGCGCCTATTCGATCATGACCACGCAGCCGCAGGGCCCGGTCTACATGTGCTACGACGCGGCCCTGCAGGAGGAGCCGCTCGCTCGCGACGTGGCGCTGCCTCCCGCCGGCGCGGCCGCGACTCCGGCGCCGATGGCGCCCGATCCCAGCGCGATCGCCGCGATCGCGGACAAGCTGATCCGGGCCGAGCATCCTCTGCTGCTCGCCGAGTATGCCGGCCGGCGCCCGGGCGGCTTCGAAAGCATCGTGGCACTGGCCGAGACCACCGGCGCGGCGGTCTGGGACGTCAACAACGCGCTCAATTTTCCCAACAAGCATCCGCTGTGCCTGAGCATGGACAAGGAAACGCTCCGGCACACCGACCTGGTCGTGGGCCTCGACGTCAACGACTGGGAAAAACAGCTCACCGAGCTCAACAGCGCCACGCGCACGCGCGAGCAGATCACCCCGCCGACCTGCGATTTCGTCGAGATCGGGTTCGCCGAGATCAATATCAGCAAGTGGGCTTTTGACTATTGCCGCATGCAGCCCTGCTCGGTCCGGGCGCTGGGCGACACCGCGCTGGGAATTCCCGCGCTCACCCGCATCTGCACGGAGCGCATCGCGGGCGACCCCAAGCTCAAGTCCCGCATCGCCGCGCGCACGGCTGCGATCGGCCGGCGGCACGACGAGGTCTGGGCGGCGTGGCAGGACGAGGCCCGCAAGAACTGGGACGCCTCTCCCATCACCTTCGCGCGGCTCGCGCTCGAAATCTGGGACGTGATCAAGGACGAGGACTGGGTGCTCACCGCCAACAATCTCAAGCAGCAGGTGCGCAAGCTCTGGGACTTCGACAAGCCCTACCGTCATCCCGGCGTCGAGCTCGGCACCTCGACCCAGATCGGCATCTCGCTCGGCGTGGCACTGGCGCACAAGGGCACCGGACGCATCGTGGTCGACATCCAGCCCGACGGCGACCTGATGTTCGACGCCGGCGCGCTCTGGATTGCGGCGAAATATGAAATCCCCATGCTCGTGGTCATGCACAACAACCGCGCCTACTACAACGACTGGGAGCACCAGATCCGCATGGCCAGGCTGCGCGGCACCGATGAGGCCAAGGCCCATATCGGCATGGACCTGTTCGGGCCGGCGCCCGACTTCGCCGGGCTTGCCCGCTCCATGGGCTGCTACGGCGAGGGACCGATCGAGCAGCCGCGGGACATTCGCCCCGCGCTGCTGCGCGCGCTCGCCGAAGTCAAAAAGGGGCGGCTCGCGCTGGTGGACACCATCACGCAGCACCGGTGAGACTTCGCGCATCGTAGCCCGGATGGAGCCCTAAGCGCGTTCACGCGCGTCTCGACGCGCTATGGCGAAATCCGGGATGTCCCTCCCGCATTGCGCTCCGCTCCATGCGGCCTACCCCGGCTCCAGTCCCAATTTCTTGATGATGGGCAGCGCGGGCTCCGACGAGAGGAACTTCACCAGTGCGGCCGTGGCGTCGCGTTCCTTGGCGGTCGAGGGCGTTGCCGTCGCATAGACGATGGTCGCCTGCAGCTCTTTCGGCAGCGGCCCGACGAAGTCGATGCCGGGGATGAGCAGGAGCTCGGTGATCTGCTGCACGCCGATCTCGGCGTCGCCCTTGGCGATCAACGCTCCGACCCGCTGGCCGAGCGGCGGGACGACACTCTTGGCCCCGATCTCGTCCGCGATGCCGAGGCGCGCCAACGCGCTCATGAAATGCACGCCGCTCGGGCCCTGGCTGTAGCCGACGGACTTCGCGGCCAGCAGCGCATTCTTCAACGCCTCGGGGGTGCTGATATCGGGCTTGGGAGCGCCCGCGCGCACCGCGACGCCCGCGCCCGAGCGCACGAAATCGGCGCGCGTGCCGGCGACCACTTTGCCCGCCGTCACGAGGTCGTCGATCACCTGGGGCGTGGCGACGACCAGGTCGGCCTGCGCGCCCTCCTTGATCTTCACCGGTAGCACCGCTCCGGACTGGAAGGTGACGGCGACCTTGTGGCCGCTCGCCCGCTCGAACATGGGAACGAGCTCCTGCAGGACTTCCCGCATGGCGGTGGAGGAGATGACGCTGATCTCCGCGGCGTCGACGGCGCTCGCGGCGAGCAGGGCGCCGAAGCAGCCCGCCACGGCAGCGGTTTTCGACCACATGATGTCCTCCCTTGATCGTTTTGTTGTCGGATGAGATTAAGTCTCAAACTACGCCGGCTCCAGGCCCTTCTGCTTGAGCAACGCCGGCGATCGGGACGCGAGGAACTCCAGCAAGGCCTTGGCGGCATCCGGCTCCTTGGCACCCGCCAGCACGCCGCCCGAGAACGTCGTGATCTTCTGCAGCGCGTCCGGCAGCGGGCCGACGATCTCGATGCCCTCGACCGGCAGCAGCTCGCTGATCTGCTGGATGCCGATCTCGGCGTCGCCCTTGGCGACCACCTCGCCGATCGGCGTCCCCGAATCCGGCGTCACGATCTTCGGCTTCATCTCGTCGGTGATGCCGAGGCGCGCCAGCACGGTGGGAAAATAGATGCCGCTCATGCCGGTCTTGGAATGGGCAACCGATTTGGCTGCGATGAGCGCGCGCTTGAGCGCGTCGGGCGATCCGATATCGGGCTTGTTCGTGCCCTTGCGCACCGCGACGCCGATGCCGGAACGGGCGAGGTCGACACGGCCGCCGGCGACGACCTTGCCCCGGCTGACGAGCTCGTCGATCGTCTCGGCGGTCAGGATCGCGAGGTCGCCGGCCGCGCCGGTCTCCAGCTCCTTCATGAGGCCGTTCGCCGAGCCCCACGCGATCACCACCTTCGTTCCGGTCGAGCGCTCGAACTCGGGCACGAGATCGAGCAGCACCGACTTCATGCCGTTGGTGCAAAGAACTCTCATCGCAACGATCCTTTCGGCGTTTCCCATTCCGCAATTTCGTTCGGCGTTGTCTAGCAGCACATGGCCGCACGGGCCGCGACGGACGTGCGCGAACTCCTCGTTGACGCCGGGCGGGCGAAGATGTCACTTCTAGCGGGAGATCGACGCGCCGTACACCGAAACCCCGGGGCGTGGCCGAGGAGGATGCGATCGTGGACAGCGAAAGCGCACGCATGAGCTCGGCCGCGCAGGCGCGGTTCCGAATCGATTATCCCAACTCGAAGCCGCGCGTGGTCAAGGTGATCGCACTCGATGACGCGAGCGAGCGCGTGGTCAAGCGGGTGGCGAAGCAGCCATGGCAGCGCGCGAGCTTCTTCACCTCCATCAAGTTCGACAGCGCGCCGACGAGCGCCGACGAGGGCTGGTCGATGCAGGCCTGGCTCGGCGACCTCGCCGGCCGCACCAAGGCGCTGGTCGAGGAGGTGGCGTCCGCCGACCTGGTGGTCATGGTGTCGAGCGCGGGCACCAGCGCACCGGCCGCCGCCGTCATCGGCGAAGCCTGCGCCGTGCGCAAGGTGATGACCACGGCGTTGATCATCGGCAGCGAGGAACGATCGAACGACGAGCTGTCGAGGACGCTGGCGACGCTGCGGCCCTATGCATCGATGCTCGTGATCGCCAATGGTGACGAATACATCGAGGAGATGCTGGTGGCGCTGCGGGCCTAAATCGAGCGCGCGCGCCATGGGGCGGAATGACGTTGAATTCCCAGCCGGCCAAGAATGGGGAGTTGGGGCATGAACGCGGCCCGCAAGATCGTCATTGTCGGCGGCGGGCCGGCCGGTGTCGCGGCGGCGCTTGCCGCCAGGCAGCAGGACGCCGCGGCCGAGGTGGTGCTGCTCAACGACGAGCGGCAGGAACCTTACGAGAAGCCGCCGCTGTCGAAGGCGGTGCTCATGGGCAAGGTGATGCCCCATGATGCGCCGATTGCGGGTCCCAAGGGGATTTCCGCGAGCGGCATCGGCCTCAGGCCCGATACGACGGCGAAGGCGATCCAACGCGCCACGCGGACGGTCGTGACGGAGGCGGGTGAGCGCATCGGTTACGACGCGCTCGTGCTCGCCACCGGCTCGATCAATCGCGTGCTGGCGATGTTCCCGCCGGGGCGCAAAGGCGTCTACTACCTGCGCACCGAGGCGGAGGCGCTCGCGCTCAAGACGCATCTGCATCAAAGCCGGTCACTCCTGGTCATCGGCGGCGGATTGATCGGGCTGGAAGTGGCCGCATCCGCCACCGAGCTCGGGGTGAAAACGACCGTCGTGGAGATCGCAGCGCGCATCCTGGCGCGCGTCTGCGACCCCGAGATCTCCGCCCTCATCCACGAGCGCCACCGCGCGCGTGGCGTCGACATCCGCACCGACACGACGCTCTGCGCGCTGCGCGACCTTCCGGACGGTCGGCTCGCGGTCGAAACCGTGGCCGGCGACACGATCGCGGCCGATCTCATCGTCGTCGGAACCGGGGCAGCACCCGACGATCGGTTGGCGAAGGCAGCGGGCCTCGCCGCCCAGGACGGCGTCATCGTCGATGACCATGGCCGCACGTCCGATCCGGCGATCTTCGCCGCCGGCGACTGCACGCGTTTTCCCGGACCGCATGGCGCGGTGCGGCTGGAGAACTGGCGCCATGCCCAAGAGCACGGCGCCGTTGCCGGCCGCAATGCTGCCGGCGGTGACGTTGCCTACAACGTCGCGCCCTCGTTCTGGTCCGAGCAATACGACATGTACATCCAGGGCGCGGGCTGGCCGCTCGCGCAGCCGGGCGCGCGCGTGCGGAGGCCCATCGGCGCGGACGCGACGCTCCTGTTCGAGCTCGACGGGGGCCGCCTCGCTTATGCACTGGGCGTCAACGCGCAGCGCGATATCGCCGTGGCGCGGCGGCTGATCGAGCGCAAGGTGCCGGTCGATGCGAGCGAGCTCGCCGATGCGGGCAAGCCGCTCGCCGCCATGCTGAAGGCGAAGGTCTAGCCGCGCTCGCGTCCCGTAAATAACAGGAAATACAGGAAGCCCGCCGAGTCATCCCCCATTCCTGCCCGGGTTGTCGTCCCCGCGAAAGCGGGGACCCATCGTGCCACACCCGCCGGCCGCTGGAATACTGGGTCCCCGCCTGCGCGGGGACGACAGTCTCGGGTGTTGCTCGAGCGGGAACGACAACGCATGGTGGTGCGTCGCCCCGGCTGAAAGAACGCAACCGGCGCGATGCCGCTATCCCTATTCACAATGTCAAACAGCCCGGTGCCGGACGTGCCCGCCACCACTCCTTCCAACCACTCGTCTCCTCCCCGCGGCGCGCTGGCGCCCGGGTATTGATCCTTCACCTTGTTGCCACCCCCGAGGGGATGGCGGAGCGCCGACAGGCGCGTGTTCCTTACTCTGCCGCGCTGGTTAGGGCGCGGCGCGCACCTTGCGATCGGTGCGCTCGCCTCTCGGCGCTCCGCCGTGACGGTTTTGGGTCCCCGGAGCCCGCGCGCCGCAGCTCCGGCATTGCCGCCGGAACCGCCGCGAGGACCTCGCCAGCCAGGCTCATCAAGCCCTGACCGGCGGCCGCTGAACCTCCCGGACCGCACTTCGCCGGGACGCCACGCCCGCTCCGCCTTCAGGATCGTCTCCGGAGACGCCCCTCATCGAGCGGGATGTGCGAATACTACTCCAACCCCAATTCGTAGTCAAGATATTTATTCATTTCGTATTCGAAAATCTCAGCACCGTTTCGGGCGCGCCAAAACGCGCTGCCGGCTCGATCCTACGAGCTACGACAAATCCATTGCCGAGACGCCGCCGTCGACGAAGAGATTGGCGCCGTAGATGAACGAGGAATCCTCGCTCACCAGGAACAGCACCGCCTTGGCGGCCTCGTGCGGCTGGCCCGGACGCTTGGCCATGTTCGGCACCGGCCGCGCGGGGTCGAACTCGTCCTTGCCGACCGGCGAACCGATCTTGTTCGGCACGATCGCGTTCACCCTGATCTTGTGGGGCGCAAGCTGCGCCGCCATGGCGCGCGTGAGGTTGGCGACCCCGCCCTTGGCGGCGGAGTAGGCGATGGCGCGGCTTCTCCCCATGAAGCCCGAGGTCGAGCCGACGTTGACGATCCGCCCGGGCGTGCCCTGCGCCGCCATCTGCCTCGCAACCTCCTTGCCCATGAGGAACTGGCTCTTGAGCGTCACTGCCAGCACCCGGTCCCACTCCTCCTCGGTGATGTCGAAGATGTGCTTGTTGTCGGAGACCGCGACGTTGTTGACCAGGATGTCGATGCGACCGAAGCGATCCACCACCGCCTTGACCAGCGCGGCGACGTCGCTCCCCTTGGAGACGTCGGCGGTGAACAGCTCGGCCTCGCCGCCCGTCCCCCTGATCGCATCCGCGACGCGCTCGCCGCGCGGCCGGTCCAAGTCCACGATCGCGACCTTGGCGCCCTCCGCGGCGAACAGCTTGGCGATTTCCTCGCCGATATTGCGGCCGGCGCCGGTCACGATCGCCACCTGGTCCTTGAGCTTCATCACTGACCCCTCGTCCCTGTCGCTCCCGTCATTACATTCGGCGCAGGCATGCGGCAACAATGCCGGTCTCGCGGGCATCCCGCGGACATGCTAGGAAACGCCTTGCCACGGACTTTTCGCCATGACCGCGCCGCTGAAAACGGTCGAGAGCACGACCGACATCGCCGCCCTGATGCAGGACATCGGCCGCCGCGCCAAGGCGGCGGCGCGCGTGCTTGCGCTGGCGCCCGCGGCACGCAAGGACACGGCGCTCGCGGCGATGGCCGAGGCGATCCGCACCCGCACGGCGGACATCCTCGCGGCCAACGCCCAGGATGTGGCCGACGCCAAGGCGTCCGGCGCCACGCCCGCCTTTCTCGACCGCCTCGCCCTCGATGCCAAGCGCGTTGCCGCCACCGCGGATGGTCTCGACGTGGTGCGTGCCCTCGCCGATCCGGTCGGCACGGTGACGGAGCGCTGGACGCGGCCGAACGGCATGACCATCGAGCGCGTGCGCGTGCCGCTCGGCGTCGTCGGCATCGTCTACGAGAGCCGGCCGAACGTCACCGCCGATGCCGCCGCGCTGTGCCTCAAGGCCGGCAATGCCGCCATCCTGCGCGGCGGCTCCGAGAGCCAGCGCTCGAACCGCGCCATTCACGCCGCGCTGATCGAGGGCATGCGCACGGCCGCCCTGCCCGAGGCCGCAATCGAGCTCGTGCCGACGCGCGATCGCGCCGCCGTCGGGATGATGCTCGCGGGGCTCGACGGATCGCTCGACGTCATCGTCCCGCGCGGCGGCAAGAGCCTGGTCGCGCGCGTGCAGGCGGAAGCGCGGGTGCCGGTGTTTGCCCATCTCGAGGGCATTTGTCACGTCTACGTGGACAAGGCGGCGAAGCTCGACATGGCGAAGACGATCCTGCTCAACGCCAAGATGCGGCGCACCGGCGTCTGCGGCGCGGCCGAGACGCTGCTCGTCGACCGCGCGGCGGCTCCGACGCATCTTGCGCCGCTCGTCACCATGCTGCTCGACGCCGGCTGCGAGGTGCGCGGCGACGACGCGACGCGCGCCGTCGACGGTCGCGTGACGCCGGCGAGCGAACAGGACTGGTCGACCGAATATCTCGATGCCATCATCTCCGCCAAGGTGGTCGACGGCCTGGACGCCGCGATCGCGCATATCGAGCGCTTCGGCTCCCACCACACCGATTCGATCGTGACCGAAGATCACGCCGCCGCCGAAAAATTTCTGAACGAGGTCGATTCCGCCATCGTCCTGCACAACGCGTCGACCCAATTCGCCGACGGCGGCGAGTTCGGGTTCGGAGCGGAAATCGGCATCGCCACCGGCCGCTTCCATGCCCGCGGGCCGGTCGGGGTCGAGCAATTGACCGGCTTCAAATATCGTGTGCGCGGCTCGGGGCAGATCAGGCCGTGAGGACTCTCAACACGTCTCCGATCTCGCGCCCGGGCGGCAGGCGAGATGATCGGGGCCTGAACGAGCCACGCGCCGCGTGCGGGGCCTCGGGCGACGACGATGCCGAATTCGCGGTCGTTGGCTTGGCGTCGAATACTTGCTCCTCGGTGACCGGGCTCGGGCGAGCCCGAACCCTGATCGCAGCCTGCACCAGCCACGCCGCGTCGGGCCTGGCGCCACGCCAGTCCGGCTTGCACAGGTGTACCCTCTCCCCCTGCGGGAGAGGGTGGGCCGAGCGAAGCGAGGGACCGGGTGAGGGGTTGCTTCCTTTGCACAAATTAACGAGCGACCCCTCATCTGGCTCGCCGCTTCGCGGCTCGCCACCCTCTCCCGCAAGGGGAGAGGGTAACCGAGCTGCTCGCCGCATCCTGCTTCCGCCCCACGTACCGGGCATGCGAATCGGACTGTTCGGCGGCACCTTCGATCCGCCGCATGGCGCGCATCTTGGCGCCTGCCTGCTCGCGATGAAGCGGCTCAATCTCGACCGGGTCTGGTGGCTGGTGACCCCCGGCAATCCGCTCAAGAATACGCGCGGGCTTGCCGCGCTCGAGCAACGGATTATTGCCGCCAAGGCGCTCGCGCAGCATCCGCGAATTGAGGTCACCGGCATCGAGGCTGACATCGGAACGCGCTACACCTACGAGACCATTGCTTATTTGCGCCGCCACTGCCCCGGCGTGCGCTTCGTCTGGATCATGGGTGCCGACAATCTGCGCAGTTTTCACCGGTGGCAGAAATGGCGCGGGATCGCCGCACTGGTGCCGATCGCGGTGGTCGACCGCCTCGGACCCAGTCTCTATGCGACCGCCAGCGCCGCCGGCCAGGCACTCGCGCGGGCCCGCATCGCCGAGACGGAAGCAGCGTCCCTGCCCGACCGCAAGCCGCCGGCCTGGGTTTACCTGCACGGCCTCAAATCGCCGCTGTCGTCGACGGCGTTGCGCGCCGCGCGTCATAAAAGCGATGCCAAAACACCACAGTATGGGGATTGTGGAACGGCGGCAGGTTGAAACCGTTAACCGGCCGTGCCTATCTTAAGTATTGCCCCGCTTCGCGGGGCGGTGATGCAGCGAAAGGAAAGGGACCCTGCCAACACCTGCACTCTCTCGCGCCGGCGCCCGCCGCCCGGCCGAACCCATCTCCAAGGTGCGTCCCGACGCCGAGGAGATTCTTCGTCTGGTCCTTGCCCGTCTCGATGACATGAAGGCCGAGGACACCGTCACCATCGATCTCACCGGCAAATCCTCGATCGCCGACACCATGGTTGTGACCTCCGGAAGGTCGAACCGCCATGTGGGCTCGGTCGCGGATCGCGTGCTGGAAGACCTCGCAAAGGCCGGCGTGCCTGACGCGCGGGTCGAAGGCATGCGGCACTGCGACTGGGTCCTGATCGACGCCGGCGACGTCATCGTCCATGTCTTCCAGCCGGAAGTCCGCGCCTTCTACAATCTCGAGAAGATGTGGGCGCCGGCACGACCGCATGGGCGGCGCGTGAGCTGAGAGAACCTCCGACGGATCCTGTCGGAGGGTCCGAACGGGGTTGAGCCGACGTACGGTCCGTGCGTATCGTTACGCATGCGCATCGTGGTCGCCGCCGTCGGTCGCTTGAAGCAAGGTCCGGAGCGCGAGCTTGCGGAGCGCTATCGCAAGCGCGCGGCCGATGTCGGCCGCAGGGCTGGCTTGAGCGCCATCGACATCGTCGAGATCAAGGAGAGCCGCGCCGGCGACGCAGGCCGGCGCATGCTCGAGGAATCGATCGCCATCGCCAATATCATTCCCGACCGCGCCGTCACGATCATCCTGGACGAGCGCGGCGAAAACATGAGCAGCGGTTCCTTCGCCGGGCGGCTGCAGGGCTGGCGAGCAGAGGACAAGCCGGCGATCGTATTCATCCTCGGCGCCGCCGACGGCCTGGCGCCCGCTCTGCGGGAGAAGGCAAGCCTCGCCATTGCCTTCGGCGCGGCGACCTGGCCGCACCAGCTCATCCGAATCATGCTGCTCGAGCAGCTCTATCGCGCCGTCACGATCATCGCCGGCCACCCCTATCATCGCGCGTGAGCCCGCTGAAGCGTGTCTCGTTGGATTTGACGCAGAACAGTGCCGCAGCTCGGTATGCTCCCTCCCCCTGTGGAGGGGTTGCGGGCTCGCGCCACCCAAGTCGGCTATCGCCGACTTGGGCAACATGAGGTGCCGATCTCGGGAAACCCGAGATCGGTGGCGCTCCCCGGAGGATGACGACGGATGGCGAACCCGCCCAGTCTTAATCCGGCGCCAATCGTGGTTTCTATTGCCGCCTGGAACCGTTCTTGCATGGAACCCGATTGATGCGGGCCGTGTCGTGCTCTTCGGTCGTTCTCCGCCCGGCGATCTGGGCGGTGCTGGGAGTTTTGCCGCTCGGGCTGATCGCCGCGGCGGCCGAGAGCTCGCGCCCCCGCCCGCAAGCTCCGACCGAGACCAACGGTCCCGCCGTCCCACCGGCAAATCTCGATGCCATCAAAGGGCGCGACCAGGAGCTCGAAGCACTCCGCTCCGAGCAGCGCCGGACACTCGAGCACGAGGCAAGGCTCAAGCGCGAGATCGAATCGATCGGCGATGACCGGCGCAAATTCAATCAGCAGATCATCGAGACCGCGGCCCGCGTCACCAACGTGGAAGAGCGGATCGGCCAGACGCAGGAGCGCCTTGGGCCGCTCGACGACCGCGAGCAGGCGCTGCGGGCATCATTGGCGGAGCGGCGCGGCGTCATCGCCGAGGTGCTGGCGGCGTTGCAGCGGATCGGCCGGCAGACGCCCCCCGGCCTCATGATCAGGGCCGAGGACGCGTTGCGCTCGGTGCGCTCGGCAATGATGCTGGGGGCGGTGCTGCCCGAGATGCGGCACCAGGTGGAGGCCCTGGCGGCCGATCTCGCCGAGCTCGTGCGCCTGCGCCGGGACATTGCCACCGAGCGCGACCGCCTGGCGCGCGACCTCCTCGTGCTCGCGGACGAGCGCCAGCGTCTCTCCCTGTTCATCGACGCACGCCAACAGCGGCTGGCGGAAGTGGAGCAGGCCCTTGCCGACGAGCGCCAGCGCGCCGCGCAGCTTGCCCGCCAGGCGGAAAACCTCAATCAACTGATCGTCAAGCTCGAGCAGGGTCTCGATACCGCGTCGCGGGCGGCACGGGCGGCGGCGCGCTCGGGCGAGGACCGCAAGGCGACCACAAGGCCGGACCTCGCGGCGCTCCGGGATCCGGGGCGGCTGAGCCCGGCCATCGCCTTCGCTTCGGCCAAGGGGATGCTGCCGCTGCCGGTCAATGGGGCCAGAATCAAGGAATTTGGCGCCGCCGACGGTCTCGGAGGTACCGAAAAGGGCCTATCCATCGCCGCCCGGTCGGCGGCCCAAATCACGTCTCCGTGTGACGGATGGGTTGTTTACGCCGGCAGCTTCCGCAATTATGGCCAACTCTTGATCCTTAATGCCGGCGGCGGATATCATGTGTTGCTCGCTGGGATGGAACGGATATCCGTTGACTTGGGGCAGTTCGTGGTGACGGGCGAGCCCGTTGCGGTGATGGGCGGCGGAGCCCAGTCGGCCGGTGCTAAAGCGGGCGGTTCAAGCCAACCCGTACTATATGTGGAATTCCGCAAGGACGGGATCCCCGTCGATCCAGGCCCCTGGTGGGCCGCAAACGAAGGCCAGAAGGTTCGCGGATGATGCGCAAAACTTCCCTGATTCTCCTTGGTGCCGCCGCTGGCGTCGCCGTGACGCTGATCACCACCCAGCCCCGTATCGTGTTCGATGGCGCGCGCGCGCAGGCGGCGGCCGCCGACACCTATCGGCAGCTCAGCCTGTTCGGCGACGTGTTCGAGCGGGTGCGGGCCGACTATGTGGAGAAACCCGACGACGGCAAGCTGATCGAGTTGGCGATCAACGGCATGCTGGCCGGGCTCGATCCGCACTCGAGCTACATGGATTCCAAGAGCTTCCGCGACATGCAGGTGCAGACCCGCGGCGAGTTCGGCGGGCTCGGCATCGAGGTCACCATGGAGGACGGCCTGATCAAGGTCGTGGCGCCGATCGACGAGACCCCGGCGGCCAAGGCCGGCATCATGGCCAACGACATCATCACCCACCTCGACGAGGAGCCGGTGCAGGGGCTCACCCTCAACCAGGCCGTCGAGAAGATGCGCGGGCCGGTGAATACCAAGATCAAGCTCAAGGTCATGCGCAAAGGCGCGGACAAGCCGGTCGAGGTATCGATCACGCGCGATATCATCCGCGTGCGCTCGGTGCGCTCGCGCATGGAAGGCGATGACGTCGGCTTCATCCGCGTCACCCAGTTCAACGAGCAGACCACCGAAGGCCTCAAGAAGGCGATCACCGATCTCTCCGCCCAGACCGGCGACAAGCTCAAGGGCTTCGTCATCGACCTGCGCAACAATCCGGGCGGATTGCTCGATCAGGCGATCTCGGTGTCCGATGCGTTCCTGGAAAAGGGCGAGATCGTCTCGACGCGCGGCCGTAACGCCGAGGAAACCCAGCGCTTCAACGCGCGCTCGGGCGACCTCACCAAGACCAAGCCGATCATCGTGCTGATCAATGGCGGCTCCGCCTCCGCCTCCGAGATCGTGGCGGGCGCGCTGCAGGATCATCGGCGTGCGACCGTGATCGGCACGCGCTCGTTCGGCAAGGGCTCGGTGCAGACCATCATTCCGCTCGGCTCCGGCAACGGCGCGCTGCGGCTGACCACCGCGCGCTACTTCACGCCGTCCGGACGCTCGATCCAGGCGAAGGGCATTTCGCCCGACATCGAGGTGCTGCAGGAAGTTCCCGAGGAGCTCAAGGCGCGCACCGATACCAAGGGCGAGGCTTCGCTGCGCGGACACCTCAAGGCCGACGGCACGGAGGAGACCGGCTCGCAGTCCTACATCCCGCCGGATCCGAAGGATGACAAGGCGCTCCACACCGCGCTCGATCTCATCCGCGGCATCCAGAAGAACTCGGCCTATCCGCCAAATCCGAAGACGGCGGTGCCGAACTAACGTCGGGAGCCCGGATCGACACATGGGGCGGCCTTCGGGCCGCCCCATTGCTTTTGTCCAGGCGATCATCATCGTTCCGTCCGCGCCATGCTTGCGCTGTAGCCGTGTTCATCCACGAATAACCGCTTGTAAACTGTATTTGACCCTTTCGGCCTCGTTTTCGGACGCCGGCCCCGTGCATGTGGTGCCGCTGGTGATGGGCCGGCGTCCGAAAACCTTCACATAACCGGACATGCTCATTCGGCAGGGGCGAACTCAGCGACGATCGCAATCCCATTCACTCGGGAACACCTGCCCTGCGCATTCCAACGATCAACCGCTGTCGATCCTCATCGCGGCACAATGGATAGAATTCGCAAATCCAGCTGATGGTCGGTCTTGGATTGACCTTCCTAAGCAACTGCACCGCCCGCGCCGCCTCATCGAGATGGCCGCGCATGGCGTTGGATGCGATCGCTACGCGCAGAGCCGGCGGCCAATTCGGCTTGACGCGCAGGGCCATCGCAGCCCAGTCGGCGGCCTCGTCGTCGCGGCCGGCAATGAAATGGGCGAACCCCATCGCGCTTTGCGTCAGGAACATGCGAGGATCAAGCGGGTCGAGCCGGATCGCCCTGTTTAAGCTGTCGATTGCGCGCTCGGAATCGCCGGCATAGCCACGAACCCAGCCGCTTCGCTGCCAGGCGACGGCCAGGTTTTCGTCCAGCTCGAGCGCGCGATGAGCAACAACCCGCGATCGACGCCCTTGAAAAAGAAAGCGAGCGCATGCCCGGCCCAGCACAGGGCGACGGGATCGTCCAGCCCGATATCGGCCGCCCGATCGACGAGACGAGCGATTTCCTTCTCATCGAAACTTGAAAGCCAACCACTCGCCTTGCCCAGGAGATAACACGACGCCGCGAGGCCGTAGGGTGTCGAATAGTCGCGATCCTTGTCGATCGCCGCGTAGAAGAGCTGTAGTGCCTTGCCGTTGTCCTCCTTGGTCCAGCGGTTCCAGTGGGCGAGGCCGCGAAGATATAGGTCATAAGCGGCGAGATCCCCGGTTGCGCCTTGCTTGGCGCGATTGATCTCCGCTTTCTCGAGTTGCGGAGCAAGCGCTCCGACTACACGCGTGACGATCTGGTCCTGCAATTCGAAGATATCGGCCATATCCCCGTCAAACCGGTCGGCCCAAAGATGATGGCCGGATTCAGCCTCGATCAACTGCCCGACCACGCGTACACGGCTACCCGATTTGCGTACACTGCCTTCGAGCACATAACGGACGCCAAGCTCGCGCGCAACTTGCTTGGTATCAATCGGCTTGCCCTTGTAAGTGAACGACGACGCTCGAGCGATGACGAAGAATGCGCGATTGCGCGACAAGGCGGTGATGATGTCTTCAACAATCCCGTCGATGAAGTAGTCTTGCTCCGG
Organism: uncultured Alphaproteobacteria bacterium; assembly: GCA_963827585.1. Lineage (GTDB taxonomy): Bacteria > Pseudomonadota > Alphaproteobacteria > Rhizobiales > Xanthobacteraceae > VAZQ01. The sequence continues at coordinate 109,437 of CAWHCK010000011.1, forward strand.
GTCGCCGCTAAGATTTTCAAAGGGCAGAACTGCAATTGACGGCTTGTCAGAGCTACTGCGCGACAGTTCGGCTGATCCGCCTTCTGCCAGATCAGGCTCTTCTCGAACGGCTCCTACAAATCGCAGACCCCTCCGCGGCAATGTCTTGATCAGGCGTTGATCCTCGCCATTGTCGCCGATGACGGCGCGGGCGGCATTGATCCGGGTACTCAGAGCGGATTTGCTGACGACGCGTCCCCGCCACACTGAGGCGAGAAGATCGTCCCGGCTGACAACGTGCTTGCGGTTCTGGATCAGGTAAAGCAGCAGATCGAAGACCTGCGGTTCGACCGCAACTGGCTTCAGTCCGCGCAGCAACTCGCGGCGATCTACATCGAGCACGTAATCCTCGAACAAATACCGCACGTTGCAATTCCGAGGAAGCTGGGCGGTGGAGAATTTCAAATAGCATTGCCCGAAGTGAGAAAAAATCAAGGGAATCGTGACGGCACGGTAAGCCCGTTTAAAAGACAATCTCGCCATCGTCCGACACACTGGCCCTCCACGCGCTGTGAAGGCTGAAGCCTTGCGCGGACGAGTTCCAGCCCGATCTCGCTTGAATTTCCCGAATGCAAGGATGACCTGGTCCACCAAAATGAAATGCCATCCCCACACTCTCAAACGCATCGTCTCGTTGGCGCGTTCACTTTCGGTGACGGCGATATGCGGGCTGATCTTGTCCGCGCCGATCGCATCGGCTCAGCAATTCGTGATAAAGCCGGTCGTCGAGAAGAAGTTGACGCAACTGTCGGGCGGCCCGTTGCACTGGCGGCTGGAAAACTTTCCGACGCTGGCGCTCGCGCAGGCCGCCGCCGGCCCGACCTCGCTTGCGGCCGAGGTCGCAGGCAAGGTCTGGCTATTCACGCTTGGGCCGAAGGGCGGTTCGACGGCCGGCGCAAGCAAGGTTGCCGAGATCGGCCCGGTGCCGCCGGTCACGGCACCGGAGTACCTGCTGCGGATCAACCACGCCGGCGGTCCGCCTGGCGCCAAGACGCCGATCCATACCCATCCGGGATCCGAGGCGTTCTACGTGCTCTCGGGACGCATGAGCCAACGCACTCCGCACGGGGTGATCCATCTCGACGTCGGCCAGTCGGCGCCGGGTCATGGTGCCGATGTTCCGATGGAGGTCTCCAGCAGCGGCACGACCGATTTAAATCAGCTTGTCATGTTCCTGGTCGATGCGACGAGGCCGTTCTCGTCGCCGGCCAAGTTCGAGTGAGGCAGGGGCCGGCGGCCGTTGCCGAGCTGCCGGCCATCGGGAACGCACTGTGCTTTCGGCGGATAATGCATCGGAGATTAGGTGATGTGCGCCAAATCAAAGGCCATATGGGTCGTGTCGCTTGCCGCGCTGCTGGTTTTGCTGGTCTCAACGGCAGGCACTAAGGCTGAGGTGTGTAATTCAACGGATTGCTCCTGTCGTAATAGAGAATGCTCAAAAAATTGCGAGATAGCGGCGCATAAGAACGAAGTTTACGCTTGGTGCTTAAGACAGTGTGCAGACCGTTTTGCTGATTGTAAGGCTGACTCCGGGCCGGTAGGCAAAGCACACCCCTTGACGCCGCAGAAGACTACCAAGTCGCCCACGACCGCTCCGGCACAACCGCTGACGCCGCAGAAGGTTACACGGTCGCCCACGACCGTGCCCACACAACCCCTGACCCCGCAGAACGTTACACGGTCGCCCACGACCGCGCCAACACAACCGCTGACGTCATCGCCGTCTTTGCGGCGAGGCGCCCGACAGTAGCGCGGCGCCCCGGTAGCGTCACGCATCCGGGGGCGGGGGCTCTGCTCTGCGCGTAAGCAAATGGGATGCAGGCATTGGCGCAACCCGGAGGACGTCAACGCGTCCTATTCCGAGGCGCACATTTTGGAGCTCGAATAAACCAGCCGATATTGCGCGGCTGGAGGCGCAGGCACGCCTGATCGCCGGCTCAAGGAACGTTTGTACTTTGAACGCGACCGTCAGCGTATCTGAACAGACAATTCGAAAGACGAATTCGTTATATGCTCGCCTTCAGCTCTAGTGACTTCATTAGCTGAACTAACCGCTGTCGCAATGTGCAATAGCGGGCGACGTCCGACGCGATGCGGCCGACAGCGTCTGCTACGCCGCAACGGAAAATGTTCGGGGGCTGTGAAAATCGGAAAACGCCTGTCTGGCCGTATCCACAAGTCTCTCGCCTTGGCCCGGGGCAGCGGCTATGGATGCCGGCGCGCGCGCAGTCTCGCGCGCCCCGCAACGACGGAACCCGGCATGCCTCCCTTCGAATCCCTCCCCTATCGGCCTTGCGTCGGCACCGCGGTGTTCAACCGCGACGGCCGCGTCTTCATCGGTCGCCGCATCAACGGGCCCGAGCACGTCGACGAGGTCCATGCGTGGCAGATGCCGCAGGGCGGCATCGATTCCGGCGAGGATCCGTGGCCGGCGGCGCTGCGCGAACTCTACGAGGAAACCAACATCCGCTCGGTCGAGAAGCTCGGCGAGATCGACGAGCAGCTCTGCTACGATATTCCGCGCGACATCGTCGGCCAGGCGTGGAAAGGAAAATATCGCGGCCAATGCCAGAAGTGGTACGCGCTGCGTTTCACCGGCAGTGAGAGTGAGATCGACATCACCCATCCCGCCGGCGGCCACAAGCCCGAATTCGTGGAATGGCGCTGGGAGCGGCTGCAGAACCTTCCCGACATGATCATTCCGTTCAAGCGGCCGGTCTACGCGCGCGTGGTGAAGGAATTCGCCAAATTTGCGAAGCGGTGACGGCCAGGGCGCGTCCCGTTGGACTCGATCACCGCTGCCGCGGATTCGGTGTGCTCCCCTCCCCCTTGTGGGGAGGGGTTGGGGGTGGGGGTCGTTGTTGGCGGACGCAACTCGCGCAACAACGACGACCCCCACCCCGCCCGCCTCCGCTTCGCTTCGGCGGTCGACCCTCCCCACAAGGGGGAGGGTAGGAGCGCGCGGCAAATGTTCTGCGTCGAGCACAACGGGATGCGCCCTAAGCGCGTACGCATGACACCGAGCATGTGCGGCGTGACAGTGCTCGCTGGCGATTCTGCCCACCCTACTGCGTCAGCGCAGCCTGCAGCGCCTTGAGCTGATCGAGCTTGTGGGAGAGCTTGTCGCGCTGCCAGTCGTCGGTAGCGTCGGCGGCGTCTTCCTCGGTGTCCTTGATCGCGCTGGCGAGCGCCGCGTGATCGAACTCATCCACCGGCACGGCCAGATCCGCGAGCACGGTCAGGCCGGCCGGACCGACCTCGGCAAAGCCGCCGTTGACCACGACCTGCAACGCGCCGCTTTCGCCGTGAATGACGAGGATGCCGGGCCGCACGGTGGTGACGAGCGGGGCGTGTCCCGCCAGCACGCCGAAGTCACCCTCGGTGCCGGGCACGTCGACCTGGGTGACCTCGCCGGAGAACAGGAGCTTCTCCGGCGCGACGAGATCGAAGTGGAAGGTAGCCATGATGAGCGTCCGCTTTCTCGCTCGTCACTTTTGATGGATTGCCGGGTCAAGCCCGGCAATGACGCCAATAATCCTGACCTTACGCCGCTTCCGCCGCGAGCTTCTTGCCCTTCTCCACGGCCTGCTCGATGGTGCCGACCATGTAGAATGCCGCTTCCGGCAGGTGATCGTACTTGCCTTCGCAGAGCCCCTTGAAGCCGCGGATGGTATCGGCGAGCTCGACGAACACGCCGGGGGTGCCGGTGAATACTTCGGCGACGTGGAACGGCTGCGACAGGAAGCGTTCGATCTTGCGCGCGCGCGCGACCGTGAGCTTGTCCTCTTCCGAGAGCTCGTCCATGCCGAGAATCGCGATGATGTCCTGCAGCGCCTTGTAGCGTTGCAGAATCTGCTGCACCTGACGCGCGACGCCATAGTGCTCTTCGCCGACGATCATCGGCGACAGGATGCGCGAGGTCGAGTCGAGCGGGTCGACCGCCGGATAAATGCCCTTCTCGGCGATCGAGCGCGCCAGCACGGTCGTCGCATCAAGATGCGCGAACGAGGTCGCCGGCGCCGGATCGGTGAGGTCGTCGGCCGGCACGTAGATCGCCTGCACCGAGGTGATCGAGCCCTTGGTCGTGGTCGTGATGCGCTCCTGCAGCGCGCCCATGTCGGTCGCCAGCGTCGGCTGATAGCCCACGGCCGAAGGAATGCGGCCGAGCAGCGCCGACACTTCCGAGCCTGCCTGCGTGAAGCGGAAGATGTTGTCGACGAAGAACAACACGTCCTGGCCCTGATCGCGGAAGTATTCCGCGACGGTGAGGCCGGAAAGGCCGACGCGGGCGCGCGCCCCCGGCGGCTCGTTCATCTGGCCGAACACCAGCGCGCATTTCGAGCCGGTGGTCGAGCCGTTGTTCTTCTTCGGGTCCTTGTTCACGCCGGACTCGATGAACTCGTAGTAGAGGTCGTTGCCCTCGCGCGTGCGCTCGCCGACGCCGGCGAACACCGAATAGCCGCCGTGCGCCTTGGCGATGTTGTTGATGAGCTCCTGGATGATAACGGTCTTGCCCACGCCGGCGCCGCCGAACAGGCCGACCTTGCCGCCCTTGGAGTAGGGCGCGAGCAGATCGACGACCTTGATGCCGGTGACGAGGATTTCCGTTTCGGTCGACTGCTCGGTATAGGCCGGCGCCGGCTGGTGGATCGGGCGCCGCTCCTTGTGCGGCACCGCGCCGGCCTCGTCGACCGGATCGCCGACCACGTTCATGATCCTGCCGAGCGTACCGTCGCCGACCGGCACGGCGATCGGCTGGCCGGTGTCGGACACCTCCTGGCCGCGCACGAGGCCTTCGCTCGTGTCCATGGCGATGGTTCGCACGGTCGATTCGCCGAGATGCTGCGCGACTTCGAGCACCAGGCGCTGGCCCTGGTTCTTGGTCTCCAGCGCGTTGAGAATTGCGGGCAGGTGCTCCTCGAACTGCACGTCGACGACGGCGCCGATGACCTGGGTGATGTGTCCGACTGCATTGGCCATGGGTGGTCCTTGTTATCTCGTAGACATATCGAATTGCGGCGTCCGGCTCACACCGCTTCGGCGCCGGAGATGATCTCGATCAGCTCCTTGGTGATCATCGCCTGACGGGTTCGGTTGTAGGTCAGCGTCTGCTTGCGGATCATCTCGCCGGCATTGCGCGTGGCATTGTCCATCGCGCTCATCTGCGCGCCGTAGAACGAAGCTGAATTCTCCAGGAGCGCGCGGAAAATCTGAACCGAGATGTTGCGCGGCAGAAGCTCGGCGAGGATCTCGTCCTCGTCGGGCTCGTACTCATAGACCGCGCCGTTGCCCGCCTCGCCCTCGAATACCGGCGGAATGATCTGCTGCGCCGTCTGGA
>CAWHCK010000012.1:0-60438 GCA_963827585.1 uncultured Alphaproteobacteria bacterium
CCGACGCTCTAACCAACTGAGCTACGCCCCCGCGGGCGCGTTGCGCAGTTAAATAGCCCCTCGCGCCAAGTCAAGGCAACGCGTCGCGCCCTTCAAAAAAGCCAATATTCATGGCCGGATCAGAGGGTTCGCCGATCCCGCGCACCCCCTGAGAGCCCGTCATTGGCCGCTTTCCGACGACCGGCATTGAAAAAACCCACATTTTTCGGCAATAAGTCATGGTCAGACCCTATCCGAATCGTCTAATCCCACAGCGTGATGAGTGGCTCTGAGGCCACTCGCTGCAACGAGGAGGGCCAGTTATGGCAAAGAAACCGGGCGCGCAGGCGACCGTGACTCTGAAGCATCTCGCCGCAAATCTCTCGGAATCCCACGAGATGTCGAAAAAGCAGACCGAGGCGGTGCTCGGCGATCTGGTGGGCTTGGTGACCAAGCACCTCAAGAAGGGCGACCGCATCCGCATCGGCGGCCTCGGCATCCTGGTGGTGCGCAAGCGCGCGGCCCGCATGGGACGCAATCCGGCGACGGGCGAGCCCATCCAGATCAAAGCCAGCAAGAAGGTCGCCTTCCGCGCGGCCAAGGAACTCAAGGAATCGGTGTGACGCTCCGGCAACGGGTGACGGACGACAGACGGCGGTAGGGTCCTGTGAATTCCGGCCTCCGTCGTCTGCATCCGGCTGTCCGACCGAGCTGCCGGCATCGAGCCGAAGCGCCGCAGGCGCGAAGGCTGGTGGGCGGTGACGGACTCGAACCGCCGACATCCTGCGTGTAAAGCAGGCGCTCTACCAACTGAGCTAACCGCCCCGCGGGCTACCTTTATCGCCGCCGCGCGCGGCGATGCAAGCGCACAATCCTGGACGCCTATTGCTGGCGCAGGCCAAGCGTCTTCACCAGCGCTTCCATGGCCGCGACCTCGTCCACCATCAGGCTGCGCATCTCTTCGGACGTGCTGATGGCGATCAGCGTGCCGTTCTCCGCCAGCCGCCTTTGCAGCTCCGGATCGCGCGATGCCTTGACGAACTGCTCGCGCAGCTTTTCCACCACCGCAGGCGGCGTCGCGGCGGGCGCCGCCACGCCGAACCAGTTCGCTACTTTCTCGTTGCCATACCCGAGCTCGGCCAACACGGGCACGTCCGGCAACCCTGCCCAGCGCGCGTCGGCATCGAGCGCGAGCGCGCGCAGTTTCTTGTCGGCCAGGAACGCCCGCGAGGTCGACAAGGTTGCGACGGCGAAATCGACCCGCCCGGTCAGGACGTCGGCCATCATGGGCGCGCCGCCGCGGTAATGGATCGACTGCAACGGTGCCTTGGCCGCAAGCGCGACCCTCGCGCCCAAGAGATGCGAGGGAGACCCCAAGCCGGGCGTGCCCATCGACAGTCCGCCAGACCGCTTGCGTCCCAGCTCGAACAGCTCGTCGAGCGTCTTGGCCGGACTGTCGGCCGGCACGATGAATGCGACCACGCTGTTGAACAGGAGCGTGACGAAGGAAAAGCCTTTGACCGGCTCGTAGGGCGCCGAGCCCATGGCCGCGACCGTGGCGTGCTGCGAGCCCGAAAAGACCAGCAGCATGTAACCGTCAGGCGGCGCATTCTGGACCGCCGCCGCGGCGAGCGCCCCGGCCGCGGCCGGGCGGTTCTCGATGGTGATGCGCTGGCCGACGCTGCTGGACACAACCTCGGCATAAAGCCGCGCGGTGACATCGGTGATGCCACCCGGCGCCAGACCCACCATGATGGTGATGGGCTTGCTCGGGAAGTCGTCGGCCTGCGCCGACGCAAGCCTGGGCACGCGAGGGCCGCCGTGGCGAACATGAGCCGAACGATGCCCCACATGATCCCGCTCTCCCGATTGGCCTACTTGGCCGACTTGGCCGATGCCCGATGCTTCGCCGAGCACGATCACGTCGTGCAAAATGCAGCCGCGCCTGACCATCGCGAGCGACCTGACGCGCAGCCTGAAAAAAGTGGCGGCGCCCCGCGAGGCACCGCCATGATCATATCAGCGTTCAAACGCCCGCGCGCCATCTCAGCCACGATCGGTGCGCTGTGGCGTCAAGCCGCGTTTCGACTTCTTGGCAGCGGGAGTCCTGGCAGCGGGAACCTTGGGCGCGCGGAAACCGGCTGCGACCGATTCCTTCTCGCACATATACGCACCCCTCTTGGTCTTGCCGTAGGTCCTACTGCCGCTGGCGTGGTAGACCTTGGACCTCAGATTGACCCACACCACGGTGTCGGTCGGGCAATTCGCTTTGGCATCGGCTTCGCTCGTGTACTGGCCCTTGGCGGGCTCGGCGGCGGCCGCCACCGCTTTCGCCGGCGCCGCCAACGCGGATGGGGACCACGCCAGCAGGCCCACCAGTGCCGCGCACGCAAGTCCGATACTCAGTCTGTTCATCACTCATCCCTCCAAAATTTCGCCGCACGCATACGCCCGCATCGGATGAATGCGTCGGAGAACGCCAACTGCCGTGTTTGGGGTCCGCAATGCGATCTGCAGGTCTAACCGGCAGCAGAATTATGTTCTCTCTTTGTTCTCATCTTGTCAAGTGCCCACGCGCCCTTCAGCGATCGATGTTCGGTTAAACCGAAGCGCGCAAACGACAGCGGCGCCCGAAGGCGCCGCTGATATTCGCTACCCCGCTCGCAGCAAGGGTCAATGCGCCGTGAGGGTCGAAGAGTCCCCCTCGACCGCGGGCTCGGTGGTGACCGAAGTTTCGGTCGGCTTGGCCTTCTCCTCGTCCCACTCGATCGCCTCCGGCTTGCGCGTGAGCGCGCGCGCCAGCACCTCGTCCATGCGCGAGACCGGAACGATGTCGAGGCCCTTCTTGATGCTCTCGCTGATCTCGACGAGATCCTTGGCGTTCTCTTCCGGTATCAGCACCGTCTTCATGCCGCCGCGCGAAGCCGCGAGCAGCTTCTCCTTCAAGCCGCCAATCGGCAGCACGCGGCCACGCAGCGTGATCTCGCCGGTCATGGCGACGTCGCGGCGCACCGGGATGCCGGTCATGACGGACACGATCGCGCTCACCATCGCGACGCCGGCCGACGGGCCGTCCTTCGGGGTGGCGCCCTCCGGCACGTGCACGTGGATGTCCTTCTTGTCGAACCTCGGCGGCTCGATGCCGAACGCGATTGCGCGCATACGCACATAGGAGGCCGCGGCCGAGATCGATTCCTTCATCACGTCGCGCAGGTTGCCGGTGACCGTCATCTTGCCCTTGCCGGGCATCATGGCGGCCTCGATGGTGAGCAGCTCGCCGCCCACATCGGTCCACGCCAACCCGGTCACGACGCCGACCTGATCCTCGTCCTCGACCTCGCCGTAGCGGAACTTGGGCACGCCGAGATAGTCGGAGACGGTCTTCGCCTCGACCGTGATCGACTTCTTCTTCGTCAGGGTCAGCTCTTTCACCGCCTTGCGGATCAGGGTCGAGAGCTCGCGCTCGAGATTGCGCACGCCCGCTTCCCGGGTGTAGCGGCGGATCAAGCAGCAGGAGTGCCTCATCGTCGATCGCCCATTCCTTGGAATCGAGGCCATGCTTGGCGATCGCGTGCGGGATCAGGTGCTTGCGCGCGATCTCGACCTTCTCGTCCTCGGTGTAGCCGGCAATGCGGATGATCTCCATGCGGTCCATCAAGGGCGGCGGGATATTGAGCGTGTTCGCCGTCGTAATGAACATGACATTGGAGAGATCGTAGTCGACCTCGAGATAGTGGTCGTTGAAGGTGTGGTTCTGCTCGGGGTCGAGCACCTCCAGCAGCGCCGAAGAGGGGTCGCCGCGGAAATCGGCGCCCATCTTGTCGACCTCGTCGAGCAGGAACAGCGGGTTCGACGACTTCGCCTTGCGCATCGACTGGATGACCTTGCCGGGCATCGAGCCGATATAGGTGCGCCGGTGGCCGCGGATCTCGGCCTCGTCGCGCACGCCGCCGAGCGACACGCGCACGAAGTCGCGGCCGGTCGCCCGCGCGATCGACTTGCCGAGCGAGGTCTTGCCGACGCCGGGCGGGCCGACGAGGCACAGGATCGGGCCGGTCAGCTTGTTGGCGCGCTGCTGGACCGCGAGATATTCGACGATCCGTTCCTTGACCTTCTCCAGCCCGAAGTGATCGGCGTCGAGGATATCTTGGGCCAGCTTGAGGTCCTTCTTGACCTTGCTTTTCTTGTTCCAAGGGATCGAGAGCAGCCAGTCGAGATAATTGCGCACGACCGTCGCCTCGGCCGACATCGGCGACATCTGGCGCAGCTTCTTGAGCTCGTGGGTCGCTTTTTCGCGCGCCTCCTTCGAGAGCTTGGTCTTCTTGATCTTGTCCTCGATCTCGGCGAGCTCGTCCTTGCCTTCCTCGTCACCGAGCTCCTTCTGGATCGCCTTCATCTGCTCATTGAGGTAGTACTCGCGCTGGGTCTTCTCCATTTGCCGCTTTACGCGCGTGCGAATGCGTTTCTCGACCTGCAGCACCGAGATTTCGCTCTCCATCAGGCCGAGCACCTTTTCCAGCCGCTCGGTAACCGACGGCGTCTCCAGGATCACCTGCTTGTCGGGAATCTTGACCGCAAGATGCGAAGCCACGGTGTCGGCGAGCTTGGCATAGTCCTCGATCTGCTGGACCACACCAACCACCTCGGGCGACACTTTCTTGTTGAGCTTCACATAGTTTTCGAATTCGTTGATCACCGAGCGTGCGAGCGCTTCGGCCTCGACCTGCTCGCCGCTGGAGTCCGCAAGCACGATGGCGTCGGCCTCGTAGTATTCGGCACGGTCGGTATAACGCTCGACCTTGGCGCGCGCAGCGCCCTCCACCAGCACCTTGACGGTGCCGTCGGGCAGCTTGAGCAATTGCAGCACGCTGGCGAGCGTTCCGACTTCGTAGATGGCGCCGGTTGCCGGATCGTCGTCGGAGGCGTTCTTCTGCGTCGCGAGCAGGATGAACGTGTCCGAGCGCATCACCTCTTCGAGCGCCTTGATCGACTTCTCCCGCCCGACGAAGAGCGGGACGATCATGTGCGGGAAGACGACGATGTCGCGCAGGGGCAATACCGGGTAGGCCCGGGTCTCGCCGGGAATGAGAGGCGGCTTTGGCTTTGCGCTGGTCATGGCCCGAAGTCCCTTGTTGTTGTGCCCCTCGCCCTTGTGACCCGCAGATGCGGCATCACGGCCGAGTGCAGAGGTGGGCCGGGAAGGGAAACATGGCTTGCCCCCGCGGGGTTCCGCCATGCGCCGGAGGGTGGGTACGAAAACCCTCCCCGGAAGATTTCGCGATCGTCCTTCGTACGCTTCTTCGTTCGCACACAATACGTGGCGACGGGCCGCGCCGGTGTCAAGTAAACCCGAAAATTCAAGCAAATAGCGGAGTTACATCACCACCGGGACCGATCCCGGACGAATTGGCGGCAGCGCCAGCGCCTTGCGGTTGCAGCGCACTCAGGCGCTCGCGTCGCTCGCCCGGTCGGCCCGGTCGGCGTAGATATAGAGCGGCCGTGCGGTGCCCTCGACGACCTCCCGCGAAATCACGACCTCCTCGACCCCTTCGAGGCTCGGCAGGTCGAACATGGTGTCGAGCAGGATGCCCTCCATGATCGAGCGCAGTCCGCGCGCGCCGGTCTTGCGGTCGATAGCCTTGCGGGCGATGGCGCCGAGCGCCTCTTCCGCCAGCGTGAGGTCGATCAACTCCATCTCGAACAGCCGCTGGTACTGCTTCACCAGCGCGTTCTTGGGCTGGGTGAGAATCAGCTTGAGCGAGGGCTCGTCGAGGTCCTCGAGCGTGGCAACGACCGGCAGTCGACCGACGAATTCGGGGATCAGCCCATACTTCAGGAGGTCCTCGGGCTCGACCTCGCGGAAAATCTCTCCGGACTTGCGATCCTCCGGTGCCAGCACCTTCGCGCTGAAGCCGATCGAGGTCGAGCGCCCGCGCGCGGAAATGATCTTCTCGAGCCCGGCGAAGGCCCCCCCGCACACGAACAGGATGTTGGTGGTATCGACCTGCAAGAATTCCTGTTGCGGATGCTTGCGTCCGCCCTGCGGAGGCACCGACGCGATGGTGCCTTCCATGATCTTGAGCAATGCCTGCTGCACGCCCTCGCCCGAGACGTCGCGGGTGATCGACGGGTTGTCGGACTTGCGACTGATCTTGTCGATCTCGTCGATATAAACGATGCCCCGCTGCGCGCGCTCCACATTATAGTCGGCGGACTGCAGCAGCTTGAGGATGATGTTCTCCACGTCCTCGCCGACATAGCCGGCTTCGGTGAGCGTCGTCGCATCCGCCATGGTAAAGGGCACATCGAGGATGCGCGCCAGCGTTTGCGCCAGCAGCGTCTTGCCGGAGCCGGTGGGACCGATCAACAGGATGTTCGATTTCGCGAGCTCGACGTCGTTGTGCTTGGTCTGGTGGTTGAGTCGTTTGTAGTGATTGTGGACCGCGACCGAGAGCACCTTCTTGGCGTGATCCTGTCCTATCACGTAGTCGTCGAGAACCTTGCGGATCTCCTTCGGGGTGGGAATCCCGTCGCGCGACTTCACCAGCGAGGATTTGTTCTCCTCGCGGATGATGTCCATGCACAGTTCGACGCACTCGTCGCAGATGAACACGGTCGGACCGGCGATGAGCTTGCGCACCTCATGCTGGCTCTTGCCGCAGAACGAACAGTAGAGCGTGTTCTTGGAATCGCTACTGCCGACCTTGCTCATTCCATCTCTCCGTCGGCCCGCTGCCGTCGAGGCAAACCGGCCGCATCGCAGCAAACCATAAACGCGGGTCTTTTAAGAGTCCGTAGCACCAATGTCACACTTCTCCACGCTTCTCGGTACATCCCCGCCAAATCACCCCTAGCGAACCACGGTAGTGTGGGGATAATCAAGAATTTGTTAATGATGAAAATTCAAGCCCGTGGCGACTTTTTGACCGGTTCCAGGCTGGGCGGCAGCGGCGCCCCTTGCCGGCCGACCGCCCGGGGATGCGCCCCTAGGCCTTGGACGCGTCCTCCGGACGCTTGGCGATGACCTTGTCCACGACCCCCCACTCCACCGCCATCTCCCCGGTCAGGAAGTAGTCGCGCTCGAGCGCCTCCTCGATCTTCTTGAGCGGCTGTCCGGTGTGCTTCACGTAGATTTCGTTCAGACGCTTCTTCAGGTTCAGGATTTCCTGGGCGTGCAGCATGATGTCGGTCGCCTGACCCTGGAAGCCGCCGGATGGCTGGTGGAGCATGATGCGGGAATTGGGAAGCGCAAAGCGCATGTCCTTGTGCCCGGCGGCGAGCAGCAGCGAACCCATCGAGGCCGCCTGCCCCACGCACAAGGTCGATACCGCCGGCCGCACGAATTGCATGGTGTCGTAGATCGCAAGCCCGGACGTGACGACGCCGCCGGGCGAGTTGATGTACATCGCGATCTCTTTTTTCGGATTGTCCGCTTCCAGGAACAGAAGCTGAGCGACCACGAGCGTCGACATCACGTCCTCGACCGGGCCGCTGATGAAGATGATTCGCTCCTTGAGGAGCCGCGAGAAGATGTCATAGGCGCGCTCGCCGCGGTTGGTCTGTTCGACCACCATCGGGACGAGGGTATTCATGTAGGTGTCGTGGGGGTCACGCATGGGTCAGCCTGTCTTGGTCGGCGGGCGGCGACGGCGGAAAACCGCCGTGCTGTTCCAGAACCGCGACGCATGTCTTGATGCACTCGTCACAGATATATACGGACGGCCCGGCGACAAGCCGCCCGACCTCGTCGCTGCTTCGGCCGCAGAACGAGCAACGAAGCCGTACCGGCAACCGCAGCAGCCGCGCCACGTCGGCGAGCCTCAATCGTCTCATGCTCCTATATCCACGATTCGCGCCGGCGACGCAGCCTGCGCTGGTGAAATAGCGCCCGGACGAAGCGGAGCGAGCCCGGGAGGCCTGCCCTTTGCCGCCCTTTGCTCCCCTCCACGCGAGCTACGGCGCGAGCCTCAGCCGGTAACGGGCTTTTCGTCCTCGTCGTCCTTGAGAAGATCCTCGCGCGAAACCTGTTTCTCCGTCACGCTCGCGAGCTCGAGCAGAAAATCGACCACTTTCTCTTCGTAGATCGGTGCCCGCAGTCCCGCCACCGCACCGGGATTCTTCTGATAGTAGTCCCAGACCTCCTGCTCGCGTCCGGGCACTTGGCGCACCCGCTCGACGATCGCCCGCCTGATCTCCTCCTCGGTCACCGTGATCTTGTTCCTCTCGCCGATTTCCGCGAGCACGAGGCCGAGCCGCACCCGCCGCTCGGCAATGCCGCGATACTCCTCCCGCGCCTTCTCTTCGGTCGTGCCTTCGTCGGTGAAGGTGCGGCCCTGCGCCTTGAGGTCGCCCTCGACCGCGCTCCAGACGTTCTTGAACTCGTCCTCGGCGAGCGTCGGCGGGAGCGCGAACTTATGCATCTCGTCGAGCTTATCAAGGAGCTGGCGCTTGAGGCGCTGGCGGCTCAGCGCTGCGTGCTCCTGCTGGAGGCGCGCCTTCACCGCCTCCTTGAGCTTGTCGAGCGATTCCAGCCCGAGGGATTTCGCGAAGGCATCATCGGCGGTGACCGTGCCCGGCGCCTCGATTGATTTGGCCGTCACGTCGAACTCGGCCTCCTTCCCCGCCAGCTGCGCGCTCATATAGTTGGCGGGAAACGTTACCTTCACCTTGCGCTGCTCGCCCGCGGCCATGCCGATCAGCTGGTCCTCGAAGCCGGGGATGAAGGTCCCGGATCCCACGTTGACGCCCACGTCGCCGCCGGTGCCGCCTTCGAACGGCACGCCATCAAGCGTGCCGGTGAAATCGATGACGACGCGGTCGCCCTTTTCGACCTTCGCCCCCTCGCCCTTGGCGGCGAACGGCCGGTTCTGCTCCGCGAGCTTGTCGAGCGCTTCGTTGACCTGCGCGTCGGTGACCTCCGCAACCTCACGCTCCAGCTTGAGGCCCTTGAAATCGCCGAGCTCGATCTTCGGCAGGATCTCCAGCGCGACCGTATAGGCGAGATCGGATTGCCCGCCGATGATTTTCGCGACCTCGGTTTCATCCTCCGGGATCGTAACCTTGGGCTCCATGGCGAGCTTGAGACCACGATCGCTGACGATCTTGGCGTTGAGCTCACGGATGACCGCCTCGATGGTCTCCGCCATCACGGCCTTGCCGTAGATCTTCTTGAGGTGCGCTACCGGCACCTTGCCCGGCCGAAAGCCGCGCAACTGGACGCGGTTCTTGAGTTCGCCCAGCCGTTCACTCACCCGCGCCTCGAGATCGGCGGCCGGCACCTGGACCTGGAATTCGCGCTTGAGACCGTCGGAAAGAGTTTCTGTGATTTCCATCGTGGCAATCTGCATGTTCTGGCCGCGAGCGCGGCAACCGTGGAGTGGACCTGGTCGAGGTACCTTCGTGTTGGCGTGGTGCGGGCGGAGGGATTTGAACCCCCACGACTTTCGTCACGGGAACCTAAATCCCGCGCGTCTACCAGTTCCGCCACGCCCGCAAAGGGCACCGTCGGCGCCGCACCGATGTCGAGGTCTACCCGAAACCGGCACTCTTCGATACGCAGTTCGGCGATCGCCGACCTGCGCTGCGGCCGGGCGGCGCGGCTTATATCACGCCCGAAGCGCGCGGCGCACGCCAAAAATAGGCGTCCGCGGCCCCCGCTCAAACCAAAGATTCCGAGCCTGGACCAAGGGTCGCGCCGCCATGCCGGGCTTCCGCCGACGTGATATAGCTCGGCCGCGGCCGCCCCGAAGCGCCGAGCACGAACCATCTGGCGAGAGAAACACACATGACAATCAATATGCAGCGCTGGCTGCTTTCCGCGGCCGTTGCGCTTGGCCGGCCTTGGCGCCAGCATCGATGGCACCTGGGCGCAAACGGCGCAGTCGTGGCCGGCGAAGCCGATCCGCCTGATCGTCCCGCTGACCGCCGGCAGCGCGACCGACGTCATGGGGCGTATCGTGATGGATCAGGTCTCCGCCCAGCTGGGCCAGCCGATCATCGTGGAAAACCGTCCCGGCGCCGGCAACACCATCGGCATGGGCGCGGTCGCCAAGGCGGACCCCGACGGCTACACCCTGCTCGCCAATTCCTCGACCCATACGGTGACGCCGGCGACCCGGTCGAATTTGGGATTCGAGATGACCGACCTTGCCGCCATTGCTCCGCTCGGCAACATGCCCGTGGTGATGGTGTTCAATCCCTCGAAGGGCTACAAGAAGCTCGGCGATTTCGTAGCTGCCGCGAAGGCGAAGCCCGGCTCGGTGAATTACGCCTCGGCGGGTGCGGGGAATTCGTCCCATCTCAACGGCGAGCGGTTCCGGCTGGCGGCCGGCTTCGAGGCGGTGCATCTGCCGTTCAAGGGCGCGCCGGAGGCGCTGACCGAGGTGATCGCGGGACGCGCCGACTTCTATTTCGCGCCGCTGGTGAACGCGCTGCCGCTGCTCAAGGACGGCCAGCTGCAAGCGCTTGCCGTGAGCGGCTCGTCGCGCGCCTCCGCGTTGCCCGACGTGCCGACCACGGTCGAAGCCGGTTATCCCAACTCGGAGTACAACTTCTGGGCCGGCGTGTTCGCGCCGGCGAAGAGCTCCCGCCGACATCCGCGCCAAGCTCTATGCCGAAATCGCGAAGGCGCTGCAAAATCCGGCTGTCCGCGACAAGCTCGCAAGCCTCGGCGCCGATCCGATGCCGCTCAGTTCGGAGCAATTCGAGGCGCTGGTGCGCAGGGAGATCGAGACCAACACCCAGCTGGTGAAGGCCGCCGGCATCAAGGTGAATTGATCCGAGCCTGCTCGGCAGCGATGACGTCGCGCGCCCAACCGGTGTCGCGTCGGTGGGTCCTCGCCGGCGCGGCGGCGGCAGCCGCAGGCTGCGGCCTGCCCCTGGACGCCAACGCGCAAACCGCATCCGACGGTTTCCGCGAGTTGCGCGCCCGGCGTCTCGGCGCCGGCCACGAGACGCAATCGGCGCCCCCGATCCTCGGCTTTGACGGCGCGGTGCCGGGGCCGATCCTGCGCGTCAAACGCGGCGACGAGCTGCGCGTGCGTCTCGTCAACGAGCTTGCCGAGTTCGAGCGCCGTGCATTGGCACGGGATCCGGCTGCTCAACGCCATGGACGGCGTGCCGGCGCTGACCCAGCCGCCGGTCGCGCCCGGCGCACGCTTCGAGTACCGCTTTCGCCCGCCCGATGCGGGCACGTTCTGGTACCACGCTGCCGGCGGCCGCCAGCTCGAGCAGGGCCTCCATGGCGCGCTGATCGTCGAGGAGGCCGAACCGGTGCGGGTCGACCGCGACATCGTGTTGGTGCTGGGAACGGCCGGTCCGGTCGGCGGCGGCGTTCCGCCGGTGCGGGTCAATGGATTGTCCCGTCCCGACGTCCCAGTGATCAGCGGGGAGCGGCTGCGCCTGCGGCTCATCAATGCCACCGCGGCGCGTGGGCTCGCGTTCAAGGTCGAGGGCCACGCCGCCTGGGTGATGGCGATCGACGGCCAGCCGGCGGAACCGGCGATGACGCGCGACACCCGCTTCGGGCTCGGACCGGGCAATCGCATCGACTTGTTCGTCGACATGCTGCTGGATCCCGGCACGGTCGCGCCCCTCGTGGCGGTCGGCTCAAACGAGCCGATCGCGCGCTTGGTCTACGCAAGCGACGCCGCGCCTCGTGCCACTCGCCGATCGGACCCGGGCGCGCTGCCCCCCAATCCACTGCCGGCACGTATGGACCTGCGGAGCGCGCTCAAGCTCGAGATGAACCTCGCGAGCGCGAAGGCATTGGACCCCGCCGATCCCCCCATGTTTGCAGTCAAGCGCGGACGAGCCGTCACTCTGGCGATCCGCAATACCAGCGGCCGGCCGCAAGTCGTCCATCTGCATGGCCATTCTTTCCGGCTGCTCGATCGGCTCGACGACGGTTGGAAGCCCTACTGGCTGGACACTCTCGTCTTCGCCGACCAAGTCGAGCGCATCGCCTTTGTCGCGGACAATCCAGGAAAATGGCTGATCGCGTGCCGGACGCTCGAACAGCCAGGCAGCGATGCCGGAGTTCTGGTTTTCAGTGGCTTGATTGGTCGCGCGCGCTGTTTGCCAGCAGGAGGCGCCGAGCGGTCAGCACCAGCCGTTAAGTTGGGAGAACAATCGGCGATAAACCTTTGGCATGACGTCAGGAAGATCCTCTGCGATCAGCCCCGGACCCGCCTCGGCGCCCGCCTCCCCGTGCAGCCACACTGCGGCTGCCGCCGCTTCGAATCCCGGCATGCCTTGGGCGAGAGCGCCGGCCACAAGTCCCGCAAGCACGTCGCCCGATCCGGCGGTCGCCAGCCAAGGCGGGGCGTTGGTCGCGATCGCGGCGCGCCCGTCGGGGGCGGCAACGACGGTGTCCGGACCCTTGAGCAGGACGACGGCCCCGGCTTCTTCGGCGGCGATGCGAGCCTTTTCAAGCTTTGATCGAGCTTCCCCAACCATCGCTTTGAACAGACGAACGAACTCGCCTTCGTGCGGGGTCAAGATCGTGGCCTGCGATCGCTTCCTCATCGCTGCGAGCAGGGCCTGCGGCTCGTCGGCGAAACTCGTCAGCGCATCGGCGTCGAGCACCACCGCGCGCTCTCCCGCCAGAGCCGCCAGGACCAGCTCCCGCATCTCCCGACCCACTCCGCCTCCCGGCCCCAGCACGACAGCGTTGCGGCGGGGGTCGCTGAGGAAGCCGGCAAGCTCATCCGCGCCGTCGACCGGACGCACCATCACGGCGAGGTTGGATGCAGCGTTGACCGCGAGCGCCTCGCGCGGGCTCGCGATGGTGACAAGACCCGCCCCGCCCCGCAGCGCCCCGCGCGCGGCAAGCCGCGCAGCCCCGGTCGACGCGAGGGCGCCGGACACCACGACCGCGTGGCCGCGGGCATATTTGTGGCCATCGACGCGCGGAACGGGAAAGCTCCGCGCCCACAGGCTTGGAGCGTTGATCCACGTCCGCGGCACGATCGTTTCGAGCACGCGCGCGGGGATACCGATGTCGGCGACGCGAATGGCCCCGCAATGCAGCCGGCCGGGCAGCAGCACATGGCCGATCTTGCGCCGGAAGAACGTCACCGTTTCCGTCGCCTCGACCGCGAGGCCCATCACCGCTCCGGTGGTGCCGTTGATGCCGCTCGGCAGATCGACCGCATGGACGCACGATGCACCGTTCATCGCCTCGATCATGGCGCGCGCGGTGCCTTCGACCGGCCGGTCGAGACCCGCCCCGAACAGCGCATCGATGACGACGTCGGCAGGCAACAGCGCGGCCGGCGCAGCGGGCGCGGATGGTCCCTGCCAGCGTTGCGCCGCCAGCGCCGCATCGCCCTTGAGCCGGCCGGGGTCGCCGGCCACGAGCACGCGGACCCGGTATCCGCGCTCGGCAAGAATGCGGGCGGCAACGAAGCCATCGCCGCCGTTGTTGCCGGGTCCGGCGACCGCGACAACGCGCGTCCCCGGGGCATGTCGCGCCGCGACACTGTCGGCGACCGCGCGGCCGGCATTTTCCATGAGCTCGATGCCGGCGATCCCGCCCGCCATCGCCAGACGGTCGGCCTCTGCCATCTCGGCGGTGGTCAGCAATTCGATCATGGTCGGCGCAGGCTAGTGGCGATCCCGGAGCGCGCGATGTTACGTCAATTTCCTCGCCTCTAGCGGGAGATACGCCCTAATGATCATAAAATAGGCAAATTGCTCAAATTCTAATCCGAGGCCTCTCCGCGCCGACCGGAGCCCGCTCGTGGGCGCCTGTCAAATGTCTGATCGACATAATTTTTTCCTCTCCGTCAGGGCTTGGCACGGACCCTGCTAACCGTGAGCGCGCCAAGCCGGCGGCGCGCCGCCGGCAGGCCAAGGGAAGGAAACGCGATG
Organism: uncultured Alphaproteobacteria bacterium; assembly: GCA_963827585.1. Classification (GTDB taxonomy): domain Bacteria; phylum Pseudomonadota; class Alphaproteobacteria; order Rhizobiales; family Xanthobacteraceae; genus VAZQ01. The sequence continues at coordinate 13,852 of CAWHCK010000012.1, forward strand.
AAGAAGATCGAGGCTGTGATCAAGCCTTTCAAACTCGACGAGGTTAAGGAGGCCCTGCAAGAGGTCGGGCTGCAGGGCATCACCGTCACCGAAGCCAAGGGATTCGGACGCCAGAAAGGGCACACCGAGCTCTATCGCGGCGCCGAATACGTCGTGGATTTTCTGCCGAAGGTGAAGATCGAGATTGTGCTCGGCGACGACATGGTCGAGAAAGCCATCGAGGCGATCCGTCGCGCCGCCCAAACCGGGCGGATCGGTGATGGCAAGATCTTCGTCTCCAATATCGAAGAAGCCATTCGGATCAGAACGGGGGAATCCGGACTGGACGCCATCTGAGCCGCGCATCCCGCACGACGGCCTCCCTCCAGCCCCAAGGCCCAGCCCAGACGAAAGGTATGCTTTCCATGACCACCGCTAAAGAAGTCATGAAATTGATCAAGGACAACGACGTGAAATACGCCGACTTCCGCTTCACGGACCCGCGCGGCAAGTGGCAGCACGTCACCTTCGACATCAGCATGATCGAAGAGGACACCTTCGCTGAAGGCCAGATGTTCGACGGCTCCTCGATCGCCGGCTGGAAGGCGATTCACGAATCCGACATGTGTCTGATGCCCGATCCGGGCTCTGCGGTCATCGATCCGTTCTTCGCCGAGACCACGCTGTCGCTGGTCTGCGACGTGCTCGAGCCCACCACCGGCGAGCCCTACAACCGCGATCCGCGCGGCATGGCCAAGAAGGCCGAGGGTTATGCCAAGGCTTCGGGGGTCGGCGACACGATCTATTTCGGTCCGGAGGCCGAGTTCTTCATCTTCGACGACGTCAAGTATTCGGCGACCCCCTACAACACCGGCTTCAAGCTCGACTCGGTCGAGTTTCCGATCAACTCCGACACCGACTACGAAGGCGGCAATCTCGGCCACCACATCGGTTTCAAGAAGGGCTATTTCCCGGTGCCGCCGCAGGACACGGTGCAGGATATGCGCTCGGAAATGCTCGGCGCCATGGCGCGCATGGGCGTGAAGGTCGAGAAGCACCACCACGAGGTCGCCTCCGCGCAGCACGAGCTCGGCATGAAGTTCTCGCCGATGGTCGTGATGGCCGACCAGCTGCAGATCTACAAATACTGCATCACGCAGGTCGCCCAGATCTACGGCAAGACCGCGACCTTCATGCCCAAGCCGATCTACGGCGACAACGGCTCCGGCATGCATTGCCATCAGTCGATCTGGAAGGACGGCAAGCCGGTCTTCGCGGGCAACAAGTACGCGGACCTGTCCGAAACCTGCCTCTCCTACATCGCCGGCATCATCAAGCACGCCAAGGCCATCAATGCCTTCACCAACCCGACGACGAACTCCTACAAGCGGCTGGTCCCGGGCTTCGAGGCGCCCGTCCTGCTGGCCTATTCGGCGCGCAACCGTTCGGCGTCCTGCCGCATCCCCTACACCACCAATCCGAAGGCCAAGCGCGTCGAGGTGCGCTTCCCCGACCCGCTCGCCAATCCCTATCTCGGCTTCGCCGCGATGCTGATGGCCGGCATGGACGGCATCAAGAACAAGCTCGACCCGGGCCCGGCGATCGACAAGGACCTCTATGACCTGCCGCCGGCGGAGCTCAAGCAGATCCCGACCGTGTGCGGCTCGCTGCGCCAGGCGCTGGAGGAGCTCAGCAAGGACCGCGACTTCCTCAAGGCCGGCGGCGTTTTCGACGACGACTTCATCGACAGCTATATCGACCTGAAAATGACCGAGGTGATCCGCTTCGAGCACACCCCGCATCCGGTCGAGTTCGAAATGTACTATTCGGCGTAGCGTTCCTCCCAACATCGCATCCGCGATGCACCTTCACGGGCGCCTGCAGGCGCCCGTTGTTTTTCGTGCTCCTACGGTGCGATGGAGTCGCGTTCAGCGTTTGGAGAACTGGAACGAGCGCCGCGCTTTGGCCCGGCCGTATTTCTTGCGCTCGACCACGCGCGAATCGCGGGTGAGAAAACCGCCGCGCTTCAATGCGCCGCGCAGGTCGGGCTCGAAATTCATCAGCGCCTTGGAGAGGCCGTGGCGCACTGCGCCCGCCTGGCCCGACAGCCCGCCGCCCGAAACGGTGCAGGTGACGTCGTATTGGCCGTTGCGGCTGGTCGCCACCAGCGGCTGCTGGATCAGCATGCGCAACACCGGCCGCGCGAAATAAACCTCGATGTCGCGCGTATTGACGACGATCTTGCCCTCACCCGGCTTCACCCAAACCCGTGCCACCGCGTCCTTGCGCTTGCCGGTGGCGTAGGCACGACCCTGCTTGTCGAGCTTCTGGATGTATCTCGGAGTTTCGGGCGCCGCCGCCGGCTTGAGCGCCGACAGCTGATCGAGCGATTGCATGGTTTCGGCCATGGTCACGCGCTCCTCGTGTTCTTGCGGTTCATGGCGGCGACGTCGAGCCGTTCCGGGTTCTGCGCCGCGTGCGGATGATCGGGGCCGGCATAGACGCGCAGATTGCCGAGTTGCACGCGGCCGAGCGGCCCGCGCGGCAACATGCGCTCGACCGCCTTCTCCACGATCCGCTGCGGGAACTTGCCCTCGAGGATCGAGCGCGCGGTGCGCTCCTTGATGCCGCCGATATATCCGGTGTGATGGCGATAGACCTTGTTCTCGCGCTTCTTGCCGGTGAGCACGATCTTTTCCGCATTGACGATGATGACGTTGTCGCCGTCATCGACGTGCGGGGTGAAGGTCGGCTTGTGCTTGCCGCGCAGCCGCAGCGCCACGATGCTGGCGAGCCGGCCGACCACGAGACCGGTGGCGTCGATCATCACCCACTTCTTCTCGATCTCGGCAGGCTTGGCGGAAAAGGTCTTCATGACGCGGCTTCCGTGGACGGGCGGCAACGGGTCTTGCGCGCACGGCTCATACACCAGCGGCGCGGCCGCGGTCAACGCCGCGCCTCATATAATATATGTGCCAGTTCAAATAGTTAGAATATTGGTGTTATGGTACCCTCAGGTAACTAGCCGTTCTGTGGCGGGATCGAATAGGTCGAGGTGACATGGGCGACGGGCTCCTCCTCCCCGTCCGAGCGAATGGTGACCTCGCCGGTTGCAAGCCGCTTGCCGAGCTTCAACAGCCGCGCCTGGGCCATGAGATCGCGCTGGGCGGGTTTGCGCAAAAAGTTGATGTTGAGGTTGATGGTCACCGCCAGCGGCACCGGCCCGATCGCGGAGAGCACCGCGACGTACATGGCGAAGTCCGCAAGCGCCATCATGGTCGGGCCGGAGATGGTACCGCCCGGCCGCACCGAGACCTCGCGGAATGCCTGCCGGACCAGGCAGCCGCCGTCCCACACCGCCTCGATCGCCAGACCGCTCTCGCGATGGAAGACCTGCGGAAACTCGGCCGCGAGAAAGCGCTCGAGCTCCTTGATGGTCATGACGACCGCCATGCGCCCCTCCTGTGCGGGGACAGAACTAGACGATCGCAGGTGAATGAAAAAGCCGCGTCGGCGGGGATCCGACAACGCATGACGGTGCGTCGCCCCGGCTGAAAGACCAACCGGCGCGATGCCGCGCTACCCCTATTCACAATGTCAAACAGCCCGGTGTCGGATCGCCCCGACACCATTCGTTTCTTTCGAACCGCAATTCTTTTCGAACCGCAGTTCTCGCTCCCGCTGCGCCGTAGCGCCCCGGGTCTCCTTACCTCTTGCTGCCACCCCCGAGGGGATGGCGGAGCGCCGACAGGCGCGTATTCCTTGTTCTCGTGCCGCGCTGGTTAGGCGCGGCGCGCACCTTGCGATCGGTGCGCTCGCCTCTCGGCGCTCCGCCGTGACGGTTTTGGGCCGGGCAAGCCCCGCGCTCCGGTTCCGGCATTGCCGCCGGCACCCTCGCGAGGGCCTCGCCGCGGGGGCTCTAATTGAGCCCTGGCGGCGGCATCCAACCTCCCGGACCGCAGTTTGCCGGGACGCCACGCCCGCTCCGTCATCAGGATCGTCTCCGGAGACGCCCCTCATCGAGCGGGATGTGCCAGTACTACGATATCTTCGATATGAAGTCAATACAAATCTACGTATCGCAGACGACAAATTGATGGGTCCGAGCCTCCTCAAAGCGCGGAAGCTAGCTTTGCCGCCCGAACTGCCGGCGCAGCTCGTCCTTCGCACGCATCAGCGTCTGCTTGCGAGACGCCGGCAAGTTCCTGCCGGCGCGATTGATGTAGAAGGTGAGCATGGACAGCGCGGAGCGGAACGGATCCGCCTTGCGGCGGCGGCTGCGTTCGGCGGACCGCTTCAACGAGGCCGCGATGCGCTTGGGATCCCGCAAGGTGAAAACGCCCTGGTCCAGCGTGAGCGCATCGCTGTGCTCGGTCACCTCGCGCGACCAGCGCCGTCCGCTGGGGCGCTTGGCGGCGGTGCGCCGGGACGAGCCTGACTTGCGTTTTCGTGGCGTTTGTTTGCGCGCGGAACGGCTTCGCCTCTCGGACGCGGTTGCCTTTCGTGCCATAGTGTCACCGTGCAAGCGCGACGCACCCCGAACGCAGTGCCAACGTGCGATGACGGCGCCTGTTCCCCTTGGGGCCCGAGGCTTGCGCCCGCTGCGCGCCGCGCTAAGTAGAAACCCACGAGGTTTCGGGCTGAGACAATGAAAACCCAATCCGTCGCGCGCCCCAGCGCCCACGTCCGCGCGGCCGAGCCGCCGCTCGCGCGGGAAAATATCGGCAGCATCGCGGTTCTCACCCTCAACCGCCCGCAGGCGCGCAACAGCCTGTCGGAGGCCATGCTGGCGGCGCTGCGCGAGGAGCTCGCGAGCCTTGCCGGCGAGAAGCGCATCCGCGCCGTGGTGCTCGCAGCCAACGGACCCGCCTTCTCGGCCGGGCACGACCTCAAGGAGCTCAGCGCCCATCGCATCGATGCCGACGGCGGACGCAGCTATACCAGGGGGATCATGGAACGCTGCAGCGCCATGATGCTCGCCATCCTGCGGCTGCCGCAGCCGGTGATCGCGGCGGTGGAGGCGACCGCCACCGCTGCCGGCTGCCAGCTCGTGGCCACCTGCGATCTCGCGGTCGCTTCGACCAGCGCCAAGTTCTGCACGCCCGGGGTCCAGATCGGCTTGTTCTGCTCGACGCCGATGGTCGCGCTCTCGCGCAACGTGGCGCGCAAGCATGCCCTGGAAATGCTGCTCACCGGCGACATGATTTCCGCCGAGGATGCCTACCGCATGGGCCTCGTCAACCGCGTGGTCGAGCCCGGCAAAGCGCGCGAGGAAGCGATCAAGCTTGCGCGCAAGATCGCCGCCACATCGGCGGCGGCGGTGAAATTCGGCAAGGAAGCATTCTATCGCCAGCTCGAGATGGGCGTGGCGGACGCGTACGACCACGCGACCGAGGTCATGGTGCAAAACATGATGGCGCGCGATGCCGAGGAAGGGATTTCGGCGTTCGTCGAGAAACGCGCGCCGACGTGGGAGGACCGGTGACCCTCAACAGAGAAGACAGTCTGCCGTGACACCGATGCTCGCCAACGACGTCATAGCAGCGCCGGCGCGAGAGGAGCGCGGCCGCGGATCAGGTCCGCGGCTTTCTCGGCGATCATGACCACAGGCGCATTGATGGTGCCGCCGATGAGGTCGGGAAACACTGACGCATCCACGACACGGAGCCCTTGCGTTCCGCGCACGCGCAGCTCGGGATCGACCACCGCCATAGCATCGGTCCCCATGCGGCAGGTGCCGGCGGGGTGATGGGCCGTAACGGCCGTCGCGCGGATGTGGGCGTCGATCGCTTCGTCCGATGCCGCGGCGGGACCAGGTCCGGTCTCCGCCTTGATGAACGGTTGCAGCACCGGCTCGCTCGCGAGCGCGCGAAATAGGCGAATTCCCTTGCGGACGCTGTTCCAGTCCCGCTCGGTGGCGAGCAGATTCTGCTCGATCCGCGGCGCCGCACGCGGATCGGCTGAGGCCAGGGAGATCCGCCCGCGTGATTCCGGGCGGAGCACGACCAGCCGGCACGCAAACCCGTCGGCAAAGGGCTGCGAGAACGGCGGCAGATAAGGACGGGCCTCGAACAAGGGGGCGGCGATGAAGAGCAGTTGGATGTCGGGGACAGGTTCGCGCGCATCGCTCTTGAGGAACGCCGTCAGGCCGCCCGGCAGACTCGTCGCAAAGCCCGTGCCGAATGCGAAGCCTTGAGCGATGCCCAAGGCCAAGCGGTCGAGCCGCATGTTCCTTTGGAAAGGGCCGCCCTCGCGACGGGCATAGGTGAGGAGCGCGGCGATGTGATCCTGCAGGTTCTTGCCGACGCCACTTAAAGGAACCTTCACGGCAATCCCGTGAGCTCCGAGTTCGACAGGATCGCCGATCCCCGACAGCATCAAGAGCTGCGGCGAGTTGATCGTCCCGCCGGCGAGGATCACTTCCCGCTCCACCCCAACGAACGCCTTCGCTCCGTCCTGGAGGTACTCCACGCCTACCGCGCGGGTGCCATCGAACACCAGTTGCGTCGCGAGGGTCTTGACCTTCACGGTCAGATTGGGGCGAGACAGCGCCGGGTACAGATAGGCAACTGCGCCGCTGCAGCGTCGGCCGTGCTCGACCGTCACCTGAATGCGAGCAAAGCCGTCCTGTTGCGCGCCGTTGTAGTCGTCGGTTGTCGGCAGGCCGGCGGAACGGGCAGCATCAACATAGGCGTCGCACAGCGGATCCTGGTAGCTGGACATTTCCGTTGCGAGCGGACCGTCGCCGCCGCGATAGATGTCGGCGCCACCTTGCCAACGCTCCTGTCGCCGGAAATACGGCACGACGTGCGCATAGGACCAATCCGGCAAGCCTTGCGCAGCCCAGCGGGCGTAGTCGGCGCGGTGGCCGCGGGCGTAGGCCATTGCGTTGATCGACGAGGAGCCGCCGACCACCTTGCCGCGCGCGCACTCGACGCGTCGTCCGCCGAGCCCCGCGACCGGCTCGGTCTCGTACATCCAGTCGTGACGCCGCTGCCGGAAGATTCGACCCCAGCCGAGCGGGAGATGGATCCACATGTCGCGGTCCCATCCGCCGGCCTCGAGCACGAGTACCCTGACATCCTTGTCTTCCGTCAGTCGGTTTGCCAGCGTGCAGCCGGCCGAACCGGCGCCGACAATGACGTAATCGTAGCTGCGAGGTTTCAAGCTCAGCGATCCCAACAGGAGGATGCGGTCTCGACCGGGAGATTCAACCTGATCATTTCCGCGACCTGCGGCCGCGGAAGGCATGCTCGTTCAACTGCTGCATGTGCGGCGACTGCACAACGGCACGCCATCGCGCCCCGAACGTGACGTCCGCGTGGAGGCGCACTGCCACAATCGCCAGTTCGACCCGATGAGCCGAACCAACAACGCAACTTGGTTCGATAGAGGCGATTGACGCATGTACCAACGGTGATAGCTTTGTGCAAGCTTGGCGGGTGCGCTTCGGACTCAACGGTAAGGCAATTTCACCGGCGCTGACAGCGAAACATCGTGTTGGGCCGGGCGACATGGTGCCGACCCCCAACGACGCCTGGCACAACCATGCTCCGTCGGCGACGAGCAGGCGCTCAATCACCAGAACACCTTTGATTGTTGTCGACGTGCGAGGAAGCAAAAAATGTTCAAAACGCGCAATATCGGTAATGCCGTCTGCTCACACGCAGTGATGTTTGGTGGATCCATACGCGGATCCGTCCGGGCACTTATTGTGGGCCTCTTGCTATCTGTGGCGCCGTACGCAACACAATCCTACGCGCAGGAATGGCCTCAGCGAACCGTTCGTCTGATACTGCCATTTGGTCCGGCCAGCGCGGCGGATATCATAGCGCGTGTCATGAGCGATGACCTTACCGCGCGCTGGGGGAAGCCGGTGATTGTCGAAAACAAGCCGGGCGCAGACGGTCTACTTGCCATCAGTGCATTTCTCGGTGCGAAAGACGATCATGTGCTGTTGCTCTCGTCGACCGGTTCGTTTCTCGCGCACCCCTATGTCCACAAGAAGCTGGATTATAATTTCGAACGTGACCTCGCGCCCATTGCGAGAATAGCCGATACGCTCCTCGTTGTGGCCGTCCCTGAAACGTTGAGAGCCGGGACCCTTGCGCAATTCGTAGAGCTGGCACGCGCGCAGCCGGAGCTCAACCTGGCGGCCTCGCCCGGTCTGACGGAATTCGCAGTCGATGCGTTTCTCAAGGCGGAAAACCTGAAGACCGTCCGGGTGCCGTACAAGGAGCTCGCCGCCGCGGTGCGCGACCTTTCAGAAGGCCGAATTCACTTCCTGATGACATCGTACGCGGTGGTCCGGCCATTCGTTGAGGCGGGCAAGGTCAAGATTATTGCTGCGGGCAGCCGGCAGCGGTCACCGATAACCAAGGACATTCCTTCGATTCCTGAATCTGGTTATCCGATGCTTGCGGCCGAGACCAGCACCGCGGTTTTCGGGGGGTCGCAGATGTCTCAAGTGCTGCGAAAGAAAATCGCGGACGACATGATCTCCGTGATAAATGATCCGAAAATACGGGATCGGATCGCTTCGACAGGTCAGGATGTCGTGCCCTCCGGACCCGACGAACTCGCGGAGTTGCTGAAGAGGCAGTCTCTCAAGGCTGAAACGATCGCGGCAGCACTTGGAATGCGCAAGGCCGAAAACTAATGCACGCTTGAACGAGCCGCACAAAGGTCTTACGCAGCCGGCGGGGCCACCGACCTCATTGCCCGCATCGTGTCCGAGGCAGCAAACCTCAGATCGACCGACTCGCATCGCCGTCAGCCCTTGCTGCTGAACCGATGGGAGATGCAGACTTGGTCGCTTGACTTCGCATGAGCGAGGTCAGGAATAGACCGCCCGCATGATCGCGTCGCAGCGCCGCCGCAGGCGAGGCCGGGCGAAATCAACGAACGCGCGCAGCTTCGGCGGCGGGTGCCGTCCACCCGGATGGATGAGATGGATCGGCAGCTCGTCGCCTTCGTGCGCCGGCAGCAATCGGCGCAATGAGCCGCGGGTGATGTCCTCGGCCGCCTGGTAGCTCAGCACGCGGGTAATGCCGAAGCCGCTCCTTGCGGCATCGAGCGCGGCCTCCGCCGTCGTCACGATCAGCCGGGGCTTGATGGCGACGGTCGCCTCACCGGCCGCGCCCCGAAACGTCCACTGCTCGATCCCGGAAATACCGGCGAACGCAACGATCGCGTGGGCACCCAGATCCGCCGGCGTCTGCGGCGTTCCGCGCCGCGCCAGATAGTCAGGAGACGCAACCGCGATGCGGTGAACGGCTCCCACGCGGGTGGCAAGGGCCGAACTTTCCGCGAGCGCGCCGATGCGCACGGCGACGTCGAGCCCCTCCTCCACCAGGTCAACCGGCCGATCGAGCAGGATGAGCGCCGCCGACACGTCGGGAAACAAGCCCAGGAATTCCATCACGATCGGCGCCACATGCAGGCGCCCGAACAGAATCGGCGCCGTGAGCTGCAATTGCCCGCGCGGCGCCGCGCCCTCGCCCGCCGCCGCTCGTTCGATCTCGTCGAGATCGGACGAGCACGCGGCGCGCGCCCGCCAGAAACCGCGCGCCAGCCTCGGTGAGGCTGACCGCGCGCGTTGTGCGATTGAGAAGTCGCACCCCGAGTCGCGCCTCGAGCTCTCCAATTGCCCGTGTAACAGCAGTTGGCGAACGCCCGAGGCGTCGCGCCGCGGCGGCAAAGCTGCGGCGCTCGGCGACGTCCACGAACATCGCAATGCTGTCTATTCGGTCCATATTATTGCTAATACCGCAATAATAAGTTGCAATGAACCGATATTATCATTCCCGCCCAGACAGCCATTTTCTTCCCCGGCGGGACCGAATCCTGACCCGCCGCCGACACGGACTGCGCCATGACCAACAACAGCGATATCGTCTTCCCTCCCGCGGCACGCCAGGCGCAGGCCCAACGCGGCTCGGCGCGCGCCTACGAGAAACGCTTGGCCGCGGGCTTCCCCGACCGCGTGACACCGGAGCTCGCGGCTTTCATCGCCGAGCTCGACAGCGCATTCCTCGCGACCGTGTCCGCCGCCGGCGCGCCCTACATCCAGCACCGCGGCGGCCCCAAGGGCTTCATCAGGGTGCTCGACGAGAAGACGCTCGGTTTCGCGGACTACGCAGGGAACCGGCAGTACATCACCATCAGCAACCTCGCCGACAATGATCGCGCCTATTTGTTCCTGCTCGATTTTGCCAGACAGCGGCGCATCAAAGTGTGGGGGCGCGCGCGCGTGGTCGAGGACGATCCGGCATTGCTTGCTCGCCTGATGGATCAGGGCTATCGCGCCCGGCCGGAGCGCGCGATCCTGTTCACGGTCGAGGCCTGGGACGTCAATTGCTCCCAGCACATCACCGCGCGCTTCACCGAGGCCGAGGTGGCGGAGGCGACGCTGCCGCTGCGGGAGCGGCTCGCGGCGCTCGAAGCCGAGAATGCACGGCTGCGCGCGGCGGCCACGGCGTAGGGCGGATTCATGTTCCGCCGGGTTTGACCTACCCGGTCATTGCCGGGCTTGACCCGGCAATCCATCTCCTTCGCGAAAACTCTTGCGAACTTGCGAAGAAGGATGGACCCGCGGGTCAAGCCCGCGGGTGACGCCTATGGGCCTCCGCCCCCACGCCAACGCCCTTCCGCAATTGCGCCCGCGCCCCTATGTTGGGATCACAACGCGGCGCGCGGGCATGAACCACGACAGCTACGACGACAGCTACATCCGCGGCATCCTCAACACGGTGAAGACGATCGCGATGGTCGGGGTCTCGGCGAATACCAGCCGGCCGAGCTATTTCGCGTTCAAATACCTGCTCGAGCGGGGCTACCGCATGATCCCGGTGAACCCGGGGCTGGCCGGGCAGGAGCTGCTCGGACGCAAGGCCTATGCCAGGCTTGCCGACATCCCCGAGCCGGTGGACATGGTCGACATCTTCCGGGCGTCGCAATACGCGGTCGGGATCGTCGAGGAGGCGCTCGCGCTCACGCCGCGCCCGCAGGTGATCTGGATGCAGCTCGGCATCCGCAACGACGAGGCGGCAAAGCTCGCGGAGGCCAACGGCCTCAAGGTGGTGATGAACCGCTGCCCGAAGATCGAATACGGCCGCCTGTCGTCGGAGATCGCGTGGATGGGCGTCAACACCCGCACGCTGACCTCCAAGAAAGCCAAGCTCTTCGGCCGCGGCATCCAGCGCATGGCGCTCAACCGCGACACGCTCGCGGGCGGCACCACCGACGCCGCCATGCGTGCGCAAACGCACGGTGGCGGCAGCGATTAGGTAGTGCGCATCCCGGTGAGATGGCATCAGTGCAAGCAGCGAATTCGGTGTGCCCCCTCCCCCTGAAAGGGGGAGGGTCGGGGTGGGGGTCACGCGACAATGGTTGGAGAGTCCGCGTCGGCTAGGCCGCTTGACCCCCACCCGACCGCTTCGCTACGCGAAGCCGTCGACCTCCCCCTTTCAGGGGGAGGTTGGAGTCTGCGGCTCGCACATCAGCCCAACGGACGACCGTACTCGCAGCTGTCCCGGTCGGATGCCCGCATCACCCCTCCGCCTTGAGCCTCCCGAAACGCTTCGATAAACCACGATCAGGATCCGCGGACCGCCCGGTCCCGGCAGACAAGGACCGGCCATGACCGACCGCATTCCAGGCTTTGCCACGCTCGCAATCCATGCGGGCGCCCAGCCCGATCCGACCACCGGCGCGCGCGCGACGCCGATCTATCAGACCACGTCGTTCGTGTTCGAGGACGTCGACCATGCGGCCTCGCTGTTCGGCCTGCAGACCTTCGGCAACATCTATACGCGCATCGGCAATCCGACCAACGCCGTGCTGGAGGAGCGCGTCGCCGCGCTCGAAGGCGGCACCGCGGGGCTGGCCGTCGCGTCCGGACACGCCGCGCAGGTGATCGTCATGCACTGCCTGATGCGGCCGGGCGAGGAATTCGTCGCGGCCAAGAAGCTCTATGGCGGCTCGATCAACCAGTTCAACCACGCGTTCAAGAATTTCGGCTGGAACGTGGTGTGGGCGGAGCCCGACGATATCTCGACCTTCGAGCGCGCCATCACCCCGAAGACCAAGGCGATCTTCATCGAGTTGATCGCCAACCCGGGCGGGGTCATCACCGACATCGAGGCCATTGCCAGGATCGCGAAGAATGCGGGCGTGCCGCTGATCGTCGACAACACGCTCGCCACGCCCTATCTCTGCAAGCCGATCGACTACGGCGCCGACATCGTGGTGCATTCGCTCACGAAGTTTCTCGGCGGCCACGGCAACTCGATCGGCGGCCTGATCGTCGACGCCGGCACCTTCAACTGGTCGCGCGAGAAGCGCTATCCGATGCTGTCGGAGCCGCGGCCGGAATATCACGGCATCGTGCTGCAGGAGACCTTCGGCAACTTCGCCTTCGCCATCGCCTGCCGCGTGCTGGCCTTGCGCGACATCGGGCCGGCGCTGTCGCCGTTCAACGCGTTTCTGATCCTCACCGGCATCGAGACGCTGCCGTTGCGCATGCAGCGTCACTGCGACAATGCGCTGACGGTGGCGCAGTGGCTCGTCGACCGGCCGCAGGTGGCGTGGGTGAGCTATCCGGGACTGCCGGGCGACCGCTACCATAACCTCGCGAAGAAATACGTGCCCAAGGGCGCCGGCTCGGTCTTCACCTTCGGCCTCAAGGGCGGCTACGACGCCGGCGTCAGGCTCGTTTCGAACGTGAAGCTGTTCTCGCACCTCGCCAATATCGGCGACACGCGCTCGCTCATCATTCATCCCGCCTCGACCACGCACCGCCAGCTCACCGACGCGCAGAAGGTCCAGGCCGGCGCCGGGCCCGACGTGGTTCGGCTCTCGATCGGGCTCGAGGACACGGCCGATATCATCGCCGACCTCGAGCAGGGCCTGGCGAGCTAGAGCGCGTCCCGATGTGCTTGATCCAAAAATTGCCGCGCACTCGGCGTGCTCCCTTCCCCCTTGCAGCCATCAGGACTTGCGCAGCGTGCGGTCGACGTAGTCGCGGATGCGGGCGAGCGTCTCCGGCGCGGTCCAGATGCGATCGACCTCGGCGTCGCATCGTCGCGCGCTCCAGCCGCTCCAGGGCCGGCTGGCGGGTCTGCCGCTTGGTCAATGCGAAGGCCGGCGGCGAGAGCGCGGCCAGCGCCTGCGCGGCGGCGATCGGCATGATCGAGCAGCGCGTGCGGATCGACGATGTCGTGCACCATGCCGCGCGCCACCGCCTCCGGCGGCGTATAGGTCGCGCCGCTGAAGATCGCGTCCTCGAAATATTGCGGCGCCATCGCACAGCGCATGATCTCCAGCGCAACGGACGGGAACGCAACGCCCACGAGCAGCTCGGGCACCCCGATGCGGCCGGCGTCGCGGGCCATCAGCCGCCGGTCGGCGGCGCAGGCGAGCACGCAGCCGCCGGCGACGGCATGGCCGTTGATCGCGGCGACCACCGGCCTGGGATGGGAGAAGACCGCGGCCAGCATGGTGCGCAGCGCCGGCAGGAATGCGCGGATGTAGGGCACACCGCCGTCGAGCAGGCGCAGGAGATCGACGCCGGCAGAAAATATCCGCCCGGTCCCGGTCACGACCACGGCGCGCGCGGGCAATACGTCCGCAAAGCGCGCGGTCAGCGCTTCGCAAAAGTCGAGGCTCATGGCATTGGCCTTGCCGTCGGCCATGCGCAGGAGCGCCACGCCGTCCTGCTCGGTGACCTCGATCACGTTGCCTGCTCTCCCCGCCGCATGACGGCGTCACCCGCCGCGTCGCCGACGCGGGCGGCGGTGCCGCTCCAGGCGCTCCGCGTGCACGACCGCGATGGTCAGCGCGACCAGCGCCAGCGCCTGATGCATCAGCGCCAGCGCGAGCGGCGACTGATGGATCAAGGTCGCGATCCCGAGCGCGGCCTGCAGGGTAATGACCGACGCCAGCGCGAGCGCGCCGGTGAGTGCCGGCCCTCCCCTCAGCGTGCGCGCCACCTCGGCGGCATGCAGCACCGCGAACAGCCACAGCGCATAGGCCACCATGCGGTGATCGAACTGCGCCGTGAGCGTGTTCTCGAAGAAATTGCGCCATAGCGGCGTGTGGAAGAACAGGCGTCCGCTGTCCGGCACCAGGCTGCCGTCGATCAGCGGCCAGGTGTTGTAGATGAGGCCGGCCCGCAGCCCCGAGACCAGCGCGCCCAGATAGATCTGCAGGATCACGAGTCCGAGCAGCGCCAGGGCGCTCGCGCGAATACGAAAAGGCACGATGATGGGCGCGCGCGGGGCGAGGCCTTCCGCGGTCCACACGATGGCGGCGAAGATCGCGCAGGCGAGCGTCAGGTGAAACGCCAGGCGATATTGCGACACGGTGACCCGGTCGGCGAGCCCGGACGCGACCATCCACCAGCCGACCGCCCCGAGCGCCGCGCCGAGGGCGAAGATCGTCCACAGCCGCGTGCGCAAATGCGGCTCGATCTGGCCGCGCCACAGGAACCAGAGGAACGGAACCAGGAACGCGGCGCCGACCAGCCGCGCCAGCGCACGATGCGTCCACTCCCACCAATAGATGGTCTTGAATTCGCTGAGACTCATCCCGGAATTGCGCTCGCGATACTGGGGGATGGTCTTGTACTTGTCGAACTCGGCTTGCCAGGCGGCGGCATCGAGGGGCGGCAGCACGCCGGTCACCGGCTTCCATTCGACGATCGAGAGCCCCAACTCGGTCAGCCGCGTCGCCCCGCCCACGACCACGGTCACGAACATCAGGGCGGCGACCGCCAGGAGCCATAGCCGGACGGCGCGGCGCGAGGCTGCCGCAGAGGGGGGAAAGCGGGTCATGCGATCGTTCGCTTGCTGGCGACGGCGCGGACCATATAGTTGCGCGCCTTCTCTCGCAATCGAGCGGACAGCATGATGCCCATCCGCCTGCGCAAGCTCATCGGTGCGGTCGTGCTCATCGTCCTGGTGGTGACCTGGGCGCTCATCGCCATGGCGCTCGCACAATCCCCCGCGATCAAGGCCAACGGGCTGATCGAAGTGATCTATTACGTGGTCGCAGGGCTCGGCTGGGTGCTGCCCGCGATGCCGCTCATCCGCTGGATGTCGCGGCCCGATGCCGCATAGGCCATGGCCTGCGGCGACGTGCGCCCGCACCGATCGGCGGCCCGCCAAGCCGCTCCGCCTGATCCCGCGCCCTTGCGCGTCGGGCGGCGCCAGCGTAGACGTGCCCTCATTGGCGGAGCGTAGCGCAGCCCGGTTAGCGCACCAGTCTGGGGGACTGGGGGTCCCGAGTTCAAATCTCGGCGCTCCGACCAACATAATCAAAGACTTTAGGAGGGAGAACGCTTCCCCGAAATTGGCCCTGGGAAGCATCTGGGAAGCAAGCCAACTTTTTCGATCTCGAATATTGAAATCGTCAGCTTCTCCTCGATGTAGCTCTCGGAGCGGCTGTCGTCCACGTGTTGGTGCCGTTGAAGTGAGCGTACTTCTGCTGACTTGGAATGTGATTACAGCTTCCACACCTCGCCCGGCTGTAACACGCGGAAGTGCTCCGGCGCGATCCCGGCAGCCACGCGCGCGGCCGCGAGCGCCTTGACCGGAGCATCGATCGGCTCGTCGGTGAGCTGCAACGTGCCGTAATGATGGCCGAGCGCGAGCTCCGCTCCGCAATCAAGAAATGCCTTCACCAACTCTTCTGGGTTCATGTGCTGTTCGACTCATGAACCAGCGCGGTTCGAAGGCGCCGATCGGCAAGACGGCGAGCCGGAACGGCCCGTGCCGCTCGCGCGCCGAGCGGAAATGGGTGCCGTCGCCGTAGCCGGAATCGGCAACGTGATAGATGCGGCCCGCCGGCGTCTCGATGACGAAGGCCGCCCACAGCGCCTTGTTGCGGTCAAGCAGATGGCGCCCCGCCCAGTGCCGCATCGGCGCGAGCGTGACCGCGACGCCCGGTGCAAGCTCGACGCGATCCCCCCAATCGTGGGCCTCGACGCGGATCGACGGGTCGTGGTCGCGCATGATCGTGTCGTTGCCGAGCGGCGTGACGACGCGGCACCCATGCGCGGCCGCGAGCCGCGACAACGTCGCGACATCGAGATGGTCGTAATGGCAATGCGACACCAACACCGCATCGATCGGCGGCAGCGCGTCGAATGCGACGCCCGGATCGTTCACCCGTTTCGGCCCGATGAAACCAAACGGCGAGGCGCGCTCCGACCAGAACGGATCGGTCAGAACGTTCACGCCCGCGGTTTGCAGCAGAACCGTCGCGTGCCCGACGAACGAGATCCGCCACTCGGTGCCCGCAATCCGTGCCGGCGGCCGGTCGGTATAAGGGCTCGGCGCCCACGCCGGCCATTCGGCCTTGCTGCGGCCGGTGTACCAGCGGAACAGCTTTGCAACGCTATTGGGCGGCGAGCCGTGCGGATCGAAAAACCGCAAGCCGTCGAAGTGATCCGACACCGGGCCGTCGTAGTAGCGCGCCGCCCCCGAGCGAATGCCAAGACCGCCGAGTCCAGCGGTGGCGACAGCGGCGAGAGCAGTGAACATGCGGCGGCGGGTGATTTTCATATGCGGCGCTTTAGCCCGGGATTCCCCGGATGAACCCTGAAATGGCGTCAAAGGTACGCATTATAGAGGTAGGCGTTTTCTGAACCGGTCCGAAGCCTAGGCGAGGTGCGGCCCTCTGTCGCCATTCCAGGTACCAACCCAATGTCGCTGTTGGGTCAAAATGCGAATAAACCTCGCAATGAGCATATGTCGGCGGGTCTACCCCTAAGAGCCGACATTGCTCGGCGTGGTTGGCACGGCGGAAAGGTGCCAGAAGCGTCGCATCCGCGGCGCGACAGGCCCAGTACGGGTTTCTTCGCGGATGTCTTCAAAACCGGCCACCTAAGCAAGCAGCTAGTACGGTGGCTGCGACAGCTTGGATACGATCGCGCGCTTGACCGCCTGACCGGCAGCGATTGTCAAAAGCGCGACCACGGGGCCGGCCGA
This sequence comes from uncultured Alphaproteobacteria bacterium, assembly GCA_963827585.1. Classification (GTDB taxonomy): domain Bacteria; phylum Pseudomonadota; class Alphaproteobacteria; order Rhizobiales; family Xanthobacteraceae; genus VAZQ01. The sequence goes on from CAWHCK010000012.1 coordinate 30,822, forward strand.
TATCAGAGCGATAATGCTGTATGTGGGAGAAATCCAGTCGAACGCGAGTGCGGCGAAGGCAGTTCCCACCAGCCCGAGCACGCTATTGCCAATCAACTGGCGGGCACCGTTCTCCGAGTGAATGGCAATCAGCCACGGAACACCGGTGCCGATACAAATGCACAGCGCGATGGTCAGATTGTCCACAAGCCGTCCCCGCTCTCGTCACAGGCTCGGCGCAATCGGATAAGCCAAGTAAGCAACCGTGAGGCCATCGGCAAGCATCCGATAGCAAACTGTTGGCGAACGCTCGCACCACATTGGGACGCCAGGTGGCGAGATTGTATCGCCGGAAGGACGCTTCGCGAGGCGAAATGGTGCGCGCCTTAGCCGAAGCCCCATCAACCAGAAGCGGCTGTGAGCAATCGCAGCAAGGCAGCCCCTTATTCGATCACCTCGTCGGCCGTGGCGAGCAGCGTTGGCGGCAGCTCGAGCCCGAGCGCTTTGGCAGTGGTCATGTTGATGACAAGGTCGAACTTGGTCGGCTGCTCGACTGGAATCTCGGCGGGCTTTGCTCCGCGCAGAATGAGATCGACAAACTCTGCTGCGCGTGCATAGAGCGCGGGGAAGTTGGGTCCATAGGAAATGAGCCCACCCGCTTCGACGTGCTCCCGAGCATTGTAAATCGCTGGTACCCGTGCCGCCATGGACAAGGTGTGAATGCGAGCGCGGTGGGTGTTCACAAGCGGATCGGCAACCACGTACAGAGCGTCCGCGGGGCCGCTGAGCCCTGTAAAGGCGGGCGCGATCTCTTCCGCTCGACGGATCGCAAACACGGCAGCGTCCAGCCCCAACCTGAGGGCGGCCGCTTGAACCTCGTTCATCTCCAGAGTGGACAGGGGATTGCTCACGTTGCCGATGGTGGCGAGACGACGCAAACCGGGGACAGCCTCGCGCAAAAGCTCCACTCTCTTGCCAGCAAGATCGGTCGCCACTGTCGAGAGGCCGGTGACGTTGCCGCCAGGTCGGGCCAAACTGGCAACAAGGTTGTTGGCAATCGGGTCCCCTGCTACCGCGAATACGATCGGGATCACCGCTGTCGCCTGCTTCGCCGCAACGACATTTGCCGTTCCCGACGTGACAATGACATCGACCTTGTGCCGAACGAACTCAGTTGCGATCTTGGCGAACTGTTCGCTGCTGCCTTCTCCCCACCCATACTGGATTGCGACGGTACGGCCCTCGATCCATCCCAGCTCGCGCAGTCTGTTCAAGAACGCCGCCAACCGCTGGTTTTCCACCGCAGGCGTGCTCTGGCCCAAGAACCCGATGGTCGGCAGTTTTGCAAGCTGCTGCGCGCCAGCCGCGAGCGGCCATGCCGCCGCCGCGCCGCCGAGCAGCGTGATGAACTCGCGGCGTCTCATTCGATCACCTCGTCGGCGCGGGCGAGCAGCGTCGGCGGCACCTCGAGGCCGAGCATCATCGCTGTTGCAAGTTGATGACAAGCTCGAACTTGCTCGCCTGCACGACCGGCAAATCCGCTGGCTTGGCACCCTTGAGGATGCGGCCGGCATAGACGCCAACCTGACGATACGCATCCGTAATGTCAGTTCCGTAGCTCATCAGACCGCCGGCTTCGGGAAAGTCACGCGCGACATACGATGCGGGAATCGCATGACGCGCCGCCAGGTTTGCAAGTTGCACCCGCCGGACGGTGAAATAGGGGTCGCCGCCGATGAAGATGGCGTCGGACCGCTCGCGCGCGATCGCTGCAAAAGCCGCATTGATTTCGCGTCCGGTGCTGGCGTTGAAGATTTGGATTTGCAGCCCCATGGTACGTGCTGCTGCTTCCACGTCGGGCACGTAGCGTCTCGGCTCGCCGAGGATTCGCCGGATTGACGAGCACGCCGATACGAACCGCTCCGGGCACAAGCTCCCGCAGAAGTCCGAATTGCTTTGCCCCCAACTCACCACTGAAAAAATTGATACCTGTCAGGTTGCCGCCTGGCCGGGCGAGGCTGGCGACAAGACCAAGCCTGACTGGGTCTTCGGCGACGACGAAGACAATGGGGATCGTCGTGGTCGCCGCCTTTGCGGCGAGCGCAGGAGGATGCCGCCGCCCGAGACGATCACGGCGACCTGTCGGCGAACCAAGTCGGCGGCCAACTCCGGCAGCCGATTGAGTTGATTCTCGGCCCAGCGGTATTCGATCGCCACGGTCTCGCCCTCGACATAGCCGGCTTCCTTCAGGCCTTGTCGAAATCCGCGCAGACGGTCCGTGAAGCCGTCAGGCGATTGGGTGTTGAGGAACCCGATCACCGGCATCGCCCGCTGCTGTGCGTTCGCCGCAGCGGCCACACGACCGCCGCGCGCCGAGCAGCGTGATGAACTCGCGCCGCTTCATTCGATCACCTCGTCGGCGGCGACCAGCAAAGACTGAGGCACCGCAAGGCCGAGCGTCCGCGCGGTCTGGTTGTTGACCACCAGCTCGAACTTGCTCGACAGCATGACCGGAAGGTCCGAGGGCTTGGCGCCTTTCAGGATTCGTCCGAGATAGACGCCCTGCTGGCGATAGGCATCGAGAATACTGGCGCCGTAGCTCATCAGCCCGCCTGCTTCGACGTATTGACGTCCCACGTACATGGCCGGAATCCCGGAACGTCCGGCGGCAACGGCGAGCTGAACCAGACGCGTGTTAAAGAAGGGTGAGCCCGCGACAAGCAGGACATCGGCATGTTCGCGCCGGAGCGAAGCGAAGGCCTCGTCGATCTCACGCCCGCTGGTGGCATTCAACACGTGATACTGCATGCCGATCGCGCGGGCCGCCTCTTCGACATCTTGCAGCGTGGATTGTGTTACCGCCACGTTGCTTGGATCGACTATTACCGCAATGCGAGCAGCGCCGGGCACTAGCGCAAGCAACAGCTCCAGCCGTTTCGCAGCCAGCTCACCTGCGAAAAAGCTCACGCCCGTCAAATTGCCTTCCGGTCGGGCGATGCTTGAAACTAGACCTTGCCTGACCGGGTCTCCACCGGCGATGAACACGACGGGAATGGTTGATGTTGCGGCCTTTGCCGCAAAGGCGGCGAACTCCCCGCCGGTTGTGGCAATCACGGCAACCCGCCGGCGCACCAGATCGGCGGCGAGCTCGGGCACACGTTCCGTACGGTCTTCGCCCCAGCGATATTCGATCGTGACGTTTTCGCCTTCGACAAAACCCGCCTCCTTGAGGCCCTGGCGCATGGCGCGGTGCTGCCCCATCGGGAATGCCTCCGGCGTCCGTGAGTTCAAGCAGCCCGATGACCGGCATCGTTTGCTGCGCGCGTGCGGCGATCGGCAGCGCCACCGCACTCCCGAGAGCCGCGATAAATTCGCGCCGCCTCATGTCACCCCCAAGCGAAGAACAGGGCATCGTACCCGGTTGAATTTCACGCTGTAAGGGGGTGCCGTACCGCGTGCCGATGTCCGCTGTGGGGTCAATCGCGACGTTTCGATCGGGACCGCTCGGCGGATGCTCGGCGGGTGATGGCAGGCACGGCTCCGATGAAACCGGGGGGACGCAGACGCAACAGCATGGCCGCGGACAAATAGGACGGCGGCGACGGGAAGTCGAATCGGTTGGGTTGCCCCGGAACCGCGCTTGCAACGCCGCACAACCGCGCTGAAACCGCAGCAACCGCTGTCGTAGCGATCATGGCACGCTAAAGGCATGGCGCAGTCCCGGTTGCCCCGCGTTGCCGCCACGCTCGAACTGCCACCGCGCAAACGATCCCTTAACCATACAGGTGCAACCTCGCTGACACCTTTCAGCAACAGCGAGCAACCGCATGTACAACCTCGCGACTGCCGCCGCCGCCGCCGGCATCAACAAGTCGACCGTTTTGAGGCACATCAAAGCCGGCAAGGTCTCTGCTACCCGCGACGCCAACGGCGGATGGTGCATCGACCCGGCCGAATTTCACCGGACCTTCCCGCCCCTCGTCATGGCCGCGGCGCGGAGCAACCGCCGCAGCAACGCGACGCTACCGCCGATGCCTGGGGCTCGCCGACATGCGGCAGCAACGTGACCACTGGCAGAATGAGGCCGCGGATTGGAAGCGCCAGGCGCAGAACCTGCTCCCGCCGCCGCAACCGGCTCCGCAACAAGCCGCCACCTCAGAAAAACCGTCCGCAACTGGCCCTGCAACAGCAGGCAACCGCCTACAGCGCACTTGGCGCTGGCTGCGGACGACGGGGTGAGGGGGAAACAGCGGCCGGACCGAGGCGGCATCACGACCTCCTCGGCCGGCCTTCCACCACCAGGTCCCGAGGGAGACCTCGCAATGGAGCACCCAACCTACGGCATTAGCGTCGTCGCGTTAACGCTCGCCGTCCTTCTGGCGGTCGCCATCGTGATGATCGGTTCCCATCTCATGCACGAGCTTGCCGACGTGGTGCCGCCAGCTTTGAGCGACACACGTTAGGCGCCGAACGCCACGCATTAGGGACGACCCAACCACATCACTAGCGCGCAAACCGCCACCACAAGCGCCGCAACCGCAATCCCCACAAAATCCACAGATGGCATGTCCATCGCAAAACTATAGCCTCATCACACGCACAGTGGCGAGACCACCATCTGGCACACCCCGACCGTCAGGCTGCGCCTGGCCGAACCGTGGGAGGAAGATCAGCCATGACCGCCGAGCGACGCAACGGGCGAAGGGAGCGACGGACAGCGACCAGCGCTGCACCCTGTAACGATCCGTTAACCACTCGCCGGCGTAATCCCGCCCGACCGGCGGCTACCCGTGAACCCGACTTAGCAATTCGCACCAGCCAAAAGGGCTGACCGCCGGTCCCCAATCCTCTTCGCACCAATCACCCCAGCCACGACCACCAGGGCAGGGCCTCGCCTCAATTCAGCCTGAGCGCCACCGATCCCAGCAGCACGACCATCCCAAAAAGGATCGGCCAAAAAATCCAACCCGACACTGCAGGATCAAACCCTTTTTGCCATCTGTAAAAGGCAACCTCTCGCAGCGGCTCATCGGTCAGCTTGTTGGTCGTCTTATCCAGCATCGCCTTGGTCGTCTTATCCAGCATCGTCGCCTCCACGTTGGCTTCGTCTGCTTGTCGCGCTAAAGCACAGGCCAGGCCGCTGGTTCCCTCAGCAAAGTCCCCCGAAAATGACCGCGACACCGTGCCCCATCTGCGAAACCGACGCAGAGGCGTTGCCCATCCCCATCGATTTCGACGGCGAGGCCTTCAGTTGCCCGGCCCATGGCCGGTTCGAAGTCTCCAGCACCGCAATGATGCGCTGCCGGCAAAAGGGCATCTTGGATTGGGAGAGAGCTTTCGAGCGCGCCCAAGTCCGCGCCAGCACCGGCAGCCGGCCCCGCATCGAAGACAACGACTTCCCTTGAAGGCTTACGAGCGACGAGGCGGGTGAGGCCCCAGCCCCCACGGCCCCAGGAGCCGGCGAGCATGCCCGACAGCTTTCCCATCGGCACCCGCGTGTTTCACTTGACCGTGCACGTCTTCGGAACCGTCGTAGAGCCCGACCGCGCCATGCCGCCAGATGCCACCGCCGTCCGCTACGACGGCGAGACCACCATCTGGCATACCCCGACCGTCAGGCTGCGCCTGGCCGAACACGGTTGCTCGTCCTTGAGCCTCTGCCAGGACAATTGCCGCCATGGCGGCGAAGAACAAATGTTTGGCGCAGAGTAACAAGTCCCGCACGAGGGGCGAAGCGACTAATGAGCGGCCAAATCTGGGAACCAGGCTTGATCGGCCACGGGGCGCGATCCTGCGCCATAACCCAAAGGAGCTACCCGATGAAGAAGTTCCTGGCGGCTAGTTCCGTCCAGGCGGACGGAGTTGGCCACCTGACATATGAACGTCGCTTGTGGGGCGCACAATCGAGCAACCCCTCGGATGCGTCGGTTAACACGAACTCTAGGCGGGCTCACCATGACCTTCGGTAATTCATCTACGGGAACGCTGGCGAAGCTCAGCCCGCAACTGCTGACTACTCGTGGTAGGCCGACAAAGTTTACGCCGGAGAGACTTCAGCAGATTAGAAATCTCGTGGAGCGGGGAGAGAGCCGAGAAGGGATCGCTGAGATACTCGACGTGACCGTTGGTTCTCTGCAAGTCACCTGCTCTAGGCTGGGTATCAGTCTGAGACGACCTAAAGTTGACAATGGGGTCCACTTGCTGCGGCAACATAGTCCGGTTGACCGCAATGGAAGTATGCTGCCGCACCCTATGGAAGAACAATCTCAGGGAAACTCACGGTCGGGACCAGCGGAGCCAGCCCTAGCCGCGAAGCAGCAAGAGCGGGTGAAAACGCTTGAGGCCGGCTCCGCGAACATCGCGATCAGGATACAGCACAATGGCACGGAGCGGACAATTGAATTGCCGCTCACTTTGGACGAGGTCGCGCGACTAGCTTGGGAAGCAGAGTTTCGGGATATGAGGATTGGTCAATTCATCGGGGAACTCATTGCGGCAATGGTGACAAAGGACCTCTTCCGAGTGGTGCTTGACAAGCCTTGATCCGTGAGGCGTGGGCTCGGCGCAGCGAAGGTTGTAAGGAATACGCGCAACAAAACCTTGTTTTTGCCCCCCACACCCGTAGCGCCCCCACACCCGTAGCGAACGGATTCGGTTCCATTACTTGAATATTTGATTTTAAATCATCATACGCTAGTAGCACTCAACCAAATCCCGGGGGGTTTAGCGTCGCTCCGGAGCAGGCTTTGGGACCTCTTGGCAAATGACTAGGCCGCTATGTGCCCTGACGCATCGTTCGAGGTCGCCATCTCTGCGCGTCGGTGAAGTGTCGGGATGCGCGATATTAGGGGGGGTGCCCTCTGGAGCAGGTGCCATAATCGTTTCGAATCGATTGGCCTCGATCATTAAGTTTGCGAGCATGCTCACCACCGATAGCCGAAACGGCGCCAGTAAGCGCGTGCCGGCAATCGGTGCGAGCGCCATCTCCATTTCGCGGCCGTCGGAAAGATATTTAACAAGCGGGGTCGATATGTGATGTCCGGCGATGGGTTCGTAGCTTACGGAACACACCACCACTGGCCCTGCGTATCCTTTTTCGGCGGTCACCTTGTCCATGCGCTTGAATGCGAGCTTGAGATCATAGCGCTGGTGGCCATCGAAGATCGGTAGTGTCCGCCGGCACGCTTCTTGGGACAACGTTTCACCTGCGGCAGCAGTCGAAAACAGCACTGCGGTCAAGGGATCGACGATACTTCGACGATTAGCGGCGGTCACTGGCACGCGGTCCTGACTCGGCGGCGATGCGGCCGCAAGTTCCTTCACGCTGCCCTCATCGAGGACCATTGTCACATCGGAAGTTTCGGTATTGGAGACGATCTTGGACGTGAAAGTTGTCGGCACGGGATGACCGTCCTTGATGGTGCCCCGCGTGGTGAAGGAGCCTTCGCCGTCCACCAAAAGCACTTTCATGACGCCACCAGCACGGGCACGCGCAGAAATCGTGTATTCGCTATCGCTGAAGACGACAGTCGCGGTGATCTCGCCAACTGGAATATGCGCAAATGAGATCGTATAGCTGGCGTCGAGGTTGCCTTCAGCGTGTGCATGATCGCCGACCCCCGCCATCATGAACGCGAGTACGGTGACTATGGCGAGAATCGTTGCTTGAGCGGCGCGCGAACGAAACATCATTTCGATCCGTCCCTTTGTACCTTAGGAAATCAGCCGCGCCGTCTCGGCTCAAATGAAGCTCGGGACTCTATCCATCACTAGCCCAAATTAGCGGTCGTCTTGGGCGACTGAGATCGATCCATTTTGTCCGCTCGCTTCGATGACGCACTCTTGCGGACTAGCTCCCAATCGGGTTCGCCACTCGACGAAGTTCCTGTGAGGCTGAGGTTGTCACAACTGAGTAGCATTCACAAGCGTCGGTAGTGCGTCAGTTTGAATTTCTCTAATCCGGAAGCCGGTCTCGTGTCAGCTGTTGCAGGTGTCGCAAACCTGTTCGAATGAGGGCACCGAATGGGTGATGTGGAGTCCCCTGAACCGCCGCGCCAACGAGCAGCGTAATGAACTCGCGGCGTCTCATGCTGGACCTCCCCTCCCAGAGTTGGTCTACCGCACGCTCAGCTTGCCATAGAGCGGCCAACAAGTCTTATGAACGGATAAAGCGCGGCGGGGCCAACAAATCAATAAGGTATTTGAAGAGTACAGTTCGAAAGAAAATGACCGCTGAACTCACCTTGGCTGATCTGACGTTGGCTGATCTGACCGAGGAGCAAAAATGTTTATCTCCAAGCCCCATCATGGTTTTCTGATCGGCGCACTATCTGCGCAGTCACATCATCCGCCCCGATCACAACTTGGATATTTGATTTTAAATCATGCGGCAGTTTGAGATTTAGAAGACAGCGTTACCTATCCTCAAATACGCTAACTTGAATATGTCAGCCAGACGATGATTGATTCCACCATAGCTTCCTCCCTCGAGATCACCCGACCACCGCTTTGGCAGCGGTATCATCTCATATCAAGTCTCAGTGTCATTTTTCGCAGACCAAACATCAGCCCTGGTGAGCCAATCGAGACCCGTGCGTCTAAGCAGTTCCGCGCGGGAACCTCAAAGCGGGTCGACCGGTAATTTTAGTCCGGGTGTTGCAATCTATACTCCCTTTGCCAATTCGATTGTCCTCCGCTTCGGGGATCGCCTGACCAACCGTAGTTGCCTCCGGTGTTGTCCGTCTGATTGACTTGTTGCGCGGGTCTATTGGCCGTGTTGTCCTGCCGATCGTTGGGATATGCGCTCTCGCGCGAAACCAACCGATATTGAGTATCAACGACTTTGCCTTTCGCATCCACCCGGAGGCACTCAGTGATGGCCTTTCCGACACTATTCGGCACTTCGCCCGAACTCGAGATCGATCGATTTGCATGCGAGCTGACGCTTGGCTTCGGATGACGGCGGAGCGAGCGCGGCCTTTGGCGCGACCTGCCCCCACACCGCCTGGATCACCGACTCGAAGATCGGCACCGCGACGTGGCCGCCGGTCGAGCCGCCGCCGAGCGTGCGGCGCTTGCCGTCGGCATTGTCGTAGCCGACCCAGACCGCGACGGTAACGTCATTGGTCAAGCCGACGAACCAGGCGTCATTCTCATCGTCGGAGGTGCCGGTCTTGCCCGCGACGTAGGGGGCGAGGCCGGAGATGGCGCGCGCCGTGCCGCGCGCCAGCACACCCTGCAGCATGGTCTTGAGCTGATAGAAAGCCGCACGGTCGACCGAGGCGATCATGACCGATGATTTCGGATCGTGGCGATAGACGATGGAGCCGTTACGCTCGATGGATTCCACAACGTGCGGTGCTGGTCGCAGGCCTTCATTTGCGATGGCCGCATAAAACGCGGCAAGATCGACCGTGCGCACCGGCTGGGCCCCGAGTACGAACGGATAATATCTTTCGCATTCGCGGTAAATTTGTGCTTCTGCGGCGAGACTACAAACGCGATCGAGGCTGGCTTCGGGTTTCTTCTCGATGCCGCCATCGAGCAGATGGACAGTAGCGAGGTTGCGTGAATTCTCGAGCGCCCGCCGCAACGTGAGAGTCCCCTGGACCCGCCGTCGTAGTTCTTAGGTGTCCAAGTAATCCCGCTCGCGGGCGCGGCCGCCGCCGATCGGCGGCAGCGTGATCGGCCCGTCCATGACGAGTGTGTTGGGCTGCAGGCCCCTGCCAAGCGCCGCGAGGTAGCTCAGCGGTTTGATGGCGGAGCCCGGCTGGCGCACCGCCTGGATCGCGCGGTTGAGCTGGCTCAGCGGGTAGGAGAACCCGCCGCTCATGGCGAGGATGCGGCCGGTCTTGTTCTCCATCACGACCACCGAGCCCTGCACGACCGGACGCACGCGCAACTCGGCGCGCGTGCCCGCTTTACCCTTACCCTCGCCGACGCGCACCAGGACCACGTCATAAAGCGTGAGCTTGCGCTGCGCGGCGGCGTTGTCGACGGCGAGCGGCACGGTGCGCCCGTCGGCGAGGCCAACGCGCCACGCCTCGCCCTTCTTGCCGCCCGGTTTCTCCAGCACCAGTGCCGGCGTCCAATGCACGTCGTAGAGCGGCAGCCGCGCGCTCGCGAGCGCCCGCTGCCAGGCTGGCCGCTTGTCGTCGCTTTTCGGGTCCGCTTCGACGCGCTTGATCGCCTGCGACAGGTTGGCCTCCGCGCCACGGAACTGGAGGCGCCCGGCGTTGCGCTCGTAGCGCCACAATCCTTCCTGCAAGGCCGCTTCCGCCGCCCGCTGCAATTGCGGGCTGATGGTCGAGCGCACCGTGTAGGAATGGGCGGTGATTGCTTCGATGCCGGCCACCGACTTGGCTTCGCGGGCGACCTGATCGACGAAATGGAAGCCGATGTCGCGCCGTGGCCGCTCATAGGCCACCATCGCCGGCAGCGGGAGCCCCGCTCGGGCAGCTCGACCGTGACCGCTCCGTCTTCCTGCATGCGGCTGAGAACATAGGCGAGCCGTTCCTGTGCTCGCCCAGGATGCCGGTCGGGATTGAAGTAATTCGGCCCCTTGGTCAGGCCGGCCAGAAACGCTCCCTCCGCAAGTTCGAGGGCGTCCGCGGGTTTCCCAAAATAGGCCCGCGCCGCCATTTCGATACCCCAGGAGCCGCGGCCGAGATAGACGCAGTTGAGATAGAGCTCGAGAATCTCGCCCTTGCTCAGCTCGCGCTCGACCCGCGACGCCACGATCACCTCGCGGATCTTGCGCTCGTAGGTAAGATCGTCGCCCACCAACAGGTTTTTCGCGATCTGCTGGGTGATGGTCGAGCCGCCCTGCGGGCGGCGGGATTGGGCAAGGTTGCCGAAGAAGGCGCGGATCAAGCCGCGCTCGTCGATCCCCTTGTGCTGATAGAAGCGCCTATCCTCGGCCGCGATGAAGGACTTCTGTACGTGCTCCGGAATGTCGGCAAGCACCACCCACACGCGGCGCTGATTTTCCTCGAACACCTCGGCAAAACCTTCCCCTTTGCGATCAAGCACGACGCTGGCGCCGGGCAGCTTCAGGCCCTTGAGCTTGGTGTGATCGGGCAGTTCCGCGACCGCCCTGTTGTAGAAATCGATCACCGCGCCGAGATCGACGGCCGGGACAGCGACAGTCTCGTTCTTGCAAAACTGCCGGTAGGCGGTCTGCAGGTCGGCAAAATTTATGCCGCGGAACGCCTTGTTCTCGCCAGCGGTGGCCTGCGGGTCGTCCAACGCCGTGGCAATGAGTTCCTCGAGGTTGATGTCCTCGATATCGAAGGCCTTGCGCATATGGGCGCAGCCTGCGCGGAGTAGCTGCACGACTTGCTGCTGATCCTGAGTGCGATCGAACCGGGTCTTCACCGCTTCCGGCGCGGTCGCAACCTGACTGAGCGCGAGCGCGGTCGCGAAGACTTTGACGAGGAGAGTTTCCACAGGGTGACGCCAGCCCTCCCCCCTAGCCCCGTCTTCCGGCGCGGCGATGCACTTTATATTCGGATGAGGGGCCTCGCCAGCGACGATCGATCTTTTCACATCCGGTGACAAATGTGCGAAATCGCGCGCTCTTGCGGATCACAACTCGGTGACGGAGCGGGCATAACGTGCAATGCTGTCACATATCGTCGCATTATGCTGGAGGCCGAACCGCTCCGAGGCTGACGATGATCGGGGGCCGATGCTTCTGCCAAACAGATGTTACGAACCCACCTTGAGCCGGCTCACGGCCTCGAAAATCAGGCGGTAGCGCGGGGTCCCGCGTTTGCGGACGCTGCGGCCAAGGGGGTGGCGATGACCTACGAAGAGGTGCTGCTGCTGATCGCGGCTGATGAAGGCCAGAGCATAGCAACGTATGCCAAGAGAGCGGGCGTCTCTAAAACCGTCATGTCGCATTGGATTAACGAACTTTCCGACCGCGCGCGCCATCGCAAGACGCCCGGGCTTGTGGCGTGGCAACCGCATCCGCTGAAGGAGCGGGAGGCGCAGGTGTTCTTGACGCCGCTGGGCGTACTCGCCGCGGAGCAACTGCAGGGGAGGCGGCGACCATGACTGAGTTGCGGCACTAAACGGGGAAGGCAAGCAACCATGTCGGACCTGATACGACGCCGGACTTTTGTGGTCGGTAGCCTGGCTTGGATCGCCGTTGTCCGTGACGCCGCGGCGAGGCCGCCGGCGTGATCGCGGACGGCACTCCTATCGGCCGCGGCAAGCGGCTTGTCGTGCACGAGGATGCCTCGGGCCGCATCGTTGCGCTCGACTCCTCGAGCTATCTCGACCTGCACCCGACCGGCCCGACCAACGTGATCGTGGTCGGCTCCTATTGCGGCACGCGGATTCTGGCGCCGATGTTCATTCACCTATGAAGCCGCTGCGCACCCTTCTGCAGCAGCCTCCAGTTGCTCGGGACCCCTACCAGTGCGTTATTACACTGGGGTAATGCCCGGCATGAACCCGGCATCGTCCATCGTGCGAAGCGCCCGAAACAGCTTGAGCCTGAAGCCGCGATCCATACCCCCGATCACATAATCCTTGAGCGACATTCCGGCTCTTTGTGCCGGGATCGGATCCTTCCACGTGAATCTGCGACGACCATATTTCGTGATGGTCTTGGTGACGGTCCGCGTCTTGCCCTTCCTCTTGACCGTCGTCTTGATGCGCTCCGTCACCTTGTTCGTATCGACTTTGGGCGTCCGTTCGTACAGCGACCAGAGGTACTCGTCGACGCAGATGTCGACCACCAGGCATTCGTCGAGCGTTTCAACCGGGCGCGCGGCCGGCTGCGGGTCCTCCTCCACCGGATCGGGCCTGAACAGGGACACGAGCCGCACGCGTGTTTCGGGCGGCGGCGGCGGACGAGAGTCGGGCAAAGGCGCCTCGACGACGGGCGCCTCGGCGGCGGAAACGCCCGCGACGCCGAAGGCGGTTTCGCGCGGGCCTGGATCGACCGTCGCCGCATCGCTGGCAGGCACGGCCGCGGATGCGACGGCAGGCTCGGCCAGCTTGCGATGGGATGTGGTCACAGCGGCCACGGAGGCCATTGCGTGTGGCAGCAGCGCGCCGACCGGCCCGGCGTCAGCGCTCGAAATCGTTGCGCCGCGTGCCGCCCCGCGGTTCCAGATCGACGTTGCGGTATTCTCGATGCCGGACCACTCGAAGCCGCCGAGCCTCGCAGCGCACCACCCGGCAATAGTGACCGTTCCGCACAACAGCACCAGCGCAAACTGCCGCGGTGTCGCCATCGCTCGCCCCTCCGTTCGGCTACCGTAAGGCACGCCGCAGCCGGCACACGACAGGATCGATTGTCCGCTTACAATCGCTTCATGCAAGGCAAGAAAGCTGCGGGTAATCATTTTTCCAAAAGGTGTTGTCTAAATGCAACGCAGGTTTCCCGAAATGATGCAAAACGATGCAAGCTCGAAGTCATTACCGAGATAGAGCGGCTGGCGGCGTAGGGATTGTAAGGATTGACTGCCGCCACACTTGTCCCGCCCTCATTATTGGCGTTGGTCATGCAAACGATGGGCGAGTTTTGTTACCCGCCGAAGACTGCGCAAGCGAGTGAGCAATTCTATACAGACTCTGCTTCGACCCGGACATAGGGTCGATCGCACACCCCGGGAGCCATGAATATGAAAATCGCGCAGGTCGCGCCGGCGCCCCAAGCAATGTAGTTTGCTGAGCCTCATTGATCTAAAAACAAATATTCAAGTTTTGTGAACACGCCGCGCAGTCGGGAAATCCGGTTCCGTTCGGGTGCGGGGGGCAAATCCGGAAATCTATCGAGAGCTGCGCGTACGTCTGATGAGCGAGCGGAGATGGCCCTTCCTGGAATGAGTTGGTGAGGGCCCCTGGAAGGTGTGCTCCAGGGGCCCTCTAGCCGCAACGAAATCTTCCCCCGATCCGTTGGGCTGGCAGCAAAGATACTCCAAGCACTTGCCGCTGACTGTGTTGTTTCGGCAACAGGTTCAGATTATTCGTTTTCAAACCCGCGAACCAACGGATTTATAGCCGCCGATATCTACGATCATTTAAGCGAGGAAGAGGTGGCTTCACATCGATCTGGGTTTGTGGCTCCGCTGGCTGTTGGTCCATCGCTTTCGCGTACCTCACCAGGCGAGCGTAACCATCGAGAATGCCGCAACGTCTTTTGACCAAGGAGACGACCCCAGTCGCGCTAAGTTCAGCCTAGCTTAGAGTGCAAAGCAGGACAGCAGGATGCAGGGAGAGGATGATGATTGGCCGTATTCTACTTACGCTAGCCGCCCTTGCGATAGCTAGCTTTGTGGTTCTCGTGCTGATCGGTCTGTGGGATCGTTACGAGAAGGAAACTGCGGCATTGGGTTTCGACGGGATTTACGAGCGCTACCTTGCCTCGCAGGCAGGCTTTCCGGACGACCCGAAGGCCTACCGGGCAGCCGACGAAGCCAAACGCGCCCAGCACGCACGGTTTGGCCAAGAAACGGCTGCGTTCGAGGAATGATGTCCGAAAGCTCGGAGATGGCAATTGCGTGGCTCGCTCGTCGCGCGCGGGTGAAGGCGGTACCCGACGGGTACCTTTATCCCGTCGCGAGCGACTAACGGTGGCATCGTAAGGAGGCCCGCAACCGGCGAAGTGCCTAACTCCGCCGCGATCACTTCTGAACGCATGCAAGGACGACCTTGATTGAAACACCTTGCCGCTGGGGCCGGAAGGTAGCTTTATTATCGGCGTCGAAACTGAAAATTCCTCCCGGATTGATCGCGTACGTGCTGAGGATGCGTTCATTTTCCTCACACGCGACTGTGCATGCTTGGCGACATTCTCCCTCAACAAAACGGATCACCGTTCCGCTCAGACCGACTGGCCCAGCAGGTCCGGGTGGTCCCGCTGGACCGGGCGGTCCTTGCTCGCCTTTTTCGCCCGGAGTTGCAGCCTGCTTCTCACCGCAGGCCGAGAGTACCAAGAACAACAGAAGAATAAGAAGCAGAAGCTGCACGAACCGCCCCTGCGTCCGTCGGCGTGGAGGCCGCTGAACAGGCGATAAAACAGGGCGATCCCACAGCTGCGAGACACCGAAACCAAAACCGCGACGTTCAAAGTTAATTGAGGAGTCACTCGCGTTGGAGAGGCCGAATGACTGCCGTTCATGAACGCTAGACATTGCCTTTTCACCTCGCTCGAACATCGATATCGCCGCCTAGAGTGTTTTACCGCCTCGTTGACGCCATGCTACGTCCTGAAAGGCGAGCAGCCAGCCGACCTGCGGGTGCAAGCCCCCATCAAGCACAACCTCGCGATCAACTTCAAGACTGCGAAGGCGCTCGGCGCGTAAACTCATGGCGGCCCGCACCACTCCGTTGGATACCGGCAAGAAGCTCACTGCCACGATTGTTGCCCCAGATCGAGCTTCCACGTTTCCCCGACCAGTGTCTTTCCGAACTCACGTGCTCTTTCGTGACGACGGACATCACGAGGCAGAACAGGCGTATGGTTGAACGTCAACGTCTCTGTCCACCACAGCCCCGCGCAATCGGCCAGGCCGCCGAGCCCGGTTAGCATTAGCCGACCGTGCGGCGTCGTCGTATCGGCCCAGGCATCACCCAGCGACTTGAAGGCGGCCTTGCCGACCGCGTCGAGGATGTTGATCGTTCTCGGTAGTCTAAGCCTAGAACCAGGGGCGAGAACCGAACGAACGGGACGAAGCATAGCCCCAGAACGGATTTGGTTGCTCTCTAACGGGGCGCGCTTGTCGAGGGGTTGTCCGCCCCTCTTGCTTCTTTGTCTCTTTCTTCGGCTCCTCCGTGACGCTGCGCTTTGGGATCACAGGCGCTGGCTCGTCCACGGCCCGTATCGGAAGCGCTTCTGATGAGGTGGGAGGTTCCCACGGCGCATCTGCATATTTCACGATCGTCTTAGGTGGCGGCCGATATCCGGCAAGTCGGGAATCGAAGTAACGGTTGGCTGCATCGACCAATAGACGAAGAAAAAGGCCGCGTAGGCTCCAAGGACAATTCCGGCGACCCCGGCTAAGCGGCAATCCTCGTATAGCGAGGTGCTCGGCCCAAACAGATTCCCACGCAAATACATCCGCCGCCCCCAGCTCGACCAATTTATTAGTCGCGCTGGGTGGCGAGGGGTTCAATTGCCGCCCAGCAATCGATTTTTGCACCAAGGAGGCGGTAGTTAGATAGGCACAGCCGGAGCCGGGTAGGGATAATGGCGGCAGTGTTTGAAACACGGGCACTTTTCAAGAACCCTGAGGCGCCGGCGGTGAAGCGCGAGGTGGAGAGCGGCGAAAGCCCGCACGAAATACAGGCCACCATCGAGCGCCGAAGAAGGCCGGACGTTCGATCGCGCGGTCGAACAGGGCGGGGTGACGCTTAATCGCCTCCACCGCTCCCGCTCCCATTGCCAGATCAGCGGGGGTTTTCTCTGCCGCCTCGGCGGCGAAGTTCCAGGCGTCGGCCACTCTTTGCCAGTCAAGCTTGGCCATCGGCGGCAACGGACGGATGACGTCCTTAACCATCTATAAACCATGCTGCGGCACGCTATTGCGCATGCCGAATTCGCTGAAGCTAGTCCCGAGCATTGCTCCGGATTGTTCGCGGCGATGAGGTGCGAATCTATCTGCTGTCAACAGAGGCCCTGCCCCTAGAAGACATGGAAGAAGTTCGCGGAAAGTACATTTCCCCCGCTATTGATCAGCTTGCTTTCAACTGCCCACACTGCAATGCGCTTTCGAGGCAGTTCTGGTTCTCCGTCCATGCCGATCCGCTAAAATCGGATGAGAAGCCCGTCGTAGCGACGGCGGAGACAGTCAAGACCTTGACGTTTAGCAATGGCAGCATCGAAGAGGCCGAGCGTGACCGCAAGCTGAAGTGGGCTGAGCAGATGGCCAACGGTCGCCCATTTCTTGAAGTGCATCGCGAGTTCAGGAATCGTGATGTTCAGAACGTTTCGATCTCCTACTGTTATAGCTGCAACGAGATGTGTCTCTGGGTGTACGATCAACTGGTCTGGCCTAGACGCGCCGGGGGTCCAGAGCCAAAGCCCGTCGCCCCGCCTAACGTGCGGCGCGAGTGCGAGGAGACAAGCCAGACATTGGAGGCATCGCCGCGCGGCGCAGCCGCTCTTCTTCGTTTGGCGATAGAGAAGCTATGCAAAGAGCTTGGGGTGAGCGGCGAAAGCCTAAATGATGACATAGCGTTCTTTGTACGGGAAGACGTCGATGCGCGGGTGCAGAAGGTCTTGGACGCAGCGCGGATTATCGAGAGCAACGCTGTGCGCCCAGGCCAAATCGGCCTTGGGGACGATCGAGCAACAGCCGAAACCCTAGCTGGTCTGGTCAATTTGATCTGCGAAAAGATGATCATGGAGCCGAGGCACTTGCAGGCAGTGTACACAAAGCTCCGAGACGGTGCTCAGACCGCAATGGAGCAGCGGGCGCAAGGCAGTTCGTGATCCGCGGTTGCAGGCGCCATGCATTCCCCTTCGGAGACTCAGACCCATGGCGGGCGGCTCTGGGCCAGGCCCAACGTACCCCACGAGGCTATATTCCAGTTCAGTCTGCCGGCTGACGGCGAGTGGGCCGGAGGTAATCTTCTTCGGGCAGTTCAAAGCCTTCCTTGGCCAATGCGTGCCGGGGGCGCAGTCCGTCGTAATTCCGAATGCCAATCACGTCGGGCCAAGTCGATATCCGGCGGCGTTCAGCGCCTGCCATTTTCGAGTTCCTAGAGAAGCGCTGATTCTCGTTTCAGGTGCGGGTCACCGCGAACCCGCGCGAAGGGTCAAAACCGAAAAACGACAGGCGATGAGACTGCGCGCTGCGCGCAACATACAGCCGGTAATCTCGACAACGTCATGTTGAGATTTTGCGCGGCGTTAGCGCGCGCGTCAATGTCAGCGTTCTTTACCAAGCGTTGACACCGCCAACCGGCCTTGGCCTACTAGCGTCGCCCTCGCGGCGGGTTCCTTCCGGGCGGGCGGCGTGCGGCTCGGTCGCTCCCAGAAAGGTGGCCTGCCCTCTCGCTCGCGGGGGAAGCAAACGTATCTAGGGTTCAAGGCCATCAACTCGCGCACAGGGGAGGGGCAGCCTGGTCGCTGCCCTTCTCAATTGGAGGAATGTGGGTGACTTTAATCCTCAAGCGCGCACCAAGAGGACTATGCGTAGTGCCTCACTTTGCGCGCATCTTCTTCATCGCATTTGCATCGGTTGCAGCAAGCTGTTCCGCTGAACGCGCGCAACAGGAGTTGGAGAGGAAGGAGATTGGTCGGCAATTGACCGCGGCCTACTACTCTTGTGTACGAACGTCATTCGCCTCGATGCTACCAACAATGGTCGATCGCAACATGGGAATAGATCAGGCTTTTAGGGTCTGCCGAACCGAAGAATTGAAGCTTCAAGCATTTGAAGAATCTCTTTCAGGGAACCCGAATATCAGCGCTGTGGCCATGGCGGCCCACCGCAATACGCTCAAAGAAGAACTCCTGCGGCGATAGTTCTGGTCCGCGGCATCGCCCGCTCGCCGACACATGGCAGTAACTATCTTGGCCCTGGGTTGGCGGTGCTGGCGTGTTTGCTTGTAGTCTGGACACAAGACGCGCCGTAACGCAGGGGCGTGATCGGGTAAGGCTGGAAATTCTTCGTTTTTGTCGCCTATCGGCCTTCTCACCGGGACGCTTCAATTTTTTTTCTTTAGTTGCGCTTCGTTGGCAGCGATGAAGGCGCGAATCTCGGCCGACATGTCTAGCAGCTTCAGCCACTGTTCTTTATACAACGTCACGGGAAAGCGTCCCATCCCATAGATCGAGACTGCTCCTTTTTCACTTACCTTCATTCGGATGTTGGAAGAGGCGCCCTTCTTCAGAGCCTCGTTTTCTTTGCGCAGACGCTCCAGCTCGCCTTTCAGGTCTTCGTCGGGCATGCTTGGGCCTCACTTTCTGCACTACTCTACCGCTGGGGACACGCCATTTTACACTGTATCATGCCGCGATGGGTCAAGCCCAATCGAGCTAACAACCAGCATCGCTAGAGGGAGGCGGCAGGCAGTTAGCCCGCTCACTTCTTGCGTCGGCGCTTCTTTGCTTTTCTCGGGGAAGCTTTGCGAGAAGCCGCTGTCTTTTGAACAGCAAAGTCTTCGAGCTTCGCACCAGCCTTGAGCTTCTCTCGCAGCCAGACGGGCTGCGCTCCTCGGCCTGCCCAGGTGTTGCCCTCCTTGTCGCGATATTTGGCGGGCACCTTCCTGCCCTTCATCGCGCTTCCTCGGCCGCGCCGTCCACTGCCCGCCTCGCCGCCCAGCCTTGAGAGCTGTTCCTCCAGCTGAACCGCCTTCTGGCTGAGGACCTTTCCGATGTCATCGCGAAGCTTTAAAAGGGCCTCGACTGACATTGAACCGAGACTTGTTCTGGCCATTCCCATCTCCAAAAAGAAAAAAGGTGGGTAGCACACTCGGCAAGGAAGAACACGTGGTTCATCAGGATTTGAGCGGAAAAAGTAAATGTAGACTGTTTTAATGCGAGGAGCACGCTCAAAAAGGTGGCAAGATTTAGGACCGTCACCTTAGCGCGCTTGCGCTTGATGGAGAGCGTATCACCGCTGCGTACCCGAGCCATTCTAAGCAGGTGCGGCTCATGAGGGACGTTGTGCGATCACGAACATCCTTACAAGTCGTCCCTCTTTTCCAGATCGGGCCGCATTGGCTTGACGCTCCGGCATGTCAGCGCCCAAGATAGTGCCGGGTGCGAGTTCGCCGGAACTCCGCTCACTTCCCTCGGACGTTTCGTTCCGACAGTCGATCTTAGTGAACCCTACCGACGCCAGTAACTCCAGGAACTCCTCGCGCGTGCCAAGAAAACTATAGGACGGCTCCCTCGCCCACGGCAATGGATAGTACGGCGCGCCAGCGGGACCGCGTGCCGCATGGCTGATGGCGTAGCGCCCTCCGGGCGCCAGCACTCGATACGCTTCGGCAAACATTCGGCGCTTATCTTCGACATTCATCGACACATTTTGGCACCACACGAGGTCGAAGCTCCGATCATCATACGGTAGAGCCGTAACGCTCCCCTGACGGACAGTGATCATCGAATCCATGCCGCACAGCTCATTGAGGCGTGCCGCCGCCTCGACAAGTTGCGACGTGAGGTCGATCGCTTTGATCCGACATCCATAGGTATGAGCCAGGTAGCGACTCGAGCCGCCGATCCCGCATCCCGCATCGAGGACTCGCATCCCCTTTACGAGGCCAAGCGCTTCGGCCTGCCGCTTCGTCGAATTGAGCCCACCGAAGTGCATCTGATCGACTAAGTTCAGCATCTCCACTGTGAGGTTCGCCGTGTCATGTCCCGCCGCCTCTAGCGCGGCCATGATCCGGTCGGCGAGACCATCGAAGCCGTAGTGCTTCTCGATCGACGCCCGTGCATCAGGCATTTGCTCCCTCCCGACGCCAGTTGTAGTGCCTCTAATCGGCTACCTCTCCCTTCGTGCCTACCTACGATTTCGGCGCAGTGCAAGTCGCTACGTTCGCCTTGCTCACCTTTACAGCGCTGTTGGGATCGCGTTCCTGCGGAGTTGTTACGGCCAAATTCTCGGGCCACGCGGTCATCTTCCGAAGTTCGCCTACAGTCTTTGGAGACGGTTGGATGCCTGGGTCCACCTCGACCCGCATCTTATCTGGCAAGCCACCGAGAGCTACATGGAGCGCCGCGATGCTTTTGGGCTTGTACCGCATGAGTGCTCCCTCCTACCAACAGCTAAAAGCGGGGAACAGCCTACAGCATCTTCACCTTGTCGGCGAGCGTTCGGCAAAACGCGCTGCGTCGTCATCTCAAGCTGTACGACATCGCGCAGCCCGATTATGCGAGAACGGCTTGGCCAACAAGGTGTCATTGTTGACAAAAAAAGCAGCGAGTGCATTGCACCCGTTGCTCCATCGACTGTCTGCGCTCCGCTAATCAATCCCAGTCGCGGTCACGCCAGCGGTACGAATGACGCTCGTATACATGGGGACCTCGGTGATATCGCCTCTCCGAGTAGAAGCGCGGACCAGCATAAGCGTAGTCGCCTCTGTAGTGACGCTCACGATACGCGGGTCGGCCGATACCAACCCCAAAGCCCGGTCCTTCAACATAGACCCCTTGCGCCGCAGCGCTTGTCACCCCAGCTCCGGCGAAATGGGATACGACTAACTGGCTCGCGCCGAGCGGCCGAGCCGTGCCGCCGATCCGCGAACGTCTGTGTTTTACTCGGTTAACCCCTATGGGACGCTACATTGCCTATGTTTTGCGGCTTTGGGCACAAGCCGAGGCAGAGTACGGCTCTGACAATACCCCGGCATTCATCTTTTTAGTTCCCCCGGGGGGTTTAGCGTCGCTCCGGAGCAGGCTTTGGGACCTCTTGGCAAATGACTAGGCCGCTATGTGCCCTGACGCATCGTTCGAGGACGCCATCTCTGCGCGTCGGTGAAATGTCGGGATGCGCGACATTAGGGGGGGTGCCCTCTGGAGCAGGTGCCATAATCGTTTCGAATCGATTGGCCTCGATCATTAAGTTTGCAAGCATGCTCACCACCGATAGCCGAAACGGCGCCAGTAAGCGCGTGTCGGCAATCGGTGCGAGCGCCATCTCCATTTCGCGGCCGTCGGAAAGATATTTAACAAGCGGGGTCGATATGTGATGTCCGGCGATTGGTTCGTAGCTTACGGAACACACCACCACCGGCCCTGCGTATCCTTTTTCGGCGGTCACCTGGTCCATGCGCTTGAATGCGAGCTTGAGATCATAGCGCTGGTGGCCATCGAAGATCGGTAGTGTCCGCCGGCACGCTTCTTGGGACAACGTTTCACCTGCGGCAGCAGTCGAAAACAGCACTGCGGTCAAGGGATCGACGATACTTCGACGATTAGCGGCGGTCACTGGCACGCGGTCCTTGACTCGGCGGCGATGCGGCCGCAAGTTCCTTCACGCTGCCCTCATCGAGGACCATTGTCACATCGGAAGTTTCGGTATTGGAGACGATCTTGGACGTGAAAGTTGTCGGCACGGGATGACCGTCCTTGATGGTGCCCCGCGTGGTGAAGGAGCCTTCGCCGTCCACCAAAAGCACTTTCATGACGCCACCAGCACGGGCACGCGCAGAAATCGCGTATTCGCTATCGCCGAAGACAACCGTGGCGGTGATCTCGCCAACTGGAATACGCGCAAATGAGATCGTATAGCTGGCGTCGAGGTTGCCTTGAGCGTGTGCATGATCGCCGACCCCCGCCGTCATGAACGCGAGTGCGGAGCCTATAGCGAGAATCGTTGCTTGAGCGGCGCGCGAACGAAACATCATTTCGATCCGTCCCTTGGTACCTTAGGAAATCAGCCGCGCCGTGACAAGCGTCGGTAGTGCGTCAGTTTGAATTTCTCTAATCCGGAAGCCGGTCTCGTGTCAGCTGTTGCAGGTGTCGCAAACCTGTTCGAATGAGGGTCACCGAATGGGTGATGGTGGAGCCAATGATCCCGCCCGCCCGACATGGCGGGTGCAAGCGGTCAGTGAACCGCTTTGCCAACGAGCAGCGTAATGAACTCGCGGCGTCTCATGCTGGACCTCCCCCTCCAGAGTCGGTCTGCTGCACGTTCAGCCTGACATAGAGTGGCTGGCGAGTCTTATGGGCAGACCTGAATTGTTCTGAATAGAAGTGGCTATCGCCAGTCGTCCTATCCCCCAATTGGGGCGAGCCCAGAACGGTGCGCCTGCCCTAGGCCGATGTCCGAGATGGGTCTTGGCCGTGTGAAAACGCGCCGGCTCTGAAGACCGATAGAATGGATATTCCGTCAGCTCGCGATTAGGTCGCGAGATTCTAAGCGTGGTCGATTTCGATCGATCTGGGAAAACGATTTTACTCGTCTTCGAGCTTTCGACGTTTCCACACAGCCAGGTCCAAATGCGAAGAACTCACATTGAAGCACCTCGTCGGCGGCGACGAGTAGCTTGTCCGGCACCTGGAGGCCGAGCGCTCTCGCCGTCTTGAGGTTGATCACCAGCTCGAACTTGGTCGACTGCGTGACCGGTAGATCGGCGGGCTTGGCGCCTTTGAGGACTTACGGTCCTTACTGCCATTGAAGCGATCGTCGACGCGGTTTTTTGGACGCCGTACTGTGCCTATGAACGCTACGGTAATACGACGAGCTTGAACCCGCGAAATCCCCTGGGGTCCGGATACCCCGAACGACGGCACCACGAACAGCAGCGCCGGGGTTAACAGCAGCGCCTCCGACTTGGGCGGACAGCGCTGTCGAAATCATGAGGATTGCGGCGACAGCACCGGCGATCGACAGCTTGCCAAGCATTGGAGCCTCCTTGGGCCGAACCCTTCCCTATAGCTGGTTAGACTGACCAACTCGTGTGCATACACGACGGATTTCGGCTGACGCGGCGTTTTCACAAAACTTGAATATTTGATTTTAAAATCTTAAGCGCCACCTCTTGTCCCGTATAAACTCGCGGGTGAGCCCGCACGATCTCCTGATAGGCCTCGGCCGCGAAGGCCTCAGCCCGCTGGGATCCTGAATAGATGGATGCTCTGATCCTTCTCGGCGCAGCGAGCGGGCTGCCCCCTTGTCTTCTGGTCGGAGACGGCGACCAAGGTGTCACGGGACAACACGGCGATTCCCTCGACATTGCCGTAGCTCTTGCCCGGGAAGCGATCGACGGCATCGGAACCCGAGCACCAAGGCGTGCGCTTCCGCGTCGACCCGGGCCACCCACAGGCGCGCCGACGCCTGCGAGAGCGGATGGCAAGTTGCCGGGGTCGCGATAGGCGAGCGTGGCAACTTGCCATGCGCTCTCGCAGCGTGGCGCGCCTGTGGGTAACCGGGTCGACGAGGAAGCGCACGCCTTGGGTGCCGGAAAATGCAACGCCGTCTATCGCTTCCCGAACCAAGAGCTCGGCAATGTCGAGGGGAATCACCTTGGTTGTCCCGTGACACCTTGGTCGCCGTGTGGGAGAGGAGCACACTGCCGCTGGCTGCGCCGAGAAGGATCAGAGCATCCATGTATTCAGAGATCCCAGCGGGCTGAGGCCTTCGCAGCCGAGGCCTATCAGGAGATCGTGCGGGCTCAGCCCGCAAAGTGAATACGGGACGAGAGGTGGCGCTTAAATTCTAAAATCAAATATTCAAGTTTTGTGAAAACGCCGCGTCAGCCGAAATCCGTCGTGTATGCACACAAGAAGTCCGGTCAGTATAACCAGCTATAGGGAAGGGTTCTGCCCAAGGAGGCTCCTTTCTTGGCAAGCTGTCGATCGCCGGTGTTGTCGCCGCAATCCTCATAATTCCTACAGCGCTGTCCGCCCAAGTCGGGAGCGGGGGGGTTGACCCCAGCGCTGTTGTTCGTGGTGCCGTCGTTGGGGGGTTATCTCAACCCCCGGGATCTCGCGGGTTCAAGCTCGTCGTTGTACCGGTGAGCGTCCATAGGCACGGGTGCCGCGTCCGAAAAACCGCGTCGACCGATCGCTTCAATGGCAGTAAGGACCGTAGAGTCCTCAAAGGCGCCGAGCCCGCCGATATACCGGTCACGCAGTCGACCAAGTTCGAGCTGGTGATCAACCTCAAGACGGCGAGAGCACTCGGCCTCCAGGTGCCGGACAAGCTACTCGTCGCCGCCGACGAGGTGTTTGAATGTGAGTTCTTCGCATTTTGACCCTGGCTGTGTGGAAACGTCGAAAGCTCGAAGACGAGTAAAATCGTTTTCCCAGATCGATCGAAATCGACCACGCTTAAGAATTTCTCGCGACCCTAATCGCGAGCTGACAGAATATCCATTCTATCGGTCTTCAGAGCCGGCGCGTTTTCACACGGCCAAGACCCATCTCGGACATCGGCCTAGGGGCCGGCGCGCCCGTTCTGTGCTCGCCCGATTGGGGGATGGGACGACTGGCGATCGCCGCTTCTATTCAGAACAATTCAGGTCTGCCCATAAACTTTCCGTTAGCCACTCAAATCAGGCTGAACGTGCAGCAGAGCCAACTGAGGAAGAGGGGAGGTCCAGCATGAGACGCCACAGAGTTCGTTACGTACCTCGTCAGCAAAGCGGTTCACTGACCGCTTGCAACCGCCATGTCGGGCGGGCGGGATCATTGGCTCCGCCATCACCGATTCGGTGAGAAGCCCTCAATTCGAACAGGTTTGCGACACCTGCAACAGCTGACACGAGACCGGCTTCCGGATTAGAGAAATTCAAACTGACGCACTACCGACACTTGTCACGGCGCGGCTGATTTCCTAAGGGCACCAAGGGACGGATGCGGAATGATGTTTCGTTCGCGCGCCGCTCAAGCAACAATTCTCGCGATAGGCTCCGCGCTCGCGTTCGTGAGCGGCGGGGGTCGGCGATCATGCACACGCTCAAGGCAACCTCAAACACCCCAGCTATACGATCTCATTTTGCGCGTATTCCAGTTGGCGAGATCACCGCCACGTTGTCTTCGGCGATAGCGAATACGCGATTTCTGCGCGTGGCCATGCTGGTGGCGTCATGAAAGTATTTTGGTGGACGGCGAAGGCTCCGGGGGTCGAGGACGGTCATCCCGTGCCGAGAGCAACTTTCACGTCCAAGATCGTCTCCAATACCGAAACTTCCGATGTGACAATGGTCCTCGATGAGGGCAGCGTGGAGGACTTGCAGCAGCATCGCCGCCAAGTCAGGACCGCGTGCCAGTGACCGCCGCTAATCGTCCGAGAAATTGTGCATCCCTTGACCGCGGTGTTATTTTCGACTGCTGCCGCAGGTGGAAACGTTGTCCCAAGAACGTGCCGGCGGACACTACCGATCTTCCGATGGCCACCAGCGCTATGATCTCAAGCTCGCATTCAAGCGCATGGACCAGGTGACCACTGGAAAAGGATACGCAGGGCCGGTGGTGGTGTGTTCCGTAAGCTACGAACCAATCGCCGGGGACACATATCGACCCCCGCTTGTTAAATATCTTTCCGACGGCCGCGAAATGGAGATGGCGCTCGCACCGATTGCCGACACGCGCTTCTGGCGCGTTTTGGCTATCGGTGGTGGGCATCTTCCAGAACTTAATGATCGAGGCCAATCGAATTCGAAACGGTTATGGCACCTGCTGCAGAGGGCACCCCCCCTAATGTCGCGCATCCCGACATTTCGCCGAACAGCGCAGGGGTAGCATCCTGGAACGATGCGTCAGGGCACATAGCGGCCTAGTGGAGCACCAAGAGTGACAAAGCCTCCTGCGGAGGCGACACTAAACCCCCCGGGAACTAAAAAAAAAGATGAATGTCGGGGTATTCGTCAGAGCCGTACTCTGCCTCGGCTTGTGCCCAAAGCCGCAAAACATAGGCAATTTTAGCAGTTGCCCATACATAACTTAGTAAAACACATACGTTCGCGGATCGGCGGCACGGCTCTGCAGCTCGGCGCGAGCCGTTGTCGTTGTCCATTTCGTCGGAGCCGGGGTGACAAACGCTGCGGCGCAAGGGTGCTATCTTGAAGGACCCCGGTTTTGGGGTCGTATCGGCCGAGCCCGCCGTATCGTGAGCGTCACTACAGAGGCTACTACGATTATGCTGGTCCGCGCTCCTCCTATTCGGAGAGGGGGTGTCAGAAAAAAAAACAAGAGTGCCAGTCACATTCTTACCGCTGGCGTCGGCCCGACGGGAGGGCTGGGGGGAGCGAATGAGCATCCGATGGGAGCAACGAAGTGCATTGCGCTCGCTGTTCTCCTTTTGTACAACAATATTGTATAGAGCCGTTCTCGCCGTAATAAGGAGTACGCGAGGGAGAATAGTCGTATAACTTCACAGCGACGTTTTGCCAAGCGCTCGCCGACAGGTGAAGATGTTGTAGGCTGTTCCCCGCGTTAGGGTGTAGGAGGAGCACTCATGCGGTTCGGCCTGAAAGCGTCGCGTGGCTATGCTGACTCTCGGTGGCTTGCCAGGTCAGATGCGAGTGGAGCTGGAGACAGACATCGGGGCCTCGCCAAAGACGGTCGGCGAGCTCCGGAAACTGACGGCGTGGCCGGAGAACGTGGTGGTGACGACCCCACAGGAACTTGACGTGAGAGCCCAGTCAAGGTCAGCAAAGCAAGCGTCGCGACCCACGTTTCACCGGACCGTAGGGCGCGGCCGTTGACTTTCGTACCGTTCGCGCCCGGGCCGGATTACGCTTGCAACAATCCACAGTACAAGTACTCGGAAGTCCGTGCTACACTGGCACACAGCCAGGGGAAGAAAGAATGTTGAGAGCTCGATCACCGTTTCGTCATGAGTCATATCGGCGGCATGGTACACCCAGCCACGATGGTACCGTATCTCCAGAGCGCGCAGGCGGACAAGCCTTCTGACAAAGAGGAATTCGAACATGCTTTACCGAGACGGTGATTCGGGCGGTCCGGCTGCAGGCTTCGGCTAGTATCGACGTGGTGAGCGACGGCGAATACGGCGGTCGGGCACCTGGGCCTTCTACGTGCACCGTCGGCTCAAGGGCATCGAAAGGAGTGTCGTTCACGGAAGCGGAGTAGGGGACCGATGATCACAGTCATCAGCGGGCGCGGAGCGCGAGAGGCCTTTCCGGAATTCTACGCCGAGTACGACGCCCACGTTCTTTCGGTCGCGCGCAGCGTTTCAGCCGGCCGATCGTGACTCCGCCCCTAGTCTATTCCGGGCAGGCAGAACTGCAGCGCGATATCGCCAACGTCAAGGCTGGGCTCGCGCGGACCAACGGCGTGACCGGCTTCCTTCCCGTAGTCGCGCCAGCAAGCGCAGTTCCCATCGCCGCGACAAATGGTACCACGACGAAGAAAGCTCCTGTTCGCGCTCGCCGACGCGCTCCGTACCGAGTACCACACGATCATCGACGCCGGCTCGATCTCCAGGTCGACGATGCATTCGTTCCCTTCATGTACGAGAAGATAGTGCCGCCGATGACCCTCACCCAATACCGTCAATGAGCAGCGCTGCGCATCGCTGCTTTGAACCACGCGCTTGACGGCCTGCCGCCGGAGCGCAGCCGTTATCATATTGCTAGAGCAGCTGGAACAGGCCGCACATGTTCGATGTGCCGCTCGAGGACATTGTCGACCTCGTGCTTCAGTGAAGACCGGCGCCTTCGAGCTTCGAGGAGACAAACACCGCGGCACGAGCACGATCGCGGAGATGGAAGGAGGTCCGGTTGCCCAGGCAAGGTGCTGATGCCAGGCTTGATCGCGCATTCAACCCAGACGTCGTCGAGCATCCGGAACTCGTGGGCGAGCGGCTCATGCGCTTTACCGAGTGCGTCGGTCGCGACAACCTCATCGCCAGCACCGATTGCGGTTCTCGCAGAGCCCGCTAGCCCAGCCCGCGTCCACCGCGGCGTCAGCGTCGGCAAGCTGCGGACACTGGCTGAAGGCGCTCCGATCGCCTCAAAGGAGTGGCTTGCGGATAAGCGCTCGCGACCATCGACTCCGTTTCACCTTCGCCGAATGGTCAAGGCGATATCGGTTCATTTATGGAATTATGGGCGATGTGTTTTGCGATCGGGAGTATTCGTCATTGGTGCAATCGATCGGCGAAGGAAAGGTCGCAGCGGAGCCGCAGCCGCGTATTCGCTTGACCAGCTTGCAGGCGCTCATCGTGCAAACGACGCAGGCAGAACAGTCGGAAAGATGTCAGTTATAATCCATTAAGGACTGACGGCTCTAAAAGAGGCCGACCTCTACGTTAGAACCTGACCGCGACCTTCGGTTGAAAACAGGCCCCATTTACTCTCGCCGCTCAAAACTTGTTGAGCCATGTGTTCTTCATCGGCTAGTAGTGCTACATATGAAAATTGGAGGTAGAAATGGCCAGAACAAATCTTCTTCGAATGTCGGTCGAGGAACTTTTGAAGCTTCGCGATCATGTCGGAAAGGTGCCTGAGCCAAAAGGCGGATCACTCGAGGAACAGCTCTCAAAACTTGGCGGTGAGGCCAGCAGTAAACGGCGAACGAGATAAAGGTAAGAAGGTACCTATGGACGTACCTCGAGACAAGGAGGGCGACACTGGGCAGGAAGAGGGGGCGCAACCTGCTCTCAGGGCTGCGAGAGAGGCTCAAGGCTGGTGCGAAGCTTGAAGACTTTTTTCCGTTCAAAAGACCGCACTCTCGGCGAAAGCTTCTCCGAGGAAAGCAAAGAAGAGACGCAGTAGGATCAGGCTAACTGCCTGCACCTCCCTCTAGCGATGCTGGTTGTTAGCTCGATTGGGCTTGACCCATCGCGGCATGGTACAGTGTAAAATGGCGTGTCCCCAGCGGTAGAGTAGTGCAGAAAGTGAGGCCCACGCCAGTGCCCAACGAAGACCTGAAAGGCGAACTGGAGCACTCTGCGCAAAGAAAACGAGGCTCTGAAAGAAGGGCGCCTCTTCCAACCTATCCGAATGAAGGTAAGTGAAAAAGGAGCAGTCTCGATCTATGGGATGGGACGCTTTCCCGTGACGTTGTATAAAGAACAGTGGCTGAAGCTGCTAGACATGTCAGCCGAGATTTGGCCGCCTTCGTCGCTCCAAACGAAGCGCAACTAAAGAAAAAAATTGAAGCGTCCCGGTGAGAAGGCCGATAGGTTAAAGAAAACGAAGAATTTCCAGCCTTACCCGATCGCGCCCCAGCGCTACGGCGCGTCTTGTG
>CAWHCK010000013.1:0-221316 GCA_963827585.1 uncultured Alphaproteobacteria bacterium
AACTCTCCATTAACGACAACCGCCCATCCTCGCCGTCTCACCAGCGCGTGGCGAGCCGCAAACCATGTCCGATACGCTGCCAGTCATTGCCCTCGTCGCCTCCCTGGCAAGCCTCGCGCTCTCCTTCGTCAGCTACCGGCAGAGCAAAAAAACCGAATCTCTCGCCCTTCGACGCGAGGCCATCAATCACGTCCGAACCGCATTCCTCGACGTCGTCCTCGATGGACACATCACCACCAAGACCGCCGACAGCATTCGTGAAGCCGTCGAGCTCGCCGAACTCGTGTTCAGCAGCAACGTCAAGACCCCCCTCGCGCAAGCTCACGCCGCCGCATCCAGGCTCCAAAACACCCCCAGCGAGCGGCAGACCAGCCGATACCACAGCGAAAAGGCCATACTCGGCAAAGACCTCGACACCGTGTTGGAACGCATGAACAAAGAGCCCGAAATCGTCGGTTGGCTCGCTTGGCTCTCCGACCTCACCCACATACCAAGAAAACCAAATACACACCTTCCAACGCTCAGCGGAAATTCTCACGGGTGAATCCGGCTCCTGCCCGTCACCGCCGACGAGGTCGAGGATATCCTCAACACATGGAAATTACGGGGGCCGCACGGCGGCGGGCGGCTAGGCTAGAGCGTGATTGCGTTAGGTTGAGTCGCAATCACGCTCTAGCTTTTTGTTTGAGCATGATCTTTTCGGAAAACCGGTACCCACTTTTCCGGATCATGCTCTAGGCAGCGGCCGTTCGCCGTGCCGGCCGTGCGAGAGGCGCGGCGCGGAGCCGACGCTCACAAGCAGTTCTTGCACGGCTTGCCGAGTTTCTTCTGTAAGCTCTGCTTCTGGCTCTCGGCGCTCTGCCGGTCGCTGAGGTGCCTCTGGATTTGAAAGTTCGACGTCTTGCTACCGTCCTCTTGCTGAGCAGTCCCGGCGGCGGCCTTCGACGACTGGACGGCGCCGGGACGCACGAGCTTGGGCGCGGCGCCCGAAGGTGTTGGCTTTTTCAACGCATTTTGTGCACTTTGTGCAGCGGGTTCTGCGCCCGAACGTGTTGACATGAAAGTGGCCGCAGCAATGAGCGCGACGACCAAAATCGCACTCTTACTTGAAGTGCTTCCCGACATCGCAATTCCTCCATCGGGTCTGGTGCCGTCTCTCGTCCGGCACAACTTATAAGCTGGTCCGCCAACCCACAATACGGACGCCGCGATAGCAGACGCCTAGAGCGCGATGACTTTTCTTCAAATCGTCATCGCGCTCTAGCTCATTGCTGGAGCATGATCTTTCCGAAAACCGGTACCCACCCCGGATCAAGTCCGGGGCAGGCTTTTTCGGGATCATGCTCTATGGCGACGCGCCTCGTCTGCAATTTTCGGCGCGCGGTCGTCCCGGCGCCTGAAACCATCGCGACGGCCGCTCCGTATCTCCTTGCGTGGGCCACTGCATCGGAGGGAGAGCCACGATGAGGCTGCGCCAAATTCGTCTCGCACTCGCGACCGTGCTGGCGGTCGCGGCCGCGGCCGCGACATACGGCTTGCCGCTCGTGCTTTACCTTGCGGCGTACTGACGAAGGCGGGGCATTCCGCTCGTCCGACCAGCGCGAGGCATTCGGGTTCAACCGTTGAAATGAAGAACCCAAAGCGGTCCATCGGCCCGCGCGGGTCAATTGGCAGGATTGGTCGAGCGAAGGGAAGCGCAACTTGCCGCTCCCGCGCAACCGAAACCCCACCGAGGCCGTTATACCCATGGAACAGCCCACGCTTCGGAGGACCGCCATGAGTGCAACCGGGCTCGACGTACTCGACAGACCCCTCCAGACGATAAATACATCGCTGGATCAAATGCGCGACTTTGACATCAAGGCGAACGGTTTCGTGTTCTGGCCGGTCATGTTCGGCTTGTTTGCAATCCTCCTGCCGCTCGCCATGCGGGTCTTTGGATGAGCCATTCTGCGGCGCCTTCACCATGACGGTGGCGGGCCGCACCGCCGGAGTCCATTAAGCAAGCGCGGTGCGTCTTGATCGCCTTGGTCATGTTGCTGCCGGCGGTCGTGCTCGCGCAGCCATCGCTGTGCCAAACACGCCCGTTCAGGGCGGCCGACATTGCGGCACGCGGATGCCACCCCGCCCCAGCAAATCGCGGGGGCGAGGTGGCAAGGCTGCGCTCAGCGAGCGCCTTCGGGCGCGCCCTCAGCCGTGCGTGCGAGCCGCCGCCATATGCGAACGCACGGCAAAGCGGATAGCCATGCCGAAACGGCGCTTCTGCGCCTCGTCGAGGCTCTGGTAGAGCGGCTTCTCGGCGTCGGCCAAGCGCCGCAGCGCCGCCGCCCGGGTGGTCAACGCATCCGCGCGCTCGCGCAGGCGCTCGGTCGCATCGGTCGTCTGCCCGGCAGCGGCTCGCGCCTCGCGCCGCGCGATCCGCTCTTTGCCGATGTCACGGAGCGCCTGCTCGACCGCGGGCCAGTTCTTCTCCTGGGCGGGCGTCAGCTTCAGGGCGGCCTTGAGTCCCGCGATGCGCGCATCGGTAAACGCCGCGATGTCATCGGCCGTCAGCTGCGCGCGTTGCGACCGCTCGGCTGCAGGCGGTTGCTGGGCGGAGGCGAGTGTCGAGCCGGCGATCGTCAGCATGGTGGTGCCGGCAACAAGTGCTTTCCACATGGGAATCTCCATGAATTTCGTCGCCCCGCGTAGTCAAAGGTGAACCGATCGCGCACACAAGTTACGCTTCGGTCATGCGGGAGCAACAATCCACAAGGCGCAGCAACCATGTACAAGTGCCGGCGCCCGCGCGCCGGTTCGCAATTCACTTTGTTGCGATCAAGCGCAGCGAAACCCGCGTTGCGGTCCCGGTGCTGCTCGCCTGGACTGATCTTCAGAAAGAGGCGTTCGATGCCTGGCCTATGACGCGCGATGCAGAAACACCGGCAGCCCCAGCTTGTTGGCGTACATGGGGCGATACCGCTCGGTGTTGTACGCGGTGGCGACGTCCACCTTGAGCGGCCCGAGCTTGGGGTCAGGGATGGGCGCCAGCTCGTAGCGGCCCTCCACCAGCGCCGTCATGAGCCCGGTCTTACCGGCGAGGATGGCGTCGTAGGCCATGTTGCCGAAGGTCAGGCCCACGAGCTTGTCGACGAAGTCGGGGTCGCCCGAGCGCAGGTCGTAGGTGAGATCGGACGCGATCGTCTCCTCGCCGGTGCGCCGCTTGATCTCGTCGGCGAGCGACTCGGCCACGCTCGCCTTCTTGCGGTGGCCGTAGGCATCGGCGTCACCATAATGCTGGACCTGGTAGCCCTCCCACTCGGCGCCCTCGCTGAGCACGATCATGGCATAGTTGCTCGGGTTCGCCCGCTTCTCCTCCATGAGCAGCCGGATGAGCTTGTCGAGATTGACCTTGTATTCGGGGATGACACAGCGGATCGACGTGACGTATGCGGTGCAGAGCGCCGTGAACCCGGCGTCGCGCCCGAAGACGCGGAAAATACCGATCCGCTCGTGCGAGGCGACGGTGGTGCGCTGGCGCTGGATCGCGTCGGCGGCGCGGGTGATCGCCGTCGAGAAGCCGATGCAGTACTCGGTGTTGCGGACATCGTTATCCATCGTCTTCGGGATGCCGATGATCCTGACGCCGAGCTCGTTGAGCCTGGCGGCGTAGCCGAGCGTGTCATCGCCGCCGATGGCAATGAGGTGGTCGATCCCGAGCGCCGAGAGGTTCGCCAGCACCTGTGCGGAGACGTCCCAGGATTTGCCCTTGTTGCCGAGCGAAACCGGGAAGTCCTTGCCGGCGAGGTGATCGGGCAGCTTCTGCATCTTGGACGGGTTGGTGCGGCTCGAGTGCAGCACGGTCCCGCCGCGCCGGTCGATGGTGCGCGTGTTCTCGCGATCGAGTGTCACGACGTAGCGGCGCCTGCTGTCGGGATCGTCGAAGTTCAGGTGGGTGAGGGCCTCCCAGCCGCGCCGCAGGCCGACGACCTCGATATCGTTCTCGCTGCTGCGGTAGGTAACGGTCTTTATCACCGAGTTGAGGCCGGGAACGTCGCCGCCGCCCGTGAAGATGCCGATGCGCTTTTTCGCCATAACCACCCCTTAGAGCGCATCCCGATCGGGTTGAATCGTGATGCGCTCTAAGATCCTTCGGTTTTGCACATGTTCTATTCGGAAAACCGGTGCCCACCCCGGATCGAGACCGGGGCAGGCTTTTTCCGGAACATGCGCTAACTGCCATGGGCGCGTTTTGCAATTGATCTCAACCCCATGAATGTCGCGGCGGGGTGTACGACGACGCTTGACGGAATGGCTTCGAGGTACGTTCGGAAACGCCCTTTCTGCTCGAACCGTGCGCGGAATTGCGAGCGTGCCATGAACTCCGTGATCCGCGGGGCAACCCCGCCTGCGATGTAGACGCCGCCCCGAGCACCGTACATCAGCGCAGCATTTCCGGCGACCGTTCCCAGCATCGCACAAAACAGGTCGAGCGTGGCCCTCGCGGTTGGGCAATCGCCATCCAGTGCCGCCTTGGTAATCTCGGCGGCGCTGCGCTTGGGAGCATCAATTCCATCGAGCGCGACGACAGCGCGGTAGAGATTTTCCAACCCGCCCCCTGAAACGACCCGCTCCGCCGACACGTGCCCGAACTCATGACGCAGATAGTCGATGATCGCATCTTCGCGCCGGGAGGTAGCGGCCATGGTCGCGTGGCCGCCCTCGCTTGCGACGACAACCGAGCTTTGAGACCCCGGGACAAAGCAGGCGATGCCGAGGCCGGTTCCAGGTCCAAGCACCGCCATCGGTGCTTCCGGTACCGCCTTGCCGCCTCCGAGCGGATAGAGATCTCCCGCCGTCAGGTGCGGCAATGACAGGGCGGTCGCCTGAAAATCGTTGCAGATATGGACTCTTGCGAAGCTGAACGCCGCCCGCAGCTCGGGCGCATCGATGGTCCAGGGGCAATTGGTGAGCACGCAACGATTCTCGGCGACCGGCCCGGCGACCGCGAGCAACGCCTCCGGCACTGATAGTTGCCGACCATGACCATCCAGGAAGGTAGCGACGGCGTCGGTAAATCGAGGGAAGTCGGCGACCGCAAACCAGCTGATTGGACCAAGAACGCCATCCGAGAGAAGCGCCAATCGGGCGTTCGTGGCGCCAATGTCGCCCAGCAGCAAATGCTCATGTGAGGAACCCATGAAGCCTCCGCAGGTAGCAATTGCGGGCTAGACGCCGGACGGCGGATTCTTCGGCACTCGCGTTTGGTTTAGTTACGTTGGAGGACAGGCTGTTGCCACGAATTTCTCACTCATTTTTCGACTGCTTTCAATGCATCAGCGGGGGAGAGAACGCGATTCGGATGAGTGAAGTTCCGATTACGCGAGTGATGGGCTCCCCAAGTGGTCAGCGCCGCCCCCTCTGGCCTCCGCGGCGGTCCTGCCGGGGCGCCCCTGTTCGATCGAGGAACTCTTGTCTCGCTGATGAATTGACAAATGCCCGGAGCAATACCCCGCGATCGCGACCGCGCTCTGCTCTGGTCAAGGACCCCGGACCAGTCGCGGCCGGGGTTCTTTACGTTTTGAACGCGCTGCAGCAATGCGTTGGGCATTAACGGTCTGTCAACCATGTTTCGCCAAGCTTTGCGCATGGCGAATCGGTCCGCTGCCGCCAACGTTCAGCCCCTCATGCGCATATTTCCGGCGCCACAGCCGCCGGACGCCTCCGATCCGGTCCCGGCCATGCGGCGGGAAATAGCGCTGTTGCGCATCGAGCTCGAACAACTGCGCGCAAGCGAAAGCGAAGCTCGCAGCACGAAGGAATTCCTCGTTGTGCACATCGACCGCATCATGGACAGCCGAGACCAGTGGCAGCGGGAAGCCGAACGCCTGCGCGCCTTGATGGCGCAATTGCCGTGCCCAGCGCACGACGAGACGCTCGACACGCCGCACCGGTCACTCCTGTGGTGGCGCAACACCAAGTAGCCGCCAAATTAGCTTGACGCCGTCAAACAAGAAGTCTCCGTCACTCTCCCGCAAGCTGACCGCTCTCGCAAGACAAGCAGACCGCGACGCAATAAGACTCTGCACACCATGATTCACCGAGCTGCGCTTCCCGGGCGGCTCCGGTGCTATAAGCTCTCGCTCCTCGGGAGGCGATCATGGTCAAACACGGCGCACTATCGAGATCTCATGTCTGCCACATGCTTGGATCAAAGGACGCGCGCGTGCGCCGCGCCGCCTTCACGCTCCTGGAGGCAAGCAATCCCACGCTGAGGAGAGACGGCGAGCTTTTTCTGGAGATCATACGATTTATTTGGGACGCCAATCCGAGCTACGACGTCTATCGAGAATTCAGCAAGCGCCACCTGCTCGTGCCGTACAAGGTCCACGAGCTTATCGGCGCCCGTCTCAAGATAGAGAAACTCGAGCAGCAGAGCGTCACTGCCGATCAGAGCGCCGAAGACACACGCCAACATGGGGGCGGATTTTTCAAGCGACTGTTTGGGCGCCGAACGATTCCGCCGCGGCCCCTGCCGTGTCCACGGCAGACACGTCACCTACCGGGCTGATGCGCCGTCGCGAGCCCGTCTGAGGCCTTCGAGGTATGGCTCGAACGCCGGCGAGCATCGGAAGGGTGTTCGCCTCCCTGCCTTCAAACGCGCGCAGACTGAACGCCGGCCATTGCGTCTTGATCGAACGGCAGCGGAATGGCGGAGCGGAAGATGTTGTCGGGATCGTAGTGTCGCTTGGCTTTGATCAGTCGTTCGGCATTGCGACCATAGCTTTTCGCCGCGCGGGCGTCGTCCCCAGCGAGGAGGTTCGGATATCCACCCGGAAGCGCCATGGCATCGAAAGCCTGACGCGTGGTTCGAGTCCACTCGCGATGTCGCTGCTCCTCGAGTTTGTCAGACCGATCAGCGAAGGCGGCGAGGATCTCGACCAGCACATGGTCGCGACGAAGGCCGAAGGCGGTCGCCTCCGCCGGGACGCGCGAAGCGGCGCCCTTGAATTCGTGGGTGAAGATGGCGCAGCCGGGGGAGGGGGCGGTCGCCATCGCGTGGATGCAGAGCTCGATGCTGCCGCTATCGAAGACGGGAAGCCAGCACGTCTCCATGAATGTCCTTTGCCCATTGACGATATACGCGTCGAATGCGCTCAGCGTGGCCCCGTAGGATGTCGCGTTCACAGCGCCAGCGAGCAGCGTTCCGAGCTCGAGAAACGGCGCGACCCCCGCTTCTCCTCGCTTCGGCCGACCACACCAGGTCGGCACGACCAAGACCAGGGGTGCGCCGTCCAGGCCGGCGACGAATCCGAGCTGAACGGTGAGGTCTTCCGGCGTGGAAGCCGCAATATCGGCGGCGCGTTCCAGGACCGCTTTGGCCTCGGAGAACGGGTAAACGAGCATGCCTGAGCGGACGCCAGGCAACTCGTGCAGGCGGTGGCGCATGCCGGTCACGACGCCGAAGTTTCCGCCGCCGCCACGCAACGCCCAAAACAGCTCCTCTTCATCGTCGCGTGTGGCGACAACGACGCGTCCATCCGCGAGAACGACCTCTGCGGTGAGCAGATTGTCGAGGGCTAGTCCGAAACGGCCAATCAGAGCGCCGTAGCCGCCACCCAAGGTGAATCCGGTCATTCCAACGGCGCCTACCGAGCCCGCCACCGCCGCGACGCGGAGCGGATCCGTCGCTGCAATAACATCGGCGGCGCGGGCGCCTCCGGAAATTCGCGCGCTGCGATGGTCGGGATCGACGACCACGCCGTTCATGCCGCGGAGGTCGATGACGAGCCCGTCGCACAGGGCGCGGCCGGCCCAGTCGTGGCCTCCGCCACGCACCGAGAGCGGAAGATCGCAGTGGCGCGCGGCGCGTACGGCCGACTGGACGTCTTGCGGCGTTCGGCAGTGAACGACGGCGCGCGGCCTGCGGCCGACCGGCTTTGCCCAGATGGCCGTCGCGGCGGTGTAGCGGTCGTCACCCGGCCGCGAGACACGGCCGGGCAGCTGCTCGCCGAGCCGGTGGAGCGTTCTTTCGGTCAGATCGGTCATCTTTCCTGCTTCTCCTGCTCGAGCGCGGCAAACTCGATGGTTCGCGCGCGTGCCCCGCGATCTAGGGAGGGGCGAGCGGCCGATCTTGAAGATTTCCTGCTGTTTGGGGCGTGGTCAGGCGTCAGCGTTCGAGGGTCGGCGCGGGCCTCTAGAGCATGATCCGGAAAAGTGGGTACCGGTTTTCCGAAAAGATCATGCTCAAACAAAAAGCTAGAGCGTGATTGCGACTCAACCTAAGGCAATCACGCTCTAGTATCGCGATTCCGAAGTTCGCAAGTGCTTGCGGCACACTCTCATGCGAACTTCGGAATTGAAAGGGGACACTAGCAACTCTATGATTCTAGTGCCCCTTTTGAACCCGAAGTTCGCAATCGGACTCGTGGCAAAGGTGTGCGAACTTCGGGTTCGGGGCACTAGCGTGTCGGAGTGCAATGTCTGAGTTATCCTCGTCTCC
The DNA here is from genome assembly GCA_963827585.1 of uncultured Alphaproteobacteria bacterium. Taxonomy (GTDB): domain Bacteria; phylum Pseudomonadota; class Alphaproteobacteria; order Rhizobiales; family Xanthobacteraceae; genus VAZQ01. The sequence goes on from CAWHCK010000013.1 coordinate 8,483, forward strand.
GCGACAACGGATGGAGGCGAGATGCCCATGCGCAAGATCTTCACTACGGCGCTGCTGGCCGGCGGTGCCTTGCTCGCTGCCGCGGCCTTCGCCCAAGGCACCGGCCGTTGGACCACCGGCACCCCGATGCCCTCCGCCCGCACGGAAGTGGCGGTGGCGGAGGTAGGCGGGAAAATCTACGTGGTCGGCGGGTTCGGCGGTGAGCGCGAGCTCGAAATCTACGACCCAACCGCCGACCGTTGGAGCCGCGGCGCCGCAATTCCGCGCCCTCTGCATCATGCGGCGGCGGTGGGCTGGCAGAACAAGCTCTACGTCATCGGCGGTTTCGTCGAGCACTGGACGCCGACCGACGAGGTGCACGAATACGACCCGGCGGGTGAGCGCTGGCGGCGGCTTGCCGCCCTGCCGACCTCGCGCGGGGCGCTGGCGGCCGCCGTGCTCGGCGGCAAGATCCACGCGGTCGGCGGCGTCGGCGGGAATGGCCGCAACACGGCGGCGCACGAGGCCTACGATCCTGCCGCCGACCGGTGGACGGTGCTCGAGAATGTCCCGACGGCGCGCGACCACTTGGCGGCCGCCGCGATTGACGGACGCCTCTACGCCGTGGGCGGCCGTATCGACGGCGACTATTCGCGCAATCTGGCGTCGAACGAGGCGTACCATCCCGCAGCCGGTCGCTGGGAGCAGCGCGCGCCGACGCCCACGGTGCGCAGCGGCATCGCGGCGGCGGTGCTCGAGGGACGGATGTTCGTGTTCGGTGGCGAGGCGCCCGCCGGCACCTTCAATCAGACGGAAGCCTACGATGCCAGGAACAATGGCTGGAGCAGCCATGCACGCATGCCGACAGCACGGCATGGCCTGGGCGCGGCAGCGGTCGCGGGCAAGATTTACGTCATCTCGGGCGGACCGACGCCCGGCGCTTCGGCGTCGGTGGCCAATGAGATTTTCGTGCCATGAGGCATCCTGATCCTGCAAGCGCGAGGTGAGGACAAGTGGTGTGGTCAGGCGGCCAGCTGCGTGAGGGAGACGCCGTGAACGCGCCGAGCCCAGCGCGACAGGTGACTCTGGTCGGCAAAGCCCGTTCGCGCCGCGATTTCAGCAAGGCTGGATCGGCCGTCGCGAACCAGCTCGATGGCGCGTTGCAATCGCAGATGCACGACGTAACGGTGCGGGGTCATTCCGACGGATCGGGTGAAGACGCGAGAGAAGTGGAAGGGGCTGCGCCCCGCCAATCTTGCGAGCGCGGCGACCTCGATCGGCTCGTCCAGGTGCGCAACGACATAGTCCCTGAGCCGCTCCAACACATCCCTGCCCAGCATGCCACGCGCCCGGCTTTCGCAAGTTGACGAGTGGCGACTGACTAGACCATCGATGAAGCCGCCGGCAGCCTCGTTCCAGAACAGCGTCCGTGCGGGTAATCGTCGGCGCTTTCCGACGCCAGGATGCGTGCAAGATCGAGAAGCGCCTGGTCGCAGCCTGACAGGCGCTCGACCAGCCGCGCTTCAAGCGCCGAATCCTCCGCGGCTGCGAGCGCGAACTGGCTGGGATCGATCGCAACGAGAATGGCATCGACGCTTGCTCCGGCATCGGCAGCGCAGTCGGCACCGGCCGGACAGATCGCCAGCGACCCTGCCGGCGGCTCGTGCCGAAGCGCTCGACCGGCGATGCGGCATTCAAAGCACGCCTGCGATGACATTTGAAACCAGATCAGGTGCTGTCGCGGCGTCGCGCTGAAATGTGCGCCGCCTCGGAACCGCATGCTGAGGATGGAGACGCCGCTTTCGCCAGGTGCACTGCCGGCGGCCAATGTTGTCGGCAAGCCGCCATCCTCCTGCGCCAAGGTAAGTTCACCGATTGCCGTCATCATGCTGCTTGCTCGTATCAGCCAAAAGGCCACCCGGGAGTTGGCCGAGTGGCCTTTGCGAGAGGAACTGCCGGACGGGCTCCGGTTCCGTTCCTCCCTGCAAGGTTAACGAATGCGGGTGACTGAAGTTCCATGGTCGCGAAACCAGGTGCCGGGCACGCCGCCTATGGTTACGGACCGAGCAATCGACGGCCACCGAGAACTGACGCACCGCGGCGCTGCGCTTGCGCGAATCATCCACCAATCTGGTGGCTTGGATGGAAAATTCAAGAATTCATTAAGAGAACCATCGTAAGAAGCGCCCCTGTCCCACGTCCGTCCGTCACTCGCTTTGCTGCCCCGATTGAACGGGCGCTGGTAAATCGGCAGCTGGATACGATCGGTGATAGCGATTCAGAGCACGGCTCGCGTTTGGCGGAGTTACATGGACGTGGCGTTGACGCAAGGTCAGCGGCTCGTGGACGTCGCATCGACGCAAGGTCAGCGGGTCGTGGACGCGGCGTTGGCGCAAGGTCAGCGGGTCGTGCCTGGCGTCGATCGAGTGCTTGGCGCATCCAGTCGCCTGCTTGGCGCATCCAGTCGTCGCCAGCGAACGCTGATCTCCATCGCGGCGGCCGTCATTTCGCTCGCCCTCATCGTTTTCCTCCTGGAAATCAGCGTCAGGAACGAGCCGGCCAGGAACGCCGGCGACGCGGTGATTGGAGCCATCCCGATACCGCTGCCGGCTGCTGCTCCCGCTGACCTTCAACCCGTCCATCCGCTGGCCGCCTTGATGAGCGCCGTGCCCGCTGCCGAACCCGCCCCGACGCCGATGGAAAGTTCTGCAGCACTTCGAGTGCCGCTGCCGCGGCCGCGGCCGACACCGCGATGAGCCGGCTCTCAGGGCATCAAAGGCTCTTGGCTCAACTGATTGGTTCACGTGTGATTTCGTCGCCGTTTATTGATCATCAATTCACGAATCGTCAGCAGCTCTGTCGCAATTGCCTTGTGCGGCTCACGGACTCGTGATGCGCGTCCTGCACGCATTGGCGCAACATCGCTTGCACTCATGCCACAGCCGCTGCGCGAACCGTAAACGCAGACGTCAGGCGAGCCAAACCATGCATGCCATCGAGCAAGAGCTTCGCTGACGAGCGCGCACGAGCGGTTCGTTCACGGCTGCGGTTGACCGACCCCGCGACATGCAGGGCGGAATGCCCGTGCGTAGCACCAGCGCAAGCCTCGGGTGCTATCGGCGGACAAGAGCCGGACCATCTCGCTGCAAGGGAAAGGGACGTGCCATGGAAGCGATCATCAATCTGATCATTCAACTGATCGCGGGAGTCGCCGGGGGCAACGCCGTCGGCGCAGCACTGAAGGACTACAATCTCGGCGCTCTCGGCAACACCATCGCCGGTGCCATCGGCGGCGTTGGCGGAGGCCAAATTCTGCAGGCCCTCATTCCGGCGATCGCGGGTGCCGCCGGCGGCGGCCTCGACGTCGGCGCCATCCTCGGTCAGATCGTCGGCGGCGGCGCTGGAGGCGCGATCCTCACGCTCATCGCCGGCCTGGTGAAGACCATGATGGGCAGCCACCAGACGCGGTGAATACGAGTTTCATTCCTGGCGCCATCTCGCCCGGCGCCGGCTGCCCTGGTCCAAGCCGGCGCCGGCCCGAGGGTGCGCGCCGCAAACCCATCCGCGGGTATTCGCTCAGCCGAACACTGGCTCTCGTTCTGCTGGTGATCACTGCGTTGTTCTGCCGCCAGGCCCCGGCGGCGAGTTTGACCGCTCCGGATCGGGAGTTGATCGTCGCGACCAAGGAGGCGCCGCCCTTCGCCATGAAGCAGCGGGACGGCACCTGGCGCGGCATCAGCATCGATCTTTGGCGCCGCGTCGCCGATCGCTTGCAACTGCGGTACCGGTTCGTGGAGCAGGCGACCGCGCAAGCCTTGGTGGAGGGGACGGCGGACGGCGAATTCGATGCCGCCATCGCGGCATTGACGGTCACATCGGCGCGGCAGCGGATGCTGGACTTCACCCAGCCGTTCCACACGACCGGCCTCGGCGTCGCGGTGGCCGCGACCGAGAACAAATGGGTCGCGATCTTGCGCGCGCTGTTTGCGTTCGGGTTCTTTCAGGCGGTCGGGGCGCTGCTTGCCATTGCGATGGGCGTGGGATTCGTGATCTGGCTGCTGGAGCGGCGCGCGACCGAACACTTCAGCGGCGGGACCAAGGGCCTCGGAGCCGGTTTCTGGTGGTCCACCATCGCCATGACCCAGGCCGGCGCCGCGCAAAATGCGCCCGCGACCTTGCCCGGTCGCATCGTGGCCACCGGCTGGATGATTGCCTCGGTGATTGCGATCGCGGTTTTCACCGCCGGCATCACCTCGACCCTGACCAGGCGGGAACTCCATGGCGCCGTACGCAACGCAAACGACCTGCGTTCCGTTCGGGTCGGCGCCATCGCAAGCTCGACGACCGTGGATTATCTCGATCGCCAGCAAATTTCCCACCGTGGCTTTGCCAGTGCCCAGGACGGATTGAAAGCGTTGGAAGCGGGTGCCATCGATGCGTTCGCGTACGACAAGCCGCTGCTGGCCTGGATCGTCCTGCAGGAGTTCTCGAACACATTGCGCGTGTTGGATTTCAGCTTCGACAGCCAGAACTATGCGATCGCCTTGCCGAGAGGGAGCCCCCTGCGGGACCAACTCAACGTGGCGCTGCTCGAGGAGATCGAAAGCGATTGGTGGCAGCAGACGCTGTTTCAATATCTGGGCAAGAAGCAGTCCCACTAAAGTGAATTCCGGTCATATCGATCCGTAGGGTGGGCATTGCGCGCGCTCGTTTCTAACATCCGCACCTGTCGCGCGGGCGCAATGCCCACGCCTTGTGTCCGCGTGGGCAAATCGCTGGAAGCACCGGTACGATTTGCCGTTCTTCACCTAGCGATTTTGCCCACCCTACGCATCGGGCGCGCTGAGATTCAATCTCATCGGAAACCGCATTAGAATCATCATTTCGAGAATTGGTCAGAACGTCTGACGCGCTTCGTTTGCGCTTCACGGACTTGTGATGCATTTGGCGCACGTGTCGGCGCAACATCTGCGCTGAAGATCACGCGGACCGACGGTCGAGCCCGCAATGCGGGAGGCGAGGCACCTGAGACATTTGGGGAGGCCACCATGCGTCTCGATGAGCTACCGCGCAGCGACAGGGTCGAGGATCGGCGCGGCGATAGATCGGGCGGCCTTTGGACGCGCCGCAGCGGCGGCATCGGCATCGGCACCCTCATCCTCCTCGTTATCGTCGGCTGGGCATTGGGCATCAACCCGCTCTACTTGATCGGCGGGGCAGAGATCTTGTCCAGACTGGGCGGCTCGCAGGAGCAGTCACAACCCGCCCCGGACACCGCCAGGAGGGAAGCTCCACCCGATCAAATGGGAGAGTTCGTCTCTGCCGTGCTCGGAAGCACGGAAGCGCAATGGCAGAAAATTTTTGCGCAATCCGGCAAAGCCTATCAGCCGCCGACGCTGGTGATGTTTTCCGGCGTCACGCAATCGGCCTGCGGGTTCGCGCAATCCGCGATGGGGCCCTTCTATTGCCCCAACGATCGCAAGGTCTATCTCGACACCTCGTTCTTCCAGGACCTCGAACGACGCTTCCGCGCCTGCGACGCCGGCAGCAAATCGTGCCAGTTCTCTCAAGCCTATGTGATCGCCCACGAAATCGGCCACCACGTGCAGAACGTGCTCGGCATTCTGCCCAGGGTGCAGCAGATGCAGCAAGGCATGGACACGACCGAGGCCAACCAGGTGCAGGTGCGGGTGGAACTGCAGGCCGATTGCCTCGCCGGAGTGTGGGCTCATCACTCACAGGAAGCGTGGAAATTCATCGAGCCTGGCGACGTGGAATCCGCGCTGCAGACCGCATCCGCCATCGGCGATGACCGGCTGCAACGGCGAACCCAAGGCTATGTCGTGCCCGATGCCTTCACCCACGGCTCGGCCGCACAGCGCACGCGCTGGTTCATGACCGGCCTGAAGTCGGGGCAAGTCGACAGTTGCGACACGTTCAGCCCGGCACAACTCTAGACGCTCAGCGTCGCTGGACGCCGTAGAACCGCTCGAAGATGCCTTGAATGTTGTCGAGGTGGCGCTGCTCGACGTCTCGGCCGGCTTCGAATTGATCTCCGAAGACCGTCGCGCCCGCGCCGCCCATCACGCCCAGCTGCTTGCTCAAATCCGACAAGTCCTTCATCTGCGGCGACTGTCCCTGTCGCCTCTGCGGCATTTGAGTAGGGGCGCCGCCCATCGCTCCGCCAAGAATATCGCGCAGGATTTGGCCGAGCACGTCGCCGCCTGGCATCTGTGGTTGGTTGGGACCGGCGGGTGCCGGGCCGGCTTGTCCGTCCGGCATCGGTATCTGGACGGGACCCCCGCCGATGATGACTGGCTTGATGCGCCCCTCCCGAATTCCCTTCTCGAATTCACGCAGAATTTGGCCGAGGAGATCGCCACCGGGGTTCGGCGGTCCGCTCGCCTCTGTTGGCACAGGAAACGGTTGGCCGCCGGGAGCAGGAATTGGCTGACCAGGGCTCGGCGACGCGCCGGACGACCCGGGGATGCCACGGCCGAAAATCTGCCCCAGGATATCGCCGAGCCCGCCGCCCTGTGTTGGTGACGGGGGTGGTGCCGATGGCGAAGCCTGCCCGGAGCCACCGCGCATCAGCCCGGAGATCAGAATTCCGGCGAGCACCGGCAACATCTTCTTCAGAAGGCTCGAGTTCACCCCCGAAAAATTCTGAGCTTGATCCGCGACCGCACGACTTACGTCGGGCGAGCCGAATATTGCGGACAGCACATCATTTCCCGCGGAGCGTCCTTCCTGCCCGAAGGCGGCCCTGGGGTCGTCATAGATCGCATGCAGGTCTCGCTGCTGTCCCATGACGCCAAACAGATTGCCGAGGCCTTCGGGTGTGGCAGTCGATTGTTTGAGGCCCGTGGAGATGGCGGGAAGCAGCGCCGCCACGGAGGCCTCGACCTGCGCCGGCGTGAGCCGGAACTCGCGGCCGAGCATGGCCATCGCTTCGCCACCCTCCGCGTTGGCCAGGACGTCGTACAGTGTGCCCATGGTCCCTACTCCCCGTCGGCTGGTCGATGATCGATGAATTCTAGACCAGAAATTTGAAGGATACCTATATCGATGCCTTTCCGAACGATCGAGCCAAACCGGAGTGCGTAAGCATGACTTACCCTATGCGAGGTATTCGGCGACTGTCGACGGGCTTACGCGCAATGGCCGAAGCCCCGCTGTGGCCGAACTCTCCCATTTGAGCTAGAACGCTGTACCCGATTGATAGATCGATAGCCGTGGTTGAGAGGCAGCAGCGTTCGGCTCCTGACTGCCGGCGCGGCTCAGAGAACGTTGTTAGGCCGCAAAGCTACCGCGGTAGATTGTGGAGACTACGATGGAAGACGCGCAAGCATTTCTCGGTCAGCCAGGCGTTGGTTTCCTGTCGATGCTGGTGATCGGAGCGCTCGCCGGATGGATCGCCGAAAAGGTGACCTCATCCGATCATGGAATTTTCACCAATATCCTGGTCGGCATCGCGGGGGTCCTTCGTAGGCGGGATCCTTGCCAGTCTCCTGAATATCCCGGTGTTCGGCTTCATTCGTACTTTGGTGGCCGCAACCATCGGCGCCATCGTGCTTCTGTTTGTATGGCGTTCGGTACAGCAGCGTCGCGCATGACGCGATTGCGTCGGCATACCGCTGATGCAGATGTCGACGGCGGACCCCGGCGCTTCGGAAGGTGAGAGACCTCGAGCCGTGCACCCTGGCGGCCGCGTTTGAGAACGATCTTGCGGTGGTGAAAGCGGGCGAGCTCCGGCCGATGGCCGATGCTCACCACGGTCGCCTCTTCGAGCTCCTGCAACAAGAGCTCCATCAATCGATCCTGGCCCGCCGAGTCGAGGGCAGCGGTGGCCTCGTCGAGCACGATGATGTCCGGGCGATGGAGGAAGATGCGGGCGAACGACAAGCGCTGCTTCTCTCCGCCCGACAAGATCTGATCCCAGGGCCTTTCCTCGTCGAGGTGCTCGGCGAGGTGGCCGAGCTCGACTTTCTCCAGGACCTCCGCGATCTCTCCCGCGCTTCGGCGCTGGGGCGCATGCGGATAGTTCACGGCCCGGCGAAGCGTGCCCATCGGCACATAGGGTCGCTGCGGCAAGACCAGGAGCTTCGCTCCGGCGCGGATTTCGATGTCGCCCTCGCCCCAGGGCCACACGCCCGCCAGGGTACGCGCGAGCGTGCTCTTGCCGGTTCCCGATTCGCCCGTGAGCAGCACCTTTTCGCTCGGCATGATCGCGACGTCCGCCCCGTCGACGACGGCCGTTCCGTCGTTGTGCATGATCGCGACATTGCGCAGCCGCAGGGCAGCGTCCTTGCCTTCGCCGCGGCTGATCCTGCCGATGCGGCGAAGTTCCGCCCGCTCCAGTGCGTCGAGCGATACCTCGAGCGCCGCCACGCGCCGTGCGGAGGCGGCCCAGTCCGCAAGCCGCGGATAATTTTCAACCAGCCAGTTGAGCGCGGACTGCACGATTGCGAACGCCGATGCCGCCTGCATGACTTCGCCGAGCGTCATCGTGCCGTCCAGGAATTTGGGGGCGCAGAGAATGATGGGCAGGATCGGCGCGATGTAACCGCTGGTCTGCGAGACGATCGTGGTGCGCATGCTCTGGATGCACACGTCTCGCCATGCCCGCAGCAGTGTCCGGAACGACTTGTCGACCCCGCGGCGCTCCTCCTCTTCGCCCTCGAGCAGGGCAATGCCTTCCCCGTGTTCGCGCACGCGGGTCAAGAGGTAACGGTACTCGGCCTCCGCCTGGTTCTTGTTCTCCGATACCGCGATCAGGCGGCGTCCGATGGCCACCATGGTTCCACTCGCCGCCGCGGCATAGATCGCCGCTGCGACGACAAGGAAGCCGGGGATGGTGACGGCGGTGCCGCTGATCTCGACGGTGAGCGCACCGCCGATCGTCCACAGCACCGCGATGAACGTCGCGGCCGACAGGACGGCCGTTGCCACGCCGATCGCGAAGTCGATCGGCGCCTCCGTGGCAATCCGCACGTCGTCGGCGATGCGATATTCCGGGTTCTTGTGGGTGCTGCCTGCGAGCTCGAGCTGGTAATGGCGGCCGTTCCTGAGCCAGCGATCGACGAGCAGGTTGTTGAGCCACCTCCGCCAGTGCCGCTGCATGGTCATGCGCGCGCAGATCTGCATGACGCTCAAGAACACGCTCCCCGCCAGCAGCGGCACGTAGAGCGTCGCCAGCAACAGGACGGTGTCCGAATCCTTGCCCTGCAGCGCGTCGAAAATGACCCGGTGCCAGACGTTCATGCCATAGGAGGCGGCAAGGTTCAGGAGCACGATGAGGAGGATGGCCCCAGACAGAAGCCACGCCACCCGCGCCCCGCGCCGACCCCAGAAACCGCGCGCGCTGTGCCAGAAGCTCAGGAGCAGGTAACCTCGCTTGTGCTCGCCGCCATCCGCCCCGTCCCGGACGGACCCCGGTATTCCTGCCGTCACCTCGAGCATCCGCTATCGCCTCCACGCGCCAGACTGGCCCCCGTCGGGCGCAGCTACGCGACGGCCGGAGACGACGACGCGGGCGAAGGTTCACGATCCGGTGAGGTTGGAGTTCCAAGCCGGTCGCAGGATGACTTGCGCCGCGGGATCGGAACGCTCCTGAGGACGCAAACGCGAGTCGAAGAGCGGGGCAGGTCGAACCCGTGCGCACCGAGTGAGAAGCGGAATCTGGAGTGCCGGCCTGCCGTCCTCCAAAGAGCACGGGAACTTTTTGCTGTTTGCGCCCGTTATGTGTCCATACCGATCCCAAGGAGGAACGCTCACATGAAGACAATCGCTTTCGCCGTGGCGGCAGCCGCGGCGCTGCTGATGCCTGCCCCGATGCTTGTCGGAAGCATGCCGGCCGAAGCCCAAGATCTGAGGCAGGACCTGAAGATGGCGCAGGTCGATGTTCAGATCGGGCGCGACCGCGTCGACCGCCGACGCAGTGACCCGGATGTCACCGTCGGCGTCGGCCCAGGCGGTGTCACGGTCGGCCCGCGGCAAAGCTGCCGCACGGTGACCACGACGGTCGAACGCGCCGACGGCCGCACGATCACGCGCAAGGAGCGCCGCTGCGACTAAGCCGGCGGGATGGCGGAACCCGGGAGGGAAGCGGGGTTGCTCCCCCGCTTCGTCAGGTCGCGTGACTGTGCTTGCGCAGTCGCAGCGCGAGCGCGATCATCAACACGCCGAAGATGATGGCGTAGATTGCGATCACCCAGATCAGCGCCAAGGCGCCGGCGCCCGGGAGGATCATCACGCCGAGTCCGAACAGCACCGACAGGGCGCCGCTGAGGATCAGCATCCATTCGTCGTCGATTTCCTTGCGCAGCCGGATCGCGCCGATGATCTCGAAAATTCCGGTCACCAGCGCCCACGCGCCGATGAACAGGATCAGAACCAGCGCGGTAATGCCGGGCCACACGAAGGTGAGGATCCCGACCGCGATTCCGAGCAGGCCGACGATCACCAGCCACCAGGTCGGGACCGGTCCGCCGCGACCCATCACCGCCGCGGCGAGCGACAGCACCCCATCGACCAGTGCATAGGCGCCGTAGAGAATGACCAGCACCAGCAAGGTCAGTCCCGGCCAGATGAATGCGAGCACGCCGAAGATGATGGCGGCAATGCCGCGCAGCAGCAGCAGCCACCAGTTCTTCGCAAGCGCATGCAGCAGCGGCCTCATCGGCTGAGGCGCGGAAACAGCTTGATTGGTCATGGCTTCTCCTCCTCTTCGCTGGTGCGCAGGCGCGCGGACGCCCGTGCCGATGAATGACGAACCTTTCCCGACGAGCTTGGCGCGGGCGAATCTGGAACGCGTCTTTGCCTAAACATCACTTGCAATCCGAGCCGACTGCCGCAAGCTATGCCGTGTACTGATGTAATTTCTCCTTGCAAGGGCCCTGCGTTCCCGTCGTGGGGCCCTTTCCTTACGGCGCCTCTGGTCACGGATCGAACGGAAATACCTTTTTCCAGTCGCGCTTCATGTCGACGATGGTCCAGCCGCGCCTGACCGCCTCGTCCCAGGCCTTGTCGAGGCGCCCGACCGGCGAATTGCGGTCGTAGGCCCATTCGCGTTCGGCGTCGGTGTGGTGCACGAGGCCCATGAAGCGCGCGCCGCTCCCCGCCGCCGTCCATTCCAGCATCTGCTGGTCGCCGTCGGAATTTCCGAAGGCGAAGATCGGACGCCGCCCGATGAAGCGGTTGATGCCGACCGGCTTGCCGGCCTTGTCGTCGACGAATTCGATCTTGGCTTCGCGCATCAGTACCGGCGTGCCGTCCGGCCGCAGCTGGAAGCGCACGACGGCGGACGAACCGACCACCTGCTCCGGAGGAATGCCGTAGGTCTTCTCCGTCCACGGCCGCATGAACTCGATGCCGCCGCCGGAGACGATGAAGGTCTTGAAGCCGTTGGCGCGCAGATAGGCGAGCAGCTCGAGCATCGGCTGATAGACGAGGTCGGTGTAAGGACGGTTGAAGCGCGGATGCCGCGCGGTGGCGAGCCAGTCGGCGGCGATCCTGGCGAATTCCTCGCTGGTCATGCCGGTATGGGTCGCGGCCATGATCTGCAGAAATCCCTTCTCGCCGAGCGCCGCCAACGCCTTGCGATCATCCTCCAGCACGGCCTTGAACGGCTGCTTCTTCTTCCAGTCCGGGTGCTGCGGCGCGAGCGCCTTCACGCGGTCCATCGCGAACATGATCTGGAAATACATCGGCTGCTCGGCCCACAGCGTGCCGTCGTTGTCGAAGGTCGCAATGCGCTGATCGAGAGGCACGAAGTCGGGCCCGCCCGGGGTGGTCACGCGCGGGACGAAATCGGTGATCGACTTCTTCACCGCGCCGTCGTTCCAGGAGGGCAGTGGATCGGGAGCCTGTGCCGAAGCCTCGTTCCAGCCGAGCCAGATCAGGCCCAACAGGACCGCCAGCAACGCCCGTCGGCTCAGAATGCAGATCATGATGCGAATCCCTCCGCGGTTGGCCCGCGCTTGCGTATCACCGCGATTGCGTCGCCTCCATGGTCCGTTTCATGTTGTCGATGATCTGGTCGACGCTGAAGCTCGCCGCGCGCTGCCGCGGCGGATACTCCTTGAAGGTCTGCATGAACCGGATCCACGCCCGTCTGGGCCGCGAAGATCAGGTAGGGCTGCGAGATGTACCAGTCGTAATAGGTGTTCGAGGTGACGTCGGCGCGCTCGTAGGGGTCGGCGCGCAAATCGAACAGCTTGGGCATGCGCAGGCTGGTGAACGGCTCGGCCCAGACCCGCAAGGTCCCCGCTGCCCGCTGCTCCTCGAACACGATCTTCCAGTTCTCGTAGCGCATGGCCACCAGATCGCCGTCATCGTTGAAGTAGTAGAACTCCTTGCGCGCGCTGCGCTCCTGCTGTCCGAGCAGGTAGGGGAGCTGGTTGTAGCCGTCGAGATGGACCTTGAAGGTCTTGCCGGCGGCCGCGTGGCCGGCGAGCAGCTTTTGCTTGATGTCGGGATCGCCGGCTGCGGCGAGCAGCGTCGGCAGCCAGTCGAGCCCGCTGACGATCTCGTTCGAGATCGACCCCGGCTGGATCCGTCCCGGCCAGCGGATCATGCACGGTACCCGGAATGCCCCTTCCCAGTTGGTGTTCTTCTCGCTGCGGAACGGCGTCATCGCGCCGTCCGGCCAGCTGTTCATGTGCGGGCCGTTGTCCGTGGTGTAGAGCACGATGGTGTCGTTGGCGATGCCGAGATCGTCGAGCTTCTTGAGCAGGAGGCCGACGTGTCCGTCGTGCTCGACCATGCCGTCGGCATATTCGGTCCGCGCGGTCAGGCCGGGGGGGCTGCGGCGGTCGTCGCGCACGTGCGTGCGCAAATGCATGCGCGTCGAATTATACCAGCAAAAGAAGGGTTGGTTCGCCCGGGCCTGGCGCTCGATGTAGTCGAGGGCGGCGGCGGTGGTCTCGTCGTCGATGGTCTCCATCCGTTTCTTGGTGAGCGCGCCGGTGTCCTGGATCGTCTGCTTGCCGATGCGCCCGAACCGCGATTGCACGGTCGGATCGTCGGTGTCGCTCGCCTTGCATTTGAGCACACCGCGCGGTCCGAACGTCTGACGAAAGGCCGGGTCGCGCGGGTAGGTCCGCTGCTCGGGCTCTTCCTCGGCGTTGAGATGGTAGAGGTTGCCGAAGAACTCATCGAAGCCGTGCACCGTCGGCAGGTACTCGTTGCGGTCGCCGAGATGGTTCTTGCCGAACTGCCCGGTGGCATAGCCGAGCGGCTTGAGCAGCTCCGCGATGGTGGCGTCCTCTTTCTGCAGGCCTACGGTCGCGGCCGGTGCCCCGACCTTGCTCAGCCCGGTGCGCAGCGTCGCCTGCCCGGTGATGAAGGACGAGCGACCCGCCGTACAGCTCTGCTCGGCGTAATAATCCGTGAACATCATGCCCTCGCGGGCGATGCGATCGATGTTCGGTGTGCGGTAGCCCATCAGCCCGAACGTGTAGGCGCTGAGGTTCGCTTGCCCGATGTCGTCGCCGAAGATGACCAGGATGTTGGGCCGCCGTCCGGACGGTTGCGCCGGCGCCGGGGCTGGTTGCTGAGCTTGCGCCGGCGTCGTGAGGCCGGTCGCCGCCAGGGCCGACACGGCCACCAGCGAGCTCGCGCTCAGGAGCAGATCGCGCCGTTTCATGCCGCGGCCGTTTTGTGCTGAGGCTTTCCAGGACTTGTCATCCGTTTGGCCGTTGTTCATGACGCGCCCCTCTCTCTGATCACGCAGCGAAATTCGACGTGCTGGTGGAGGTGTCGACCGGCTGCGCGTGGCGGGCGGCCGGGCGATAGCGGCGGCAGTAGTTGGGCGCGCACAGATGCGAGCCGCCCTTGATCACCTTGCGCGGAATCCTGATGTTGGGCTGTCCGGGGTCGCAGCTTCCGGTCTCCGGTCCGCCGCGGGGATGCTCCGGAATACGGCACGCCTTCGGCGCGCCGACGGGCGCCTCTTCCGGATAGTGCCGGTCGGACCCCATACGGAACGTCCCGCCGGGGATCAAGACCATGCCGTCGCGTCCGGCGACGGAACGTTCGATCGTCCCCGAGCTGACCATCGTCCCACCACTCGACGAAACGCGAAATCGTTAGCAAAGCAGGGGAGCAGGATCGCCAGCGCTCATCGTGCGCCTAATAATCAGGCACATCAATCACAACCCTGTGACGGCCGCGCGCGGACACGTGGCCGGCGCCGCCGCGGTTGCGAGCCTGTGGTGAAGCCCTACCGGCGCCTTGACCGGACGCGCCATGGGCCGCACATAGGGCTGTAAATGACCCTGCTCGATTCCTCCCTCGCGCGCGGCGCCGGTTCGGACCGGCTCGCCGGCCACGACAAGATTCTCATCGTCGATTTCGGCTCGCAGGTGACCCAGCTCATTGCAAGGCGGGTCCGCGAAGAAAGAGTTTATTGCGAGATCGTGCCGTTCCAGAAAGCCGAGGAGGCGTTCCGGGCGCTGCGGCCGAAGGGCGTGATCCTGTCGGGCGGACCCGCCTCGGTGCTCGAGCCGGACGCGCCGCTTGCGCCGGCCGCGATCTACGTCGCGGGCGTGCCGATCCTCGGCATCTGCTACGGCGAGCAGGCGATGGCGCAACAGCTCGGCGGCCTGGTCGAGGGCGGGCATCACCGCGAGTTCGGCCGTGCCGAGGTGCTGGTGACCGAGGATACGCCCCTGTTCGAGGGCGTGTGGCGCAAGGGCGAGCGCTATCCGGTCTGGATGAGCCACGGCGACCGCGTGACCCGGCTGCCGGAGGGCTTCCGCGTGGTCGGCACCTCGCCCAATGCGCCGATTGCGATGATCGCGGACGAGGGACGGAAGTTCTACGCCACCCAGTTCCACCTCGAGGTCGTGCACACGCCGCAGGGTGCGGCGCTGCTGCGCAATTTCGTGCGCAGGATCGCGGGCTGCAAGGGCGACTGGACCATGCGCGCCTTCAAGGAGGAGGCGATCGAGAAGATTCGCGCGCAAGTCGGCAAAGGCCGGGTGATCTGCGGGCTGTCCGGCGGCGTCGATTCCGCGGTCGCCGCGATGTTGGTCCACGAGGCGATCGGCGAGCAGCTCACCTGCGTGTTCGTCGATCACGGACTGCTGCGCCTCGCCGAAGCGGAGAAGGTGGTGGCGCTGTTCCGCGACAGCTACAATATTCCGCTCGTCCACGTCGAGGCGGAAGCGCTGTTTCTCGACGCGCTCGCCGGCGTCACCGATCCCGAGGTCAAGCGCAAGACCATCGGCAAGCTGTTCATCGACGTGTTCGAGGCGGAAGCGAACAAGCTCGGGGGCGCGGAATTCCTGGCGCAGGGTACGCTCTATCCCGACGTGATCGAGAGCGTGTCGTTCAGCGGCGGGCCGTCGGTCACCATCAAATCGCACCACAATGTCGGGGGGCTCCCTGCGCGCATGAACATGAAGCTGGTCGAGCCGCTGCGCGAGCTGTTCAAGGACGAGGTGCGGGCGCTCGGCCGCGAGCTCGGCCTGCCGCCGGCCTTTGTCGACCGCCATCCGTTTCCGGGGCCGGGGCTCGCCATCCGCGTCCCCGGCGAGATCACGCGCGAGAAGCTCGACATCCTGCGGCGTGCCGACGACATCTATATCGAGGAGATCCGCCGCGCCGGGCTCTACGACGACATCTGGCAGGCCTTCGCCGTGCTGCTGCCGGTGCGCACCGTCGGCGTGATGGGCGATTTCCGCACCTACGACTACGTGGTGGGCCTACGCGCGGTGACCTCGACCGACGGCATGACCGCGGACTTCTATCCCTTCGACATGAAATTCATCGGGCAGGTGGCGACCCGCATCGTCAACGAGGTCAAGGGGGTCAACCGCGTGGTCTATGACGTGACCTCGAAGCCGCCGGGCACGATCGAGTGGGAGTAGGCGCCTTCCCGTAGGATGGGTTGAGCGTCAGCGAAACCCATCGACCGCGAGCATTGCTTCTGCCGGAAAGCGATGGGTTTCGCTTCACTCAACCCATCCTACGTCTTTCGATTCGAGTGGGAGCCGCTGCCGGCCGCTGAGCCTCGCCTGGGTCGGCGGACGGCTCTCACCTTCCCGCTGCTTCCGCCTCCGCAGAAGAACTGATCGCCGCCATCGGATTCGAGCCCCGACACGCCTGCTCCGGGCGGCATCTCGAGCGTTTCCAGGACCTCTCCCGTTCGAGGATCGACCCGTCTCAATCGCTCTCGTCACCTTCCCAGGTGCCGTGCCAGAGCTCGCCGTCGATCCAGGTGACCCCGGTGACGACGCGGTTGGACTCGATGGTGCGAAGAATCGCCCCTGTGTCGGGATCGATCTGATGGATCTTTCGGCCCCGATGCTGCCCCACCCAGAGCGATCCTTCGGCCCACGCGAGCCCCGAGTCGCCGCCGCCGCCGGGCGCCGGGATCGTGGCGAGCACACGGCCGGTCTCGGGATCGATCTTCTGGATGCGATCCTCGGCGATCTGAAACAGGTGCCGGCCGTCGAACGCCGTTCCTGCGTGCGCGGGGACATCGATCGAGCGCAGCACCTTGCCAGTCGCCGGATCGAAGGCGTTCAGCTTGTCTCCGGTAGCAAACCAGACGTGCTGACCATCAAACGTAACGCCATGCACGTGGTCGACACCCGGAAAGGGTCCATATTCGCGGAGGATTTCGGCTGCAGATCGTTTCATGCCTCCATCCTAGTCACTCGGTAGTGGACCGGGGAGTAACAAGGTTGTCGTGAATCCCGCCACGGGCCGGGTCATCCAACGACGCGCTCGCCCGCGACCATACGGCTGCACGTTGCCTGCTGCCGCCAGCGAGTCGAGTGCCCGCTGCACGGTCCGCTGGCTCGCCCCCAGCGCAAGCGCCAGGGCGGAGCTCGACCACGATTCACCGTCGGCGAGGAAGGCCAGCACCGCCGCATGCTCCTCTTCGACGGGCCGCGCTAACACGACGATCTCGTGTGCGCGGCGCGGTGCCAGCGCAAACCCTCGCTTCGTCGCGCTCACGCTGGCCAGCGTCCGAAGCGCCGTGCGAAGCCGCCCGATCTCGACTCGCAACCGTGCGCGATGCGATTCATCGGCGTGCTTTGCTCGGAATGCCCGTGTGACGAGCGTGCCCCTCGGCACGTCTGCGGGCCACGCCTCGCCCAGCGCGCGTGCGAGCGCGAACAACACCGGACGCCTTGCGAGCGAGACCACCGTGCGTGCGTCACGCACGACATGACGGCACGCGTCCACGACGAGCGCCTTCGATGCCAGTAGCGCTTCAACATCCTCGAGCAGGAGAGGGCGTTCCTCGCCGCGCGCAATCAGGCGCGCCGCGGGCGTGTTCAGGACGAGGGATGCGCTTTCGACCTCCGCGGTCAGCGCAGGGATATCGGCGTCGCGCGCGGCGCGCTCGGCCCGAGCGAGCGCCACGCGCGCCGTCTTCGTCCGAAGGCGTCGCATCGCGATCCCCGCAACGACCAGCTCGTGGGCGGCCCTCGACGCGGGCGGGAAGGGCGCGGGGTCGAGCTCGGCGAGTGCATGCTCGGCCTCGTCGAGGCGGCCGATCAGGAGCAGGCGCCGGACCTCGAGATTGCGCGCATGCGCGGCATTTACGCGGTCGCCGTGCGCTTCGAGCGTCGCCCGCGCTGCGTCGAGCGCCTTCGCAGGCCAGCCCAGGTCGCGCGAGACGAGTGCGATCTCGGCCTCGGCGACCACGCACCGCGCGCGCGCCACCGCCTCTTTCGGACCGAAGGCGCGCGCCGCACTTCGCAGGAGAGCCTTCGCTCGAACGAGATCGCCGAGCTGCGCCATCGCGATGCCTCGAAGCGCGAGGGCAGGCGCGTCGTCACGCAGGGCGACCCGGTTCAGTGCGCCGAGGGGATCACCCGCGGCGAGCGCACGCGCCGCGGCCGTGATCAGCGAGTCCATCGGAATCCCGCCACACTTGTAACTCCATCATTTCGACATCCGACCCTAAGTGTATCTCGTGACTGACAGCCACCGACAGTATCGGGAAGCGAATGGATACCCGAAGGTAAGGAGACCAAGCGATGATGACGCACATAACCGGGACACGTGAAGAGTGGCTTGCAGCTCGGCTCAGGTTGCTCAAGGAGGAGAAGGAGCTGACGCGGCGCAGCGACGAGCTGGCGCGGCGACGCCAGGAGCTGCCGTGGGTCCGGGTCGACAAGGAGTATCAATTCGAGACCGACGAGGGGAGCGACTCGCTGAAAGACCTCTTCCGAGGGCGCTCGCAGCTCCTCGTCTACCACTTCATGTTCGGGCCGGACTACAAGGCGGGGTGTCCGTCCTGCTCGGCGATCGCGGACGGGTTCAACGGCATCGCCGTTCATCTGGCGAACCACGACGTCATGCTCTGGGCGGTGTCGCGGGCGCCGCTCGCGAAGCTCCAGGCGTACAAGCGGCGGATGGGGTGGACGTTTCCCTGGGCGTCTTCGCGCGGCGGCGACTTCAACTTCGACTTCGACGTCTCGTATACGGAGCAGCAGCAGCGCTCGGGAATCGAGCACAACTACCGGCGCGAGGCGGTGTTTGAATGGCGCGCGAGCCAGGAGGGTGGCGGCGAGGGGGCGGAGGCCAAGTTCGCGGCCATGTGCGGAACGGACACGGCCACGTACCATCGCGATAGGCCGGGCCTGAGCGCGTTCGCGCTCGAGGACGGCGTCGTCTACCACACCTATTCCGCCTATCAGCGCGGAGTGGACGGCATCTGGGGCATGTACCAGTGGCTCGACCGCGCGCCCAAGGGGCGCAACGAGACGGCTGTCTGGTTTCGCCGCCACGACGAGTACGACAAGCGCTGAGCCAAGTCGTGGTTGTCGTCACCTAGGCGCGCTTTATTGCAGGAGAGAAAACATGAGCGAGGCTTATACCGGCGGATGCGCTGGCGGCGCGATCCGTTCTGAAAGCGGCAACGCGGCCGCCCTCCTGCCCTTTCGGACTTGCAAGAGGAAATCACACATGATTTGGAGAATGGCAATGAGGCGCATATGGCGAAGGCCGTCACCATCTACGGCATCAAGAACTGCGACACGATGAAGAAGGCGCGTGCCTGGCTCGACGACCGCGGCGTCGCCTACACCTTCCACGACTACAAGAGCGCCGGCATCGAGCGTGCTCGACTCGAGCGCTGGGCGAACGAGGTCGGCTGGGAAACCTTGCTCAACCGCGCCGGGACCACTTTTCGCAAGCTGCCGGATAAGGACAAGGACGGGCTCACCCAGAAGAAAGCGCTCGCGCTGATGCTCGACCAGCCTGCGATGATCAAGCGCCCCGTGCTCGACGTCGGCGGCCGGCTGCTCGTCGGCTTCAAGCCGGATGAGTACGCGAACGCGTTTGGCGCGCGGAGCTGACCGCGCGCCGCACGGCCGCCTCAGGTTCAGGTCAGAGTTTCGCGACCAGGGCCGCAAGCTGGTCGGTGCACAGTCCCCACCCCCCGTGGAAGCCCATCTGTTCGTGCTTCTCGCGGTCGGCGACCGTCCAGTGCCGCACGCGGGCGGTGTAGCGCGTCTTGCCGCCGTCGTCCTCGAAGGTCAGGATCACGGTCATGAACGGCTTCTCGGACGGCTCCCAGGCCCTGGTGTAGGCGTCGGTGAAGACGAGCCGCTCGTTCTCGACGACTTCGAGATAGACGCCCCGGTTCGGAAACTCGTTGCCTTGGGGGTCGCGCATGACGATCAGGTTGGCGCCGCCCGGTCGCACGTCGACTTCCGCGACCGGCGTGGTGTAGGGCAGCGGCGCGAACCACTGCTTGAGCAGCTCGGGATCGGTCCACGCCTTGAACACCTTTGCGCGCGGCGCATCGATGAGGCGGGTCAGCACAAGCTCGCGATCCGAGGTCGGGGTCGCCGTGGCGGTCATGGTCGTCTCCTTGTTGGGTCAGCCACAGGACGAACGACGCGCCCGTGGTTCGACACCGCCCCCCAACGATTTTCGCAGAGACGTCAATTCAGGCCGTTACCCGCGGGGAAACACTCTTCTGCCTCTACCCGCGTTCTTGGCGGCCGCTCTTCTCTTGGTCGCCTTGCGCGCCGCGTTCGGCCTGACGGTCTTGGCGGACCTTCGTTTCGCGGGCTTGGCCGCTTTCTTGAGGGGCCTCGCGCGCGGCTTGGCCGGAGCCGGGGTGCGCGCGGCTGCCGCCGCGACCCAGCTCTTGGAAGGATCGGCGAAGAACAGCTCGCGCCGCCGCGCCTTGAAACTGTTCGGATTGAAATAGCTGTCGGTCCACCTGCTGGTCTCGGCAAGAAAGGCGCCCTCGGCGTCGCCGCCCTTGGCTTCGATCTGATTGGCCACGTTCCGGAAATAGAAGTGGCGGTAGATGCGATCGAATTCCGTAAGGTAGATGTCGGCGACGCGGGCATCACCGCGGATGAGCAGCATGTTCTCGTCGTTCTGCAGCAGCGAGTTGGACGAGAAATTCGCCGATCCGGAGCAAATCAGCGGATCGTCCGACGTGGGGTCGATGAGCAGGAACTTGGTGTGGACGAAGAACACGAAGCCTTCGTTCGACTTGCGATAGTGCTCCTCCTCGAGGAACCATTTGTCGAGGCCGAATTCCAGGATTTTCCTGCGCGCCGTCGGCTTGCCGTTCTTGAACGTGTACATTTCGCCGAGCACGTCGCCGTATGAAAAGCTGAGATCGCGGCGATCCTGCTTCAATTCCGCTTCCAGTTCCTTGGTCGGCGGCTTCTCCATCAGGATGAAGCGCAGGCAGTCGCGGTCGGCAACGATCGACGGCACCAGTTGCTTGGCCACGCCGAAGGCAGCCGTCAACATGATGGAGCCCACGGCATCCTCGATCCGATCGCTGTACCATTTCAGCAGGTCGGCCTTGGCGCGCGGCGAGAACACCCGCACGATGGAGTTTTCCGCGATCAGCGCGGGCGGATTCGGCGTCAGCTTCAACACCCCGGCCCGCGCGTCGGCGAGCTCCGGGTCACCCTTGAGAAGCTTCCAGTAGGCAAGGAACGCCTTGGCGGTCGCGGCATCCTCGACCAGATGACCGACATTGGTCTGGCCGAGAAAGCCCGAGGGCGTGAAGTTGGTCGAGCCGGTCCACACGCTGATCGGCTCGCGACCGCCCGCGAGCCGAATGATGAACTTGTTGTGCGGGATCTTGGTCTTGGTGCGGGGAAAAAAGATACGCCCGTCGTCGAGCGGCAGGCCAGCCTGCTCGATCGCGCTCTCGTTCGCGCCCTTCTCCTCTTCCGCGGCCGTGGTGGTGTCGTGATAGACGATGCGGACATCGACGCCCCGCCCGAGCGCGCGCTTGAGCTCTTTGAGCACCGGCTGATAGGTGAACTCGTAGGCCGCTATTCGTAGTCCGTCGCCGCGCGGCGTCTCCCGGATGAACCTCAGACAGGCGTCGAGCAGGCCGCGCGACAGCCAGCGCGTTTGCTCATTGTCGGGATCATCGATCTCGTCCTGGGTCGGGGCCCTGTTCTGGAACTTTCGTGCGAACGCCTGGCTGGCAATGGCGCCGCGGTTGAACCAGACGCCGTGGCCGCGCGCGAACTCCTTCTCGGTGCGAACCTCGAACTCGATCCCGGGCTGCGGCTCGAGCGCGCCGGGCTTGCCGTACATGGGAACGATCGTGAACTTGTAGCGGGTGTCGGGCTGCGCCGTGTAATCGCTCCACAGGAAGCTTTGGATCGGGTGCTCGGAGGTGTAATAGCGCTTGGGCTGCGTCGGATCCTCGGGGTCGCGCTCGGCGCGGGGATCGGGCACGATCGAACGAAACACCTTCTGCGCGCGCAGCCACTTTGCTTCGCGGGTGTCTCCGGCACTCTCGCGCTTGAAGGCGAAACCGAGAAGTCCCTTGCGTCGCTCCTCCTTGCAGTCGAGCGCGACCAAGACCGTGTGGGTTCCCGCGATCGCCTTGGCGCGAAAGTCGCCTTGACGTTGCATGACGCGCATGGGGACCCCCTTGGAATCGGGACCGTCAAGGGCAGCATAAACGATGTGGGGTGCGAACGGAGTGACAAACCTCGGTGAACGATGCGATCACCATCGGTAATGGACGATCAGCTTTGAGCTTCACCGTCCGCGTTCGAGCAGTTTGTAGGTGACCGGATCGTCGGGGCAGGCATCGAAGCCGCATTCGAGCAGCGTCGTAATCACGTTGAGCGCCGTCAGCGCGATCACCAGCCATACCGCGGTGCGGGCGAAGGCGCCGACCGCGACCGGCGCCGCCTTGGTGCCGTCCTCGAACTGGCGGTCGAACAGCAGCACGACCGCGATCAGGACGATGGCGGCGGCAAAGCCGATGAAGGCCCAGGTGTAGTAATGATATCCGAGCAGCGGCGACCCATAGCCGGGATCCCCAGGCATGATGTGCAGCAGGATCTGGCGCATGGCGAAGGTCGCGCCGGCGATGGCGGTGAGGAGCGAGACCGCATAGTGGCTGGGGCGCGCACCGTAGCGCACGTTGAGAATCGGTCCCACCGCCAGCAGCGCGAACGCGATGCGCTGCAGCAGGCACAGGGGACAGGGAAGCTCGTCGAGCCACAGCTGCGCGGCAAAGGCGGCTGCCAGCACCAGCGCGATGGCGTAGAGGCCGAGCGCATTGAGCGCCAGCGCGAGCGATCGGTTCATGGGCGCCTCAGAATGACAGCTTCAGCACATCGCCGGCATGATGCAGATAGGTGGCGATGCAGGCGATGAGCGTGGCCGCGAACAACGCGAGCGCGAGCGCGCGCGAGCCCCACCAGGCGACCAGCATCACGACCGTGACGGCCAGAAACAGCGCGGTGAATTCCATTCCTCGCTCGCGCGCTTGGGGGAAGGGGACCTCATTCTAGGTTGTTTTCCGGCATCTGCCAGCATGGTTGCCCCGACGGCTTTCCGCGCCGCCCCCGGGACGGTAGGAAGGCAAGGACATCGGGAAACTGTTGGGAGGACGGAATGGACATCAGTCTCGCCGGCCGGACGGCCGTCATTACCGGCGCAAGCAAAGGGATCGGGCTTGCCATCGCCAGCCGGTTCGCGGCCTCGGGTGCCGACGTCGCCATCGTTGCCCGCGGGCGTGAAGCGCTCGACGCGGCGGTCAAGACCATTGCCGCGAGCGGCCGCGGCCGCGTCGTTGCCGTGCAAGGGGACGTCGCCATCGCCGGCGACATCGCGCGCGTCTACGACGAGGCCATGACGGCGTTCGGCAAGATCGACATCGTCGTGAACAACGCCGGAACCTCGCGCACCGGCGCCTTCGAGGAGATCACCGACGAGATCTGGCGCGAGGACTTCGATCAGAAGCTGTTCGCCGCAATCCGCCTGACCCGGCTGGTGTGGCCGCAAATGAAGGAGCGGCGCTGGGGGCGGATCATCAACACGCTCAATATCGGCGCCAAGGCGCCGCGGCCGCGCAGCGCCCCCACCTCGATCACCCGCGCCGCGGGGCTTGCCCTGACCAAAGTGCTCGCCGGCGAAGGCGCGCCGCACAACGTCCTCGTCAATGCATTGCTGGTCGGGTTCATCGAGGCCGACCAGCACGTGCGCGCCGCGGAAAAGGCGGGCATTGCGCTCGAGGACTACATCGGCGCGCGTACCAAGGAGATCCCGCTCGGCCGTATCGGGCGCGCCGAGGAATTCGCCAACATCGCCTGTTTCCTGGTCTCCGACGCCGGTTCCTACATCACCGGCACGGCGATCAATGTGGACGGCGGGCGCTCGCCGGTGGTGTAGCGTTATTGCGACCCGTCGAGCCCGAGCTTCTTCACCAGCGATCCCCATTTCTCCTGCTCGGACTTGATGTAGCGCCGGATGCCGTCGATCGGAGGTGAATTGAGCGGAAGCAGGCCGATCTCCGAGGCGCGCTTCTTCATCTCCGGTGCCGACATGATGCGCCGCATCTCGTCGTGCAGGCGATCGACGATCTCCTTCGGGGTTCCCGCCGGCGCGAACAGAATGTGCCACGACACCGCCTCGAAATCGGGCGCGCCGGCGGCTTCGCCGAACGGCACCACGTCGGGCAATGTGGGAAGGCGCACCGACGAGGAGACCGCGAGCGCGCGCAGCTTGCCCTCGCGGATCAGCGGCAGCGACGCGCCGGCTTCCGCGAAGCCGAGATTGACGTGACCGGCGGCGATGTCGGTGATGGATTGCGGCGAGCTGCGATAGGGCACGTGGGTCAGCTTGAGGCCGAACCGCTGCGCCATGAACTCCATCGACAGGTGTTGCGACGTGCCGGGACCGGGGGTGCTGTAGCTCATGGGGCTCGCGCTGGCCTTGGCGTATGTGATCAGCTCGGGCACGGAGTTGATCGGCAGCGCCGGATTGACCACCAGCACGAACGGCGATTTCACGTAGAAATAGATCGGTGCGAAATCCTTGTCCGGATCGTAGGTGATCTTCTTGTAAAGCACCTGATTGACCGCCATCGGGGTGGCGGTCGAGATGCCGAGGGTGTGACCATCGGGGGCGCGCCGCGGCGATCGCCGCGGTTCCCAGCATCAGGCCGGCGCCCGGCTTGTTCTCGATCACGACCGGCTTGCCCAGCGCCTGGGAGAGCTGCTCGCCATAGATCCGCGCCAGCGTGTCCATGCCGGTGCCGGGGGCAAGCGGCACGATGATCGTGACCGGCTTCGACGGGTAGGTCTGGGCCCGCGCGGGCGTCCACGGCGCGATCGCGACGAGCGCGAGCATCAGCGCAGGCAGACCCCAACGTTGCAACGACTTGAGCATGGCGTTCCCTCTATTCTGATTTCCGGCCGGCAAGCGCGGATTCGAATTCATACCTCATCCCTGGCCGGATGCGCGCGATTCTGGGCCGCGGGGGCAAAAGGACGCACGCCGCGTGGCCTACTCGGCAGCAATGGTTCGATGGGCTCAAATCTTGACCGCGTTCGCAAACAGCGCGTCACCCCATTCATAGAGAGGCCGCATGAAATCGGATTGGGTATGGATTGCCCGGCCTTTGCGATCGAGCCACTTGCGTCCATAGGTCTCGAACGGAAAATGTCGAATATAGTAGTCGCATGTTTCCTCCCAATGCTCGACCGATAGCGACTTGCCGTAGTGCTGACAGTAGAGATCGGTCACGACCCGCTCCACCCCGCCCGGCTCTCGGGCGTGCTGCTCCGCGAAGAAGATTTCCGATCGGTTCCGCCAGAGCATCAGGATGTCCCGCTGTTCCGGGCCGAAAAACCGACGAAAGCCCAACAGTTCGACGTCCGGCCGATAGGGCGCATGATCGTCAGGGGTCATGTAGGCATCGAAAAGCCGGACCCGTACGGCGTCGCAGTCGCGGGCGCGCGGCCCACCTGCGAAGCCACGCAGATCGCCGATGACGCGTTCATCCGCATCGAAGCAGAACATCCAGTCGAACTGCAGCCGCGCACGTGCCATCTGCAGCAACAGTCCGCGATGGCGACCTTCGGCAAGGCGGCGCGCTTTGACGTCCTCCTCCCATGAACCATTTGTCACGACCAAAGCGACTTTCGGGTGACTGCGGAGAATCTCCAACGTCCGATCCGTACTTGCGTCATCATAGGCGATGATCGCGTCGACATGCTTGCCCACGTAATCCAGGGTGTCGCGCAGAATGAGCTCTTCATTGCGCAGCCGCGTGGTCCCGATCAAGACGTGCTTTCGATCCAGCAACGCGGCGTTGCCCGTGACGATCCGCTCGCAGTCGCGGAGTTGCCAGCTGCTTGTGTTCGATTCGATCACTGCCGTAGCTCTGATTGAAAACTTGGCGCCGATGATGGTTGGTGTGTCTCCGCCCCCTGCCGAGCGAGAGTGCCTAGTTGACCTTGATATCCGCCGCCTTGATGATCGGCGCCCAGCGGGTGATTTCGGCGTTGATGTTCGCACGGAATTCGGCCGGCGAATTGCCGATCGGCTCCATCAATTGGATCGCGAGCTTGTCCCGGATCTCGGGCGTCTTGATCGCTTCGACCACCTCGTCGTGAATTTTCGCGATCACGGCGTCGGGCGTTCTGGCGGGGGCGATCAGGCCCATCCAGGCGTCCGCCTCCACGTCAATTCCAGCCTCCTTCAAGGTCGGAATATCCGGCAGCAGCGCCGAGCGCTTCGCCGTCGAGACGGCGAGAATTCTCACCTTGCCCGAGCCGACGTGCGGCGTCACCGAGATTGCCGGCAGGCACGCCATCTGCACGTCCCCGCGCAGGACGGCGGTCAGCGCCTGCGGCGAACCCGGATACGGGACATGGACCATTTGCGTGCCGCTCTTGAGCGCAATCGCCTCCATCGCCAGATGCGACAGCGAGCCGTTGCCGATCGAGCCGAAATTGTATTTGCCGGGCTCGCGTTTGATGAGCGCGACCAGCTCCGCCACCGTATTCACGCCAAGGTCGGTGTTGATCACCAGCGCGCTCGGCTGGGTGATCAATTGCGTGATCGGCGCAATGTCCTTGCCCGGATCATAAGGAAGCTTGGAGAACAGCAACGTGTTGATGGCAAGCGGCCCGCCGATCGAGATTCCGATGGTGGCGCCATCGGGCTCGGCCTTGGCCACCGCATCGGTGCCGAGATTGCCGCTGGCGCCCGGCTTGTTCTCGATCACGAAGCTCTGGCCGAGCTTGTGCTGCAGCCGCTCGGCGATCAGCCGCGCCACTATGTCCGGCGTGGAGCCGGGCCCGAACGGCACGACGATCTTGACCGTCTTGGTGGGCCAGTCCTGCGCGGCGGCCGGCGCCAGAGCCACCAGCGATCCGGCCAATGCCAATGCCAACCGTGCTTTCATGCGTCTCTCTTCCGTCCCCGCGCGTCGTCGTCCGCGGCGAACGGACCAGTAATCGCGGGATGCGACGATCGCAAGCGAGGAGTTCTGCGGGCCGTCCGTTTGCCGCAGGCATGACGATGCCGTGGCCGCAGCCCACCGCCTTGCCTCCCGACGTGCCATGGCCTCTACTCCCGCCCGCTTAGAGTGCTTCCAGGGAACCGGCGCAGGTCAAAGCGCGCTTGGGGGCTTGGCCGGAGGAGCCATGGGGCTGGCGATACTGGTGGTCGGGCTTGTCGCCTTCATCGGGGCGCATGTCTTCGTGAGCTTGCGCGGCCCACGCGCCGCGGTGATCGCGCGCATCGGGGAGGGGCCCTACAAGGGGCTGATGTCGCTCGTCTCCCTCGCCGGGCTCATTCTGGTCGGCTACGGCTTCGGGCAATACCGGGCCGACGGCTGGATCGATGTCTGGTCGCCGCCGCGATGGACCTATTATGTCACGCAGATTCTGATGTGGCCGGCCAGCATTTGCGTGGTCGCGGCCTATATCCGCGGCAACATCTGGCGCGCGCTCAAGCACCCCATGCTGGTCGGGGTGAAGACCTGGGCGCTAGCGCATCTCATCTCGAACGGCGATCTCGGCTCCATCGTGCTGTTCGGGTCCTTTCTCGCCTGGGCCGTGTATGATCGGATCACGCTCAAGCATCGAACCGATCCGGGCGCGCCGCCGATCCCGGTCCGGGGCCACCGCAACGACGCGATCGCATTCGTGGTCGGAACACTGCTCTATTTGGGGCTCGGCCTCATCTTTCATCCCATCGTGGTTGGCGTTCCGGTCTTCGGCACGCCGGCGTTTTAGGATCACGAGCAATGTCGGCACAGGACGAAATCAAGCGACTGACCGCGCCCGATATTCGTGCCCGCAAGGGCGGCGAGCCGATCGTGTGCCTCACGTCCTACCACGCCCATACCGCGCGCCTGCTCGATCGCCACTGCGATCTCATTCTGGTCGGCGATTCGCTCGGCATGGTGATGCATGGGCTCGAAACCACCGTGCCGGTCACCCTCGACATGATGATTCTGCAGGGGCTCGCGGTGATGCGCGGCTCGAAGCGTGCCCTCGTCGTGGTCGACATGCCATTCGGTTCCTACGAGGCCTCCAAGGAGCAGGCCTTCCACGCGGCGGCGCGGGTGATGAAGGAGACGGGCTGCGGCGCGATCAAGCTTGAGGGCGGCCGCCGCATGGCCGAGACCATTGCCTTCCTGGTCGAGCGCGGAGTGCCGGTGATGGCCCATATCGGCCTTACCCCGCAATCGATCAACACCATCGGTTCGTTCCGCGCGCAAGGCCGCGACGCGGCGGACTGGGGGCCGATCGAGGAGGATGGCCGCGCGGTTACGGAGGCGGGCGCGTTTTCGGTGGTGATCGAAGCGGTAGCCGAGCCGCTCGCCCGCCGCATCACGACCGCGGTCGCGATCCCCACCATCGGCATCGGCGGGAGCGTGGCCTGCGATGGCCAGATTCTGGTGCTCGAGGACATGCTCGGGCTCTCGCCGCGGGTGCCGAAATTCGTCAAGCGCTATGGCGAGCTCGGTCCATCCATCGAGACGGCGGTGGCGGCGTATGCCGCCGATGTCCGCGCCCGCGCCTTCCCCGGCCCGGAACATGTCTATCCGCTCCGGACCAAGGGAAAATAGGAAGAAGGTTCAAATGGTTGGATGTGAGCCCTGAGGCCGCTTTGCCTTGCCTCTGCCACATCAATAGGGTAATCGACACGCGCTCACCCCGGGGCCGGTGAGTGCCAATGAACGCCAAGTGGGCGGGGACGTTGTGTCCGACATCTTTCGGGAAGTCGACGAGGAAGTCCGGCGCGAGCAGCTCAAGAAGCTGTGGGACCGCTACGGCAACTATGCCGTCGCGGCGGCGGTCCTGCTGGTTGCAGGCATAGCCGCCTGGCGCGGCTATGCCTGGTGGGAGGAGAAGAAGGCCGCCGAGACCGGTGCTGCTTTCGAGGTTGCGAGCTCGCTCGCGGAGGCCGGCAAGCGCAGCGAGGCCGAGGCGGCGTTCGCCAAGATCGCCGCCGATGGCACGTCCGGTTATCGCCAGCTCGCGCGCCTGCGCGAGGCGGCCGAGCTTGCCCAGACCGACGCCAAGGCCGCGATCGCGGCCTATGACAGGATCGCCGCCGACGGCTCGGTCGGCCCCGTCCTGCGCGATCTCGCGGCGTTGCGCGCGGGCGCGCTCTTCATCGATGCCGGCGCCTTCGACGAGGCGCGCCAGCGGCTCGAGCCGCTGGCGGCAGAGGACCGCACCTTCCGCCACACCGCACGCGAATTCCTGGTGCTCGCCGCTTGGCGCGCCGGCGACACGGCAGCGGCAAAGCGCTGGTCCGACATGATGATGACCGATGCGCAGACACCGGCCGCCACGCGCTCTCGCGTGGAGATGCTGATGGCGCTGGGCGAGACCGGAAGCAAGAGTTGAAGGGGCAAGAGTTGAAGGGGCAAGAGTTGAGGGGGGCAGCATGAACCGTTTCGCACGCATCACGCTCACTGTTCCGGCGCTGGCGCTCGGCCTCGCGCTGGCGGGCTGCGAGAGCTTCGATCCGACCAGCGTCTTCGAGATGGACTTTTTCAACACTAAGAAGAAGCTGCCGGGTGATCGACGGGCAGTGTTCCCGGAAGGCACTCCGGGCGTGCCGCAGGGCGTGCCGCAGGAGCTGGTCAAGGGCTACCAAGCTCCGCCCGAGCAAACGCAAGAAGTCCAGCAAGCCGGTGCGCAGCAGGCCGCGCCGGCCGAGGCCAAGCCGAAACCCAAGCCGAAGCCGAAAGTCGTGGCCAAACCGAAAGAGGAGGCGACCGCGGCCGCCAACCCTCGCCCCGAGGCGCAGTCGCAAACCCAGTGGCCCGATCCGCCACCCACCCAGCAGCGGCAGCCGGCGGGCGGTGGCTGGCCCGGCTCCACGCAACCGTCAGGTGGCATCGCCTGGCCTGATCCGCCCGCGCCGCGATAGATTGGTTGTTTGAGCTTCACGGTCGCCATTGTCGGCCGGCCAAATGTCGGCAAGTCGACGCTGTTCAACCGCCTCGTCGGCAAGCGCCTCGCATTGGTCGATGACCTCCCCGGCGTCACCCGCGATCGGCGCGAGGGCCGGGCGCGTCTAGGCGATCTCACCTTCGGCGTCATCGACACGGCGGGCCTCGAACAGGCCGCGGCCGAAAGTCTGACCGGCCGCATGCAGGAGCAGACCGAGGCCGCGATCGCGGCCGCCGATGCGGTGCTGTTCCTCATCGACGCGCGCGCCGGCTCGACGCCGGCAGACCGCGCGTTCGCCAACCTCGTGCGCAAAGCGGGCAAGCCCACGATCGTCGTCGCCAACAAGAGCGAGGGCAGGGCGGCCGAGGCCGGCCTGCTCGAAGCCTATGAGCTTGGCCTTGGCGAGCCGGTCGCGATTTCGGCCGAGCACGGCGAGGGCCTCGCCGATCTCTACGCGGCGCTGCGTGCGGCGCTGCCCGATGCCACCGCGCCGGCAGCCGACCTGCCGGCGCGCGACGGCGCCAGCGACGAGGCCGAACAAAGGCCCATCCGCATTGCGGTGGTCGGCCGCCCCAATTCCGGAAAATCGACGCTGGTCAATCGGCTGCTGGGCGAAGAGCGGCTGCTGACGGGCCCCGAAGCCGGCATCACCCGCGATGCCATCGCCGTCGAACTGACATGGCAGGATCGGCGCTTCCGGGTTCACGACACCGCCGGGTTGCGGCGCCGCGCCCGCATCGAGGAGAAACTCGAAAAGCTGTCGGTGGCCGACGCGCTCAACGCGGTGCGCTTTGCCGAGGTCGTCGTCCTGCTCATGGACGCGGAAAGGCCGTTCGAGGAACAGGACCTGCGCATCGCCGATCTCGTCGAGCGCGAGGGGCGTGCGCTGGTGATCGGCGTGAACAAGTGGGATCTCATCGAACGCCGCCCCGGCGCGATCAAGCAGCTGCGCGAAGACACCGATCACTGGCTGCCCCAGGTCAAGGGTGTGCCCGTCGTCGCCGTCTCGGGCCTGACCGGGGAGGGTGTCGATCGCCTGATGCAAGCCGTCGTCGACGTGCATGGGGTGTGGAACCGGCGCGTGGGTACGAGCGCGCTCAATCGCTGGCTGGCCGATGTCCTGGCGTCGCACCCGCCGCCGGCGGTTTCCGGCCGGCGCGTCCGGCTCGACTACATCACCCAACCGAAGAGCCGGCCGCCGAGCTTCGTGCTGTTCACGAGCCGCGCCGACGCCGTGCCCGATGCCTATCGGCGCTATCTGGTCAACAGCCTGCGCGAAACCTTCGATCTGCCCGGCACGCCGATCCGGCTTACGCTGCGGGAGAAGAAAAACCCATACGCGAAGAAGAAGAGGTGACCGGCACGGCACCCTGTCGTCCCCGCAGGCGTGGACCAATGATTACCAGCGCCGGACGATGGGCCCTCGTGCGCAGGACGACGATCGCAGCGAGCTGATCAGGCGGATTCGGCATGACATCTGGTCCCAAGATCGAAGCGCAAGCGGCCGCGACGGCACCGCGTGCCGCCTTCGTCTTCCTCTTCATCACCGTGCTGCTCGACATGCTGGCGCTCGGTATCGTCATTCCGGTGCTGCCCAAGCTGGTGGTCGATTTTCTCGCCGGCGACACCGCCCGCGCGGCCGAAATCTACGGGCTGTTCGGCACCGCCTGGGCGCTGATGCAGTTTCTGTTCTCGCCCGTCCACGGCGGGCTTTCGGATCGCTTCGGCCGCCGCCCGCTCATCCTCATCTCCAATTTCGGTCTCGGCCTCGACTACATCTTGATGGCGTTGGCGCCGAACCTGTGGTGGCTGTTCGTGGGGCGGGTGATCTCCGGCATCAGTGCGGCGAGCGTGGCCACCTCCTATGCCTATATCGCCGATGTGACCGCGCCTGAACTGCGCTCGGCGCGTTTTGGCATGCTGGGCGTCGCCTTCGGCGCCGGCTTCGTGCTCGGCCCGGCGCTCGGGGGCCTCGCCGGCACCGTCGATCCGCGTTTGCCGTTCTGGATTGCGGGGGCGCTCAGCCTTGCCAATGCCCTTTATGGGCTGCTGGTTCTGCCGGAGTCGCTGCCGCGCGAGCGGCGTGCCGCCTTCGCGTGGCGGCGCGCCAATCCGCTCGGCTCGCTCGCGCTGCTGCGTTCGCACCCGCGATTGCTGGGGCTCGCCGCGGTCAGCTTCCTCGCCGACCTCGCCCATGCCAGCTTGCCGAATATCGGCGTCCTCTACATGATGTACCGCTACGGCTGGGATGAGCGCGCCGTCGGCTTCACCATGGCTGCTGTCGGCGTGTGCGCCATGATCGTGCAGGGTGCGCTCATCGGCCCCGCGGTCGCCCGCTTCGGCGAGCGCGCGGCGATGATCGCGGGGCTCCTGTTCGGCGTTGCCGGATTTGCGGTCTTTGCCCTGGCGGCGACCGGGATGGGCTTCCTGGCCGGCATCCCGGTCCTGGCGCTGTGGGGCTTGGCCAGTCCGGCCGCGCTCGGGCTGATGAGCCACCAGGTCGGACCAAGCGAACAGGGACAGCTGCAGGGCGCCAATGCCAGCATCATGGGGATTGCGAACCTCCTCGGCCCTGGGATGTTCGCGCAAACCTTTGCACTCGCCATCGGGGCCGGCGGCTGGCAGCTGCCGGGCGCCGCCTTCCTGCTCGCCGCGCTGATCCTCGTGCTGGCAACCGGGATTGCCTGGTGGTCGACGCGCAGGGTGCACGCGCCATTGCAGTAGGGCAATCCTAGGGATAAGCCGCAAGCCCGGCGCCGTGGAGCAAGACCATGCGTTGCAAAATGACCCCGCCGATAGCTCTCGTCGTTTTGAGCATGGGATCGGCCTCGCTGCTCGCCGCCGACGCGTTGGCTGCCGATCCCTGCACCGGGCACAAGCTGCTCCGGACGCCGCGACCCGAATCGAGCTGCGCGGGCGTCAAACCGCGGATCTATCCGTCTCCCGACGGGACGCTCCGCGCCGTAGTGTTTCCCGCCGACATCAGCCTCAATGCGACGCCCGATATGGAAAGCCGCGTCGTGATCCGCACCAGCAAGGGTGAGACGCTGACGTCGAAGGACTATTCCTCGCCGCGCGGTTTCAACGGCTACTATGTCCTGCGTGCGCAATGGTCGCCGGACTCGAAGTTCTTCGTCTACAGCATGTCGTCTTCGGGCGGTCATTCGCCCTGGTCATTTCCAATGGCGGTCTACAGCCGCGAGAGCAACCGCTTCGCCGGCTTCAGCGACATGATCAACGGCAACCCGACAGTGTCGGGCGATTTCAAGTTCACTGGACCGCACACCGTGGTTGCCAGCACATGGAAAGCGCCGGGAGCGTTGGACGACAAGGTTCCCGTTACCGTCGATCTCGCGGAGGCATTCGCAAAGCTGCCGCCGGATTAGACTAAGCAGAAGCCGACCGACCACCCAGCCCGCCCCCTGGTCTCCCCAATTCGGGGCTCTAGAGCGTGATTGCTTTAGGTTGAGCCGAAATCACGCTCTAGCTTTTTGTTTGAGCATGATCTTTCGGAAACCGGTACCCTTCCGGATCATGCTCGCGCGTGCTGGCGCGTTCCCCGAGGACGCAGCGAAGCGCGCCCTCGGCCGGGGCCGAGTGCGTTGCCGTCGACGCGATGGCCAGCGATTGGCGATGCACCACTCGCGTCGTTCCATCTTCACGATGTCAAACAGCGCAGTTTCTTCGTTCCCGTGGCGCGTTTCTGCGCCCGGGTTCTTTGCTTCCTCTTCACAGCACCCCCCAACCGAGGGGTGGGCGGAGCGCCGGGAGGCGCCAGCCTTGAATATGTCGCGCTCGTATAGCGCGACGCCACGCTTGCGAGGCGTGGGCCCTCCCGCGCAACCGGGAGGCCGCCTCTCGGCGCTCCACCGTGGCGCTGTCGGCCCAGGGCCCGCTTCCGTCGCCGGCATTGCCGCCGGCTCCGGTGCGAAGGCTCCACGCTGCCGGGCGATTCCTGCCCGGCCGCGGCCCCGGGCGTCTCGTGTCCGCGGGTTACGAGCCGCGGTCGACGCCACTCCCCGCTCCGCCTGCAGGATCGTCTCCGGAGACGCCCCTCATGAGCGAGGATGAGTTAGTTCTAGCACAGACCGCTTTTTGTAGTCAACCACTATTTGTAGCAAAAGATGTGGCTACTCGCCCTCGGCGCCAAAGCGGCCGCTGCTGGTGACAATATCGAGCACCTGCACTGTTTTCGGCACTTCGATCAGGAACTCGGGATCGCGGTCGAGGTGATGGACGCGATTGGGGTCCCCGCCGGTAAATCGCGACATTGCCTGAACGCTCTCCCAATAGGAGATCGTCATGAATTCGCTTTCGGTCGCGCGGTCTTCACGAAACAATTGCACGCCCAGCGCCTTCTCCTCGAGCGGCTTGATGCCGTGCTCGTAGAGATATCGCGCATATTCGCCGGCCTTTTCGCTGGTGGTGCGGCCACGCCAGATGCGCGCGATCCTGGGCCGCGCAGCGTTGTTGGACGTAGCCATCGCACTCTCCCTGCCGCCGGGTTGATGCATTGGAGAACGGGTTGCCTCGACGTCAAGTTCCATCAGTTCTTGGTCGCGAGGATCGCCTCGAGAGCAGGGTTGCGGTCCTGCTCGAGCTGGTCGAGCTGAAGATTGCACCACCGATAGGCCGCCTCGAAGACTTCGGTATGGCGATCGAAATCGATGAAGCTGGAACCCGGGAACGGTGGCGGCGCCAGAACGAGGTCGAGCGGCTCGGTCGGGAGCAGGTCCGGATTCTGGTGAATGCCGAAGCAACGCCGCAGGACGGAAATCGGCCCGGGCACGTCCGGCAGCTTCTCCCGTGCGAACGGATTGAGCATTCTGGTCATCAACTGTCTGCGGCCGGGGATGCTTTCGTACTTCACGGTGTAGGGCTGCGTGGGCGTCACGCCGAAATGCACGATCAGGTTGGGTCCGCTCTTTATCGTTTTCATCGGAGCGAGGGGGATATTGTCGACGACGCCGCCGTCGACCAGCATGCGGCCATCGTCGGTGAACATCGGCGGCAGAACCGCCGGTATGGATCCGGACGCGCGCACCGCCTTCCACAGCGGTCCGCGGCGCATGAGGTAGAGACCCTCACCGGCGCGATCCACGTCGGTCGCGACGGCGAAATAGGGCAGCCACACGTCCTCGATCTGTGCGCCGCGGCATTGACGCTGCAGCGCCTTGTCGAATTCGACATGATCGAGCAGCGCATAGAGGGGAAATGTCCGCCGCTTGAACCCGCGGCTGGAGACGAAAATATCCTTCAGTGCGAGATCAAGCTCGGCGGGCGTGAGAGCCAGGGCGAAGCCCGCGAGCACCGCGGCCCCGACGCTGGCGCCACCCAATATGTCGAATTTGGCGCCTCGCTCCTGAAAGGCTTTGTAGATGCCGACATGGGCCGGACCAAATCCACCGCCGCCGCCAGCCACGAAGCCGACTGCCCGGCCGGTGAGGAACCGATGGAAGCTCTTGAAGTCCTGGTCATCTTCGAGCGAGACGTGGTGGTGCATCGCGACATCGCGGTCAAGCAGCCATTCGCCGGTGCCGGTCGTGAACGGCACCCGACGGTCGTGGATACGGACCAGCCTCCGGCGACTTGCAGGGTGGACGGCGAGCGCGATGTCCTCGACCGCATTGAGTTCTGCGGGAGCCGCTCCATCTGCGAGCAGCACAAGCTGGTCCGCCTGGCGAATTGCCTTTCGCGTCCAATCCGTGGGCTTCTCGTCCGCAAGATAAATGACGAGCTCGTACTCGCTTTCGATGGCGTTCAACCAGTTCCCGATGGTCGCGTCGTGAAGCTCCAGATTTGGAAAGCGCTGCTTGATGTCCGCATGGGTGAGAAAGAGGCACTTCCCCAGGCGCGCGAAGGCGGCCTGGAAGCGGCGAAAGAATTCCGGGGGGACGGTGCCGTGTCCGGCCGCAACGACGGTCACGGTCCGCGCCGCCGTGACGCGGGCGCTGCCGATGATGCGGGCGGTGGTTTCTGCAAGCCTGCGCGCGAGCGCCGCCAGCAGCTGGCCATAGACGGCAGGTACGCGGCGTGCGACTTCCTCGAAGGAGGCACGATCGAGCTCGAGAACGACCGAGTCGCGCACCGCAATGACGGTCGCGGTGCGCAATCCTCCGGCAAAAAAGGCGATTTCGCCGATCGGCTGGCCGACGCCGATTTCAGCCACGGGAACCGGCTGTCCTTCGACGCGTACCTCGAATCGGCCGGAGATGACGACGAAGACCGCATCGGCCGGCGTGTTCTGCAAGACCAGCGTTTCGCCGCTCAGCAGATGGCGAATCTTGGCCTGCGACCAGATCTCCGCCTGCTGCTCCGGCGACAGTTCGCCGAAGGCCGTCAAGGCCGTCGAGGCCGTTGCGACGTTGGGCGACACGGAACTGGACGATGTCATGACCGCTTTTGTCGTTGCCAGCGATTGCATCATGCAACCAAAAGGCGCCGCAAAGAAGAGAGGTTTTCAACGGTCGCATCCGCAACCGCGCCGCCGAAACCCGGCCCGGCGGACGCATGGGATTGGGCGGGACAAGTCCGGCATGCCTCCCGCTGCCAGCGGCCGTCCGACCCGGCGCCGGCACTGTCGCGCCGCGAGGAAATGGGAAACGGCAGGCTTTGACCTGAGGATCGCCCACGGCTCGGGGGAGGAACTGTCCTGGCAAGGTCGGCGGTCTGCCGGTATTCTCCGCGAGCGATGTGTGCAGCAATGCGTCGAACCGCGCTTGCACGCACCACCCAATGGCGCGGCCAGCGAAGCTCGAGGCCTTGATGGACACCGACGCTCCAGCAATTCTCATTGTCGACGACAACGAGGACAATCGATACACGCTGCAATTGCTGCTGGAAGCCGACGGTCATTTCCGGCTCACGACCGCCTCGGGCGGGCACGAGGCGCTCGATCTGCTCGCGCGCGAGAAATTCAGTCTGGTCCTTCTCGATATGATGATGCCGGATCTCAATGGCGACGAGGTCCTGAAGATCATCAAGGGTAATCCGGATACGCGGGATGTCTCGGTCGTGGTCTTGAGCGCCGATACCGACACTGAGAGGGTCGCGAAGTGCATCGAACTCGGGGCCGACGATTATCTGCCGAAGCCTTTCAATCCGACCATTCTGCGCGCCAGAATCTCGTCCGAACTGCGCAAGCGTTCCCTGCGATCGCTGGAAAGCGAATACATCGAGCGCATCGAGCAGGAGAAGAAGCATTCGGAAGCCCTCCTGCGGAACATTCTTCCGCCGGAGATCGTGACGCGCCTTCGGAAAGGCGAGACCAATATCGCGGATCATTTCGAGGATGCCACGATCATATTCACGGACGTGGTCGGTTTTACCAAGATCACGGCGCGCATGCGGCCATTCGAGACCGTCGCATGCCTCAATCGCCTGTTCAGTGAATTCGATCGGCTCGCCGACGAGGTGGGCTGTGAGAAGATCAAGACCATCGGCGACAGTTACATGGCGGCCGTAGGATTACCCGCTCCGCGTCCCAACCACGCGCGAATAGCGGCCAGCCTCGCGCTCGACCTGGTGGCCGCCGCGCAGCGCCTGCAATCGAGCTTGCCGGTGCCGTTCCCGATCCGGGTGGGCGTTCATTCCGGCCCGATCATGGCAGGCGTGATCGGCACGCGGAAATTCGCCTACGATGTCTGGGGAGATACCGTCAACATCGCCTCGCGCATCGAAGCTGCCGGCCAGCCGAACCGCGTCCTCATCTCCGCGGCGACGGCAAAGCATCTGGACCGGGATTTCAAGTTGGACGGACCGCACCAGATCGAGACCAAAGAGCAGCGGGTCATCGAGGCTTTTTTCATCAGTCGCAGCAACTAGGCTCCGCTGCTGGCGACAGGCGGCTGCGTCGCGCTATCGCGCCTGTTGCTGCGTTGCCGGCTGTTGGGACGGCTGCTTTGCGGCGGACTCCGGCTTCGAGTCCGGCTTCGAGTCCGGCTTCGAGTTCCGGCTTGGGCTCGGTCGGCCGTATCATCCGCGCAAGAAACGACTCGATATCGTGAAGGCTGAGCGGCCAGAACGACCGGGACTCGTTCGGAGCGGCAGCCGAGGGCGTGCTCGAGCGAGCGGCCGGCATCTTTTCGGATGGCGCCGTCAGGCCGGCGGACGGCGTTTTCTCCAATGGCACCGAGGGGCCGGCGGCGGTCGTCGTATCCTTGTGCGTCTTGTCCTGCTCGGCCGGCGGCGTGCCGCTCGCCTGTTGTCCTGGCGTCGCATCCACGTTGCCGAGGATGATCGGCATGCCGTCCCTGGCGTTGCCGATGATGACGACCTTCGAATTATTGGACTGCGAGAGCTGAAGCGTCGCCTCGATGCCGCGCCAACGCAGGTAGGAGTTCGAGATCCCTTGGCTCACGATCGTCTGGAATTCGCGAATACCCTCCGCCTCGATCTTTTTGCGTTCCGACTCCCGCCTTTCGCGCTCGACGCGAAACTTGTACTCTTCCGAAATGTAGTACTGCTCGGTCTTGCGATTGATCGCAGCGACCACGAGTGGCGGCAGCTCGATGCCGTGCACGAGCGTGTCATAGATGATGACCGTATCCGCCAGCGACACGCGATATTTCGCATCCCCGGCCTCGCGCTCCATCATCTTCTCGCTCAAGCTGCTCTCCGACAGGCTGCGGATCTTGTCTTGAATTTCCTGGCGGGCGGTCGAATAGACCTGCTCGGCGGTGTATTGCGCCATGACCTCGCGCGTCAGGCTGCCGATCCCTGGTCGCGCCAGCAGTTGCAGGTTCTCTCGCCCGATCGCCTGGTGGAGCACGGGGACGGCGTCGCGCTGTAGCCGGAACCGGATAATGATCGTCGCAGTCAGGCTCACGCCGTCGCTGGAAATGGCGTTGTACGTCTCCGTGAGGGATTGCAGCCTCAGGTCATACAGAAAGACCTCGTCCCAAGGCCAGATGAGGTGGAGACCCTCGTCCTTGAGCTGACGCGGATTGAGCACGGTGCCGCCGCCGAGACGTTTCCACAGAACGCCGACATGGCCGCTGGGAACGTTCACCACCACACTGGGGTAGAGCACGATGGCCACAAGCGTCGCGACCATCAGATAGATCACCACGCTCGGAAGGCTGCGGTCGATGAACCGCCGCCATCTCGATCGTGGGGTGGTCGGCGGCGGCGTCCCATCCAGGGACCAGAGATACGCTTTCATCACCAGCTCTCCACCGAAGGCCGCCCGGCGGGGCGACCTTCATCCTTTTTTTGATGGATTTCAATCCAGCATGCCCATCCGCACGATGTCACCTCGCCGCGGCTGCCGACCCGGGGGCGGTAGCTGCCCACCGAGTGCCCGGCGTCGGCGGTTCCGGCCCGGCTCATGCCGATCGCTAATCTAGGTGCGTCAGGACGGGGGGTGGAAGTCCAGCAAACGCCCCTGGGGATAGGCGTAGAGCTTGCCGCTCGCCTGCATGCTCGGCAGGCACATCTCGACGACTTTTTCCGCCACCTTGTCCGGAGTTGGCAGCGTCTCGGGGTCCTCTCCCGGCATCGCCTGTGCGCGCATGCGGGTGCGGGTCGGTCCCGGGGTGAACAGATTGACGCGCACATTGGTGCTTGCCGTTTCCGCCGCATAGGTGCGCGCCAGCGCTTCGAGCGCGGCTTTGGAGACGGTATATGGACCCCAATAAGCCAGCGCCAGCGCCGCCACGCCCGAGGAAACGAACACGACGCGCCCGGCGTTGGAAGACCTCAAAAGCCGGTCCATGGCGCAGAGGAGGCGCCAATTGGCAGTGACATTGACCGCCATGACCTCCTCCCACGCCCTGGCCTCGACATGGCCGAGCGGCGAAAGCGGCCCGAGAATGCCCGCGTTGCCGACCAGGACGTCGAGCCGCCCGAACCGCTCGTGCAGAGCGAGCGCGAGCCGATCAATGCCGGCATAGTCCTTGAGATCGAGCGGGACCAGCGTCGCCGAGCCGCCCGCGGCCCGGATCGCGTCGTCGAGCTCCTCGAGCCCGCCGACCGTGCGCGCCAGCGCGACGATATGGGCGCCGGCCTTGGCCAGCGCGAGCGCAACCGCGTAACCGATGCCGCGCGAGGCGCCGGTGACAAGGGCGATACGGTCGGCGAGGGGGAGCGGCTCCGTCATGGCCTTCGGTCGTCATTCCGGCTGCGCCAAAGGCGCAAGCCCGGAATCCATAGCCACCGCTTTCGCGAATATCAAAGGCTTGCGGACATGGATACGGGATGGTGCGCCACCGCGTCCGGGATGACGCGTTCCGTCAACTCGCCTCGGCGAGCAGCGACAATTGCCGCGGCGACGCGTCTTGGCCCGCTCGGTCGGTGAGCGGGGTCGGATAGTCGCCGGTGAAGCAGTGGTCGGTGAATTGCGGGCGCAGCGGGTCGCGCTGCTCGTTGCCCATGGCGCGATAGATGCCCTCGACCGACAGGAACGCGAGCGTGTCGGCGCCGATGAAGCCGCGCATGCCCTCGAGGTCATGGGTCGCCGCCAAGAGCTTGTCGCGCTCCGGCGTGTCGATGCCGTAGTAGTCGGAATGGGTGATCGGCGGGGAGGCGATGCGGAAATGCACTTCCCGGGCGCCGGCGTCGCGCATCATCTGCACGATCTTCACCGAGGTCGTGCCGCGCACGATGGAGTTGTCGATGAGCACGATCCGCTTGCCGTTGACGACCGCGCGATTGGCGCTGTGCTTGAGCCGCACGCCCAGCGCGCGGATTTGTTGGGACGGCTCGATGAAGGTGCGCCCGATATAGTGGTTGCGGATGATGCCGAGCTCATAGGGAATGGCCGACTGCTGGGCATAGCCGATGGCGGCCGGGACGCCGGAATCGGGGACGGGGATCACCACGTCGGCTGCGGCCGGCGCCTCGCGAGCCAGCTGCGCGCCCATGGTCTTGCGCACGTCGTAGACGCTGCGGCCGCCGACCATCGAATCCGGGCGTGCGAAATAGATGTATTCGAAAATGCAGGGCCGCGGCGCCATGGGCGGGAACGGCTTGTGGCAATGCATGCCGTCTTCGTCGAACACCACGACCTCGCCGTTCTCCACGTCGCGAACGTATTTCGCGCCGATGATGTCGAGCGCGCAGGTTTCGGAGGCCAGGATCGGATGGCCGTCGAGCCGGCCGATCACCAGGGGACGGATTCCCAACGGATCCCGCGCTCCGATGAGCTTCTTGTTGGTGAGCCCGACGAAGGCGTAGGCGCCTTCGAGCTGGCGCAGCCCCTCGATGAAACGGTCGATGAAGCGGTTGCGCTTGGCGCTCGCGACGAGGTGGAGGATCACCTCCGTATCCGAGGTGGATTGCATGATGGCGCCGTCGCGAACGAGCTGGCGGCGCAAGGTGAGCCCGTTGGTCAGATTGCCGTTGTGGCCGATCGCAAAACCGCCCCCGTCGAGCTCGGCGAACAGCGGCTGCACGTTGCGCAGGATGGTTTCGCCGGTGGTCGAGTAGCGCACGTGGCCCATCGCCGACATGCCCGGCAGGCGCTCGATCACCTCGCGGCGGGAGAAATTGTCGCCGACGAGGCCCATCCGGCGCTCGGAATGGAAGCGCTTGCCGTCGAACGAGACGATGCCGGCGGCCTCCTGCCCGCGGTGCTGGAGCGCGTGCAGGCCGAGCGCGGTGATCGCCGCCGCGTCGGGATGCCCGAAGATGCCGAAGACGCCGCACTCTTCACGCAGCCGGTCGCCGTCAAGATCGAGCCCGGCGTCGCGGGGAGTTCTCGGTCATCTCGCTCATCTCCTCGTTGGCTCCCGGGCGGGGTCGGCGGGTGGGGCCTTGCCTCGAAGCAGTTGCTGCATGCCGGTCCGATCGGACGCCGCGTACCCGGACGCCTCGGTCGGCGGATCGAGGTTGGACCGCTGACCCGGCGGCGCCTCGTCCTCGTCCGGCTTCGGCTTCTTCAGCCGCTTTAAGATGGTGCTCTCGGGGTCGTCCGGCAACATCGACATCAACCAGTCGCCGGTTCCCTGCAGCACCACCCGCGACTTGGCGCTGCGGATCCACTCGGGCTGGCTGCGATCGGGCACCAGCCAGGCGAAGAACAGGAACGCCACGACCACGATGATCAACCCGCGCGCGAGCCCGAACAGAAAGCCCAGCGTGCGGTCGAGCGCGCCGATGCGGCTGTCCAGCACCATGTCCGAGAACCGTACGGTGATGACGGAAACGATCAGCAAGGTGACCAGGAACGTGCCGCCGATCACCACCGCGGCCGCGACGATGTCGTTGTTGAAGTACGACTTCGCGAACGGCAGCAGCTTGGCGTAGAAGTAGAGTGTGGCCAGCGCCGCTATCACCCAGGCCGCGATCGAGAGGATTTCGCGCATGAAGCCGCGGATCATCGCGAGCAGCGCCGAGATCAGCATGACGCCGATCAGGATGATGTCGAGGAGGGTGATGGGCATGACTGCGTTCGGGTTTCCCTGACGTCCAGGACGCTGCCGGTCGAATCGGCCAATAGACTTGTACCAGCCTCCGCGCGTCCGCCGTCGCCGGCAAGCCCCTGCCGAGGAATCGCCCCGACTTATCGGTATTCCCGCCGTTATCGGTTGCCGGCCCGCGCGAATCCCGGTCCCGGGCGGGGGGTCCGCAATTCGGCCGCTGTATAGCTGGATGGCGCCCCTCCGTCACCCGTCTTGTTGACCAAACGTCCTGTCGACCGCCTTGTTTGGCCATCGCGGACGCACCCGTGGTGGGCGCAAGCCGACTCTAGGCAGACCTTGGTTGAGCCCGCGACCTGCGGCTGATTCATCATTTCGATGCAATTGCCGCGCCAGATTCGGCGCGGTCGGGGCCGCGCCGAGGAGACGCCGATGCACCACGCAAGGAGGGCAGCGTTCATCGCCTGCTGCGCGGCGGGTGCCGGGCTGGTCCTGCTGCTGCCGCGGACCGCGACGACACAGGACATGACCCAGGCGCGGCTGCTGACGGCGGCCTACAACGCGTCCGGCGAGGGGCTGTTCAGAGAGTTCGCCCCGGGCAACGTCGTGTTCTCGCCCTATTCGATCGGCACCGCCATGGCCATGGTGCTTGCGGGAGCCCGTGGGCAGACCGAGCGCGAGATGATCGCGGTGCTCAAGCAACGCCTGGCGCGGTCGCAGATCGACATCGCCAACGCAACCGTGCTGTCGATCCTCAACGGCTACGACAAGAGCGCGGCGTTGCCCGTCTGCCCCGAAGCAATGCGGCTCAACGGGGAGCGCTGCGAGTCCGCGCCGGGAGCAAATTGTCAATTCCCGGCGCGGCGCGAGGGTGACGCCTGCGTGGTGGCGCCGAAATATCAGCCGTCCGCGCGGCTCGCGGTGGCCGACGCGCTGATGCTCACCCAGCACGGTGGTTTCGTCTCCGAGTCCTACCAGGCGCTGCTCAAGGACAAGTACGCCGCCGAAGTTTTTCAGAACGCCACGCTCGACGACGTCAACGCGTGGGTCGGTCGCAAGACCGAGGGAAAGATCGACCGGATTCTCGATGCCCTCGATCCCAACACCGCCGCCGTTCTCCTCAACGCCGTCTATTTCAAGGCCAAGTGGGCGTCGGTGTTCAACAAGAGCGCGACCAAGGACGAAGCATTCAATCTGGCGCCGGAACGACAGAATCTCGGTGCCGATGATGCGCAAGGTCGAGAGCTACGCGTTGGTCGCGCGCCAGGGCTATCGGGCCGTTCGTCTGCCCTACGAGGTGAACGCGCTCGGCATGATCATCGTGGTGCCGGACGCAATCGACGGGCTCGGCGAAGTCAGCGGTCGGCTCGGCGGGCAGGAATTGCCGCAGCTGTTGGCGGATTTGCGCTCGCCCGACGCGCGCAAGGCGGTCGACCTTGCGATGCCGCGGTTCAAGACCAGCTTCAAAGCCGAGCTCGCCCAGCTGTTCCGGCAGGCGGGCATGATCCGCGCATTCAGCCTGAGGGACGCCGACTTCAGCGGAATGACCGGCCGGCCGCCTGCGCAGGCGCCGTTGGCGATCGACCAGATCGTGCATCGCGCCGTCATCGAGGTGATGGAGGACGGCACCGAGGCGGCCGCGGCGACCGCAGTCACGATGCGCACCGTGAGCGCGCCGCCGCGGCAACCGGAGGTGCTTCGCGTCGACCGGCCGTTCGCGTTCTACATCGTCGATGATGCGACCGGCGCGATCCTGTTCCAGGGCCGCATCGTCGATCCGAGGTAAGGCGGACAACAGAAGGCAGACGACAGACGAGATAAGACAGACGGACCTGGGCCGCGGAGCCAGGCGTCGTTACCCGGAGTCTGCTTCTGCACCCCCTCGTGCGACGTCTGTCATCTGTCGCCTGCTTTCCGCCATCTGTTCTCCGTCCTCTGTCGTCCGTCCTCCGTTTTCCCGCCTGCCGCTATGTCGGCGACCAGGGCCGCAAGACTGCTCACGGAGTGGAGCGACAGGCCTGGCTCACTCGCTCCTTCAGCGCGGGCGGCTTCGGGCAGGATGGCACGGGCGAAGCCGAGCTTCTGCGCCTCCTTCAGCCTCGCTGCCGCCTGTGCCACCGGCCGCACCGCACCCGAGAGCGAAATCTCGCCGAAATAGACCGCGTCGGCCGGTAACGGCGCATCGGCGAGCGAAGAGACCAGCGCGGCGGCGGCGGCGAGGTCGGCCGCCGGCTCCTGGATACGCAGTCCGCCGGCGACGTTGAGGTAGACATCGTGGCCGGAGAGCCGCACGCCGCAGTGGGCCTCGAGCACGGCCAGCACCATCGAGAGCCGGTTCTGGTCCCAGCCGTTGACCGCGCGCCGCGGCGTGCCGAGCGAGGTCGGGGCCACCAGCGCCTGGATCTCGACCAGCAGGGGCCGGCTGCCTTCGATGCCGGCGAAGACGGCCGTGCCGGGCGAGCCGAGATCACGCTCGCTCAGAAACAGTTCGGACGGATTGGCGATCTCGCGCAAGCCTCCGCCGGTCATTTCGAACACGCCGATCTCGTCGGTCGGACCGAA
Organism: uncultured Alphaproteobacteria bacterium; assembly: GCA_963827585.1. GTDB lineage: Bacteria > Pseudomonadota > Alphaproteobacteria > Rhizobiales > Xanthobacteraceae > VAZQ01. The sequence goes on from CAWHCK010000013.1 coordinate 53,070, forward strand.
GCGGTTCTTGACCGCCCGCAGGATGCGGAACTGGTGCGAGCCCTCGCCTTCGAACGAGAGCACTGCGTCGACCATGTGCTCGACCACGCGCGGCCCGGCGATCTGGCCGTCTTTGGTGACGTGACCGACCAGCATGACGGCTGCGCCCGAACGCTTGGCGAAACGGATCAGCGCCTGCGCGCTCGCCCGCACCTGCGTCACGGTGCCGGGCGCCGACTCCACCAGGTCGGTCCACATGGTCTGGATCGAGTCGATGATGACGAGGCGCGGCGTCTCGCGTTCCGCGAGCGTCGTCACGATGTCCTCGATCGAGGTCTCGGCGGCAAGCTCGACGTGGGCGTCCGCAAGCCCGAGCCGCTCGGCGCGCAGCCGCACCTGCGCCACCGCCTCTTCGCCCGAAATGTAGACCGCGCGCTGCCTGCCGCGGGCGAGCGCGGCCGCGACCTGGATCAGCAGGGTCGACTTTCCGATCCCGGGATCGCCGCCAAGGAGCAGCACCGAGCCGCGCACGAAGCCACCGCCGGTGACGCGGTCGAACTCGGCGAGCCCGGAGGCGAGCCGCGGGGCGTCGCGCGTCGTGCCCGCGAGCGGCTCGAGCGCGAACAGGCGGCCCTTGCGGGGGGCGCGCCCCGGCATCTGTGGACGCGCAGTGGCCGAGCTTTCCTCCGCGATGGTGTTCCACTCGCCGCAGGCGTCGCACTTGCCCTGCCAGCGGCCATAGGCGGCGCCGCAGTTCTGGCAGATGAAGCTCGTTTCGCGTCGGGCCATGGCGTTGGTGCCGCCTAGAGCGTGATTGCTTCAGGTTGAGTTGCAATCACGCTCTAGCTTTTTGTTTGAGCATGATCTTTTCGGAAAACCGGTACCCACTTTTCCGGATCATGCTCTACTCGACTGGTGTGCAGATGTGGCGCCGTGCCCGTCGCTGCGCAACCTCGTCTGCGGCTTCACGGGCCGCCGCGCTCGGAGCAAGGGGACGCAGGCATTGCCCGCTGTTCCTCATGAGGACCGAGTCACGCGCTGTTGTAAACCCGATGGTAGCGCCGTCCGAGATTGGTGAGGACCTCGTAGCCAATGGTCCCCATGGCGGCGGCGAGGTTGTCGATGCTCGCGCCGTCGCCGATCAGGGTGGCAGGATCGCCGCGGCGCGCCGTGCCCTCGGGCAGATGGCTGACGTCGACGGCGAGGAGGTCCATGGACACCCGGCCGGCAAGGGGACAACGCCTTCCGGCGATGACGACCTCGGCCGCGGACTTCCCTCGGGAGGCGGCCGCCGAGCGGAGGAAACCATCCGCATAGCCGACCGCGATAATCGCGACTCGGCTCGGCCGTGCGGCGGCGAAGGCGGCGCCGTAGCCGACCGTGTCCCCCTGCTTGACCGCGCGCACCTGGATGATCCGGCCTTTGAGGTCGACCACCGGACGCATGGGGTTCTCCTTTCCCGGGGTGGGATTGACGCCGTAGAGCGCGACGCCCGGTCGAACCAGGTCGCAGAACACGGTGCCCCCGAGAAAGATGCCCGAGGAATTGGCGAGCGAGGACGCCAGGCCGCGATAGAGGAGCCGAATCTCGCGAAACAGCCGGATCTGGCGGTCGTTCAAGGGATGATCAGGGGTCTCGGCACAGGCGAGATGGCTCATCAGCAGCGTGAAGCCGTGGTTTTCGGACAGCAGCCGCGGAGCGATCGCAACCGCCTCGTCAACCGTCACGCCGAGCCGGTTCATGCCGGTGTCGACATGCAGTGCCGCGCCGCCGCGCCAGTCGTTGATCGCGACGAACGCGTCCCATTCGGCCAGCTCGGTTGTGCTGTTGATGACCGGCCGCAGATATTCGTTCGCGAATGCCTGCGCCGAGCCCGGCATCAGGCCGTTGAGCACGTAGATGGTGGCATCGGGTGTGATCGCGCGCACACGCCGTCCTTCCGCGACATCGGCCACGAAGAAGGTCCTGCAGCCCGCTTTGGACAGCGTACGTGTGACCGGTTCGAGGCCGCAGCCATAGGCATCCGCCTTGACTACGGCCGCGCACTCGACCGGCACCGTCATGCTCGAGAGCATGAGCCAGTTGGCCTCGATGGCGGCCAGGTCGATGGTGAGGATGCCGCCGGCTTCCGTTGGATCGCCTGCAGCGGGCGACACAGCGGCGGGCCGCAAGTCGGGATCGTGGACGGTCATGGCCGGGATTTATGGCGGGCCGGGGCCCGCCCGTCTAGAGCGCGATGAGCTTTCTTCGAATTGTCTCTTTTCCGTGAACCGGTACCCCACTTTTCGGGGGGCAGCGCCATGCGGATGCGGCCTTTGTCCGATCAGACCCGGTCCGGTAGCTGATCGTCGTGCGCCAGATTGTCGAAGCGGGTGACAGCGGCGTCGAACTGCACGCCGACGGTGCCGGTGGGCCCATGGCGCTGCTTGCCGATGATGATCTCGGCCTTGCCGTGCACAGCGGCCATCTCCACCTGCCACTTCGTGTATTCGTCGGTGCCGGGCCGCGGCTCCTTGTTGCTCAGGTAGTACTCCTCGCGGAACACGAACATCACGACGTCGGCGTCCTGCTCGATCGAGCCCGACTCGCGCAGGTCCGAGAGTTGCGGCCGTTTGTCGTCGCGGTTTTCGACTTGGCGCGACAATTGCGAAAGCGCGACCACCGGCACGTTGAGCTCCTTGGCGAGCGCCTTGAGGTTGGTGGTGATCTCGGTGACTTCCTGGACGCGGTTTTCCTGCGAGCGTCGCGTCGAGCCTTGCAGCAGCTGGATATAGTCGATGACGAGAAGATCGAGACCTTTTTGTCGCTTCAGCCGGCGCGCCCGGGCGGCAAGCTGCGCAACCGTCAGTCCGCCGGTCTCGTCGATGAAGAACGGCAGGTGCTGCAGCTCGATCGCCACGTCCTTGATCTTCTCGAAATCGCGTTCGGTGATGCCGCCGCGCCGGATCGTGCTCGACGGAATGCTGCTCTGCTCGGCGATGATGCGCGTGGCGAGCTGCTCGGCCGACATTTCGAGCGAGAAGAAGCCGACAATGCCGCCGTTCACCGTGTCGATATGCCCATCGGTGCGCACCTCGCCGCGCCAGGCGCGTGCGACGTTGTAAGCGATGTTGGTGGCGAGCGCAGTCTTGCCCATGCCGGGGCGGCCGGCGACGATGATGAGATCGGACGGCTGCAGGCCGCCCATCTTGCTGTCGAGGTCCTTGAGACCGGTTGCCAGGCCCGAGAGTTTTCCTTCGCGCTGATAGGCGCGCGCCGCCATGTCGACGGCGGTGGTGAGCGCGGTTTCGAATTTCTGGAAGCCGCCGCCATAGCGTCCGATCTCCGCGAGCTCGTACAGGCGGCGCTCGGCATCCTCGATCTGATCGCGCGGTGCGAAATCGACCGGAGCGTCGAAGGCGACGTTGACCATGTCCTCGCCGATGGCGATGAGGTCGCGGCGGATCGCGAGATCGTAGACCGTGCGCCCATAATCCACGGCATTGATGATGGTCGTTGCCTCGGCGGCAAGGCGGGCGAGGTACTGGGCGAGCGTCAGTCCGGCGATGTCGATCTCGGCGGGCAGGAAGGTCTTCAAGGTTACTGGCGATGCCAGTTTGCCCATGCGAATGAGGCTTCGTGAAATGTCGTAGATCTGGGCATGGATCGGCTCGAAGAAATGCTGCGGCTCGAGAAAGTCGCTGACGCGATAAAGCGCCTCGTTATTGACGAGGATCGCGCCGAGCAGGGCCTGCTCCGCCTCGATATTGTGCGGTGCGGCGCGGTAGGACGGCGCGGCAGCCTCTGCCGGCTTGCGGGCGGTCGATTCGATGGCCATGCGATTCCAGTGTTTTGATTTTATGACAACATCGAGGCGCTGCACTCACCAAAGTGGTGCCGGCCCACGCACGGCGACTGGGAAGGACCGCAATTAGCACAGGCGAACGGGCGCGACGCAACAACGCTTCGCAAATTTCCCCGCTGATCACCGGCGAAAATTGTTTTTGATAGCCGGCAAAGAGTTCTTGACGACAGCGAACGGTAGTTGGCGAGGCTGGAATCACTCGCCTGCGAGTCGCAGCGGCGGCCGGCCGCCGCCTTCGAGCACTCGCAGCCGCGCCTCCTCGCGTGCGATGTAATCGCGCGTCATCGGCACGATCCCCTGCCGCCTGGTCAGCTGCAGCTGGAACACCATCATCGCCTGCTCGCGGAACGCCATCTCCGACGCCGCCAGGTAGAACTCCCACATGCGCGTGAACCGCTCGTCATAGAGCCGCTCGGCCTGCTCGCGATGGGCGAGGAAGCGCTCGCGCCACGCCTTGAGCGTCTCTGCGTAATGCAGGCGCAGGATTTCGACGTCGGTGACGAGCAGGCCCGCGCGCTCGACCGCCGGCAGCACCTCGGACAGCGCCGGAATATAGCCGCCGGGGAAGATGTATTTCGCGATCCAGGGATTGGTAATGTTGGGGCCTTCCGAGCGTCCGATCGAATGCAACAGCATCACGCCGTCGTCGTCGAGCAAGGCGTGACACTTGCGGAAGAAGGCATCGTAGAAGCCGACGCCGACATGCTCGAACATGCCGACCGAGACGATGCGATCGAACCGCTCCGACACGTCGCGATAGTCCTGCAGACGGAACTCGACCTTTTCGGACAACCCCTTCTCGGCTGCGCGGACGCGGGAGACCGCAAGCTGGTTCTCCGATAGCGTGATGCCGGTGACGTGCGCGCGGCAAGGCTCGGCGAGGTAGAGCGCAAGCCCGCCCCAGCCGCAGCCGATGTCGAGCACCCGTCGGCCGGGCGCGATGAGAAGCTTCGCCGCGAGGTGGCGCTTCTTGGCGAGTTGGGCGTCATCGAGCGATTGCTCCTCGCTCTCGAAATAGCCGCAGCTGTATTGCCGGTCGGCGTCGAGGAACAACGCGTAGAGTTGGCTGTCGAGATCGTAATGGTGCGCAACGTTGCGCCGTGCCCGCGGGCGCGGATTGAATTGCTCGAGGCGGCGATGGAGATAGCGGGCAAGCCACCGCACGCGGGCCCACGCCGGCAGTCTGCCGTCGCCGTGCTGGCCTAGCAGGATCGCAAGGACGTCGGCGATCGAGCCCTGCTCGACCACAACGCTGCCCTCCATATAGGCTTCGCCGAATCTCAGCGCCGGATCGACGAGGGTGGCGCGCTCGGCTGCTCGCGTGGTGAAGCGGATGGCCGCGGGTTTGCCGGTTCCATCTCCGAGGGTAAAGCTCGATCCATCCGCGGTCGTGACCCGGAGAGTCCCGGCACGGATCAACTTTGCGAACACCGCCCGAAGCAACCGATGCATCGGCCGCCTCCTACCCGCATTGCCCTCGCCCCGTCCGCCGACAGCTCGGGCGTCCGCCTGAGCGGGTGAAAACGGACCGGCGCCCGGGTCGGTCTCGACCGGCGACTCTCCCGGATGGGCCAATTAAAACAAAGTCCTGGCGCCACGGCAACGCGGGGGAGTTGCAGGGCGTGCCGATGAAATGAAGGTCGCGAGGGCAGGGTGGGCCGGGTCAGGTCGGCGCGCCCGCCGCCTCCGATCCAAGGGAAGGTCCCAGGGTGGCGCGCAGCTCAGGGCCGGCCAGGCCGCCTGACAGCCGTGGGGCTATTCAGCCGCCTGAGCGATCTTGGCATTCGAAGCAAGGCTGCGTCGCCTGTACATGTAGTCCCTCGTGAGCGGGACGGCCGCGAGGCTCTTGATGAGCTGAATTTGGAAGACCGCAAGGCCGTAGTATCGAAACGAGGCCTCGAACCCGGCGAGATAATATTCCCACATCCGAATGAACCGTTCGGCGCTTCCGAATCGCGTCTTCAAATCCGAGGCTTCCTCGAAAAGCCGGGCAACCTCGTCGCGATTGGCGAGGAAGTTGGCCCGCCATGCGCGCAATGTTTCCGCGTAGTGGGTACGCAGCACCTCAATGTCGCCGACGATCAGACCCGAGCGCTCGATCGCGGGTGCAAGCTCGGACAGCGCAGGCGTGTAGCCGCCGGGAAAGATGTAGCGCCATACCCAGGCATTGGTCTCGGCTGGACCGCCCCAGCGTCCGACCGTGTGGAGCAGCATCACGCCATCGTCGGTCAGCAGGTCGTGGCATTTCCGAAAGAATGTGTCGTAGTGCTGTTTGCCGACGTGTTCGAACATGCCGACCGAGACGATGCGATCGAATTGTTCCGAGACGGTCCGATAATCCTGAATGCGAAACTCGCAGGCGAGCGCTTCCGCGGATGCCCGCTGCTGCGCAATCCTCACCTGCTCATCCGACAGGTTGATGCCGACAACCGAAACCTTGGCGTTGCGCGCGAGATGGAGGCCAAGGCCGCCCCATCCGCTTCCGATGTCGAGAACCTTGTGGCCCGGCTCGAGCAGCAGCTTGGCGGCAATGTGCTGCTTCTTGGCGAATTGCGCTTGCTCGAGCGAAACGTCGCTGTTCTCGAAATAGGCACACGAATATTGCAGGTCGGAATCCAGAAACAACCGATAGATGCGATAGTCGATATTGTAGTGATGGGTCGCGTTGCGACGCGCCCGCCACACGGTGTTGTGCTGAAAGACCCGACGCGAGATCGAACGCAGCTTGCTGAGCAGGCCGAGCCACGCGCTCGCGCGAGACCGGCTCAGGTTCCTGATGGCGATGTCGAGAAAATCCGCAATCGAGCCCTGCGCCAGGATGACCTCGCCATCCATGTAGGCCTCGCCGAATTTAAGCTCCGGATCGAGGACAACGCGCCGCTCGGCCGCTCGCGTGGCGAAGCGGATTGCCACCGGCCTGCCGGTCCCATCCCCGAAGGTAAAGCTCGCCCCTCCCGCGGTGGAGACCCGAAGATTCCCGGTGCGGATAACCCTTTCAAATGCCGCCCGAAGCAACCGATCCACCGGCCGCCTCCCTCAGCCCTGCTTTGCCACGCCCGCGACACAATTGGCGCCCACCGGCGTTGGTGCGAAAGCGCCGGTGCAACCCCACCGGCAGCGCTCGCGCCAGGAGAATTAAAACAAAGTCCTCTCGCTACGGCAACGCGCTTGAGTCGCCGCATAAGGGCCGGGCAAGGTGGTAACATCCTCTTTTGGCCAAAAATTCAAAGCAAAGCGGGGCGACCGGTTCAGGCCGGCGACGAGGAGGGGCATCGTGCCGAGAGTGAATCCAGTCGTACCGTGGGTGCTCGGTGTTGCCGTCGCGGTTACGGTGGTCCCGGCGCAAGCTCAATCGAACCTCGACGCGGGCAAATCACCAGCGCAGATTTTTGCCAATACCTGCAACGCGTGCCACCGCAGCCCACGGGAGCTCAAGCAGACCAACGCCTACTTTCTGCGGGAACATTATACCACCGGCGGGCGCGAGGCCGCGGCGATGTCGGCGTACCTCGCTGCGATCGGCAGCGATCCGCGTGCCGTCCAGCAGCGGCGGCCTCCGGTGTTGGGCGCTGGGCAGGCGGGTGCGCCGTCCCCGAGTTCGCCCTCGGACACCCAGGCGGCGCTCCCTGGGGCCACCGGCGGCCGTCGGGCCCCGGGAACGGCGGAGCAGGCCCAATCAAACCCCGCAAACGGATTCAAGCCGCGCCGTCCGTCGGACAGCGTGGAAGCGGGCAGGCTGCCGGTCGCCGTCACCCAGGGCGACGGCGCCGAGGGCGCTCCCACGCAAGCCGCCACGGCGACGCCGCAGGCCGCCCGGTCGGATTTCGAGGAATAGCGCGGAACTCGCGCGGCTCCCGGCTCGCCGTGTGCGTGTTCAGGCTTTCGCCCAATGCGCTGCCGGGACTCCGTGTCGGAACGACGATCTTAGAGCGTGATTGCTTTGGGTTGAGTTGCAATCACGCTCTAGCTTTTTGTTTGAGCGTGATCTTTTCGGAAAACCGGTACCCATCAAGTCCGGGGCAGGCTTTTTCCGGATCATGCTCTAGCCGCTCAGTCCGACTTCTCCGATGGTGTTTCCGCGTCCGGTGCCTCGGCTGCGGTCTCGCGCGTGCGGCGGGCCTCGGCCGCCTCCGGATCGAAGAAGGCTTCCGCCGCTGCGGCGACTTCCTCGGCGGCTTCCTCACCCTCCTCGCGCCGGGCGGTGACGTCCTCGCCGCGGGCTATCCGTACGGCCTCATCCGCGTTGCGCGCCACCGTCACGTTGATGGTCACCTCGATTTCCGGGTGCAACGAGACCGGCACCTTGTGCAGTCCGATCGTCTTGATCGGCGCATTGAGCGCGATCTGCGCGCGACTGACCGCGAAGCCGTTCTCGGTGGCCAGAGCGGCGATGTCGCGGGGCGAGACCGAGCCGTACAGCTGGCCGCCTTCGGCCGCCTGGCGAAGCACGGAAAAACGCTGGCCGTCGAGTTTCCGGGCGACTTTTTCCGCTTCGCCCTTCTGCTCGAGGTTGCGCGCTTCGAGGTCGGTCTTCATGACCTCGAAGCGGGAGCGGTTCTCGTCGGTGGCACGCAATGCCTTGCCTTTGGGCAAGAGATAGTTGCGCGCAAAGCCGTCCTTGACACGCACGACGTCGCCCATCTGGCCAAGCTTGGCCACGCGTTCAAGCAGGATCACTTCCATTGTCGTATCTCCATGTCTCGATCGTTGTCAGTCATCAAGTCCGCAAGCTCGGCGGTCCGCGCCTGCGTGTGACGCGGGCGCGAATGTTGAAGGCGATTTCGGCCAGACCCAGGAGCGACATCGCCAAGATCGGCCAGCTGAGCACGATTGCGGCGGCATAGACGCCCGCGAGCACAACGGCGCGACTGCCCATCCCGCGCGTGAGCGCATGCAGGACGGCAAAGCCGAGCATTGCAAAGGCCATCAGCAGGCTCGCCGCGAGCGCGCCGAGCAGCACGCCGACAAGATCGGGCAGGAAGGAGCCGGCGATCGCAGCCGCCAGGAGTTCCCGCGCTCCACGCGGGCAAGGTCAAAGCCGCCAGGTCGGGCCATGGCCGCTTGAGCCGACCGGAGATTTTCACGACGCGGGCGGCGAGCCACAGGTTGAACACATTGGTGATGGTGGAGAACACGGCGGCGGCCGGCGGAACGGCCACCACCAGCAGGTCGATCAGCGAGTGGTCGGTCAGGATGCGCTCGTAGGTCTTGCGCAGAGCTGCCTGCAGGCTTTCCTGGTCGGCGCCGAAATTGGGAACCGCGGCGGCAACGACCAGGGTGCCGATCACTGCCGACCACACCACCAGCCGGCCGACCGGGTACCATTCGAGCGCGCCTCCGCTGCCATTCGGCGACGGACGCGCAAGCAGGGCCAAATAGCCGAGCCACCAGGCTCCGAAGGCAATCACGGGCACGGCGATGAAAAAGACACCGGAAAATGCTGCCACCGCCGCCGTCGCCGATGCCGCGGCGATCAGCCCGGCCAGCTGGCTCCAGCCGAGCGCGGCTATCATGATCGGCAGGGGCGCCAGGTAGAACAGGAAAATGGCGGCGATCGATCCCGACGCCACCGACGCAAACAGCAGCGCCGCCGCCGCGCCAGCCCCCAGTCCGACCAGTAGGATCTGCATCATCTCAAGCTGTCCCGCTTCATCAGCGGTTAGAGACGGATCGACGTCCGTCCCAACCATCGCACGACGGAAGGCAGACGACGGACGACAGACCGGAGGCGGGCCTCTCGCAAGTCGCTGCTCGTCCTCTGTCCTCCGTCCTCTGCCGTCCGCTATCGGATCACGTAGGGCAGCAAACCGAGAAAGCGGGCGCGCTTGATGGCGCGCGCAAGCTCGCGCTGCTTCTTGGCGGAGACCGCCGTGATCCGGCTCGGCACGATCTTGCCGCGCTCGGACACGTAGCGCTGCAGAAGCCTCACATCCTTGTAGTCGATCTTCGGTGCATTGGCCCCGGAGAACGGGCAGGTCTTGCGGCGGCGAAAGAACGGCCGACGGGTCTGCTGCGGGGAGAATGCCATGACCATCACTCCTCGGCCGCCACAGGGGGGCTCTCGTCGAAGCTGTCGCGCGGCGGGCGACCGTCGCGGTCGCGGTCGCGCCGGTGCTCGCCACGGTCCCGATCACGAAAGCTGCCGCGATCCCGATCACGAAAGCCGAAGCCGCGGTCATCGCGCTCGCGGTCGCGGTCGACCTTGCGCATCATCGCGGAGGGACCTTCCTCGTGCTCGTCCACGTGAACGGTGAGGTAGCGCAGCACATCCTCGCTGAGCCGTTCCTGCCGCTCCACCTCGTTGAGGGCGGCTGCGGGCGCCTCGACATTGAACAGGGTGAAATGCGCCTTGCGGTTCTTGCGCAGACGATAGGACAGCGACTTCACACCCCATTGCTCGGTCTTGGCGACCTTGCCTCCCATCTGCTCGATGATGCCTTTGAATTGGGTGGTGAGGTCTTCGACCTGCTGCGCGCTGGCGTCTTGGCGCGTCAGGAAGACGTGTTCGTAGAGTGGCATGCGGATGCCTTTCCTGTGTCTCGTGCTCCTCCTGGCGCGAAGCCCTTCGAGCCCTTTCGGGAAAGGCTCGAAAGCTCAGAAGGCGGGAACACGGGACGCCGGGCCATCAGGCCCTGCCACACGGCGTATCGCCGGCGGCCGTCCGTTCAGCTCCCGGCCAGGATCGAGCGGAAGCGCGCGTTATAAGGGGTCGCGGCCAAAACGCAAGGGCGGCCGGTGGCAGGCGCACGACACCGGCGGCGGTGGTGCTCGGCTTGACAGGGCGGAGGCCGGCATGTCTTAGGGCCCGACCTCATCAAGGGGAGGGCAAGGGACCGAAATGTCGCTCGCGTTCATATTTCCGGGCCAGGGAAGCCAGGCCGTTGGCATGGGCAAGGCGCTCGCCGATGCCTTCGCACCGGCACGCGCGGTGTTCGAGGGGGTCGATGCGGCGCTCGACGAGAGGCTCAGCAAAATCATCTGGGAAGGGCCGGCCGAGATGCTGACGCTGACCGAGAATGCACAGCCCGCGCTGATGGCGGTGTCGCTCGCGGCCATGCGCGTGCTCGAAGCCGAGGCCGGCGTCGACCTCGCGCGCGATGCGCAGTTCGTCGCCGGCCATTCACTCGGGGAATACTCGGCGCTCGCGGCGGCCGGCGCGCTCACGCTCGGCGATGCCGCCCGGCTCCTGCGCATCCGGGGTCGCGCCATGCAGAAGGCGGTCCCCGTCGGCACCGGTGCCATGGCGGCGCTGCTCGGGCTCGACTTCGATCAGGCGGCGGCGGTCGCCGCCGAGGCCGCCCAGGGCCAGGTCTGTCAGGCCGCCAACGACAACGGCGGCGGACAGGTGGTCGTCTCCGGTGACAAGGCCGCCGTCGAGCGCGCGGTCGAGATCGCCAAGGAAAAAGGCGCCCGGCGCGCCATGATGCTGCCGGTATCCGCTCCCTTCCATTGCGCGCTGATGCAACCTGCCGCCGACGCCATGGCCACGGCGCTGGCGGAGGTCGCGCTGAAGCCGCCGGTGGTGCCGGTCGTCGCCAATGTGCTGGTCAAACCGATCAGCGACCCCGGGGAGATCGCGCGGGCGCTTGTTGCGCAAGTGACCGGCACGGTGCGTTGGCGCGAATCGGTCGCCTTCATGGCGGCTGCGGGCGTTACCAGGTTCTACGAGATCGGCGCCGGCAAGGTCTTGAGCGGCCTCGTCAAGCGCATTGCCGACGGAACGAGCGGCATCCCGATCGGGACGCCGGACGAAGTCGCGGCATTCCGAAGTTCGTATTGAGCGCGCTGCAAGATGTGACGAACTTCGGAATCGGGACACTAGCATGGCGTAGCTTTGATAGTTCTTGCGATCCGCTGATGACCGCCAAACTGATGCAGGCATAGTTTCCGAGGAGCGATCGATGTTCGATCTGACCGGCAAGACCGCGCTCGTGACCGGGGCGACCGGCGGGATCGGGGGCGCGATCGCGCGGGCGTTTCACCAGCAGGGCGCAACCGTCGCGATTTCCGGTACCCGACGCGATGCGCTCGATACGCTTGCCGGCGAGCTCGCCGACCGAGTCCATGTGCTCCCCTGCAACCTCGCGGACAAGGACGAAGTCGAGGCGCTGGTGCCGAAATCGGAGGAAGCCATGGGCAAGCTCGATATTCTGGTGGCCAATGCCGGGATCACGAAGGACAATCTCCTGGTCCAGTTGCGGGATGAGGACTGGGACCAGGTCGTTGCCGTCAATCTGACGGCGACCTTCCGGCTCGCGCGCGCGGCCGTGCGCGGGATGATGCGGCGCCGCTTCGGCCGGGTCATCGGCATCACGTCGGTGGTCGGCGTCACCGGTAATCCCGGCCAAGGCAACTATACCGCCAGCAAGGCCGGCATGATCGGTATGATCAAGTCGATCGCCGGCGAATATGCCAAACGCGGGGTAACGGCGAACGCGATCGCGCCCGGCTTCATTGCCACTGCCATGACCGACAAGCTCACCGACAGGCAGCGGGAGGCGATCCTCGTGCGGGTACCGGCGGGCCAACTCGGCGCGGGGGCGGACGTCGCAGCGGCCGCGGTCTTTCTCGCCTCGGAGGAGGCCGCTTACGTCACCGGCCAAACGCTCCATGTCAACGGCGGCATGGCGATGATTTGAGCGCAGCGTTTGCGACCAATGGGGGTTCCCATGCGGCGCGGCCGCGCTGGTCAAGGCTTTTGAAGTATGGTAACCGAGCTTCGGTTGGCTGGGGCGGCACAACGGTTGCAATCATCACAGGGGGGTCCGCTCGCGACCCGATGATCCGACGCCGGACGCCACGCAAGCCCATACCGCAATGGCTCGGGGGCGCTGACCGATCGAGCCCAATTCAAAGGACACGAGGTTGGAGCGATGAGCGACATTGGCGAGCGGGTGAAGAAGATCGTCGTGGAGCACTTGGGCGTCGAGGCCGACAAGGTGACCGAGAACGCGAGCTTCATCGACGACCTCGGTGCCGACAGCCTCGACACGGTCGAACTCGTCATGGCGTTCGAGGAAGAATTCGGCTGCGAGATCCCCGACGACGCCGCCGAGACCATCTTGACGGTGGGCGACGCCATCAAGTTTCTCGAGAAAAACGCAAAGAGCTGACGACCGTCATTTTGAACGGCACCTCGCGGTTTGTGCGATCGGACTTTGCCTTGGCGCGCTGCGGCGTCGGGGGAGTATGATATTGGCGGTGGGGCGTGCTTTGGGGCTGAGCGCAGACCGGGCACCGCAGCCAAGGCGGCTTCAGCCGGCTCAGGCGCTGCAGGGACTGATCTCGAGTGAGCCCGAGGTCGGTTGCGAGCGCGCTCGCTTCAGAAGCTGGGCGTTCCGAGGGAAAACCCGCTTCCACTTTTAGCGAACGCGCTCTATGGAGTCGAAGATGAGACGCGTCGTCGTCACAGGACTCGGCATGGTGACGCCGCTCGCTTGCGGCGTCGAGCTGACGTGGCAACGCCTCGTCAACGGCGAGAGCGGGGCAAGGCGCATCGAGACGTTCGACGTCTCGGATTTGCCGGCGAAGATCGCCTGCCAGGTTCCGCGCGGCGACGGCTCCGACGGCAGCTTCGATCCCGACCAATGGATGGAGCCGAAGGAACAGCGCAAGGTCGATGACTTCATCATCTTTGCCATGTGCGCCGCACGCCAGGCGCTCGACGATGCGGGCTGGACGCCTGCGACCTACGAACAGCAGATCGAAACCGGCGTGATGATCGGCTCCGGGATCGGCGGCCTCACCGGCATTGCCGAGACCGCGATCGTGCTGAAGGAGCGAGGCCCGCGGCGCGTGTCGCCGTTCTTCATCCCCGGCCGCTTGATCAATCTCGCATCGGGCTATGTGTCGATTGCGCACGGCCTCAAGGGCCCCAACCACGCGGTGGTGACGGCTTGCTCGACCGGGGCGCATGCCATCGGAGACGCCGCGCGGCTCATCGCGCTCGGGGACGCGGAGGTCATGGTGGCGGGCGGCGCCGAGTCGCCGGTCTCGCGCATCGGCATGGCGGGTTTCGTCGCCTGTCGCGCGCTGTCGACGGCGTTCAATGACACGCCGGAACGCGCGTCCCGACCCTACGACCGCGATCGCGACGGCTTCGTGATAGGCGAGGGCGCGGGCGTCGTAGTGCTCGAAACCTACGAGCACGCCAAGCGGCGCGGAGCCAGGATGTATGCCGAGCTCATCGGTTACGGGCTCTCGGGAGATGCCCATCACATCACGGCGCCGGCCGAGGACGGCGATGGCGCCTTGCGCTGCATGAGTGCGGCGATCAAGCGTGCCGGTATCTCGGCAGCGGAAATCGACTACATCAATGCCCACGGCACCTCGACGCCGCTCGGCGACGAGATCGAGCTCGGCGCGGTGCATCGCCTGGTCGGCAACGCTGCGGGGCGCATCAGCATGTCCTCGACCAAGTCCTCGATCGGGCACCTGCTGGGAGCGGCCGGTGCGGTCGAAGCCATCTTCTCGATCCTTGCGATGCGCGACGGCGTCGCGCCGCCGACCATCAATCTCGACAATCCGTCAGTGGAGACGCCGATCGATCTCGTGCCGCATCGCTCGAGAAAGCGGGGCATCGACTTGGTTCTCTCCAACTCTTTCGGATTCGGCGGGACGAACGCTTCGCTGGTATTCCGCCGCCTTCCGGACCAAGCGTGAGCCGCGCGCTCCGGCCGAGTGGACCGCGAGGCGGACATGCCGTCGGGCAGTGGTATCTGGAATCATTCTGTACTTGTGGTCGCGAGCGCGTGGCCGACCACCGCCTGCCGGGTGCGCTCCGCGGTTCCTACCTTTGGCCATATTCGCGCATAATATGGGCCGGTTCGGTCGTCGAATGTGCCGAGGGCCCGATCGCAGACCGGCAAAGATCAAGCGTGCAGATGCCAGCGGGGGCGTGGGGTCGATACCGGAATTGGTCGCTACCAGAATTGAATGCCGGTGGTAGCGGCCATGGTGGCGTCGAAGTGGGGGCATAGGCGGTGAATTCAGACGACACGCCGCCCGGGGGCAACGGACGCGATCTCGCGCGTCCACAAGCCGCCCCGGCTACCTCCAGCCCCGGGCCAGCCCGCGTCGACGTCCCGCCGCCCAACGTGGCAGGCACCGGGCTGCCCCTGTCGGTGACTTCGACGAGCCCGGACCGGGACGCCACACCGGCCGTCCGCCATCGGGTGGCTGCCGGCCTGCCGCCGCAGCCGCCACCGTTCTCGGTCGCCGCGCCCGCGAACGCCGCGCCCCAGCCGAATCCTGTGGCTCCCGGGGCGGCCAGCAGGCCGCACGCGGCGGAATCGCCGACGCCGGACCGGCCGCCGGCCAAGGCCGCCGCGGTTTCAGCCGCCCCCGGCCCTTCGATGCCGGCATCGGGCATGCTTCAGCCAGCATCGCCGGCACGGGTGGTGCTTGGCGCGAGCGAGCCGGAACCGCCCATATCCGGGCGGCCGGATGGACTTGGCGCCTCGCTCATGGAGCCCAAGCGGATCACGCCGCGAAGTCCGCGTGCCGCGCTCGAGCCCGATCACGTGCCAGGGCCCGCCCGTCCTTCGCGGCGTGCGCGCAATCCGCTGGTGATCGTGGGCAATGCCGTTTTGACCGTGGTGGTCCTCGTCCTTCTCCTCGGGGGCGCGGCAGTCGTTTTCGGCAAGAGCCGATTCGAGGCGCCGGGCCCCTTGCAAGAGGACAAGATCGTCAACATTCCCCCGCGCTCCGGCATCGTGGAGATTGCCGACCTGCTCGGTCGCGAAGGGGTGATGGATGCGCACCGCCTGGTCTTCATCGGCGGGGTGTTCGCGCTCAGGGCGCGCTCGGAGCTCAAGGCCGGCGAATATCTCTTCCCCAAGCGGGCGAGCGTCAAAGACGTCGTGGAAACGATCGTCGAAGGCAAGGTGGTGCAGCACCAGCTCACCATTCCCGAGGGCCTGACATCGGAGCAAGTCGTCGCGCGGCTGCTCGAGAACGACATTCTCTCCGGCAACATCAAGGATGTTCCGAGAGAAGGCAGCCTCCTACCCGATAGCTACAATTTCAACCGCGGCTTCACGCGCGAGCAGCTGATCCAGCGCATGCGCCAGGCACAAGATCGGTTGGTGCGGGAAGTCTGGGAGCGCCGCAATCCCGACGTGCCGGTCAAGACGCCCGACCAGCTCGTCATTCTCGCGTCCATCATCGAGAAGGAGACCGGCAAGCCCGAGGAGCGCACCCGCATCGCAGCGGTGTTCGCGAACCGGCTCAAGCAGAAGATGAAGCTGCAATCGGATCCGACCATCATCTACGGCCTCGTTTTCGGCAAGGGCAGCCTCGGCCATCCGCTCACCAAGAGCGAGATCGCGCAGCCGACGCCCTACAACACCTATGTCATCGACGGCCTGCCGCCCGGACCGATCGCCAATCCCGGTCGCGCCTCGGTCGAAGCCGCGGCCAATCCGGCGCGCACGAAAGAGCTCTATTTTGCGGCCGACGGCACCGGCGGACATGCTTTCGCCGAGACCTATGATCAGCACTTGAAGAACGTCGCGCGCTTGCGCGCGGTCGAGCAGGAGCAGCGAGGAGAGGCGTCGGCTCCGGAACTGCAAGCGCCGCGGCACGTGCGCGCGCCCGCGCCCGCGCCCGCGCAGCGCAGCAAGCGCAACGCCAGCGGCTCGCCGCGGGCCGCGGGAGCCGCGCAATAGCCGCTCTGTGACGCCGTATCCTTGCGCCCTTGTGACCCCACGCCCCCGCCGCTAAGGTCCCGGCCCGATTCGCTCATCCAAGATCCTTCCGTGGGTAGAGGCCGATGGCGCTCTCGAGCATGACCGGCTTCGCGCGGGGCCACGGCGTGAGCGGTGCCTATGGCTGGTCCTGGGAGCTCAAATCGGTCAATGCCAAGGGGCTCGACCTGCGGCTGCGCCTGCCGGTCGGCTGGGATGCAGTCGAGGGTCCGGTGCGAAATGGCGCGGCGCAGGTGCTCGCGCGTGGCACGGTCTATGGCACGCTCACGGTCGAGCGGCAGGGGATCGCGCCGGTCGTGCGCGTCAACGAGCCGGTGCTGGCGGCCGTGCTCACGACCATCAAGAGCCTTGCCGGGCGCGTGGATGCCGCCGCGCCGCGGCTCGACGGAATCCTGTCGCTCAAGGGCGTGATCGAGGTGATCGACGAGGACGAGCGCGAGGAGGATCGTCGCGCCGCTGAGGCGGCGGTCATCGCCGGTTTCCGTGCCACGGTCGCGGAGCTTGCCGCCATGCGCCGGCACGAAGGCGAGGCCTTGGGGCAAGTCTTGACCCAGCGCGTGAGGGAAATCGCTGCGCTAGCCGCCCGGGCGGACAGTGCGCCGGGCCGCCGGCCGGAGGCGATCAAGGCCCGCGTCGCCGAGCAGGTGGCAATGCTGCTCGACACGTCCAGCCGCTTCGATCCCGATCGCCTGCATCAGGAGGCGATCCTGATCGCCACCAAGGCCGATATCCGGGAGGAGCTCGATCGCCTCGCCGCGCATGCCGCGCAGGTCGAGCGGCTGATCACCGACGGCGGGGCGGTCGGCCGGCGGCTCGATTTCCTCGCCCAGGAACTCAATCGCGAAGCGAACACGCTGTGCTCCAAGTCGAACGACGTGGAGCTGACCAATATCGGGCTCGAGCTCAAGAGCGTGGTCGAGCAGTTCCGAGAGCAGGTGCAGAACCTGGAATGAGCCGATGGTGGCAAGCGGCGGTAGCAAGCAGAGGAATGTCATCGCCCGCCGCGGGCTCATGCTGGTGCTGTCCTCCCCCTCGGGCGCAGGCAAGACCACGCTCTCGCGCAGGCTGCTCGAGGCCGACCCCGGCGTCGAGCTCTCGATCTCGGTGACGACGCGCAAGCAGAGGCCGGGCGAGATCGACGGCCGCGATTATCATTTCATCGACGCGGCCCGCTTCGAGGCCATGGTCGAGAGCAGCGAACTGCTGGAATGGGCGCAGGTGTTCGGCCATCGCTACGGTACGCCAAGGGCGCCGGTGGAGGCCGCGCTCGTGCGCGGGCGCGACGTTCTGTTCGACATCGACTGGCAGGGTACGCAGCAGCTGCGCGAAAAGGTGGCGCGAGATCTCGTGAGCATTTTCGTCCTGCCGCCGTCGATCCCCGACCTCGAGCGGCGGCTGCGGTCGCGAGCCCAAGATTCGGACGAGGTGATCCACGCCCGCATGGCCAAGGCTGCCGACGAAATGAGCCACTGGGCGGAGTACGACTACGTCGTGATCAACACCGATGTCGATCACGCCTTCACCGAGGTGCAATCGATCCTGGCGGCCGAGCGCCTCAAGCGCGAGCGGCAGACCGGGCTGTCCGACTTCGTCCGCCGGCTGCAGGCGGAGCTGTGACGCCGAACAATCAGATGCTGGGTGGCGGGGCGAAGAAACATTTGCGCATGCCGCCCCATTGGCATCGCCAGTAGTGACCGTCGGGCGAGGGCAGCGCTTCGCTGAACGGCACGGTTTCGCGGGTGCTGCCGACGAAATAACCAGCCCCGGTGATGCTGACGTCCGCGCCGGAAATCTCGGCGCAGTCGCGCTCGCCGCAACACAACTCCCCAACGGCATTGCGATAGCCGCCGCGCTGTATCCATTCCGCAGGACCGTGGGCGGTGGCAAGCGACAGCGTGCCGGCAAGGACCACGGGGGCAAGGGTGAGACGCGCTACACCATGTCGTGTCAGGGTCATGGCCCGCTCCATCTCTGCGCGCACCGAGCCTGCGCCCGCAATCGCTAACAACTCGTTAACCCTGGTCGGTCAGCGGTTGCTCAATCCCCCTCGGTCTGTCGTAATTCCAAATGGAAAATCAAACAGTTACGCCGCCAGTGGACGGTCCCCGCGGACGCCGCTCCCGGCAGCGGTCGGGCCGGTGTCAGGCGCGGGGTGCCGCCACGGCGCGCGCGAGCGCGACAAAGCCCGCGACCGGAATCTCTTCGGCGCGTGCGGTCGGATCGATGTTCGCGCGCTCGAGCAACGCCAGCGGATCGGTGCCGAGCGATTTCAGGCTCTGGCGCAGCATCTTGCGGCGCTGGCCAAAGGCCGAGCCCGTCACCCGCTCGAGCGCGCGGGACTCGCAGGCGAGCGGCGTTTCGCGCGGCACGAGGCTGACCAGGGACGACGTCACCTTTGGCGGCGGAACGAAGGCGCTGCCGGCAACGTCGAATAGGATGCGCGCCTCGGCGCGCCACCCCGCGAGGACGGAGAGGCGTCCGTAGCTGCGCGAGCCGGGGCCGGCGACGATGCGTTCGGCGACCTCGCGCTGGAACATCAGCACGAGCCGGTCGTACCACGGCGGCCACGGCTCGAGCGTGAGCCAGGAGACCAGCAGAGCGGTGGCGATGTTGTACGGTAGATTGGCGACGACACGCACGGGCGCGTGCCCGAGGTACCGACGCGGATCGAAGTCGAGAGCATCGCCGGCGATGATCTCGAGGCGGCCGGGATAGCGCGCCGCGATCTCCGCGAGCGCCGCGATCGCGCGGTCGTCGCGCTCGACCGCGATCACCCGGCGCGCGCCCGCAGCGAGCAGCGCGCGGGTGAGCCCGCCCGGCCCGGGTCCGATCTCGACCACCTCTACCCCCTCGAGCGGACCTGCCGCGCGCGCGATGCGGGCGGTGAGGTTGAGGTCGAGAAGAAAATTCTGGCCAAGCGACTTCTTGGCTCGCAGACCGTGTCGGTGGATCACCTCGCGCAGCGGCGGAAGGTCATCGACGGCGCTCATGCGCTGCGTGCGATCGTGTGCGACTGCGCCCGAGCCGCAAGTCTCGCCGCAAGCTCGACGGCAGCGATCAGGCTTGTGGGGTCGGCGCGGCCGGTGCCGGCGATGTCGAAGGCGGTGCCGTGATCGGGCGAGGTGCGCACGAACGGCAAGCCCAGCGTGACGTTGACGGCGTGATCGAAAGCCAGCGTCTTGATCGGGATCAACGCCTGGTCGTGATACATCGCCAGCGCGACGTCGTAGCTCGCACGCGCTGCCTGATGGAACAGCGAGTCGGCGGGCAGCGGGCCGCGCGCGTCGATGCCCTCGGCCTTGAGGCGTTCGACCGCGGGACGCACCACGGTCAAATCCTCGTCGCCGAGCGCGCCGTCCTCGCCGGCATGCGGATTGAGTCCGGCGACGGCGAGGCGCGGACGCGCGATGCCGAAACGGTCGCGCAGATCGCGCGCAACGATGCGGCCGGTCTCGACCACCAGATCTGCAGGTGAGCTTGGCCACGACCTCCTTCAGCGGCAGGTGGATGGTGACCGGGCACGACCGCGAGCTCGGGCGACCACAGCATCATCACCGGCCGCGCCGCGACGCCGGTCGACTCTTCGACCAGCTTGCCGAGAAATTCGGTGTGTCCGGGCTCGGCGAATCCCGAGCGATAGAGGACATTCTTGGCAACCGGATTGGTGACGATCGCGCTCGCCGCCCCGGCGCTGACGTCGGCGACCGCGCGGCGGATGGCCGCGAGCGCTGCCGGCGCGCTCGATCGATCCGGCTGGCCCGGCTCCGCGCTGACCGGGACGCCGATATCGACGACCGGCAGCGCGGTCTTGAAGGCTGCGGCAGGCCGCCGCCGGCTCGACCACCGCGACGGTCACGTCGGGGGCGATCCGCGCGGCGCATCGCGCGACGAAGCTCGGATCGGCAAGAAGATAGAAGGGAGGCAGATCGAGCTCGGTGCGCCGGCGCCACGCCGCGAACGTGATGTCGGGCCCGATCCCGGCCGGCTCGCCCAGCGTCAGCGCCAAAGGCCGTGGCATTGCGCTTAGCCTTGCTTGTACTCGAGCGCTACTTGTATTCGAGCATCGCGCCGCGACGCAACTCTTTCAGATAATGCTTGGATCGCTCTTCGAAACGCTGGGCGATCATGCTCTCGCGGGCCTTGCGCCTGCCGGGCGTGTTCTCGGCCGACGACTTCTTCTTGGCGCAGATCGCGAACATCTCGATTCCGAACTTGGTGACTTCCGGCGGCGTCAATCGGCCGACCTCGATGCCCTCGAGCACCTTGCGCAGCTCCACGGGAATATCGGCTGAGCTGCGAATGACCTGGTCGCGCACGGCGATGTCCTTCAGCGCGCGGGCAAAGGCGATACCTTCCTCGCAGCCCTGAAAGCGGCTGCGCAAGGCCTCGGCTTCGCGCTTGCGCCCGTCGACCAATGTCTCCGGCGATCCGGTCGGGACGAGGAACAGGATCGGACGCAAGGTGTAGTCGTAGCCGACGCTGTCGTCGGGTTTCGATTCCAACGCCGGGACGAGGTCCTTCTCGCCGATCTGCAGGCTCGCCTGGTATCGCCCGCGCACGAGCTGCGGCCAGGCGAGGTCGGCCTTGATGCGGTGCTTGAGCGTGCCGACGTTGACGCCGGACTTCGCGAGTTGCTGGGTCAATTGTTCGGGCGTAAATCGCATCCGGCTCGCCATCGAGGCATAGGCGCCGTCGACCTCGGCATTGGATATGTCGAGCCCCAACCTCTTGGCCTCGCGCACCTTGAGCTTCTCGGTGATCAGCTCTTCGATGACGTCCTGGCGTGCCGGCGCCTTGTGCGTCGACAATTGCGTAAGCTTGGTCCGCTGCTCGATGTCGAGCGCGGTGATCGGCTCGCCGTTGACGACAACGACGACGACCTGCACCTGCTGCTGGGCGCGGGCGGTGCTTGCGGGCACGGCGCCGGCCAAGACGAGGATCGTTACGGTCAACAGGTTGCGCAATGCCGTGAGAGTGTCGAACATCATCGCTCCATCCGCGTCCCCGCCCAGGAAAGCCAGCACCATGCGCCGTGCTGGAGCTCTCGTGGTCATCCTGGGGTCGTGCCGTCCCCTCCTGCAACCAGCTCGGCTAGCGGGTGCCGCCGAACAGCCCGGTATTGGCCGCGGCGCCTCCCCGCACCCGTGCTGGTATTTCCACCAAGCGTGCGCAAGCTGACCTGCATCATGTAGGTATGATTGACGGACACGCTGCCGCTATAGGCATAGCTTGTAATGTAATTCAGGGCCAAGATGAGGCAGTCGTCGATGTATCCGAGGCCGATCTGGGTTTGCGTGATCTGGTTGGTCCGAAGGTCGTATCCTCCGCCCGCCATCAGCAGCCAGTTCGGGTTCAGTTTCAGCCGCGCAGTGCCGAGGATGCCCTCGCGGCGATAGGGGAGCCCGAGGGACGGCTGGGCGGCGTAACTGCCGTACATCACGGTGGTCGTCCAGCGGCCGAAACTGGCAATGGTTTCGAGCTCGCTGCGTTGCAGCGTGAAGTCGTCCTGCCCAAAACGGAACCGCGACGTGAAGGTGAACAACGCGTTCGGCTGATACGATGCACGCGCCACGTAATCGGACTGCGCGGTGTCGAGGCCGCTGTTGAGACCGGTATTGGTCAGGCCGCCGAGCGCGAAGGAGTTGAGTCCGAACAGCTGGTAGGACTGCCCGAACAGCAGATTGACGTTTCCGCCGCGATTGAATTGGGCGGTGTATTGCACCCCGAGGTTCGCGCGGCCACCGCCCTCGACGCGGTCCCAGCCGGAGAACTTGTTTATCTTGAACAGATTCGAATCATCGATAGATCAGGCTTTGCGCGTCCTCGTTGGGGAACGAGCCGACCTGGGTCTCGTTCGGCCGCATGATGAGCTGGGCGATCGGCTCGACCGTCTGTGTGCCCCAGGATTGCACGTTGATGAGAGGATAGCGGTATTCGAGGCCTGCGGTCGGCATGACCCGTCCGATGTCGGTCTCACCGACATTGATGTAATTGGAGACGCCGGCTGGTCGGAGATGGTCATGTTGGCGGCGTCGCCGCGCACCATCAGGAAGGGCGTGAACATCTGGCCGTACCCGTCGATGACGGTGCGCTTCCAAGTCCACTCGCTGGACAGGCGGGTGTAGTTGCCGGGGACGCCGCGCAGCAGGCAATTGTTCGTGTTCTATGCGCGCGGGGTCCGCGGTCGTCGGGGAGCACAGCGCGCCGTTGATGGCCGCCTGCGAGATCGGGTCGAAATTGGCGGTATCGCGGGACAGGCTGATCAGATTGTTGTGGAAGCCGAGCTCGCCGCCGAAGATCGGGCTCGTTGAACACGTAGTCATGATCGATCACCGGATGCACGACCGGGAGTTGATTCTGATCGTCTTGCAGCGAGAAACCCAGGAAGTACATCGCGCGCGCGTCGAAGTAGCTGCGGTCGCCGCGTCCGGCGAGGTAGAGCTGGGACAAGGCGTAATCGGGCGTGACATACTTGACCAGGTTGCTCACCTGCGAGCTTCTGAGCAGGCCGTAATCCTGCAGATAGGTCCTGTCCGAAAGCAGCGTCCCGTCCCACCCCCACACCCATTTGTCCGAGAGATTGAACTGGCCGGATGTTTCCAGGCTGCCGCGCCAATCGCGGTATCCCGGCGTGATGAAGCCGTTCTGTAAGAAGAGGTCCTTGTCCTGCTGGAAAATGCCGGTCGCGCGAATGGTGTAGCCGCCGTTGATCAGCCGTTGGCGCCATTCACCTTGCAGCAAGGGACCCTGCCGGGTCGTGATCAAGGGCGTGATGGTTGCATCGTAGTCGGGCGCAAGCGCCCAGTAGTAGGGAACCGCGACCCCGAACCCGTACACCGTGTTGGTGCTGAAGGTCGGCACCAGTACGCCGGTCTTGCGCTTCACGGTCGGATCGGGGGCCGAAAAATACGGCAGGTAAGCCATCGGGACGCCAAGCAATTCGAGCCGCGCGTCCTCGAAATAGAGCATCTTCTCGCCCTGATCGTGGATGATCCGCGCCGCCTTCACCTGCCATTGCGGCGGCTTCTTGGGGTCGTTCACGCACGGCTCACAGGCGGTATAGACGCCGTTGTGGAAGATGGTGAAATTCGCCGAGCGCTCCGCGCGCTCCGCGGCGAAGCGCGTCTGCTCGGGCGCATCCAGTCGCAGCGAATCCACGAAGCCGTCGCGATAGTCATCGCTGAGATCCATGATCTCGCCATAGGTGACCGTGCCGTCGGGTTGGGTCAGCCGGACATTGCCTTCGGCGTGCAGGCGCTTGGTTTTCTGATCGTAGATCACGCGGTTGGCTTCGAGCGTCGAGTTGCCGAAATACAGTTGCACGTTGCCGACGGCGGAGACGCGCTCGTTGGTGTAGTCGTAGTTGACCTCCTCGGCGCGGATCAGCATCTGATCCTGCGAGCGGTCGGGTTTGACCGGCGGCTTCGGCCGCGGCGGGAACGCCAGCTGGGCCTGCGACGGCGACATGCTGGCCGAGCCCGCAACCAGGGTGACGGCGGCCGCAAGAATGAGCAACGCGCCGCACCAGGTGCGGCGGCGCGGGGATCGCGCACGGGTGGCCGGCGGCGCCATTACCCGTCCTCCTGATAGAGGAGCGCGATCAGGCCGGTCACGGCGCCCACGGCGACAGGCAATCCGGCCGCGGCCAAGGGGCCCATCAGTCCGGCCTTGCTCAAGTCTCCGGTGATCTTCGCCATTACATAGAGCAGGAAGCCTGCGCCGATGCCGCCCAGCACGACTTTCTGCACGCCCCCGAAGCGGAAAAAGCGCAAGCTCACGGCCGCGGCCAGAAGCACCATGGCGACGAGATAGAACGGCTGCGCCAGGAGCTGATAATACTGCAGCCGATAGCCTGCTGCGGCCAAGCCCGCGCGTTCCGCGAGGTCGATATAGGAAGACAGCTGCCAGAACGGCACGGTTTCGGGCGTCGCGAAGCTTTCTCCAACCTGGGCCGGCGTCAGCGTCGTGCTGAGCCGAAAGACGTCACGCTCCACCGGCGCAACTCCGCTGGCGTAGAACCGAGCCTCCTCGAGCCGCCAATATCCAGATTCGAGCGTCGCGCTCTTGGCCTCGATGCGATCACGGAAGCGGCCGGCGGTGTCGAGCCGGAAAATGCTCACGCCACCGAGTTCAATTCCCTGCCGGCGGCTCGATTTGGCGTTGATGACCGCTTGGCCGTCGTCGCTGCGCTGGCGCAGCCAGAATCCGCTGCCGGGCCTGCGGAAACCCGCGTCGCGGCCGAACAACTCGGCTTCGAGCCGGGTCGATTGCTCGCGCAGGTTTGCCGAGATCGGATTGTAGACGGTCGTCGTGACGGCTCCCAACAGCCAGGCGATGATGATGGCTGGTGCGATGAACTGCCAGGCGGAAATTCCGGCGGCCCGGGCGACCACGAGCTCCAGGCGACGCGACAGGTTCAGATAACAGAACATCGCGCCCACGAGCACGGCGAAAGGCATTACGCGCTCGGTGATGAAGGGCACACGAAACAACGTGATCTTGGCGATGAAGAGCGCCGAAACGTCCTTGAGATCGCCGGTGCGGCGCATCAGCTCGAGAAAGTCGATCATCGCCGTCAGCATCAAGGTCCCAGCGAATACCGCAAGGACCGCGGAGAGGAAGCGCCATCCGAAATATCGCGACAGCGTCCCGGCGATCATGGCGCTTGTCCGATCAAGGCGTTGGCGCGCTGCGTGATGCGATCGATGAGCGCCGTGATTGCATTGGCGATGAACGCCGGGGGTTCGATGATCACGCCGCGCGAAATCGTGAAATAGCCCACCACGAATGTCGCGAGCAGGGCGAGGTAGGGAAGCAGCAGGACGATCGGTGTGCGCACGCCGGCGATCATGCCGACGAAGCCAAGCCCCCGCAGTGCCGCCACGACGCTGATGGCGCCGAGGAGCGACATGGTGCGGCTCTGCCGCGTCGTGCGCGGCGCGCCGAGATAAGCGTAGGTCATCACCACGAAGGCGAGCGGGTAGAGCGGGGCCGTGATTCGGTCGTGAAGCTCGGCGCGGATTTGATCCGGCTGATCGACGAATGAGGCATCGGCCCGCTTTGGATCAAAGAGCTCCCATAGATATCGCTCGCGCACCGAATATTTCACATTCTGGTTGGTGTTGGCGAGCCAGGAGAGGTCGAATCCATAGCTGTTGAACAGCACCAGCGCAGGATCGCGCTGGCCGGTCTCATGCCGCTGCACGCTGCCGTTTTCCAGCACCAGGAACAGGCCACGGTCGTTCTTCACGATGTCGCCATGCTCCGCGAGAATGCTGGCGCGCTCCTTCGGATTGCGCTGGTCGTCGATGAAGATGCCCAGCAGTTGCCCGTTCGGCTTGCGCTCGCGGATGTGGAGCGTGAGCATCTCTTCGAGCTTGGTGAAGCGGCCGGGCTGCACCATGTTGGTCACGAGATCCGCGCGCACCTCGGTCGCCCAGCGCCGCAGCTCGCGCAGCCCCCAGGGCGAGACGTAGATGCTGATCGCGGCAACGATCAGGGAGACGACGATCCCGACCGCCAGAAAGGGACGAAACAAGACCCACGGCGGCATTCCCGCCGAATTCATCACGATGAGCTCGGAGTCGTTGCCGAGCTTGTTGAGCACGTGCGCCACCGCAATCATGAGCGCAATGGGCGCGATGATCTGGATCAGCAGCGGAATGATGAGGCCGGTGATGCCGATGAAGACGAAGACGCTCTGGCCCTGATTCGTCATCAGGTCGATGTCGCGCAGCGCCTGCGTGATCCACATGAGCGCGGTCACGCTGGCGCAAATGACCAGGAACGCACCGAACGTGGTGCGAAAAATATACCGGCCGATGGACCCCATACGACTTACGCGTCCCCGCTCGCGGCAAAACCCTGGTGCGCCGGGCCCCCATGCCCGCGGTGGCGCCCCGATGGTAAACCGACCCCTTTTACCCTTTACTTGATCCGGCAACAAAATGGCTTGGCCAAGGCAAACCCTTTGAGCATGCACAACAAAAAGTTAATCCGGAGCGCGTTGCCCGGCGGCCACAGGCGTCGTTTGGCGCGTCCCCCCCGAAATGTCCTCCGGACGGACCGGACGCGCTACGCTGCAGGCGGGGTCATGGCCATCGCCCGCCGAGGCGGGCTCGAGCGCGTGCCGCAGAAGGGCGTGTGCGAGGGCCACAGGCTTGATTGCATCGGCGAAACCGCTTCCACTCTCGCGCACGCGCTCGCCGCCCAATCGAGAGGAATCTTCCCTGATGTCCGGTGCCCTTAAGCTTGGATTTGCCCCTTTTTCTGTGTCCGCCAAAGGCGTTCTTGTCCTGTTCTGCGAGGAGGGGCTCAAGTTCGGCTCGGCCGCGCGCCGCGCGATCGAGCCGACCGGCGATCTGGTCACGCGGGCGGCTGCAGCCGACCGGTTCAAGGGCAAAAGCGGGTCGGCGCTCGACCTTATCGCGCCGCCCGGCCTCGGCGTGTCCCATCTTATCGTCGTCGGCGTCGGCAAGGCGCGCGAACTCAAGGCGCAGGATTTCGTCAAGCTCGGCGGCATCGCCATGGGCAAGATTCCGGCAGCCGCGAAGGATGCCACTATTATCGCCGATCTGCCGGGCGGCGCCATCAAGCCGGATCGAATCGCCGCCATCGCGCTCGGCGTGCAACTGCGTGCCTATGCCTTCGAGCGTTACAAGACCAAGCGCAAGGAGGGGGAGGAGAAGGCGGCGGAGGTCAAGATCATGATCGCGGTGGCGGGCGTAGCGAGCGCGCAGAAGGCATTCGGTCCGTGCGCTGCAGTCGCGGCCGGCGTGACGATTGCGCGCGATCTGGTCAATGAGCCGGCCAACGTGCTCTACCCGGAGGAATTCGCCCGCCGTGCCGCTACTCTGAAAAAACTGGGTGTTGTCGTCGACGTGCTCGACCCCAAGGACATGAAGAAGCTCGGCATGAACGCGCTGCTCGGCGTGGGACAGGGCTCGCAGCACGAGAGCCGGACCGTCATCATGCGCTGGAATGGCGGCAAACGTGGCGTTGCGCCGGTCGCCTTCGTCGGCAAGGGCGTTTGTTTCGATACCGGCGGTATTTCGATCAAGCCTGCTGCCGGCATGGAGGACATGAAGGGCGACATGGCGGGAGCGGCCTGCGTTGTCGGGCTCATGCATGCGCTCGCAGCGCGCAAGGCCAAGGTCAATGCCGTCGGCGCGATCGGGATCGTGGAAAACATGCCCGATGGCCGGGCCCAGCGCCCGGGCGATATCGTCACCACGATGTCGGGGCAAACCATCGAGATCATCAACACCGACGCCGAGGGCCGGCTCGTGCTCTCGGATGTGCTCCACTACGTGAACAAGCATTTCAAGCCGAAATTCATGATCGATCTCGCCACCCTAACCGGTGCAATCATCGTCGCGCTCGGGCAGGAATATGCCGGCTTGTTCGCCAATGACGACAAGCTGGCCGAACGTCTCATCAAGGTCGGCAACGAGATCGGCGAGCGGGTGTGGCGGATGCCGCTCGGGCCGGAATACGACAAGATGATCGATTTCGAAATTCGCCGACATGAAGAATACCGGCGGGCGCCACGGCGGTGCCATTACCGCGGCCCAGCTCCTGCAGCGCTTCGTCGACAAGACGCCGTGGGCGCATCTCGACATCGCCGGCACTGCCATGGGCTCGCCGCAGACCGAGATCAACAGGAGCTGGGGTTCCGGCTTCGGCGTGCGGCTGCTGGACCGACTGGTGGCGGAGTATTACGAGAAGTAAGGTGAGCGCTTGTAGCCCGGACCAAGCAGAGCGAAGTCCGAGGCTGCTGTTCCCGTGTTTCGCCATAGCCCGCGAAGACGGGCGTAAACGCCCTTGAGGCTCCATGCGGGCTACGACCTGCGACCCGTCATGACCGAGCTCTTCTTCTACCACTTGCAGCGCCAGCCGCTCGAGCGCGTGCTTCCGACCTTGATCGAAAAGTCCCTGGAGCGCGGCTGGCGCGTGGTCGTGCAGGCCGCCTCGGACGAGCGGGTCGAGGCGCTCGACGCCCATCTTTGGACCTTCCGCGACGACAGCTTCCTCCCGCACGGTACCTGGCGCGAGGCCGAGGCGGCCGAGCAGCCGGTCCTGCTCACGGTCAACGACGATAATCCGAACGGCGCGGCCGTGCGCTTTCTCATCGACGGCGCGCCGGTGCCGGCGGACGCCGATGCGTATGCGCGCATCGTGCTGATCATCGACGGAGAGGATCCCGACGCGGTCGCCGTGGCGCGCGAGCGATGGAGCGAAGGGAAGGCGAGGGGCTTCGACGTGACGTATTGGCAGGCGGACGAGCAGGGGCGCTGGCAGCGCATGGGATGAATTGCATTGCGCGGCGTGCGTCCTGAGTTCGCGACGCGTGTTCGCGCGGGCGGTGCAACGAAAAGGCCCCGGGCGTTTGCCCGGGGCCTTTCGCCTGCTCGGTTTCGCAACCGGTATTACTTCCAGAAGAACGCGTAGCCCTGGGTCTTGATGGTCAGCTTGGCGCGGACGAGATCGCCCTTGGCGCTCAGGTCATAGTTCGCCCGGTGCGGAACATTGCAACCCGGGGCGCGGCAGAACGCCTGCTCGCCGCTGACATCGAAGTGTTGGTACTCGACGCCGAGGAGCACGTCGACCAGCGCGCCCTTGTGCACCATGAAGTCGAGACCGCCGCCGGCATACCAGCCGTCGGCTTCCGCGGGCGCCGTTTTGAGCGGTCACCGACGGGCCGCAAATGCCGGTGACAGTGTTGACAATACGTTCCCTTGAGATC
The DNA here is from genome assembly GCA_963827585.1 of uncultured Alphaproteobacteria bacterium. GTDB lineage: Bacteria > Pseudomonadota > Alphaproteobacteria > Rhizobiales > Xanthobacteraceae > VAZQ01. Next base: position 82,345 of record CAWHCK010000013.1, read on the forward strand.
GGCCGAAGCCCAGCCGCCGTTGGCATAGATCATCCAGCGATCCCAGGCATAGCCCAGCTTCCCACCCGCGGTGAACAGGTTGGTGATCTTGTGCTCGCCGAACGTATTGGCGGTGACGCCGGGGGTCAGAAGGCCGCTGATGGCTGCGGCACTCACGGAAGCATCCGCTCAGGGCTGCTTCGGCGCCCAGAACCCAGGCGCCCCACTGCCACTGCGCGCCAGCATGGAAGCCGTAGATGCCGTCGCTGTTGTTGGTGGTGAAGCCGTTGAGCCCTCCGGGGGCTATGGGGCCCAGACCGCCAGCGAAACCGAAGCCGGGCGCAAACGGCGACTGGAAGGTGCGATCGACATCGTACCACACGCCACCGGCGTTGAAGCCGATATAGGCGCCGGACCAATCGTAGTACACCACAGGCGGAGGGGGTGCCGGGACCCGCATGTCCGCCGCCATTGCAGGCCCTGCGAACATCGCCGCAAGCGCCACGCTTCCAAGCAAGAACTTCTTCATTTGAACCCCCCGTTAAGGAATTTAAGTTGGGCACTTTTAACAGGTTCCCGTCGTTTTGGCTGTGATATTTGCGCAACGGTAAGAGGGATTCGAAATTTGATCACAACACGCTTGCTGAACTTCTGCGCCAAGAAACGAACTCGCTCTCGCACCAACAATCGAGTGAGGTGCCGTCCGCAACGCGCGTTGACTCCAATTGACGTGCTCACCGCGATAGCGCGCCGGGTTGACTGCCGCGATTCGGCGTCCTGCGGCTTGCGCGAAGAACTGCCGGGCGGGCTGCGCGCATGTGCCCGAAGAGACAGGGCTCAGTCACGCTGATTCGCGTGTGCGCGCCGATGCAACGAAAAGGCCCCGGGCGTTTGCCCGGGGCCTTTCGCTTGCTCGGTCTCGCAACCGGTATTACTTCCAGAAGAACGCGTAGCCCTGGGTCTTGATGGTCAGCTTGGCGCGGACGAGATCGCCCTTGGCGCTCAGGTCATGGTTCGCCCGGTGCGGAACATTGCAACCCGGGGCAGCGGCAGAACGCCTCGCCGCCGCTCACATCGAAGTGTTGGTACTCGACGCCGAGGAGCACGTCGACCAGCGCGCCCTTGTGCACCATGAAGTCGAGGCCGCCGCCGGCATACCAGCCGTCGGCTTGCACGGCGCCGTTCTGAGCGGTCACCGACGGGCCGCAAATGCTGGTGACAGTGTTAGCAATACGTGCTCTTGAGATCGGCCGAAGCATAACCGCCGTTGGCATAGATCATCCAGCGATCCCAGGCATAGCCCAGCTTCCCACCTACGGTGAACAGGTTGGTGATCTTGTGCTCGCCGAAGGTATTGGCGGTGACCCCGGGGGTCAGAAGGCCGCTATGGCTGCGGCACTCACGGAAGCATCCGCTCAGGGCTGCTTCGGCGCCCAGAACCCAGGCGCCCCACTGCCACTGCGCGCCAGCATGGAAGCCGTAGATGCCGTCGCTGTTGTTGGTGGTGAAGCCGTTGAGCCCTCCGGGGGCTGCGGGGCCCAGACCGCCAGCCGGACCGAAGCCGGGCGCAAACGGCGAATGGAAGCTGCGATCGACATCGTACCACACGCCACCGGCGTTGAAGCCGATATAGGCACCGGACCAATCGTAGTACACCACAGGCGGAGGGGGTGCCGGGACCCGCATGTCCGCCGCCATTGCAGGCCCTGCGAACATCGCCGCAAGCGCCACGCTTCCAAGCAAGAACTTCTTCATAGCAAGCCCCCCAGGTTCCCCGTTGCACCAGTGGAGTCGTCTCGACTGGTAGGATCACCTTAGCGTGTCTCGGTGCGGATGGCTGTGATATTTGCGCAACGGTGAACGGGATTCGACGTTGGATCGCTGCCGCACAGGGGGCGCGAGGCGGCGAATTTCTCCTGTTCAAGCAATAGGTTGGAGAAATTGGGACGGCGTTGGAATATTACCACAGCAGCTCAGCGGATCGACAAGCGTCGATCCGGTTGTGCGAGGGCAATGTGCGGCCGCAATCAAGCCGGCATTGAGTCCCTGAGCTGAGCTTGCCAGCGACCCTATACAGAATGCACGCAGTTCGGCCGCAATGCGCGTTGCCTCCTTCAAAGCTGCCGCTGGCTGTCGCAGGTGACGTCAATTCGCACGACGACGAAGCCTGCCCGCCGTGGCCCTTTCGGCTGACCGAGATCGACCCGTCGGGAGGAAAAAACACCTATTGATCAAGGGTATGGTGCTGGAGCAAAATCTCGACCGCGTAGCCCCATCAGTTGAAAAACCGGTTGTGGAAGTCGAGCCCTTCGGATGCGACGAGTAAACGCAATGGCATTGCGCATGACTGTGATGGCGGCGCTTGCGCTTGCCGCCGGCGCATGTTCGTCCGATCTCAGCCTGAACAACCTCACGCTTGCTCCCAAGCCCGACACTTTGCTGCGAAAGCCGGATTGGGCGACCTTTTCGGCCGGCAAGAATGACTTCCTGCTGCGGCCGATCACCGCCGCGGACCTCGTCAGCAGGGACGGGCAATGTGCGACGCCGGGGCAAGGTTTCGCCGACCCGACCGCGGCCGGCGCCGCGCCGCCGGCAACCGGCGGCGTCGCGCTGCAGATGACGGAATGCGATGTGGTGCGACGCGCGGGCCCGGTCGAGCAGATCGATGTCGCAGTCGATGACCGCGGCGACCGCGCGGTCGTTCTGACCTATATCCGCGGGCCCTTTCCTGGCGTTTATCGTTTCACCGGGGGGCGCCTGGTCTCGGTCGAGCGCGCGCCTGCTCCGCCGCCTGCGCCAGCGAAATCGCAAAAGGCAACGCCGAAGAAACCCGCCGGCACATGACGGGAATTCGAGATCGGGTATTCGGTATTCGGAAGATCGTCCTGCCTATGCCCCGAACCCGAAGTTCGCACGCTTATGCCGCGAGTCCGATCGCGAACTTCGGATTCAAAAGGGGCACTAGAATCATAGAGTTGCTAGTGTCCTTTCGATTCCGAAGTTCGTATTGAGCGTGCTGCAAGATGTGACGAACTTCGGAATCGGGACACTATCGCCCTCTGATTGCCGATTCCTGGAGGGCGCTCGCTTCGAGCCAATCCTCCTCCGCCTTGGTGAGCGCACTCGCGTGATTCGCGCGAGTCTTGGCGAGGGCCGCGGCCTTGGCCGGATCGCGCGCAAACAGTTCGGATCCGGCAAGAATCGCATCGATACGCGAGATCTCCGCGTTGAGATGGGCGACGGTCGCCTCCGCGTCTGCGATCCGCCGCCGCAGGGGAGCGAGCTCGACGCGCTTTTCAGCAGCGGCGCGCCGGACGTCCGCGCGTCCAGCGCGGGGCGGACCGTTCTCCCGGCGATCGGCGTTCCTGGCGCTCGCGCCGCGTTCGGCGAGAACGAGCCGTCGGTAGTCGTCGAGGTCGCCGTCGAATGGCGCGACCCGGCCATCGGCCACCAGCATCAGGCGATCGGCGCACGCTTCGATCAGATGACTGTCGTGCGACACCAGGATCACGGCGCCGGCGTAGGAATTGAGCGCTGCGATGAGGGCAGCTCGGCTATCGATGTCGAGATGATTGGTCGGCTCATCGAGCACGACGAGATGAGGCCCGGAGAACGTGGCAAGGCCCAGCAACAGTCGGGCCTTTTCCCCACCTGAGAGTTGGCCGGCGGGGCTGTCGGCGAGCGCTTGCGGAAAACCGAAAGCGCCGGCGCGCGCACGCACGGTGGCCTCCGGCGCATCGGGCATCAGTCGGCGCAGGTGCTCGTAGGCGCTGTCATTGGCGCTCAGCTCGTCGAGCTGATGCTGGGCGAAATAGCCGACCTCGAGTCTTTGCGGCCGAATCATTTGTCCGGACATCGGTGCGAGACGGCCGGCCAACAGCTTCACCAGCGTCGACTTGCCGTTACCATTGGCGCCCAGGAGCGCGATGCGGTCATCATCATCGACGCGAAGCGTGAGGCGCCGCAGCACCGGGCGGCCCGGCTCGTAGCCGACCGCAACGTCGTCGAGTGCGATGATCGGCGGCGACAACGGCTTCGCCGGCGACGGAATCTCGATCGGCAGAACCTCGTCGGCGGCGAATGCGGCGACCGGTTCGAGCTTGGCCAGCAGTTTGACGCGAGACTGCGCCTGGCGCGCCTTGGTGGCCTTGGCCCGGAAGCGGTCGACGAAGGCTTGCAACCGCTTGCGCTCAGCCTCCACCCGCTTGGCGAGCTTGAGGTCGAGCGCCAGCTGCTCGCGGCGTTGACGTTCGAAGGCGGTGTAGCCGCCGCGATAGAGCGCGAGCTTGCCGGCATCGAGGTGGAGAATCCAGCTGACCGCGCTGTCGAGCAGATCGCGATCGTGGCTGATGACGATCACCGTGCGCGGATAGCGTGCAATATGCTCCTTGAGCCACAGCGTAGCCTCGAGGTCGAGGTAGTTGGTCGGCTCGTCGAGCAGCAACAGGTCGGGCGCGGCAAACAGCGTGGCGGCGAGTGCGACCCGCATGCGCCAGCCACCGGAGAATTCGCGGCAGGGGCGTTGCTGGTCGGCATGGGAAAAGCCCAAACCGGCGAGGATTTCCGCCGCGCGCGCGGGCGCCGAATGCGCGCCGATGTCGGCGAGCCGGCATTGGATTTCGGCAATGCGCGCAGGTTCGCACGCCGTCTCGGCTTCGAGGAGGAGCCGCGTACGCTCGGTATCGGCCGTGAGCACGACGTCCAGCAGGCTTTCCGGCCCGTCCGGAGCCTCCTGCGCAATGCGTCCGATGCGGCTCCTCGGCGAGAGCCGCACATCGCCCCGCTCGGGCGCGACCTCGCCGGCGATGATGCGAAAAAGCGTTGTCTTGCCGGCACCGTTGCGACCGACGAGGCCGGCGCGGGCACCGGCCGGGAGCGCGACCGTGGCTTGGTCGAGCAGCGTGCGCCCGCCGATACGATAGGTGAGGTCGTTGATGGTCAGCATGACTGCGCTATAGCCGGCAAGCCTCGCAAGCGGCAAGGGTGCGGCCGGGCGAGTGCTGCCGGGCGAGCGGACGGCCATCCGATGCCGTTGCCAGTTGCGCGGCGCCGCCGGCCGCGCCAGTCTCGCATCCGGCGGGCGGAGCGGCGAGACGAGGGAGATTCGAATGTGTGTTCCCGGATGCCAGGAAGCAGTGCGGTCCGCACTTTCGCGACGCGGCTTCGTCAAGGGGACGGTCGCCGCGGGCTTCGCGGCTGCGGCGGTCGCGCCGGAGACGGCTGATGCCGCGCCCGCGCGCAGGTTCACCACGGCGATCGATCTTACCCATACCATGTCGCCCGACTTCCCGACCTTCTTCGGCGTGCCGGGAATTGAAATGGACAAGAAATTCGACTTCAAGACGAACGGGTACAATCTTTATTGGTGGCGGATCATCGAGCATGCCGGCACGCATTTGGATGCGCCCATTCACTTCTCGGAGTCCGGTGCCACGGCCGACAAAATTCCCGCGGACACGCTGGTTGTGCCGCTCGCGGTGATCGATGTGGCGGCCAAGGCAGCGCAGAATCCCGACTACCTGCTTACGCGCGAGGATCTCGCCGCCTGGGAGAAGAAGCATCGTCGGCTGCCCGACAATTGTTGCGTGGCGATGCAGTCCGGCTGGGCAAAGTACGTGGGCGATCCGGCCAAATTCACGGGCAAGGATGGTTCGGGCGTGCTCCATTTCCCCGGGATCAGCCCGGCGGCCGCCGACTGGCTGCTGAAAGAGCGCAAGGTGTTGGGCTTGGCGGTCGACACCTTGTCGCTCGACCACGGTCCGTCAAAGGATTTCAAGGTCCACTACGCGTGGTTGCCGTCGGGCCGCTGGGGATTGGAAAGCGTCGCCAATCTCGACCAAGTGCCGGCCTCCGGCGCGACGCTGGTCGTGGGATTGGCGAAAGTGAAGGACGCAACCGGCGGGCCCGCACGCCTCATCGCGCTTATTTGAGGACCGCTCGCGGCGACGACCCCGAAACCGGAACGGTCGGCATCCGATATGGAAAAGCCCCGATCTCGAGCATCGAGACCGGGGCTTTCGGTGCGGGCTGATCGGTCGATCAATAGCAGACATTCACCCTGCGCAAGCCGTAGGGAGTCTCGACCCACCTCCAGCAGCTGTAGCTGTAGGCGAGCGGGGCGGCGATGGCCAAGCCGATACCATAGCCCCAGTATTTGCCGCCCCATCCGCCCTTGAAACCCTTGGCGGAGGCAGCGGTCGGGACGAGTGCGGCGGCGGTGATGGTGGCGACGGCGGCGACAGCGAGGACGGTCTTGCGCAACATGGGGATCTCTCCATTGTTTTTGTTGGATGTGTTCTCACATCCTGTCTGTCAGTCGGAGAAACGATCCGCTGGGTTCAAAGGCAGGCCCAACAATCGTGCCGTCCCCGTTCGGCCGGTCTCGGGCGGCCAGCCTGTTGGCGACCCGCCTGTTGGTAGCAGCCTGTTGGTAGCAGCCTTGCCGCGCTCCGGCACGGCCGCTATAAGCCGCCGCTACCGGCTCTCCCGTTCCCCTTCCTGAAGAACCCGTCCAATGGCGATCGAGCGTACCTTTTCGATCATCAAACCCGATGCCACCGCCCGCAATCTGACTGGTGCGATCAATGCCATGATCGAGCAGGCGGGCCTGCGCATCATTGCGCAAAAGCGCGTGCGGATCAGCCGCGAGCAGGCGGAGACCTTCTATGCCGTCCACCGCGAACGGCCATTCTTCCGCGAGCTGGTCGAGTTCATGATCTCCGGACCGGTCGTGGTGCAAGTGCTCGAAGGCGAGAACGCCATAGCGCGGTATCGCGACATCATGGGCGCGACCGACCCCGCCAAGGCGGCGTCCGGAACGATCCGCAAGAGCCACGCGAAATCGATCGGCGAGAATTCAGTGCACGGATCGGATGCGCCCGAAACGGCGCGGCAGGAGATCGCCCAGTTCTTTTCCGGCAACGAAATCGTCGGGTGAGGCGAGCGGCGGCGCGCGACGTCCCGGCACGCTGGTCAGGGCCTGGGTTTCGCCTGTAGATTAACGCGGGTCCGGGCCGACACCCCCGACAGCCGCCTGTGAGCGGGGGAAAGCGAGAGGAACATCCGGTGGGTTCGATGGGACAGATGACGGATCCAGCCATGTGGCTCAGCATGTTCGCGAGCGGCTGGAACGACATGGGACAGACCGCGTTTTGGGTCGCCCTGCTGAAGATCATCTGGATCAATATCCTGCTGTCCGGCGATAACGCGGTGGTCATCGCGATGGCCTGCCGCGGCCTTCCCCATCGCCAGCGGGTGTGGGGCATGATTTTGGGCGCGGGCGTCGCCGTCTTGCTGCGCATCGCCTTCACCGTCGTCGTTGCGTCGCTGATGTCGCTGCCCTGGCTCAAGGTCATCGGTGGGCTCGCGCTGTTCTACATCGCGGCCAAGCTTCTCGTCCCGGAGGATGAGGACAAGGACGAGGTCGAGGCGGTCGAGCATCTGTGGCGGGCCGTGCGGATCGTCGCCATTGCCGATATCGTCATGAGCCTCGACAACGTGATCGCGATCGCCGCCGCCGCCCAGGGCAACGTAGCGCTCCTCGTGATCGGGCTCGCCATCAGCATTCCATTGATCGTGGCCGGGGCGGCGCTGGTCATGGCGCTGCTCGATCGCTATCCGATCCTGGTCTGGGCCGGCGCCGCGCTGCTGGGCTGGATCGTCGGCGAGGTCATCGTCACCGATCCGGTGGTCCAGGGATACCTTGAACCTAGATTTGGCGCCCAGGCCTTCCACTACATCGAGCTGTCTGCCGCCTTTGTCGGCGCGCTTCTGGTTCTGGCCGTGGGTGGCTTGTGGCGTCGTTCGAAGCTGGCCGCGCATGCCGAAAAGGTGCGCGCGGCGGAGTAGCAACGCAGCAGCAGCATTGAATGACCAGCGACCAGGGATCGCGACAAGGGATGTCCCGCCCGTCCGTTGACGCCTGAACCGGCGGTTTCAGATTGCGAGGAGACGGACGATGCAGAAGGACACCGTCAAATGGTTCAATCCAACTAAAGGCTACGGGTTCATCCGGCCTTCGAGCGGAGACAAGGACGTGTTCGTCCATATCTCGGCGGTAGAGCGCGCTGGCCTCACCACGCTCAACGAAGGCCAGACTGTCGAGTACGAGCTCGTGACCAATCGCGGCAAGACATCGGCGGAGAATCTCAAGGTGTCCTGACGTGACGGGAGGGCCGGTTCGCCGGCCAGCGAGTTTTCCCGTAGCCCCCGGCCCCGTGCCGGGGGTTGTTTTTGAGACGGCGGGCCGACTTCATCACGCTGCCGCCTTGATGCCAGCGATTTCTCCAAGCCCGGGATAGAAGCGTGCGGTCATCCGTCCCACGTAGCGTTTGAGATTGTCATGACGCTCGGCGGCCGCGCGGATGGGCGTGTCGAAAACCGGGCACAGCGCGCCGGCAACGAAAGCGAACATCGTCGCATCGACGCCGGTCGGCTCGGCGCCCATGACGAAAGGCTTGTCCCCGAGGTAGTCCGCGATGGCGTCGATCGAGCGGGTCGCGATCGCGACGATCTCGGCGGCCGAGTGGCGGCCCATGCCGTGAGCGCGCAGTGCCTTGCGAATCTGGCGCCGAATCATTGCGATCACGATCGGCCGCAGCGGCGCCGGGATCTTGGCAAAGAATGCCACCGCGCCCTTGTAGAAGTTGGCATCATCATTCCATCTGGAATCGAGCAGGGTCCAATACAGATTGTCCTCCACCATCTTCTCGAGCGCCCACGCAATCGAGCGCTGTTCGGCGTCCAGTCCGCGGTCGAAATCGAAGTCGTATTTTCTCTCGATGTGCCAGCGAATGAAGGTCGAATCGGCGACCGTTTCGCCGTCATCATCGATATAGGGCAGCTTGCCCTTGGGCGCCTTGCCGAGCCCGTCGGTCGTGATGCGATAGGCGCGGCCGCACATCTTTAGCAGCGTTTCCACCTTCAGCACGAAGGGGCTGGGATCGGGAAGCCCGAAGGCGGGACCAAAAGCGTAGAGCGTAATCATTGTCATCTCCCCGGCTGCGGTTCTCGGCAGTCCTTAGAGCGAAGGCGTGGATCGAAGAATTCAAATCTCTGGCACGACCAATGCGCCCGCAGCCGAAGCGGCGCCGTCGATCAGGCAGCGGCCTCCCACGATCGTGACACGCCCTGCAGCGAGGAGGGCGAGCGCCACGGGATAGACGCGATGCTCGGCCGCCAGGACCCGGGCGGCAAGCGCTTCGATGCCGTCGTGGTCGCCGACGGGCACCGCCGCCTGCGCAAGGATCGGGCCGGCATCGGTTTCCGGGACGACGAAGTGAACCGTCGCGCCGGAAATCTTCACGCCTGCCCGCAGGGCCTGCCCGTGCGGATCGAGGCCCGGGAACGAGGGTAGGAGCGCGGGATGGATGTTGAGCATGCGGCCCTGCCAATGCAGCACGAAATCCGGCGTGAACAACCGCATGAAGCCGGCGAGACAGACGAGTTCCACGCGATGCTCGTCGAGTCTGCCTTGGAGTGCGCGCTCGAAGGCGGCGCGATCCTTGCCGTGAGGGCGGTGGTCGACCACGACGGTCGGAATACCCTGCGTTTCCGCGCGAGCCAGCCCCGCGGCGTCCGGCCGGTTCGACACCACGAGCACGATTTCGGCCGGATAGGCGCGGTCCTTCGCCGCCTCGATCAGCGCCGTCATGTTGGAGCCGCGCCCGGAAATCAGAACGGCGACGCGTTTCCTGGGCATGCGCTCACCAGGTGAGGTCAAGGCGTCCCGCTTCGATATCCACGCCGGCCTCGGCATATGCCATGGCGTACCCTTCGCTGCTCGCGCGCTTCGGTACTTGGGAATCCGCGACTGTGCAATGGCTTGATCGAGGCTATACTGGCGGTCGCATGGCCGCGTATGCCGGCCGCCGAGCTCGCGCCTATCCGAGATCGGCGACGGCGAAGCGGGGCCGAGCCGGGGCGCCGACTTGAGTATTCCGAATCTGATTACGCTTGGCCGCATCCTGTTGGTGCCGGTCGTGGTCTGGGCGATCACCGCGGGCCAGATGCAGATCGCCTTTGCCCTGTTCCTCGCTGCCGGCATCAGCGACGCGGTCGACGGCTTCCTGGCCAAGCGGTTCGGCATGGCAACCGAGCTCGGCGCCTATCTCGACCCGCTCGCGGACAAGGCCATGATGGTGTCGATCTACGTTGCGCTCGGAATCACGGATGCCATTCCGCGTTGGCTCGTTATCCTGGTGGTCTCGCGCGACATCATGATCGTGAGCGCGGTGATCTTGTCGTGGCTGGTGGACAAGCCCATGCCGCTCAAACCACTTTTCGTCTCCAAGCTCAACACCGTCGCGCAGATTGCGCTCGCATGCGTCGTCATGGCTGCGCTTGGATTTGACTTCAACGCGGACATGGCCGTGACGATGCTGACCGCCTTGGTCGCCGCCTTGACCTTGCTTTCCGTGTCCTTCTATGTCGCCGAGTGGGTGCGCCACATGAACGCGGCAGACATGGGCTCCTGACGCGCGGGCTGCCGCTCGGTCAAGGCCGCTGCAAGGGGTGATCCGATGGTCGACGGGCGCCATCTTACATTCTGGCTCGCGACGTTTCTGGTGGTCGCGGCGTCGCTGTGGTTGCTGCACGAGATTCTGCTCCCGTTCGTGGCCGGCATTGCGCTCGCTTATGTGCTTGCGCCGCTTGCCGACCGGATGGAACGCCTCGGCATGAACCGCACCCTGGCGACGCTGCTGATCGTCAGCCTGTTCGTCGTGATCTCTGATCGCGCTGACGCTGCTGCTCGTTCCGCTGTTGCTGCAGCAGGGGGTGGCGTTGATCTCCAACATTCCGGGCTACGTCAAGCGCGTGAAGGAGCTCGTTGTCGATCCGAACTTCCCGTGGCTCAACTGGCTCGGCTCGGGCGATCCGAACAAGGCGGTTTCCGACCTCGTCGGCCAAGTGGCGACGTGGCTCTTGGGCTTCGCGTATTCGCTGTGGACCGGCGGGAAAGCCCTGGTGTCCTTCGCCTCGGTGCTGATCGTAATGCCGGTTGTGACCTTTTATCTCGTCCGCGACTGGCACTCGATGATCGAGAAGGTGGATGGCTGGGTGCCGGTGCGCCAGCGCGACACCGTGCGCCGGCTCGCGCGCGAGATCGATGCGGCGATCGGCGGTTTTCTGCGCGGACAGCTCGGCGTGTGCCTGGTGCTCGGCTGTTACTACGCAATTGCGTTGATGCTCGTGGGACTGGATTTTGCGCTGCTCATCGGTCTCGCCGCCGGCGTGATCACTTTCGTGCCTTACATCGGCTCGATGACCGGACTGATGATCGCGACGAGCGTGGCGATCGCGCAATTCTGGCCGGACTGGAAACGGGTCACGGTCGTCATCGCCATTTTCTTGATCGGTCAGGTCGTCGAGGGCAACATCATCACTCCCAAATTCGTGGGCAAGCGCGTCGGACTGCATCCGGTCTGGATGATCTTCGCCATGTTCGCCTTCGGCTATCTGTTCGGCTTCGTCGGTCTGCTGCTGGCGGTGCCGCTCGCAGCCGCGATCGCGGTGCTGTTGCGCTTCGCGCTGCGCCAATATTTCGCGAGCCCGTTCTATTCCGGGGGAAAGCCGACCTGATGGCGCCGGGCCCGCGTCAACTCGCACTTGCGCTCGACCATCCGGAAAGCCTTGCGCGCGAGGATTTCTTGAGCGGGCCGTCGAACATGGCTGCGCTTGCGCTCGTCGACATGTGGCCCGCCTGGCCCCATCGGGCGGTCATGCTCACGGGCCCGGAAGGCTCCGGCAAGAGCCACCTCGCCGCCATTTGGGCGCAGGCGGCGGGCGCAAGGCTGGTGGCGGCGCAAATGCTGGAGGAGGCCGCGGTGCCCGCGGCGCTTGCCACCGGCGCGCTGGTCGTCGAGGATGTTGCCGCCGACGCATTCGACGAGCGGGCGCTCTTTCACCTTCTCAATCTCGCCCGCCAGGATGACGCGTTCGTGCTGCTCACGGCGCGCACCGCCGCGCTGCCATGCGCGCTCCGCGATCTCGGGTCCCGGCTCAGGGCGCTGCCCGTCGTTGCCATGGCGCCACCCGACGACGCGCTGTTGCGCGCAGTACTGGTGAAGCTCTTCCGCGACCGGCAGCTCGCTGTCGACGAAAGTCTGATCGGCTACGTGGCGCTGCGGATCGAGCGCTCGTTTGCGGCCGCGCGGGCGGTGGTGGGCCGCCTCGATGAGGAGGCAATGCACCGCAAACGGCCGTTAACCCGCGCATTTGCCGCGGAAATTCTGCGCGGCGGTTGAGCTTGACGGCCGCGGGGGGTAGCGCCTTATGTCATGAGGTGGACACCAATGGCGGCGATGTTGCACCCCATTTCAGAAGCACCCGGCCATGGCTGATCGAAACCAAACCGTTGTTATACAAGAAGAAACCGCGGCGGACCCAGCTGCCGACCATGCTCGAATCGGCGTCGCTGGCGGATCTGGCCGGGAGCCCGGAGCGCTTCATCAATCGAGAGTTGTCATGGCTGCAGTTCAATCGGCGGGTGCTCGAAGAAGCGGCGAACGACGCCCATCCGGTCCTCGAGCGCGTTCGGTTCCTCTCGATTTCCGCCAACAATCTCGACGAGTTCTTCATGGTCCGCGTCGCCGGCCTCAAGGGTCAGCTGCGTGCCGGTATCGCGACCAAGAGCCCGGATGGGCTCACGCCGGCGGAACAACTCGCCCGCATCACCGAGGCCGTGGGCGTGCTGGCAAGCGATCAGCAGAAGCGTTGGCGCGAGCTCCGGCAGATGTTGGCCGAGCGAGGCATGGTGCTGGTCGACGGTCCGGAGGTGACCAAGAAAGAGAAGGTCTGGCTTGAGGATCACTTTCTCCGGCAGATTTTTCCGTTGCTGACCCCGCTCGCCATCGATCCCGCCCATCCATTCCCGTTCATTCCCAATCTCGGTTTCACAATCGCGCTTCACCTCGCGCGCGCGAGCGATGGCAAGGCGATGAATGCGCTCATCCGCATTCCGAACAAGATCGATCGCTTCATCCGCCTGCCGAGCGCCGACGGAGCGCCGGTCGCGCGAGCGATCACGCTCGAACAGGCCATCGGGCTGTTCATTGCCCGCCTGTTCCCGGGCTACATGGTGAAAGGCCAGGGCGCATTCCGCGTCATCCGCGACTCCGAAATCGAGATCGAGGAAGAGGCCGAAGACCTCGTGCGCGAGTTCGAGACGGTCCTCAAGCGCCGACGGCGCGGATCGGTCATCCGCCTCGAGCTCGAGGCGGCCATGCCGGTGGAGCTGCGTCGATTCGTGCAGCGGGCCCTGGCGTGCGCCGACGACGAGGTGTTCCTGGTCGATGGCGTGCTGGCGCTCAACGAGCTGTCGCAGCTCATGAGCCTGGATCGGCCGGACCTGGAATTCGTGCCCTACAACCCGCGCTATCCCGAGCGCATTCGCGATCATGCGGGCGACTGCTTCGCGGCCATCCGGCAGAAGGACCTCGTTATCCACCATCCTTACGAGTCGTTCGACGTGGTGGTGCAATTCCTGCAGCAGGCCGCGCGCGATCCCGACGTCGTCGCCGTCAAGCAGACGCTCTACCGTACCTCGGCCGAGTCGCCGATCGTGCGCGCGCTGGTCGAGGCGGCGGAAGCCGGAAAAACGGTCACCGCCCTGATCGAGCTCAAGGCCCGTTTCGACGAAGAGGCCAATATCCGCTGGTCGCGCGCGCTCGAGCGCGCCGGCGCGCAGGTGGTGTACGGCTTCATCGAGCTCAAGACTCACGCCAAGCTGTCGATGGTGGTGCGGCGGGAAGGTGGCGCGCTGGCGTCCTACATCCATGTCGGGACCGGCAATTATCATCCGGTCACGGCCCGCATCTACACCGATCTCTCGTTCTTCACCTCCGATCCCGGCATCGCGCGCGACGTCGCGCGTATCTTCAATTATGTGACCGGCTACGCCGAGCCGGCGGAGCTCGAACGCATGGCGGTTTCGCCGCTCACGTTGCGGGACCGCATCTGCGAGCACATCGAGCAGGAGATCGCCCATGCCAGGAGCGGCCGCCCGGCGGCGATCTGGATGAAGGACAATGCGCTCGTCGATCCTGAAATCATCGACATGCTCTACGAAGCCTCGCGCGCCGGCGTTTCCGTCGACCTCGTGGTGCGCGGCATCTGTTGTCTGCGGCCCGGTTTGCCGGGGCTGTCCGAAAACATCCGTGTGAAGTCGATCGTCGGTCGCTTCCTCGAGCATAGCCGTATCTATTGCTTCGGTGCCGGTCACGGACTGCCGCACCCCAAGGCCGCGGTCTACATCTCCTCCGCCGACATGATGCCGCGCAATCTCGACCGCCGCGTCGAGGTCTTGTGCCCGATTCTCAATCCTACGGTGCACGAGCAAGTGCTCGATCAGATCATGGTGGCGAATTTCAAGGACAATGAGCAAAGCTGGAAATTACTACCCGACGGCACGTCGAATCGCCTAAAAGCGGGCGAGGGTGAAGAACCCTTCAACGCTCATAAATACTTTATGACCAATCCGAGTCTGTCGGGCCGTGGCAAATCGCTCAAGGAATCGTCCCCGCGTAGCCTTATACGCCGTCTCGAACGCCCGTAAGCGGCGGCGTCCCGCCATGACTATCGCGCAAGGTCGTCTCGATTACGGGCCGCCGGTTGCGGTCATCGATATCGGGTCGAACTCGGTGCGGCTCGTGGTCTACGAAGGTCTCACGCGCAGCCCGACCCCGATCTTCAACGAGAAGGTGCTCGCCGGGCTCGGTCGTGAGGTGCAGACGACCGGCCTGTTGGCTGCCGACGCGGTCGAGAAGGCGTTCGCGGCGCTGCGGCGCTTCCGCGCGTTGTGCGACCGCATGGACGTGGCGCAGTTGTGCGCGATCGCCACTGCCGCGTGCCGAGACGCCAAGAACGGCAAGGCGTTCGTTGCCGAAGCCGAGGCCATCTGCGGCACCAGGATCGATGTTCTTTCCGGCCGGCGCGAGGCCGAATTGTCGGCGCTCGGGGTGGTGTCCGGCTTCCACAAGCCCGACGGCGTCGTCGGCGACCTCGGCGGCGGTTCGCTCGAGCTGACCGACGTCCAGGGGCAACGAATCAAGTCCGGCTTGACGCTTCCGCTGGGCGGGCTCGCGCTGCAGGACCTTTCGTCGAAGTCGCTCAGGAAGGCGGAAAAGATCGTCCGGGCGACGCTCGAAGGGGCCCGCCTGCTCGAAGGCGGCAAAGGCCGCGCCCTCTATGCCATCGGCGGCACCTGGCGTGCGCTCGCAAGGCTGCACATGTGGCAGACCGGCTATCCGCTTCACGTCATGCACGGCTATGTCATGCCGGCGAGGGAGGCGTTCGACTTCTCCAGTCTCGTCCACCGGATCGATCCCGAAATGCTCTCGCAAATCGAGGTCGTCACCGATGCGCGGCGGCCGCTGCTGGCCTATGCCGCGCTGGTGCTGGAGAACCTGGTGCGCATTGCGCGGCCGAAGGAGGTCGTGGTCTCTGCCCTCGGGGTACGCGAGGGCCTGCTTTATTCGATGCTCGATGCCAAGGAGCGCGAAAAGGATCCGCTGATCGCGGCCGCCAGCGAGCTCAATGTGCTGCGCTCGCGCTCGCCCGCCCACGGCGAGGAACTGACCCAATGGACCGACCGCTTCATGGCGTCTGCCGGGCTCGATGAGACTGTGGACGAACGGCGGCTGCGCCACGCCGCTTGCCTCCTGGCCGACATCGGCTGGCGGGCCCATCCCGACTACCGCGGCGAGCAGTCGCTCAACATCATCGCCAACGCCGCCTTCGTCGCCGTCGATCACCCCGGGCGCACCTTCATCTCGCTCGCCGTGTTCTTCCGTCATGTCGGGCTTGTGGACGAGGAGCTTTCGCCGCGCCTGCGCGAACTCGCCTCGACGCGCGTGCTCGACCGCGCTCGTGTGCTCGGTGCGGCGCTGCGTGTCGCCTATCTCGTTTCGGCGTCGACCACCGGCGTGCTGCCGAAGATACCGATGGTGGTCGAGCGCGGCCGCCTGGTGCTACGCTTCGAGAACGGCTTCAAGGCGCTCGCGGGGGAGCGCGTGTTCGTGCGGCTGCGGCAGCTTGCGCGCTTGATCGGCCGTGAGCCGGTGATGGAGTCGGCGTGAGGCGAAGCGCTTTCCGCTAAGATCGGCGCCGCTCCATCATGCGTGGCCGCGTCGCGCGCATCCACGTCTCGGTTCCCTACGAAAGGAAACGACGTAGTGCCGCGGCGTACACGGCTGGGACGGAAAAGCTCCAGGAGGTTGCCATGCCGCTTTGGCAGAGATTGCTGATCACATTCGCCGCCATGCTGGCGGCGAGCTACCTCGTCGGGCTGCTCTGGCATTGGCTCTTCAGCGCAGACATCCCGAGCTACCTCAGCGGCGCCGTGGGCGGTTTGACCGCGCTGCCGACATGGGAGTTCCTGCAGCGGATCCGTCCGAAGCATTGAGCGGCCGCGTTGCCTGGAGGGGGGTTAGTCGCGCTCCACTGCCACCACGCGTCCGTTCTCGATAGCGAGCGAGAGCCGCCCCTGCTTGAGCGCCAGCGCCTTGTTGCCGAACAGCTCGCGCCGCCAGCCGGAGAGCGCGGGCACGTCGGCGTCGTCGTCGGCGGCGATGCTTTCAAGGTCGTCGACGGTTGCAATCACCTTGGCGGCGACCCCGTGGCGCTCCGCCGTCATGCGCAGCAAGACCTTGAGCAGTTCCACCGCGGCCTGCCCGTTCACCAGCGGTTTGGGGCGTTCGAGCCGTGGCAGCGCCTTCGGATCGCGCGCCAGCCCGCGCTGGACCGCCGCGACGATCGCCTCGCCCCACTTCGACCGCTCGAAGCCCTTGGGCAGCGAGCGCAAGCTCGCGAGGCGTTCGATCGTGGTCGGCGCCTGCACCGCGATGTCGCCGATGACGTCGTCCTTGAGCACGCGGCCGCGCGGCACGTCGCGCTCCTGCGCCTCGCGCTCGCGCCAGGCGGCGACCTCGATCAGCACGGCGAGCTCCCTGGGCTTGCGCACCCTGGTCTTCAGACGCTCCCAGGCATGCTCGGGCTCGAAGCGGTAGGTGGCGGGGGAGGTGAGCACCCTCATCTCCTCGCGCATCCAGTCGCTGCGCCCACGCTTGTCGAGATCGGCGGCGAGCGCAAGGTAGACATCGCGCAGGTGAGTGACGTCCGAGACCGCGTAGGCGAGCTGGGCGTCGCTCAGCGGCCGGCGCGTCCAGTCGGTGAATCGATTCGACTTGTCGAGACTGTCACCGGTGATTCGCTGCACGAGCTGGTCATAGGAGATGGAATCGCCGTAGCCCAGCACCATGGCCGCCACCTGGGTGTCGATCAGGGGCCGCGGGATGATGCCGGCCTCGTGCCAGCAGATTTCGATGTCCTGGCGAGCGGCATGAAACACCTTGATCACGTTCTCGTTCCCCATCAGTGCGAAGAATGGGGCGAGATCAATGCCTTGGGCGAGCGCGTCGATGACCACTGTCTCGCCGGTGCTTGCCATTTGTGCGACGCAGAGCTGTGGATAATAGGTGCTCTCGCGCAGGAACTCGGTGTCGACCGTTACGAAGGCATGTTGCGCCAGCCGCGCACAGGCGTCGGCAAGTTTGCTGGTCGTTGTGATGGGCTCCATGGAGGGCTAGATAGCGTAGACTTTTCGCTTTGTCAGGAGCGCCGGCAAGCCCCTGGGGATTGACGTCGCTCGCGAGACGGTTTCGTCAAATTCGATGTGATGACATTGCTGCTCAGCTGCAGGCGCATATCGCGGGCGCGGGGTGCGGCCGACCCTCTCCGTTCAGCCTGGCGGCACGTCGGCGGCCACGCGAAAGCGTTCGACCTCCGCTTCGTCGACGTCGATGCCGAGCCCGGGCCCGGTCGGCAGCGCGACCGCACCGTCGCCGATCGCCAGCGGATTCTTGGCGACGTCTCCGGCAAGGTAGAAATGGGTGAGGCTCACTCCCCACTCGACCGAGGGCGCGGCGCAGGCGAGGTGGGTCGCCGCCGCGGACGCGATGCTCGATTCCGCGATCTTGGCGGCGACGTTGACGGCGAGCCCGCGGCGCTCGCACAGTTGCGCGGCCTCGACCGCCGCGCTCACGCCGCCGAGCTTGATGAGCTTGAGCGAGACGCCGCCGGCCCCGCAGCGCTCATGGGCCTCGATATCGGCGAGCGAATGAATGCCCTCGTCGGCGCCGATGGGCATCGGGGCGATGCGCGCAAGCCGGGCAAGCGCGCCAAGGTCATCGTGGGCGAGCGGCTGCTCGACGAATTTCAGGCCGGCCTCGCCCACGCCTTCGACGTAGCGGCGCGCGTCGGCAAATGTCAGCCCGCAATTGGCGTCGGCGCAGAGCGGCGTCGCGGCGCCCAGCGCTCGACGCAATGCAAGCGTCGAGGCGATCTCGCCGGCCACCGGCCTGGTGCCGACCTTGAGCTTGAAGAAGTGGAAGCCCTGCGCGCGTCGTGCATGCGCCTCGGCTATGTCCTGCTCGGGCGTCGCGTTGCCGAGCAGCCACATCGGCGCGACCGCGCGCCGGACGGCGCCGCCGATGAGATCGACCACCGGCAGACCGGATGATCGGCCGGCGAGATCAAGCAGCGCCACCTCGATCGCTGAATGGGCGCCGGTATTGCCGAAGAGCGCGCGCCTGAGCCTGCGGCACAAGGCCGGACGCATCCACGCATCCTGGCCCACGAGCAGGGGGCCGAGATGGTCGCGCACGGCCGCGAGCAGGCCGCCGAGCGTGTCGCCGGTCATGGTGGGCGCCGAGGCGGCCTCGCCCCAGCCGACGGTGCCATCCGCCGCCTCGATGCGTACGATGATGATTGAGCGCCCGGCTCACCGTGCTGCCCGCCATCGCGACTGCCTTGGTCAGGGGCAGTCCGACCGGAATGGCGTCGACCCGGCGAATGATCAGCGGCTCGCGCTCGTCGATTGCTGCGTGAAGGTCGGTGCGAGCTTCCATCGTGCGCCTCACCTGTGGCCGCGCACCCGCGGCATATGGATGAACTCCCAAGGCGACGGCATCGGCCCCACCGGCACCTCGATGAGCGTCGGGCCGTCCCGGCGCTTGAACGCGCGCTTGAGCGCTGCGCGCAGCTCCGTCGGGTTGCGCGCGCGCTCGGCCTGGGCGCCGAAGCTCTCCGCATAGCGTACGAAATCGGGATTGGCGAGATCGCTCGCGATCACCCGGTTGCCATAGTGCTCTTCCTGGATGCGTCGGACATTGCCGAAGGCGCCGTCGTTGAACACGACGACAGTCAGCGGAATGCGATGGCGCATCGCGGTGGCGAGCTCATTCGAGGTGAAGAGAAAGCCGCCGTCGCCGGAGATCGACAGCACCGGCACGTCGGGGCGCGCATGCTGGGCGCCGAGCGCGGTCGCGAAACCCCAGCCGAGGTTGTCCTGATAGCCCGGCGAGAGGAACGTCCGCGGCTGGTAGACCGGAAGGAGGAGCCGCGCCGCGAAACCGATTTGGGTGACCTCGTCGACGAAAATGCCGTCTTCGGGCAGCTCGGAGCGGATGGCGTCGAGAAAGTCGATCTGCGGCGCGAGCTTGTCGAGCCGCCGGCGCATATTCGCCTGGCGTTCCTGCATTTCCGCGCGGCGGGAAGCGCGACGGGACGGGGCGAGCGCCTCGATGAGGCGACGCAGGATCGGTGCGGCATCGCCGATGAGCGCCGCCGCCGGCCGTGCGAACCGCTCCGGCTCATCGGGATCGGCATCGACACGGATGACGGCGAGCTCGTGATCGATCCCCCACTGGGTGAAGCCGTAGAACAGCCGCGTACCGATGGCGAGCACCACATCGGCTTCGCCCCACAATTCGCGGCCGAGCGGCAACGTGACGCTCAATGGATCGCGGCTGTCGAGCACGCCGCGGCCGCGTCGATAAGCGAGCACCGGCGCTTGCAACAGGTGCGACAGCTCGGTCACCTCCGCCGACGCATCCTGTGCGCCGCCGCCGGCGACGATCAGCGGGCGCTTGGCGGCGGCAAGGCGCGTGGCGGCATGGCGGATGGCGTCCTCATCGATCGGCGGCTGCGATACCGGACCAGCCGGCGCGATCGCAGCCACCGGCGCGCTGCGGCCCCACACGTCCATCGCGCATTCCAGCACGGCCGGGCCTGGGCGACCTGTTGCCATCGCGCGGAAAGCTTCGGCGACGAAGCCCGCGGCCTGCGTCGGTTCGCGGATGCGGGCGCAAAAGTCGACCAGACGAGCGATGATGCCGGCCTGGTCGCGAATTTCATGGAGATGTCCAAGCCCGCGCCCGATCGCGGATTGCGCGATTTGTCCGATCAGCGCCAGCACGGGTGCGTTCATTCCATAGGCGGTAAGCAACGCAGCCGCGGAATTGAGCAGCCCGGGCCCCGGCACCACGACGTAGACTTGCGGCTTTGCGGTGGCGAGGGCAGCACCTAGTGCCATATAGGCAGCGCCCTGCTCGTGACGCGCGTGGACGGTGCGCACGCGGTCGCCGGCGCCAAACAGCGCATCGAACAAGGAATCGTTGTGCACGCCCGGCAGCGCATAGACGGTGTCGATGCCGTGGGCGATGAGCGCGCCGACGGTTGCTTCCGCCGTCGTCATCCGTGCGGCCGCACCGGCGGGAGATTTCTTGGGCTGCTTGGCCATGATGCTCGAACTTCGGAACCGGCGGCCGAGTGTGCAGATCGGGAGCACCCTGTCGAGGCCTCTCATGCGGATCACGCGTGGTCCGACCCGGGACCTTCCGCGCCACGCCGCTTGCCGCTCTCCGCCGCCGCTTGCTATCGTTCCGCGGGAGAGCCGGGGCGGACGGAGCCTTCGCATGAAGCGCCGGGTTGAGCTGCCGTTCGCGCCGCGGGCGTTGCTCCTCGCGTCATTGCTGCTGCCGACCTTCGCCGCCCACGCCGCCGAGCAGCGGCTGGGCGAGCACCTGTTTCTCGTCCGCGACAAGGCCGGGGCCTCGACCCAGTTCCAGATGATCGTCGGTGCGGGCTGCGCCGACGAGGCAGGCGCCGAGTGCCGCGGCCTTGCCCACTATCTCGAACATCTCGTGCTGGTCGGCCGCAATGCCGAGCACAACGAGATAGCGCTGCGCTTCTTCCCGGACGGGTCGTCCAACGGCTGGACCAGCCAGCGCGCGACCGTCTATGTGCATTCGATGCCAGCGCGCGAGGACGGGCCGCGCGCCGACCTCGAAAAGCTGTTCGCGCTTCTACGCCGCGCGCCTCAAGGATTTCTCCGTCAGCGATGCGGATGCCGAACGCGAGCGCAATGTCGTGCGCCAGGAGCACGACTGGCGCGTCGGCGGCAGGCCGTTCGTGCGGCTTGCCCGCAAGCTCGATCGCCTGCTCGTTCCCGATCATCCTTCCGGTCAATGGACGATCGGCACTGCCGAGGACATCGAAGGCTTCACGCTGGAGAACGCGCGGGCCTTCCACCGCGCCTGGTACGCCATCAACAATGTCGATTTCGTCGTCATGGCGGACATCGATCCGGTCGCGCTCAAAGACATCGCCGATCGCGCGCTCGCGGGACTCGCGCCGCGGCCGTTGCCGCCGCGCGCGTCCGCGAAGCAGCCGGCGATCGTCAACGGGCGCACCGACATCGTCGAGCAGGATTCGGCGATTCGGCGCCCGGGGCTGTATTTCAAGAAGCTGATACGAATGGAGGAGGGCGACGTCCAAGCGATGGGGGCCGCGCGCACGCTGGTGACGAGCTTCCTGGCGAGCCGTCTCCCCGGCAGCCTTTTCGACGCCATCGTCGACAACGGCAAGCTCGCGGCGGGCACCCCCTCCATCGGCTTCAGTCGTGTCGCGCCGAAGACCTACACGCTTACGATCGGGGCCGACGCAGCGCCGGACGTGGCGCCGGAGGCGTTGCTTGACGGCGATCACCGGCTATGTCGAGCAACTTGCCGTCTCCGGTCTGTCGGCGGAAACGGTTGCGCGCCTCAAGACGCGGTTTGCCGAAGGCCAGGCAGCCGCCGACAGGGATCCGCGGCTGACCTATAACCGCCTCGTCGGTTGGCTCGCGAGCCGCAATCGCTATGAGCAGCTCGCGCTTTTTCCCCAGCGCGTAGCCGCCGTATCGCCTGAGCAGGTAGCGGTCGTTGCTGGCGGCGCTTTCGGGGCCGGGGCGGATCGTGACCGGGACCCTCGTCCCTGCCGCGGATGCTCGCCGATGAGCTACGCACGCCGCCTGGTTCTTCTCGCTGTTGCCGCGGCCCTGTCGACCCACGCGGCGACGAGCCGCGCGCAGACCGTGACCCGGCACACGAGCCCGACGGGGCTTGCCTTCCGCTACGTGCACATGCCGGACGAGCATTCGCAGGCGCTCTATTTCGCCTGGAAGGACGGGACAGCGGTCGCTTTGCCCGGCAAAGAGGCGCTGCCCACGCTGGCCACCGCGCTGATCATGGAAGGCCCACGCGGCGTGAGCCGTAGCGCCATGATCGAGGATTTGCGTGACCTGCGCGCGACGGTCAATTTGGGCGCTACGGCCAGCGCCGTTCAGGGAAGTATCATCGCCCCACGGGAAAGATTTGCCGAGGCCGTCCGCCTGTTTGCTCGCACGCTCGCCGATCCGGCGCTGTCGGCGGATCGGTTCGCGGACCTGGTCAAGAGCCGCGCCGTCGGCAGCTCCCAGGCCGCGGGCAATGCCGAAGCCCTGGCGCAGCGCCTGCTTGCGCGTCTGACGATCGGCGACGGTCCCTATCGCCGGCATGCGGCGGGAGAGCCCGCGATGTTCGAGCGCGTAACGCTCGACGATATCGATCAATGGCGAAAAACCATTCTGGTGCGGCGCGGGCTCACCCTGGTCGCGGCCGGCCCGATGGCGCCAGCCGAGGCCGCCGACGAGATCGATCGGCTGTTTGCGGCGCTTCCTCAGGAGGGCAAGGCGTTCGCTCCCGCCAAGCCGACCCTGCGTGCGCCCGGCAAGCTTGTCGTGCTCGAGCGTCCGGTGGTGCAGACCGTCATCGCCGCTGGCGGACCAATGACGCTTACGGTCACGCCCGATCTGGTGCGCACCCAACTGGCCGTGGCGGCGCTTGGCGGTGGTCCGTCGGGGCGACTGTGGAAGGCCGTGCGCGAGCGCCTCGGCGCCGCCTACGGTATTTCCACGAGCCTGCAGCCCGTCGATCTGGATACCCGAACGCTTTTCATTCGCGCGGCGGTCGCCAACGACAAGGCCAAGGGCGCGCTCGCCGCCATCCGCGACGAATACGCCCGCTTCATCGCCGAAGGCGTTACCGAGGAGGAGCTCGCGCCGTTGAAGCGGGTGTTCGTCACCAATCACCGCGACCGCCTGCGGCGGGCGCAGTCGGTCGCGGGCAATCTGCTCACCCAGGCATTGCACGATTTTCCGGACGACTATCTCGCGACCTACGAGGCTCGCGTCAGCGGTTATTTTCGCACGGCGATCGACGCGGATGTGCAGGCGACGTTTCCCAAGCCGCCGCTGACCATGGTGGTGGTCGCGCCGTCGGGGGACGGGTTTGTGGCCGATTGCCTGATCAAGTCGCCCGAGCAACTCGCCCGCTGCGATTGAGCTGCCGCCGTACCGGGCGCACCGCTGCCACGACATTCTTGACAACCGTGCCCGCACATGTGCCTTTCCGCGCGGCATCGAGGCTCGCTTCATCACCATGCACCGCTATCGGACTCATACCTGCGGCGTCCTGCGCGCAAGCGACATCGGCACGGAGGTCCGCCTTTCCGGGTGGTGCCACCGCATCCGCGACCATGGCGGATTGCTGTTCATCGACCTGCGCGACCATTACGGCATCACCCAGGTCGTGGCCGATCCCAACTCGCCTTCCTTCAAGGACGCCGAGAAGCTGCGCTCTGAATGGGTGGTACGGATCGACGGCAAGGTGCGCCGCGCGTCCCGCCGGCACCGAGAATCCGGAACTGCCGACCGGTGCCATCGAGGTCTATATCAGCGAGATCGAGGTGTTGGGTCCCGCCGGCGAGCTGCCGATGCCGGTCTTCGGCGACCAGGAATATCCCGAGGATATCCGGCTGAAGTACCGCTTTCTCGACCTGCGCCGCGAGCGACTCCACCGCAATATCATGATGCGCGGCACGGTGATCGATTCGATCAGGCGGCGCATGAAGGAGCAGGGCTTCTTCGAGTTTCAGACGCCGATTCTGACGGCGTCCTCGCCCGAGGGTGCGCGCGATTATCTCGTGCCGTCGCGGCTTCATCCGGGAAAATTCTACGCCCTGCCGCAGGCGCCGCAGCAGTTCAAGCAGTTGATCATGGTGTCGGGCTTCGATCGTTACTTCCAGATCGCGCCCTGCTTCCGTGACGAGGATGCGCGCGCCGATCGTTCGCCGGGCGAGTTCTACCAGCTCGATCTGGAAATGAGCTTCGTCACCCAGCAGGACGTGTTCGATGCCGTCGAGCCGGTCATGCGCGGCGTGTTCGAGGAATTTTCCGGCGGCAAGCCGGTGACGCCAAAATTCCCGCTCGTTCCCTACAAGGAAGCGATGCTCAAATACGGCACCGACAAGCCGGATTTGCGCAACCCGATCGTCATCGCGGATGTGACGGAAGAGTTCAATGATGCGACAGTCACGTTCAATGCCTTCAAGAACGTAATCAAGGCCGGCGGCGTCGTGCGCGCTGTTCCGGCACCCGGGGCGGCGGCGCAGCCGCGCTCGTGGTTCGACAAGCTCAACGAATGGGCGCGTCAGGACATGGGCGCACCCGGCCTGGGTTACATCGTGTTCGAGGCTGATGGCGGGAAGGGAGCCATCGCCAAGTTCATCCCTGCCGATGTGCAGGCAAGCATCATGGCCAAGGCCGGCGTAAAGGCCGGCGACGTGGTTTTCTTCGCCGCCGACAAGCCGGCTGCTGCTGCCAAGCTCGCGGGAGCGGCCCGCACCCGGATCGGGGAGGAGCTCGGCCTCATCGCCAGGGACCGCTTCGAGTTCTGCTGGATCGTCGACTTCCCGATGTACGAATGGAACGAGGAGGAGAAGAGAATAGACTTCTCCCATAACCCGTTCTCGATGCCGAACATGGCGGTCGAGGAATTCCTGGCGCTCGATCCCGCCGATCGCGAGAAGATCCTGTCCATCAAGGCGATCCAGTACGACATCGTGTGCAACGGCGTCGAGCTGTCCTCGGGCGCCATCCGCAACCATCGCCCCGATGTCATGCGCAAAGCCTTCGCGATCGCCGGCTATGGCGAGGATGTGCTGGAGCAGAAGTTCGGCGGCATGTTGCGCGCGCTGTCGCTCGGCGCGCCGCCGCACGGCGGCATTGCGCCCGGCATCGACCGCATCGTGATGCTGCTCTGCGGCGAGGAGAACCTGCGCGAGGTCGTGCTATTCCCGATGAACCAGCGCGCCGAGGATCTGATGATGGGCGCGCCGTCGGAGGTCACGCCGAAGCAGCTGCGCGAGCTGCACATCAGGCTCAATCTGCCGGAAAAGGGCTGAGCAACCCTACCACCGCTGCGATAGGATCGGGGCGCCCGGCAGGAGCCGGTCGGATCACAGGGGATCGTCATGCCGCTATCGAGACTCATGGCGTGCACCATCGCCGTTGCGGTCGTGCTCATGCCCGGTGGCGCCGGCGCGCAGCAGGGGCTCAAGATCTTCGACGCGCACCTGCACTACAACCAGGAGCCCAATCCATATTATCCGCTGGAGCGCGTGCTCGAGGTCTTCCGCCGCAACGGCGTTGCCGGCATCCTGGCCAACAGCCGCCCGAACAAGGGCACGCACCAGCTCGTCGACGCCAAGGCGCCGGGGCTTTGGGTGGTGCCGTTCATCCGTCCCTATCGCACCCGCGACGACGTGCAGAACTGGTCGACGGATCCCGCGATCTACGAGCTGATCGAGGCCGAGTACAAACGCGGCTATTTTCGCGGCGTCGGCGAATTCCACATCTACGGCAGCGCCGCGCAAGGACCTCTGGTCAAGAGGGTCGTCGACTTTGCCGCCGAGCGTGATCTCTATCTCCTGGCCCATTGCGACGAGGCCGCGCTCCTCATCCTGCATGCGCATAATCCGAAGGCCAGGATCATCTGGGCCCATACCGGGTTTTCGACAGCGCCGGCCCGCGTACGCGAGCTTCTGGAGCGATATCCGGCGCTGATGGGGGAGCTCTCGTACCGTGGCGGCATCACCGACGGGAACGGCAAGCTCAGCGCCGAGTGGCGCGAGCTCCTTGGGCGTCATTCCGATCGCTTCCTGCTCGGCTCCGATACCTGGATCAACGAGCGCTGGTTCGGCTACGACACCATCATGCAGGGCTACCGCGGCTGGCTTGCGCAGCTTCCTGAGGATCAGGCCAAGCGCATCGCCCACGGCAATGCCGAGCGGCTGTTCGGCGGCAGAATGGAATGAAGCGGAATGTCCCTCAGCGCCCGCGCTGCCTGACGCGAGACCTCAGCAAACATCCGCGTGCAGAATTCCCTTAGACTCCGGGGACCCTAGCCTTATGTGGGGATCAGCCGCTGTGATTTGCCCGCGCGCGGGCTGATCGGGCGGCATTCGCTTGCCTGACGCCGCTCGCCGGTACTCGGGTTGGATCACTCGGTTGGGGAGGACGCAATGCGCCAGAACGCCCTCTTGCGATCGGGGAAGGGCTTGGGGACCCCAGGCACCGCCCGAAAGAAAGTCGCTCACGTTGCCGTGGTCCAGACGGTTCCCGGCGAGGATCGCGAGGGCCACTTCGCCGTTCGCAACGGCGTGCGCTGCGCCGGCGTGCACCTGATCGTCGATCTGCACGGGGCCGAGGGGCTCAACGACATCGACCTGATCGAGGCGACGCTGCGCCGGTGCGTGGACGCCGCGCAGGCCACGCTCCTGCACATTCACCTGCACCATTTCCAGCCCAACGGTGTATCCGGCGTTGCGGTGCTGGCGGAGAGCCATATTTCGATTCATACGTGGCCCGACGCGGGCTATGCGGCCCTCGACGTCTTCATGTGCGGCAAGGCCAGCCCCGATGCCTGCGTTCCCGTGCTGCGCGAGGCCTTCAAGGCCAAGCGCGTCGAGGTGAGCGAAATCCTGCGCGGGCAGGACACCTAGAGCGTGATTGCTTTAGGTTGAGTCGCAATCACGCTCTAGCTTTTTGTTTGAGCATGATCTTTTCGGAAAACCGGTACCCACCCCGGATCAAGTCCGGGGCAGGCTTTTTCCGGATCATGCTCTAAAGCGGAGGACAGACAACAGAGAGCGGCGACGGACGGGCTTCTCGTCTGTCGCCCATCGTCTGTCATCTGATGTCCGACATGGCCGAAAAACGTCGGATCCCCGAAACGCTGTTCGACGACCTCGGCTTCCGCATGACCTACGAGGTCGAGCGGGTGATCCACGAAGTGCGCACCGAGCACCAGCATCTCGTTCTGTTCGAGCATCCGTTCTTCGGCAAGATGCTGATGCTCGATGGCGCGACCCAGGTCACGACCGCGGATGAATTTGTCTACCACGAGATGATGGCCCATGTGCCGATCCTGGCGCACGGCCGCGCGCGGGAGGTGCTGATCGTCGGCGGCGGCGATTGCGGCATCGCCGAGGAGGTGCTCAAGCACAGATCGGTCAAGCGCCTCACCCAGGTCGAGATCGATGCCTCGGTGGTCGAATTCTCCAAGCAGCACTTTCCGGAATTCACCGCGCCGGTGTTCGCCGACAAGCGCTTCGACCTCGTCATCGACGACGGCATGAAATACGTGGCCGGGACCGACCGGCGCTTCGACGTGATCATCGTCGACTCCACCGATCCTCAGGGGCCCGGCAAGGTGCTGTTCAGCCGGAAATTCTACGCCGCCTGCAAGCGCTGCATGGCGAAGGGCGGCGTCATGGTCACGCAGAACGGGGTGCCGATCTTCCAATCGAACGAGCTCAGGGCGACCATCGTCGCGTTTCGCAAGCTGTTCGCGGACGGCTATTGCTACATCGCGGCGATCCCGACCTATATCGGCGGACATCTGGCCATGGGCTGGGCCACCGACAATGCCAAATTGCGCCAAGCCTCGGTCAAGACCATCGCCGATCGCTACGAGAAGGCCGGCCGCTTCGCCACCAAATACTGGACCCCCGAGGTCCACGTGGCAGCCTTCGCGCTGCCCCGCTTCATTGCGGACAAGATGGCGAAAGCAGCAAAGCGCCGACGGCCGCGGCGCGGTGCGGCGGCGTCGATCAGCCGCCCGCCGTCTCCTTCGCGACGTCGAAGTTGAGCTCGATCAGCACGTTGTTCGGATCGGTGACGAAGATCTGCCGGCGCGTGCTGTTGGGCACCACGTTGACGCGGAACCCAATGCCTTTCTGCGCGAGGTGCTGCTTCATCGCGTCGAAGCCGCGGCTGCCGAAGGCGATGTGGTCGATGACGCCCGAATCCGGCCGCTGCGGCGTATCCGTCGGCGAGATATCGTTGAGGTGCAGCACCGGATGGCCTTCGCTGTAGAGCCAAGCGCCGGGGAAGTCGAACGGCGGCCGCGGCCCATTCACCAAGCCCAGCACGTCCTCGTAGAAGCGAACCGTATCGCCGAGGTTGCGGGTCGAGACGTTGTAATGGTCGAGCATACCGACGCTCATGCTCATTTAGCTTCTCCCGTTTGGGCTTCCGCTTGGGCCAGACTTGCAACGCCGAGCTTACCGCGAAAATCGGGTCGTGACGAGCCGTCGCGCCGCCGCAAAGTGTCCCGATTCCGAAGTTCGCAAGTGCTTGCGGCACACTCTCATGCGAACTTCGGAAGCAAAGGGACACTAGAGCGTGATTGCTTTAGGTTGAGGCGCACTCACGCTCTAGCTTTTTGTTTGAGCATGATCTTTTCGGAAAACCGGTACCCACTTTTCCGGATCATGCTCTAGCAACTCTATGATTCTAGTGCCCCTTTTTGAACCCGAAGTTCGCAATCGGACTCGCGGCAAAGGTGTGCGAACTTCGGGTTCGGGGCACTAGATTGTCGGACCGCGAAGAAGCGGTCATCATGCGGTCCGCAACCAACAGGAGTGATGCCATGGCTCTCGATCGCCGTCGGCGGCTGCTCGCGCTGAGGATCGCCGTTGCGCTCGGCGCGGCGGCCGCTGCAGGGATGCTCGATGCCCAAACCGCCGCAACGGCGCAAGGGCGACCGCCCGCGCCCTGGTGCGCGAATATGGGTGGGCGCGACGGAGGCTGGGACTGCGGCTACTACACCTTCGAGCAATGCATGGCGACGGCGCGCGGGCTTGGCGGGAGCTGCGCGCCCAATCCGTGGGCAATATACGCGCCCAACCCGCCGCCGCGCCGCGCCCGAAGATAGTCAGCGTCACCGGTCGACGGTGCCTCGCTCCGCCGGCAATTGAACTCTCAATGCGAACTTCGGGTTGCTGCCGCCAGACGGTCAGAACACGGCAAGATATTTCAGGAGCGAGATCACGCCGATGACGATCACGATCACGCGCACGATCTGTCGCGCGCGGCCGTCGAGCGGCAAGAGGTTGACGAGGTAGAGCACCAGGATGACGACCAGGAAGGTGATGAGCACGCCAATGAGGACGTCCATGCGCGTTGCCTTTCACAGGAAGACTTTGGCCTGGAATCAATTTGCATCGATAGTCTACTGGATCTCGGTGGGGTTGCCACCTCGGCTCGAAGCCCATATGCGAGCGAATTCAACGCTGGCGGCGCCGATGGGTTCCGGGCAGCGAGACGCCATGGTCCGGCAGCGCACCCATGCGCGCGGCGACCTCCGGCGGCACGCGGTAGTCGCGCAGCACGTAGCGCATGTCACGGAGCCCGCAGGCCTCGCGCTGCACCACGAAGTGCCAGAGCGCGACGCTTGCCTCCGCCACCAGCGCCGCACGCAACTGCCGGCTTTCGCTCGACGGCGTCTCGCCCTGCAGCCCGGCGTCGAACTCCGCCAGCAAGGCGAGCTTTGCTTCGAGCGCGCGCCCCAGCCGGCCCAGCGCCGAGGCCTTCTCCTGGGCGAATTCGTCCTCGAGCAGGTCTACCGGCGAAAGCAGGGTCTTACGGTGAGGCATCGGTCGAGCCGCTCGCGTGGATGTCCATCATTCACTCGCTATGAGCGGCCTGTCGAGCCCAATTTCAGATGCCGGAGCGAGCTCGATCGCTGCGTCATCGCGTTCGCGCACGCGTCCAAAAAGCCGCAGGCGGCAGGCTGACGTCGCGGCGGATGATCGCTTGAAGGAGTTGCGCCCATCGGCTCATATGGTCGCGCCGCCCCGTTCGCGGGCAGCCACCACGGGAGGAAACAACAATGATGAGGGCGAAATGCGTCGCGGCGCTCGCCATGCTCGCCATGACAGCCGGCACGGGGAGCGTTGCCTGGTCGCAAGAGACCTTGAAGGTCGCGATCCCGCAACGGGGCGCCTGGGACGCCGGCATCGCCGAGCTCGGCCAGCGCGGCGGCATCTTCAAGAAGCACGGGCTCAATCTGGAGATTCTCTACGTCCAGGCCGGCCCGGAATCGATCCAGGCGGTGATCGGCGGCAGCATGGATATCGCGACCGCGGCCGGGGTCTCGGCCGCCGTCGGCACCTTCGCCAAGGGCGCACCGATCCGCCTCATCGGCAGCGAAATGATCGGCGCGCCCGATCTCTATTGGTACGTGCCGACGAACTCGCCGATCCAGAAGGTCGAGGACTTCAACGGCAAGACGGTGGCGTTCTCCTTGACCGGCTCATCGAGCCACGCCGGACTGCTCGCGCTTATTGCGCAACACAAGCTGACGGCCAAACCGACATCGACCGGCAACATCGCGGCGACCATCACCTCGACCATGACCGGACAAGTCGACGTCGGCTTCGGCGCGGCGCCATTCGGGCTCGACCTCCTGGAGGACGGCAAGATCCGCATCATTGCCACCGGCAACGACGTGGCCTCGCTGCGGACCCGCACCGTGCGGGTCAATCTGACCAATGTGAACACGCTGCAGAACCGCCGCGACGCGATCGTGCGCTTCAACCGCGCCTATCAGGAGACGGTCGCCTGGATGTATTCCGATCCGGCCGCGCTGAAGCACTACGGCGAATATTCCAATCTGCCGGAGAAGATCGTGCTGCGGGTGCGTAGCCTGATTCCGAAAGAAAGCCTGGCCACCGATCGTGTCGAGGGAATCGATCAGATCATGGCCGACGCGGTGGCGGCAAAATTCATCTCCGCGCCGCTCACGGCCGAGCAGGTGAAGGAACTGGTGCAGATTCCGAAATGAGCGGGCGGGCGTAGGATAGGTTGAGCCTTAAGGGCGTTTACGCCCGTCTTCGCGGGCTAGGGACGCGCGTGAACGCGCTTAAGGCTCAACCCATCCTACACGGCAACGGCCTGGCTCGATCAGCTGAGCACGTTGTATTTCTTGAACCAGGCGATCATCTCCTTCCACGCGTCCTCAGCCGCCTCCTTGCGGTAGCTGGCACGATAATCGGCGTGGAAGCCGTGCGGCGCGCCGGCGTAGACCTTGATCTCGAAGGTCTTTCCCGCGCCCTGCAGCGCGGCCTTCATGGTGTCGACCTGAGCGAGGGGGATGCCCTGATCCGCCTCGCCGTAGAGGCCGAGCACCGGCGCCTTCATCTCGGGCGCGCGCTCGATCGGGCTCTTCGGCCAGATGGATTTTTGCGCTTCGGGATCGACCAGCGACCCGTAGAACGCAACAGCGGCCTTGAGGTTGCTGTTGTGGGCGGCATATTCCCACACCGTTCGACCGCCGCGACAGAAGCCCATGATGCCGAGGCGGTTGGTGTCGCCGCCCTGCGATCTCGCCCACGCCACCGTGGCGTCGAGATCGGCGAGGAGCTCGGCATCCGGCTTGCTGTTGACGAGCGGCATCAGCTTCGGCATTTCGGTGATCTTGGTGAGGTCCTCGCCCTTGCGGAAGTAATAATCGGGCGCGACCGCAAAAGCGCCCGCCTTGGCGAGGCGACGGGTCGACGTCCCTGATGTATTCGTGCACGCCGAAGATCTCCATCGCCACCAGGATGACGGGCGGGTTCTGCGCGTTCGCGGGCCGCGCGTAATAGACCGGCATTTCGCCCTCGGGCACCTTGACCTTGGCGTCACCGACGGTGAGGCCGCTCGTATCGGTCTGGATCGCTTGTGCGCGCACCGGGCCGGCCGCGAGCGTGTAGCCGGCCGCAGCCGCGGCCGAAGCGGTCATGAAAAATCCGCGCCGCGACAGCGGGTCGACCTGGTGCGCCAGTCCCTCGACATCGGGCATGAGTTTGGGTTGAGCAGACATGCGAAAACCTCGCGTTCCGTGGGGTGGGGATCCTTGCTCCGAAGCGCAGATACGCCGCACACGCAACAGCTTGTCAACGCTCGGGGCGGCGGATTATTCCGGGCGTGGAAGCTCTTTCACGATCGCGGTGATGACGCGCGCGTCCATAGGCTCGATGTCGGTGGGAAACACCGCAGCGATGCGACCGTCGCGCCCGACCAGGTATTTGTGAAAGTTCCAACGCGGCGTCTCGAGCGGACGCTCGCCGGCCGCCCATTTGTAGAACGGATGCGGGCTTGGGCCCTTCACCTGCACCTTGGCGGCGAGAGGAAACCCGATGCCGTATTCGCCGTGGGCCGTCTTCATGATGTCGGCCGCACCGCCCGGTTCCTGGCCGCCGAAATCGTTCGAGGGCACGCCGACAATCATGAGTCCGCGCTGGTGATAGCGGGCCCAGAGCTGCTGCAGGCCGACATATTGGGGTGTGTAGCCGCACAGGGAGGCCGTGTTGACCACGAGGATCGGCTTGCCGGCGTGATCGGCAAGCCTGATGTCGCCGCCCTCGAGTCCGGCAAACGAAAAAGCATAGGCGGTGATACGGCTCATGGCGGGCGCTTGAGCAAAGGCCGGCGTTGCGAGCGCGCCAGCGAGCAGCGCGAGCACGTGTCGGCGGTCGGTGAGCATGTTTCGCCCCGTTGCTGAATCGCGTGATGCGGCGTGTCCCACGCAACATTCGGTCGTTGCCGGCTGCAACGCGCGCGGCCACATCGCGACGCTAGCAAGATCAGGGCAGGATTCCAATGACGAGGCCGTGTGGCGGGGCGCGGGACTGCTGGTCGAGGCGAGAGAAGAACCGTCTGCCAAGCGAGAGGTCGCGCGCGACCGTGTGCAGTTGCCGCGCCGGACAGCTTGAACGCCTGGATGGGCGTTGCGGGTAGCGACGCGTTCGCCGCTGCCCGCATGGTCTTCACGCAATCGAATTAGTTGATGGCGAAGCAGTAGAACAGGCCGTCGCCGCCGGTGCTCTTCAAGTCCGCCTGGCTGCAGCCGCCGTCCGGACCGCGCGAGGGATGGGACGAGTTCCAGGATTTCGAGGGCTCATCGTCGCGCAAGCCCTGGCGGTCATGATGACCGACCATTGCCGCGCCGGCCCCGCTCTTCGTCCAGTTGCCGCAGGTGCGGTCCTCGCCCGCCGCAAACGCCCGGCCGTCGGGCTGCGATCCGGTCAGCACATCGTGGCGGTTGGGGGTGTCGCCGCGGCCGTTGACCGGCTCGCCCTTCTCGGTCAGGGCGGACTGTTTGCCGATCTTGTTGTCGGCGCTGTGCAGATCGTCGACGTTGCGCGCGATGACCTCGCCCTTGGCGTTCTGCCACGGACCCGCTCCGATGCGATCACGCGCGTTCACGGCTTGGCCACCGCCGGCGCCCTGCGTGCTCAGATAGGCGCGCCAGGTCTTGCTGCCGGCGCCGCCGGCCTGCGCCAG
Organism: uncultured Alphaproteobacteria bacterium; assembly: GCA_963827585.1. Lineage (GTDB taxonomy): Bacteria > Pseudomonadota > Alphaproteobacteria > Rhizobiales > Xanthobacteraceae > VAZQ01. Next base: position 115,913 of record CAWHCK010000013.1, read on the forward strand.
CTGCTGGCAGTGACGGTCTGCGCCCTCGAGGCCGCCGAGATCCCCGCCCTTGCCGGGACCGGCGCTGGTGAGGAAAAAGGTCATGGTCGCCTGCTGGGCCTGCGCACCGGCAATGATGCCGAGCGACATCAGCGCCGCCGCGGCGGCGAAAGGTAAGCTCATCCTCCAGTGCATGGCTCTTCTCTCCCGACGTTGTTTCGATTTTGGCCGGCACGCGCGAGGCGACCGGCCGGTGCAATATGAACACATGCGGGAAAGAATTCTTCCCGCTCACGGAGAATTCAATGACCTGCAGCGGTCGGACCCCCTTGGTGCGGGCCTCGAGGCCGTTTGGCGGCCGCGTGCCGGCGGACGGCGGCAAGCCGGCAACGCAGATCGGGCTTGTGCTCCGGACGCACCGAGGGACGGCTGCCCTTCTCGGCCAACCCGCGTTACCTTTTCGTTCATCCTTGATTGCTCACGGGAATTCGTGCCGGGGGGCCTCCGCGCAGCGTCCCGCGGTGGAATATTGATCGTCGTCAAGCTGTCCTGGGCGCTGTTCATGCTTTCCTCAGCGCGCGGGTCGAGGAACCGGTTGTTCCTTCCGGCGTTCTTCGCTCAGCTTCCTTGGCGACCGTTGGAGGGGAGATATCGATTTTGATCAGCTTCGAGCTGTCGGGGATCTGGCGCTGATGAGACGTCTCCTTGCTAGGTGATGAAATGGCGACATTGCGCAAAAGTCGGGACAATGTCCGGCAAACGATCATGACTCCGGCGGCGTCGCTCAGGAGGGCACCCATCCCGACTTTTCACAGGAACAGGAGTCCCTTCGATGTGCGACTATAGTCTGCACCATGTCGCGACCCGTCCGGCCAAGATCGAAGACAAGTTGGTGACGACGAAATTCACCAATTCCATCACCCGCGGGTTCGCGGCCGTCGGCGAGCCGCACGTTGCGGTTTGCCTGCTGCCCGGTACCGAGATTGCGTTCGACGAGAATGTCGAATGCGAGCCGTCATTCGGCATCGGTATCCTGCCGAACAAGAAGGTCGGGCAGCGGCTTGCACGTTTCCGGCAAATCAACACGGACAACGCCGTGACCCATCACGATGCGTTGGAATTCCCGGACGGGCAGGTGGTACTGCTCACGCGCCTGTGCGAGGGCCAGCACGCGACGGTGTTGCAACTGCCGACCAGCGCACGACCCGTGACGACGGAAGACGCCGCTGCGGAGGCCGAGATTCGGGAGCGAAGCCTTTCGATTTGATTGCCTGCGTACGCAAGCGTCGCGCCGCCACCTCAGGCGGCTAGGCCCCAAATGCGGAGCCACCGGCCCATAGCCGGTGGCTCTTTCCCTTGTCGTGACGCACGAGATGTGTGCGGAAAATTATGGGTCGGGGAACGAGACCAGTGTCTCGAACCTGTAACCGCACGCTTCGCATTCCCATAGATGCCGCACACGGTGCCGGTCCACATATTCGGACCATTCCGGCAGGAACATCGTCTCCCCGCACTGGGCACAGTGATTCAAAAGCTTGCTTTGGACGTACTTCCGGGGGCTCGCAGTTCGGAGCTCCATGACGTTCCCTCCGCCATGTTTCTCCCCCTCTCCCTGTGAGGCTGATGGTAGCGGAATTGCCCCGGCAGTGAAGCAGCAAGACTGACCTAACACGCCGCCGATTTGGGGCATGTCCTTTGACGCGGCCATTATCCCTTTTGGCACCGAAATTGTGGGTCAACTCGGTGTGAGCTTTGAACCTTTTGGCGAGATGACGCGTCTATTCGACGGGGGGTGCGTACATGCTGTCCCGAGGAGCGCCGGGAATGGCGAGGCTCGCAGGAGGTTGCCATGCCCAGGCCCCGTTACGTGCACCCGGAATTCGGATTTTTCTGTCCCACGCCGCGATTTCGTCGCGTGCTGCGTTTCGCGCTGGTCGGCACGGTCTTCGCCGCGATCGGTATCGCTGTGCTGGGGGCAACCCATGATTCCGACAGCGCTTTGGGGGTTGCTCGCGTCGTCGACGGCGCCAACGCCGAAATAAGCCCGCAAGCAACAGTCGCGCCAGTTGCCACGGCGGAGGTCAGGCCAAGCCGGACCGAGGCCACCGCCACGGAAGCGGCCAAGGCCTCCTGCGGGCAGGACGCCAATGCCGACGGCAAATGCGTAACGGGCAAAGCGCGCAAGATGCGGATGGTCCGCGTGGCAACAGAACGGCCGGCGATCGCGAGCCTGCCGCTCGGCCGCAGCCCCGCCCTGCCTGCCAGCGCGGTCGAGCCTGCTTCCGGTGCGGGCATACCCAATAGCCGCCAAGGCGACCTGTCGCCGTCCAGCTCAACGCAAGCCGATGCGACCGCCGCGGCGGAGCCCCAGCGGCCGGCTGCGACGCCCAAGAAATCAAAAAAGACGGCGCAGAGCCGACGGCGTGACCAATCCGACGGTCGTTGGCGCGAGGTCCGGATGGATGATTGGGGTGCGCGCGGCTACGGCTACAGTGAGCGCAGCTATCCGCGGGGCGGCTACGGCCGTCAGGGCTTCTCCTTCTGGTAGCCGGCTGCGAGCCGCACGGGCGTCTTTCTATGTTCGTTGCAGCCGCTATAGTGCGGGCGCAACGCACAGCCAGGGAGACCCATATGCCTGAAATCTACGTCCACGCCGTCAAGGGACGCACGCTCGATCAGAAGCGCGCGCTGGTGAAGGACATTACGGACGCGGTCGTGAAGAATTTCTCGGTCCCGCTCGAAGCCGTGACGGTGGAAATCGTGGAATCCGAGCCCACCGCCAAGGCGAAGGGCGGGGTCTTGTTCAGCGAAATGCGCCGGTGACCCCCGCAACGGATTCGCGCGCAAGCGTTTCGCCCGGCCGAGCCCGGGCGAAACTTTTTTCGAGAGCCGCCCGCGATCACTCCAAGGGACACTCGAGCGTACAAGCGACGCCCGCTGGCGCAAATTCGAGCTTCGCACTGCCGCCGAGCTGAGTGGCGAAGCCTTTCTCATCAAGGTCGAGCATGGGTGATCTTGACGGCAAGACCGCGCTGGTGACGGGTGCGGCATCGGGTATCGGGCTTGCGACGGTCGAGCTGTTCGCCCGGCGCGGGGCGAGCGTCGCCCTCAATTTCCTGCCGGATGATGCGCGCGGCCCTTCCACCGTCGAGCGCCTGCGCGCGCAAGGCTTCGCCGTGATCGCTGCGCCGGGCGATGTCGCGCGGGCGGGTGCTGCCGATGAGATGGTGCACAGCGCGATCGAAGCGCTCGGCCGGCTCGACTTCCTCGTCAACAATGCCGGCACCTCGGCGACCGTCGAGCCGATTCCGCCGAGCGAGCTTGACCGGCTGACCGAGGAGTTCTGGGCCACGATCCTCGCCACCAATCTGCTCGGTCCCTTCCGCTGCACCCGCGCGGCGGCGCCGGCGCTCAAGGCCGCGCGCGGGGCGGTCTGCAACACGGCCTCGGTTGCCGGCCGCAACATGCCGGGCTCCAGCATGGCCTACGGCGCGAGCAAGGCCGGCCTCATCAGCCTCACGCAGAATCTGGCGCGCGCGCTCGCTCCCGAGGCGCGCGCCAACGCGGTCGCGCCCGGGTTTGTCGACACCGAGTGGACGCGGGCGTGGCCGGCCGCGCGCAAGCAGGCCTCCATCGAGCGCTCGCTGCTCAAGCGCGCCTGCACGCCCGCGGATATCGCCGCCGCGATCGTGTTCTTGTGCGCCGACACCAGCATGGTGACGGCGCAGACGCTCGTGGTTGACGGCGGCTATTCGCTGTAACGCACGCTGTTCACGCCGGGATTGCTACCGAGCAAGTCGCCGGGAGAGCGAGATAGCTCGCGGTCAGCGCTTGGCGGTCCGTGCCGGCTGCCAAAGAAATTTTTTGGCCGGATCGAGAAATTCTTCGTAACTGCCGGTGCAAGGAAATTGTCGGTAAATTTCCGCGCGAAGAAATTCTTCGTAAATTACCTTTGAAGTCTTCGTAAACGTGTGCGGATCATCTCACCAGCAGGCGCGGCAGCCAGAGCGAAAGCTCCGGCACATAGGTCACCAGGGCGAGCACGATCAGCATCGGAATGTAGAAGATCAGGATGCTGCGCGACACCGCCTCCATGCTCACGCGGCCGATCGCGCATCCCACCACCATGGTCGGTCCGACCGGAGGGGTGAGCAGGCCGATGCCGAGATTGAGGATCATGATGATTCCGAAATGCACGGGGTCGATGCCGAAAGTCTTGATCACGGGCAGGAAGATCGGCGTGCAGATGAGCAGCATCGGCGCGAGATCCATGAAGGTGCCGAGCAGCAGCAGCAGAACATTGACGTAGAGCAGGAACGTATATTTGTCGCTCGAGATCGCGACGAAGAACTCCGTGGCCTTGGCCGGGATCTGCATGATCGCCATCATGTAGCCGAAGGCGATCGAGAAGCCGATCATGATCATGACCATGCCGACGGTGCGCACCACGCGCGCGATCAGCTTCGGCAGGTCGCGCCACTTGCAGTCGCGGTAGATGAACATGGTGACGAGGAAGGCATAGACGCAGGCCACCGCCGCGGATTCGGTCGGCGTGAACACGCCGGTGAGGATTCCTCCCAGGATGATCACGATCGTGATCAGGCCCCAGATGGCGTCGGCGGCGATCTTGAGTGCCCGGCGCAGCGGCACGACCTCGCCCTTGGGAAAGCCTTGCCGGTGCGCGATGATCAGAACGAGCACGATCAGCGAGAGGCCGAGCAGCAGCGCCGGTATCACTCCGCCCACGAACAGCTGCGCGACCGAGATCGTGCCGCCGGCCGCGAGCGAGTAGATGATCATGTTGTGCGAGGGCGGCAGCAGCAGCGGCTGCAGCGAGCCCGAAATGGTGACATTGACGGCGAACAGGCGCGGATAGCCGTTCTTGATCATCTGCGGGATCATCACCGATCCGACCGCCGCGGTGTCGGCGACGGAGGAGCCGGAGATGCAGCCGAACATGGTCGAGGCGAGGATATTGACCAGCGCCATCCCGCCGCGAATGAAACCGACGAAGACCTTGGCGAGATTGACGAGGCGCTCGGCCATGCCGCCGACTGCCATGATCGCCCCGGCCAGGATGAAGAACGGGATGGCCAGCAGCGAGAATCCGCTCATGCCGGCGGAGACCTTGAGCATGACCGCTTCGAGCGGAATGCCGAGCCATAGCGCGGCGAGGATGGTGGCAAGGCCCAGCGCATAGGCGACCGGCATGCCCAACAGGCACAGGATGGTGAAGCTGCCGATCAGAATGAGGATATCCATGACGGCGATCCGCAGCGCGTCTACTCGGTCGCGATCTGGCTGACGGTCTCGGTCTCGAGCTCCTGGAAGAAGTCGCGGGTGAGAAGGCGCTCGATCACGAACAGGACGGTGAGCGCGCCGCCGACCGGGATCGGCAGATAGGTGATGCCGGCGGTGACGATCGGGAATTCGGCGATGCTCTGGTACCAGGTCGCCTGCACGAGCTTGATGCCCCACACCACCATGAAGAGGTTGGTCGCGAGCATGCAGATTTCGAGCAGGGCACCCAGCACCGACTTCGCCGGCTCCTTGAGAAAGGCAGGCAGCAGACCGACGCCGATATGCAGATGTTCCCGATAGCAGACCACGGCGGACAGGAAGGACAGCACGATCATCAACAGCACCGCCATCGGCTCGGGCCAGGACGCTGCGCTGTTGAGCACGTAGCGGGTGAATACCCCGTAGGGAACGATGACGGTGATGACGACGAGGCAGGTGCCGGCGACGAACAGGCAGGCGGCGTTGACGGCGTCCATCGCGCGAACATATTGCTGCTTCATTCCACACTCCCCAAACGGCGCGAGAGCCGACACGATCCACGGATCGGCCGGCTCTCGCGCAAGAGATCAGGCGATCATTTGACGTCTTGAATGCGCTTGATCAGCCCGGCGTGCTGGGCGGCGTATTTGTCCCACACCGGCTTCACCGCCGCCTGGAACGGCGCCTTGTCGTCGATCTTGATGATCTCGACGCCCGCGGCCTCGATCTGCTTGATCGATTTGTCTTCCATCGCGTACCAGAGCTTGCGCTGCTCTTGCTGCGCTTCCTTGGCGAACCTGGTGATCAGGGCCTGGTCGTCTTTCGAGAGCGAGTCCCAGGTCCTCTTCGAGAACACCAGGATTTCCGGGATCATCAGGTGGCCGGTGAGGGAATAGTACTTGGCGTAGCGGTAATGCTGCCCGGTGGCGTAGGTCGGATAATTGTTCTCGGCTCCGTCGACCACGCCGGTCTGCATCGCATTGACCAGCTGGTCCATGCCCATGGCGACGCCGTTGCCGCCGAGCGCATTCATGGTGTCGACGAAGACCGGATTTCCCATCATCCGGATCTTCAACCCCTTCAGGTCGTCGATGGATTTGACCGGCTTCCTGCTGTTGTAGACGTTGCGGGTGCCGGCGTTCATCCAGCAAAGGCCGATCAAGCCGGCAGTGGGATGGCCGGACAGCTTCTTGAGCAGCTCGTCCCCGATCGGGCCATCGATCACCTGCTCCATGTGGGCGTCGTCGCGGAACATGAAGGGCAGGTTGAAGACGTTGAGCTCCGGAACCAGGGGACCCATCGGGCCGACGCTGATGCGCGCCATCGCCAGCGCGCCGACCTGCGCCTGCTCGATCGTCTCCTTCTCGCCGCCGAGCTGCATCGACGGGTACATCTGGACGCTGAGGCGGCCGCCGGTCGCCGCTTCGAGCTTCTTGCCCATGGCCAGCACCGCCTCGACGGTCGGATAGCCGAGCGGATGGACGTCGGCGGCCTTGAGAACGAGCTTTTGCTGAGCCAAGGCGCCGGTGCCGAGATCGGTTGCGAGTGCGCCCAGCGCGGTCGCGGCGCCGAGACGGAGCACAGTGCGGCGGTCCATGATCATCCTCCCGAGTTCGGTTGTTGTTGCGGCTTGCGGTCGAGCGCCTGCCGCGTGTTGATCCGCCGGCAGGCGCGTGATAGCAATTGTCATATCATATGATGACTGGCGTCCCGAGGGTGTCAAGAGCGGTGAGCAGGTCGACGACGAGCCTCTCGGTGACGCGGCCGCTGTCGGCGCCGCGATCCTTGACCGGCGAGCTCGTCGCCCGGCTGACCGACGACATCACCAGCGGCAAGATCCCGCCCGGGTCGCGACTGCCGACCGAGCAGGAATTGATCGCGGCGACCGGCGTGAGCCGCACGGTGGTGCGCGAAGCGGTCGCGGCGCTGCGCGCCGACGGCCTTGTCATCACGCGCCAGGGCGTCGGCGCCTTCGTGCCGGAAAACGCGCGCCGGCCGCTGCGGATCGATTTCGACCAATTGTCGCCGCTGCGCGCGGTGCTGGACGTAATGGAGCTGCGCACCGGGATCGAGATCGAGGCCGCGGGCTTGGCGGCCGACCGCGCCTCTCCGGCGCAGATCCGCAAGATCGTCGACTGCCTGGATGCCGTCGACGTCGCGCTCAGGCGCGGCGAGGACGCGATCGCCCAGGATTTTGCGCTCCATTGCAGTATCGCCGACGCCACCGGCAATCCGCAATTCAAGCGCTTCCTGGAGCATCTCGGACGCTTCGTCATCCCGCGGCAGACCATTCGCGGCGGGCCCGGGATACCCAAGCGCGTCTACAGCGAAACCTTCCAGCAGGAACACCGCGACATCGTGCAGGCGATCCGCGGCCGCGCGGTTGCGCCAGCGCGCGCGGCGATGCGCCGGCACCTGCTCAACAGCCGCAAGCGCTACCAGCGGCTCGCCGCCAAGCTCGGCAGCGTCTGACCCGCGCTTGACATCAGCAGTGAGCACATCATGCAGACGGTCTTGATCACGGGCGCAGCGGGCGGCATCGGCACGCGGCTGCGGCACCTGCTCGAGGGCGTATATCCGCGCCTGCGGCTGAGCGACCTTAAGCCGCCCGCCGATCTCCGGCCGCAAGAGACCTTCGTCGCGGCCGATCTCGCCCGCATGGCGGATGTCGAGCGCGCGGTCGCCGGCGTCGACGGCATCGTGCATCTCGGCGGCTTCTCGGTCGAAGGGCCGTGGGACACCATCCTGCAAGCCAATATCGTCGGCTGCTACAACCTGTTCGAGGCCGCGCGTCTCCACCGGGTCGAACGGGTGGTGTTTGCGTCCTCGAACCATGTCGTCGGCTTCTATCCCCGTCAGCGCCGCATCGGGGTGGATGACGCCGTGCGTCCCGATTCCCGCTACGGGGTGAGCAAGGCGTTCGGCGAGGCGCTGGCCGCGCTCTACGCGTTCAAGCATGGGCTGCGCGTCACCTGCATTCGCATCGGCAACTTCGGCGACGCCCCGGTGGACCGTCGCCGGCTCTCGATCTGGGTCGCACCGCAGGACCTGGTGCAGCTCGTCCGCATCGGCCTCGAGCACCCGGATATCCGCCACGAAATCTTTTACGGGGTGTCCGACAACGCGCGCGGCTGGTGGGACAACAGCGCCGCCTTCCGGTTCGGCTACCGGCCGCAGGGGCGTGCCGAGGACCATGTCGCCGCGGCGCTCGCAGCGCAGGCGAAGCTGCCGTCCGATCCGGTCGGCGACTGGTATGAGGGCGGGCCGTTCTGCAGCGACGAGTTCGACCACGGCATCGAGCGCGCCCCGCTGTGAGGCGACGAGGCCCAAACGGAGGGAACCGGATGGCGGCAATCTCCGAGCTCGGCGTCAGGGAGGCAGCGGAAGCGATACGCACCGGCGAGCTGACGGCGGAGGCGCTGGCCGAGGCGCTGCTGGCGCGGTGCGCGTCGGCGTCTTCGCTCAATGCCTTCATCAGCCTCGAACCCGACAGCGTGCGCGCCGCCGCCCGGCGCGCGGACCAGCACCGCCGGCGCGGCGGGCGGCTGGGACCGCTGCACGGCGTGCCGCTCGCACTCAAGGACAATATCGATACCGCCGATTTCCCGACAACGGCCGGAACGCCGGGCCTCGCCGCGCATCGCCCGAAACGCAATGCCGCGATCGTGCAGCAGCTGCTCGATGCCGGCGCCCTCGTGCTGGGCAAAGCCAATTTGCAGGAGTTGGCCTACGGCCCGACCTCCAACAACGCGGCGTTCGGCCCGGCGCGCAACCCATACGATCGAACGCGCATTCCGGGCGGCTCGAGCGGCGGTACCGCGGCGGCGGTCGCGGCCCGCCTCGCCCCGGCCGGGCTCGGCACCGATACTGCCGGTTCGGTGCGCGTGCCGGGAGCGCTGTGCGGCATCGTGAGCTTCCGTCCCAGCACCTTGCGCTGGTCGCAGGCCGGCATCGTGCCGATCTCGCACACCCGTGACACCGCGGGGCCGATGGCGCGCAACGTCGCCGATTGTGTGCTGCTCGACGGCATTGTGACCGGTGGCGCGACCGCGATCGCGCCCGCCGATCTCGCGGGCCTGCGCCTCGGGGTGCCGCGCGGCCATTTCTGGGAGAATCTGGATGCCGAGCTGGCGGAGATCCTCGAGGGCGCGCTGGTGCGACTGCGCGACTCGGGTGTCGTTCTGGTCGAGGGCGACGTCGCCGATGTCGCCGCGCTCGACGCCGCCGCGGGCTTTCCCATTGCGCTCTACGAGTTCGTGACGGATCTCGACCGCTATCTCGCCGAGCATGCGACCGGCCTCGACTTTGCGAGCCTGGTGGCGCAGGTGAAGAGCCCGGCAGTGAAGGACGCGGTCGAGGGCCTGCTGGGCGCCGGGGCGGTGTCCGAGGCCGCCTATCGCGAGGCTCTCGCGACGCATCGTCCGGCCCTGCAGGAAACGTATCGCCGCGCCTTCATGGAGCGCAACGTCGCCGCTCTGGTGTTCCCGACGACGCCGCTGCCGGCCGCCGGGATCGGCGAGGATTACACCGTCATGCTCAATGGCGTGCCGGTACCGACTTTGGCCACCTATATCCGCAACCTCGGCCCCGGCAGCGCCGCCGGCATCCCCGGCGTGACGCTGCCCGCCGGCATGACCAAGGCCGGGCTTCCGGTCGGCATCGCGATCGACGGGCCGGCAAATAGTGACGCCCAACTGTTGGCCATCGCCCTTGCGCTCGAGACCGCGCTGCCGCGGCTGCCGCCGCCGCGCATCTGACGCGGAGTCGTAGGTATCGTAGGGCTACATGCTGCGGCCGTCGAAGGGCGTGGGTGTGAGCGCCGCGACGTCGACGTCGTCGAGGCAACGCACATTGACCGCGACCATCTCGCCGCCCGTTGGGCTCGTTCCGCGCGAGAATGCGCCCACGCCACATTGCGGGCAGAACAGGTGATGGAGGACCTTCTTGCCGAACTGGTAGTCCTTGAGGTCGTCCGAGCCCGCGCGCAGCGCGAAGCTGTCCACCGGCACGAACGACCAGAGCGCGCCGCGCTTCTGGCAGATCGAGCAGTTGCAGGACACGACGCTGCTGAGGTCAACCGTGACCTCGAAGCGGACCTCGCCGCAATGGCAGCCGCCGGTACAGGTCTTGGTCTCGGCCATGATCTTTCCCCGTCTATTTCTGCTGCTGGAACTCGATCCGCCGGTCCGGCCGTTCGAGGTCCACGTGCAAGGCCTCGCACAATCGGTTCGAATAATTCCACATGCCGCAGAACACCGTAAGCTCCACGATCTGCTTCTCGCTGAAGTGCGCTTTCATCGCCGCGAACGCGGCCTCGTCGTCGCGCGCCTGCATCAGCGTGACGGCTTCCGCCCAGCGGATCGCCGCCTTCTGCCGGTCGTCGAGCTCGGGCGAGCGCATATAGTCGTTGCCTTGCGCCGCCGTGATCTGCGCTTCGGTGAGCCCGATCTTCCTGGCGAGCGGCACGTTGTGCGACATGCAATAGGCGCTCTGATTGAGCGCGGAAGTCTTGATGATGACGAGCTGCTGGATCTTTACGTAGTCCGGATCGGATTTCACGTTGTCGAGGCGGATCAACTCGTTCGGCAGCATCCAGCCCGCGAGCGCCGCCGGCTGGTGCGCCAGCACCTGCGAGAAGTTGCTGATGCGTCCCCATTGCTTGACCACGCCGTCATAGACCTTGCGGGTTTCGGCATCGGCTTCTTCCGGCTTGATCATCTTCACGCGCGCCACGGACCGCTCCTTGCAGGCTGCGCGCAATGTAGCGGAAGCGGCAGCGCGGCGCGAGCCGCGTCCGCAAAGCGCAGCCGAGGTCACGGGGTCGGGGGATGTTCCAGCGGCAGATTGGGCGGAACCAGCAGTTCCTCCAATTCGAGCAGCTCCCGCAGCGCGCCGACCGCCTCGATGGCCTCGTCCTCGCTCTTTACGTACCCGCTAAGGGGACCGACGGTCGCTGACGCCGGGGTCGCTGATGGTGCGGTTCACGACCAGCCGGTGCCAGACGAACAGCACGATCACCGCTCCGACGGTGGCCCCGATCAGGCCCGCGCTCTCGTCTGCGCGGTACCAGCCGATCGCCTGACCGAGGAAGGTGGCGACGAACGCGCCGGCGATGCCGAGCACCATGGTGAGGATGAAGCCGGTCGGATTGTTCGGGCCGGGAAGGAGCAGGCGGGCGATCACGCCCGCGATGAAACCGATGATGATGATCCAAAGAATGCTCACGGCAGCCTCCCGCGACGACGTGTTCCCATGACAACCGTGGCCGGGGGCTCCGGTTCCGGCGTCATGATCTCTACGCATTATCGAGGCTAGTGTGGCGGTTCAGAAGTCCGCATCATTCTCGCGGCGAGTCCGAAATGCGGACTTCTGAACCAAAGCCACACTAGATCAATAAGTTGCTAGTGTCCTTCATTCCGAAGTTCGCAAACGAGGGTGCCGCTTAATGATGCGAACTTCGGAATGGGACACTAGCTTGGCTGTCGCAAGGACGTCCATTCGAAAAGGGTGACCCATGGCCATCGCCAAGCAGACGACCGCAACCGTCGTCCCCGCGCTGCAATACCAGGATGCGCCGGCGGCGATCGACTTCCTGTGCAAGGCCTTCGGCTTCGAGAAGAAGGCGGTGTACGAGGGTGAGGGCGGCAGCATTGCCCATGCCGAGCTCATGCTCGGCAACGGCATGGTGATGCTCGGCTCGGCCAAGGACACCGAATACGGCAAGCTGCTCGTGCGTCCGCGCGCGGTCGGCGGCGTCACCATGAGCATCTACTGCATCGTGGAGGATGCCGACGCGCACTTCGACCGCGCGAAGGCTGCGGGCGCCGAGATCACCAGCGAGCCGGTGACGCAGAGCTATGGCGGGCGCGACTACACCTGCAAGGATCCCGAAGGCCACGTGTGGACCTTCGGCACCTACGATCCCTGGGCCGGTTCGTAGTTGTACGGCTATTGCGCGGTCTTGCCGCTGACGTCCGCGCTCGGCGAGTTGACCGTGCCGGGCAGGCGACCGCCCGACATCGCGAAGGCGAGCACGCCGACGATCACCGCCAGCCCGCAAATCAAGACCAGATAGAAAGCCGGATTGCGCGGAATGTCGGTCATGGACACCTCCTCGTGCGTCATGTGCCCCGTGAAGCGAGCGACGCCACCGAGCAGGTTCCAGTGACATGGGGATGACAGCAGATATCGCCGGCTGATCGGTGCCGCAGTCGCACCTGCGTAGGGCGCAATAGCGAAGCGCATTGCGCCGCTCGTGCTGCAGAAGGCTATCAGCGACGTATTGAAATTGAGCTGATCATGCGTTGATCGCGCAATGCGCTTCACCGTTCGGCCAACGGCTCGAAAGGTCGCAATGCGCTTCGCTATTGCGCCTGCGGCTGTCGCTGAACACGCAGGCTCCTACTCAACCTTGCGTAGAAACTAAAATGAGCGCAATCTCGCCCTTTCGCCGAGCGCTCAGGAGGGCATGATGCGCATCTTCAAGGTTGTCGCGGCTGCGGTTGCGCGTGCTGCTCGCGTCGCCCGGGGCGCGTGCTCAACTGCTGACCGTGGTCGAGGTCAACGCGCCTGCCGTCAACTGTGTGTTCAACACGACCTGCACCATCACCGTCAGCGACACGGTTGGCTACATTGCCTTGCCGTATCTGGCCGCGCCCAGGACGGCGTGGCTGCAGTCGCGCACCTTTACCGGCGCGGCCGGAACGCCGGGCGCCGGCAAGACCGGATACATGTATCGCATCAGCCTTACCGAGGCCGCCGGCACCGCCGATTGTCTGGGCGGGCTCGTCCTCAACTTCGGACCGGTGGCAAAGCTGCCCTATCAGGCCAATCAGCTTGCCGATGTGTTCGTGGTCACGACCGGCGGCCTCGGGACCATCAGTCTGAAGTCGGCGGAAAAGTTCGGCAGTGTGATCGTGTTCGAACTTAAGAAGCAGCTGTGCCTGGCCGGCGGGCCCGACATCAAGAACACGACCTTCTTCTTCGGGCTGGCGGCGGACGCGGTGCCGATGGCGATCTCGGCGCAGATCTACAGCGCCGGAACACCGCCGCTGTACACCGTGGACGCGCGTGTTCCGACGCATTGACGTCGCACGCGTCCTGGGCCGTTACCCCACGCCGCTGGCGAGGAAAATGCCGCCGCGCCTCCGATGTCGTTATTGCGCCCTAGAGCGTGATTGCTTTAGGTTGAGTCGCAATCACGCTCTAGCTTCTTGTTTGAGCATGATCTTTTCGGAAAACCGGTACCCACTTTTCCGGATCATGCTCTAGACGCGCGTCAGCGCGCGAGCTGGAAGCGCTCGAAACGGTGCAACGCTTCCTCGATCCGCTTCTTGTGCGATCGGCGTGAGCTCTTGCCGAGCCAGGTCCATTGCTGCAGCAGCAGCTTCTGCTGTTCGCGGTCGGTCTTGAGATCGACGAGCGCGACGATTTCGTCTCCGACGAGCACGGGCAGGGCGAAGTAGCCGAACCGCCGCTTCTCCTTGGGAACGTACGCCTCGAAGCGATGCTCGTAGTCGAAAAACAGATGCAGCCGCTTGCGCTGATTGATCAGCGGGTCGAAGGGAGACAGGATATGGACCGTCTCTTCGACACCATCGATGGCGGCATCGAGCGCCTCCGGCCGCAGCCAATGCTGCAACGCTCCGGCCCCCTCGAGCTCGACGGGAAGGAGCTCCTTGCGGCGCACCCTTGTCTCGATCAACCGCCGCATGGCCGGCTTGCGCTTGGCGTCGAGATAGCAGGCCGAAATCGAGGCTCACGACACCCTGCGAACGCAGCGCACGGTCGAGCAGATAGTTCAGGATCTCCCGCTCCGACGCCGCCTTCGGCAACCGGTTCCACCCGAAGTGCCGGGTCATCAACTCGTAGGTCTTGAGCATGCCCGATCGCTCGCTGACGGTCAGGAGGCCCCGGTAGAAGGCCAATTGCAGCGCCCGCTTCGAGGGCTTGCGGCTCGCCCAGGCGTGGTCCTTTTCCACCAGCACGTCGTCGTCGATGTCCCGGATCGTGAGCGCGCCATGCGTTCTGATGCGGCGGAGCACCTTGCGCAGGTCCGTCCGGCTTCACGGCGGTGAACCAGACGCTGCGGCGCTGCCAATGTTGCTTCATGGCGCCGACGTAGAACCGCATGTCCGTGGTCGGCAGGTATGACAAGGCATGCGTCCAATATTCGAACACCGCCTTGTCGACGGTCTGCGCCTGGCGCAGGTGATCGCGCCGGTATCCGGGAATGCGCGCATAGAGGATGTGGTGATGGCAGCGTTCGATCACGTTGATGGTGTCGATCTGCACATAGCCCAGATGCTCCACCGCGGCGCGCGTCGCCTCGGGGCCGTCGCCGAACGGCGCGTATCGGTCGAGCCGTTGGGCGCGCAGCCAGATGCGTTTGGCGTCGGACTTGGCGAGCGTAAAGGATGTTTTGGCGATGCGGGACATGAGCGGGCGAGAGTGTAGTGCATTGCCTCCCTGTGTTGACCAGCATCGGGTCGTCATTGCCGGGCTTGACCCGGCAATCCATCGTCTTCGCGAAAATCGTATTGCAAGAAACGATGGACCCCCGGGTCAAGCCCGGGGGTGACGCGTGTTGGTATGAAAGAAGCTTACCTTACTCCACGCCGCTGGCGAGGAAATGCCGCCGCGCTTCGGGTGTAGCGAGGAAGCGCGAGCAGGGCGCGCGCCGCCTCGCTCGCCCGCGTGCGCGTGAGCATCGCCGCCGCGTAGGGCAGCACGACCTGGATTTCGTCGGGAATGGCGCCGGCCCAGGCGACGCCCTTGCCGTGCCAGGACTTGATCTCGGTCGCCGGGCCGAAGCCGACCGCGCCGGGGCCGGCGCTCTCGACGAGGTGCCGGTTGAGGAGCGTCGAGGTGTCGAACCGCCTGAGCTTGGCTCTGAGCGCGTCGGCGAGGCCGAGCCGGGCGATCACCTGCATGAGATGATCGCCGGTGGGGGCGAGCGTGAGCAGGACCGCGTCGGCGGCCAGGAGCGTGCGCCGCAGCGCATCCATGGTGGCAACGTCCGGGGGCGGCGCGTCCGCGCGCACGGCGGCGCCGATTCGCACCGACCCGATGTCTGCGACAATCTCTCTGTCGGCAAGACCTGCATCGGCGATTGCGGCGATCATGTCGGCCGGCAGCACGACGACGTCGGCATCGGCCTCTCCCCGCAACACCGCGCGATGAATGTTGTGGCCGTGGTCGGTGGCGACGTGGACCGGGATGCCGAAATTGCGCGCGAACATCTCGGCGCACGGCCGCAGGCCGTAAAGCGTCGAGCCCGCGCTGAGCAGCTTGAGGCCCTTTGCACCGGCGGCAGACATCATGCCCGCAGGGCGCTCAGAAAAAGCCCAGCGATTCGCAGCCCGTGCCGGCCTGGAAACTGTGCTTGTGTCGCCGCGCCGGAATGTCGACGACGTGCACCGACCCGTCGCCCTGGCAGGCGACGAACAATTCGTCGCCGTGGAACGCCATGTCCATGGGCTGGCTCCCGACCTTGATGGCGGTCTGCTGGCGGAACGCGGGGTCGATCAGGCTCACCGTGCCGCCTTTCACGCTGGTGACGCCGATCATGCCGAAGTCTGGGCTGTAGCGGGCGATCTGCGCCGGCTCGGGCACGCCTTCGAGCCGCACGGTGTGGGCGACACGCTCGCTTTCGGTGTCGATCAGGAACAGCGTCGGCTCCTCGTCGTCGACCGCGACCACGGTGCGGCCGTCGGCCGATATCGCGATGCCGGCGAGCGCGCGCGGGGTCGCGATCTTGCCCAGGAGCTTTCGCTTGGGCAGGTCGATCACCGACACCGTGGCGTCTTCCTCGTTCTCGGTGTAGAGCCGCCGGCCATCGGGCGAGATGATCAGGCGGTGGCCGTTGGTCGAGCCGGACTCGATGGCGTCCACCACCTTGTGGGTGGAGCGGTCGATCACCGCGACCACGGCGCTGTTCTCGCAGGTGATGTAGATGAGGCCGTCGGGCCCGAGCTTCAGCGTATGCGGCGCGATATAGGGCCGCAGATCGATGTCGCCGACATGGGCGCGCTGCCTTAAGGTCGATGATGCACAGGAGATGGCCGGGATTGGGGTTGCGGCCGTGGATGCCGTCGCCGAAGATCGGCACGTAGGCGAGGCCGGCTTCCGGCACCACGAGCAGTTCGTGCACCGTGCGGGAAAAACCGTCGAGCACGATCTCGGTCGCATAGCTCGCCGGATCGAGGAACAGGACCTTCGTCCCCATCTTGTCGACCGCGATCAGTCCGCGCGTGCTGCCTGCCTTGGCCATCGTTCGGTGCTTCCCGGCTTCTGGTCGTCGGCACGATTGTAGCGGAAGTCCCGGACGAAATCCGTCGCGGGCATCCGTGAACGCGGGATGGGGCGAGCTCGGTCTTTGCGTCATACGAAATGAAAAGGCGGCCCGAAGGCCGCCCGATCATGAGCGCATGCGAACATTGTGTCGGGCTTAGCTACACCCCGTCGTGCCGCCGCAGGTGTCGCATTTGAGGCAGGTGCCGTTGCGCACCAGCGTGAAGTTGCCGCATTCGCCGCAGGCTTCACCCTCGTAGCCTTTGGCCTTGGCCTCGGCGCGCCTCTCCGCTGCCGCTGCGCGGGCCTCGGCGCGCGCCTCGCTCCTGGCGAACGGCAGATGCTGCTGCTCGAGCTGCTCGGCCGGCGAGAGCTTGTGCTCGAGCTCGGCCTTGAGCGCGGCGGTGCCGGAGACTTCGGCGCGAGTCTCGCGGCCGCTGAAGGCGGTGACCTTCCCTCCGCCCCGACCCTCTCCCACGAGGGGAGAGGGCGGGGCAGAGGAGGTCGCCGCACCGCCCGCGAGCACTGAAAGCTTGTCCGTGCGTGAACGCGTGAGGCCCTTGGAGACGTAGCGCGTCGCCGCGCCGCCTTCGGGTTTGCCTTCCTCCACGCCCTTGCCGAGCGCGTCGAAGCCACCCTCGGTCGGATCGACATGGGCGAGGTCGAAGCGCTCGAGATAGCTCACCGCGAGCTCGCGGAAGACGTAGTCGAGGATCGAGGTCGCGTATTTGATCGAGTCGTTGCCCTGCACGGGTCCCGACGGCTCAAAACGCGTGAAGGTGAAGGCGTCGACATATTCCTCGAGCGGCACGCCGTATTGCAGGCCGAGCGAGACCGCGATCGCAAAATTGTTGAGCAGCGATCGCAGCGCGGCGCCTTCCTTGTGCATGTCGATGAAGATTTCGCCCAGCCGCCCGTCGTCGTATTCGCCGGTGCGCAGGTACACCTTGTGGCCGCCGACCACCGCCTTCTGGGTGTAGCCCTTGCGGCGGTCGGGCATGCGCTCGCGGTCGCGCATCACCACGATGCGCTCCACGACTTTCTCCACCACCTTCTCCGCCAGCGCCGAGGCGCGCGCCGCGGCCGGCTTCTCGATGAAGGCCTCGATGAGGTCGTCGTCCTCCTCCTCGTCCGCGATCAATTGCGACTGCAGCGGCTGCGAGAGCTTGGAGCCGTCGCGGTAGAGCGCGTTGGCCTTGAGCGCGAGCTTCCAGGAGAGGAGATAGGCCGCCTTGCAGTCCTCGACCGTGGCGTCGTTCGGCATGTTGATGGTCTTGGAGATCGCGCCCGAAATGAAGGGCTGCGCCGCCGCCATCATGCGGATGTGGCTCTCGACCGAGAGATAGCGCTTGCCGCTGCGTCCGCACGGATTGGCGCAGTCGAACACCGGATAGTGCTCGGCCTTGAGGTGCGGGGCGCCCTCGATCGTCATCGCGCCGCAGACGTGGATATTGGCGGCGTCGATCTCGCGCTTGGTGAAGCCGAGCGCGGACAGAAGATCGAAGCGCGGATCGGCGAGCTTCTCGGCCGGGATGCCGAGCTTGGCCACGAACTCCTCGCCCAAGGTCCACTTGTTGAAGGCGAACTTGATGTCGAAGGCGGTGGGCAGCGCCTTTTCCACCTTCTCGATCGCCTCGGGCGAAAAGCCCTTCTGCTTGAGGGTGGTGTGGTTGACGCCGGGCGCCTGGCCGAGGCTGCCGTGGCCGACCGCATAGGCCTCGATCTCGGCGATCTGCGCTTCGGAATAGCCGAGCACGCGCAGCGCCTCCGGCACCGCGCGGTTGATGATCTTGAAGTAGCCGCCGCCGGCGAGCTTCTTGAACTTGACCAGCGCGAAGTCGGGCTCGATGCCGGTGGTGTCGCAGTCCATCACCAGGCCGATGGTGCCGGTCGGCGCGATCACCGAAACCTGGGCATTGCGATAGCCGTGCTGCTCGCCGAGCGTCAGCGCGCGGTCCCAGGCGCGCTCGGCACGCTCCACCATGCGCGGGTCCGGGCAGGCCTTGTGGTCGAGCGGCACCGGCGGGGTCGCGACCTTCTCATAGCCGGTGCGCTCGCCATGGGCGGCGCGGCGGTGGTTGCGAATGACCCGCAGCATATGCTCGCGGTTCTTCTTGTAGCCGGGGAAGGCGCCGAGGAACCCGGCCATTTCGGCCGAGGTGGCATAGCTCACCCCGGTCATGATGGCGGTGAGCGAGCCCGCGATCTGGCGGCCGGCATCCGAATCGTAGGACAGGCCCGACGACATCAACAGGCCGCCGAGATTGGCGTAGCCCAGGCCCAGCGTGCGGAACTCGAAGGAGAGCTGCGCGATCTCGCGCGAGGGGAATTGCGCCATCAGCACCGAGATTTCGAGCACCACGGTCCACAGCCGCACCGCGTGCTCGTAGCCTTCGAGGTCGAACTGCCGCGTGGTCTCGTCGCGGAACGCCAGCAGGTTCATCGAGGCGAGATTGCACGCCGTGTCGTCGAGGAACATGTATTCCGAGCACGGATTGCTGGCGCGGATCGGCCCGGAGGCCGGGCAGGTGTGCCAGTCGTTCACGGTCGTGTGGTACTGCAGGCCGGGATCGGCGCAGGCCCAGGCGGCGTGGCCGATCTTCTCCCACAGCATCCGCGCCTTGATCGTCTTCGCGATCTTACCGGGCTTGGTGCGCCAGAACAGAATCCCAGTCGGCGTCGGCCTCGACCGCCTTGAGGAACTCGTCGGTGACGCGCACCGAGTTGTTGGAGTTCTGGCCCGAGACGGTGAGATAGGCGTCCGAATCCCAGTCGGTGTCGTAGACCGGGAAGTGGATGTCGGTCGTAGCCCTGCTTGGCGAACTGGATCACGCGCTTGATCAATTGTCCGGCACGTGGGTTGCGCCGCGCGGCCTTGATCTCGCGCCGCAGGACCGGGTTCTTGTCCGGATCGAAGCAGTCGTCGCCCGAGCCTTCGCAGTTCACGCACGCCTTCAGGATCAACTTGAGGTGCTTCTGGTTGATCCTCGAGCCGGTGACGAGGGCGGCGACCTTCTGCTCCTCGATCACCTTCCAGTCGATGAACTGCTCGATGTCGGGATGGTCGGTGTCGACGATCACCATCTTGGCGGCGCGGCGGGTGGTGCCGCCCGACTTGATGGCGCCCGCGGCGCGGTCGCCGATCTTGAGGAAGCTCATCAGGCCGGAGGACTTGCCGCCGCCTGCAAGCCGTTCGTCTTCGCCGCGCAGGCGCGAGAAGTTCGAGCCGGTGCCCGAGCCGTATTTGAACAGGCGCGCTTCCCGCACCCACAGGTCCATGATCCCGCCTTCGTTGACGAGATCGTCGGCGATCGACTGGATGAAGCAGGCATGCGGCTGCGGATGCTCGTAGGCGGACTTCGCCTTGGTGAGCTTGCCGGTCTTGAAGTCGACGTAGAAATGCCCCTGGCTCGGTCCGTCGATGCCGTAGGCCCAGAACAGGCCGGTGTTGAACCATTGCGGCGAGTTCGGCGCCGCCATCTGCATCGCCAGCATGTAGACGAGCTCATCGAAGAAGGCGCGGGCGTCGTCTTCCGAATCGAAATAGCCGCCCTTCCACCCCCAATAGGTCCAGGTGCCGGCGAGCCGTTCGAACACCTGCTTGGAGGAGTGCTCGCCGGTGCTGCGCTCGTTCTCGGGCAGCGTCTGCAACGCCTCGCCGTCGGCGGTCGATCGCCACAGCCACGAGGGAACGGTCTCCTCCTCGACCTTCTTCAGTCGCGCCGGCACGCCTGCCTTGCGGAAATACTTCTGTGCCAGCACGTCGGCGGCGACCTGCGACCAGAAGTCGGGCACCTCGACGTCGTCGGCGTGGAACACGACCGAGCCGTCGGGATTGCGGATCTCGCTCGCGGTCAGCCGGAACGCGATGTCCGCATAGGGTGACTGGCCTTCCTTGGTGTAGCGCCGCTCAATCCGCATTGCTTGCCCCTTGTCATTTCCCGCGGCTACGCGGCGGGGGAACTCCCCGCTGCCGCCGACACGTTACCCGTCACGCGACCCCTGGCCTCCGGCCGCGCGCGGACTGGCTCGTTTCTCGTCTCTGTTTTAACGCCTCGCCCGCGACCTTGGCTGGTCCCGGTTTTGTTGCGGCACGACCGGCACGCCCGTCCCTCGAGGCAGACAGAGAGCCTCTCTCCGGCGCCGTTGCGGCAAGCGGAGCGGTTACGCAGACCCTTTCAGGAGAGCGCCCGGCGGGACTTCGAACCACTCGCGCCGAACCTTTTTAAGCTAGGACGACCCCTACGGTTCGTCAAGGCTTAGTATGGCCGTCGTAAACAAACTGCTAAATATGGTGGCGGCCTGTGAAATTCGGGGGCGACTCAGGTGCGGTGCAGCAAGTATCGGATATCGGTTGCAGATTCGGAAGGGTCCCCTCCACAGCCGGCGTCACCCTGCTGTCATGCAATTGTTGTCAAGCGACAAATTTGCGTATGCGACCCCGGGTCGTGGGGGCGGAGGGTCGAGTTCCCCTGTGCGCACGACGCACTTTTCTGGCTTGCCGCGCTCGGGGCAGGGGGACGCCGGCCGCGGCGAAACTCGTCTTCAGTGTGAACTGCATCACAATCACATGGGGCGGCGCGTGGCATGTGACGGTCAGCAAGCGCTGGCCAACCCGGCTGTCGCTGCTGCTCAATCCTGCGGACGATGATCCGCGGCACAAGGAGACGGAACATGAAGACGCTCATTGCTGCTGTGGCCTTGGCCACCGCTTTCGTTGCGCCGATTTTCACCCAGGCCGCGACCGCCCAGTCGCCCAACGAGGTGATCGTCGGCGGCAAGAGCATCGGGCAGGACCCGGACGCGAACGTTCGGCTGCAGATGCGCCGCGACGCCGGTAGCGAAGGCTTCTGATCGGGACCTGACAGTCCGATTCAAATGGCCTTCAAGGCGGCCGGCGCTTGCGCCGGCCGCCTTTATCGATGGAGGTGCGACGATGAAAACCGCAGCGATCCAATCCGCAGTCGCCGCTTGGCTGGCCGCCGTGCTCGCCCTGAGCGCCACCTCCGGTGCATTCGCGCAACCGCGATCCGCCGTGGAAGGCGGGAGCGTCGTGGCGCAATACTGCGTACCGCCGTATGACAGTTTCGACCTGCACCGAATCTACTGCCGGGAAGGCGGCTGAGGGCGACACTCCGATTGCAGGCGCGCGAGCGAAGAATTGCCTGCGGTCACTCTACCGGCTTGACTCCGACCTGCTGCATGAGCTTGGCGGTCGAGAGCACGTCGTCGCGGAAGTATTTTGCGAATTCGTCGGTGCTCATCGGCATCGGCTCGCTGCCGACCTTGGCGAGGCGCTCCTGCACCGCCGGCAGCTGCATGGCCTTGTGCAACTCCGCGTAGATCCTGTCGACGATGTCGCGCGGCGTTTTGGCCGGCACGAAAATGCCGGTCCAGAACAGATAGGCGGAGTCCTTCAAGCCGAGTTCCGTCGTGGTCGGCACGTCGGGTAACGCCGCGGCGCGCGTATCGGTGCTCACGGCGAGCGCCACCAACTGGCCCTCCTTCACCAGCGGAAGCGCGGGCGCCAGCGGCAAGAAATAGAAATCGATGCGTCCGGCCATCACCTCCGTGAACGCCTCGTTCGGCCCGCGGAACGGGATGTGCTGGGCGTCGATCCCGGCGCTCAGGCGAAAACGCTCGGCGGAGAGATGCGATACCGAGCCGATGCCGGCGGAGGCGAAATTCATGGCGCCGGGCCTGGCCTTGGCCGCGGCGGTCAGGTCGGCGACGGTCTTGAAGCCCTTCGATGGCGCCGTCACCAGCACGGTCGGCGTCTTCCCGAGCGCGATCACCGGCGTGAAATCGTTGAGCGTGTCATAGGGCAGGCTCTTGTAGAGCGAATAGGCCGAGCTGAACGACGATGAATGCACGAGGATGGTGTAGCCGTTCGGCGGCGCCTTGCCGACGGCGGTGACGCCGATGGTTCCGCCCGCGCCCGGCCGATTCTCGACCACGATCGGCTGACCGACCTGCTTCGATACCTGGTCGAGCACGATGCGTCCGACGATGTCGTTGGCGGCGCCGGCAGCGAACGGGACGACGGCTTGGATGGTGCGGTCGGGCCACGACTGGGCGGCCGGCGCCTGCGCGAACGCAGGTTGCGAGGCCGCCAGAAGAAATATGCCGGCGACATGCCGTATTCGCAATGACGTCATCCTGTCCTCCCGTTCTCGTTCTCGTCGCGCATGATGAGCCGCGAGGATAGGCGCGCGTGCCTGCCCTCGGCAACGGCATGGCGCGCAGGCAAGGCTGAAGCCGCACGAGGCTACGGACTTCACCCCTTCCGACGAATTGCGCTCTGCCATCCTTGCCTGTTGACTACGTTACGTGAGTCACCTATAAAAGGCGCATTCTCCATCAGTGCGCACGATGCCCGGCGGGACACCGCGCCGGGCTTTTTGTTGCGCGGGTCAATGGGTGGCCGCGTGGGGCATGCATTTTCGCTTCAAAGACGGAAGGCAGGGCAAGCTATGTCGCGCGAACGACCGATTCATTCCTTGCCGTCGGACATGATCCTGGCCCCCGGCTCCTGTTTTTTTTCTGTTCTTTACAGGAAAACAGGAATGGACTGCACCCTTCGAGTGAGACACGAAACTAGAGACTGGTTGCATCGATCTGGGAGGTGCAACATCCTCGCTTGCCTGCCTGGCCACGGTCCCGAATACCGCACCGCATGCGCGCGGCCGCAGGCTTCGCATTGCCGGCCTTGCAAGTGGCCGGGCGATCAGCGCGCGAGGGTGCGCGCCGGACGTTCGTCGGGAACGTCTTGCTGGGGTTCCGGGCTCAGGCTCTCCTCGCGCGCACGCGGCAGCGCGGTGGGATATTCGCGCTGCAGGAAGGCGATCAGCTGCTCGCGGATTTCGCAGCGCAGCTCGAAGGCGTCGCCCGCGGAGCGGGCGCTCGCCAGCGCGCGCAGCTCGATGGAGCTTTCCTTGGCGTCGGTCACGTGCAGCTTGACGACCTGTCCGTCCCACAGCTTCGAGGCGTTCACGATCTCGACCAGCTTGGCGCGGATCGCGTCGACCGGCGCGCTGAAATCCACGTAGATGAACACCGTGCCGATGAGGTCGGTCGATTCCCGGGTCCAATTCTGGAACGGCTTCTCGATGAAATAGCTGAGCGGCACGATCAATCGCCGCAAATCCCACAGGCGGACGACGACATACGTCGAGGTGATCTCTTCGATGCGGCCCAACTCGTTCTCGATGACGACCTGATCGTCGATGCGGATCGGCTGCGTGGTCGCGATCTGGATGCCGGCAATGAGATTGGTCAACAGCGGCCGTGCGGCGAGGCCCACGACCAGACCCGCGACGCCGGCCGAGGCGAACAGGCTCACGCCGTATTGCCGCACCGGCTCGAAGGTCATCAGCACCGCGCTCAACGTCACCACGACGATCAAGGTGTGCAGCGCGCGCTTGAGAATACGCACTTGCGTGATGTGCTTGCGCGCCAGCAGGTTGTCATCCGACTCGAGCGTGAAGCGCCGGAGATAGAGGCTGCTTCCGGTCTCGACCGCGACATGGGCGATCCACCCGGCAAGCACGATGAACGCGATGAGCAGAAGCCGCCCGAGCGGGACGCTGACGGGTGGGCTGAATGGCGTCGTCTGCAAGGCGGCAGCGAGCGCGAATGCAATCAGCGCCAATGCGAGCGGCCCCTTGATCTGCCACACGATCGTGCGCAGGACGGGATGGCGGTCGCCGAAGGCGCGACCGAAAACCATGAAGATGACGCGATGCGCGAGGAGGGCGGCGGCCACTGCGATCAGCAGCACTACGACGCCGGAGAGCCAATCCGGCGCCCAGAACAGCGCGTCGCGGACGGACGAAAAAATCGACCCGATGGTGGCCATGCGCGTCACTCCGGTCGCGTTCACGTCAAGATATGCGCCGCAAGGCGGCATTCAACCGAGCGTCCGCCCTGGACTTCGCAGGTCGATGGTGGCATGAACGCGCCGCTCATCCCATTCATACGAGAGCCGATGAAAACCTTTCTCCTGCGCTTCTTCACGTGGTGGAACGGGGCCACCTTCGGCACGTTGCTGTGGACGTGGTGGCGCGGCCAATATGTCGGCGAGGACGAGTTCGGCAACCGCTACTACCGCACGGGCAAGATCGACCCGAGGCTCGGCTTCGAGCGGCGGTGGGTGATCTACAACGGCATCGCCGAGGCCTCGACGGTGCCGCCGTCCTGGCACGGCTGGCTTCACCACACCGTCGACCTGCCGCCGACGGAGGAAACGGTCACGCCGCGACCGTGGTGGAAGCCGCACCGGCCCAATCTCACCGGCACGCCCGGCGCCCATCGCCCGACCGGCTCGACGCTTGCGCAGGGCCGCAGGCCGAAGGCAACCGGCGACTACAAGGCCTGGACACCGGGCCGGTGACCGCCGAGGCGGACCGGCGGGGATAATGGAAGTCATTCTGGCCGTTCAGCTTTCGGCCTGCTGTCATGGTCGCTGCGGCGGCCGCGGTCTGTCGTCCGACCTCTGATTCGCCGCATTCCCCGTGTTAAGCAAGCGAGGCTGGACTGGGGGATACCGCACATTTTCGAGCACCGACCTCGCCCGATGGCCCGATCGCTCCGTATTGCCTGCGTCGTCGCCGCGCCCGTCGCGGTCGCAGTCGCGCTCGGCGTGCCTCCGGCTGCGGCGCAGTTCGTCAATCCTTTCGAGGCGCTCTTTGGCCCGCCGCCACGGCCGCCCTCAGACCTGCCCGCTGGCCGCCAGCCGGCGCCAGCCCCGCAACAGCAGGGCTATCCGGACCAACGCTATCCCGACCAGCGCTATCCCGAGCCGGGACAGCAGAATCCGGGACAGGCGCGGCAGGCGCCGCCCACAGGCGGCGTTCAATCGCAGCCCTTGCCGCCGCCCGAAGGGACCGCCGCGGCGGTCGATCCCGGACGCCTACCTCCTGGACCGCTTCCCGGCCTGCCGCCCGGCCAGCGCCAACCGCGCGGCACGCCGCAGCCTGCCGACACCTCGCCGCAGCCCGGCGATGAGGTCATCGCCGAGCCGCCGTCGCAGAAGATCGCGAACAAGAGCGCGCTGTTCTCCGGGCTCGACAAGATCACCGGCCGCATCATCACCTTCGATGCCGCCATCGGCGAGACCGTGCAGTTCGGTGCGCTGCAGGTGACGCCGCGGATCTGCTACACCCGCCCGCCGACCGAGACCTCCAACACCGATGCGTTCATCGAGGTCGATGAGGTGACGCTGCAAGGTGACGTCAAGCGCATCTTCACCGGCTGGATGTTCGCGTCGAGTCCGGGCCTGCATGCGGTCGAGCATCCGATCTACGACGTCTGGCTCACCGACTGCAAAAATCCAGTAGTGACTGCCACCGCCCCGCCTGAGCCGCCTCCGGCCGCGCAACCGGCGAAGCCGCCCGCGGCAACCACGCCGCGGCGCGGCACTCAGGCGCAGCCGCAGCAGCAACTGCAGCCGCAGCAGCCGGCCGGCCCCCCGCGGCGCTGATCGCGGCTACCTTCGGAAGGATCGATCGGTCGGAAATTGGGCCAGCACCTGCGCCCCGGTGACCGGGCGTCTCGTGCCGAGCGCGGCGAAGTCGCCTTCGCCCGCGAGCGCCGCTTCCAACAGCTTGTGATATTGCCGCCGCGGCACCTCGATCGCGCCGAAGGTCCGGAGGTGATCGGTCACGAACTGCGTATCGAGCAGCTTGAATCCGCCGGCCTTGAGGCGCGCGACCAGATGCACGAGCGCGACTTTGGATGCATCGCGCGTGCGGTGGAACATGCTCTCGCCGAAGAACGCGCGGCCGAGCGTGACTCCGTATAGACCGCCGACGAGTGCGTCATCCTCGTAGACTTCGAGGCTGTGGCAGTGGCGGCGCTCATGGAGCTTGCGATAGAGGGCGCGGATGCGCGCGTTGATCCAGGTGCGCGGGCGGCCGGGCCGGGATTCCGCGCAGGCCTCGATCACGGCGTCGAAGTCGCGGTTGACGGTAACGGTGAAACGATCGGAGCGCACCGTGCGGATCAGCCGCGCCGGCATGTGAAAGCGATCGAGCGGAATGACGCCGCGCAGCTCCGGCTCGAGCCAATAGAGCGCCGGGTCGTCGGCGCTTTCCGCCATCGGGAAGATGCCGCAGGCATAGGCCTTGAGCAGCACTTCCGGCGTGATCTCGATGAAGCCGGTTTCGCGGTTGGCCATGCGTTCGCTTGCGGGGCTCAGGCGGCACTGATGATTCCAGAAGATAAGATGTGGTAGCGTGCCATGCGAGAGGTTCGCATGCCAACCGGATTGTTAGCTGCCGAGCATCCATGCCGACGCCCGATCGTTCTGATCGCGGCCTGGCTCGTGGTGCTGCAAGCCTTCCTCGCGGGCGTTGCGACCGCGCGGGCGGGGGCGATGCTGGCGCCGGACGCGGCCGCGATCTGTCACGGATCGGGCGGAGCCGGTCCTGCCGATAGCACCGGGCCGGAAACCGCCAAGCTGCAACATCTTTGCTGCGCCTATTGCACGGTCGCGGCTCCCGCGCTCGCGCCGCCCGATGCGCCGGCCGTATCAAGAGCATGGCAAGCTTCGCGGCCGGTGGTCCATTGCGGCTTTACCATCCTCATCTCGCGCGGCGTCATACGCGCGGGGTCAGCGCGGGCACCTCCAACGGCGGCATGAACGTATCCCGACGCTTGCGGGCGAGCGTGTCGCCCGCCGTTCATGCCCCTAGCCTGGAGATCCAAAATGTTTCGCGACTTTGTTCTCGGCGCCGCCGGCGTCGCCGCGTTCGTTTGTACCGCGTCCGCGCATGTCACCCTCGAAACCAAAGAAGCGCCGGTCGGCGCACCCTACAAGGCAGTCCTGCGCGTCCCGCATGGCTGTGAGGGTGCGGCCACCATCGCTTTGCGCGTGCGCCTTCCCGAAGGAATGATCGCGGTCAAGCCGATGCCGAAGCCGGGATGGAAGATCGACACCGTCACCGGCAAGTACCCCAAGACCTACAGTTACTTTCACGGTGCCAAGCTCTCCGAGGGCGTGACCGAGGTGAGCTTCAGCGGCGGCAACTTGCCCGATGCCTACTACGACGAGTTCGTCGTCGTAGGCTTTCTCGCCGGCGATCTCGACGCCGGGAAGACGCTCTATTTCCCGGTCGTGCAGGAATGCGAGAAGGGCGTTCACCGCTGGATCGAGATTCCCGCCGCGGGGAAATCGGCGGCGGACTATCCCGAGCCGGCGCCGGCGCTCAAGCTGCTGCCGAAGAAGTAGTCGGCAGGCATGACCGCGCGTGGGCTCGTGCGCCCTCTCGCGTTCTTTCTCGTGCTGCTGATCGGGCTCGCGCACGTGCCCGAGGCGTGGGCGCATGCCTCGTTGGTCAAGGCTGTGCCGGCGGACGGGGCGGTGCTGCCGCTCCCGCCGACGGCGCTGACCTTGACCTTCAACGAGCCGGTCTCGCCGCTGGCGATCCGTCTGATCGGTCCCAACGGTGAGGCAATCGTGCCCCGCACGGTCGTTGCGGACAACACGACGGTCACCGTCACCCCGCCCGGTACCTTGCAACACGGCACGCATGTGCTGAGCTGGCGGGTGATCTCGGCCGACGGGCATCCGGTCGGCGGCTCGCTGATCTTCTCGATCGGCGCACCGAGCGCGCAGCCCGCAGCCGCAGCGGAGGGTCTTGCCGACCGCCATGTCCGCGCCGTGCTGTGGGCGGTGAAGGTCATCATCTACGGCGGGCTCTTCATCGGGGTCGGCGGCGCGTTCTTTCGCGCCTGGATCGCCGATCCTTACTCGTGCGGGGCTGGACCATGGATCGTCCCGGTCCTCGCGGCGGGGCTGGTGGCGGCGCCCGTGTCGGTCGGCCTGCAAGGCCTCGACGCGGTTGATCTTCCGTTTTCCGGCCTGGCGCAGAAAGCGGCCTGGGAGGCGGGTCTGGAGACGGCCTATGGCCTCACGGCGATCGCAACCGCTTTCGCGCTGTTCGCCGGGCTTTTTTCCGTCGCAGTGAAGTCCCCTCGCATCGCCCGCGGCTGGTCGCTCGCGGGCTTGCTCGGCGTGGGGCTCGCGCTCGCGCTCAGCGGCCATGCCAGCACGGCCGAACCGCGGCTGGTGAGCCGCGTGGCGGTGTTCCTGCATGCGATCGGGGTCGCCTTCTGGATCGGGTCACTGTTGCCGCTTTATCTCGGCGTGCGCGCGAGCGCGCTGCACGCCTCGACGCGCGTCGGCCCGGCGCTGGCGCGTTTTTCGCGCGCAATCCCGTTCGTGCTCCTGGCTCTGGTGGTGAGCGGCCTGTGGCTCGCCGTCGTTCAACTGCATCGGCTCGATGCGCTGTGGACTTCGCCCTATGGCCAGGTGCTCGCGTGCAAGCTTGCCTGCGTCCTCGTCCTGCTCGGGCTCGCGGCGGCCAACCGCTACCGGCTGGTGCCGAGGTTCGAAACCCATGGTGCCGCCGCCGCCCGGCCGTTCGCAACCTCGATCGCGCTCGAGCTCGCCATCGCGCTTGTCATCCTGGGACTGGTGGCGCTTTGGCGCTTCACGCCGCCGCCGCGCGCGTCCGCCACGGACGCACCGATCTCGCTCCATATCCATGGCGAGAAGGCCATGGCCCAGATCGAGATCGAGCGGGACGGCGGGCAGGGGGCGCGGGCGAGCGTGCTGGTGCTCGACGGCGCGTTCCAGCCGCTCGCGGTCAAGGAGGTTACGCTCGTGCTCGCCAATCCCGCCGCCGGAATCGAGCCCATCCGCCGCATGGCGATGCGCACGGGTGAGACTGCGGGAGCGGAAGCTGGATCGAATATTTGGCGGATCGACGATCTGCGCATTCCGGTCGCAGGGCGGTGGAACGTGCGGGTGGAAATCCTGATCAGCGATTTCGACAAGCTGACGATCGAGGACACGGTCGCGCTGCCGCGCGTGCCTTAGCTTGGGAGCGCGGCGGGCACGCCGTAACGTTAATGCTTCGGTAATGCCTGCGGCAGGTTAACCCGACTTTAGCCACGATCTGCGCAAATTCGCGCTAAATCAAAACCGCCCTCACGCCGCGGCGTTATGCTTCACAGGGGAACGCGGAGGGGCGTCATGACGGATCGGATACTGGTGGCGAAGCGGGCGAGGGTGTTGCTGGTCGAGGATGAGCCCATGATCAGCGAGCTCGCCACCGACGCGCTCGAGGAGCAGGGGTTCGCGATCACGGCGGTGTCGAACGCGAACGATGCCTTGCGCCGCCTGATGGCAGGCGCCCCGATCGATCTGCTGTTCACCGACATCAATTTGTGCGACGGCATGGATGGCACCACGCTGGCGCGCCGCGTGCGCGAATTGCGGCCTGACTTGCCGGTGATCTACACCTCGGGCCAGTCGACCATTGATCAATCGAATACGGTCGAAGGCGCGATGTTCGTTTCCAAGCCGTACGACTTGCTCGATGTCGGACGCCTGATCGAGCATCTCATGATCGCCAAACGGACTCGCGCGTTCGCGTAGGTCGGCGCGTTCGAGTCGGCAAGCGCGCGGCTGGCGTCCGAGGATGCCCGAGCCGCGGTCGGGCGTCGACCCGCCTGGACAAGCTTCCCTTTGGTCACAACAATGATCGCAGCGCGGCCGCCGCCACGCGAGCCACTGGATGCGCCAAGCGTCCGAAACGAAGACGATGACCAGAGCCATGACGCTCCGCCGAGGAGCCGGGAGGCAATGACGCCATGATGAAGCCATCGGCCGTACGGCTGCTGTTCGCGCTCGTCCTCGTCCTCTCGACGCCGTTGGCGGCGCAGGACTATCCCGCAAGGCCGATCCGCCTCGTCGTGCCGTTCGCTCCCGGCGGTCCGGCCGATATGCTGGCGCGCGCGATTGCGCCGACGATGAGCGCGGCGCTCAGGCAGCCCATCACCATCGAAAACAAAGCCGGCGCCGGCGGCGCCATCGGCGTCGACACGGTGGCCAAATCCGCCGCTGACGGCCACACGATCGGGCTGAGCGGGCCGGGCGCGCTCGTCTCGCTGCCGTTCATGACGGCCCTGCCTTACAATGTCGAGCGCGACATTGCGCCGATCGTCCGCGTCGCCACCGTGAGCGGGGTCATCGTCGCGGGGCCGAAGACCGGATTCAAGTCGCTCGCCGAGCTCATCGCCTATGCCAAGGCGCATCCCGGGCAAGTGCACTTCGGTTCCGCCGGCTCGGGCACGACGACGCATCTCGCCGGCGAGCTGCTCAACATGGAAGCCGGGATCAAGCTCGTGCATGTTCCCTATCGCGGCGCGGCGCCTGCGCTGGCCGACATGCTCGGCGGGCACGTGCAGTTGATGCTCCCCGATCTTCCAGCGGTGCTGGAGCAAATCCGCTCCGGCGCCGTGACCGGCCTCGCCCTCACCAGCCCGGGCCGCTCGCCCTTCGTTCCGGATTTGCCGACCACGACCGAGCTCGGCTTTCCACAGGTCATTTCCTACAGCTGGTACGGCCTGATCGCGCCTGCGGGGACATCGGCGGCCATCCGCGGGCGCGTTCAGGCGGTCGCGCTGGAAGCGCTCGCCTCGCCCGACGTGCTCAGGCAGATCGCTACCCTCGGCGGCACGCCGACGCCCGGCACAGCCACGGAGTTTGCGACCTTGATCAGCGGCGAGCAAAAGAAATGGAAGCGCGTGATCGAGGCCACGGGGGCGAAAGTGGAATAGGGGTGGCGCCGGATCGGCCGATACGACTTCAGGTTTCCATCCCGCCGCGGGCCAGGAAATCTTCGAGCCAGTGAATGTGGTAGTCGCCGTCGATGATGTCCTTTTCGCGCACCAGCGCGCGGAACAGCGGCAGCGTGGTCTCGATGCCGTCGATGACGAACTCGTCGAGCGCGCGCTTGAGCCGCATCAGGCATTCGCCGCGGCTCTTGCCGTGCACGATGAGCTTGCCGACAAGCGAGTCGTAGTAGGGCGGGATCGTATAGCCGTGATAGACGGCGGAGTCCACGCGCACGCCCAGCCCGCCCGGCGGGTGATAGTGCACGATCTTGCCGGGCGAAGGGCGGAAGGAGACCGGATTTTCCGCGTTGATGCGGCACTCGATGGCATGGCCGTGGAACTTCACGTCGCGCTGGGAGAGCTCGAGATCGTTGCCGGCGGCGACGCGGATCTGTTCGAGCACCAGGTCGATGTCGGTGATCATCTCGGTGACGGGGTGCTCGACCTGAATGCGCGTGTTCATCTCGATGAAATAGAACTTGCCGTCCTCGTACAGGAACTCGACCGTGCCGACGCCGAGATACTCGAACTCGCGCATCGCCTTCGCCACCGTCTCGCCGATCGCGCTGCGGGCGGTCTCGTTGAGCGCGGGGCAGGGACCTTCCTCCCAGACCTTCTGGTAGCGGCGCTGCAGCGAGCAATCGCGCTCGCCCAGATGGATGGCGCTGCCGTGGCCGTCGCCGAGCACCTGGATTTCGATGTGGCGCGGCCGCGCCAGATACTTTTCGAGATAAAGCGCGTCGTCGCCGAACGCCGCCTTGGCTTCGGCGCGCGCGGTCGTCAGTGCCGTCGCGAAGTCTTCCGGCCCGTGCGCCACCCTCATGCCCCGCCCGCCGCCGCCGGCTGCGGCCTTGACCAGGAGCGGAAAACCGATCGACTGGGCGATCGTCATCGCTTCCTGGTCGGAGCCGATGCCGCCATCCGATCCCGGCACCACCGGAATCCCCAGGCGCTTGACCGTGCGCTTGGCTTCGATCTTGTCGCCCATCAGGCGGATATGGGCGGGCTTCGGACCGATGAAGTGGATGTCGTGCTCGGCGAGGATTTCCGCAAACCGCGCGTTCTCCGAGAGAAAGCCGTAGCCCGGATGCACCGCGTCGGCACCGGTGATCTCGCAGGCCGAGAGCAGCGCCGGAATGTTGAGATAGCTGTCGCGCGCGGCGGGCGGGCCGATGCATACGCTCTCGTCGGCGAGCCGCACATGCATGGCGTCCTCGTCCGCGGTCGAATGCACGGCGACCGACGGTATGCCCAGCTCCTTGCACGCGCGCAGCACGCGCAACGCCACTTCGCCCCGGTTTGCGATCAGAATCTTGTCGAACATTGCTTCGCGTGCACTTGGCTGCCTCACTCGACGATCATCAACGGCTCGCCGTACTCGACTGGTTGGCCATCCTCGATCAGAACCTGGATGACCGTCCCGGCGCGCGGGGAGGGGATCTGGTTCATGGTCTTCATCGCCTCGACGATCAGGAGCGTATCGCCGGCTTGCACGCGGCTACCGACCTCGACGAAGGGCCGCGCTCCCGGCTCGGGCCCGACATAGGCGGTGCCGACCATGGGGGAGGTGACCACGCCGGGGTGCTTGGCGGGGTCGAGCACGGCGGGGTCGGCTGCAGGCGTGGGCCCGTCAATCGGTGCGTCAAGGCGGGCCGGCACCCCTGCCGCCACATGCGTTTGGCGTGCCACACGTACCCGCTGACCATCGCGCTCGAATTCGATCTCGCTCAGCCCGGTCTCATCGAGCAGGCGCGCCAGCTCGCGGATCAGCTCGTGATCGATGGCGGGCTTGGGTTTGGCCATGTCCTTGCTTTTGCGCTCCCCGGTCATCGCTTCAGCCCTCGCGGCGCGCCGATCAACGCCGCCAACCCCTCGATGGCAAGTGCGTAGCCGTCGATGCCGAAGCCGCACAGGCTCGCCTTGGCCACCGGGGCGATGTGCGAACGGTGGCGAAAGCGCTCACGGGCGAAGATGTTGCTGATATGGACTTCGACCACCGGCACCTCGACCGCTGCGATCGCGTCGCGGATCGCGATCGAGGTGTGGGTATGGGCGCCGGCATTGATGACGATGCCGGCGGCGTTCTTGGCGCCGGCCTCGTGGATCGAATCGACGATGGCGCCCTCGTGGTTCGACTGGCGGAATTCGACCTCGAGCTGGTGGCGCCTTGCCGCCTCGCGACAAAGCTTCTCCACATCCTCGAGCGTCGCGCGGCCATAAGTCTCGGGCTCGCGCGTGCCGAGCAGATTGAGGTTGGGGCCGTTGAGGACGTAAACGGTGTTCGCCATGCACGGTCCGGCGCCGTAACCAAGGAGGGCGCCCCGCTTTATAGGGACCCCGCGCGCAAAGGGGAAGCCAAGGCGGCGCAACGCGATGGCGTCCGACGCCGGGGCTTGCCGAGCTCCGGCGCTGCCCATGCGCGGCGACACGGGATTCACCAACTTCCAAATATCAAGGACCCGTCGGGGTAGCCCTGTGGCGCAACGCGCCGGTCATGATCAAGGGGCCGGAAACGTGGTGTCTCAGCAGGTCGCCTTGCCGCAGCGCGCGGCGTTAACCTTTTCCTTGAGCATATTGACGCCGACGGCGCCGATTACGACATCGTTGCCCACGACATAGCTCGGCGTGCCGTTGAGGCCGAGCGCCTCGGCAAGCTTGAAGCTTTCCTCGAGCGTGGCCTTCACCTCGTCGCCCGCCATATCCTTCTCGATGCGCGCCACGTCGAGGCCGATCTCCTTCGCCACAGCGAGTGCGCGCGCCTTGTCGGCCTGGCCGCGGCCGGTCAGCATCTTCTGATGGAATTCGAGGTATTTCTTGCCGCCGGTCTTGTCTTGCATGCGCACGGCCGCGGCAACCTGCGCCGCCTGAATCGAGCCTTCGCCCAGCACCGGGAATTCCTTGAGCACGAATTTGAGCTTGCCGTCGCCCTTCAAGAGCTCGAGCATGTCGACCATGGCGCGCTTGCAGTAGCTGCAATTGTAGTCGAAGAACTCGACCACCGTGACGTCGCCCTGCGGATTGCCGAGCGTCACCTGGCGCGGCGACGAGAAAATGGCGGTGCTGTGCTCCTTCACGGTGGCGCGATGCTTCTCCGCCTCCGCCACGGCCTGGCGCTTTTCGAGCTCATTCATCACGTCCTGCATCAACTCGGGATGGCGCAGGAGATATTCCTTGATGATGCGCTCGATCTCGGCGCGCTGCTCGCCGCTGAACGCTTGCGCGCGCGCGGGAGCCGCCATCGGCAGAGCCAGCAGGACCGCCAAGGCGGCGGCGAAGGGGCGCGGATCAAATTTCATTCTCGTTGGTCCTTCTGTCGTCAATTGCGCCGAGCGCTCTGCGGCGGCTTCAAGCTGGCGATGTCGTCGGCCTTGACCCAGCCGGGCGATCCAATGGGGAAGCGTGTCTTGGCCCGCGTCGCGATCTCGCGCGCGGTCTTGATGTCGCCGCGCATGAAGGCGGCCTGCGCCGAGGCGAGATCGGCACGCGCCAAGTCGTTCTTCAGGCCGTAGGCCATCGCCAGGTGGCTGTAGGCGTCGGGCGATTCCGGCTCGCGTGTGACCGCGGTCTGCAGGATGGACACCGCCTCGTCGACGCGCGCGCGATCGCGTGTGGCGATCAGCGCCTGGGCGAGCATGATCTGCATCAGCGCTGGGTTGGGCGCGAGTTGGATCGCGTGGCGCAGCGGCGCCACGGCTTCGGCCGGCTTACCCGATTCCAACAAGGCCTGGCCCTTGAGCTCATAGAAGTAGGGATTCTGCGGCTGCGCGTTGATGAGCGCGTCGATCTGCGCCGCCGCCGAGCGCGCGTCGGAGAACCGATAGGCCGAGATGGCGCGCGCGTAGCGGGCGGCGAGCGAGGTATCGCTTGGCGGATAGCGGCGCGCCACCCCGTCCGGCCGCTCGAGAAAACCATAGAGCTTGGCGCGCATCAGGTCGTGGCGCGCCTGCAGCGCCGGCGGATCCTTGTGGTCCCAGTAGGGGCTCGCCCTTGCCATTCCCTCCAACGCGGCCACGCGCTCGCTCGGCAGCGGGTGCGACTGCATATAGGGATTGATATTGCGGGTCTGGTAGAGAATCTGGTTGGCGAGCCGTTTGAACGTCTCGTACATCCCCTTCGGGGACTGGCCGGTCGCGGTGAGGAATTTGACCGCCGCGCGGTCGGCCTGGTCTTCCTGGGCGCGTATGTAGCCAAGCATCGAATTCTGGATCGCCTGGGTGGGGCCAGCGATCGCGGCGGCGCCGGCCTGGCCCAAACCCGAACCGCCGCTGCGGCCGGCCGCGACCAGCGCCCCGACGCCAAGCAGCATCGCGATGATCGACTGCGTCGTCGCCGCGGCCATTGCCTCGCGCATGCGCGCCAAATGGCCGCCGGCAATGTGACCGGTCTCATGCGCGAGCACGCCGATGATCTGGTTCGGCGTCTCCGATTCCATGAGCGCGCCGCCATTGACGAAAATTCGGCGGCCGTCCGCGACGAACGCATTGAACGAGCGGTCGTTGATGATGATGACCTGAACATTCTGCTGGGCGAGCCCCGCCGTGCGCAGCAGCGGTTGGGTATACTCCCGCAGCAACTGCTCGATTTCGGCGTCGCGGATGGCCCCGATTCCCCCCTGGGCGTGCGCCGGCAGGCTCGCTGCCGCGAGCGCGGTCGCGGTCACGACGGCAATGAGGCGCGCCGCTGGCGTCGGTCGCCGCGCCCTGATAGGTCTTCCGGTTCCGGTCATATCCGCTGGCTTGGCACCTTATTCCGCGCAACCTAGTGGTGCGCCCGAGGACGGTCAACGCGGTTGCGATCACGTCTGATGGCCGACCTTTACGACGCAAATCGTTGGCGGAAATGCGGCGGTGGCGAGGTGGGCAGGAGGCATCGAGGTCCGGTGACGATGTTGGATGCGGCGAGACGGATGATAACGCCTTCGGCGCGCAGCGATGTTCCCGCGTTCATGGTGATGGACGTGATGGCGGCGGCGGCGCGCATCGAGGCGGCGGGCGGCCGCGTCATTCACATGGAGGTCGGACAGCCGGCGGCGCCGGCGCCGGCGAGCGCGATCGCGGCTGCGCGCACGGCGCTCGCATCCGGCCGGCTCCGCTATACCGAGACGCTCGGCATTGCGACGCTGCGCACCCGCATTGCGCGGCATTATCAGGAGAGTTACGGCGTCTCGATCGATCCGGCCCGCGTCGTTGTCACCACCGGATCGTCGGCCGGATTCATCCTGGCATTCCTTGCGCTATTCGAGCCCGGGGATCGGGTCGCGGTCGCGCTGCCGGGCTATCCACCGTACCGCCATATCCTGAGCGCGCTCGGCTGCGAGCCGGTTCCGATCGTGACGACGCACGCGACGCGCTGGGCGATCACGCCCGACATGCTGATGGCGGCGCATCGCAAGGCGCCGCTCAAGGGCGTGCTCGCCGCCAGCCCCGCCAACCCGACCGGAACCATGATGACCGCGCAGGCGTTGCGCGCGCTCGTCGACGCAGCGGAAGAGGCGGGGATCAGGTTCATCTCCGACGAGATCTACCACGGCCTCGACTATGCCTTCGCGGCCGAAACCGCGGCGCGATTGTCCAACGAGGCTGTGATCATCAACTCGTTCTCGAAGTATTTCTGCATGACCGGCTGGCGCATCGGATGGATGGTGGCACCGGAGCCGCTGATCCGCCCGATCGATCGGTTGCAGGGCAACCTCGCAATTTCGGTCCCGACGCTGTCCCAGATTGCAGCCGAGGCGGCGTTCGATGGCCGCGCCGAGATGGAGGCGGTGAAGCACGGCTACGAGGAGAACCGTCGTATCTTGCTCGACGGTTTGCCCAGGGCCGGATTCGACGAAATTCTGCCGGTCGACGGCGCCTTCTATCTCTATGCCGACGTCTCGCGCTTCTGCGACGACAGCTTTGAATTCGCCAAGCGCATGCTCGAGGAGACGCACGTGGCGGCGACGCCGGGCGTCGATTTCGATCCGCAGGCGGGCAGGCATTTCATCCGCTTTTGCTACGCGGGTGCGGCGGCGGAGATGCGCGAGGCGGTGGAGCGAATCGGAGCATGGCTCAAGGCTCGGTGACGCGCCCGAGGGGAAATCATGACGGAGGTTGTTGTTCCACGCCAATGGGCGCCGCCGGCGGCGGTTCCTCCGCTCTTGAGCTTCGCGGCGGGTTTCATCGACAGCTACACGGCGCTTGCGCTGTTCGGCCTGTTCGTGGCGCAGGTCACCGGCAGCTTCGTGCTCGCGGCCGCTGCGTTCGTCACCGACGAGCAGGGTGCGGCGACCAAGGTGCTCGCGATCCCGGTCTTCCTGCTGGCGGCCGCGGTGACCACGGTTCTCGCGGTCATGGTCGAGCGCCGCGGCCGTGCGCCGATCGCCTGGGCGCTGGGGCTCGAATGCGCCGTGCTGACGGCGTTCCTGCTCGCGGTCGTGTTGAGCGAGCCCGCGCACGGGCCCAATGCCGCCGTCGTGGTGGTT
Organism: uncultured Alphaproteobacteria bacterium; assembly: GCA_963827585.1. Taxonomy (GTDB): domain Bacteria; phylum Pseudomonadota; class Alphaproteobacteria; order Rhizobiales; family Xanthobacteraceae; genus VAZQ01. Next base: position 153,612 of record CAWHCK010000013.1, read on the forward strand.
GCGAGCCTGCTCGGTCTCTTCGCCATGGGCACGCAGAGCGCCGCGGTGCGGTTGATGATGCGGAGCGTCGCGTCGACCAACGTGATGACCACGAACACCACCCAGATCGCCATCGACGCGACCGAGCTGGCGCTCGCCTGGCAGGCGCGGCGCCGCGCGCCCGCCGATGCAACCGTCGCGGCGGCCTACGACGCGGCGCGCGGTCGTGTTGCCCGCCTTTTTCCGATCATGTTCGGATTTCTGCTCGGGACGGCGGCCGGCACGCTCGCCTATGTCGCGACCGGCGTCTGGGGCTTGCTGCTTCCGCTCGCGATCATGTACGGAATATTCGCCTGGGCGGGCACGCGCGCGGCGTAGCGTCCGCTCGACGTACGGCCTATCGCATCGCCGCGGCGATGTTACCCCCGTCCACGGTGGTGACGTCGGCCGTCGTTTTCAGTTCCAGCGCTTGATGCAGGAATGCCTGCGCCACGTCGTCGGCGGTGACCTCGCGGCCGAGCAGGTTGCCGCTGAGATAGTCCTTCGCGCTGACGCCGCGCGCCTTGGATCGTTCGGCAATGAACGCCTCGGTGAGCAGCCCCGAGCGGATGCGGTCGGCATTGACCGCATTGGCGCGGATGCCGTCGGCGCCGTAGTCGACCGCGTATTGCCGCACCAGGAACAGCGTCGCTGCCTTCGGCAGCCCATAGGGGCCGAAATTCGCGCCCGGATTCACCGCCTGCTTGGAGACGTTGAACAGCAGGCAGCCGCCGGTGCCCTGCGCCAGCATGATCTTCACCGCCGCCTGCGCCACCCGCTGGTGACCGTAGAAATTCAACTCGAAGCTCTGGCGCAGCACGTCCTCGTCGACCTCGCCGATCCGCCCCTGCCAGGCCGCGCCCGCGTTCGACACCACGATGTCGACGCCGCCGAATGCCGCGACGACCCGGTCGAAGGCCGCGCGGACGGCGACGGCATCGGTCACGTCGCACGGCACCGCGAGCGCGGCGCCGCCGAGGGCCCCGGCTCTCTCCTTGGCCGCGCTCTCGTCGAGATCGAGCAGGGCGACCTCCGCGCCCGCCGCCGCGAAAGCGTTCGCGGTCGCTGCGCCGATCGTGCCGCCGCCGCCGGTGATGACGGCAATCTGGCCGGCGAGCGGCTTTTCCATCGCGGTGCCGAGCTTCGCCTGTTCGAGCGGCCAATATTCCATGTCGAACATCTCGGCTTCCGAAATCGACTCGAAGCGGCCGATCGCCTCGGCATCCGTGATGGTCGCGACCGCACACTGCGCGAGATCGGCGGCGATCCCGGCGTCCTTCTTTGATCGTCCGAGGCCGAACAGACCAAGACCGGGGACGAGCGCGACCCGAGGCAGCGGATCGAGCGCCTTCTTGATCCCGCCCACGCGTGCATTCTGACGGGCGAAATAGGCCTGGTAGTGCTCGATGAAGGCCTTCACGGCCGCGCGCGCGGCGTTCTTGAAATCATCCTCCTTGCCGGTCTCGGGCGCGGCAACGACCAGCGGCCAGTTCTTGGTGCGGATGGTGTGGTCGGGCGTCACCACGCCGGCCCGGCTGTAGCGCGCGAGGTCTGCGCCGTTGACGAAATTGAGGATCGCGGGCCCGGTGCGGAAGTCGAGGATCAGGCGGCGCCAGGCACCCTCGATGTTCTCGTCCTGGCTGCTGCAGGCGCCGCGCAGGATCGGGGCCACCGCGCTGACCGGCGCGATCGCCTGCGGCAGCTGCGCCGTCACGAACACCGCCTTGCGGTTCTTGTTCAGCCGCTCCTCGGCCAGCGTAACCAGGGCGATCATGCGCTCGTAGGCTTCGCGCGCGCTGTCGCTGAAGGTGAAGATGCCATGCTTGTGCAGGATCAGCCCCTCGACGTCGGGCTTGGCGTCGTAGATGTCCGCGGCCAGCTTGGCGAGCGCGAAGCCCGGCATCACATAGGGCACGACGCTCGTCCGCCCGTCATAGACGTCCGCGCAGATGGCCTCGCCGTCCGGCTGGTCGACCAGGCTCAGGATCGCGTTGGCGTGGCTGTGATCGACGAACTTGTGCGGCAGGAAGGCGTGCAGCAGGATCTCGACCGACGGGTTGGGTGCCGTCGGCTCGAGCAGGTTCTCGCGCTGGACCCGCACCATGTCCTCGTCGGTGAGCGCCGCGCGCGCGCGCAGCCTGCGCAAGCGGTCGAGGCGCACGGCCGGGAGCCCCGCCGGCTCGATCGCCGCCATGTCGGAGCCCGAGCCTTTGACGCACAGCACCGCGACCTCCTCGCCGAGAAGATCGGGCATCGTGGTCTTCACCGAGGTGTTGCCGCCGCCGTGCAGCACCAGGGTGGGATCGCGGCCGAGCAGGCGCGTCGTGTAGACGCGCAGCGCAAGATCGCGGCCGATGCCCTGCGCGGCGTAATGGTCGATCGCCGCCTGCGCGTCGCGCTCGACCCAGCCGCTTTTCATCGGCGAGCTCCCGGCACCGGACTCAGCCCTTGCCGAACACACGCTTGCTCCACCAGCCGGAACGACGCGGACGATCGCCGACCTCGCTCTCCGCCGAGCTCGAGACCACCGGCTCTGCCGGAGCAGGCGGCTCGGTGAAGGACGGCGCGGGAAGGTTTCCATCGTCGCGCAACACCTGCGGCACGGCCTCGCGCACGGTCGAGCGCCGGCGCGGCGGCTCGGCGACCGTTGGTTCGGGAACGTCGCGTGGTTCGGGAGCCGCGACGGCGGCCATCGCGACCGCGCGATCCTCGGCCGGTTCGGAACCGGCCGGCGAGGGCCCATCGCCCTGCCGCCCGGAGACGAGCTCGTGCACGGCCGTCGGTTCGGACTCGGCGACCGCTATCGCCTCGACGTCGGCGGCCTCCGCGCCGTCGAAATCGGTGCCCGCGTGCGCGAGCTCCGGCTCGCCCGCGGCGCCGCTCTCCGCCGCGAGGCCCTCGCCCTCGCGGCCGCGACGATTGCGCCGTCCACCTCGCCGTCCGCGCCGTCGCCGCCGACGCTCGCCTTCGCCGTTCGGCTCTCCCGTCATGTCCGCGCCGGCCGCGCCGTTGCCGGCCTCGCGTGCCTCATCCGAGCCGCCCATGTCGTCTTCACGCGGCGCAGCAGCGAAGTCGGCGGACGGCTCTCGCGGCACCGCGTCGCCATCGTGATCCGCCTGCAGGGTCTCGCGGCCTTCGCCGCCACGGCGGCCGCGCCGCCGCCGGCGCCGCGGCCTGGCCCTGGTCCTGATCCTGCTCGCCCGCGAGCTGGGTCTCGTCTCCCGACGCGGCTGCCGCAGCGGCCTCTTCGGATTCGGAGACATCCTCGTCGTCGGAATCCTCCTCCTCGTCCTCCACGATCGGGACCGCGGTCGCCGGCTGCAGTGCGAGCGCCTTCGCCTGTTCCAGGCTGTGCACCTGCTCGCCCTTTTCGATCACGAAGGACAATTGTCCGCCGACGGTGGCATCGGCATGGACCATGATGACGATGCGGAAGCGCTCCTCGAGCGCGCGCAGATGCGCGCGCTTGTGATTGAGGAGATAGAGCGCAATATCGGAGCGCGTGCGCACGGAAAGATTATGCGTGGCGCCCTTGAGCAGCATTTCCTCGAGCGAGCGCAGGAGCTGCAGCGCGACCGACGACACCGAGCGCACGTGGCCGGTGCCGCCGCAATGCGGGCATTTCTCGGTCGAGCTCTCCAGCACGCTCGAGCGGATGCGCTGCCGCGACATTTCGAGCAGTCCGAAATGCGAGATATGTCCGACCTGAATGCGCGCACGGTCGTGCCGCAGGCACTCCTTCAATCGGCGCTCGACCGCGCGGTTGTTGCGCTTCTCGTCCATATCGATGAAGTCGATGACGATCAGGCCGGCGAGATCGCGCAAACGCAATTGGCGCGCGATTTCCTCGGCGGCTTCGAGGTTGGTCTTGAGCGCGGTGTCCTCGATGTGGTGCTCGCGCGTGGCGCGCCCGGAATTGACGTCGATGGCGACCAGCGCCTCGGCTTGGTTGAGCACGATGTAGCCGCCCGAGCGCAGCTGCATCACCGGCGTGAACATGGCGTCGAGCTGACTCTCGATGCCGTGTCGGGTAAAGACCGGCAGCGTGTCGCGGTAGGCTTTCACGTTCTTGGCATGGCTCGGCATGAGCATGCGCATGAACTCTTTTGCTTCCTTGTAGGCGTCGTCGCCGGCGACCAGGATCTCGTCGATGTCCTTGTTGTAGAGGTCGCGGATCGACCGCTTGACCAGCGAGCCTTCCTCGTAGACCAGCGTGGGTGCCGTCGATTTGAGGGTGAGGTCGCGCACCGTCTCCCACAGCCGAAGCAGGTATTCGAAATCGCGCTTGACCTCGGTCTTGGTGCGGCTCGCGCCGGCGGTGCGCAGGATCACGCCCATGCCCTCCGGCACTTCCAGCTCCTGCGCGATGTCCTTCAACCGCCTGCGGTCCTCGGCGCTCGTGATCTTGCGGCTGATGCCGCCGCCGCGCGCCGTATTCGGCATCAGCACCGAATAGCGGCCGGCAAGCGACAGGTAGGTGGTGAGCGCCGCGCCCTTGGTGCCGCGCTCCTCCTTGACCACCTGCACCAGCATCACTTGGCGGCGCTTGATGACTTCTTGGATCTTGTACTGCCGGCGCACCCGCGGCGTGCGCTCGGGCACTTCCTCCATTGCGTCGGCACCGCCCACCGATTCGACCACCTCTTCTTCCTCGCCCTCGGCGCCATGGCCGTTGACCTCGGTGACGTTGCTGCCGGTTTCGACGCTTTCGCCGGCTTCGCTCCGCTCCGCGGGCGCGGCGAGGTCGGGCGCTGCCGCAACGAGGCTCGCGTCCGCACCGGGCTCGCCGCCAGCGCCGGGAACCGGCTCGGCCGCGCTGCTCGCTTCGAGCTCGGCAAGCTCAATGGGAGCCTCGTTTGCGACCGCCGTGGGCGGAGCATCCTCGGCATGCTCGGCGGCGATCGGCTCCCCCGCGGTCTCGACCGCCGGAGCTTCGTCCGGCGCCGGTGCCTCGGTCGAGTCGGCCTGCGGCGCCATCGCTTCGGATCCCGCCGCCATGGCCTCGCACTCGGTATCGACCGGCTCGCTCTTGATCTCGTCGGACCGGCGGCGGCTCCCACGCTCGCGGTGTCCGTGTCGGCGGCCGGCGCGGTGGTCGGCCTCGGCATCGGCGGCGCGCTGGGCGCGCTCGTCCTCGGCGATCAGCGCCTGCCGATCGGCGACCGGGATTTGATAGTAATCGGGATGGATTTCGCTGAAGGCGAGGAAGCCGTGACGGTTGCCGCCGTAGTCGACGAAGGCGGCCTGCAGCGACGGCTCGACGCGCGTGACTTTTGCCAGGTAGATGTTGCCGCGAAGCTGTTTACGGCTGGCTGACTCGAAGTCGAATTCCTCGACACGATGACCGCGTAGAACGACTACCCGGGTTTCCTCCGGATGGGTCGCATCGATGAGCATTTTGTTGGGCATTGATTAGTCTCTTGATGACCGGTTGGCGCGCGGCCGCCGTTCGTCGCCACGGGGGCGGCGTAAGACGGCGCGACCGAAAGCCGGCCTGATGGTGGTTGAAAGGATGGGCCGTGTGCGTACGCCAGTGCGACGCCCGGCAAGCAGTGAGGCTTGCGACGGCTGCCGAAAAGCCGATCGCGTCGGTTCGCGACGCGATCCTGCCGTGGCAGCGATGGCTTGAATTCTCGATGCGCAGCCGTTGCATGACCTTTTGGCCCGTGACGGGGCGGCAACGCTTGGCAGGCGCGGCCGCGGGTTCTCTTGGCTGACGATCTTCGACTCGAAGCCGCCTTGAAGCATAAGCCGGCGCGCCGTCGCGGGAGGCATTTGCCGCACGCAACACCGGTTATCGTCCACAGGAACATCGGCCTGATGGCCCGTGAGCGTCGCCCCAATGGAGACGCCGCGAGCCGATCCGTCCCGCGAAGTCCCCTCCCATCGCCTGTCGGGGAACAGTCCTTCGGCGGACCTGCCGGATGTCCGAACGTGACACAACCGGAACTGCAAATCGTCAGCAACCCCTTATTAGGGCTGGCGGAAGGCGATGGCAAGGGATGCCAGACGAGAGAGCCTGAGATACTTCGCTGCGTGCGGCATAGCCGTCGAAGGCAGACCGGCGAGGTTAGGTTCGGGTTAACTGCGTCCCCCTAATGGAGTAAAACGGGCTCGGAAGGGCTGGAAATCCCATGGCTGTCCGCGCGACGAGCTTGGCTTTTCTCTTCAGCGCGATGATGTTCGGCGGCGCTTGCGCGGCCGAGCGTCCCGCGGCGGCCGCAGCGCCGCCCCGGGCGGCGAACGATTTTCCGGTGGCGAGCGAGGTGCGGCTCGCCGGCGACGACACGCAGACGCGCCTGATCGTTGATTTGAACCAAAAAATCGACATCCGCGCCTTCGCGCTCGCCAATCCCTACCGGGTGGTGGTGGACATGCCGCAGGTGACGTTCCAGTTCCCCGCCAAGACCGGGGAGGTGGGGCGCGGCCTGATCAAAGCCTTCCGTTTCGGCCTCGTCATGCAGGGCGGCTCGCGCGTCGTCATTGATTTGGTGCGCCCGGCGCGCATCGACAAGGCCTTTGTGATCGACGCCGCCAACGATCAGCCTGCCCGGCTCGTGCTCGACCTCGCCGCAACCGACCGCGAGGCCTTCATGCGCACCGTCGCGGTCGAGAACCGCCCACCGGAGATGCGCAGGCCGGAAACGCCGCCGGAGGTTAAGGCCTCCGGCGATCCGCGGCCGCTGGTGGTGATCGATCCCGGCCATGGCGGCATCGACAACGGCACTCGGGCGGCGAGCGGGGAAATGGAGAAGACCATCGTCCTCGAATTCTCGCTCCTGCTGCGCGACAAGATCGAAAAGACCGGCAAATACCGCGTCGCCATGACTCGCACCGAGGACACGTTCGTGGCGCTCGGCGAGCGGGTCCAGTTCGCGCGTGCGCGCCAAGCCTCGCTGTTCATCTCGGTCCATGCCGATGCGTTGCGGCGCAGGGAGGGCAATGCCCAAGGGGCGACCGTCTACACGCTCTCGGAGCGCCCGTCGGATGCCCGCGCCGCACGCCTGGCCGCGGCCGAGAACAAGGCCGACGTCATCGCCGGCCTCGATCTCTCGTCGGAGGAGAAGGACGTGGCCGACATCCTCATCGATCTTGCGCGGCGCGAAACCAAGACGTTTTCACTCCAGTTTGCCCAGGGGGTGGTCGGCCAGCTCAAGACTGCCGCCCGACTCCACCAGAATCCGCTCAAGTCCGCCGGCTTTGTGGTGCTCAAGGCCCCCGACGTGCCGTCGGTCCTGGTCGAGCTCGGATATGTTTCGAACAAGGCCGACCTCAAATCGCTGATCTCGGCCGAGTGGCGCGACCGTACCGCCGATTCCATCGTCCAGGCGGTGGATGCGTTCTTGAGCACGCGGCTGGCGGGAACCGGCCAAAATTGAAGTGACTGTGGCCATTTAGCCTCAGTTTCAACATAAAACAGGGCGACCTAGACATCGGGACCGACCGCTGTGGTGGGGGTGTTCCGGGGAAAACCCGTCAGCGTGGACTTTATCCGGTTGCTTCGGCGTAACCGCCGGACATCGCGGCCGGAACGCTTCGGGGCAGGGGGGACTTCAGCCATGAGATTGTTGCTGCGTTTCGTTGGCCTGTTGTTCGCCGCCGGGGCGATCCTGTTCGTTGTCGGGGTCGCGGCGGCAGCCGGACTGATGTGGCACTTCTCCAAGTCGCTGCCGGATTACTCCCAGCTCCAGGACTACGAGCCCGCGGTCATGACGCGGGTGCACGCCTCCGACGGTTCGCTGCTCGCGGAATATGCGCGCGAGCGGCGGCTCTACCTCCCGATCCAGGCGGTACCCAAGCTCGTGATCAATGCCTTCATCGCGGCCGAGGACAAGAATTTCTACGAGCACGGCGGCATCGACTTCTCCGGCATCGCGCGGGCGGCGACGCTCTACGTGCAGCAATACGGCAGCGGGCGGCGCCCGCAGGGCGCCTCCACCATCACCCAGCAAGTGGCCAAGAACTTCCTGCTCACGAACGAGCTGTCGCTCGCGCGCAAGGTCAAGGAAGCGCTGCTGGCGATGAAGATCGAGCGGACCTTCTCCAAGGAGCGCATCCTCGAGCTCTATCTCAACGAGATCTATCTCGGCATGAGTGCCTACGGCGTCGCCGCCGCCTCGCTGCTCTATTTCGACAAGTCGGTGCATGAACTGTCGATCGCGGAAGCGGCCTATCTCGCGGCGCTGCCCAAGGCGCCCAACAATTACCATCCCTTCCGGCAGCGCGAGCGTGCGCTCGAGCGGCGCAACTACGTCATCGATCGCATGGTCGAGGACCGTTACGTCACCACGGAAGACGCGGAGAAGGCGAAGAAGGAGCCGCTCAAGGTCACCCCGCGCCCGACCGGCGCCCACATCTTCGCGGCCGAATATTTCGCCGAGGAAGTCCGCCGCTACATCAACGACAATTACACCGAGAAGAAGCTCTACGAGGGCGGCCTCTCCGTGCGCACCACCCTCGACCCCAAGATGCAGGTGCTGGCGCGCAAGGTGCTGGTCGACGGCTTCGTGAACTTCGACGAGCAGCAGGGCTATCGCGGCGCCTCCACCAAGCTCGACATTGCGGGCGACTGGGGCACCAAGCTCGCCGAGGTCAGGGCGCTCTCCGATATCGCGCCGTGGCGGCTCGCGGTGGTGCTGGAGAGCGACGATGCGTCGGCCCGCATCGGGTTCCAGCCGGTCCGCCAACCGGGCGGCGCGCTCTCCGCGGAACGCGAGACCGGCACGGTGCCGCTCGAAGGCGTGAAGTGGGCGAAACCGACCAGCGGCCCGACGAAGGGCAAGGCGCCGACCAAGGTGTCGCAAGCGCTCGCGCCCGGCGACGTCGTCTATGTCGAGGCACTCGCCGGCAAGGACGGCCAGTTCCGCCTGCGCCAGGTGCCCGAGGTCTCGGGCGGCATCGTCGCGATGGACCCGCTGACCGGGCGCGTGCTGGCGATGGTGGGCGGCTTCTCCTACGACCAGAGCCAGTTCAACCGCGCGACCCAGGCGCTGCGCCAGCCGGGCTCGTCGTTCAAGCCGCTGGTCTATGCCACCGCGCTCGACAACGGCTATACGCCCTCGACCGTGGTCATGGACGGGCCGCTCGAGATCGATACCGGCAGCGGCATCTGGGCGCCGGAGAACTACACGAAGAAATTCTACGGGCCTTCGACCTTGCGCTTCGGCATCGAGCATTCGCGCAACGTGATGACGGTGCGCCTCGCGCAGGATATCGGCATGCCGCTCATCGGCGAATATGCCAAGCGCTTCGGCGTTTACGACAATCTGCCGCCCTATCTCTCGTTTTCGCTCGGCGCAGGCGAAACGACGCTGCTTCGCATGGTCGGCGCCTATGCCATGCTCGACAACGGCGGCCGCAAGATCCAGCCGACGCTGATCGACCGCATCCAGGACCGTTACGGACGCACCATCTACAAGCACGATTCGCGCGAATGCCGCGGCTGCGACGCCGACAAATGGGCGAACCAGAACGAGCCGACCTTGATCGACCGACGCGAACGCGTGCTCGACCCGATGACCGCCTACCAGATCACCTCGATAATGGAGGGCGTCGTCCAGCGCGGCACCGCGACCGTCGTCAAAGAGGTCGGCAAGCCGATCGCCGGCAAGACCGGCACCACCAACGACGAGAAGGACGCTTGGTTCATCGGCTTCTCGCCCGACCTCGTGGTCGGCGTCTATCTGGGCTACGACAAGCCGCGCCATCTCGGCCGCGGCGCGACCGGCGGCGTGCTGGCGGCTCCGATCGTGCGCGATTTCATGAAGGTCGCGCTCGCCGACAAGCCGGCGGTGCCGTTCCGCGTGCCGGCCGGCATCAAGCTCATCCGCATCGATCCCAAGAGCGGCATGCGCTCCGGGCCCGGCGACCAGCGCGTCATCCTGGAAGCCTTCAAGCCCGGCACCGCGCCGCCCGACAACTATTCGGTGGTGGGCGTGACCGACGCCGACGGCCGGCCGATCGGCGTATCGCCCGAAGCCGACCGCGCGGTGCGCACCGGAACCGGCGGGCTCTACTGACGCAGCGCGCCGGGTGTCGTCGCATACCTGCAAGTCGCGTAGGGTGGGCAAAGGCGCGCCACTCGGTGTTTTCGCGTGGGCAAAATCGTGCACGCGCCGTGCCCACGCGCGGAGAGGGTGCGACAGGCGATTTTGCCACCCTACCCGCTTTCGCGGGGAGGACAGGACGTGATGGTGGCGCAAGCGCGCGCGCTACATCGGCCCGGGGACCGAAGTCTCCGAGAGCGCCGTGCTACCCCTATTCACAATGTCAAACAGCGAAGCCTCGGTTGCCGTTTGCGCGGCACCCGTATTGAACAGCAGTTTTCCATCCCCGTTGCGCTTGGCGCTTCGGGTTTGACCTCTCGTTTGCATCCGACCCCGAAGCGAGGGGTGGCGGAGCGCCGATAGGCGCTTGTAACTAAGGTCGCGCGGCAAGACGCGACGGCCACGCTGCGAGGCGCTCGCGGGGCGTGGCGAGCGCACCTTGCGATCGGTGCGCTGCCTCTCGGCGCTCCACCGTGGCGGCCTTGGCCGAGGCTGCGATTGCCAGCCGCGGCTGTGGCACGCCACGCCCGCTCCGCCTTCAGGATCGTCTCCGGAGACGCCCCTCATCGAGCGGGATATGCGGATACTACTCCAGTCTCGATACGTAGTCAATAAATATATTCATCTCGTAGACGAAGAAAATACGGCTGGAAGAGGGGCGATTTTCGCCTCTCGCCCTCATGCCGGGTCCTCACGGCACCAATCTCGTAACGCTGGCTGACGCGCGGATGTTCATTCTCGAACAGCCGGAAGGCATCAAGGAACGCAATTCGGGGGCGGTATTGACGCAATGGCTGTTCGTACGGCACAGAGAGCATCACGCTGGCACGCAATAGGATGAGAGAATGGCAGATCAAGGACAAGCCGGGCAGGCGCCACGAGGAATGATGGCTCCCTCATGAGGGAACAGCGTCGCGGACCAGCGCTTACCAAGGCCGACCTCCGAGCCCAAGCCAATCAGGCCGTGGCAGCGGCCACCAGACCTATTGTGAAGCTGCCGACGAAACTCTCAAGACAATGTGGGCGCTGCGGTGAGTTCAACTCGGTAATGGTGGAGCCAGGCCAGCCGCCACCCGCGTTTACCTGCAAGAGTTGCCACAAGTAAGCCAACCCTCTGCATCGATCCTTCGAGCCTCTAACGGCCCCGGGCGGCCCTCACTCTTTGTTACAGAACTCTATGGAGCCGCGCCCCATGTTCGTGCATGGGTCAGTAGCGGCTTGCGGAACCAGCGCTTGCGGGTTCGAGTGCTGCCTCGGCCCGGTCCGGCAGGGAGCCCCAGCCTTCTCCGGGGCTTGGGGCCGCCATGGTCGCCCTCCTCGCTCCTCCTATTTCCGGGGGGCGCCCACAGACCTTCACGTCGAGTCATTGCGGTGGGGATTTTTTGTACGAAAACCGGCGCGCCATGGCCCGGTTTGGGTCGACCTCGGTCATTCGGCGATGTCGGCTCAATGTTGCGATGGGAAGCCCGTTCCGGAATGTGCGCCGCGCGGCAACGTGTGTTATGATTTCTTGATTTCCTGACTGCCGACAAGGAGCCGGATCTCGACCGCTTGACCCGTATCGTCCTGGGAATCCCGGCTTCAGGGAGGATCAGATGACGTCATTTCGCACGTGGTGGGGCGCCGTCGCAGGTGCAGCCCTATTCGTTTTGAATTCGGCCGCGATCGCACAGGATTGGCCCACCCGATCAATTCTGCTCGTCAGCGCGGTCAGCGCGGGCAATGCCGGCGACATCATCGCTCGTATCGCACTCGAGCAGGTATCGAAGCAGATCGGCCAATCCTTCGTCATCGAGAACCGGCCGGGCGGCGGCGGGACAATCGGAAGCGCCTCGGTCGCCAAGGCCGAACCGGACGGCTACACGACCCTGGCGCTGTCGTCGTCGCAGGGCTCTTATCTCGTGCTTCACAAGACCCTGCCCTACGACCCGCTCCGCGATTTCGTGCCGGTGGTCCTTTTCGGAGTTCAGCCGAGCGTGCTGGTGGCTGCGCCGTCCAAGGGCTGGAAATCGGTCGCCGACCTGGTCGCCGCGGCCAAGGCCAGGCCCGGCACATTGAATTTTGCCTCTGCCGGCCTCGGCTCCGCCTCGCACTGGGCCGCCGAGCGCCTGCGGCTCGCGACCGGCATCAACGTCCAGCACATTCCGTTCCGCGGCCCGGTCGAGGCGTTCACCGAGGTGATGACCGGACGCGTCGATTTCTATTACCTTCCGATCGCGCCGGCGCTGTCCAACGTCAGGGACGGCAAGGTTGTAGCGCTGGCGGTGAGTACGCCGAAACGGGCACCGGCCCTGCCGAACGTGCCGACGGTGGCGGAGGCAGGCTATCCAGACGCGCAGTATCTGTTCTGGGGCGGTCTTGCCCTGCCGGTGAAAACGCCGCGCGGCATTGTCAATCGACTGCACGAGGAAACGCAGAAAGCGCTGAATGTGCCAGCGGTGCAAGAGAAGTTGGCGACATTCGGCGTCGAGCCGATGCCGATGAGCGTGGACCAGTTCGGGCAATTCTACCGCGATGACGTCGCGGCAATCGTCAAGCTCGCCAAAGACATCAACCTCGTTCCGACGAACTGAGAGGCGATCGGCGGCGTTCTCGCCTCGAGGCCTAGCGCCTGAACGGCGCACGATTTTTTAACCTCGGCTTGAACCAGTAGGCGATGTCGGCTCACTGTCCGGATTACCCCCGAAAGCGGCCGTGTAGCGGACATCCGTGGACGTCTCAAAAGTGGCCACTTCCGGACTCATGCACCGCAGCAAACCAGCCTTTTATTCGATCACCTCGTCAGCGCGCGCGAGCAGCATCGGGGGCACGCCGAGACCGAGCGCCTTGGCGGTCTTGAGGTTGACGGCCAATTCGAATTTGGTCTGCTGCAACACCGGAGATTGGCTGGCTTCTCGCCCCTGAGACTGCGGCCGACATGGTTCTGGCCAGTTGATACAGTTCATCCAAATTGGGGGCACAACTCATCAATTGCCCGGCCACGGCGGCCACGGTAGCTATGCGGTCATCGGAGATCGTGGGTAGCGCGTGGCGGAGCGCCAGCAGGGCGATGTATTCGCGTCGACTGGAAAAGAACACGTCGGAAGCGACCACAATAGCGGCGGCTCGTTGTTCGACGGCAGCAGCCAATGCGTTTTCAATTTCGTTCTCGGCGCTGGCGTAGACAACGACTATCTCCAACCCTAGGCGGCTCACCGCCACCTGAGCACTTTGGATTTCGACTTGCGAAGGGGCCGGGCTGCGTGGGTTGAAGAGCAAGGCGACCTTGCCGGCTGTCGGAAGGAGCTCGCGCAGCAGTCGTCCGTGAAGAACTCGGTTTCAGGTCGATTCGAGCTAAAGCCGAGCGCGATCAGGATACGAGTAACAACAAAAACCTCAACCACGCGAGTAGGCGGCGAAAGTTGTAGCCGGCAGCGGCGAGAACGGCATTGACGGCGTCGCCGCTGGCATCGGTGGTGTTCCTTGAGGTGGCTGATGACCGGCTCGAGGCGGCCCGCCGTTTGAACTCGCGCTAGGCCGGCGCGATAACTGTGACCGTTCCATTCGAACCCCGATAGTTGAGCGCCCCGTCCTCAACATACAAAATCCCGGCGCCAGAGATATTCCGCGTCGGGGCGACGGAGGCATTCGCGATCACGATGACACCCTTTCCTCCTCCAAACTTTTCATAATGGGCTTCCGGGAATCCGAAACCGATATTGCCGCCCGCTGCCGGCCGCGAAATACGACAATGGTTTCAAAACCCTTGTTGGGGCCAACATCGGCTTTGCGGCCATTGATCTGGAGTTGGTCCGCCTGAACGGCAATCTCAAACTTCCCGGCGTTGGGATCAGTACCCGGCAACCGGTTTCGACAAACTCGATATCAGGATTCGGGTCATCGATCCTGATCGAGGCCGCGCCTCCGCGTCTCCCTGCTTGTTTAATACGAAGGCCGGTTGGTTATACTCCGGGTTTGTCGCGGTCACCTCCAGGACAGCAGATGCAGATGGAAGGGCGCCATCGTTTGATGTGATAGACATCGTAGCCATGGTATTCCTCCGGGAAGTCGGTGTCTTGTTTTGAGGATTTCATCCGACGCGACACCAAAACGACAACGACCTCTGTGCCGGCGGACCGCCCAGCCTAACACCCACCTGTTTCATCCTCCAGGGTAGGCCGAAGGCCGGTGAAGATCCAAATTTTCTTCCATCCCCCCGGCCCTGGAAGGCTTCGCGACTGGCTAAGGGGGCCGCCTCTGGTGCGGGAAATCCTACTAGGATGTGGGGCCGACAAACGGCCGATGCCAGTCGTTGAATCAGACGGTCGAGCTCCGGAGTTTGCGCTTACAACGCTCGCAGGAGCCCATCGCCCCCGCGTCAGCGGGTCTTCGTGATATCCGGCGCACGGCACAAAACGCCTTGGCAAAAAAGCCCGTCCCATCGAGCAGGGAAGCTCCCTTGTAGTCGCCCAACGTCGGGCCATTGTGTTTCTTGCGGCTGGAGATGAACCGGTGCCGACGATCGGCATCGCGCCCCAGATACATGCCGACATGATCGATCTGCGGCCCGCCCTTGGCGTCGAAGAAGACGAGATCGCCGATGGCCGAGCCACGAAAAGTCCATCAGCTGCTCGCATCTGGAAGACGATGACGACGCCGAAAGCGCTCTCGTAGATCTCGTAAGTCCGGCGTGGCATCGTGCTGTGATCCAGCATCGGGGCGAGGGAGAGGGGCACTCGATCCTCGTAATCTTCGCTTGGAAGATGGTGGCGATAGCCCCAGACCATCCGCATGTAGCCCGAGCAATCCAGGCAGTGGAATTTGTCAGCCCTCCGGCGAAACGTCCTGTTCGCCGGGATAGCTCCAGGTCACTCCAAGATAGTCGTTGAAGTCAGCTCCCTCCTGCCGTTCTTTCTCCGGTGCCCGGGCCATAACGCGCATCCCCCGCAATCTGCAGAGATCCCTTTATAGGATGCTTGGGTGCGCCGCGGATGTATTCCGCATTGCGATGGTCAAATACGTCGGGCACGCCCTCTCTCATTCGCTGCAAGGGCCTGCTCCAACCAGTCCCAACTGACCTCGCCGTCGAATAGCGCCTGGGATAGGCGCGCACCCATTTCGCGTGCGAGACGGAGCCCCTATCCTCTCACAAATGTGCGACGGGGTCCGGCAAGGACCACCGTGTAGGCGCCGCTCGGTGAAGGTGGCGAGAAGGTGAGCCTGTGTGTTTGCGCACTTCGATGCGCTCGGGATCGTGAAGATGCAGCGTATGTTTCTTGCTCAAGCTCATAACTCTCCCATCAAAAGGTACCACCCCGGCGGCGAGCCTCGCGGATCCGGCGATGCCGATAGACCGCGTTCAGCGCGCGCTTACGCGACCTTCTTGTCTTGGCGACGGCGCCGCGTTCGATCACGCCCATGATGTCGGATTCCTTCATGATCAGGAGATCCTGGCCGTCGATCTTCACCTCGGTGCCCGACCATTTGCCGAACAGCACGGTATCACCTACCTCCAGATCGCTCGGGATTAGGCTTGCCATTCTCGTCGCGGCCACCGTGGCCAACGGCAATAATCTCGCCCAGCGAGGGCTTCTCTTTGGCGGTGTCGGGAATGATGATGCCGCCGGAGGCCTTCTCCTCGGCATCGATACGCTTGATGAGGACGCGGCCGTGAAGCGGGCGAAACTTCATGAATGTGAGCTTGCGATCGTAGACATTGGCGACCGCATCGGCGATGCATTGCCAATGGCTCGATCGGGCCTGGCGACTCTGCTCGATCTGGATCCCACTTCTCTGTCGGCGGTGAGCCGGTTAACGATATTCTGCGTGCTATCGCCGCCGTACCGCTCGTTTGGGGACGCGATTTGCACCAGAAGCCCGAGCCGGCGATCGCGCGTTCGATTTCTGTCTTGATCTCCTGCTTCTAGGGATTGGCCGCGGAACCGCCGCCGATAAGGATTTCGGGTTTATGGAACCCATGAAAAGCGACGGCATAGGTAAAACGCCGAGAGATGATCGAGTTCAGGCGGGGGAAACTCGCCTCGTGAATGTCGGTCGAGGTGATGTGCCAGTGATCAACGGCGTCCCCCTGCCCATTCCACCAGCCCTTGCACAGCCACGAGCTGACCTCCTTTGCCATGAGGCGCGATGCGACGCGCTCGGCCTGTTGGTCCGTGCGGGGCTCGATGTCTCCCCCGTGCGGGGCGATGACGACGAGCCCCGTATGGGTGCCGTTATCCTTCAGCCGCTCGACGAACTCGTTTTTGGTTTTGGCGTCGTCATCGTTATAGGTAGGATGTGCTACCTGCGAATTGAGCATTGCCACGAATTCATCGCTTGTGCCGAGTTGCTTCCGGCCAGTCTCGCCCATGCGAGCGATGTTATCCGGGCTCTCCTGGCGGGCTTGGCTAACCGTGTACAGTCCGTACTCAGTGGCATTGCGCTTGATCCGCACCTGATGTCCAAGGGCGCGTCCAACCGTCGCGAGCTTCTTGGGGTCGGCCGAGCAATGCTCTTTGCGGCGTTTGAGATCCCGCTGAGAAGATAGAGCCTTCTTGACCGATGCTTCGTAGCTAGCCATCACAACCCTCCTGCTTGACGATACCGCTAAGACGGGTGGCAACGTATCCTTGGCAGGGCCTCATTCGAACCCCGATACTTGAGCGCCCCGTCCTCGACATATAAAATCCCACCAACAGCGGAGTTCACGATCGGGGCAGAACGTAGGAGCAACGCTCACGAGCCGCCGCCTCCCGCAATTCATTTGATGGGTGGTGCTCGGACCTTGGTATGTAGCCTCGCAGCTTATTTGCGATCACACACCCCGCACCAAGCGTGCGTAGGTCGAAGTGCATAACATCGCCAGAGGCATCAGGTCCGAAGTCAATCGCGCCCCAGGCGAGTAAGGCAACCTGCCGCAGTGCGAAAACCAGATCGGTGTGCAGGTTCAGGAATCCATTCAGAGGATTTCTACCCGAAAGTGTCGCTATTGCGCCAGTACATTAATTCAGACGTTGTTTTTGTTTTGCAAAAAGGTTTTGAATTCCTCATTTCGGCGCGCAAGAATCTCGTATACGCGACGAGTGTCACGTCCGTGGCTTACGGCCAAATGCGTGGAGGTAGGAAGCGATTGTGCCTTTTGCCCCGCCCTTCAAAGATCCTCCGGCCGCCAACTTCAGAGTTTCTAAAAACCTGTAGCGTTCGTTCCGTTTATTCAAAATACCCTGGTACTTTATCTTTAATTGGGCGTCGGGGGTTGTCTTGATTTGATCGACAAGCCAGCCTCTACCTGCTTTATCGTCCTTAATCCAGCCGGCCCCGATCCAGGGATTGCCAGCTACGTCAATGTCCAGCGCCAGGCCGACGCCATGCATCGCTTGAGCTTGGGAGATTCGTCCTCCGCTGTACGTTACGGACTTTCGGGCGAGGCCCAATGCTCGACCGAGCGCAACCGGAGTTATCCCGACGTATGGGGGAAGGGAAAGCAGGTAGTTTTCAGCTTCCCGGAGTTTGCGTAGCAGCAACAGATGGATACCTTGACCATGTCTGTTGATTTTACGCCCAAGGAAAGACGGCGCCACAATTCCGTCAAACCAATTCTTTGCGCTGAATTCGTTGGTTAGAAGGGGTGATGTTTTCAAGTTGAGAAACTTGCGACCGGGGACGTTACCAATTTTAGGCTTCAGCTTGTTCTTCACGATGCCCAGGCTGTCCAGGGTCGAAGGCCCTACCCCGCCGCTCTGCTCGTCCGCATGGAAATAGACCTTTGCCTGAAACTGATGTGCGGCTTCGACAAAGACAGCGTCTACGGTTCCTTCGCTGATCGTGTACGATCCTCCCGATTTTTGGATAGCAGCTCGCACGGCGGCAAAATCCACGTAACGAGCCAAATCAACAACGATGTCTTCCAGTCGCACGCCAGATTTTGCGGGGTGCCTCTCACGGTTCCATCGGATAGCTTGAATGCTTTGGCTGGGTGAGAGGAGACTTGTTAGCTTGCCTCGCTCTGCGGCCGAAAAACTAGGAGTGGCAACGGAGCTGTCGCACGCCGGGCTGAACGACTTGTTAGTCTCTCCGCGCCCAAAAAAGCCGCCTGGAGCTTGCTCAGGGTAATAAGCGTTGCGCTGAGCAAGCCGCGAGGCGATAGATTGTTCCTTAGGTTGAGACTGTACATCTAACAAGTTACGGTCATGGATGTACATAAATCCCTCCTTGTTGACAGGCAGGCATCAAGGGAGGCTTGCGGGTGAATGGTCTAATGGAGCTGCCGCCGATGTGGTTCGAGGGACGGGGATGATCGATTTAGGCTTTTGCGCGACCACGATGATCCGACGATGGCAGGCCGTGGCGGGTCGTAACGTTACCGCGTCAAGTACATCGCGCAATAAAAGCCCCGCGTCCATGAGCCAGGTGGCGACATCGCGCGGCCAATAGGCGCGTTCCAGATGCAGCTCTAACTGAGGGGCGGCCCGCGCTGGGTCCCGGAACAGGACCTCGCAGAACAACATTCGCTGGCCGGGAACCCAGCGGATGCGTTGGGTGACGTGCCTGCGGCCATCGCGTGACGGCGTTTGGCGGATAATCGTAGCAGCACCTAGCGGATCGCACGGCGTGATGAAATCGAAGATGAAATGACCGCCCGGATGGAGGTGGTCGTAGACCAGCTGAAAAAGGCGCGGCAACTCGCCGTCATTGACAAGATGATTCAGCGCGTCGAAGTTCGCGGTCACGAGGTCGACGCGCGTCGGCAAGCGGAGCCGGCGAATGTCCTGCTGAAGCAGTATCACGTTGGTGTCGCGGCAATTGGACGCCGCGACCCGCAGCATCGCAGGAGACAGGTCCACCCCGAATACCGGCACGCGCCAGAGCGCGTTGAGATAGCGCGCGAACAGCCCAGTTCCGCATCCAAGGTCGGCGGCCGACGAAAAGCCGATCCGGTACCGTGCGATGAGGTGTTCGAAGACCCGTCGGATGCGCTCGAAGAAGTCGCGGCCGATCACGTCATCGTACGCTTGCGCGAGCAGGCCGTAGGGCGCCGCAAGCGTCATCGGTCGACTTGCTCTCGTCTTCCCTCCACTCTCGCTGATCACGACCTTTCCTGCAATAGTCTTGTGATATTCGGACGCCAACGCTCTATACGGCGCATCGAGGCGGGGCAATCAGATAACGGCTCAAAGGTTTTGTTGGCATTGCCGAATTTTGAGCAGCTGGTTATCGTCTATTCCGTCTGCCTCGAAGTGGATGACGGCGGCTTGATCGTACTTCTTGGGATTGAGAGCCCGCCTCACCCACTCCATCACCTTTAAGCCCGGCAGATTTTGGAGATTGTTACCGTGGAATTGATGAATGAACTTGGCAGGGGGGCTCAAGCCGATAGGTCCCGCTAGGACGCTCATGACATTGGACGCCCGTTGACTAGACAGCTTCTGATTTCTGTCTACGCCCCCGGGACGACTGGCATAGCCTTCGATGTACACCGCGATCTCGCCTGCAGCCATTTTGTCCCGGAGCTGAGACGGCAAACAGTAAGCCCATTTGCGTATCCTTTGTGCGTTGTCTGTGGAAACCTTGCTTACACCGATCGGAAAAAAGACGGATAAGGAGAAGTGGCCCGTTGGCTTGGTGATGGGTACGGGAGTGATGGGTACGGGAAGGATGGGGCATGTAATGGGCATCGGATCGGCGCGTACCCGATTGTCGTCGGACTGTATCTTGAGTGTTGCCCGTCCGTCTCCGTGGACATCCAATTCTCCTTGAATTTTGTATCGTTCATTGGAGTAAGGAAAAGGACGCCAATGCTCCCACGTGCCCTGGATGTAGTAGCGAATCACCGCAACAGGCCCCGGAAGGGGACGTTGCAGATAGTTGAAGGAGATTTCGAATTTATCTTTGTACAGAGTGCTAGACCCCTTTTCCTGGGCAAAATCCTAACTCCAAAAAGATTGATTCCATCGTACTCGTATTCGAGGTTGAATTTGAAGCTGCTGTCGCGCCTCAATTGCGAAAACGGGGCGGGGAGATGGTCGGGGAGATAAGTCGCAATCCGGAACCAGCGCGTGCATTTCGGTACCGTGCTGAGCCGGGGCGGTTCTTTGATATACTGTGCGATGTCCGACTTGGATTTGAACCCGCCCCAGTGAAAAGTGCGACCCAAGTTTGTAGAGCCCAATTGCCTTTTCAACCGTTTGAACCGGTGAGGGGGTCGCCGCCTTGCCTTGTAGACGTTGCTCATCTCTTCGCAGGTACATTTGGACTTTCTCGGAGCCTGAAGTCTTCGATGTTAATGTTGCATTGCGAACCTCGTGAATGGAGAAGCCTCCTCTGATCGTCCCCGAGATTCCGCTTGCACTCCTCGGCGGCGATCGCCGCGCGCTCACAGACTGCGGCGTTTCGCGCATGCGTGCCGCGGTGGTCCTGCGCGCTTTCCATTCGTCGATGCGATGCTGGCCACGCAATAGATGTCTGCCGCACGGCCGTTGCGGTGGTGGTCGAAAAGCCCGACTTGAAGTCCTCGTGACCGATGTCGCTCATCGAAGCGGCTTCCTGCGCAATACTTCAGCAGTGCTCCAGTTCGCTCGCGAGCTCGGGGTGACCAGCGCACCGGCCTCCGGCCAGGCCACGCCCAAACTGGGCGGATTGACGGAAACCTTCCCACGGCATCCCCCTCTCTTTGTGTTACTGCTTGGTGGTGTACACGGATTGTACCAATAAGCAATCGCCCGCCGACCTTGTCGATCACTTTGCCGGGCCGCGTCCACGTCGCAGCCTTCGCCGCGCCATCTCGACGGGGCCCTCTGGTGACGACCATCCCCTAGGCCTCGCATGTTCTCATATCCATCGCGTTTTCTCTTCCTTACCTTGCCACGTGAATGTGATCTTCATGCTGTTGGAACACCCATTGCTGGTCGGCGAGGCGCTGCTCCTGGTACGCAGTCGGTCTCTTGATCTGCATCGCCTTCCACGGCCCTTCTGTTGCCGTCCACGGGCCGAAGAATTGCATCACGCCGCGATAGCGATCCAGCCGCCCTGGTTCACCCGCCAGCCGCCATGGACCTGCAATGCCTTGTAGAGTCAAAGCCAAGATTGCGCTTCTGCTCGGCGGCGATCGCTTGAGCTTTCTCGTTGGCATTGGAAATCGCTCCGCCGCCTCCATCGCCTTGTCCCACTCCTGCTTCCAGGCGCGCAGCTCCTTGCCGCCGACGGCGCGGATATCCAGGCTCGCCCCTCGCCGTGGCCGGGGAGCCGCATTGAAAGCCGCGCCCAGACGGATTTCCAGCGGTTTCTCCGGCGTCGCGCCGCACGAGCGAGCGAACGTCTCGAACACGATCTCGATCGCCGCCGCCAGCTCGGGTCGCACCAGCCCATGCCCCGGCGGCGAGAGGATGCGAACGCCTCGCCGCTTCGCACCGGGCGCACGTGGCCGTCGCTCGGGGGGCGCTATCGCCACCAAGCGACCGACAGGGCGAAGCCGCGTCATCCCTGATTGCGGCCGGGAGAGGAAGGGGAAGGAATTGCGGTTCACCCTATGCCGGCAATCGATCGCACTGATCGAAAGCAGACAGGCCACGTACGGATCGTTCCCCGCCATGGAAAGACGCCCGGGATAACATAGCCGGCGAAGCGCTCTCGCGTAACGCCAATGTCCGGGTCGTAACGAACCCGTTCGAAGTCTGATCGCGCCTGCAATTCGAGCATAGGCGATGCTCCATTTGGCGGCGCGCTACAGCGGATTGGGGCGCCACCGTAGATCGTGTTGTACCAGTAGCGCCTGCAGCCGACCGCCGACCTGCGTCAGCAGCGTGTGCCGGTTTGTGACGTGCGTCTGACAACGAAGCGAAGCGTGCATCCTTCCTCAGCCGAAGATGGATCGGGAATGCGTTTCGGCCCCACGGATTGCGGATGATCGTCGTCGGCAGGTACGGCGCGCGCGGCTGATTGTTGCAAAGGATGATCCATTCATAGTCCCTGCGTCTCGACCAGATCCGGCCTCGGCGCACCGCCGATCTCGCATATTGGGCAAAGTTCAGAAGGACGCCGCAATACTGTGGATGTAGCTCGAACCGCACGAGCTCCTGCTCGTCCCCGAACGTCTTGCGGAGCGGCCTTTATGTCGGCCGTGTCGAAATAGCCGGCGTCCCAGGGCACGCCGCAAATGTGACAGATGTTCATCGTTGCCCCGCCCCGTAGCCCAGGATCTTGTAGCCGTGCAGAACGATGAACAGCTCGGCGCCATTGCGCCGATCTACCTTGTCGCCGTAGAGGCTGCCCTCTGAGACTCTCTTCCACTTCGATGCGAATCGTCGAACGCGGCAGAAACAGCATCGGCTTGGCAAAAGGCCGGAACGGCCGATTGCCTGCCGCCTCGCCCAGGCCCGCGATGTTGTGGATGGGTTGATTTTGCAGCTCGCGCCCGCTCGCGCTGTCGACGATGCTGTATTTGAAGTCGATGCCGCACAGACGAACAGCGAGACAAGGATAAAATTCTTCCGTCGGATTGGCCACTCCGCCGAGAGCTTGCCATACAGCACAATGGCACCCCCGAAAGGGATGGAACTAAATGTGCTCTTCAGCGTCGTTACGGCACGCGTATCCAATTGAGCCGGGAGAAAACTGTAACCGATCGCTGCCGCCACGAAGGCGCCTTCAACTCTGATGTTGATCACGTCTTGCACGCGCTCGCCGCGTTTTCCTAAGAGTTGAAATCGCGCGACATAGTCGTATGGGATTTCCTTCGCGCCAGGCATCGGCGTGATGGCCAAGGGCGCGGCAGGAGGGGGAGCCAGTGCGGTTTCCGGAACCTGACCGAAGGACCTCATGCCTGCGCCTCCCTGATTTACTCAACCTCGGAACGTCGGAGCGGTGGTCTATCGCGATATCCAATCCGACCGATGCGAGTGCGATAAAGACGTCGCGTCACCAAAGCGGTTTCCACATCTCGGGCGGCTGTGCCGGCGGCGTGAACCAGCGCGTTCCCACCGGTTGATCGGGCACATAGGCGTCGAACCCGCTCACGCCATTCTGACGAACGTAGCCTTGGTCGATTCCGCGCAACTCCTCATCCTCGGCAAGGCCGCGAAGCTCGTCATCCTCGGCGAAGCCTCGCAGCTCTTCGTCCTCGGCGAAACCGCGGAGTTCCTCGTCCTCGCCGAAACCGCGAAGCTCTTCCTCTTGTGCAAGGCCGCGCAGCTCCTCGTCCTCACCCACGCCGCGAATATCCTCGTCCTCGGCGAGACCGCGGAGCTCGTCGTCTTCGGCGAAACCGCCCAAATCTTCGTCTTCCGCTAGTCCCTGGACTTGGTAGAGCGTGCCGTCGGGAGACTGGTAGAGCGCGCCGAGTCCGTTGTGACCGAGAATGCCAGCCCGCTGGGCGAACGGAGTTGCCGCGCGCACGCCGGCGGCCACCGCCGGCCCCACGCCAGGCACAAAGGACGCCGCGGTCTGCACGAGCGGCATCGCCCGTCGCGCAACGCTCCGCAGCCGCCGGCGCAACCCGCGCCAGAAGCCGATAGGGCTGCCCAGTCCGTCTACGCCCTGGACCCATTGATAGAGCTTTCCATCCGGACCTTGGCGCACTTCGTTTGGTTGCCCGATTCCCATCACCTGGGTCAGTTCGTCTTGGCCAAGACCCCGCAGCTCCTCGTCTTCGGCAAATCCCTGCATTTGATAGAGCGTGCCGTCGGGAGACTGATAGAGCGCGCCGAGTCCGTTGTGACCGAGAATGCCAGCCCGCTGGGCGAACGGAGTTGCCGCGCGCACGCGGGCGGCCACCGCCGGCCCCACGCCAGGCACAAAGGACGCCGCGGTCTGCACGAGCGGCATCGCCCGTCGCACAACGCTGCGCAGCCGCCGGCGCAACCCTCGCCACAAGCCGATGGGGTTGCCCAGTCCGTCCACGCCCTGGACCCATTGGTAGAGCCTGCCGTCCGGGCCCTCGCGCACCTCGCCGTACCGGCCGATGCCCATCACTTGCGTCAGCTCATCTTCGCCTAGGTACCTCATCGTGGTTCTCCGCTGCTTGTGGGTGAGCACTGCCGTAGGGAATTCGTCACTGCGCGTCACGTTCCAGGTAACCGTCGACAATCGCCCATAAATGACACGGTCCCGCCCCGGCCAACCTTGTCGGCGTTGCAGCATCGCCCGGAACGCCCCGCGGGAAGAGCATTTCGATTCGGAAGTTCTGCTGCGGGTCGATAGTCACCGGCTCGGCGAAGCGGAACGTCGCCATCGGATCCGGTTCGCCGTGATTGGCGACCGTTGAGGTGACGAGGCTAACGCCGCTGACGCCGGCGCCTGACGGGAACAGATAAGTCGGGGCTTCCACCATGATCTTTTCGCCGACCAGTAGCGTCGTGACCGAGTTGTAGATCAGGTCTGATAGGTCGTCAGCCTTGAGTCCCCGACGTCACCACGCGCAGCGCGCGTGCCTCGAATCGGTTCTGGCTCGGCAGAACCCCCGATGCCTGCAGATTTGTCTCCAGCTTCGTCTTGTTCTGGATGTCAACGAAGAAGCGAATCATCCATGAATGGTCATTTGGCTCCTGAATGTTGGTACCGTGCCTGTGGGAGGGGGCGGCGGCACCACGAAAGCGTCGTACAGCGGCATGTGCAGCTTTTCCTTGATGCCCGTTACCTTTGCCATCGTGTCCTCCTGTTCTGAATTCCCCGGATCGCTCACACTCGCATCAGGATCACCTACTCATCGTCGGTATCTGCGCAAGCTTGATCTCCCCCGGCCCATGATCTCGTGAAACGTTCCATCGTCGCCAAGAAAGAAGCGATGCGGTGGATCGTTCTCCGCCAACCCCTCGATGCGATAGAGCGTGTTATCGTCGCCGAGGAGATAGGCCGCGCCGTTGCGCAGACCAGGGTTCACGATCATCAGCTCATCAAGGCCCAACCGTCTGCTCCTGCTCATAGCCACCGCAATCTCCTTCAACCCTCAATGCCGCGAGCGCCGACCCGGTAGCTGCCGCCGACGATGTAGAGCTGCGTCCCCTCGACATTGCTCACCAAATGCGGCGGATCCTCCATGAGGTGGATGTAGGTGCGCAGCCGCCGGCCAGGCTCTCCCTTGTTCGAACGATAGATCAGTCCCGCGAGCGGCCCGAGTTCGACCACGACGGGCGGCATTAATCGCCGGTGCTTCACCTTGATCGCTTGTGATGCACCAAAGCCGTTGAAACGCCGATAGAGCGCTGTGGCATTGGATACGAAATTGCGCGCCGATCCAGCGCTACATCCGCAACTGCAGCCCGACACCTGTCCTGCCGTAGTCGAGGCTGCGCTCATCGTGCGCCTCTCTTGCCTGCGGCTCTGACATGGACAGGCCGAAGTGGCCGCACGGCCACTGGACGCAACGGACGCACAACCACAGGGCGGAAAGGGCGCGGCGCGCCTGAAGAAACAACGACAGTCTGAGGCACGACGGGGGAAACAATGATCGGCGGCAAAGCGGAAGCGGGGAAGATCCCCCATTGTTGCAGGAGCTGCTGCAACCGCTGCGTCGTGCGGGGACGCGGACGGGCCGCAAGGCCCTGTCGCCAGATGCGCTGCAACACATTGCGCAGCCAACGGCTGCGATGGAGCAGGCCCCGCTGTCGCAACAGATCCCACATCGACTTGATGCGCGCGTCCCGCGGCGCAATTGCTTCGCCCTGAATGGCTCCGATCAGCTGCGTGAGCCAGTCAGGCGCCTGTCCATCCCACAACTGCATGACATGCTGCCTACCTCTTCAACCGAATGGTTTTCTTGACCACTCCGGACGGGGCCCAGCCCATGGGAAACCGCATGGTTGCATCGAGCGGCAACCAGCGTCCGTGGTGGAAAACCTCGAGATAGATGTGCGTGAAGAGATGAGGACGAAGCGGATCGGGGCCAGTGATCACGAGGCGCACCGGATGCCCGATTGCCTCCAACATCGAGCCGAGCAGGATGGCCATATCGTCGCAGTCGCCAGCGCGCAGATCGAGCATTCGCCGTGCGGCATGAAGCACCTCAACTCTTAATGGATCCTTCGTATAGCGGACGCGTTGCTGAACGAATTGGAACAGCGCGTTAATTTCACCGAGATAGTCCTTTGGACGCACACCGCGCTCGATCAAGATGTCGATCGCCTTTTGCCGCACATAGAAATCCTTGCTGCCGAAGCGGATCAAGTTGGCGATGTGCTCGACCGTGCTTGCCGTCCCGGGATAACCCTTCGGGATGTAACCCAGATAGATCGACGGCACCGTCAACGGCGGCGCGAGATACCGCTGGCGAGCGCGCGCGGGCCGGCCGGACTGGCTCGCATGCAGGTCATTTCGCATCTTGCTGATGCTCCCCGTCCGCCGGGATGGGGCCGTAATCGCTCTCGTAACTCTGGATCGCGTCGTGAAAGGCCTCAAGGAACGCCTTGGCATAGGCAGGGCTGGTAATGATGCGGGTATGGAATTGCGGCTCGCGCCCTTCCCTGTGCGACTGACCGAAGTCGAAGAGGAATTCGAAAGCATTGCGGCCAATCTTGAGGTAGTTCGCATATCGACCCACCAGTCGCTCGGCGTCCCCGCATTCACCGTTCGCAGCAGCCATTGCTATTCCATCGATGTCGTCCGCTTGCGGCCCGCCCTCGCCGCAAGGATGTCGCCACCCAAAGATCCTGCAAAAGGCGTGGCAAATGCCGTGCCAAACGACCAGTTCGAGCGCGCGGTCGGGGCAAGTCCCCGAAAAATAAGGTCAACTCGAAACGCCGAGTTTCGGCACGGCAGGTCGCGAACACGTCGAGCGTCACGAGAAACGTGACACTTCGAGCATCATCGTGGTCAGGACTGGATTATTGAATTGTTCGGTTCACGCATTCACCCCGAACAAAACGGCGGTTGTAACGCCCCCCTGTCTCAAGGCTGTTACACATGTGACACGGGCGTGCGCGGCGCGGGCTCCTGCATGCCGTGGCGCGAGATGTGGTACTTCGCGGTCTTTCGATAGAGTGTCATACGAGACCAGTGAAGCTTCTGCGCGGCTTTACTCATATTCCAATTCGTAGCGACGAGAGCGGCAATAAGACGATCGCGCTCGTTTTGAGGAGTCTTTTCAATCGCCATTAACCGATCTCGGACATGCTGCGGCAAATCGGCAACGGAAATTCGTCGAGAAGTAAGATCGATGTACGTCGCCTCTATGACGTTCCGCAACTCGCGCACGTTTCCAGGCCAGCCGTAACGGAGAAAGGCGTCAAGAAGATCCGCCTCAAAGCCGTCAACGTCGCGGCAGAAACGCGCATTCATCTCGCGACGGAAGTGATCCGCCAACAGAATAATATTGTCCTTGCGGTCTCGGAGAGGTGGCAGCTAAATCCGGGCGACGTTGACCCGGAAATACAGGTCCTTTCTGAACGTTCCATCGGCAACCGACCGCTCAATGTCCTTATTCGTAGCTGCTATGATCCGAATATCCACGGGAACTGTTTCCTGACCGCCGATGCGGCAAACCTTCCTCGAATTCTATTGCTCTCAAGAGTTTCGCCTGCACATATTAACTCATCTCCCCAATCTCATCGAAGAAGACCGTGCCTCTGTCCGCCTGCTTGAGGTGGCCCTCCTTTCGCGCAAGCGCGCCGGTAAACGCCCCTTTTTCATGGCCAAAGAGTTCGCTTTCAAAGAGGGTGTCTGGAATGGCGGCGCAGTTGACGCAGACGAACGCCTGCTTTCTTCTCGGACTGTTCGCATGGATCAGCTGGGCTGCAAGTTCCTTTCCGGTCCCAGTCTCGCCGGTGATGAGGACGCTGATGTCGGTTCGAGCGACCTTGATAAGGTGCTCCGTCACCGCGCGGATGGCTGAGCTTCCTCCGATAATGTATCGAGCGGTGTCAACGTCCGGATCGCTGGCAGTTCGGTCGCGCGACACGCAATAGCGCGATAAGGCAAGATGCCGCTGTACACTTGCTCGAATTTCCTCCCACGGCCACGGAGGGCTAAAGTAGTCGTCAACTCCAACTTTCAGAGCCGCGATTGCTAGCGCCTCGGAGCTCTTCTGGACGAGAAGAATGATGGGAAGTGTTCTCTCCCTTGAGCGGATTAAGTGCGCAACCGAAAGCCCATCCGGCGGGTCCTCCCAAAGGGAGGAGAGGATTACGACTTGTGGGTGATGACGCGAAATCATCGAAACAACGTCTGCTATACGACATGCTTCGACAAGTGAAAGGGCCTGATCTGGAAAGAGCCTTCTGACCTCTATCCTTAGGCTAGTGTCTGCGATCGCGATTAACACCTTGGCCGATACGCTATGCATTGCGACCTCCCGGGACCTTGATCCTGCGGGCAACAGAGGCGACGCGACTTCTGCCTCGGACAGTCTGCATGATGTTACCTCCCGAGCCCTCCTGTGCGATCTGAACGTTGCATCGTGTATCGGGATGGACGATCAGCGCATCGGGCCTTTGCCGGGCAAGCGAAGCGAACGCGCCATCAATCTCGCTTTCGTTGGTGGCTTTCAGTTTTGGAGCCGCAGGCCGAGCGCTTGCGTTGCCGCCTGCGTATCTCGCAAGGCGTCCTCGGCCGTAGCGTTACTCACGAGAAAGGCGAGGGTCGTGGCCTTGGGCACCATCTCGCGCAACAGCTCTAACCGTTTCGCTCCTAAAGTGGCGTTGAAGAAGCTCACGCCGGTCACATTGCAACCTGGGCGATTTGAAGCTCGGGACGAATTTCTGGACAACCGGATCGCTAGGCGTCAGGAGGACGATCGGTATCGTGGTCGTGGCTGCCATCGCGGGAAGCACACTGCCACTGCTGGCGACGATGGCAGCGACCTGACGGCGAACAAGATCGGCGGCCAGTGCCGAGAGTCGGTCGTTCCTGCCCTCCGCCCAGCGGTATTCGAGCGCCGCATTTTGACCCTCGACAAAGCCGGTCTCCTTCAAGCCTTGGTGGAAGCCGGCGATAAAATGCAGGCTGCCCTCACGCGACCCCGCGTTTAGCAGTCCCACAACTGGCATCGCCGGCTGCTGCGCACGCGCCGCGAGCGGCCACGCGATGACCGCGCCGCCGAGCAGCGTGATGAATTCGCGTCGTTTCATCGGATCACCTCGCGGCAGGCCAGGAGGTCCTGAATCGAGGTGGGCGCGGTCGGCGCCTCGGACCGATAGGATAGCACACCTCAGCACCGCAGGAGAATGTTGCGCTGCGGGATTTCAATCCGGCCTATGACCGCTCAGGGTCCAAAACCAGTAAAGCTCGGGACGAGCAAATGCTTTCCGGTTTGCACCGAAAGCGGACCTCAGATCTGCGCGTCTATGACTCCGCGCCTGCACGTCCTGGCGCTTCCGGAAACTTCTTTTCTTCCGGCGGCTTAATGTGACGGAACGAAAACAGCAGCGCCAGGTCGTAGGCGATTTTCAACACGCCGCAGATCACGAACGGCAATCCGGCAAACGAGGTCGAGAGCAGCGCGCCGGACAGCGCCGGGCTGATCGATGAGGCGAGGCTGCGCGGAACCGCGGTCACGCTCGCGGCCGCGGTCCGCTCGGCGGGTGTGACCACGGCCATCACGTAGGAGGTGCGCGTCGGCACGTCCATCTGCGACAGCGCCGAGCGCACCAGCAGCAGCGCGAGGACGACCGCGAGATTGGGCGAGAAGGCCGCGAGAATGAGGCAGAGGCTCGACGGTATGTGCGTGAAGACCATGGTGTTGACGAGGCCGAAGCGCTGCCCCAGCCGTGCGGCGATCGGGTAGGAAAACGCGGTGAGAACATTCGACCAGAAGAAGAAGACGCTTGCAGCGGCGAGCGACAGATCGAAGCGTTCGAACAGCCAGAGCGCCACGAGCGACTGGACGGCGAAACCGCCCGCGAAGGAATCGAGGCTGAACAAGGCGGCGAGCTTGTAGACCGTCCCGCGCGAGGGACCGAGCGCCGCGGTGCGACCCTCTGTTTTCATCGTCTTGGCATGCGGCAAGTACGAATAAGAGAGGGCGCCGAGCAGTCCCAGCCCGCCATAGACGTAGAACATGGCTTGCAGCGCGCCGATCTTTCCGATCCCGAATTGGGCGAGCAGGTCCGGGGCGCCGGCGACGAGCGCGCCGGCCGCGATGGACAGCGCGCCGATCAGGCTATAGCGCGCGAACACGCGCGTGCGATCCTCGTCCGAGGCCCGCTGCGCGAGCGCCGCTTGCTCGAGCGGGACATGAATGCCGATGTCGCCGGTGGTGGGGTTCATCGTGCCGATGAAGGCGATGGCGACGATGAAGACGAGATGCTGGGAGCTTGGAAACGCGATCCCGGTCACGACCATGAGGAACGCGCAGCCCAGAAGAAGCGTGCGCAAGTCGTAGCGTGGGGCCAGGAAGCCGATCGTAAGCGTCATCGCGGCCGAGCCGAGCAGCGCCGCGGTCGCCACGAGTCCGATCTGGAACGGGTCGAACCCGAGCTCGATCAAGTAGGCCGGCAGGATGATGGCAGCGAATCCGTCGCCGAAGCCGCGCGCTGCGCGCGCGGCGTAGAGATGGAAGACGTCCGATTTTTCTTTCACGCTTAGACCTTCGAGGATCAATCCGCCGGTGTCACGGTGAAGTCGTCGAAATAGACGTGGCTATCGGCCTTCGACCACAGGCCTACGCGTCCCGAAACCGGCTTTGCCAAGACGTGCTCCAGATAACGCTTGCCGTCGAGATATCCTTCGATCTTATTGCCCGCGATGCGAACCTTCAGCTCGTGCCACTGCCGCGTCGGGGTCGGCGTATCGCGAATCCATTTCACGGACGAGCGCTTGCCTCTCTCGAATTTCCACAGCACGAGATTGTTTTCGAGGGGGTTCGCGCGGATGGCCAGATAGTCGCCATTGGGCTTGAGGTCGAACAGGATGCCGGCACCCTGATCGATGCGGCCGGAAATGCCTTCGAACCGCACGCTGATTTCGCCATTGCTGAAGTCCGTGACGTCCTTGGCCACCGCGTAGGGAAAATACGCATAGGCCTGAACGCGATCGAGAAATTCGGCATAGCGGTCGCCGTAGAGCGCGCGTGCCTTGTCCGCGACGCCGGTTGCCGCCTGTCCCTCTTTCCACTGGCGGCCGTCAACTGCCAGCACCTTGTTATTTCCCTCGCTTTCGATCCGCCAGACACCGACGACGCTCACGAACGATTTCGGATCGGCGCCGACGGCCTCGTCCGAGAAGTCGAATTTGAGGGAGTCCGCGGCGTGGGCGCAGATCAACAACGAGATCACGCCGACGCAAGCGACGGTCAGGGTCATGGTCCGGTTGGCGACTGTCATGGGCGACCTCCTTTTTCGACGAGATGGCTATTGGACCAAATCGGCTCGTCGCAGCGAGAACATCAGCGCAAGACCCGGAGGCCAGCAGCAAGGCGAGCACGAGCTTGCGGAAGCCCGCTTCGCTGACGCGGCCGTAGAGGCTCAGCCCGAGCCAGGTACCCGCCAGCAGGACCGGGAGCCCCAGGACGAACAAGCGCACGGTATCGGTACCGACCGCTCCGCCCATTCCCAACCAGAAGGCGCTCAAGGCGAAAATCGCGACGCCGACCGGCTGGAAGACGGCCCGTTGCGAGTCCTTCGGCCAGCCGCGCAGCCCGCACCAGATCGTCACGATGATGCCGGCAAGACCGGTCGCACCGCCGAGAATTCCGTTGAGGAGGCCCACCCCGGCATCTGCCGATGCTCCGCCAGCCCGGATCGGTTTCATGGCGGGCCGAGCCAATCCATAGCTGCTGTAGAGGATCAGCAGCGCGCCGACGCTCGCTCGCATGTAGTCGGGATCGGCCCAGGCGAGAACTGCCACGCCCATCGGCACGCCGAGAAAGGCGCCGATCAGGAACGGCCAGAGACGATCCCACTGCAAGGCGCGGCGCAGCTTCCACACCGCAACCCCTTGCACGATCAGGCCGAAGGCGATGATCAGGCTGGCGGTCTGCAGGGGCGTGAGAATGTGCAGCCACACCGCCGCGGCGACGAGGCCGAAGGCGAACCCGGCAACGCCGGCAACGAGCGCGGCGGCAAAGGTCGCCAGCAGGAAAAAGGCGAAATCAAAGGTCAGAACATCCATTGTTGCCGCGTGCCTCTGCGATGCGACGCGCTCTTGCCGTTGGTTGATCCGGTGTTGGATCGGATCGCGAACCAACGCTCCTCGGCAAGCGAGTCGGTGGGAAATCAGCTCTTCGCTCTCGCCGTCTGGTCGAGCGCGGCCCGCAGCCCCTGGGCTAGCTTTATTGCATCGTCATTGGCCCAGAAGTGCAGGAAGATGAGCCGCGGCTGCTCGGTGAGCATGTGGCTGTGGATCGCCGTCACGTCGATGCCGTTCGACCGCAGCGCCTTGACCACCTCCTTCACCTCGTCGACCGTGAGGACGAAGTCGCCGGTGATGGCGGCTTTGCCGCCGCCGGTCGGCTGGAAGTTGATGGCGGTGGCCACGCCCATGGGTCCGGGTGGAGTGATTTGCATTCCGTTGTCGGTGATCGGATCACGCCGCGGCACCGCGAATTGATAGACGCCGCCGGTGGCCTGCCCCTTGGCGCCGATGATCCGGTCGAGCTGGGCGGTGTCGAGATCGATCGCGGGCGAGGGGGCCGCGGCGGCGGGTGGGGCGAGGGGGGTCTTGCTGGCGACTAGCGCGGTGCGCAGCGCGATCGCGAGCTTCACCGGATCGCCATGCCCGCCGATGTGCATGTAGAACGTCGCGGGGCTGCTGCGCAGGATGTGATTGTGGACGGCGGTGATCTCGATGTCGTTCTCGATCAGCTTGGCCATGACCGGACTGATTTCGGTCTCGAGCAGCACGAGATCGCCCATGATCATCGCTCCGCCATGGGCCGGCTTGAACGCCACCCAGCCGCCGAGCGCCAATGCTGGCCTGATGGTGACGCCGTCGAGCGTCACCGTGAGGTCGGTGCGCGGAAATCCGTAGCGATGAACATCACCGGATACGGCGGCAGTCCTTCCCAGGACGTCATCGACCTGTTTCCAATCGATGTCCTGGGCGCGGGCAGACGTGCCGATAGTCGCCATGATGGTGCAAATTGCGAGCACGTGAATAGCACGCATGATCGTGTTCTCCTGGTCCTGGGCTCACAGCCCTGTTGCGCCCGCCGCCCCTCATGTCAGTGCATTTTCTTGCAATGACGCGGACGCGCGCCGCGTTCATTGCGTTGAGCCGCTCCGTGGGCTCTCATGAGAAGTCCGTAGGCTCTCATGAGAAGAAAGCCCAGCTAGGCTTCTCGGCTGTAGCGCTCGTAGAGCTTCACAGCGTTGTCCCAGCGGATCGCATCCATGAAGACATCGACGTAACGTGCTGCCGCGGCGCCGTAGTCCATATGATAGGCGTGCTCGTACATGTCGAGCACGAGGACCGGCCGTCCGCCGGCGAGCGTCGTCGTGTGATCGGCAGCCCACTGGTTGACCAACCGCTTGTCCCTTGGTGAATAGGAAAGGATCACCCAGCCGGATCCTCCGCCCTCCGCCTTGCCCATCGCCGAGAATTCCGTGTGCCAGCGGTCGAGGCTGCCGAAGTCACGCCTAATCGCTTCAAGCAGTGCGCCACCGGGCGCAGCACCACCGCCCAAGCTGTCGAAGTATACTTCGTGCAAGATCATGGAGTTTGCGGCGATCAGTTCTTCGCGCTTGAGGCCGTTGACCACGAAGTTCGGCGCTTTGGCGAAGTCCAGCTCGGCGAGCTGGGCGCCGATCGCATTGAGCCGTTTCACCGCGCCGACATAGTTGTTCTCGTAGTGGCTCACCAAGACTTTCTCGGAAATCCCCTTGATGCTCTTCGGATCGAGCGAAAGCGGTTTTGCGTCGTAAGTCATGGGTTTGGCTCCGGTCTGGGCAATTGCGGGCTGGTCGATCAGGCTCGCCGCGGCTGCAGCGCCTGCTACAAGGCCCATGCCTTGAATGAAGTCCCGTCGTTCCATTTGATGCTTCCTTTCTTTCTCGTGGGTTGTGCTCCCCGAGCCGAATTGTGCGAACCGCTATCGCGCGATGACTTTTCTTCAAATCGTCATCGCGCTCTAACTTATTGCTGGAGCATGATCTTTTCCGAAAACCAGTACCCACTTTTCGGGATCATGCTCTAGTGTCCCAATTCCGAAGTTCGCAAGTGCTCGCGGCACACTCTCATGCGAACTTCGGGTTCGGGGCACTAGCGCGTGGGCGTTCATTGGATCGCTCCAAGCAGATAAAGAAGGACCCCCGCGATGCAGCAGGTCGCGAGCGTCGGGATCATGCCGACCTTGAACCGGAAAATCGCGACGGCAGCCGCGATGGACAGGGCGAGAGCCCACGGGTCGACGCTGGCGAGATTCGGTGCGTCGAACGAGAACGGGAAGGCGCGGACCGGCACGGTCTCGCGGAACACGGTGTGGACGGCGAACCAGATCGCGAGGTTCAAGACCACGCCGACGACCGCCGCCGTAATGGCGGAGAGCGCGGCGTTCACGGCCTTGTTGCCGCGCAGCGTCTCGACGAACGGCGCGCCCAGGAAAATCCAGAGGAAGCAGGGCGTGAAGGTGACCCAGGTGGCGAGCAGGCCGCCCAGGGTGCCGGCCAGCATCGGCGAGAGCGCGCCGGGATCACGGTAGGCCGCCATGAAGCCCACGAATTGCAGCACCATGATCAGCGGGCCGGGCGTGGTCTCGGCCATTCCGAGGCCGTCGAGCATCTCGCCGGGCGTGACCCAGCCGTAGTGGTCGACTGCCTGCTGCGCCACATAGGCCAGCACCGCGTAGGCGCCGCCGAACGTGACCACCGCCATCTTGCTGAAGAAGACGGCGATCTGGCTGAAGACATTGGCGCTGCCGAGCGTGGCGAGGAGCGCGACGACCGGGATGAGCCAGAGCGCGAGCCAAACAGCCGAGACGCCCAACGCGCGCGCGACCGTCGGTCGGGCGTGCTCGGGTATCCCCTCGCCGAGCATGTCGTCGACGACGGCCGATTTGTCCTTGCCGGCGGCCGGACCATGCCCCGCGTTGGTCTGAAACTCGGCCAAGCCCATCGACCCGGCGGCGAAGCCGATGATCGCCGCGCCGAACACGATGATGGGAAAGGGAACATTGAAAAAGAAGATGCCCACGAAAGCTGCGGCTGCGAGGGCGATCATCACTTGGTTCTTGAGCGCGCGCTTGCCGATCCGAAACACCGCCTCGAGCACGATCGCGAGAACGGCGGCTTTGAGCCCGAAGAACAGCGCGACCACGATCGGCACGCTGCCCCAGGCGGCGTAGACGTAGCTCAGCGCCATGATGGCGATGATGCCGGGAATGACGAACAGCACGCCCGCCATGATGCCGCCAAGCGTGCGATGCATCAGCCAGCCGATATAGGTCGCAAGCTGTTGCGCCTCGGGCCCCGGCAGCAGCATGCAATAGTTGAGCGCATGCAGGAACCGCTCTTCGGAAACCCAGCGCTTCTCTTCCACGAGAATGCGGTGCATGACCGCGATCTGGCCGGCGGGGCCGCCGAAGCTCAGGCTCGCGACCCGAAGCCAGGTCTGGAACGCTTCGCCCAGCGGCACCCCGTGATGACGCTCCGCGCGGCCTTGCGTCACCACTGAAAGATCAGCCATGGCGGGCCTGCTTGAGGGTCGCAGGCCAATTGTGCGTCTCCGCCTGGAGAGTTCGACACCAGGTATAGAGCGCGTCGTACATCACCATGCCGTGGGCGAGCATTTGGTGATCGTTCGGAAAGTTCGCGGACAGGCCCAACGAGATGGCGAACAGGCCGCCGCACTGCGGGGTCAGATCATGGCGTGAGGTATCGGCGCCCCTGACGATGGTCGCCAGATGGTCAAGCGCGGGATCCTTGATGCCGTAGATGCGAAGGATGGTATCGAACGAGCAGCGCTCGCCCTCATGGGTGAATTCGACGCCGTCGATATCGTAGGGCGTTCCGCCGGTCTCTTCGGCGACGTTGAGGACGTCCTTGGTCGGGACGTAGATGAATTCCGCTTCCGGGTCGATGAACCGCTGGATCAGCCACGGACAAGCGATGCGGTCGATTTTCGGGCGCTCTCGCGTCACCCACTTGCCGGGTGCCATGCCGATCGTGCGGCGCGTCGGCAGACCGCTTTCAATCCAGTCGGCGATGCCACCCTGCAGATACATGGCATCGACTCCCGCGGCACGTAGGGCAGCGGTTACGCCTTGGCTGACTTGGCGCCCATGGACGCAGTGCACGACCACCTGGCGTCCGCTGGGCAAGTGCTTGCGCCACTGTTCCACGTCATCCGGAGGCCGATGGAATGCGGATACGATGAGCTCGCTCGCCGCGGCAAAATCGGCCGGGCGCCGAACATCGACGACGGTCGGGGCCGAGGCGGTGCCGAGCCGAGCGTAAAGATCGGTTGACGAGATTGCAGGAAAAGTTTGCTCCATGACAGTTCACCTCGCTTGCTATCGGCGCTTCTTCCGGAAGTACTCGTAGAGATTGTTGAACACCTCGTTGCCGCGCGCGATCCGTTCCGAGTTCATCGTTGGTCAGGACGCTGATGCCTTCGATCAGAGTCCTGATGCCTGCGACCTCGGTCCGGCCGAACTTGTCGTCCTTGAGGTCGATGTCGTGGATGATCTCCGCGATGGCGCGCAGCGCAGGGTCCTTCAGCGCATTGCGCTCCAGCAGCACTTCGAACGTGCATTTGTCGCCCTCGTGGGTGAACTCGGCCTCGAACATATCGAAGCGCAGCTCGCCGTCGTCGGGGCGATAGCCCTTGCCGGACACGAACTTGAAGCGAGCTTCGGGATCGATGAAACGATGGATCAACCACGCGCTGGCAATGCGATCGACGTATACGCCTTGGCGCGTGACCCAGGTTCTGCCGCGCAGTGTCCCAAAGGCGCTCGCTCCAGAGTCAACCGCCGCTTTCTTCGTCACGTCCGCATCCTCGTTCAATCGAGCTTCCAGGTTCCTGAGCACGCCCTCTGCCTTTTCGCGACCGATGGCGCCGAAGAAATCGATCGAAGCCACCGCGGCGAGGCGTTTGCGTAGCCGCGCGATCTGCACCCGAAGCTCGGCGAGCGCTTGAGGCTTTGCGCTGGGGCGCAGCGCCTTTGCCAAGGCGCGCGCGTCCTTGGCCACGTCCTCGTAGTCGGCATCGCGGGCCTGGTCGAAGAGCGCCCGGACCCCCTCGTCCGAAAGGCCGTCGATCAGACGCGCCTCGCAGACGACGGCTTCACCGCCGCCTTCGACGATCTCGCGCAGCAGCCACTCGAAATCCTCCTGCGTCTCTTCATTCATCGGCAGCGCGTGCACCGCGTTCTTGACCGCGATGGCGCCGAGGTCCTGCAGCCGGCGCCAGACCTTGACGCGAAGATATGCAGGCTTTGCCGGAAGCTGGTGGATGAGCAGCAACCAGCTGTGTGCCAGCGTCTTGGGTGCTCCGACATTCATGGGACCGAGTTCTGTATCAAAGCGGAAATGAATATGCAACACATGTATCATTTCAAATTCGCGTGTAGATGGTGCGAGGGCTCGGTGGCGGAATCGTTCATGAGAAATTCTAGGGCGGGGCGGAAAAACGATGCTTTGCGCGAAAGCGACGCGGCACCCTATTCGCAAGGCTCCGAAAGGGCCGACACATGTATCGATCATGCATATCCGGGCTGCTGGCAGGCTTCATTGGACTCATCAGCGTGACGCAAGCCGTTGGCCAGCAGGTATGCAGGCCTGCCTTGGCATTCACGGAGGTCCGATTTTCCGAGATGCAGCCGCCAACGATGGAGCGGAAATGGACCGCAGTCGTGTCGGTCGATGCGTCACGCTGCGCGATGAATTCTGCAGGATACTTCGAGATCGTTTTCTCGCGGCTAAAGGAAACCGGAGTCGAAATCGAATTTTCGGAGAAATTCACATGGTTGCCGCCTTCGGTAAGAGTTGCGGTCGATTTTTGGGCCGACGAAGCAGTGGAGCACTACTGGATCAGCAACGTTTCAGCGTGCCCGTGCTCGAGATAAAGCATTCCCTCCAGCAAGCTCATCACCGTCGCAGCCACATCAGCCTAACCAAAACCTGGTGCCCAGCCCGCGGTCGCCCGCAAGCTCAAATGCACGCGCGGCGGCGGCCGCGTCCTGAATGCCGGTGCCGGAGCTGTCGAAGATAGTGATCTCATCCGCATTTGAGCGCCCGCAGCGGCGGCCGGTAACAAGGTCTCCGAGCTCGGCGTGAACCGCGTCAGGCGTCATCCGCCCCATCCTGATGGCGTGATGCAGGTCGCCCATCGTCGCGCACTGCGCGAGGATGTCGGTGACCACGGTCGCCTGCGCCATGAGGTCGGGATCAATTTCGCTCTTTTGCGGATTGTCCGCGCCCACGGCGGCGATGAAGGTACCGGGGCGCACGTCGCCGGGCCCCAAATACGGCTCATGCGAGGTGGTGCACGTCACAATGACATCGCTTTCGAGCGTGGCTGCGCGCAGGCTTGCCGGCAACTCGATCTTGATGCCATGTTGTTTAGACATTGCATCCACAAATCCGGCGGCGGCGGCAGCATCCTTATCCCACGCAAAGACGCGTCTGATATCGAGGACATGACGGAGCGCGGCGAGCTGACTGCGGCCTTGGTCGCCGCAGCCACAAATCGTCGCCGTTCGAGAGTCGCGACGTGCGAGGTAGCGGGTGGCGACGGCGGTGGCGGCGGCGGTGCGCTTGATCGTCACTTCGATGGAATCAAGGAAGGCCAAGGGCCGTCCGTTTTCGGCGTCGAGAAGCAGGATTGCACCCTGGATGGTGGGCAGGCCCCACAGGCGCCGGTTTTGCGGGAAATTGGCATTGGTCTTGATTGCTACATAGCGACGCCCGAGCGGCAGGCTCGCCGCCTTGACATGAAAACCTCCGCCTTCCGCCGGGATGTGAAGCGGCGCCGGGGAGATCGCTTGCCCTTCGGCATGGAGGCGGAACGCATTGGCGATCGCCGCAACGTATTCGCCGAACGGCATCAACGTTTCGATGTCGCTGCGCGATAACAGGATTATCTCGTTTGCCATTTTTCGGTCTCCTTGGTCGACCGCACGTCGCGAGCGACCACTTGGTCGAAGAGGGGCGCGGATCGCGCATGCAGCGCGTACTTGACCGCGATGGCGCCGAGGCCCTGCAGCCGGCGCCAGATCTTGACGCGGAAATAGACAGGCTTTGCCGGGATTCGATCGACGAGCAGAAGTCGGCTGTACGCCAGCGTCTCGAGCGGCATTGACGATATTGACAGTGTATCAGGCTTATAATAAAGCTGCAACACATGTATCATTTCAAATAGTGATCATGAGAAATTCTCAGCCAGGCTGGAGAAACGATGCTTTGCACGAATGACGGGAAGTCCCTTATTTGCGTGGCTCAAGGACGGGATACGTCCGTCCATCACCTGAGGAGCATGAAAAATGTTACAGACCCTCCACTACGAACCAGGTTTCCACGAGACCTGTCGGAAGACCGACGGACGGGGCCGGTGCACACAGCCGACCGCTGCCGCTTCCTGGCCGACCGTAACCGCGCTGCGGGCTGCCTGCGACTCGCTGCGCGAAGGTCTTGCCGCATCTCGCCAGTATGAGCAGCTCCGATCGCGGGGCGTCCCTCACGACACCGCGATCAGATCGGCGCTCGGCTTCGGCCCATCGCGGGGGACGCGACAGACGGCGGAGCCATTGTATTTCGCCGGCAAGGCGTAGAGCACGTCTCGGGATCGGGCCTTCGGCCTCATCGCCGAGGCGCCCAGCCCGACCGCGCAACCCCGACATCAAGGCTCGCACCTGCAGACGGTCGCCTCCAGGCCCCTTCGCGGCGCGATAGCGCCGCTGTTGAAGGAATGAAAATGTATCCAGGTCACGCGCAGCTCAAAATCGTCGACTTTCACAACCACCACATTCCAGCGCGCTTCGAGCTGACCGCCATTAAGACCGTTCCGGCAAACCAGCGTGGGCGCTGGGAAGCGCTTGCACGCAGGTTGCCGGACGAGGACCTTTTGCTGAAGGACATCCGCGAGGGCCATCTAGGCGCGCGCGTGGTCAACATACCAGGCAATCTGATCGCCGATGCAGACGGCCACGTTCCGCACGAAACCATCATGGCCATGAATGACGATCTCGCAGGGCTGGTTGCGCGCCATCCGGGTCGCATTCACGGCCTGGCGTCGGTGGATGCGTATGATGGCGACAGGTCTGCCCGTGAGGCTGAGCGGGCAATCCACAAGCTTGGCTTGCGCGGCCTCTTCGTCGACTGCGCACGCGGCGATCTCTTGGTCGACGCCCCGCAGGCGCGCCCCACGCTTGAAGTCGCCGCCAAACTCGGCGTGCCGGTGTTCGTACATCCGGTGGCCCCGCAGCCGTTGACGAAACAGATGAGTCCATACGGACTCATCGGGACCCTGTTCGCGCGCGGAACAGTAAATTCAGCCTCTCTTATCGCGTTGATTGAAGGTGGGGTATTCTCGCAGTTGCCTGGCTTGCGCGTTGTCGTGACAGCCCATGCGATTGGTGGCCTGGGCATGGCTGCAGGCCTCTCGAGCCAGAGTCTCCTCTCCTCCGGCACTATCGACGTGATGCGGAAACATGTCTTCATCGACACGACGCTCATTCACCCGGCATTGATCCGCATGTCGGTTGATCTGTTGGGCGCCGAGCAACGTCGTTGCCGGCAGTGACTGGCCGATCGCCGGTGAAAAGCCAATTCGCGGCATGCTGACAGAGGCGATGCAAGCAAGCAGGACTTTCGGATGATGAGCAGAACGCCATCGCCGCTGGCAATT
Source organism: uncultured Alphaproteobacteria bacterium (assembly GCA_963827585.1). GTDB lineage: Bacteria > Pseudomonadota > Alphaproteobacteria > Rhizobiales > Xanthobacteraceae > VAZQ01. Next base: position 194,360 of record CAWHCK010000013.1, read on the forward strand.
GCCTGCGCCTGTTGGGCATAGGCTGAGAGCTGCTTTGAGGGGGGGCTCACCGTCTGCCTGATGCCCGACGCGTTGAGCCGATCTTGACGGCAAGAGTTCCCTGCAGCGCGATCGCGACACCAATGCGGTCAGCGGGAAGCGCGCGCCGCAGGTCTCGACTTCGATTTCAGTCGCGTTGAGTTGCCGGCGCATCCTCGGCGGCCTCGGCCAGGAGCCAATCGCTGAAGGCCACGATTTTCGGCAACTTGGCGACCGTCTTTGGGCAGACGATCCAATACGCGTAGGATACCGGCATTGCGATATCCAATGGACGCACGAGCCGGCCGCCGACCAAGTCCCATGCCGCCAGCGCCGTGCGAGCCAGCACCACCCCCTGGCCGTCGACCGCCGCGTCGATCGCCATACTTGCCTGGTTGAGGATGGGGCCGCGCGAAGGATCGACGCCGGTAATGCCGGCAAAGTCGAGCCACTGGCTCCAACCCAGCCGATCATTGACATGCAGGAGCGGGAACCGGCCGAGGTCGGCGGGGCTGCGCAGCCCGTTGCGGCCATCGAGGAGCTTCGGACTGCAGGCCGGAAAGAGCTCCTCGGCGCAGAGCCGCGTGACGTGGAGTCCGGAGGCGGTTCCGTCACCGTGTCGAATGGCGAGATCGATGTCCTCGCGCGCGAAATCGATGTGCTGCAGTGAAGCGCTCACCCTGAGATCGATCTCGGGGTGAGCCTCGGCGAAGCGGCCCAGCCGATGGACGAGCCACTTCGCTGCAAAGTTGGGCGAGGTGCTGACGGTGAGCGCGCCGCCGCTCTGGCGTTGCAGCAACCGTTCCGTTCCATCGGCGATGCGATCGAAGGCATCGCGCACGACGGCGAGATAAGTGCGGCCTCCCTCGGTGATCACCAGCCGCTGCCGTTCGCGATTGAACAGCTTCAGTCCGAGCTCGCCCTCGAGCGCCTTCACCTGATGGCTGACGGCGCCCTGGGTGACGCAGAGCTCCTCGGCGGCGCGCGTGAAGCTCTCATGGCGGGCTGCGGCCTCGAAGGCCTTGAGCGCATTGAGCGGCGGCAGCCGGCGCGGCATTGGCAGCCAACATCATGAGAAAAACTACGACAAGGTAGAGAAGGCATGCTTTGCCTGCAACACGAATCCGGCATGTCTGCGCACGTGTCGAATCCCGGTACGTTCACGGACTCTTGAAGCGATTTCGCCTCGCGTCGGCGAATAACCGACAGATGTGGGTGTTGGCCGGTCGGACGTACTTTCCGTGCCGCGCAAGAGCCATCAACACAATACGTGAGGAGAGGGACATGATGCTCGCTCGCCGTCGCTTATTGCAACTTGCAGCTTCTGCCGCCGTCATACCGGCTGGGGCAGGACGCGCACTGGCTCAGGCCCCGCAGGGCGGGCCGAAGCTCACGCAAATCCTGCGGAGCGATACAAAGGGTCAGGATCAGAGGGTCCAAGAGACTGTCGTCAATGTCCTGGAGATGCCGCCCGGCGCGGCCGCGCCTTGGCACATGCATCCAGGTGCCCAGGAAGTCCTGTTTGTGATCGACGGCAGTGTGACGGTCGAGATCGAGGGGCAGGGAACGACGGCGCTCAAAGCCGGCGAGATCATTCTCATTCCTGCCGAGATCCCCCATCTCGCACGGAACGATGGCAGCGGCGCGGCGAGAGCGTTGGTGACCCACAGCCGCGCCGACAAGGAAAAACCGTTCGTCCTGGCGGTGAAAAGGGCGACGTAGAGGCAGCCGACCTGCTCCCTTGATTTCAGTAGTTTAGGGGCCCACGGCTCAGCCTCGCTGTGAACAAAATCCATGATATAACCGTGCTCCGATGGGAGTGGACTCAACGTCACTCCTCAGCTTTGCGAGATGCAGCCCATGTTGCGGTGGTTTGGACGTCATATCCTGGCTAGCAACGCGATCGTGGCGCTCACCGCCGCGGCCCTGCTGCTTGGCACCGCCACATCCTTCGGTCTCGCTGCAACGATCTTCGAGCACGACCTTGGTCTACATCACGGTCATGGTCTCGATGCTCACCACGACCATGACGACAACACCGGCGATCCGTCCGCCAGTCCGGATGAGATGGCGGCACACCACGTCCACGTGGTCGCTCTCGTGCCGCCGGTCGGTTCATTGCCCTGGAGCCCCGGCCGAACGGTCGTTTGCGAGTTCGCGGATTCAAGCATTGAACAAGGCTGCCTTTACAGGCTCGAACGAATACCGAAGCATTTTGCCGGCTGAAACATAGCCGCGGCTCCGGCAGGAGCCGTGATCATTTCCAAGTCTCACTGCGAGGCTACAATGGCATTTGCGCATGCGGTGCTCGGCACCTGCTGCCCGCGTTCGGTCGCCCGGTTCCTGCTCGCAACAGTCATGATCGTTCTGCCGATCCCGTCCTCTGCCGGGCCCGGCGGGGACGGCCATACCCACGGGGATGAGGCCGTGCAGACGCTCTCGGCGGTCTCGCCGCGCGTGTCGATGGCGAGCGAGCTGTATGACGTGGTCGCCATCTATAAGGGCGGTCGGCTGACGTTCTACGTCGATCGGCTCAGCGATAACGCGCCGGTGACCGACGCCAAGCTGGATGTGACGGCAGGATCAAATCAGCTCCAGCTCGAAGCCGGTCCCGACGGGACCTATGCAATGGAGGCTGGCGAACTCTCCAGCGGCGGATCGCACGAACTGATCGTCTCGATTCAGGCGGCGGGCTGGCGATGACCTGGTCGCGGGCACGCTCGACATCCCATCCGCATCCGGTCACGTCAGTCCGGGTAACCGTAGTCTCGATCAGCATCTCCTGCCGGCTTTCCGTGCGTTATGGGCTCAGGTCTCCTCGACTTGGGGAGGGACCGCCACGGTCGTGTTCGGCGCCGGACTGCTGGTCGGACTGCTTTGCGGCTCGTTGATGAGGCGCCGGCGCATCACGCCCGCCGTGATCACGTTCTTCGTTGTGGCGTACACCCTTCCGGCGCTCGGCGGACCCGGCGGCGAAGGCCATACCCACGGCGACGAAGCCTCTGCGCGGGTATCGTCGGATGCGCCGCACCGGCTGCCGGACGGCAGCGTGTTCCTGCCCAAGCCGACCCAGCGCCTGCTCGAGGTCAGGACAGCGGTGACCGAGAGTGGAGAGGTCCGAAGAACGGTCGCGCTCCCGGGCCGGATCATCGCCAGCCCGCACCAGTCCGGCATCGTGCAGAGCATCAACGGCGGCCGGGTCTCGATCGCGGGTGGCAGATTGCCCACTCTCGGCCAACGGGTGAAACAGGGCGAGCTCCTGGCAATCGTCGAGCCGCCGGTGAATGCCGCGGACGAGACCACCATCGCCGACAAGCTGGGCGAGATCACCCAGCAGATCTCGATTGCCGAGATCCGCCTGCAGCGGCTCATGCCGCTGGCTGCAGCCAACGCGGTGCCGAAAAGTCAAATCACCGACCTGCAGGCGGAGCTGGAAGCCCTGCGGAAGCGGCAGGCGAACATACCGACGCGGCGGCGCCAGCCGGAGGAGCTGCGCGCGCCGGTCGATGGCGAAGTGGCTGCGGTCCGCGTGGTTGCCGGGCAGGTCGTCGCCCCACAGGACCAAGTGTTTCATATCGTCGATCCGGACGCGATGTGGGTCGAGGCCTTTGCGTTCGAAGGCCTCGACCCGGCCAATATCTTTGCCGCTTTCGCAGTCGAACACCATCACAGGTCTCTCAAGCTCCAGTTTCAGGGGGTTGGACGTGTGCTGCAGCTGCACGCCACCCATCTTCAATTCTCCATCGAGAAGCCCCCGGCTACGCTGATGGTGGGGCAACCCGCGACGGTGCTGGTCCAGACCAAAGAGCTGGTGAAGGGCATCGTTCTGCCGCGTGAGGCGGTCGTGCGGGCGGCAAACGGTGAAATGATCGTTTGGCGGCGCGCCGCTTCCGAGCGGTTCGTCCCCAAGCCCGTCCGAGGGCAATTGGTCAATGGCGATCAGTTCGTCGTGCTGGCGGGGCTCGATGCGGGCCAGCGCATCGTGGTCAAGGGCGCCGAACTCATCAACCAGGTGCGGTGAGGAGCAGGCATGTTCAACTTCCTCGTCTCCAACAGCCTCAAGCACCGGCTATTCGTGTTGGCCGCGGCCTTGATGCTGGCGATCTACGGAAGCTTTCTGCTGCCCCGCCTGCCCGTCGATGTCTTGCCCGACCTGACCCGGCCAACGGTCACGGTGATGGCGGAGACGGAAGGTCTGGCGCCCGAGGAAGTGGAACGGCTCGTCGCGCGGCCGATCGAGAGCCTGCTCAGCGGAACTCCGGGCGTCGAGACCGTGCGCTCCATCTCCGGCATCGGCTTTGCGATGGTGGTCGCCGAGTTCAGCTGGGCGACTGACATCACGCTGGCGCGGGTGCGCGTCAACGAGCGCCTCGGGGCGATCCAGGCCCAACTGCCGGCCGGCGTCGTGCCGCAGATGGCATCGCTCTCCTCGATCATGGGTGAAATCCTGTTGATCGCACTGACCGCCGAGCCGGCCACCGCTACCGCCATGGAGCTGCGGGAAATCGCCGACTTCGTGTTGCGGCCGCAGATTCTCGCGGTCCCTGGGGTCACGACTTTCATCAGCATCGGCGGCGAGGTTCGGCAATATCGGGTCACACCCAGCCCACTCGAAATGCACCATCTGAAGGTGAGCTCGGACAAGATTCTCGACGCACTGCGGCGATTCGGGACCAATTCGAGCGGCGGCTTCCTCGATCAGCAGTCTCGCGAATATCTTGTGCGTAATGTCGGGCTGACGACGAGCCTGGAGGATTTGCGCAACACCGTCGTGGACACCCATGGCGGACGCCCAATTCTGCTGCGACAGGTTGCATCGGTCGATTTTGCGCCGCGAGTGAAGCGCGGGGATGCCGGATACGACGGCAGGCCAGCCGTCATCGTTTCCGTCCAAAAGCAACCAGGGGCCGACACGCTCGCCCTGACGCGGCAAATCGAACGCGTGCTGTCGGATGTGCAAAGAACCATGCCGCCGGGCGTCAAGATCGATCAAGTTCAATTCCGGCAGGCGACCTTCATCGAGACGTCGATCGCCAACCTGAAACAGGTCTTGATCGAAGCGGCGCTCGTGGTTGCCTGCGTGCTCATCGTGTTTCTCGCCAATTTCCGTGCAACCGTCATCTCGCTTGCGGCCATTCCGATCTCGATTCTCTTCACTGTGATCGTATTTCAAGCCTTCGGTTTGACGATCAACACAATGACGCTTGGTGGGCTCGCCATCGCCATCGGCGAACTGGTCGACGATGCCGTCGTCGACGTCGAGAACATCCTGCGCAGGCTGAAGGAGAATGCCCGGCTGCCGCAGCCTCGCGCGGTGCTCGACGTCATCGCGGCGGCAAGCCAGGAGGTGCGCTCGGGCATCGTCTATGCCACCGTCATCATCATCCTGGTTTTCCTGCCGCTTTTCGCACTGTCCGGGATCGAGGGCCGGCTGTTCACACCGCTGGGCATCGCCTACGTGGTCTCGATCGCCGGATCGCTCCTCACCTCGATCACGGTTACGCCCGTTCTCAGTTACTACCTGCTTTCGGGGAATGCATCTCGTCTTGCGCAGCGGCCGGATGGCATTGTCGTGCGTTCCCTCAAAGCGGTGACCGAGCGGCTGCTCGACCAAGCGCTCGCGCGGCCCATGCTGCTATTGGGACTGGTTGTCGCGGGCATCACTGCTGCCGGTATCGGAGCCGCGTTCCTTCCGCGTTCCTTTCTGCCGACCTTCAATGAGGGAACCGTGCTCGTGGGCATGCGCCTCCAGCCGGGCATCTCGCTCGCCGAGTCCCATCGTTTGGGATCGATCGCCGAGAGGCTCATTCTCGACGTGCCGGACGTTGCTTCGGTCGGCCGGCGCACCGGACGGGCGGAGACCGACCTGCATGCGGAAGGCGTTCATGCCACCGAGCTCGATGTGAATCTCAGGCCGGTAAGGCGGCCGATGCCGGAGATCATGGCGGACATCCGCGAGAGGCTCTCGCTACTCCCCGCCGCCATCGTGCTGGGACAGCCGATCTCGCACCGCATCGAGCACATGCTGTCGGGAGTCCGAGCCGCCGTCGCCGTGAAGATATTCGGCGAGGATCTCGACACGCTGAGCAGCATCGCGGAGCAATTGCGACAACGGCTCGCCGGAGTTGTCGGGCTCGTAGATTTGCAGGTGGAAAAGCAGGTGCGAGTTCCGCAGGTCCGCATACAGGTCGACGCGCAGCGGGCGGCGTTGTACGGCGTTACGCCGCAGGCGGTGACCGAGCAGGTGCGCGTGATGTCGAATGGACAAGCGGTATCGCGCATCCTGGCGGGCGACCGGCAGTTCGATGTTGTGGTGCGTCTCGGCGATGGCGCCCGCACGATCGAGGCGCTGCGCGATCTGTTGATCTCGACCTCGAGCGGCTTCATCCCGGTGAGAACTCGTCGCTTCGGTAGAGGAAGATGACGGGCCCAATCAGGTGCTGCGGGAAAACGGGCAGCGCCGGATTGTCGTCTTCGGCAATATCAGCGGCGATGCCGACATGGCGAAGGTCGTGGCAGCGGTCCGCCAGATCAATGCCTCGGCTTCGCTCCCCCAGGGCTATCGCATCGTTCTGGACGGCACCTTCCGAGCGCAGGAGGAGGCCGGATGGCTGATCGGCGGACTATCGCTGCTGTCCCTGGCTCTGATTTTCCTGGTGCTCTATAGCCGCTATGAATTGGCAGTTCTCACCATCATCATCATGGGCAATATCCCGCTCGCTCTCATCGGCAGCGTGATCGCGCTTTATATTGCCGGCCTCGAGCTCTCGGTCGCCAGCATGGTCGGCTTCATCACGCTCGCCGGCATCTCCGCGCGCAATGGAATCCTCAAGGTAAGTCACTATATCAATCTGGCCTTGTTCGAAGGCGAGAGGTTCGGCAGCGACCTGGTCGTGCGCGGCAGCTTGGAACGCCTGACGCCGGTCTTGATGACCGCCCTGTCGGCCAGTCTTGCGCTCATTCCGCTGTTGTTCGCGGCAGGTGCGCCGGGATCGGAGATATTGCATCCCGTGGCCGTCACGATCTTCGGAGGCCTCGTATCGGCCACGCTGCTCGATACGTTCCTGACTCCCACGCTGTTCCTGCGGTACGGGCGGAAGCCGCTTGAACGCCTCATGCAGCGCCGCGATGCGGCGCTGGCTCCCGCCACGGCCTACTGATCCGAAAGGAGAACTGTCATGCGCAAATTTGCCGTTGCCGCCGTTGCGCTGCTTGCGCTGTGCTCGACCGCCGCGGGCGGGGAGGTCAGCGGAAAAGGACCCAACGGCGGCCGAATGGCCGATGCCACCATTATGCACGTCGAGTTTCTGAGCAAGGGGGCCGAGGTCTTCGTGTACACCTACGACCACGACAACAAGCCGGTAGCAATCGGCCGGCATGACCGGACGATTGACAATTCAGGAAAAGGGGAAGACGCGGACCGCGGACTTGACGGCGGAAGCGCCGAACCGGCTCACCGGAAAGCTCGATGCTCCCCTGGACAGTGCTGCCCGGGTGATCGTTTCTCTCACCCCGAAAGGCGGCAAGCCGGTGCAGGCGCGATACACGGTCAATTGAGTGAGCGTGTGCTTCCGTCGAAGGGGCCGCTTGGCGCCACCCTGCGACCCGGGCGTTGTTGAAGGAACCGAACCGTCGAGTTGAAGCGATGATCGACCATCACCATTCCCATGATCATGAGCCGGAGCATGGCCACACGCATGGCATCGTCGATCCCTCGATTGCGACCAGCGACCGGGGCTTATGGGCCATCAAGTGGTCGTTCATCGGTCTCGCTGCGACGGCCGCGCTGCAGTTGTGCGTCGTCTTCGTCTCGGGCAGCGTGGCGCTGCTGGCGGATACAATTCATAATTTCGGAGATGCCGCGACCGCGATCCCGCTTGCGATCGCGTTCTGGTTCGCGCGCAAGAAGCCGAGCGAACGCTTCACCTTTGGCTATGGTCGTGTCGAGGACCTGGCCGGGATGGCAATCGTGCTCACGATCCTCGCAAGCGCGATCATCGCGGGATATCAAAGCATCCAGCGGCTTCTGCATCCCCAGGACATATCGTATTTGTGGGCGGTGATCGCCGCCTCGATCGTCGGTTTTCTCGGCAACGAGATTGTCGCGATTTTCCGAATTCGCGTCGGCCGCGAGATCAGCAGCGCGGCGTTGATTGCCGATGGCTACCATGCCCGCGTCGACGGATGGACGAGCCTGGCGGTGCTGTTCGGTGCGATCGGTGTGTGGCTCGGCTATCCGCTTGCCGATCCGATCATCGGCCTGCTCATCACGGCCGCGATCTTCGGCATCGTCATTCAGAGCGGAAAGTCGATCTTCTTCCGGACGCTCGACGGCGCGGAACCGGACGTGATCGAAGACATTCGCCACACCGCCGGGCACGTGCCGCAGGTAAAGGAGGTCACCGAGGTGCGGGCGCGCTGGCTCGGCCACCGCTTGCATGCCGAATTGAATATCGCGGTCGATCCCGAATTGACCATCGCGCAGGCCCACGCGGTCGCCGGCGAGGTCCGCCACCGGCTCCTTCACCATCTGGATTATCTGTCGCTTGTCGTCATCCACGTCGATCCGGCGGATCAGTCCGGCGAGGCCCATCATCGTATCGAGCAACACGCCCACGACGGACTGCCGGCACATTCGCATGGCTAGACGGCGCGTCCTTCCAACCCATTGCGCCTGCAGCGTGCAATCGCTACATCGGTAGCGGTGATTTGAGACCGCCCCGGTAGGTGACCCATGCGCGCGGAAGTCCAGAATGTCGTCGACGAGATCAAGCAGTCGGTCGGGCTGCTGAGGAGGCATCTTTGACGTCGACGCGGCGCGCGCGCGCCTCGCGGAGCTCAACAAGCAGGCCGAAGACCCCACGCTCTGGAACGACCAGCAGCGCGCGCAGCGCCTGATGCAGGAGCGCACGGCGCTCGAGGACCAGCTCACCGCCATCGGCCGCATCGAGCAGGAGCTCGACGACCAGCTCACCATGATCGAGCTCGGCGAAGCCGAGAACGACCGCAAGGCGATCGGCGACGCCGAAGCGGCGCTCAAGGCGCTCAAGGCCGAGACGACGCGGCGCGAGCTCGAGGCGCTGCTTTCGGGCGAAGCCGATAACAACGATTCCTATCTCGAGGTCCATGCCGGCGCCGGCGGCACCGAGAGCCAGGACTGGGCCAACATGCTGCTGCGCATGTATACGCGCTGGGCCGAGCAGCACGGCTACAAGGTCGAATACCTCGAAGAGACGCCCGGGGAAGAAGCCGGGATCAAATCGGCGACCATTCAGGTCAAGGGCCGCAATGCCTTCGGCTGGCTCAAGACGGAAAACGGCGTGCATCGCCTGGTGCGCATCTCGCCGTTCGATTCCAACGCGCGCCGGCACACCTCGTTCGCGAGCGTCAACGTCTATCCGGTGATCGACGACCGCATCGTCGTGGACATCAAGGAGGGGGACGTGCGCACCGACACCTTGCGCGCGAGCGGCGCGGGCGGCCAGCACGTCAACAAGACCGAGTTGGCGATCCGCCTCACCCACATCCCGACCAACATCGTCGTCTTCTGCCAGAACGACCGCTCGCAGCATCGCAACCGGGCGCAGGCGTGGCAGATGCTGCGGGCGCGGATCTATGAAAGGGAATTGAAGAAGCGCGAGGCACAGGCGGCCGCCGAGCAGGCCGCCAAGACCGACATCGGCTGGGGCCACCAGATCCGCTCCTATGTGCTGCAGCCCTACCAGATGGTGAAGGACCTGCGCACGGGCGTGTCCACCTCGAGCACCGGCGCGGTGCTCGACGGCGACCTCGACCAGTTCATGGCGGCCGCGCTGGCGCAAAAAGCCTTCGGCACCGAGCCGACGGCGGTGGAGGACGTGGATTAGTTCGCGTTTGCGGAGATATCAGGTCAGTTGGACAAGAGAGATCGCCATGAACAAGGCTGACGTCATCAGGAACGTTTCCGAAAAATCAGGCGTCGAACCGGATACTTGCGAAAAAGTGATCAAAGCTTTTGAAGAGCAGGCCGGTGACGCATTGATCGAGAAATTCAAGGGGGGCAAGACGGATCATGCCGATATGCTGGCGGGCGTCTCGGGAAGAACCGGTATTCGCTCGGAGGATTGTGACAAGGTCCTGACAGCCCTTGGGGAGGTATTGAATGCCGGAATATCGGATAAGCTGAATTTTTTCAAAAGAATGTTTTCGAAACAATAGAGACCGCCCGCGGCACTACATCCAAGACACGACGTAGCTCAAGAAGAGCCCCCGCGGGTCGAGGGCGCACACTGGAGCGCGGTGACTTTCCGGAAACCGGTACCCACCCCGGATCAAGTCCGGGGCAGGCCTTTTTCGGGATCATGCTCTAACGCCGGTCTTGCGCGTGCGTCGCGGCATCTTCGATCAGCGCGGCGACCGCCTCCGGGTGCGAGCGGTATACGGAGTGGCTGGCACCTTCGATTTCGACGGTGTGGCTGTGGGCGCGGGCGGCGTACATGCGCTCGAGGTCCGGGCTGATGATGCGGTCCGATTTGGCGACCATGTACCAGCTCGGCTTGAGCTTCCACGCCGGGTTGGTGATCGGCGTCGCAAACACGGCGGCCGCCGTGAAGAACTGCGAACGGGCCTCGAACTCGGCCTCGGCGGCCGGAAGGTCGGCCGCGAACTCGGCGTGATAGCGGGACGGGTCGAGGTAGGTGTAGCCGTCCGGCGTCTTCTTGATCGCGTCGCGGCCGGCGGCCGGGAAACGCTGGCCGTTGCCGGTCTCGGTCTCGTTCTCGTCGGGAGCATGCGCGGCGATGTAGACGAGACCGACCACGTGCGCCTCGACGCCGGCCTCGGTGATGATCGCGCCGCCGTAGCTGTGGCCGACCAGAATGGTCGGTCCGTCCTGACGCGCCAGCGCGCGCCTGGTCGCCGCCACGTCCTCCGCCAGACCCGTCAGCGGCTGCTGCACCACGGTCACGTTGAAACCGTCGCGCTTGAGGATGTCGTAAACCGGCCGCCATCCCGAGCCGTCGACGAAGGCGCCATGCACCAGGACGATGTTCTTGACCGGCTCGGCCGCTGCGCTTCCTGCTGCGCAAGAGATCAGCGCTGCGGCGACGGCGCAGGCAAGCCGCGCCCTATGCTTGAACGTCATGATGGACTCCCATTGAATTGATCCGCTGCCGTAACGCGGCCGACCTTAGCGGTCGCGCAGCCGAAATCTTTTGCGAAATTGCGGTGCCTAAGCCGGGATTGCCGCCTATGGGTGGGGTTCGTCAATTCGTTGGATCACTGGACAAGCCGCTCGGCCTGAGCAACCCTCGACCGATGGACAAGAGCGAGCTCAGCGTGCGCGAGATCCTGGCGGGCCAGGCGCCGACCGATGCGCCGGTCACGGTCAAAGGCTGGGTACGCACCCGGCGGGACTCGAAGGCGGGCATCTCGTTCGTGCACCTGTCGGACGGATCGTTGTTCCATCCGCTGCAGGTGGTCGCGCCGAACACGCTGCCCAATTACACCGACGAGGTCCTCAAGCTCACGGCCGGTTGCGCGGTGGAGGCGACGGGGACGATCGTGCCGTCGCCGGCGAAGGGGCAGCCGTTCGAGATGCAGGCGAGCGCGATCAAGGTGATCGGCTGGGTGGAGGACCCGGATACGTACCCGATCCAGCCGAAGCCGCACACGCTGGAGTTCCTGCGCGATGTTGCGCATCTGCGGCCGCGGACGAACGTGATTGCGGCGGCGACCAGGGTGCGACACACGCTGGCGCAGGCGATCCATCGGTTCTTCGACGAGAACGGCTTTTTCTGGGTCAATACGCCGATCATCACCGCGTCCGACGCCGAGGGGGCGGGGGCGCTGTTCCGGGTGTCGACGCTCGATCTCGCCAACCTGCCGCGCACGCCGCAGGGCAAGGTGGATTTCACGCAGGATTTCTTCGGCCGCGAGGCGTTCCTGACGGTGTCGGGGCAGCTCAACGTGGAGGCGTACTGCCTCGCGCTCACCAAGGTCTACACGTTCGGGCCGACCTTCCGCGCGGAGAACTCGAACACCAGCCGCCACCTCGCCGAGTTCTGGATGATCGAGCCGGAGATCGCGTTCGCCGACCTCTCGGACAATGCGACGCTTGGCGGAGGGCTTGCTGAAGTTCACCTTCGCGACGCTGCTGAAGGAACGGCAGGAGGACCTCGCCTTTTTCGACGAGCGGATCGAGAAAGGGCTCCTGGCGAAGCTCGAGGGGATCGTGCGCTCGGAGTTCGTGCGCATGGACTACGGCGAGGCGGTCGCGGTGCTCGAGCGGGCCAAGGAGAGGTTCGAGTTCCCGGTGAAGTGGGGCATGGACCTGCAGTCCGAGCACGAGCGCTATCTCACGGAAAAGCACGCGAAGAAGCCGGTCATCGTGATGAACTACCCCAAGGACATCAAGGCGTTCTACATGCGGGTGAACGACGACGGCCGGACCGTCGCGGCGATGGACGTGCTCGCACCGGGGATCGGCGAGATCATCGGCGGCAGCCAGCGCGAGGAGCGGCTCGAGGTGCTGGACGCGCGCATGACGGAGCGCGGCATCGACAAGGAGCACTACGCCTGGTACCGGGATCTGCGCCGCTACGGCACGGTGCCGCACGCGGGCTTCGGGCTGGGCTTCGAGCGCACGCTTGCGTACCTCACGGGCCTCGCCAACGTGCGCGACGCGATCCCGTTCCCGCGAACGCCCGGGAACGCGAAGTATTGATCGGGACGACTCAACTGATCGCGTTTGCGTTCGCCGCCGCCGGCTCCTTTCGAAGCGGGCAATCAAATCCCCAGGTAAGCGCTCTTGACCTGATCGTTGCTCGCGACCTCGGCCGCCGAGCCCGATAGCACCACGCAGCCGTTCTCGAGGACTGCGGCGAAATCCGCAATCTCGAGCGAGTCGGCCACGTTCTGCTCGACCAGCAGGATGGTCATGCCGCTCGCCCGCAGGTCCTGGATGGTCGCAAAGACGAGCTCGACCGCAACCGGCGAAAGCCCCAATGACGGCTCGTCGAACAGGATGAGCTCGGGTTCGGCCATCAGGCAGCGGCCGATCGCGAGCATCTGCTGCTCGCCGCCGGAGAGCGTGCCGGCCTTCTGGCGTCGGCGCTCCGCCAGGAGCGGAAACATGTCGTATGCGCGCCGCAGGTTCGCCGGTTGCTTGGCGGCGGCACGCTTGAGCGCTCCGCCCAGCACGAGATTCTCTTCCACCGTGAGGCTCGGAAAGATTTGCCGGCCCTCGGCCACCTGTCCGATGCCCAGCTCGCAGGTCTCGCTCGAACTCGAGACCGCCGATCTCGACGCCGCCGAAGCGAATATGCCCGGCGCTTGGGCGCAGCATTCCGGCAATGGCCCGGATCAGCGAGGTCTTGCCCGCGCCGTTCGACCCGATGATGGTCACCAGGCTGTTGCGGGGAACGTCGAAGGTGACCCCGTTCAGCGCGCGCGCCTGTCCGTAGCAAACCTCGAGCTCCCTGACCTCGAGCAGCGCGTTCATCGCAGCGTCGCCTTCTTGCCGAGGTAGCTCTCGATCACGCGCGCATCGGAGCCGATCTGCGCGGGCGTGCCTTCGGCGATCTTGTCGCCGTGGTGCAGAACGATGACGCGGTCGGCCAGCGCCATGACCACGCGCATCACGTGCTCGATCAGCAGGATCGTTATGCCGCCGGCGCGCAGATCGCGCACGACCGCTACGACGCGGTCGCTCTCGGCCGGCCGCAGGCCGGCCATGACCTCGTCGAGCAGCAGAAGCCGCGGCTTTGCGGCGATTGCGCGCGCGAGCTCCAGCATCTTGCGGTCGGGCAGGGTGAGCGTGTTGGCGAGCGCCTGCGCCTTGGGATGAAGCTCGACCCGCCGCAGTGCCTCGTGCGCGACGGCAGCGGCAGCCGTGAGGTCGGCCGTGCGCGCGAGGGCGCCGATCAACGCGTTCTCGAGCACCGTCATGCCCCGCATCGGCCGCACGATCTGGAACGTGCGGATGATCCCGCGGGCGGCGACCTGTTCCGGCGCCAGTCCGGTGATCGCCTGCCCCTCGAACCGGACGATCCCCACGGTGGGAGGAACGGCACCCGCGATCAGGTTGAAGCACGTGGTCTTGCCGGCGCCGTTGGGACCGATGAGGGCGACGATCTCGTCCGCCTTCACGTCGAAGGTGACGTCCCTGACGGCGGTCAGGCCGCGAAAGACCTTGGTGAGGCGCTCGACCGCCAGCATCACGCCGGCCGGCGACGGCTCGCCAGCCGTGTCAATTGCGGCCAGATGCCGTCGGGCAGGAACGCGATGACGGCGAGAATGACCACCCCGTAGAGAAAGGTGTTGACGCCGTAAAATCCGATCTTCTGTCCGAGCATGTTCGCCAGCTCCATGAGCGGAACGACGAAGAACGCCCCCAGGACGGAACCGAACAGCGTGCCGAGGCCGCCGACGATCGGCGCGATCAGAATCTCGATCGACATGCGCATTCCCATCACGCTGTCGGGGAACAGGCTGCCTTGCATGAGCCCGAAAAGCCCGCCGCCGATGCCGGCGAGCCCAGCGCTGATGGCGACCACCAGCATCTTGCATCCGAGCGCGGGGACCCCGAGCGCGCGCGCCGCGGCCTCGTCTTCGGCAAGGCTGCGCCACCAATAGCCCCAGCGCGTCGCCATCAAGCGGGCGAGCAGCACATAGGCCAAGGCCGTAATCGCCAGAAATGCGAAATAGAAAAACAGCGTTCCTCCGCGCAGGGTCACCAGCGGCCGGTTGGTATCCGGGTTGATGGCCTTGAAGAACAGGCCAGCGGTATCTCCCACGAACTCCCAATTGTCGAACAGCACGCGAAACAATTCGGCAACCGCGATCGTCAACAGCGCGAATTGCACGCCGCGCACCGAAAAACGCGCACCGAGCCAGGTGACCGCGGCTCCGACCAGCGCCGCGACTGCCGCGCCCGCGGGGATCGCGAGCCATGGGCTCACTCCGCTGCGCTCGGTCAGCACCGCGGTCGTGTAGGCGCCGAGCCCCAGGAACAGCGCGTGCCCGAGCGAGAGCAGCCCGGCGCTCATCATCAGGTTCCAGGTCATGCCCATGAACGCGTAGAAAAAGACCAGCGTCAGCAGGCTTTGCCAGAACGAATCCATGAGCGGTCCGACGAGGGCGAGAACGGCAAAAAATGCGAGCGCGGGCCACTGCGACGACGGCTGCAGGGTCATGCCCGCTCCTGCTCGCCGAACAGGCCGTTGGGTCGCAGCAACAGCACGAGCACCAGCAGCCCATAGGAGAAGGTGGTTTTCAGGGCCGGGGAAACGATCACCGCCGCGACCGCTTCCGCCAGGCCGATGAGCACGCCGCCAATGAGCGCGCCGGTCACGCTGCCGAGGCCGCCGACGATCACGATGATGAATGCGATGAGCGTGAAGTCGGTCGCCAGGAACGGCTGGGTGTCGAACATCGGCGAGATCAGCGCGCCGGCCGCGCCGGCGCACGCCATGCCGATTCCCGCGGTCACGGCGTAGACCTGGCGGATCCTGATCCCGATCACCTGCGCGCCGACGAGATTGTCCGCGGCGGCGCGGATCGAGCGCCCCAGCGTCGAGCGCTGCAGAAAGAGCAGCAGCGCGCCGATCAATACCAGCGCGCCGAGCGCCGCCTGCGTGCGCACGACGTCCAATCGAAACGGTCCGACCACGTACGAGCGCAGGCTGTCGGCAACCTGAACCGAGCGCGGGTCAGGTCCGAACAGAACGAGATGCAGACCCGTGATGACGAGCGCCAAGGCGATGAACAGAATGAATTGCGCGTGCTGAGGGCGATCGATGAAGGCGTTCACGATGCCCCGTTGGAGCACATAGCCGAGGAGAAACAGCACCAGCGCCGCAAATGGGGCGAGGCTCCACGGCGGCAATTGGGTCGCGAGCCACATCCCATAGCCGACATACATTCCGATCACCACCATTTCCCCATGCGCAAAATTGACGATGCGCATGACGCCGAAAATGATGGTCAGACCGAGCGCGATCAGGGCGTAAACGACGCCGATCAAAGCGCCGCTGGCAAGGACGTTGAGGTAGAGCGCGGTCACCGATGGGCTCGCGTTTCCAACTCCCGGGACGCCGCTCGGCCTGCGCGTCAGCGCCGATCGAACGGAACCAAGGGAAAGATCGCCTTCGCCTCGCTCGCGTCCTGCGGGCTGACGACGACGGGCTTGCCATTTTGATTCTGCAGCATGACGCCGCCGATGTTCGGATTCTGGCCCTTCTCGTCGAAGCGGATCGGGCCGCCGTAGAGGATATGGTCCGTGATGTTGGTGGTCTTGAGCGCGGCGTGAATTGCCGCCGGATCGGGCGATCCGGCCCGCTTGATGGCATCGGCCGCAACTTCCACGGCTTCGAATGCAAAACCGACGTTGAGATCGAAGCGATCTCCGGTTTCCCGCTCGAACCGCCGGACGATCTCCTGGGTCCGCTTCTTGGTCGGGTCGTACCAGGGAACGCAGGACATGTAGCCGTCGGCGTACTTGCCGAGCGCGTCGGTGAAGGCCTTCTCGTACGGCCCCGGGCTGCCCGGGCTGATGATGCCCATCGGCGACCAGTTCTGCTTGACCATTTCGCGAACGATCAGGATCGCATCATTGACCCGCGTGACGGGCATCAGCAGGTCGGCGCCGACGGCCTTGGCCTTGGCCACCTCGACCGAGAGGTCGCGCGCGCGCACGTCGTAGGAAATCCGGTCCGTGATCTTGATCGGGACCTGAAGCCGGTCCCACAGCGCGTCGACGCCCCGCACCAGACCCTGTCCGAAGGTGTCGTTGACATGAAGCAGGACCGCCGTCTTCGGCTCGATCCCGGTCGCGGCTCCGAGCTCCTTGATGCGCGCCACCGCATTGGCGACCAGCGCCGTGGCCGGCGGAAAGTTGCGGAAGATCTGGGTGAAGCCCTGCTCGGTGATCTGGGGAGCCGAGGCGATGTTGATCAGGAACGGGATCTTCGCGGCTTCGGCCGCCTGCGCCACCGAGATCGTGCTCCCGGAATCGTTGGTGCCGATCAGCAGGGTCGCGCCTTCGCGGATCAATCGTTCGGCGACGACCCGGCCGTTCTCCGGCTTCAATTCCGCGTCGCCGTAGACGAACTCCATGGGCGGGCCGCCGGCTTCTTGCACAATCTTGGCGCCGAACTCGTTGCCCTTGCGGGTTTGCTGGCCCATGAAGGCCTGCACGCCCGTGAGATAGAGAATGACGCCGATCTTGACCGGACGTGCTTGCGCCGCGGCCCGGCCCGGCAAGAATCCTGTCCCCAATGCTCCCGCTCCGGCGGCCAGCACCTGACGGCGAGTGACGGTCCTCTTTGTCATGGAATACCTCTCGTTACGAATTGCGGTTCAAATGCGCGCCGGCTCCGCTGTCTTGCCGAGCTCGGAGCAGACGTCCTCGATGGCGTCGACGACGGACAGGTAGCCGGTGCAGCGGCAGAGATTGCCCGCAAGCTCGGCCTTGATGCGGGCGCGGTCGGCATCCGGAATCCGGGTGACGATATCGTAGGCGGTTGCCAGCATTCCCGGGGTGCAGAAGCCGCACTGCAGCGCGTGGCGCAGATTGAAGGCCCGCCGGATCGAAGCCATCACGGCGTCGCCCTCGTAGCCTTCGACCGTCCTGACATCGGCGCCGTCGGCCGCCGCGGCGAGCGTGATGCAGGAGCGCACCGGTTTGCCGCTCACCATCAAGGTACAGGCACCGCAGACGCCGTGCTCGCAACCGACATGGGTGCCGGTCAGCAGGCACTGCTCGCGCACGAAATCAGCGAGCGACAGGCGGTCATCGATCGCCCGCGAGAACAGCTCTCCATTGACCCGAATGTGCACCGATGTCATCGCGCCGCTCCATGCACCGCTCGCCGGATGATGGCCCGATGCAGGCCGAGGTCTTGGTCGGCGATCTCAAGAGTTGCGAGGTCGGCGGCTATCGCGGCATCGATCGCATCGTCCGATGTGCCGGCCGCCAGGCCAGCCGCGGTTTGCCGCAAGCTCGTGGGCGGATCCGCGCGCCGCGCGAGCACCGCGTTGAAAAAGCCGCGATCGCGATCGATCACGACCAGTGCCATGGACTCGGCGAAGTCGCCGGGCTTGCGCGCGAACTTCGCGTGTCCCCAGCGGGCGGTCGGAGATAGTTCCGGGATGCAAACCGCCACGATGATCTCGTCGGGCTCGATCGCCGTGCTCAAGGGACCTCTGATGAATTCATCCACGCGCAGCGTGCGCTGTTTGCGGCCGTCGCGCAGGCGGATGCCGGCGCCGAGCGCCATCATCGCCGCCACCCAGTCCGCGGCCGGGTCGGCATGGGCGAGGCTGCCGCCGAGCGTCCCACGATTACGTACCGGGCGATAGGCTATTCCCCGTGCCACGTGCGGCATCAGGCCGAGCGTCACGTCCGGCACTTCGCCATCCTCGATCTGAGCATGGGTGACGCACGGCCCGACGACCAGGTCCCCGCCTTCGAGCGAAGCTCGGCGCAGCTCCTCGATCCGGCTGATGTCGACCAGTCGCTTGGGCACGGCGAGCCGCAAATTCAACAGCGGACCGAGAGACTGCCCGCCGGCGATGATCCGCGTTTCCTCCGACACGTTCGCCAGAAGCTCGAGCGCATGATCGAGAGAGCCGACGCGCGTATAGTGCAGCGGCGCGGGCTTCACGCGCTTGCTCCCGAACGCGCGGCGGCGACGGCGGCGCGCACACGACGCGCGGTGATGGGCGTTTCGAAAATGGCCGCCCCCAGGGGACGCAACGCGTCGTTGACGGCGTTGGCGATCGCCGCGGGCGGACCGATGGCGCCGTTCTCGCCGACACCCTTCATCCCGAAAGCCGAGAACGGCGATGGCGTCTCGATGAAGTCGAGCTTCAAGTCCGGCATCGAGGGCGCCGTCGGCGCCGCGTAGTCGGCAAGCGTCGTTGCGGTCGGCTGTCCCAACTCGTCATAGGTCGATTCTTCGTACAAGGCGTTGCCAAGCCCGTTCGAAAAGCCGCCGACGATCTGGCCTTCGACCAGAAGCGGATTCACACGTTTGCCGCAGTCCGCAACAATGGCGTAGTCGAGAACCTCGACGCTCCCGGTCTCGGGATCGACCGCGACCACCGCCGCGTGCGCCGAATAGGCGAACACGCCGGGATCGTGCGCCTTGTGCCCGGCGGTCGCCGTCAGGCCCGCAGGATCGAGCCCGTCCGGCAGCTCTTCCGGATGGTGGTACCAGGCGCGGCCGATGGCCGAAAACTCGACGTTGCCGCGGGGCCCGACGACGCGGCCGTCGCGAACCTGCACCTCGTCCTCCTTGCATTGCAGGAGATGGGCACCGATCTTGGCGATCGGCGCCTTCAACGCGCGACAGGCGTCGGCGACCGCGCCGCCGGTGGTGACCATGGAGCGCGACGTGTAGGTTCCGGTGCCCGCCGGCGAAGTCGACGTGTCGCCGAATTGCACGGAAACCTCGCGCGGATCGATGCCGAGGATTTCGTGCGCCACCTGGGCGAAGACCGTTTCGTGGCCCTGGCCGTGGGAATGGCTCCCCACCTCGACGACAAGCTCGCCATCGCCCGTCAGTCGTGCGACCGCAGGCTCCATGCCCGGAACGAGCTCGATCCCCCAGGCCGAATATCCGAACGGGCCGGTGCCGTAGGCGGTCTGCTCGTAAAAGGAGGCGAACCCGACCCCGACCAGCCGCCCGTCCGGCTCGCGGTTGTGCTGTCGCTTGCGCAGCGCCGGCAGATCGATCATCGCCGCCGCGCGGGTGAGCGCGGCGCCATAGTCGCCGCTGTCGATCACCTTCCTGGTGATCGACGTGTACGGCATCTGCGCCGGCCGAACGAAATTTCGCAGCCGTACCTCGAGCGGATCGATGCCCACGGCTTCGGCCACGGCGTCCATCAGCACTTCGTGCCCGCAGCACGACAACGGCCGCGCCACGCCGCGAAACGGTTGTCCCGCCGGCTTGTTGCTCACGACGTTGACGGCGCGCCCGCGGAAGGCGCGGATGTCGTAGCAGCCCTGCATGTTGCCTATTGCCAATCCGCCTTCGATTCCGGCCGGCCAGGGCCAGGGCGAATAGGCGCCCGAGTCGACGATGACGTCGCATTCCATGCCGAGCACGCGTCCGTTCGCATCGGCATGGGCGGTCACCTTGCAATGATAGTCGCGGCAATTCGCATCGCAGACAAGCAACTCGTAGCGATCCTGGATCCAGCGGACCGGCTTGCGCAGCCGTGACGCCGCCCACGCGACGCACACGGTTTCGCTCTCCACGTAGGACTTGAGACCGAACGAGGCGCCGACATCGGGCGCGATCACGCGCAGCCGGCGCTGACTGATGCCCAGCGTCTGGGCCAGTCCGATCTGCAGCGGCACCGGCAGCTGGTGGGAGACGTAGACCACGAGCTCGTCGAGGCGGCCGTCGAAATGGGCCACGCAGGCGCGACCCTCGAGCGTGAGGGGGTGCTGCCGGTTCATCCGGAAGCTGCGCTCGACCACGTGGGCGGCGGCCGCCTTCGCAGCAGCAAGGTCACCGCCCTCGAGCTTGAGCTCGACGAGGACATTGTCGCCCCAGTCGTCATGGACCAACGGCGCGCCCGCTCGCAGCGCGTCCCACATCGACACGATCGGGGGCAGCGCTTCGAATTCGACCTCGACCAGGGCAGCGATGTCCTCGGCTTCCGCGGCGCTCGAGCCAAGCGTCATCGCGATCGGCTCGCCCACGTGCCTGACCTTCTGGCTTGCCAGCACCGGCCAGTCCGAAGCTTTGAATCCGGGGAGCGTTGCGGTCGATCGGATGCGGCCCACGCCGTGAAGGTCCGACGCGCAAAAGACCTGTCGTTTGAAACCCGCAGGCTTGTTGACGTGCAGCACGCGCGCGTGGGCGTGCGGACTGCGGACGAAAGCCGCGTGCAGCATCCCGGGAAGGAAGATGTCCGAGCAATATTGCGCGCGGCCGTTGAGAAAGCGGTCATCCTCCAGGCGAGGAAGGCTCGCTCCGATGCCGCGTGCGCTCAAGCGCTCCTCCCGATCTTCGACGACTGCGGGGAGCCGGGCTCAGACATCCGCCCGCGAACCCAATCAGCCCTTCTGGGATGCAAATTAGAACAACGGAAACCTATACAAATCCCGTGCCAACTACAAGCTTAGACACGTGCTTAGACACGTATATCATGGTCGACGCCAGGGCTTGGGGTTGTGCACTGCTGCATCAATCCCGCTTGCCCGCCAGCGTCCGAGCGCTTTATGTCTCGCAATCGCGCATTAGCGGTTCCCTGGCTGGAATTGAAGCGGAACGAAAGAGAGTGAGCACGTGAAGGCGCGAAAGAAAGCGGCAAAGCCCAGTGTGCCCCGGCGCTTCGATCTCGCCCAGCACCCCATGTTCTACATGGCGCATATCTTGCATCGCAACGCCGAGAACGTGGCGGCCGCGCTGCGTCCCAGCCGCTACGATCCATCCGCTTGGCGGATACTGGCGACGCTGCAGTACCGCGACGGCCTGACGATCAAGGAGCTCTCGCGCTTTTCCGTGCTCGAACGCTCGTTCGTGAGCCGCGTGGTGCTCAAGCTCGAGCGCGAGGGGATCGTTCAAAGACGAACAGCTGCCCACGACCGGCGGGCGGTGCGGGTCACGCTCACCCGCAAGGGCCTCGAGGTGTTTCGGATGATCCTGCTTCCAGCTACCCGCCAGCAGGTCAAGATCGCATTCGCCGGGATTTCCAGGAAAGACATGGACGTGCTGTTCTCGGTGTTGGCGCGCGCCATGAGCAATGTCTATGCGGCGGGCAACGGATTTCCCCCGCTTTGAGAGCGGGCAGCGCTCAACTCCGCCGTGCCGCCACGCGCAAGGCAATGGCTTCGGTCGCCTTGTGGGCGGACAGCATCGCGCCCTCCTGCCAACCCGACAGATTGCTGATGTGCTCGCCGGCGAACAGGAACGGCCCATCGGGCTCGCGCAGGACCGCATAGGCGGTCGCCCTTGCGTCGCCGTGCCACTCGCTCCAGGCGCCGCAACTGAACGGCACCTTGGCCCACGATACCGCGATGCCGTTGCCGACGTCGGTGCGGTAGGTCGGATGGAGCTTTTCGCCCTGAGCAATGGCACGCGCGACACGCTCGGGCGGAGTGAGCCTGGCGAATGCCTCGCCGATGTCGGTCGACCAGATGTAGGCGCCGACGACAATGCCGGTCCGGCCGTGGAGGTCGGTCGACGGATACCAAATCTGGGTGATGTCCTGTGTGGTCCAGGAAATGCCGCCGTAGATCTGCTCGTCGTCCTCCCAGAAGCGGCGCTTGGCTTCGAGCGCGACCTTGGCGATCGGCAAGTAGTTCGCGCCCGCGGCAATGGCGGCCTTGTGGCGAGCGGAAAAGTCGCTGTCGACGTCCTTGAGCACGCTCAGGGGAATGGTCACCAACACAAAAGGCGCATCGAGCGCGGCCTCGCGGCCGGTCCGGCGATCGCGGTAGACGACGCGCGCGCCGTCTTCGCCGCGCCTGCGGATCTGCTTCACCTCCGCATTCAATCGGATCGACGGCTTGAGCCGCATGGCAAAGGCGGCGGCGATCCGGTCCATGCCTCCGACCGGCTGCAGCATGCACGCCGAGTGCTCGTACCCCTCGCTGAAGCTTGCCGTCGTGCCCCAGAACGACTTTGCAGCGAGCGTCTGCAAGGCGAGCGGCTCGTTGAGCTTGCCGTAATCCGTTCCGGCACCGGGCGGCACGGCCCAGCCGGCCCTGGCCGAGCCGCGGTAGGTCAGATCCTTTTGCAGCGAACCGAACTGGCGCACGAGCGCGATGAGCTTCTCCTTGTCGTCGCCGCTGACCGACGCATCGAGCGCGCCACTGTCGACCGCCTTCGCCAGCAGCTCGGCGAGGTGGCCGTGGATGTCGTTGCGCACGTGACGCATCCGCACCGGCTTGCCGCCGAACGCATCCTCGTCGTGCAGGAAGGCATTGCGGTTGTCGTTGACCATGACTTGCACCGGAACGCCGAGCTCCTTGCAATAGCCGAGCACCGTCTTGTGGTGGTGGGGGAGCCGGGCAGCGCCGACATTGAAGAACAGATGCTCCGAGCGCGCCCACTTCACGGTCTGGACGCTGTCGACCTCCTCCACGCGATCGCCGCCGCGGATGGTCCAGTTGCGTCCGCCGGTACGGTTGCGCGCCTCCAGGATCACGCACTCGTAGCCGGCCTTGCCCAGCTCGTAGGCTGCCGTCATGCCGGCGATGCCGGCGCCGAGAATGATCACGCGGGTGCCGCGTCCGGAGCTGCGCGCGAGCTCCGGCGCGCGGGCGTGAGCCGGCGGAACGGCGATGAGCCCCATGGCTGCCATGGTGTTGTAGGCGGCGGCGACGCCGCCGGCGTTGCCGACAAGGTTGATGAACCGGCGCCGCGAGATCGTTGGGCGAGGCGGGCGGTCGGCCATGGGCATGATCCTTTGTCCGTGTGGCGCTTGGGTATCGAGCGCGAGAAGCTCCGCGTCGGCGCCGCGAGGATAGGGCAAAATTGTTGTGCGCAGGCGTCCCGCGGTTACGACGGATTGCCCGGCGCAGGGTTTGGAATGCACGCAATAGCCGAGAGTAACAATTAGGCGTGGCGGCAATCGCTCGCCGCGGGACGACGTGCCGGGATTGGCGTGCCGGCGTTCAATTCTGTGGCTCCAGCAGTTGCGCGAAGCCGAAGTTGTAGCGCCTGAGCCGCGGATTTTTCACCTTGCTGTAGCGAGTGAAGTCGACGGCGTCGAAGCCGCCGCTGAATTGCTCGATGTAGCGGTCCGCGAGTTGCGGGGTGAACTCCGCAAACATCGGCCGTTGGAGCTCGAGCCCTTCATCGGCGAAATCGCGGCCGTGATGGTAGTCGTAGATCATCACGAGCGCCCACGCGCCCGTGATGAAGTGGCCGCCGGCGAGCGCGGTCAGCCGCCCCGATTTGACCGCTTCGAGCGCCTCGGTCGAGGTATTGATGCCGCTGAACCACGCGTCCACGCCGGGCTTGCCGGCGCGCTTTTCCCAAGCCGTCATGGCGCCGAACGCCATCAGATCGTTGCCCGCCCACACCAGTTTGGCGTCCGGATAGCGCTGGTAGAGCCAATCGGCCTGCTCGGCGGCTTTCTCGCGTGTCCAAGCCGCGTAAACCTCCTGCTCGAGGGCAACCCTCGGATCTTCCGCGACCGCACGGCGCATGCCCTGATTTCGTTTGATCGACGAGGGGGTCGAGCGATCCCCGGCGATCGCGAGCATGTGAAGCTTGCCGTCGGGCCCGAATGCTCTTTCTCTTTTTCCGCGTTCGATCAGCGCGCGTGCCGTCAGGTAGCCGGCGTCCTCCGCCTGCGGCTCGAGCGAGCCGAGCCAGCCCTTGTATCTCCCCCGTGGCGATCCGATGCCGGCGCGCTGATCGGCGGGAATCGAGCTATACGTGAGAAAGGTCTTCACGGGGAGAGGGGCACCAACGGGGCGGGAAGCGTCGCAGGGCTTGTTTCCCTCGGGTTTTCGTTGACATTTTAGCTGTCTGATGGAAGCACAAGGGAGGCACTGGGAAGCGTGTGCTGCTTCCCCCGCGCTTCCCAACCAGGGACCCAGCATGAAGCTCACCGCCAAGACGATCGGCGGCATCCGCCGGCCGGCCGGCAAGACCGATCACATCGAATGGGATGATGACTTGCCCGGGTTCGGTCTGCGGCTGCGGGGGAGCGGCGACCGGCCGCGCAAGACCTGGGTCGCGCAGTACCGCGCCCACGGCCGCACCCGCCGGATGAAGATCGGCGCGGTCGAGAAGTTGTCGCCCGACGAAGCGCGCAAAGCCGCGCGCAAAATTTTGGCCAAGGTCGAGGTCGGTCATGACCCGCAGGCCGAGAAGGCGGCGCGCAGGCAACAGGACGGGCATACTTTGGCGGCGGTGGTCGCCGACTATCGCGAGGCCAAGCAGGCGATCGTGCGCCGCAATACCTATCGCGAGCTGGTGCGCTACCTCACCGGCCCGCATTTCAAGCCGCTGCACGGCCAGCCGGTCGATCAGATCACCCGCCGGGATGTCGCCTTCCGTCTCACCAAGATCGTCGCGGAGAATGGCAGCATCACCGCCGGGCGCGCGCGTGCTACTCTGTCCGCGCTGTACGCTTGGGCGCTCGGCCACGGCCTTGCCGAGACAAATCCGGTTGTCGGAACGCTCAAGCCGCAAGATGCCATACCCCGCTCGCGCGTGCTGTCCGATTGCCGAGCTGGCCTCGATCTGGCGCGCCTGCGGTGACGACGATCTCGGCAGGGTGGTCAAGCTTCTGATCCTCACCGGCGCGCGCCGCTCCGAGGTCGGCGGCATGTGCTGGTCCGAGATCAAGTGGAACGGGGACCTGAACAATCCCGGCAGCCGGGGCCAAGAACCGCCGAGCCACACTGTTGCCGCTGCCGCAGATCGGCGCTCGACATCATCGCGACGGTGCCCCGCATGGCGGGCGCGATCAGTTGTTCGGCGCGCGTCTGCCCGCGGCTTCACGAGTGGGAAGGAGCCAAGGCGAAAGCTGGACTCGCGCGTCGGCGGCCAGGTGACCGACTGGACACTGCATGATCTGCGCAGGACCGTTGCGACGCGGATGGCCGACCTCGGCGTGCAGCCGCACATCATCGAGGCGGTGTTGAACCACGTTCGGGGCACAAGGGCGGCGTCGCCGGTATCTACAACCGCAGTTCCTATGAGCGCGAGGTGCGCGCGGCGCTGGTGTTGTGGGCCGACCATGTGCGCGCGATGGTCGAGGGCGGCGAAGAAAAATTGTTGGCCGTTCCGTCTAGGCGAGAAAAGCTCCGCCCCTCTTGTGCGGTGTTTGAGTTTCGTGCTATCCGGGTCTGAATTTTATTAGCAAGCGCACGCTGCCGGCCTTAGCCAGGGCGGGATAAGCGGGTAGCGGCAACAATTCCAGCGCGGAGCCCGTCGATCCACCAGGAAGTTCCTGGGTATCGTTGGCTATTTTACTTACTGTACCGGCGAGCCCCGACAGGGAGGTTCGCTAGCATGACGTTCACGCGAAACAGAACAACACCTGCTCGAAGTGACCGCGAGCGCGCGCTGGACGATCAGCGCGTGATGACCCTTCGCCAATGGTGCGAGGTCAACGGGTTTTCGTGGGACACTGGCCGCCGACTGCTCAAGGCCGGCAAAGGCCCGAAGATCCTCCAGATTAGCCCGAGCGTCGCGTTGGCGTCACTTCGTCGCCAATAACGCGCGTTGGCAGAAGTCGCGGGAACGGGCGTGAGCCGGTGCTCCCCACAAACGCGAACTCCGCCGCTGGCGACGGCGGGAGTCGGCAGGCATGTTTAGAACCAAGCAAGTCTGCCGGCCACAATAGCCTCGCATCCCCCGCGGCGCAACCAGCCGCCCCGAAGCGGCACGATGCCCCTGCGCGCGCGGTGCTCGTACAGCGGCACGCGCTGACCGAGCGCAAGGACGACCTGTACGAAACCCCGGCCGTCGCGGTCGAAGCGCTGCTGCGGGTCGAGCGGCTGCCGCATCGGCTGTGGGAGCCTGCTGCGGCCCCGGAACATCGTGAACGTGCTGCGCGCCGCCGGACACGAGGTGATCGGCAGCGACCTCGTGGACTACGGCGACCCCACGCACTTCTACCGCCGCGACTTCCTGTGGAGCGCAAGGCGCCGGAGGCTGCGAAGGCATCGTCACGAACCGCCGTTCAAGTTGGTCGCGGATTCGTCGCGCACGCGCTTGAGCCCTCCCCGCTGGTGATCACGTGCCGCGGCTCGCCTTCATGGAGAGCGAGCGCCGCACCCCGATTCTCGAAGGCCGCGGGCTCGCGCGAATCCACGTCTTCCGCCTGCGGCTCCCGATGATGCACCGCGCCGGCTGGGAGGGCCGCAAAGCCAACAGCGGGATGGCGTTCGCCTGGTTCGTCTGGGATCGCAGCCACACCGGGCCGACGACGATCGATCGGATCTCGTGGGAGCGACCATGACCCGCCGCGCCCAA